>NZ_JBIVED010000029.1:0-1214 GCF_044747445.1 Streptomyces sp. NPDC090083 | reverse complement strand
GTCGATCCAGCCGATGGCTGAGCGTCTACCGGACGGGAACATGCAGGCCCTGCAGCAGTTCGTGAACCAGTCGCCGTGGGATCCGCTGCCGGTGCGGCGGCGGATCGCCGAGCGGCTGTCCGAAGTGGTCAGGCCGGAGGTGTGGGTGATCGACGACGTGTCGTTTCCCAAGTGCGGGACAGCGTCGGTCGGGGTGGCCCGCCAGTACTGCGGAGCGGTGGGCAAGCGGGCGAACTGCCAGGTCGCGGTCAGTGTCCATGCCGCCACCGACACCGCCTCGTGCCCGTTGGAGTGGCAGTTGTATCTGCCGCGGGAGTGGACGGACGAGCCGGAGCGCTGCCGCAGGGCCGGTGTCCCCGACGGTGTGGTGCACCGGGAGAAGTGGCGTCTGGCGCTCAGTCTTCTGGACACACTCGCCCAGTGGCAGCTGACCGCACCGGTCATCGTGGCCGACGCCGGCTACGGCGTCAGCACGCCGTTCAGGCTCGGTCTCCAGGAACGAGGGCTGTCCTATGTCCTGGCTCTGAACGGGAAGGAAGTCGCCCACCCGGAGGATGCCGAACCGCACCAGCCTGCTTACGGCGGACTCGGACCACCCACTCTTCCCCGCTACCGCACCCCGCCGCGAGCCGTCTCTACCCTCGCGGCGGAGGCGGGTGAGGAGCGGTTCAACGAGGTGACCTGGAGGCAGGGCAGCAAGGGCGCGATGACCTCACGGTTCACGGTGCTGACGGTGCGGCCTGCGGGCAAGCAGTCCCTGGCCGGCGCTCAGGAGTCAGCCGGGGGCCGCAGCCGGTGGGACGGCGTCCTGCCCGTCCAGACCCTCCTCGTCGAATGGCCGGACGGCCAGGCCGCCCCGACCAACTACTGGATATCGAACCTGTCCGCCACCACACCGACCGCTGACCTGGTGCGCTGGGCGAAGATGCGCTGGCGGATCGAACATGACTACCGCGAGCTCAAACACGGCCTGGGCCTGGACCACTTCGAAGGCCGCACCTGGCGCGGCTGGCACCACCACGTCACCCTCGTCACCGCCGCCCAGGCCTTCCTCACCCTCCGCAGGCTCGACCCAAAAGCCGGGGCACCGGCCCGAGCCTCTACCAGACCCTCGACGCCCTCCAAAACCTGCTGATGTGCTGGACCGGCACCTGCACCACCTGCGGCCGCCCCCTCACCACCAGCAGAACCAGAACCTAACGAAGCACTACTAG
>NZ_JBIVED010000027.1:0-5452 GCF_044747445.1 Streptomyces sp. NPDC090083 | reverse complement strand
CGAGCGGATCACCGGTGGCGACCTGCTCGGGAACAAGCCGATCCTGCAGCGGGCCGTCAAGATGCGCAGTCCGTACGTCGACGCACTGTCGCTCCTGCAGCTGCGCGCGCTGCGCGCCCTGCGGGACGTCGATGCCGAGAACCCGACTCCGGATGCCGAGCACCAGCGCCTTCTCCTCCTCTCGGTGAGCGGTGTCGCGGCCGGCCTTCAGAACACCGGCTGAACCGCTCCACCCCCCGCGATGCGTCGGCCCCTCACCCGGGGTCGGCGCATCGTCGTTTTCCGGCGGCGTCGATGCGCACACGACCTTCGGTGGCGTCGATATCCACACGACCGCGCGAGCACGACGACGCCACCACGACGGCACGACGGCGTCGAGCGACGGCGTCGGGCTGAACGTGCGGTTCTGAACCCAGGTGTGCGAAGGCATGCCGCGTCCGCAGGCTGTTGCCACGCACAGCGTGACCGCGCGCCGACGTACACCAAACGGGTCGCTCCGCGGGTACGGCGAAGCGCCGGTACGCGTCCCCCTCCGATACCAAAAGGAAGGGGGGTGCGTACCGGCGCTGTCACCGTACGGGCGGAATGTGCCCGTAAATGCGAAATGGCCACCCAGCGTTGGGTGGCCATTTCGTTAAAGGAAGTCCGGCGGTGTCCTACTCTCCCACAGGGTCCCCCCTGCAGTACCATCGGCGCTGAGAGGCTTAGCTTCCGGGTTCGGAATGTGACCGGGCGTTTCCCTCTCGCTATGGCCGCCGAAACACTATTGATGTTTCAAAAACCAACAACGATTGTTCATTGTTGTGTTGTTCTCGACCGTACATCGAGAACCACTCAGTGGACGCAAGCACCAAAAACGGTGTGTTATCAAGTCATCGGCTTATTAGTACCGGTCAGCTTCACGCATTACTGCGCTTCCACATCCGGCCTATCAACCCAGTAGTCTGGCTGGGAGCCTCTCACCCACAAGGGGTATGGAAGTCTCATCTTGAGGCCGGCTTCCCGCTTAGATGCTTTCAGCGGTTATCCATCCCGAACGTAGCTAATCAGCGGTGCTCCTGGCGGAACAACTGACACACCAGAGGTTCGTCCAACCCGGTCCTCTCGTACTAGGGTCAGATCCTCTCAAACTTCCTACGCGCGCAGCGGATAGGGACCGAACTGTCTCACGACGTTCTAAACCCAGCTCGCGTACCGCTTTAATGGGCGAACAGCCCAACCCTTGGGACCTACTCCAGCCCCAGGATGCGACGAGCCGACATCGAGGTGCCAAACCATGCCGTCGATATGGACTCTTGGGCAAGATCAGCCTGTTATCCCCGAGGTACCTTTTATCCGTTGAGCGACAGCGCTTCCACAAGCCACTGCCGGATCACTAGTCCCGACTTTCGTCCCTGCTCGACCTGTCAGTCTCACAGTCAAGCTCCCTTGTGCACTTACACTCGCCACCTGATTGCCAACCAGGTTGAGGGAACCTTTGGGCGCCTCCGTTACATTTTGGGAGGCAACCGCCCCAGTTAAACTACCCACCAGGCACTGTCCCTGAACCGGATCACGGTCCTAAGTTAGATATCCAGAGTGACCAGAGTGGTATTTCAACAATGACTCCACACTCACTGGCGTGAATGCTTCACCGTCTCCCACCTATCCTACACAAGCCACACCGAACACCAATACCAAGCTGTAGTAAAGGTCACGGGGTCTTTCCGTCCTGCTGCGCGTAACGAGCATCTTTACTCGTAATGCAATTTCGCCGAGTTCGCGGTTGAGACAGTTGGGAAGTCGTTACGCCATTCGTGCAGGTCGGAACTTACCCGACAAGGAATTTCGCTACCTTAGGATGGTTATAGTTACCACCGCCGTTTACTGGGGCTTAAATTCTCAGCTTCGCCTTGCGGCTAACCGGTCCTCTTAACCTTCCAGCACCGGGCAGGCGTCAGTCCGTATACATCGTCTTGCGACTTGGCACGGACCTGTGTTTTTAGTAAACAGTCGCTACCCACTAGTCTCTGCGGCCACCACACCCTTTCGGAGCAAGTCCTAATAAGTGGATGGCCCCCCTTCTCCCGAAGTTACGGGGGCATTTTGCCGAGTTCCTTAACCACGATTCTCTCGATCTCCTTGGTATTCTCTACCTGACCACCTGAGTCGGTTTGGGGTACGGGCGGCTAGAACCTCGCGTCGATGCTTTTCTCGGCAGCATAGGATCACCCACTTTTTATCCGCATCGTGTCTCAGCCTCAATGACTCCCGGATTTGCCTAAGAGTCGGCCTACGCACTTGCACCAGGACTACCATCGCCTGGCTTGGGCTACCTTCCTGCGTCACACCTGTTAATACGCTAGCCGCACCAGCATGGGGTCGAGCGTTCACACACACCCGCCTCACCCCGAAGGGATCGGCTAAAGCGTGAGCTAGGACTCTTAGCACCACTGGATTAGCTTGGGCGGTTCTTCGCCGGTACGGGAATATCAACCCGTTGTCCATCGACTACGCCTGTCGGCCTCGCCTTAGGTCCCGACTTACCCAGGGAAGATTAGCTTGACCCTGGAACCCTTGGTCTTTCGGAGGACGTGTTTCTCACACGTCATTCGCTACTCATGCCTGCATTCTCACTCGTGTAGCGTCCACGGCTGGGTCACCCCGCCGCTTCACTCGCCACACGACGCTCTCCTACCCATCAACACGGCTGGACCACGAAGGCCTACCAAAAATGTCAATGCCACAACTTCGGTGGCGTGCTTGAGCCCCGTTACATTGTCGGCGCGGAATCACTTGACCAGTGAGCTATTACGCACTCTTTCAAGGGTGGCTGCTTCTAAGCCAACCTCCTGGTTGTCAAAGCAACTCCACATCCTTTCCCACTTAGCACGCGCTTAGGGACCTTAGTTGGTGGTCTGGGTTGTTTCCCTCTCGACTATGAAGCTTATCCCCCACAGTCTCACTGCTGCGCTCTCACTTACCGGCATTCGGAGTTTGGCTGACGTCAGTAACCTTGTAGGGCCCATCGGCCATCCAGTAGCTCTACCTCCGGCAAGAAACACGCAACGCTGCACCTAAATGCATTTCGGAGAGAACCAGCTATCACGAAGTTTGATTGGCCTTTCACCCCTATCCACAGCTCATCCCCTCAGTTTTCAACCTAAGTGGGTTCGGTCCTCCACGACGTCTTACCGTCGCTTCAACCTGGCCATGGATAGATCACTTCGCTTCGGGTCTAGGACACGCGACTGAATCGCCCTATTCAGACTCGCTTTCGCTACGGCTACCCCACACGGGTTAACCTCGCCACGTATCGCTAACTCGCAGGCTCATTCTTCAAAAGGCACGCTGTCACCCCTACTAAGGAGGCTCCAACGGTTTGTAAGCAAACGGTTTCAGGTACTATTTCACTCCCCTCCCGGGGTACTTTTCACCTTTCCCTCACGGTACTTGTCCGCTATCGGTCATCTGGGAGTATTTAGGCTTATCAGGTGGTCCTGACAGATTCACACGGGATTTCTCGGGCCCCGTGCTACTTGGGATACTCTTCACGCCAAGAACAGGCATTTCGACTACGGGGTTCGCACCCTCTATGACCGGCCATTCAAAACCGTTCGTCTATACCCTCTTGTCACGTCGACTGCTCGGCAGAACAATCCGAAAAGTCCCACAACCCCCAACATGCAACGCCTGCCGGCTATCACACACGCTAGGTTTAGCCTCTTCCGATTTCGCTCGCCACTACTCACGGAATCGCTGTTGCTTTCTCTTCCTGTGGGTACTGAGATGTTTCACTTCCCCACGTTCCCTCTACCCGCCCTATATATTCAGGCGGGAGTCACCAGGTACGCACGCGCCCTGGCGGGGTTTCCCCATTCGGACACCCTCGGATCAAAACTCGCTTATCAGTTCCCCGAGGCTTATCGCAGATTGCTACGTCCTTCTTCGGCTCCAGATGCCAAGGCATCCACCGTTTGCTCTTAAAGACTTGAAATCACATGAGTTGAATCGTCAAAAAATTGACTAATGATCTTTAAGATCATCTTCACGACACAAACCCGAAGGCTCATGTCGAAGATGCTCGCGTCCACTGTGTAGTTCTCAAAGTACGGGCGGTACCCCTCCCCGACATCACAACCGCGACATCAAGAAAAGGCCCTCGAGGAACAGCCACCAACCACCACCGGTCTCACAACCAGCGCGATCAGCGCCCGGCCCCTCAGGACCCAACAGCGTGCATGTGTCAAAAACTCCGAACCAGATCATTCCAATGGCAAGCCACGTACTAAACCCGAGAACCTCGTCCCCGACACCAAGTCAAATGTTCCACCCATGAGCTAACCGGCAGACACGAACGGTCTGATCCGGCGCCTGGACACTCACAACCCGAAGGCCATCAGTGCCAGATGCTCCTTAGAAAGGAGGTGATCCAGCCGCACCTTCCGGTACGGCTACCTTGTTACGACTTAGTCCTAATTACCGATCCCACCTTCGACGGCTCCCTCCACAAGGGTTGGGCCACCGGCTTCAGGTGTTACCGACTTTCATGACTTGACGGGCGGTGTGTACAAGACCCGGGAACGTATTCACCGCAGCGTTGCTGATCTGCGATTACTAGCGACTCCGACTTCATGAGGTCGAGTTGCAGACCTCAATCCGAACTGGGACCGGCTTTTTGGGATTCGCTCCACCTCACGGTATTGCAGCCCTTTGTACCGGCCATTGTAGCATGCGTGAAGCCCAAGACATAAGGGGCATGATGATTTGACGTCATCCCCACCTTCCTCCGAGTTGACCCCGGCAGTATCCCATGAGTTCCCACCATTACGTGCTGGCAACATAGAACGAGGGTTGCGCTCGTTGCGGGACTTAACCCAACATCTCACGACACGAGCTGACGACAACCATGCACCACCTGTTCACCAGTGTCCAAAGAGTTGACCATTTCTGGCCCGTTCTGGTGTATGTCAAGCCTTGGTAAGGTTCTTCGCGTTGCATCGAATTAATCCGCATGCTCCGCCGCTTGTGCGGGTCCCCGTCAATTCCTTTGAGTTTTAGCCTTGCGGCCGTACTCCCCAGGCGGGGAACTTAATGCGTTAGCTGCGTCACGGAAACCGTGGAATGGTCCCCACAACTAGTTCCCAACGTTTACGGGGTGGACTACCAGGGTATCTAAGCCTGTTTGCTCCCCACCCTTTCGCTCCTCAGCGTCAGTTACGGCCCAGAGATCTGCCTTCGCCATCGGTGTTCCTCCTGATATCTGCGCATTCCACCGCTACACCAGGAATTCCAATCTCCCCTACCGCACTCTAGTCTGCCCGTACCCACTGCAGGCCCGAGGTTGAGCCTCGGGATTTCACAGCAGACGCGACAAACCGCCTACGAGCTCTTTACGCCCAATAATTCCGGATAACGCTTGCGCCCTACGTATTACCGCGGCTGCTGGCACGTAGTTAGCCGGCGCTTCTTC
>NZ_JBIVED010000026.1:0-9341 GCF_044747445.1 Streptomyces sp. NPDC090083 | reverse complement strand
TCCAAAACCTGCTGATGTGCTGGACCGGCACCTGCACCACCTGCGGCCGCCCCCTCACCACCAGCAGAACCAGAACCTAACGAAGCACTACTAGACAACCTCCCGCACGCGGGGAAAGTGACAGGCCGCCCCGTCCCCGTCGAGCGCCGGAATCTCCTGAGCGCACCGTTGCCGCTCCGCCTCCTCCAGTTGTACGTGGAGGGGGCAGCGCGCCCGGAACCGGCAGCCGTCGTAGCGTCGCGTCGGGCTCGGCGGGTCCCCGGCCAGCAGGATCCGCGACTGCCGCCGCTCGCGTTCGCGTACCGGATCGGGCAGGGGCACGGCGGAGAGGAGGGCCTGGGTGTAGGGGTGCCGGGGACGCTCGAAGACATCGTCAACGGGACCGGCCTCGACCGTGCGGCCGAGGTAGACCACGCTCACGCGGTCGGCGATGTTGCGTACGACGGACAGGTCGTGGGAGACGAAGAGGTAGGCGAGGCCCAGCTCTTCTTTCAGGCGCTGCAGCAGGTCGAGCACTCCGGCCTGGACGGAGACGTCAAGGGCCGAGACCGGTTCGTCGAGGACGAGCAGTTCCGGCTCGACGGACAGTGCGCGGGCGATGCCGACGCGCTGCCGCTGGCCGCCGGAGAACTCGTGCGGGTAGCGCTCGGCGTGGGCCGGGTCGAGCCCGACCTGGGCGAGAAGGTCCGGCACGCGACGGCCGATCGTCGCCCGGTCGGCGCCCTGGGTGCGCAGCGGCTCGGCGATGATGTCCCCGACAGGCATCCGCGGGTCGAGGGAGGCCATCGGGTCCTGGAAGACGATCTGGACGCGGCGGCGCAGGGCCTTCACCTCCGCCTTGCCGAGCCCGGCGAGGTCCTGGCCGAACAACTCGATCGATCCGCCTTGCGGCCGGGCCAGTTCGAGCAGTTCGAAGAGCGTCGTCGACTTCCCCGACCCTGACTCGCCGACCAGGGCGAGCGTCTGCCCGCGCCGGACGTCGAGGTCGACGCCGTCGACCGCGTACACGGACCCGATCCGGCGCTTGAAGGCGGTTCCCTTGAGGAGCGGGAAGGTCCTGGTGAGCCCGCGCACCTTCAACACCGTTTCCCCAGTGGGGGGTTGGGGTATGCGCGGGGCGTCCATCCGTGGGACGGCCGCCAACAGCCGCTTCGTGTAGGGCTCCTGGGGCCGTTCGAAGACCGCGACGGCCGTGCCCGACTCGACGACCCGTCCCTCGTGCATCACGGCCACCCGGTCGGCCGCCCCGGCGATGACACCGAGGTCGTGGCTGACCAGAAGTACCGCGGCCCCCGTCTCGTGCTGCGCCGTCCGCAGCACGTCGAGCACCTGTGCCTGGATGGTGACGTCGAGGGCGGTGGTGGGTTCGTCTGCGAGGATGATGTCGGGGTCGTTGGCCATCGCCATGGCGATCATCGCGCGCTGGCGCATGCCGCCGGAGAACTCGTGCGGGAACGCCCGTGCACGCAGGGCAGGTTCGGGGATGCCGACGAGGTCGAGCAGTTCGACCGCTCGCTTCAGGGCCTGTTCACGGGAGACGTCCTGGTGCGCGCGGACCGCCTCGGCGATCTGGTCTCCGATCCGGTACACGGGTGTGAACGCGGAGAGCGGATCCTGGAAGACCATGGAGACGCGGCTGCCACGGATCCTGGTGAGTCGGCGCTCCGAGGCTCCGACGAGTTCCTGTCCGTCGAGTCGTACGGACCCGCGGACCGTCGCGTTGCCCGGCAGCAGACCGAGGACGGCGAGCGCGGTCGCGGACTTCCCGGAGCCCGACTCGCCGACGAGGCCGAGGACTTCACCTCGGTCGAGGGTGAGAGCTACGCCGCGCACGGCGGGTCGTCCGTCGAAGTCGACGTCCAGATGGGTCACTTGGAGTATCGGGCTCACCGGGATGCGCCTTTCGAGGTGGGGTCCAGCGCGTCCCGCAGCCCGTCGCCGACCAGGTTCACGGCCAGGACGAACACGACCAGGAGTCCGGCAGCGAAGAAGAACATCCATGGGTAGGTGACGGCGGCGCTGGTTCCGTCGGCGATCAGGGTGCCGAGCGAGACGTCGGGGGGCTGGACGCCGAAGCCGAAGTAGGACAGGGCGGTCTCGCTCATGACGGCGCCGCCGACCTGGATGGTCGCGTCGATGATGAGGAAGGACGCGACGTTGGGCAGGACGTGCCGCCAGATGATCCGGAAGGGGCCGACGCCCATGTACCGTGCGGCGCGCACGAATTCGCGCTCCTTCAGGGAGAGGGTCATGGACCGCACCACCCTGGCGGTGATCATCCAGGCGAAGAGCCCGAGCAGTCCGACCAGGGCGAACCAGCCGCTGGAGTCCAGTCGGGGCGAGACGATCGCGATGATGAGGAAGGAAGGGAAGACCAGCAGGAGGTCCACGAAGAACATGAGCAGGCGGTCGGTCCACCCACCGAAGTATCCGGCGCAGGCTCCGACCAGCGAGGCGAGCCCCGTGGCGAGCACGGCGACGAGCAGTCCGATGATGAGGGACTTCTGGAGGCCGCGTACGGTCTGCGCGAACACATCTTGGCCGATGCGGTTGGTACCCCACCAATGGTCGGCGTCGGGTGCGGCCCGCAGCGCCGTGTAGTCGATGTGGCTGTAGGACCACGGGGTGACATACGGTCCGACGAAGGCGAGCAGGAACAGCAGTACCAGGACCACGGCTCCGGCGAGGGCGGCGCGATTGCGCAGGAAGCGGCGCAGGACGACGGTGGCGCGGCCGGCGGGAGGCGCAGCGACGGGTGCCTCTTCGGCGATGAGGGCCGTGGTCATGATGCCTGCCTGATACGGGGGTCGAGCGCGGCGTGCAGGACGTCGGCGAGGAAGCCGGAGAGTAGAACGGTGACGGCGGCGAAGAGGTTCACGGCGACCACGGAGTTCACGTCGTTCTTGCCGATGGACGCGACGAACCACTCCCCCATGCCGTGCCAGCCGAAGATCGTCTCCGTGAAGATGGCGCCGGTGAACAGGGCGAGGAAGCCGTAGGAGAAGTAGGTCGACATGGGGATGAGGGCCGTACGCAGTCCGTGTTTGAGGAAGACCGTCCGCCGGGCGAGGCCCTTGGCCCGTGCGGTGCGCAGATAGTCGGAGCCGAGGACGTCGAGCATCGTGTTGCGCTGGTAGCGGCTGTAGCTCGCGACGGCGAAGAGGGCGACGGAGAGGGTGGGCAGCAGCAGATGCACGCTGCGGTCCCTCAGGACGGTCCAGAAGCCGTCGGTCACGCCGGGGCTCTTCTCTCCCGTGAACTGGATCAGATCCGTGCCCGTGCTCTGGTTGAACCAGATCGCGCCGGTCTTGAGGAGGATCGCCAGCAGGAACACGGGAGTCGAGAGCAGTGCGAAGGAGGCGAGGGTGACGGCCCGGTCGCTGATCCGGTACTGGCGTACGGCCGTCCAGGCGCCGACGAGCACGCCCGCGACGGTACCGAACACGGTTCCGGCCAGCAGCAGCCGCAGACTGACTCCGAGTCTGCGGCCGAACTCGGCGTCGACGGAGGTGCCGTCGATGGTCTCGCCAAGGTCGCCGCGCACCGCGTGTCCGAGCCAGCGCAGGAAGCGGCTCGGCAGCGGGGTGCGGTCGTTGACGCCGATCTCGTCGAGATGGTGGTTCACCGAGGCGACGGGGATGGGCGGCTGCCGGCCGGCGTAGTACTCGCGCGGGTGGAGGGCGAGCGAGGCCAACAGGTAGGAGAGGCAGACGGCGGCCAGGAGCAACAGGGCGTAGTAGCCGAGTCGTTTGGCCAGGTAGGCAGGCACAGTGGAAATGGTCCAGGTCTCGTGTTGCCACATCATGAAGAGAACATGTCAGGTGTCCAGGAGGTCTCCCCCTCAGGTCGTAGGCCGTTCTACGTTCGGTGCGTCCCACCGACGACACAGGCCTCACAAAGGACACCGACATGCGACAGACCTCCACCGCAGCCTGGATCGCCGCCACCGCGGCCACCGCGCTGCTGGTGACCGGCTGCGGCTCCTCCGACGGCGGCAAACCCGCCGTCCAGAAGAGCGCGGCTCCGGCCGGCAGCGCGGAGATCAACGCCCGTCCGCTGAGCGACATCCAGCAGGGCGGCACCCTCAAGCTGGCGATCTCGCAGTGGATCGCGGACTACAACCGCTACACCGCCAACGGCAACCAGGGTGACGCGACGGACATCAACGAACTGGTGGAGCCCAGGCTGTTCTGGGCGGACGCGCAGGGCGAGTCCAACCCCGACACGGACTTCCTGCTCTCCGCCTCAGTGACCTCGACCAGCCCGCAGACCGTCGTCTACAAGCTCAACCCCAAGGCGAAGTGGTCCGACGGAAAGTCCCTCGGCTGGCGGGACTTCGAAGCTCTGTGGAAGGCGAACAACGGCACGAACAAGGCGTACGAGGCCGCGGACACCTCCGGCTACGAACAAATCGGCGCGGTCCAACAAGGTGCCGACGCACACCAGGTCAAGGTCACCTTCTCCACGCCGTACGCCGACTGGAAGCACCTGTTCAACCCGCTTCTGCCGGCAGCCGCGATCGACACCCCGGACAAATTCAACAAGGGCTGGACACAACAGATCCCAATCACATCGAACGCCTTCAAGATCTCCTCGTACGACAAGACGGCCCAGACCGTCACGGCCGTCCCGGATCCCAACTGGTGGGGAACGAAACCTAAATTGGACTCGATCGTCTTCCGGGCCCTGGACTACTCGGCCTGGACGGACGCCTATCTCAACAAGGAGATCGACTCCGCGAGCGCGCTCCTGCCCGAGGACTACAAGCGGCTGTACAAGGCGGCGGGCACCGACATCCGCGTCGGCTCCCGCTGGGACGAGGTGCACATCGAGTTCAACGGCGCGCGTGGACCGCTCAAGGATATCCGCGTCCGTCAGGCACTCCAGCACGCCATCGACCGCAAGTCGATCGCCATCGCCTTCGGCAAGGACCTGCCCGTCCAACTGAAGCCGTACGGAAGCCACTTCTTCATGCCCAACCAGGCCGGCTACCAGGACAACTCCGGTACGTACGGCACGTACAACTTGAAGAAGGCGGGCGAGCTGCTGGACGCGGCGGGCTGGACGCTCCAGGGCGGCAAACGGGTCAAAGCACGCAAGCAGCTCACGCTCGGCTACACGCTCAGCGCGGGCTCCACCTCCGCGCAGGTAGACCAGTCCGAGCTGGTCCAAGCGCAGTTGGCCCAGGCCGGGATCAAGCTGAACATCGTGAAGGTGCCGTCGAACGACTACTTCTCCAAGTACGTCACCATCGGCAACTTCGACCTGACGAGCTTCCGTTGGGTCGACCAGACCTTCCGCTCGCAGGCCTACCCGATCTACCGCCAGCCGTCCGGCAAGAACCTGTACCAGAACTACGGTTCCGTCGGCTCCCCCGAGATCGACGCCCTGTTGAAGAAGGCAACCGAGACGACGGACACCACCAATGCGAACAAGCTCTACAACGAGGCCGACGCCAAGATCTGGGCTCTGGGCCACTCCATTCCGGTCTACCAGCGCCCGCAGGTCCTCGCGGTCCGCTCGAACCTCGCCAACTACGGCGCGAGCGGCCTCGCGGACGTGGACTACACGAAGGTCGGCTGGTTGAAGAAATGACCGGCTGGACGTTGAACTGGCCGGTGCGGTGGAGACCTCGACAGGTCTTCGCCACACCGTTTGTGAGGGTGCCCGAGTTCAGCGGCGCTCACCTCTGCGGTCCGCTAGATGCAATTGCGTTCGAGTATCGGACCGAGGAATGCCTGTCAGACAGATGTCCCAGCGCACGCTGGTCTGTCGTCAACGAAGCGATCCCTCGGCGGGTCCCAGGAGGCACGCGCGACGACGGTGACGGCGCTCATCCGGTGGCGGCCAGCAAGGCCGTACGCCCAACCAGCGCCGCCGAGAACTGGTCCGTGACCTGTGCCAGAGCCTCCGCCGCCCCCTGGGCGACGGTCAGCGTGCCGTCCTCGCCCATCGTGATGTCCTTGTCGAGTGTGAACCAACCCGGGGTGATGTGCGCGGGTCCCATGGACGACAGGACCGGGCGCAAGGCGTAGTCGATGGCCAGGACGTGGGCGTTCGTACCACCGGTTGCCAGCGGCAGGACCGTCTTGCCCGCCAGCGCGTACTGCGGGAGCAGGTCGAGCAGGGACTTCAGAAGCCCGGAGTAGGCGGCCTTGTAGACAGGAGTACCGATCACCACCCCGTCTGCCTGCTCGAACAAGGCGGTGGTCCGGACGATCGCCGGGTGAGCGAAATCGGCACCGAGCAGCGCTGCGGCAGGGAGTGTACGAACATCCAACGGGATCACCTCATGCCCCTGCGCGACGAGCCGCTCGTCGAGGTGGCGCAGCAGCCGGGCCGTGCGGGAGGTGGCGGAGGGGCTTCCGGAGACGGACAGGACGGTGGCCATGGGAGGACCTTTCGGTTCGTTGTCTCATGTACGGGCGACGGTCAGGAGTGGGAGGCGGCGGAGTCGGACTCGGCTTTCCGCGCCGTCGGTTCCCGCGCCTTCGGGGTCTGCCGCTTTTGGACTGGCAGCAGGTCGTCGACGAGGAGTAGGAGCGGTGGGCCGAGGGCGTGTCGTCGTCGACACCGAGGGGCGGAGCACGCCGCTGTCACTGGTTCTGAGCCTGTGCGGTCCCTCATGTGGCTGACCGGTGCCGAGCGGCTGTGCGAGCGCGTGGCGCTCGGCCAGGTCGTCGCGTACATCGGAGGGCGGGTGCGAGATCGCCTCAGCGTCGACGGCCTCGCGTCGCCGTATCCGCGCGGAGAGCCATCAGCTGTCAGCGCGACGACGACGCAGCCGTGTCAGAACGATCGCGTGCACCCATCCGGTGCGGTGCTCCCCAGCATCAGCTCGACGGGAAGGAGTGACCTCGTCGGCGCCACTCCTCGGCAAGCAGTCCGTAGGAGCGGACCCGGTCCGTGTGGTCGTGAGTGATGGTCGTGATGAGCACCTCGTCCGCGCCCGTAGCCTCCTGAAGTTGCTCCAGTTGGTCGGCCACCCGGCCCGGTGAGCCCACGAACTGGGTGTCGATGCGGTCCTGGACGAGGGCTCGGTCCGCGTCGGTCCACGTGTGAGTACGCGCTTCATCCGG
This sequence comes from Streptomyces sp. NPDC090083, assembly GCF_044747445.1. NCBI lineage: Bacteria > Bacillati > Actinomycetota > Actinomycetes > Kitasatosporales > Streptomycetaceae > Streptomyces > Streptomyces sp. NPDC090083. The sequence continues at coordinate 2,262 of NZ_JBIVED010000026.1, read as the reverse complement.
CGTCGGGAACTCTATGGCACCCTCGGCACTGCGGATGCTGCGCACCCACAGACCGTAGCCGGTGGCGAGTTCGCGGGCGGTGGCGTCGTCCTCGGCGACGACGACGTCGGCGGAGACGCTGACGTACGGCTTGTCCAGGGACTCGGAGGGTTGGAAGAAGGACCGGTAGCCCTCCACCGCCTCCAGAACCGTGGCCGGGCTGACGTGGTAGTTCGCGGCGAACCGCAGCCCCCTCGCCCCCGCCGCCTCGGCGCTCTGGCCACCGCTGCTGCCCAGGATCCATACCTCGACGTCGGCGCCCTCCCCGGGCACGACGTGCGCCTCGACGCCGTCAAGGGAGCGATAGGTGCCGGCCAGCAGGGCGAGGAGGTCGTCGATCTGTTCGGCGTAGTCCTGGGATTCGGCGCCCGGGAGCAGGAGCAGCCTGCGTTGCAGGGCGACTCTGGGTGAGCCGAGGAGATGTGCGAAGGAGAAGCGTGGCGGGATCAACAGGCCGTTCGGGGTACGGCCGTCGACGACCGGGGGCGCGGTCGGCGACGGTTCGGTCGGCTGACCCGGCGGGCGGCCGCCCGAGCGGCCGAGGCCCAGGTCGAAACGGCCGGGGTGCAGCGCGTCGATCAGGCCGAACTCCTCCACGGTGGACAGCGCTGTGCGGTGCCCGAGTTGCACGGCTCCGGAGCCGAGCCGAATGGTGGAGGTGGCGGATGCGGTCAGCGCCAGGACGACGGCGGGTGACGTGCCGGCCACGCCGGGATTGAGGTGGTGCTCGGCGAACCAGTAGCGGGCGTATCCGAAGCGCTCGGCCTGCTGGGCGAGATCGATGGAGTTGCGCAGGGCATCGGCCGCCGTCGAGCCGGACGGGATCGGGACCAGGTCGAGGACGCCGAGGGGGATGTCAGGCACGGGTGGCCTCCTGGGTGGTCGGTGGTGTCGGAAGCACGGGGCTCCAGTCGAAGGGTGGGTCCGGGATGTCCCTGCGCAGGGTCGGGGCGACCGCCGACTGGAACAGCTCCAGCGAAGCGCGGTGCTCGGCGTCCGGGAGGCCGTTCGCGTCGGCGTGCAGATGGACGACGGTGTGCCCGAACTGCTCGTGGTAGCGGTGCACCTTGTCGATGACCTGCTGCGGGCTGCCGATCAGGGCCGAGCTGCGCTCGACGTAGTCCTCCAGGGTCTCGAAGACCACTGGCAGACCGGCTTTCCTGAAGAACGCCAGATTGGACTCGAAGACCGGGCGGTACACCGCCAGCGCCTCCTGGGAGGTCGGGGCGACATGGATGCCCGCCGTGCCCGCCCCGACGGCGATCCGCGTCGGATCGTGGCCGTAGTGCTCCCAGCGTTCGCGGTAGTAGCGGATCAACTCGGCATACGGCTCTATGGGGTTGGTGACGTTCGCCGAAAAGAGCGGGTCGCCGTACCGGGCGGCCAGGTCGACCGACTCCTTGCTGGTGGCGCTGCCGTGCCAGACCCGGACCGGCTGTTGGTACGGCCGCGGCCACACCTCCGCCTGTGCCAGCGGCGGGCGGAAACGGGTGTCCGCGGTGACCTTGTCCTGCCGCCAGATCTGCCGGAACACTTCGTAGCTCTCGGCGTTGCGGTCCCACTGGTCCTCGGGCGTGACCTGGAACAGGTCGCGCTGGGCGGCGCCGTTGCCCTTGCCGATGATCAGGTCCAGCCTGCCCTCGGACAGGTGGTCCAAGGTCGCGTAGTCCTCGTATGCCCGGACCGGGTCCAGCAGGCTGAGGGTGGTCACGGCCGTGAAGAGCCGGATCCGTTTCGTCAGGGCGGCCACATGACTCAGCACGACGGTCGGGGACGAGGAGATGAACGGGCGTTCGTGTCGCTCCCCCACTCCGAAGCCGTCGAAGCCCAACTCCTCGGCCAGCACAGCGCTTTTGACAACTTCACGGAAGCGTTCGTGCGTCGACTTCAGTACCCCGGTGACCGGGTCCGGCCGGTGCACGATCAGGGTGATCGCGAGAAACTTCACGAGGCCACCCGCTGTTCGTCGCGGTTGTCGTCGGGGTGTGCGAGGCCGAGGTGGTCGCGCAGGGTCGGGCCCTCGTAGTCGGTGCGGAAGACGCCCTGTTCCTGGAGGAGCGGGACGACCGTGTCGGCGAACGGGTCGAGGCCGGTCGGGGTGATGTGTGGAACGAGGATGAAGCCGTCGCTCGCGTCGGCCTGCACGAAGTCGTTGATGGTCCTCGCGACCGTCGACGGGGAGCCGATGAAGGCCTGCCGGTTGCCGGTCTCGATGACCAGGTC
>NZ_JBIVED010000025.1:0-9382 GCF_044747445.1 Streptomyces sp. NPDC090083 | reverse complement strand
GGGTGTGGTGGTTCGGTGGTGGTGGCGGATGTGGAGTGGGAGCGGTTTGTTCCGGCGTTCACCAGTCGTCGGCCCAGCCCCCTCCTCACCACACTTCCCGCACTCACCGCTGACGCCGCCGTCGAGGAGAACGTGACCGACGGAGCCCGGGCCACTCTGACCGCCCGCCTGGGGCAGCGTCCCGAGAAGGAACGGCTACGCGCCCTGCGGGAACTTGTCCGTGAGCGAGCCGGAATCGTGCTCGGCCGTTCCGCCGGCGCGGCCGTGGACCTCAACCGGCCCTTCAAGGACGTGGGTTTCGACTCCCTCACCGCCGTCGAACTCCGCAACCAGCTCCACGCGGAGACCGGACTACGGCTGCCGTCCACCCTCGTCTTCGACCACCCGACGCCGCGTCACCTCGCCGATCATCTGCACGATGAGCTCTTCGGCGCATCGGACGGAACGGGAACCGGGCCCGGAGCGCGGCCGACCCTGTCAGGAGTTGACGAGGCGTCACTTCACAGACTGCTCACCGCGATTCCCCTGTCCCGCTGGCAGGAGAGCGGCCTGCTGACAAGTGTGCTCTCCCTGGCGGACAGCGGTACGGACAGCGTTGCGGACGGACGAGCCACGGACGTGGCCGACCTGACCCGGCGCACGACGCACCACACGCTTGAGCAGCCACAAGGCGATGGCGGCTCCGTACCCGAAGCGATCGACGCCATGGACGTCGACGCGCTCGTTCAAATGGCCCTGGGCGACTCCACCTCCTGAGAACCGCCCCGCCCACATGTCTTCCCGTCCGCCCACGAACGGGCCATGAACCAGTGGAGTTAGCATGCCCACCTCCGAAGAGCGTGTCGTCGCCGCGCTGCGCGCCTCCCTGACCGAGAACGAGCGCTTGCGTCAACGCAACGACGAACTCACCAGGGCGGCGACGGAACCGATCGCCATCGTCGGGATGGCCTGCCGCTACCCCGGTGACGTCACCAGCCCGGAGCAGCTGTGGGACCTGGTCGCGAACGGCGTCGACGCCATTACGCCGTTTCCCGCCGACCGCGGCTGGGGCGCGAGCGCTGACGCGCCCTCGGCCGCCGGAGGCCAGGGTGGATTTGTCAGCACTGCCACCGAATTCGATGCGGGCTTCTTCGGGGTGTCACCGCGCGAGGCTCTGGCCATGGACCCGCAACAGCGCCTGGTCCTCGAGGCGTCCTGGGAGGCGTTCGAACGCGCGGGCCTGGAGCCCACCTCCGCGCGTGGCAGCCGCACCGGCGTCTTCATCGGCTGCAGCAACCAGAACTACGGCGCGGCGCCCGGGCAGGACCTGCCCGAAGGCATCGAGGGGCACCTGCTCACCGGTAACGCGGCGAGTGTGGTGTCGGGCCGGGTGTCGTACGTGCTGGGTCTTGAGGGTCCGGCCGTGACGGTGGACACGGCGTGCTCGTCGTCGCTGGTAGCGCTGCACCTAGCGGCCCAGGCGCTGCGGTCGGGCGAGTGCGACCTCGCCCTCGCGGGCGGTGTCACCGTCATGGCCACACCTGATGTCTTCGCCGAGTTCGGTCGTCAGGGTGGGTTGTCGGGTGATGGCCGGTGCCGGGCGTTCGGTGAGGGTGCGGACGGGACGGGTTGGGGTGAGGGTGTCGGTGTTCTGTTGGTGGAGCGGCTCTCCGACGCCGTGGCCAAGGGGCATCGGGTGTTGGCGGTGGTGCGGGGTTCTGCGGTTAATCAGGATGGTGCGTCGAATGGTCTGACGGCGCCGAATGGGCCGTCGCAGCAGCGGGTGATTCGTGCTGCGTTGGCGTCGGCGGGTGTGTCTGCCTCCGATGTGGATGTGGTGGAGGCGCACGGTACGGGCACCAGGCTGGGTGATCCGATCGAGGCGCAGGCGCTGATCGCGACGTATGGCCAGGGTCGTGAGGTGGGCCGGCCGTTGTGGTTGGGGTCGGTGAAGTCGAATCTGGGTCATACGCAGGCTGCTGCGGGTGTGGCTGGTGTGATCAAGATGGTGGAGGCATTGCGGCACGGTGTGCTGCCGGCGACGTTGTATGCCGACGAGCCGACATCGCACGTCGACTGGTCCGCTGGTGGGGTGGAGTTGCTGCGGGAACAGCAACCGTGGCCCGAGACCGGCCGCCCTCGCGTGGCCGGTGTATCCGCCTTCGGAGTCAGCGGAACCAACGCCCACGTCATCCTCGAAATGGCTCCGGCATCAGAACCGCCGACCGAAGCCGCCCCAGCCGTCCCGGACTCCGCCCCGGTCGCTTGGCTGCTCTCGGGCCGGACTCAGGAGGCCCTGCGCGATCAGGCACGTTCCCTCGCGACCTTCGCTGAACAGCGCTCCGACCTCGCGCCGCACCGGACTGCCTTGGCCCTCGCGACGACGCGGACGCACTTCGAACACCGGGCCGTCGTCATCGCCGAGGACGGCACCCGTCCCGGCGAGGCGCTCAACGCCGTAGCCAATGAAGCGACTTCAACAGACACCATCGTCGGCAAGGACCGAGGAGACGCGCCTCAGGCGTTTCTGTTCTCGGGGCAGGGTGCGCAGCGGGTGGGGATGGGGCGTGAGTTGTATGGCGCCTTCCCGGTGTTCGCGGAGGCTTTCGACGCTGTATGTGCCCTGGTGGGCGAGGAGTTGCGGGATGTGGTCTTCGGTGACGACGCCGACCGGTTGAGCCGTACGGAGTGGGCGCAGCCTGCGTTGTTCGCCGTTGAGGTGGCGTTGTTCCGGTTGGTCGAGTCGTTTGGTGTGCGGCCCGATTTCGTGATGGGTCATTCGATCGGTGAGATCGCTGCTGCGCATGTGGCTGGGGTTCTCGGTCTGGAGGACGCGTGTGCATTGGTGGTGGCGCGTGGTCGTCTGATGCAGCAACTGCCCTCTGGCGGTGTGATGGTGGCGGTCGAGGCGTCCGAGGACGAGGTTGTCCCGCTCCTTGAGGGCCGCGCTCATGCGGTGTCGATCGCTGCGGTCAATGGTCCGAGAGCTTTGGTGGTGGCGGGTGTTGAGGCTGCTGTCGCCGCGGTCGTCGATGAGCTGAAGGCGCGGGGGCGGCGGACTGGCAGGCTGCGGGTCTCGCATGCTTTCCACTCGCCGTTGATGGAACCGATGCTGGCCGAGTTCCGCCAGGTCGCAGAGGCCATCACTTACGGATCTCCGTCGATTCCGCTCGTGTCGAATGTGACTGGACAGCTGGCCGTCGAGGGCGAGTTGGGGTCCGCCGATTACTGGGTGAGGCATGTCCGTGAGGCCGTCCGTTTCGCCGACGGCGTGAGTGCGCTCGCCGCTGAGGGCGTGACCCGTTTCCTGGAGATCGGCCCCGACGGCACCCTCACCGCCCTCGCCCAGAACAGCGCACCGGACGACGCGCTGTACGTACCGGTGCTCCGCAAGGACGGGTCGGAACGTCTGGCACTGCTGCGGGCGCTGGCGCGGCTCCACGTCGACGGCGGAGAGGTCGACTGGGCCGCCGTACTGGGTGGCGGTGTGGGTGTCGAGCCCGTCGACTTGCCGACCTACCCCTTCCAACGTCGCCGCTATTGGCTCGCCCCGCACGAGCCGTTGCCCGGTGGCCCGCAGAGTCCGGCGCATCCGTCGGCTGTCGTCGACGCCGAGTTCTGGGCGGCCGTGGAGAGGCAGGATCTGCCGGCGCTCGCCGCGGACCTCGGGCTTGCGCCGGACACGCTTGGCCCGGTGGTTCCGGCGCTCTCCAAGTGGTACAGGCAGCAACAGGAACACTCCGTACTCGACGCGCTTCGGTACGAGGTGTCCTGGCGGCCGCTCACTCGGGACGACGAGTCGGCGCCGTCGGCCGGGACTTCCGGCACGGGGAACTGGACGGTGCTGACCCCGTTCGGCCTGGACGACGACTCGCGCGACATGCTGGAAGCACTCGTCTCCGGTCTCCGCAAACAGGGACTGACCCCGCACATCGTCGAAGTGGACGCCGATGACCCTGAGGCCTGCGTCGAGGCGATCGGTTCCATCGGCGTCGGGACCGAGGGGCCCGAAGGCCGCCCGGATCCGGATGGGGTGCTCTCCCTCCTCGGGTTCGCCGCGTCCCCCGAACCAGTCATGGGGACACTGAACGCGCTCCACGCACTGGCCCGATCGGGAAGCCCGGGGATACGTCTCTGGGCCCTCACCCGAAGTGCCGTGACAGTCGACGGCTCTGACCGTGCGACCCAGACCTCGCACAGCGCGGTCTGGGGACTGGGACGCGTTGCGGCACTGGAACACCCGGACATCTGGGGCGGGTTGATCGACCTGCCCACACGGCTGGACGATCGGGCGTGCGCCCGCCTCGCACGGGCGCTGACCCGACTCAAGCCCGGCGAGGACCAACTCGCCCTTCGCCCGCACGGTGTCTTCGGCCGTCGGCTCAAGCGGTGCGCACCTCTCCCTCAACATGCCGCCCGTTGGGAGCCGAACGGTACGGTGCTGATCACGGGCGGCACCGGTGCCCTGGGAGCACACGTGGCGCGCTGGGTGGTGGGGCGCGGTGCCCGCGACCTGGTCCTGGTCAGCCGCAGCGGCGAAGCCGCGCCCGGCGCCGCCGAACTCCGGGCCGAGCTGGAGCGAGCCGGTGCGCGGGTCACACTGACCGCCCTGGACGTCTCCGTCCGCGCCGACCTCGCCGCGTTCCTCGCGGAACACCCTGTCGACGCCGTGTTCCACACGGCCGGCGTGCTGGATGACGCCACCCTGCTCGCGACCGACTCCGACCGCGTCCAGCGGGTCATGCGCCCGAAGGACTCGGCCGCGCGTCTCCTCGACGAACTGACCAGAGACCGTTCCCTCTCGGCGTTCGTTCTCTTCTCCTCGCTGGCCGGAACACTCGGAAGCCCCGGGCAGGGTGCCTATGCGGCGGCCAACGCAGCCCTCGATGCCCTCGCGGTGCGGCGCCGGGCCGAGGGCCTGCCGGCGACCTCCATCGCGTGGGGGCCCTGGGCCGGTGACGGCATGGCGGTGAACACCGGTGATCGGCGTCGCGGCCAGGGTGCCGTCATCGCGATCGAGCCCCGACTCGCCCTGTCAGCGCTCGGAGCAGCGCTGGACTCGGACGTGACGACCCAACTCGTCGTCGACGCCGACTGGAAGCACTTCGTCCCCGCCTTCACCACGACTCGCCCGAGCGCCCTGCTCTCGCTTCTTGCCGTTCCGGCAGCCACCGAGCCGGGCACAGACGGCCGGACCGGCGACGCCGAGGACACTCTGCGGTCGCGGGTAGCCCGCCTGCCGCGCGAGGCCGGCCTGCGACTCGTACTCGACGAGGTGCAGAAGCGGGCTGCCACCATGCTGGGTTACGGCGATTCCGGAGAGGTCGGTCCCGAGCGGGCTTTCCGCGACCTCGGCGTGGACTCGCTCATCGCAGTGGAACTGCGGAACGCCCTTGCCGCCGCTTCCGGCGTCACGCTCGCCGCGACCGCGGTCTTCGACCATCCGACCCCGGACGCTCTGGCAGCCCACATCTACGGTGAACTCTCCGACGAAGCAGCCGCGGCCCCAGCCCCGGCGGCTCTGTCAGTCGACGAGCCGATCGCGATCGTGGGCATGGCGTGCCGGTTCCCCGGCGATGTGGAGACGCCCGAGGATCTGTGGGCTCTGCTCGCTGAGGGCCGTGACGGCATCGTCGACTTCCCCACCGACCGCGGCTGGGCGGCCCTGGAGAGCCTCTACGGCCGTTACGCGAATGAAGACGGAGTGACCCACGACTTCGTCCGACAAGGCGGTTTCTTGTCGGGTGTGGGTGGTTTTGATGCGGGGTTCTTTGGGGTGTCGCCGCGTGAGGCGTTGGCGATGGATCCGCAGCAGCGGTTGTTGTTGGAGGTGGTGTGGGAGGCGGTTGAGCGGGCTGGTGTGGGTCCGGGGTCGTTGCGGGGGAGTCGGACGGGTGTGTTCGTGGGGACCAACGGCCAGGACTATCCGGCTCTGTTGAGTCTGTCCGACGGTGACTTCGGCGGTTATGTCGGCACGGGTAATGCGGCGAGTGTGGTGTCGGGCCGTGTCTCGTATGTTTTGGGTCTTGAGGGTCCGGCGGTGACGGTGGACACGGCGTGTTCGTCGTCGCTGGTGGCGTTGCATCTGGCGGCTCAGGCGTTGCGGTCGGGTGAGTGTGATCTCGCGTTGGCTGGTGGTGTGACGGTGATGTCGACGCCGGGTGCGTTTGTGGAGTTCGGTCGTCAGGGTGGGTTGTCGGGTGATGGCCGGTGCCGGGCGTTCGGTGAGGGTGCGGACGGGACGGGTTGGGGTGAGGGTGTCGGTGTTCTGTTGGTGGAGCGGCTCTCCGACGCCGTGGCCAAGGGGCATCGGGTGTTGGCGGTGGTGCGGGGTTCTGCGGTTAATCAGGATGGTGCGTCGAATGGTTTGACGGCGCCGAATGGGCCGTCGCAGCAGCGGGTGATTCGTGCTGCGTTGGCGTCGGCCGGTCTGTCCGGGGCTGACGTGGATGTGGTGGAGGCGCACGGCACGGGCACCAGGTTGGGTGATCCGATCGAGGCGCAGGCGCTGATCGCGACGTATGGCCAGGGTCGTGAGGTGGGCCAGCCGTTGTGGTTGGGGTCGGTGAAGTCGAATCTGGGTCATACGCAGGCTGCTGCTGGTGTGGCTGGTGTGATCAAGATGGTGGAGGCGTTGCGGCATGGTGTGTTGCCGGCGACGTTGTATGCCGATGAGCCGTCCTCGCACGTCGACTGGACTGCGGGCGGAGTGCGTCTGCTGACGGAGGCGCAGCCGTGGCCGGGGTCGGAGTCGGAGTCGGTGGATCGTGTCCGGCGTGCTGGTGTGTCGTCGTTCGGGCTGAGCGGGACCAACGCTCACGTCATCCTGGAACAGGCCCCTGAGCAACCGATGCCGGAGGTCCGCGAAACGACTGACGGAGCGGTACTGCCCTGGCTCGTCAGCGGCCGCACCGAAGAAGCCCTCCGTGCGCAAGCAGGTCGCCTGCTCGCGATACTCAGTGAGCGCGATGACTCGCTGACTGCCCAACTGGCAGACGTAGCGGACAGGTTGGCCGTTGGACGCACCACATTTGAGCAGCGTGCCGTCGTACTCGCCACCACTGCAATGGAGTTCACCGAAGAACTTCGGAACCTGTATGCGGGTGAGCCTGGCCCGCACACGGTCACAGGCGAGGCCCGGCGTGGTGGCCGGACCGCGTTCCTGTTCTCGGGTCAGGGTGCGCAGCGGTTGGGCATGGGGCGTGAGCTGTATGACGCGTTCCCGGTGTTCGCGGAGGCCTTCGATGCCGTGTGCGCCCTGGTGGGTGGGGAGTTGCGGGAGGTTGTCTTCGGCGAGGATGCCGAAAGGCTGAATCGTACGGAGTGGGCGCAGCCCGCGCTGTTCGCCATCGAGGTGGCGTTGTTCCGGTTGGTCGAGTCGTTCGGTGTGCGGCCGGACTTCCTCATCGGTCACTCCATCGGTGAGATCGCTGCCGCGCATGTGGCTGGGGTGTTGTCGCTGGAGGACGCGTGCGTGCTGGTGGTGGCGCGTGGTCGTTTGATGCAGCAACTGCCGTCTGGCGGTGTGATGGTGGCGGTCGAGGCCGCCGAGGACGAGGTCGTCCCGCTCCTTGAGGGCCGCGCGGATGAGGTGTCGATCGCTGCGGTCAACGGGCCGAGTGCGGTGGTGATTGCGGGAGTTGAGTCCGCTGTCACGGAGATCGCGGATGAACTCGCGGCGCGGGGTCGGCGGACGAGCATGCTGCGGGTCTCGCATGCTTTCCACTCGCCGTTGATGGAACCGATGCTGGCCGAGTTCCGCCAGGTCGTAGAGGCCATCACCTACGGCACCCCGTCGATCCCGCTCATCTCCAACATGACTGGACAGCTGGCCGCCGAGGGCGAGTTGGGATCGGCCGAGTACTGGGTGCGGCATGTCCGTGAGGCGGTCCGTTTCGCCGACGGCGTCAGCGCGCTCGCCGCTGCGGGTGTGACGCGTTTCCTGGAGATCGGTCCGGACGGCACGCTCACCGCGCTCGCGCAGAACAGCGCACCGGACGACGCGCTGTACGTGCCGGTGCTCCGCAAGGACGGTTCAGAGCATCTGGCGCTGCTGCGCGCACTGGCACACCTCCACGTCGACGGCGCAGAGATCGACTGGGCCGCCGTACTGGGTGTGCTGGGTGGACTGGGTGGCGGTGTGGGTGTCGAGCCCGTCGACCTTCCGACCTACCCGTTCCAGCACGAGCGGTTCTGGCCCGAGGTGACTGGGCACACGGTGGCGTCGGCGGACCCGCTCTCGGGTGGTGACGCGTCCTTCTGGTCGATGATCGAACAGGAGGGGGCGGAGTTGGCGGGAACCCTCGGTGTGCCTGAGGAAGCGCTGAGCGCGGTTCTGCCCGCGCTGACGGAGCTGCGCCGGGAACAGGGTGAGCGGGCCGAGGTCGAGGGCTGGCGGTACAGCGTCGAATGGGAGCCGGTGGACCTACCGCCCAGGACACTTCTGGACGGGCGTTGGCTGTTGCTGCAAGCACCCGGGACTGTCCCTCTCCAGGGGCTTGAGCGGTTCATTCCGGGCCTGGAGCGCCTCACTTGCGACGCGCAGGACAGGAAGGGACTCGCCGTGCTGCTGGAGTCCGCCGTCGGCGTTTCCGACCTGGATGGTGTGCTCTCCTGTCTTTCCCTTCCCCAGCCCGGCGACGACCGTGCCGATCCGGAACTGGACTCCGGTGTGGTGAACGCGATGGCGGTGGTCCAGGCTCTCGGTGACACGGGAGTGTCCGCTCCGTTGTGGCTCGTCACCCAGGCGGGGTTCGGCCCCGGCCGCACACTGGACGACCCGGCTCAGGCCGCGGTGTGGGGGTTCGGCCGCGTCGCCGCGCTGGAGCACCCGGACCGCTGGGGCGGACTCGTCGATCTGGCTCAGACGCCGGCCGACGACGAACTCGCCTCTCTCGCCTCGGTGTTGTCCCACCGGAGCGAGGACCAGGTGACCGTGAGCGGGAAGCGGGTCCATGCTCGCCGACTGCGTCCGGCCTCGGCGCCCCTCACCGCACCGCTCTCCTCGGGGAGCCATGACAACCCGCCGCCGCGACGCCTCCTCGTGACCGGGGGAACCGGCGCACTCGGGGCGCGTGTCGCCGAATGGTTCGCGGACCGCGGCACGAAGGAGATCGTGCTGGCGAGCCGCGGCGGCCCGGACGCCCAAGGGGTGGACGACATCGTCGCCCGGCTACGGGCGGCGGGCGCGGAACGCGTTGACGTCGTCGCCTGCGACATGGCCCGGCGCGAGCAGGTCGCCGCGCTCCTCGACGCCCATCGTGTCGACGGCATCGTCCACGCGGCAGGCGTGCTCGATGTCGACCCCATCGATGGTGTGGGTGTGGGTTGTGTGGGGCGGGTTGTGGGGGCGAAGGGGTGGGGTGCGGTGTATTTGGATGAGTTGACGCGGGGTTGGGATTTG
>NZ_JBIVED010000024.1:0-14296 GCF_044747445.1 Streptomyces sp. NPDC090083 | reverse complement strand
CAAATCCCAACCCCGCGTCAACTCATCCAAATACACCGCACCCCACCCCTTCGCCCCCACAACCCGCCCCACACAACCCACACCCACACCATCGAAGGGCTGGAAGTCGGGGACGCCGGCCGCATGGAAGACGGCATCCACGCGGTGGCGGGAGAGCAGTTCGGCGACAGCCGACCGGTCGGACACGTCACAGGCCTCGACGCTCACCTCAAGCGCCCCCAACTCACGCAGGTCGGCGACGAGTTCGCCGACTCCGGGAGCGTCAGGACCGCGTCGGCCGGTGAGGACGAGTTCGGTGGCACCGCGCCGGGCGAGCCACCGCGCCACGTGAGCGCCGAGAGCACCCGTGCCTCCGGTGACCAGGACCTTGCCCGCGGGTTTCCAGTCGTCCTGGCCCGCGGGTACCTCGGGCGACTCCTGCCGGAGCCTGCGGGCATGAATCCGGCCGTCACGCAGGGCCAGTTGATCCTCCGGGGCGCAGACCATCGCCGAGGCCAGGAGCCTCGGGGTGTCCTTGTCCGGCACCGCTGGCAGGTCGACCAAGCCACCCCAGCGGTCGGGGTACTCCAAGGCGGCGACCCGGCCGAGTCCCCAGACGGCCGCCAGTTCGGGAAGCAGCACACCGTCGTCGGAGCCACGGCCAAGGCTGACCGCTCCTTGCGTCACCAGCCACATGAGACCGGCGGTCTCGGCGTCTCCGCATGCCTGGGTGACGATCAGCGCCTGCACGACCGTCTCGCACAGGACGACGACTCCCGTGATCTCCGCATCCTGAGAGGCGTCGGCGACGGCTCGGGCCACCTCCGCTCGATCGGGCTCGACCGGGAAGGCCACGACCAGGTGGTCGGGCAGGGCAGCCGTCACCGTCTCCAGGTGTGTCGCGCTGCCTTCCGGGTGGAGCACCAGCCAGCGGCCGGCAAGAGCGGTACCGGGAGCGGGAGTGACCTCCTGCCAGTCGACGCGGTACCGCCAGCCGTCCACCTCCGCGCGGACCGTACGCTCCCGTTGCCGCACGGCAAGCCCGGCCAGGACCTCCTGGACGACGTCCTCACCGAGGTCCAACGTGTGCGCGAGTTCGCGCACTTCCTCCGGCTCCCCCGGCTCCCAGGGCACGAGGTCGCGAACGTCGCCGCCGCGTTTGGTCTGCGGCCAGAACCGCTCGTGCTGGAAGGCGTACGTGGGCAGATCGACGCCCACTGACGAGGACCGCCCGATCACCGCGGTCCAGTCGACGGGAATCCCCGCCGTATATCCGGCTGCGACGCCCGCGACGACGGCGTCCACTTCGTCCCTGTCCTTGCGGAGCATCGACACGAACAGTGCGTCGTCCTCACCGCCGTCCGGAAGGCAGTTCTGGGCGAGGGCGGTGAGGGTGCCGTCGGGGCCGATCTCCAGGAAACGGGTCACACCCGCAGCCGCTAGCGCACTCACACCATCGGCGAAACGGACCGCCTCACGGACATGCCGCACCCAGTACTCGGCGGACCCCAACTCGCCCTCGGCGGCCAGCTGTCCAGTCACATTCGAGATGAGCGGGATCGACGGAGTGCCGTAGGTGATGCCCTCTACGACCTGGCGGAACTCGGCCAGCATCGGTTCCATCAACGGCGAGTGGAAAGCGTGCGAGACCCGCAGCCTGCTCGTCCGCCGCCCCAAGGCCTTGAGCTCGTCAGCTATCTCCTGGACTGCGGACTCAACTCCCGCAATAACCAAGGCTTTTGGACCATTGACCGCAGCGATCGACACCTCATCCGCGCGGCCCTCAAGGAGCGGGACCACCTCGTCCTCGTACGCCTCGACCGCCACCATCACACCGCCAGACGGCAGTTGCTGCATCAGACGACCACGCGCCACCACCAACGCACACGCGTCCTCCAGACCGAGAACACCAGACACATGCGCGGCAGCGATCTCACCGATGGAGTGACCGATGAGGTAGTCGGGCCGCACGCCGAACGACTCGACCAGCCGGAACAACGCCACCTCGATGGCAAACAGCGCGGGCTGCGCCCACTCCGTACGATTCAAGCTTTCGACGTCGTCACCGAACACGACCTCCCGCAACTCCTCGCCCACGAGAGCGCGTACGGCATCGAAGGCCTCCGCGAACACCGGGAAGGCGCCATACAGCTCACGCCCCATCCCGACCCGCTGCGCACCCTGACCCGAGAAGAGAAACGCGGTCTTGCCGTAGTCCGTCGCCGTTCCTAGAAGCACGTTCGACGCGGGGGCGCCGTGGGTCAGGCGCTCCAGTCCGGACAACAGGTCGGCACGATCACGCCCGTGAATCACGGCGCGGCTTTCGAAGGGCGTCCGGGACGTGACCAGCGCTGCGGCCACCGCAGCGGAATTCACATCCCCGTTGGCCTGTACGTAGGCGTAGAGGCGGGCGGCTTGGGAGCGGAGGGCGTCGGAGCCGCGCCCGGACAGCACCCACGGCACCACCGACGGGCCCGCAACCATCCTCTCCGCCTCAACCTCAACCTCGTTCAGAGCCTCTTCCAGAATGACGTGGGCATTTGTCCCGCTCAGCCCGAACGACGACACACCAGCACGCCGCACACGATCCGCCGACGGCCACGACTGCGCCTCCGTCAGCAGACGCACTCCGCCCGCAGACCAGTCGACGTGCGAGGACGGCTCCTCCGCATACAACGTCGCCGGCAACACACCATGCCGCAACGCCTCCACCATCTTGATCACACCAGCCACACCCGCAGCAGCCTGCGTATGACCCAGATTCGACTTCACCGACCCCAACCACAACGGCCGGCCCACCTCACGACCCTGGCCATACGTCGCGATCAGCGCCTGGGCCTCGATCGGGTCGCCCAGCCTGGTGCCTGTGCCGTGCGCCTCCACCACGTCCACATCGGAGGCAGACAGACCCGCCGACGCCAACGCAGCCCGGATCACCCGCTGCTGCGAGGGACCGTTCGGAGCCGTCAAACCATTCGACGCACCATCCTGATTAACCGCAGAACCCCGCACCACCGCCAACACCCGATGCCCCCGACGGCGAGCATCAGAGAGCCGCTCCACCAGCAGAACACCGACACCCTCACCCCACCCCGTCCCGTCCGCACCCTCACCGAACGCCCGGCACCGACCATCACCCGACAACCCACCCTGCCGACCGAACTCCACAAACGCACCCGGCGTCGACATGACAGTGACGCCCGCGACGAGGGCCATGGAGCACTCGTCGGACCGGAGTGCCTGCCCGGCAAGGTGCAACGCGACCAGCGACGACGAACACGCCGTGTCCACCGTCACCGCCGGACCCTCAAGACCCAAAACATAAGAGATACGGCCCGACACCACACTCGCCGCATTGCCCGTGCCGACGTAACCACCGAAGTCACCGTCGGACAGACTCAACAGAGCCGGATAATCCTGGCCGTTGGTCCCCACGAACACACCCGTACGACTCCCCCGCAACGACCCCGGACCCACACCAGCCCGCTCAACCGCCTCCCACACCACCTCCAACAACAACCGCTGCTGCGGATCCATCGCCAACGCCTCACGCGGCGACACCCCAAAAAACCCCGCATCAAAACCACCCACACCCGACAAGAAACCCCCACTCCTCGTGTGAGTCGCATACGGGTCGTCCGGGTCGTCGAGTGCGGAGAGGTTCTCCCAGCCGCGGTCGGCCGGGAAGTCTCCGATGGCGTCCTCCTTTTGCAGGAGGAGTTCCCAGAGCTGTTCGGGGGTTTCGATGTCGCCGGGGAAACGGCAGCTCATGCCGATGATGGCAAGGGGGTCGTCGATCGGTGCGGGAGTCCCGGCAGGGTGTTGCGCGCCGGTGTTGGGACTCTGGGCCGAACTCGCGGTCGGTGCCAGTTCGTTCAGGAGGAGGTCGGTGACCGACTCGGGGGTCGGGTGGTCGAAGACGAGGGTGGCCGGCAGCCGGATGCCGCTCGCCCGGCTGAGGGAGTTGCGCAGTTCCAGCGCGGTCAGGGAATCGAGGCCCAGCTGCGTGAACGGCGTGTCCAGGCGGATCTGCGTATCAGGCGCATGCCCGAGCACGGCGGACAGCGTGGTCCGCACGAGGTCGGTGACCACGTCCCTGCGCCGGGGCTCGGGCAGGCCGAGGAGGCCGAGCGGCGTCTGGACCGACCGTACTGTCGACGCGGCCTCGCGCAGCGTGCGGCGGCCCACGAGGGAACGCAGCAGCGGAGGCACCCTGTCCGCGGCACGGCGGAGTGCGGCGCGGTCCAGGCGGAGCGGGATCGGCACGCCGTCGGTGTGGGCCAGCGCGCGGTCCAGGAGGGCGAGGGCGTCGTCGGTCGGAAGCGCTCCGATGCCGTTGCGTGCCGCGCGCCCCTGCGCGGCGTCCGCGAGTTCGCGGGTCATGGCGCTGTCGGCTTCCCACAGTCCCCAGGCGATGGACACCGCCGGGTGTCCCTCCGCGCGCAGCCGGGCCGCGTACGCGTCGAGGAAGGTGTTCGCGGCAACGTAGTTGCCCTGCCCGGGGCCCGCGAACGTGGCGGCGGCGGACGAGTAGAGCACGAACGCCGACAGGTCCAGATCGCTGGTGAGTTCGTGGAGGTTGACCGCCGCGTCGATCTTCGGTCGGAGTACCGCGTCGAGCCGGTCGGGGGTGAGGGAGGTGACGACGCCGTCGTCAAGGGCTCCTGCTGCGTGCACCACGGCACCGAGAGGGTGGTCGGGCGAAATGTCGCGGAGGATGCCGACGAGGGCGTCGCGGTCTGTCACGTCGCAGCTGACGACAGTGGCCTGAGCACCGAGGGCGGCGAGTTCGGCGACCAGTTCGGCGGCGCCCGGCGTCCGTGGACCGCGCCGGGTGGCCAGGAGCAGATGGCGTACGCCGTGCCGGCTCACGAGGTGGCGGACGGTGGCGGAGCCGACCGCGCCGGTGCCGCCTGTGACGAGTACGGTCCGGTTCGGGGAGAAGACGGCCCCGGCGGGACCTGGCGCGCTATCCGTGACGCGGGTAAGGCTCGGTGCGAGCAACTGCCCCTCACGCAGGGCGAGTTCATCGCTTCGGCTTTGTGCCGCCGCCTCGATCTGTGCACTGGTGGGTGTCACGTCCGCATCGAGGAGCAGGAACCGGCCCGGGTTCTCGGAGGCGGCGGACTTCAGCAGCCCTCGTACCGTCGCGGCGGGCAGGTCGGTTACGGTCTCGCCAGGGCGCGCGGCGACCGCGCCACGCGTGAGCAGCAACAGGCGTGACTGGTCCGTACGGGCGTCGGTCAACCAGCGTTGGACCACCGACAGGGCCCGCTCCGTGGCCGTGTGGACATCGGTCACGAGGTCGGCGCCGCCGTCGGCCTGAGGCGTGTGCCAGGGAACGACGACCACGTCGGCATAGGCGGCGTCAGCGGCGTCAGCAGTGTCCACGGCGTCCGCCAGAGCGGCTAGGAGTTCGTCCGGGCTCCGCTGGACCGTGCTCCCGGCCGCCGCTCCCGCCCCGACCGCCTCGGCCGGTATCCACTTGACCGTGTAGAGGTCGCTGTCGCGGTGCCGTACGGCATCGGGGAACTCGTCGCGTTGGAAGGGCAGGACGACCACGTTCTGTGCGGTCAGTACCGGGGCGCCCGTGACGTCGAGAATCCGGAGCGTGCACTCGGTCGTCGAGCGTGGCACGACGTGCAGGCGCACGGCAGCCGCACCGCTCGCATGCTGGGTGAGCCCCGACCAGGCCACGAGGTGCGGGGCCGGCCGACCGGCCGCGGTGAGCGCGAGCAGGGCGCAGTCCAGGAGCATGGGGTGTACGGCGAACCCGGCCGCCTCGGCCGCCATCTCCGGCAGAGCGGCCTCCGCGAATATCTCGTCGCCCAGGCGCCAGACGGCTGTCAGTACCTGCGGGGTGTGTTCCGCCGGCAGGTGGAGATCTCCGTACGACTCGTCCAGGTCAACCGGCGTCGCGCCTCGCGGGGGCCAGTCCGCGGCGGCCACGACCGAGTCGGGTTCCCCTTCGGACGGATTCTCGGAGTCCCCGACCAGGGTGCCGTGAGCATGGCGGGTCCAGGGCTGGGCCTCGCCGGCGAGGCCCGCGTCCGGGTCGTAGGGGCGTGCGTACAGGGCGAAGGCCCAGCGTTGCTCGTCCGTTTCCGCCTCGGCGACGGTCTGCACCTCGATCTCCCCGGTCGCGGGCAGCCGAAGCGGCACGTCGACGCGCAGCTCGGTGAGCTGGTGGGCGCCGAGGGTGCGTCCGGTGTGCAGAGCCAGGTCGGTGAGGACGGACGCCGCCACGAGCGCGCCGTCGCCGGTGGCGAGATCGCGGAGCCAGGGATGCGTACGCGCGGACAGGCGTCCCGTCGCCACCACGGTGGTGGAGTCGGCGAGTTCGATTCCGTCGGAGAGCAGCGGGTGTTCCCCACGGCGTCCGGTCCGGTCCGCGCCGGGGGCGAGCCAGTAGCGCTGCCGCTGGAAGCGGTAGGTGGGCAGTTGGACCAACTCATGGGCGCCGGGCAGCAGTACGTCCCAGTCGACGGTCCGGCCGGACGCGTGCAGCGCGGCGAGTGCGGCCACCGCGGTGCGGGACTCGCCCCGGTCCTTGCGGAGGGTCGTGACGAACAACGCGTCGTCGGCGGCGTCCTCTCCGAGAACGGTGCGAGCGAGGGTGGTGAGGGTGCCGTCCGGACCGATCTCCAGGAAACGCGTCACACCCGCAGCCGCGAGTGCACTCACGCCATCGGCGAAACGGACGGCTTCACGGACATGCCGTACCCAGTAGTCGGCAGACCCCAACTCGCCCTCGACGGCACGCCGTCCGGTCACATTGGAGACGAGCGGGATCGACGGGGTGCCGTAGGTGATGGCCTCTGCGACCTGGCGGAACTCGGCCAGCATCGGCTCCATCAACGGCGAATGGAAAGCATGCGAGACCCGCAGCCTGCTCGTCCGCCGACCCCGCGCCTTGAGATCATCAGCGACCTCCGTGACCGCGCTCTCAACTCCCGCAATCACCACCGCACTCGGACCATTGACCGCCGCGATCGACACCTCATCCGCGCGACCCTCAAGGAGCGGAGAGACCTCGTCCTCGGACGCCTCGACCGCCACCATCACACCGCCAGAAGGCAGTTGCTGCATCAGACGACCACGCGCCACCACCAGCACGCACGCATCCTCCAGCGACAACACCCCCGCCACATGCGCGGCAGCGATCTCACCGATCGAATGACCCATCACGAAATCGGGCCGCACACCGAACGACTCGACCAGCCGGAACAACGCCACCTCGACGGCGAACAACGCAGGCTGCGCCCACTCCGTACGGCTCAACCGCTCGGCGTCGTCACCGACCACGACCTCCCGCAACCCCTCGCCCACCAGGGCGCACACGGCATCGAAGGCCTCCGCGAACACCGGAAACGCGTCATACAGCTCACGCCCCATCCCCGCCCGCTGCGCACCCTGACCCGAGAACAGGAACGCGGTCTTGCCGCCGCGTCGGGCGGTGCCGCGGACGACATCGGCTGATGTGCCGTCGTCGGCAAGGACGTTGAGGCCGGCGATCAGTGTGTCGCGGTCGGGGCCGAGAACGACGGCGCGCTGTTCGAAGAGTGAGCGGCGCTGGGTCAGGGTGTGGGCGACTGCCAGGTCGTCGGTCTCCGGGTGGGTGGTGACGTGGTCCAGCAGGGCGGCGGCCTGGGCCTTGAGGCCGTCGGCGGTGCGGGCGGAAAGGGTCCACGGGATCACCGGGGGCGCGGGGATCACCGAGGGCGCCTGGGACTCGGCGGGTGTGTCGGCCTCGTCCGGTTCCGTGGTCTCCGGCTCCGGCTCCGGCTGAGGGGGCTCTTCCAGGATGACGTGGGCGTTGGTGCCGGAGACTCCGAACGCGGAGACCCCGGCGCGTCGGGGGCGGTCGGTGAGCGGCCAGTCGACGGGCTCGGTGAGGAGGCGGACGTCGCCCTCGGTCCAGTCGACCTTGGTGGTGGGGGCGTCGACGTGCAGGGTACGGGGCAGGCGGGCGTGGTGCAGGGCCATGACCATCTTGATGATGCCGCCGACGCCTGCGGCGGCCTGGGTGTGGCCGATGTTGGACTTGAGGGAGCCGAGCCAGAGCGGGGCGTCTCCGGTGCGGTCCTGGCCGTAGGTGGCCAGGAGTGCCTGGGCCTCGATGGGGTCACCGAGGGTGGTGCCGGTGCCGTGCGCCTCGACCGCGTCGACATCGGCCGGCGTGAGCCCGGCGGAGGTCAACGCCTGGCGGATGACCCGCTGTTGGGCGGGGCCGTTGGGAGCGGTGAGGCCGCTGCTCGCGCCGTCCTGGTTGATGGCGGATCCTCGGACGACCGCGAGGACGGGATGCCCGTTGCGGCGCGCGTCGGAGAGGCGTTCGAGCAGCAGGACGCCCGCGCCCTCGCCCCAGCCGGTGCCGTCGGTCGCGTCCGCGAAGGACTTGCAGCGGCCGTCCGGCGAGAGGCCGCGCTGGCGGCTGAACTCCAGGAAGGTGACGGGGGTCGACATGAAGGCGACGCCCCCCGCCAGGGCGAGGTCGCACTCTCCCTGCCGCAGTGACTGCACCGCGAGGTGGAGGGCGACCAGGGAGGAGGAGCAGGCGGTGTCCACCGTGACGGCGGGGCCCTCGAAACCGAAGGTGTAGGAGACGCGGCCCGAGGCGATGCTCGCGGCGCTGCCGTTTCCGAGGTAGCCCTCCACGCCGGGCGGCGGCTCGGGGAAGCGGGTGGCGTAGTCGTTGTACATGACGCCGGCGAACACGCCGGTGGCGCTTCCGCGCAGCTCGGCCGGGCGCAGGCCGCCGCGTTCGAGGGTTTCCCAGACGATTTCGAGGAGCAGGCGCTGCTGCGGGTCGGTGGCGAGGGCCTCGCGCGGTGACATGCCGAAGAAGGCGGGGTCGAAGTCCGCGGCGTCGTGGAGGAAGCCGCCTTCCCGGGTGTAGCAGGTGCCGGAGCCTGCGGGGTCGGGGTCGTAGAGGGTGTCGATGTCCCAGCCGCGGTCCTCCGGGAAGGTGGAGATGCCGTCGGTGCCCGTGTCGACGAGGTGCCAGAGGTCTTCGGGGGTCCGCACCCCGCCGGGGTAGCGGCAGCTCATGGCGACGATCGCGATGGGTTCCGTGGCCTTGCCTTCGACCTGGCGCAGCCGGGCGCGGGTGCGCTGGAGGTCGTTGGAGACACGGGTCAGGAAGTCACGCAGCCTGTCCTCGCTCACGGATCGGTCTCCCTTCGGCGGCGGGCACACGGGCTCGCGGGTGGGGCATACGGCGTAGGTACGGCCCCGGCGCCTCGCGGGCGACGGGGGGATGCCTCACTGGCTACCGGGGCCGGACGAGGGGCGGGCCATTGCCGCCCGACACCCTCCAGAGGCGAGCCGCGGCGCTCCCGGCACCGGGCCTGCCTCTTGAGCCGATTATGGGAAGGGTTCTGCCTGTTTCCGGGCCGCGAGCCAGGGCTCTAAGAGAACTTCTAGGGTTACCGGCCGGTTGTCGGACGGGCCGCCGCCGTCTTCTCCGGGGTGTCCTTCCGTCACAGGTCGAGGGTGATGTCCAGTGCGTCGGCGGCGACACGGGGCAGGAGGCCGAGCGCCGCCGAGCGGTCGAGGAGGGTGCGCACGGCGTGCAGACCCTCGCCACCGAGGTCGGCGGTGAACCCGTTGACGTAGAGGTCGATGTGCTGGTCGACGACGTCGGGTTCCATCTCCTGGGCGTGCTTGAGGACATGCGCGCGGGAGGCCTCGGGGTCGTCCCAGGCGGCCCGGACGGAGGCGCGGACCGTGTGGGTGAGGCGGCGCAGCAGGGGTTCGCCCAGTGAGCGGCGGGCGACGATCGCGCCGAGCGGGATGGGCAGTCCGGTGCGCTTCTCCCATTCCTCGCCCATGTCGGCCATGCGGTGCAGCCCGTAGCGGCCGTAGGTGAAGCGGGCCTCGTGGATGACGAGTCCGGCATCCACGACGCCGTCCCGGACGGCGGGCATGATCTCGTGGAAGGGCAGGACGACGATCTTGCCGACTCCGCCCGGTATCGCGTCGGCCGCCCACAGCCGGAAGAGCAGATAGGCCGTGGACGTGGTGCTGGGCACCGCGACGGTGCTCCCCGCCAGGGCGGCCGGCTCACCGGGCTCGGCGGCGAGGACGAGGGGGCCGCAGCCATGGCCGAGGGCACCGCCGCAGGGCAGCAGCGCGTAATCGCCGAGGATGTGGGGCAGAACGCCGTAGGACACCTTCAGGACGTCGAACTCGCCGCGTTCGGCAAGGCCGTTGGTGACGTCGATGTCGGCCAGCTCAAGGCGTACGTCGGGGGCGTCGGCGAGGATTCCCTCGGTCCAGGCGTGGAAGACGAACGTGTCGTTGGGACAGGGCGAGTGGGCGAAGGTCAGTGGTTCGGTCATGGCCGGTCCTTCCTTTTCGTCCGCGGCGCGGCGAAGGGGTGCCCTCAGCAAAGCCGTTGAGGATGTGGGGTTTTCCCCAGACTGCCCTCCGCGAGGATGAGTGGCGCCCCACCGCCGCACGGCATCGATGCTTGTCGGCCGACCGGGGCCCGTGGTGCGCCGGATCGTTGGCCGGGGTCCGTGGGTCTTCGTTTCCGGCCGGGTTCGACGGCGTGTCCGTGCGGTGCGGATCCGGCTGTTCCGCCGACCGTTCTCCGGACGGGACGGCCGGATCCGCGGGGGCTCATGAACGGGGCACCCCGAGGCCCGTCGACGAGACAGACCACGCCACGTGCGCACCGTCATCAGGTGTGCCGCCAGGCACTGAACGAGGAGGTTCCCGGCCATGGACGCTGGGCTCAAGCGTGAGCTGGAGGAGAAGATCCTCTCCGGTGAGCGGCTGTCCCGTGAGGACGGCATCGCCCTGTACGACTCGGACGACCTGGCGTGGCTGGGCGGACTGGCGCACGAGATGCGCCTCCGCAAGAACGGTGACGTGGTCCACTTCAACGTCAACCGCCACCTGAACATGACGAACGTGTGCACCGCGTCGTGTGCCTACTGCTCGTTCCAGCGCAAGCCGGGCGAGCAGGACGCGTACACGATGCGCATCGAGGAGGCCGTCCGCCTGGCCAAGGCCATGGAGAACGAGCACCTGTCGGAGCTGCACATCGTCAACGGCCTGCACCCGAACCTGCCGTGGCGCTACTACCCGCGCTCGCTCCGGGAGTTGAAGAAGGCACTGCCCAACGTGGGTCTCAAGGCCTTCACGGCCACGGAGATCCACCACTTCGAGACCATCTCCGGGCTGAGCGCGAGCGAGATCCTGGACGAGCTGATCGAGGCCGGCCTGGAGTCCCTCACTGGCGGCGGCGCGGAGATCTTCGACTGGGAGGTCCGCCAGCACATCGTGGACCACCGCACGCACTGGGAGGACTGGTCGCGCATCCACCGCCTGGCGCACGAGAAGGGTCTCAAGACCCCGTGCACCATGCTCTACGGCCACATCGAGGAGCCGAAGCACCGCGTCGACCACGTGCTGCGGCTGCGTGAACTCCAGGACGAGACCGGCGGGTTCCAGGTCTTCATCCCGCTGCGCTACCAGCACGACTTCGTCGACATGAAGGACGGCAAGGTCCGCAACCGCCTCCAGGCGCGGACCCAGATGGCCACCGGCGCCGAGGCGTTGAAGACCTTCGCGGTGTCGCGGCTGCTCTTCGACAACGTCCCGCACGTCAAGGTCTTCTGGGTCATGCACGGCCTGCAGACGGCCCAACTGGCCCTCCAGCACGGCGCGGACGACATGGACGGCTCGGTCGTCGAGTACAAGATCACGCACGACGCCGACAACTACGGCACCCCGAACAAGCTCACCCGCGACGACCTCCTCGACCTGATCCGCGACGCCGGTTTCCAGCCGGTCGAGCGGAACACGCGCTACGAGATCATCCGCGAGTACGACGGCCCGGACCCGGCGCGGCGCGAGTCCCCGCAGCCGATGCGGGTCTGATCCCCGGCCTGCCGCCTCGGCCGGGCCCTGCTCGCGCACCGCGTGCACGACCTCCCTTCGTGCGGGGTGTGTGCTCGGCCCGGCCTCGCTCCGGGCGACCGACCACCCACCCCGCACACCCCATGACGACACTGCCAGGCAGGTGCTTTATGTCCCCGCAGACGACGAACGACGAGGACCTGGAAGTCTGGATCGACCAGGACCTGTGTACCGGCGACGGAATCTGTGCCCAGTACGCGCCCGAGGTGTTCGAGCTGGACATCGACGGGCTCGCCTATGTCAAGACCGAGCAGGACGAACTGCTCCAGGCGCCGGGTGCGACCACGCGCATCAGCCTGGACCTGCTCACCGACGTGGTCGACTCGGCGAAGGAATGCCCGGGCGAGTGCATCCACGTGCGCCGCGTCTCCGACCAGGTCGAGGTGTACGGCCCGGAGGCCGCCGACTGAGATCCCGTCGCGCGCGAACGGCCACCGGGAGCGGCCGGATTCACTGCCCCGGTGGCCGGCCCGCCGGGCCCAGCACCTCGACACATGGGAAGGACACACACGTCCGATGAGTTCCACCACCAACAACCTGTGGATCCGCAGGTTCCGGCCCGCCCCCGACGCCGCCGAGCGGCTGATCTGCTTCCCGCACGCGGGCGGTTCGGCCAGCTTCTACCTGCCGGTGGCCAACGCGCTCAGCCCCGGCGTCGACGTGGCCGCGATCCAGTACCCCGGCCGTCAGGACCGTCGGCACGAGCCGGGGCCCGCCTCGGTGGCCGAACTCGCCGACCAGATCGTCGTGGCCCTGGCCGAGTGGGACGACGACCGTCCGCTGACCTTCTTCGGGCACAGCATGGGCGCGCTGGTGGCCTTCGAGGTCGCGCGCCGCATGGAGCGCACGGGATCGGGTCCCGTCCGGCTCTTCGCGTCCGGGCGCAGGGCGCCGTCCCGGGTCCGGGCCGAGCACGTGCACACGCTCGACGACGACGGAGTGATCAAGGAACTGCGGGCCCTGGCCGGGACCGACGCCCAGGTCCTCCAGGACGAAGAGCTGCTGCGCATGGTGCTGCCCGCGATCCGCTGCGACTACCGGGCCGTGGAGACCTACCGCTGCGAACCCGGCGCCGCGGTGCGCTGCCCCGTGACCGTCCTCACCGGCGACGCCGATCCGCGCACCTCGCTGGAGGAGGCCCGGGCGTGGAGCGAGCACACCGCGGCCGGATCCGACCTCCGGGTCTTCTCCGGCGGCCACTTCTTCCTTTCGGAGCGGCCGGCCGAGGTGCTGGCCGTGCTCCACGAGCACTTCACCGCCGCGGTCCGTCAGCCCTGACCGCGAGCCTCCCTCCCCCGTCCTTCCCACTCGACCCGTTCCGGGAGTTGTGCACCATGACTCAGCAACTGGCCCGCGATACAGCGCAGGCGGCGCACGTACACCGGCGCAGGCCGCGCGTGGGCCACATCCAGTTCCTCAACTGCCTGCCTCTGTTCTGGGGGTTGGCCCGCACCGGCTCCCTCCTGGACATGGACCTGCGCACCGACACACCCGACGGCCTCAACGACGCACTCGCCGCGGGCGACCTGGACATGGGTCCGATCAGCCTGCTGGAGTTCCTGCGCAACGCGGACGATCTGGTGGCGCTGCCGGACATCGCGGTCGGCAGCGACGGGGACGTGATGTCCTGCCTGATCATCAGCCAGGTTCCGCTGTCGGAGCTGGACGGGCAGCCGGTGGCGCTGGGTTCGACGAGCCGTACGTCGGTCCGGCTGGCGCAGCTGCTGCTCGCCGAGCGCGTGGGGGTGAAGCCCGAGTACTTCGTGTGCCCGCCCGACCTGCGCACCATGATGGCCGAGGCGAAGGCTGCCGTGATCATCGGCGACGCAGCCCTGCGCGCGGCCCTGCACGAAGCCCCCAGGATGGGCCTTGAGGTGCACGACCTGGGCCGGATGTGGAAGGACTGGACAGGACTGCCCTTCGTGTTCGCGGTGTTCGCGGCGCGCCGCGACTTCCTGGCCCGTGAACCGGAGCTGGTGCGTCAGGTCCACGCCGATCTGCTGGCGTCGCGCGACCTGTCCCTGACGGAGGTCGCGAAGATCTGCGAACAGGCCTCCCGGTGGGAGGAGTTCGACGCGGAGACGCTCCAGCGCTACTACACCACGGCCCTCGACTTCAGCCTCGGCGAGGAACAGCTCGCCGGTATCGCCGAGTTCGCTCGCCGGGTCGGCGGTGGCACCGAGGGCTTCGCACCCGACGTCGCCGTCCGGCTGTTCGAACCGACTCCCTCCTGAACCGTCCCACGCCACCCGAAAGGCCCGGGAACCATGCCCCGACCTCCGCAGTACCGTCTTCAGTCCGTCCTCGACCGTGCCGCCGAGGGCGGGCGCATCACTCCCGAAGAGGCGCTCGACCTCTACCGCGACGCCCCGCTGCACGCGCTCGG
>NZ_JBIVED010000023.1:0-57050 GCF_044747445.1 Streptomyces sp. NPDC090083 | reverse complement strand
TCACCACCCTCCTCAAACACACCCTCCCCACCACCACCCACCCCGCCACCCTCACCACCCTCAACCTCACCCCCAACATCACCCACCTCACCCACCTCACCCACAACACCAACAACACCAACGAAAACAACAACCAAGGCAACGAAGGCAACACCAACAACGGAAACACCGACAACGGAACCAAAAACGAAGAAGAAGGAGACGACGTCTAACCCCGGCCGAAAGAGGGCGGGAGGACTTCGGGCGCCTACACGGCAGTCCACCCGGCTTCATTGGAGTACGACTCGTAACTGCAGCAGGCACTACGTCCCCATTCGTCACCGGTGAGGCGCCTACACGCCCGGTCGGGTACACAGAGCAAGACTTCAGCCCAAACAAATCCGCTGACATACGACAGAAACCGCTCCGGATCCCGAAGCACACACTCGAACTCCTCACGCCCAGCCGCCACGACCGCAGCCCGGGTATAAAGGACCACGGTCCATCAGGAGACGTGTGGTTACCACTGACGGGAGGCGACCTGCGCCCCTGGACAGTCTTGTAGCCGCGTCGATCACGAGTGACCGGTGGCCACCGCCCTGCGACCAGGTCCGTGGCAAGCAGGTGGCGCACTTTGAACGAGAGTGGGCCACGCACCGTCGGTTCCGGTCGTGACACGGTCTGGGCAGCGGCGAGATCGACAGCAGCTACAGACGGGCGAACTGTCGCGGCCACCAACTGGGGCGGGCAGCACTCCACGATCAGGCCCTTTCCCGCGTCCGCCTGTCGACAGGCGAGACTGATACGCAATGAGTGAAATGAGTGAGCAGCCATGCGGTGCTGAGGCAACCTTTCGGACGATGAACGGCCGTGTGCGCGGCAAAGGAGCCAGCGACGGCATAACCGCCGTTCTCGGTGTCCCCTACGCGGCCCCGCCTTTCGACACCCGCCGGTTTCGGGAGCCGCAGCCGGCGCCGGCCTGGAGCGGAGTTCGGGACTGCACGGCCTTCGGCCCCATCGCCCCGCAGTCGGCCGAGCTGCCGGGAGCGCCGGTTTGGCATCCCGGCGACGAAGACATCCTCACCCTCAACATTTGGGTGCCCGAGAAGACAGAGCGCGGCCTGCTGCCGGTGTTCTTCTGGATCCACGGCGGTGCCTACACCTTCGGCTCCTCCGCCCAGCCCGACTTCGACGGAAGGGCCCTGGCCCGCGCGGGACTGGTCGTGGTCAGCTGCAACTACCGGGTGGGCTTCGAAGGGTTTGGCCACATCTCCGGGTTTCCCGACAACCGCGGGCTGCTGGATCAGGCCGCCGCGCTGCGCTGGGTCCGGGAGAACATCGCAGCCTTCGGGGGCGACCGAGGAAACGTCACGATCGCCGGGCACTCCGCCGGAGGAGGCTCCGTGCTCTGTCTGATGGCCATGGAGCGGACACGGGGGCTGTTCCGGCGGGCCATTGCCCACAGCGTGCCCAGCGCCTACTTCACAGTCGAGCTTGCTGAGGCAGTCACCAAGCGCATCGCGGCGGAGGCCGGAGTGGCCCCGACGTCTGAGAGGCCGTTCGCTTTCCGAATGCCGTGTGCGGATTCCGCTGGTCAGGCATGAGGTTGCGGCTGTGGCGGGAGTCTCGACTCGTTGCTGGTCGAGTCGGTCTGGGGGTGACGGATGCCGTCGATGCGGGCAGTCCTGGAAACGCGGCGGAAGACCGCTGCCGTGCGGGTGGAGGAGCTCGAAGCCGAACTGGAGCGGGTGCGGGCGGACTTGGTGGATGCCGAGGAGGTTCTCAAGCTCCGGACGATCGGCCTCGAGCAGTATCTGGAAGCGCTCGCCGAGGAGGAACAGCCGGCCGAGACGGTCGTTGGCCCGTCACCGGGGAAGCCGGTGGGCCCGCGCCGTGCGGTGCCGTATCGGGAGAGTGCGGTCGGGGCCGAAGACCTGTCGGTGGACTACCAGGCGTTGATGGCAGCCGCGGCCGAGGCTGGGAACGACGGGCTGGGTGCCCGGCGGGCTGCCGTGGTGCTCGGCTGGGACAGCGCCTCCGCCTCACGCGTCGAGGGCGCGAGAGCACGGCTGAAGAGGCTGGTGGAACGAGGCTGGCTGGTGGAGACGAAGCCCGGAAGGTTCACCCTGCCGACAGAGCGGCAGGCCGATGGGGCTGTGCGGCCAGGCGGCGGTTCATGAGGGCGATCATCGACCAGCGGATGACGGCTTCGCTCGTGTCAGTGCGTCGTTCGTAGTCCCGGACCAGGCGTCGGCTGCGCAGAAACCAGGCGAAGGACCGCTCCACGACCCAGCGGCGGGGCAGTGGCTGGAAGCCGCGGACGTCCTCGCCCCGGCGGACGATGTCGAGGACCAGCCCGAGGTGATGGGCGGTCCAGTCGGCGAGGTGGCCGGTGTAGCCGCCGTCGGCCCAGACCCGCGCCAGCCGCCGAAAACTGCTGGCCGCCCGCGGAAGGAGTGTCCGGGCGCCGTCCCGGTCGGTCACGGACGCCGGTGTGACCAGCACGGCCAGGAGAAGTCCGAGCGTGTCGGTGAGCAGGTGCCGCTTGCGGCCGTTGATCTTCTTGCCTGCGTCGAAGCCCCGTGAGCCGAAGGTGACGGTAGCGTCGGCCTTCACCGACTGCGAGTCCACGATCCCCGCGCTCGGCTCGGGGCTGCGGCCTTCGCCGGCGCGGACGGCCTCCCGCAGCCGTTCGTGCAGCTCGGTGACCAGTCCCGCCTCCCGCCAGCGGGCGAAGAAGGCATAGACGCGCGGCCAGGGCGGGAAGTCCGCGGGCATCGCCCGCCACTTGATGCCGTTGTCGACGAGGTAGCGCACCGCGTCGATCATCTGCCGGTGGCAGTAGCCCTCCGGACGCCCGCCACGACCCGAAAGCCAGCCCGGAACCGGCAGCAGATCCCTCACCACAGCCCACTCGGCATCGCTCATGTCCGAGCCATATCGGGGCCGGCGCTGCGGCCGGTCGACCGCGTTCCCGAAGATGTGGGCGAGGCAGTCACACCCACGAGTGGACGAACTGGACTCGGCGACCACGACCACGCGACACTTCGACAACAGGGCCTCTTGGTTTTCGCTGGACTCGACATCCGCGAGCTACCAAGAGGCCCTTCCTTCATGCACCCACCCCGGACAACTCACCCGAACCAGGCTCCCGTTCGAACCTGTCCGACCGCGCGGACGGATAGAGAACAGGCAGTTAGCACGGGGCGACCTGACACGATGCGAGACGCGTAGTTCGTCGAGCCGCGAGTCGTTTGGTTCCTATTTGGGCGGTGTCGTGGCCGAGCGCGGTGGTCTTCGATCCCGCTACGGCACCGCGGCCGGAGCTGGACGGCGCGACCCAGACCATTCAGGAGGCCTCGGATTGGCACAGGAACGGAGCAACGCCCCCGACTTCCGCTGGATGGTTGTTGCGGGCCAGGACGGTCGCACGGTGCCTCCCGTGGTGATGACCAGATGGCAGTGGTACAAGGCGGCCTGTGCCCGCCATCGGTGGCGGTACATGGTTACCGAGCTGTTGGGACTCGTCAGCGCCGCTGCTGTTCCAGCGGCGGTTGCCATGCGGCTGGGGTCGTCCGTCATCGCCGTACTGGGAGCGATCGTCGTGATCACCTCGGGAACGCGTGTGCTCTTCGGTTCGCACGACGCCTGCGTCGAGTTCAGCCAGATCCGCTACGGCATCGAGCGCGAGATAGCCCTTTACCTGAACGCCTGCGCGCCGTACGACCGCGACTCAGGCGTTCAGCTACTCGTCGCTCGCGTCGAGGAATTGGCCCCCTCAGGTGTGGAACGGTGGGCCACGCGACGTGTTGCCGCCATTCCGCCCGTCGACTCCGGGGGAGTGTAAGCCGAGCCAACCGCATACTCGGGTCAGCCCTCGTTGATTGTCTGATCCCTCCCTGATTGGTAGACGCGTCCGTTGTCCGACGCTTGAGCGGACATTCTGACCGCAGACGGCGCGGATGCAGGGGCCTGCGCTGCGGCCAGGGCCGGGGCCAGCACCTGAGTAACCAGGCGGTCCAGGAATTCGTCGGCGCGCTCGGTGCGGAGTTCTGCGAAGCGTCGCTGCCACGACTCGACCAGGAACTGCTCGGTTCGGAGGTCACCAGCCTGCCGCGCCGCCAGCACCGCTGTGCGGTCCTCGATGAGGTGCTCGTTGATGGCGTCGGCTGCCGCGGGGTGGAGCCGACGCCATAGCGCTACGGTCGCGTCGTGTACGTGCTGCCAGCCATCCGTCGCCATCGTGCCGACCAAGCTGCTGGCAGCGGCCAGTATGACTGGATCCACGGTTTCCTCCTTGTTAGGTGGCGCTGATGCCCTCGTGGCGCAAGTGGGCACGGACCTCGTCCCAGCTGGTCACATCTGGTGGAGGGGTCCGA
Organism: Streptomyces sp. NPDC090083; assembly: GCF_044747445.1. Classification (NCBI taxonomy): domain Bacteria; kingdom Bacillati; phylum Actinomycetota; class Actinomycetes; order Kitasatosporales; family Streptomycetaceae; genus Streptomyces; species Streptomyces sp. NPDC090083. Next base: position 52,692 of record NZ_JBIVED010000023.1, on the reverse strand, counting down.
GTACCGACGCCGATGTCCTTGAAGCCGCTGGAGGTGCTGATACAAACCACCTGACCGGCTTGCTCGCCGTATTGACGCAGCCCGGCGAGCGCGGCTGCGCTTGATGTCTCAGCCCACAGGCCGCTTCCAGCCAGTTCGGCCTGTGCTTTGTGCATCTCGTCGTCGTCCACCAGAATCGCCTGCCCCTGGCTCTCCCGGACAGCGATGACGCCGCGGTAACTGTTGACCGCGCAGTTGATGGCGTACGCGGCGCTGGGTCGCACTGTGACTGCAGCGGTCGGCCGGCCGGCTGCCAGGGCCTTGCCGAGCGGGCCACCGCTGGCGGTCTCGCAGGCGAAGATGCGGGGTACATCCTCTGCGATGCCGAGTTGGCTCAGTTCTCTGAAGCCCTTCCACACGCCGAAGAGCAGTTCTCCATAGCCCGTGGGGACGAAGATCGCGGATGGTGTGCCGATGTCCCGGTGGATCTCGTAGGCGATGGTTTTGTATCCCTCCGGACCGAATGCGTGGCCGGTGTGGGTGGGCGTGACGTTGCTGACGGGGTGATAGCCGAGATCGGTCACGATCCGGCGTAGCAGTCCGGCGCGCGCGGCGATCGGCGCTTGGACCACGACCGCGCCGTAGGCGCGGATGAAGTCCATGACCGCCGGCGGCGCTCCGGCCGAGACGATGACGATGCAGCGCAGGCCAGCGCGAGCGGCGTACGCGGCGGCCGACGCGCCGTGGTTGCCGGATGAAGCCACGACGACTCCGGGGGCGCCGACGCCCACGGCGGCGCTGAGGGTGCAGCGGTTGAGCCGGTCCTTGTGGCTCCAGGTCGGGTTGCGGGATTCGTCCTTGACCCATACGCCTGGGCGGATCTCCACCATCGGAGTCGCGCCTTCTCCCAGACCGGGCGCGAGCAGCGGCGGCAGGAGGGGAGCCCACCGCTCCAGGCCGTGGCAGTTTTCGATGCCGAACGCGCCACGGTCGACCTTGTCATACGCGTAGTCGACTTCCACAGGGAAGGCGATGTCACCGGTGCTGGTCCGCGGGCAGCCGTCGGTGATCGGCGGCCAAAGGGGGAAGGTCACTGCGGGATCGCCGAGGGACCGCTGATGGACGGCAAGCGACGGATTGTTCACGTTGCGTAGCCTAGGGCGTGCGCGGTTGCCTGGAGGCGGGTACGCGTGAGGACGCCGACAATTGCCCCGTCTACCAAGATCCAGATCTCGTCCCGGGGCTGGGGCTGGGGCTGGGGCGATGATTCCGAGGTTCCTCCGCCTATGTGCACAGCGGGCGGTGCATCGAGGGTGGCCAGTACATCGCCGACGGTTTCGCCCGCACCGAACGCCAGCAGCGGTGGGTCCATGTGACGGGCGAGGGGTTCGTCCGCGATCCTGGGGGAGGTCTGTGCACGTTTCCGTAGTCCGGTGGGGTCGACCGCACCGACCGCTTCGGAGGCGTCCGCGGCCACGGCCTCGCGCGTCCGCGGTTGGACCACCGGGTACGGGCCGTGTGCGTCAGGTACCGCGCGGAGAGTCCGCAGCGCATCCGCTACGGTCTGATTAGCCGTCAGATAGGGCAATGCTGGGGGCTGCTCGGGCTGCAGGAGCTGCCCGATGCTGCCGGGTGGCAGGTCGCCGAATCCCAGGCGTCGCAGCCACGTGTCGTCGAAATATTTGGATAGGTAGGAGCGTCCGGTGTCCGGCAGGATGACCACGATGAGGCTGTTCGCGGGTGCGGTGGCCGCCACTCGCAGGGCGGCCGTCACGGCGGTGCCGGCCGAACCGCCCAAGAGCAAACCTTCCCTGCTGGCCAGCCGGCGGGTGGTCAGGATCGACTCACGGTCGGATACGCGCTCGAACCAGTCGGCGATCTTGGTGTTGTATGCGCGCGGCCATATATCCGCCTCCGCGTCCGGATGTATGTAACGGCCGATGCTTTCGACGTGAAATGGACCACCGTCGCCCCCCGCGTATGCGGAACGGAACGGGTCAGCACCCACAACGCTGACCCGGCCTCCGCTGACTTCCTTCAGGAATTCGCCGGCTCCGCTAATGGTGCCCCCGGTACCGATGCCTGCGACGAAATGCGTGATGCGATGTTCGGTCTGCTCCCAGATCTCCGGGCCGGTGGTGGTTCGGTGGATTTCGGGGTTGGCTGGGTTGTCGTATTGATTGGCGTACCAGGCGCCGGGGGTCCGTTCGGTGATGCGCTGGGCAACGCGCAGAACATGGTTGGGGTGTTCCCGCGGGAGGGCACTTGGAGTGATAACGACCTCGGCGCCCAGGGCACGCATGAGCGTGACTTTCTCCTTGCTGCTGCGATCTGGGACGACGATGATTGCACCGTAGCCGCGCTGCGCGGCGACCATGACTAGGCCGAGACCCGTGTTGCCCGACGTCGCCTCGACGATCACGCCGCCAGGGCGCAGTGCGCCGGACCGCTCGGCGGCCAAAACCATCCCGAGGGCGGTGCGGTCCTTTACACTCCCGCTCGGGTTGAGGAATTCGGCCTTTCCATAGATGGGAACGGCCACCCCCTCGGTGATACGACTTAGCCGGATCAGCGGAGTCCCGCCGACGGCGTCCAGTAAGTGCTCGTGGACTTTCACGGGCTGCCCTTCTCACTCGCTCAACGAACCGGGACCTGCCGTCGTTCTGCGCGTGCAGGCTTCGAGCCCAGTACGGGCGCGCGCCTCCTGCGGGGGGTTGGCCGCCTCGTTGGCCAACTGGAGCGCTTCCCCGAAACGTGTTGCCGCAGGATCAAGCCGGGAGGTCTTCAGCAGGAGCTCGCCGATCGCGTTGAGGCACTCGGCCTGGGCCAGTCTGCCGCCCAGTGTGCGGTGAATCTGCAATGCGGTGTCGAGTGCGCCGAAGGCAGCGGTGAGGTCACCGGCCAGCGCATGGACATCGGCCAGATCGCGCAGCGAGTTGGCCTCGCCGAAGCGGTGTCCGAGGTGCCTGTGGATCTCGCAGGCCCGGGACAAGTGCGCCGTGGCAGTGTCCAACTGTCCCATCCGCCGATAGACTTGACCCAGATGTTGGAGCGTGTCCCCTTCGGCATGCAGATTGTCCAGGCCGCGGGCGAGTTGGAGAGCGGCAAGCAGAGAATTTTCTGCTGCGGTCAGATCACCGGCCTGTTCACTGTTGTGGCCGAGGTGCGCCAGTAGGTCCGCCTCGCCGTGCTGATAGCCGATGGCACGGTTCAGAGCCAGGGATTGCATGAACGAAATCTCGGCCGCAACATGCTCACCCTGAATCCGCTGCAATTCGCCGCGGTGGTGGAGAGAGAGTGCCTGACCGTGACGATTTCCAGCAGCTGTGTGCAGCACGTACGCCGATTCGACGGCTTCTCCTGCCGCGCGTAGTTCACCGGTGAGGCGGTAGATATCGCCGAGGTAGTTAAGCGACACCGCCTCGTCCGCAGAGCGCCCGTCGGACCGTGCCTGTGCCGCCACCATCCGGTGCAGGGCTGCGGCGTGGTCCCACGGCCCTTCCTGGCGGAAGAAGGGATGCAGGGATGAGGACAGTCTGGCCACCCACAGGTGGTCGCCCGTTTCGGCGGCGCGAGCAGCACAGGCCAGCAGGTTGGCGCGCTCGGTGCGTAACCACACCAGAGCGTCGTGGCGGGTTGTCGGGCCTGCCACAGGGCTACCTTCAGGAGCTGCCGGAGGGGCTGTGTTCTGTGAAGTCAGGGCGCCGGAGTGCGGCACGCCGACGGCGATGCCCGGCTCTTCCACCAGAGGCGTGAAGTGCAGGCTGCTGAGTGCGGCCATATTGCCGTAGTGGGCCAACAGCCGCCGTTCGGCCATGTCGGCCCACAGTGTGGAGCCCTCGGGCTCGGCGTTCGACGCCGTCCCGGGCCGGGCGGATAGTGTCATCGAGCGCACATATGCACGAATCAGGTCATGCATACGGTACCGACCGCGGACCGGCTCCTCCAGCAGGTGGTCACTGTATAGGGCGTTCAGATGTCGGCGGGCGGTGGCCGATGGCAAGTCGGCCAACGATGCGGCTGCGGCCTCACCGATCTCGGTGCCCGGGTGCAGGCCGAGGAGGCGAAAAAACTCCAGCCGGTCCAGTGAGAGTTCGGAAACCGACGACGCAAACGCCGCCACGATCGTGACGTCTTCGGCTTCGATCTCCCCCAGCCGGTCCTTGGCCGCGAGGATGTCGTCCTCCAGGTCAGTCATCGACCACGTCGGATGGTGGCGGAGTTTTCCGGCCAACAGAGCCAGGGCCAGCGGGAGATAGCCGCACAGCGCGGCGATCCGTTGGGCGGCCGCATCCTCCGCGCCGGATCTGCCAGACAGACGGGCTAGGAGCGCGACAGCCTCCGTTGCCGGCAGCATGCCGAGGCTGATTGGGACGGCCTCCGGGAGTGCGCTCAGCCGGCGCCGACTGGTGACGATGACTAACGAGTCATCGGTTCCGGGTAACAGCGGCCGGACTTGGTCGTGCCCGGTGGCATCGTCAAGTACTACAAGAAAGCGTCTCCCCGACAGTGAGTGGCGCCACAGTGCGGCCCGCTCATCACCACCGACGGGGATCTGTTGCGGGTTCACGCCTATGGCCACCAGCAGCGCGCCTAGCGCATCCGCCGACGAAACCGGCGGCCGTCCCGCGGTGTGGGCATGTAATCGGATGAAGAGCTGACCGTCCGGGTACGCGTCGGCGAGTTGGTGGGCCGCTCGGACGGCCAGAGCCGTCTTCCCCGCACCGGCCATCCCGTCCACGGCGAAGACCGCGGATTCATCGTCTGCGCTGGATCGAGGGACGGAACCGGCGGTCAACATCCGCAGCTCCGTTAACCGCCCGGTAAACGCGAAGACGTCACGCGGTAGGGCACGGGACGCCTCGACCGCGGCAGGGCCGTCGTAAACAGCGACGTGGTTGGAGACCGTCATATCGCGGGCGGCCTGGTAAGTACGCGCGCTTTGGCTGGCCCTCGCCCATAACCGCGGCCCATCCGATCCGTCCTGCCCAGGTACAGAGCTGGCATCCATGATTCCTCCGGGACCTCTTGGTCTCACCTTGTCGATTCCCTCGGTGTCGCCGTCCCATGCGGCAGATGACACCGTTCAGTCGTTAAGGCCAGGCCCGCGTACAGCTTTCGGCCTTCGCATGTTGGTGTCGCTGACCGCAGTCTTGTCGGTCGTCACCATCGGCGTACTGAGAAGGTTGCTGCCGACACATGATCAGACGAAGGTCGCCAAGCGTCCGACGGACTCGGTTCCAAGTCATCAAGTTCGAGAGACCATTCGATCAATCAGGCGGTCCCCCGCCCGATTTTGGCTGACCGTCTACCAGCTGCTGCCGTAGGTTCCCGAACTCAACCCCGTCGAGGGCGTCTGGTCGCACCTGAAGAGATCGCTGGCCTACCTCACCAAGCACAGCCTCGGCCAACTCACCGCACTGGTGAAGACGCGGCCGAAACGAATGCAGTACCACCCACGCCTCATCACCAAGACCGGGCTCAACCTCCAACCGCCGCAACCCCAGCCGTTAAAGATCTCCAGCACCTGCCCTATCGATCCGCTATCGATAGGTCACTACGTTGTTTCCGGTGACCTCCAGATCGACAGGAATGTGATCGCCCGCACCAGAACTGTCTGCACCGCTCTCATGCGGCAGTACGATCTTCACCTCCCGAGGCGCAATAAATCCTTCGCCGGACATCTGGAACTTCAAAGGAAGCTCCAGGCTGATTCGGGTGAACTTGCGTTGCGGCAAAGCAGTGAAGATGGGGATGGAGAATTTTACTTCCGAACCTCGGCCGCAATGTGCGACCAGAGTTGCGTCGAAGTCGACTTTATTGCCCGAACCCGACTCTTTGAATGTACCGGTCCAATCAATGCGCGTGGCAGTTTCGGTGCGCACTACTGCGGCTTCACTGTCAAGCTTGGCCGAGTAATCGCCGCTCGTCTCGCAAAGAATTTCGTAATCAGAAGGGACTGTCAGGTGCACTACTTTCACCAGCTCGTCGGTGTCACCCCGGTTCTGCACAACGAATTCGATAGTGCGTCCCTTCTTCGCTTCTCCGTCCGCATCTTGTCGAGTGACTTTATTGCTTCCTTTTTCGCCGGTCCGGACAGAGATCGGAATGATCGATTCCTGTGGGGCCGAGAAGCCGAGCAGATCGTACATGACGAAGGCTCTCGTCGCCGGCACGACCAACAGCACGGTAAATAATACGGCTGCACCGGCTGCCACATACGAGGCCATTGCGATTTTTTGCTTCGCTCGGGCCGCATCTCCGGACTTTTTGGAGAGAGAAATAGATCTATGGATCCAGGCGCCAGCAAGAGCAGTTACTGCAATTACCACTCCGATGCTCGAAGCGGGTCGATCGGCGACGATTGCGACCGGCGCAGAGATGAGCGAGAGAACCAACGCCAGAGGGAGTTCCAGGGCGGCGATTCCACCACCGCCTGCCGTACCGCGCTGTGCCCCTTGGTCATTTTCGGATGACGGGGATGACGTGACACCTAATTGCTGTGGCGGGGACGCGCCGTCTGCAGACGCGGCGTCATCGCTCGGATCTGCCGCCGCGTCTGCGGTATCGTCGGGTCGACTGTTTCCTTGAGTCACATATACTCCAGCCGTTTTCCGAGAACCGGCGCGCGCGACCAACGCTCATGTCGCCGGTGAAAGTTGAGGAATTGCTGTCGAGGTGGCATCCGAGAGGATGGTGCGGTTGTCAAGGCGCCGCGAGCCCCAGCTTGCAGGACATACAGCGATCTCATCGAACAGTCCCTCAGGGATGGGTGAGGACGGATGTATGCCCATGAAGCCCATCATGACAGAGAAGCATGACGGACATGGTGTTTTCGGCGGATATCGGGCGCGGTCAAGACGTCGCCTGAGGAGCCAGAAGCGCAACACCGTCGAGCGCGCAATCAACCGCTTGAAACAGTGAGCTGTTTTTGAGTGGCCGCTGATTCCCAATCAGCGGCCGAGCCGTCGCGGAGCGGCGGGCGGCGGGCGGCGGGCGGCGGGCGGCGGGCGGCGGGCGGCGAATCAGTGGAAGCCACATCATCGGCTCTCGGGTGACAGCCACACCCGGCACTCCTGGGTGTCCCAATCCTACGAATGACCCGGATCAACCCACGAAGAAAGGTATGGATCGGGTGACGCTGGTGGTGTGAGGTTGGGGTGCGCAACGGACAAGGCTCCCGTGCCGTTGAGAGAGGTGTTCGACGTCTCAACTCATTGGCGCAGGTGCCTTGTTGGTTCCCGATCCTGCCGCACTCGACCTGCCCCATGCGCTGGTCGAGTGGGTGACCATGCTCATCGTCACCCGCGAGGGTGACCGCCGCTGCAAGCTCGCGCCGCACCAGCGTGCGTTGGTCGGTCCGGTGTACCTGCGCCGGCACGACACCCTCACCCAGCTCGCTGCAGGGTTCGGCATTTCTGTCGGCACCGCGCATGCCTACGTGGCAGCCGTCGTCGACCTGCTGGCCGACCGCGCTCCCGGCCCGCTGCGTGCCCTGCGCGAGGCCGATCCGGACTACGTCCTGCTGGACGGCACCCTTGCGGAGTGCGACCGGGTCGGCGACAGCCGGGCCGACCTCTCCCACAAGCACCGTCGGCACGGGGTGAACGTACAGGTCGTGACCGACCTGGCCGGGCGACTGCTGTGGATCTCGCCAGCACTGCCCGGTCGTGCGCACGACCTCACCGCGGCCCGCGCCCACCGGATCATCCGGATCTGTGAGCGCAAAGGCGTCCCAGTCCTTGCCGATCGCGCCTATATCGGCGCCGGCCCATGGGTGACCGCAGCCCCCAGACGCCCGCCCGGCCGCGAGCTCACCCCCACCCAACAGACCGTCAACCGTGCGCTTTCCGCTGCCCGGGCACCAGTCGAGCGTGGCATCGCACGACTGAAGTCCTGGCGGATCTTCCGCAGGGCCCGGTGCAGCCCGAATCGAATGACGTCAATCACCGCCGCCATCCTCACCCTGGAGCGGCAACGCTGAAAGACCTCACTGATGGTGCGAGGGAGAGTTCATGAGCTCGGTAAGCAAGCAGCACTACGTACCCGCCGCGTTGATCGGAGGCTTCGGAAAGACAGCCGGCCGAAAACGCACACGGCACACGCTCGTCTGCTGGCGCAGCCGGGATTGGAGCGCGGTCCTGGAGACCAAAGCCGAGGCCATCGGCTGACTCAAGGCGATGTACCGGCTAAAACCCGGCGGACGGCGTCGATCCGGATCTCGTCGACATGGTGTGGGACGTCATCGAACCGCATATTCCAGATGCGGTGGACCGATTCGAGAGACGCGTAGACACCGCGGCGGAGCGGGAGTCGCTGATCGTGTACGCGTCCATGGCTGGAGTGCGCCACCCGGACTTCGAGGATGCGATCAACGGGTGGCTTGCGGACTGGGGGAAGCCCGGTATCCGCGGAGGCGATGTCCACCATGTACGGCTCCAAGCCCTCGAAAACGGTCTGGAACCGCTGCGAGGCTGGCGCTGGCCTATCCTCCACAGCCCCCGGAGCCCCGCGCTTCACACTCAACGACCGCGCCTGGTGCTACCTCCCGGAGTTGAGCCGCAGCGCACGTGAGCGTCGTGTCCTGTACCTGCCTTTCAACTCCCGGATCGCCGCGGTGGGCTGGCTCGGCGAGAGCGCCGGAGGGTTCGACTACCAGACACACCTACTCAGCTACCGCCTGAGCTGATGCGGCTCTCGTGTCAGCGGCCGGGCCGCCCCGTGTCGGTGGTGTGGGCATCTCGTGTCAGTGGGGCGTCAGCCCACACAACCGATGGCGCGCACCTGGTTCGCCACTCCGCCGCCGCATCCGGACGCGCCGCTGGAAAGGCCGCGGCCCGACGCGCCCGATGGCGGCCGAGCGGCGTCCGGTCAGCAGTGCGGAATGGACCCGTTGGCCGCGGCGCTGTTGTCTACGTAGGGAGCGTACGTCCATCCGGTGACGGTCAGCTCGAGTCCGTTGAGGTGGTTGTAGCGCTCGTCGAGGGTGTGGTACCAGATGTTTCCCCTGCCCAGGTCCTGACCGGTGCTCCAGCAGTCGGTCAGGAGCGTGTCACCACCCCAGAGGTCCGGAACTCCGACCGTACCGGCGGCCAGGTTGGTGCTCTTGAAGACGGCCGCACCAGTCTGCACGGTGAGCCACGAGGTTGCGGACGCGCTGCCCGCTGCCGCCAACACCAGCCCCCCGGCGCTCAGCGCAGCAACGGCCGCTATCGAGGCGCCACGACGTCTGAACTTGTCTCTCATATCTGCCTCCCGATCACTTGGGTGAGTTCCTGCTTCAAGCTGCGGACCGCTGCTCCGCCTGTCACGTCCCGTTCCGGTCAACGGACCGGAACGCGACGTGACGTGACAGGACGGTTTAGAACACATGTGGAAGGCCCACTGCAGCGTTCACGGGCCCGCGTATTCACATGGTCCCGGCCGTCGGCGGCCAGGAGAATACGTTTCGGCCCTCACCGAAACCTGGGACCACCGGCAGCACGTCGGACGTACTGCGGAGGGCAATACGGTGTTACGTATCCACTTCACGCTCACTGACCTGGCGCGTACCCGGCTGGCAGCCGTACCCAGTCCCCTTGGCGTGACTGCCTTCAGTGCCAGTCGGCTTGTGCACCGTCCGGGGACTTCTGAACTCGACCTGTGGCGTCGTGCCGTGAGGGCTGCGTTGAACCCGTCCGCGCCGCCACTGCTGAGCGGGCTGACGCCGGCCTCGTCCTCCCACCCCGTCCCCCGCTTCCTCCGTCCTCAACAGGGCATGCACACGCTGGAGGAGGAACTGGACCGGCTGCTGGCTACGCCCCGACAGGAGTTGCGCGCGGACCTGGAGTACATGGCCCAGCACCGGAGCCTGCCCGGGTGGGCCCGCGAGCTTGCCGACGGTGACCAGGGCGCCGCAGCCAGGCTTGTCCAGTCCATCCGCGACTACCACCGCATCGCCGTCGCACCGTACTGGCGCGGCCTGGCGTCCACGATTGCGGCGGACTTGGCGGAGCGTGCACGGCAGTTACGGGACGGCGGTCTGGAACAGGTGCTGAGCACCTTGCATCCGCGCATGCGCTGGCGCCCGCCACACCTGGAGATCGATTCTCCAGACGACCTGGACTTCCACCTTTGCGGGCGGGGACTGCTGCTCGCCGCATCCGCCTTCATGTCCTACGTTCCCTGCGACCCGGACGAAGAGCAGGCAAACGAGCAGCCAACGTTGTACTACGACGTCGCCGGCGACGGCCCTCCCCGAGCTCTGGCAACCGGGCTCTACGGTCCCCAGGGCGGGCTTGCCGCGCTTGTGGGGCACAGCCGCGCGGCTGTGCTCGAGGCGATCGCGGAGGGGGCGTCCACGAGTCAACTCGCCCGCCGGGTCGGCCTGTCGATCGCCTCCGCCAGCGAACACGCGACGGTCCTGCGGCGCGCCGGCTTGGTGACCACGCACCGCACCGGCAGGACCCGCCACCACACTCTCACCCCCCTCGGCGCGGAACTCCTCCTCCACGCCGCGGCCTCCTGACGCTCCGGCGCGGGCAGACCCTCAGCTTGTTCTTTAACCTCGGGGCCCTCTTGTCAGTGCCTGGTTCTATCCTCCGCTGAACGTCACGGATGGACTGGGAGTCAGGCTGTGCAGATCGCAGGGGTAGACCTCTATGTGAATCACCCGGTGTTGGCGCTCGGTTCGACCGAGTGGATCCCCACGACGCTGGCCCTCGGCGGCGCTCTTGCCGCTGCGTGCGATACGCACGTCATCGTTCGGGTGCAGGCCCAGGTCGTGCTGGTCAAGGTTCGAATTTTCAAAGATCACGGTGATGCGGATGACCACGGAACTGACAGAGAGCCTCTGACCACCGTGTTCGACGGGCATCTTCTGTTGAGTGACGGTCGGCTCGTAGTGGGGGATGTCGTTGGAGAGAGCCGATTCACCACTTCCCTGCTCGGGAAGCCGGGTAGGCGACGGGTTCGGGTCTCGGTTGACGATCCGCAGGGACGGGCTCGCGCCGTTGACATCGTTATCAGCGCCGAGACAGTGTGACGGAGCCTCGTATCAGCTCGAACGATCTTCGAACTAGGGTCCGTCTTCAAAGATCATCAGGTTGGTGGATCATGGTGGGGTGATACGGCGCCATGAACTCACCGATCAGGAGTGGGAGTTACTCGCTCCGCTCATACCGCGGGCTGCGACGGGCCGACCGCGCGTAGAGGACCGGCAGGTCGTCAACGGGATGGTCTACAAGATCCGGACCGGGATCTCCTGGCGTGACCTGCCGGAACGCTACGGGCCGTGGCAGACGGTCTACACCCGCTTCCGCCGCTACGCCCTGGACGGCGTGTTCACCCGGGCCCTCCAGCAGATCCAGGCCCACGCGGACGCTGGCGGCGACATCGACTGGCTCGTCCAGATCGACTCCACCATCGTCCGCGCCCACCAGCACGCCGCCGCCACCGGGCGAAAAGGGGGACCCAAAGGCCGGCGAACCATACGATCACGCCCTCGGCCGATCCCGAGGCGGACTGACCACCAAAATCCATCTCGCCTGCGACGGTCGCGGGCGGCCCCCCCCCGTTATGTTTTCCGCGGTCCTGCAAGAGGGCCGCTGGCCTCCAGGCCCGGCATGACTGTTCCCCCCTGTCGAACGGATGACCTGGGGGGTGGTGTCACCGGGCCCGAGAGGCGCCGTTGGAGACGCTGATGAGAGGTCTGACCACCGCCTGGTCTGGCGCAATGCCCGGCATCCCGCAGGCGGCAGGTCTGCATAACGTGGATGCGCGCATACGACGCCAACGTCCTGGCCAGCACCGCACGAACCCGGTTCAGGAGGATGGGTTGTACGACATCTACGACGTGGGCGTCTTTCTCGGCCTGGACGTCGGCAAGAGTGCCCACCACGGCCACGGGCTGACCCCGGCCGGCAAGAAGGTCTTCGACAAGCAGCTGCCCAACAGTGAGCCGAAGCTGCAGGCCGTCTTCGACAAGCTGGCCGCGAAGTTCGGCACCGTGTTGGTGATCGTGGACCAGCCCGCCTCGATCGGAGCCCTGCCCCTGACGGTCGCCCGGGACGCTGGCTGCAAGGTCGTCTACCTGCCCGGACTCGCAATGCGGCGGACCGCCGACCTGTATCCCGGCGAGGCGAAGACCGACGCGAAGGACGCCGCAGTGATCGCGGACGCCGCCCGGACGATGCCGCACACCCTGCGCTCGCTGAAACTGACCGACGAGATCACCGCCGAGCTGACCGTGCTGGTGGGCTTCGATCAGGACCTGGCAGCCGAGGCCACCCGGACCTCCAACCGGATACGCGGCCTCCTCACTCAGTTCCACCCTCGCTGGAACGCGTCCTTGGCCCACGCCTGGACCACTCCGCGGTGACCTGGCTGCTGGAACGCTACGGCTCCCCGGCCGCGCTGCGGAAAGCCGGACGCCGCAAGCTCGTCGAGGTCATCAGACCCAAAGCTCCACGCATGGCCGAGCGGCTGATCGACGAGGTCTTCGATGCCCTGGACGAACAGAGCGTCATCGTTCCAGGCACGGGCACCCTCGACATCGTCATCCCATCCCTTGCTCGTTCGCTCGCCGCCGTCCATGAACAGCGACGAGCCCTTGAAGCACAGATCCGGCAGTTGCTGGAGGCTCACCCTCTTTCCCCGGTCCTGACCTCGATTCCGGGGGTCGCGGTCAGGACCGCCGCCACCTTGCTGGTCACCGTCGGCGACGGAACCAGCTTTCCCACCGCCGCACATCTGGCCTCCTACGCCGGGCTCGCCCCGACGACGAAGTCCTCGGGAACCTCGATCCACGGCGAACACGCGCCCAGAGGCGGAAACCGGCAGCTCAAACGGGCGATGTTCCTGTCCGCGTTCGCCGCCCTGCACGATCCCGCCTCCTGCACCAACTACGACAAGTGCCGGGCCCGCGGAAAGACCCACACGCAGGCTCTTCTCCGTCTCGCCCGCCACCGCATCAGCGTCCTGTTCGCCATGCTCCGCGACGGCGCCTTCTACGAATCCCGGCCTGCAGCGGCGCTCAGTTGAACTCCGAGGGGATCCGCCAGCAGAACCACGCGATCGGCCCTGGGGTCGAACCCGAGCACCGGCTTCCCCCGGTCTCCTTCTCCGGTCATCAGCACGGGCCTGCCCAGCCGGCGCCCGACCGTGCCTAGGAGGCCGCACAGGACGTCCACTCCTTCCTGGCCTTGCAACTCCCGGAGATCGACATCGAAGTCGATCTCACCGGCTGACATCGGCCAGAAGTTCACCTGCACATCCGCGACAGGCCATACCTTCAGCAGGGCCGTGTCCGCATCCGTGGGCCGTGACAGCACCTCCTGCGCCGAGGGCAAAGGCATGCGAACGCAGCCTTCCGAGTACTCCCACGTCCGCCCGCTCGACCCAGCCAGGTCGAACACCGCCTGCCAGTCATCGACCGAGGTGTCGGTCACGGACACATCAGGCAGAGCACCCATCAGGTCAGGGTCGAAGAAGTTCCTGACGTCATCCCACAGCAGATCCGGCATGCCGCCATGCTGCCCGTCAGCCCGGCCAAACGCAGCTCGATTCCTTGACGAACCCCGTAGAGGCACCCCCCCCACGCCATCCACACCTGACTCCCGCACCGCCAGCAGGCCAAGGGCCGACCTCTCCGGCTCCAGGCATAGCCCGCACCCGGATGGTTACCCAGTCCGGGCGGGGTTCGTAAGCGCGGTCCCCACGTAGGGGCGACGCGGCCCTACGTCACCCTTGGCCGCGTGGCCCCTGTGCTGTGAAAGTGCAGGTCGGGGATGATGCTGAGGGCCCTACCGAGCAGATGGGAAACTTGACCTCGCATCACCGCGCCGTTCTGCTGTACTGGACCAGCCGATGAAGCCTCCCGCCCGCCCGGCCTCCCAGCCCGCCGCCTCGGGCGCCGTGGTGGCCGGGCACCTGCGTGCCGAGGCGGAGCAGCTGCGGGCCGCCAACGAGCAGCCCATGCAGGCGATGGACGCGCACGCGGTCGTCGACCAGGCCATCGGCGTACTGGGCGTGCTGGGACCCATCGCCCCGGCCGACGGCTTCACCGTGCTGCGGGTGGCTGTGGAGGTTTCTTAGGGAGTCATTTGGCGACGACTTCGGGAGTCGCGTTCAAGGCCCTGGCATGATCAACAGAAGTCAGTTTTGATGTCAGGTTGGAGCCGCCGATGGATGTGACCGAGTCAGGGCATGCCGCGCGAGTGTCCGCTTACGCGGCCGTGGGAGCACGGCTGTCCCTGTTGAGCGACCGTCGGCTTGAGGATGCAGTGTCCGCCGCGCCGAGTCTCGGCTCCGGTATCGGGGGTAGGTCCGCGGAGATGGAAGTCGAGGGGATACGCGTCTTCGTCAAGCGGGTCCCGCTGACGGACGTCGAGTTGCAGCCGGAGCACGTGCGGTCGACCGTAAATGTGTTCGATCTTCCTCTCTTCTACCAGTACGGGGCGGGGTCGGCCGGGTTCGGTGCCTGGCGTGAGCTGGCAGCGCACATCATCACGACGGGGTGGGCGCTGAAGAACGAGTACGCGGGGTTTCCGCTGCTGTATCACTGGCGGGTATTGCCCGACAGTCCCCCTGCCGGCTTCGTTGACGGGCTCGGCGGCGTTGAGGGGGCCGTGGCGCATTGGGAGGGCTCGTCGGCCGTGCGCCGTCGGCTGGAGGCGATCGGAAGATCCTCCTTCAGCCTGGTGCTCTTCCTGGAGCATGTGCCGCAGACGCTCGCCGAGTGGCTCGGCGATAGCCGTGATGCCGCCCAACCGGAGTGGGGAAGCGAGTCGCCCTATCGGTGGGTCGAGAATGCGCTGCTGCGGGGGACAGAGTTCATGAGCGCGCGTGGACTGGTCCACTTCGACGCGCACTTCGCCAATCTGCTCACCGATGGCCAGCGGGTGTACTTCGCAGACTTCGGGCTCGCGTTGAGCCGCGATTTTGAACTCTCAGCGGAGGAGCGTGATTTTCTCGCTGATCACCTCGTGTACGACCGCTCCTATGCACCGAACCACCTGCTTCGCCACCACCTGCCAGACGAAGTGCGTGGTGGCACCGAACACGGGGTCTTCCTGCGCGACTGGGTCGACGGCCACCAACCCGCCGACGTTCCGCCCGACATCACCGCGATCATCGACCGTCACGCTCTGCATGCAATTGTCCTGGACGACTTCCATCACCGACTGCTTACCAAGAGCAAGCGCACTCCCTTCCCCGCGGCTGAGCTCAGGCGGACCGTCGCTGGCGCATCAACGTCAGAGGAGTGAGGGCCAGTTGCTCCGTTCTGGTCAACGGAAGAGCAGTACACCGCCGTGACCGGGCGGTCGACCCCGACCGTCCACGCCACCCCACACTACGGACACGAAGCTGTCACGCCAGCATTCACCGCCTCGGTCCGAGCCCTCGCCCGACGCGTTCGCCGCCAGTGCCTCGAACGGCAGGGCGCCTCACAGAACACCGCCGTCGGCTTCGCCGACGGCATCAACGGACCACCACACCCCCCGGCACAACCTTGGCCCGCCCCCGTCGACCGCGACGACGACCAGACGCAGCCGGGGCACTCCGTCCCTGCCCATAAGGGCACCGTACGGCCGATCGAACGCTCACCAGAGCCACTCGGCAAGGGTTCTTTGCCCATCTCGGGCCTGCAGCTTCTCACCTATTACAATTTCGTCACTGTCGACCCGTACAGTCCTAGGCGATGGAAAAATCTAATTCCCCAAATCAGTGGCACGGAATGGGAAATTAGAAACCTTCTCGATAAGATGGGAATCGCAATCGCGATTCCTAGGCATTTTAAATATCTTGCCAACGTACGTCGTCGGATGCGCAAAGGTGGGGCGCGGGCTGACGCCCTGGGTGTCATGATCAAAATGCGAAACGTCGCAACTCACCCAACGAAGCAACAGTCTGGAGATTACTCGATTTACGAGTGGGTAGAATCTGAACTATTGGCCAACTACTGGCTGTGCCTAGCTCTCTTGTTTACGGTTGGATATACGGGTGATGTAGCAGGCGTATTGCAACCTCGTGCTCGGTATGCCGGTGAGTTGCCAGGGACGCCTTGGGGGAAGGAGGCAAGGAAACCTTGGCGAGTGGGAGGAAAGTCTGACCGCGCATAGAGCTCGTAATACGATCATGATCGGTGTTTCTTGAGGCGTCTCCAGCAGATCAGGGCGCAGGCCAACGAGACGAATGCGTCGTGGAGTTCGGGTCGGCGTTCCCAGCGGATGGCGAGGCGCTTGAACTGATGGAGCAGGGCGAAGGTCTGCTCGACAACGTAGCGGAGTTTGCCCAAGCCCTTGATGTTCGGGGCGCCCTTGCGGGAGATGGCCGGCAGGATCCGGCTCTTGCGCAGTTCCTCGCGGGGGGGGCGTGGTCCTTAGAACACCCCCACGAACCTCTTCGCTAAGCTCGTCACAACACTGGAATGATCACCGTGTTGCGACATGACTGGAATCGGCCCCCTTGACGGACGAGGTGGACGCTACGCCAAGTCTTCCCACCCCCAGGGGATTGCTGCCTGCCCGTTTGGTTCCATACCGAATTTGAAACGCTCCTCGAAGCCGCAGGTTTGGACGAGACTGGCGAAAAGTCCCGCGGCAGGGAATCTGGCAGCAAGATCTCCAGCCGGTTTGCGGAGGCCAATCTGCAGCAGGTGTTTCAGTAGGCGGCCCACGTGATATTCGCGCAGAGAAACCTGGTCTACAGCCCGCTCCGCGAGGGCTGTGGCTTGCTTGTGCAGCCCAGCCTGCTGCATTTGATCGATTAGATCGCACACGCCCTTAGCATCGTCAAGCTTGGCATGGCCTGTGACCCGCTCCGCGAACGCTATGGCCTGTTCATGGGTGCTGAACCTTTGGAGCCTTCGCATCAGGCGGACGACGGCGTCCATGTCGTCGAGGTCAGCGTGAAAGGCCGGGTTCCGTGCTAGCAACACTCTGACTTGATCTTCAGCGTCTGCTGCCCGCAGACTCCACAGAAGGCGGGCGACGGCATCAGGGTCGCCGAGGGCAGCCTGAGCGGCTGGGTCGCGGGCCAGCAGCTCTCTGACTTGATCATTGGCGTCAGCTGCTCGCAGCTCTTCCAACAGCCGCGCGACACCATACGCATCAGTTAGGTCAGTCAGTGCATCCGGGATACGCGCGAGCAGTGCAGTGAGGCAGTCGTGCGTACCGGACTCCCGAAGTTCCTCAAGTAGACGGGCGACGGCCTCTGGGTCGGCGAGAGAAACTTTAGCCACGGCTCGATTTGCCAGCCGTTCGGCCTGTTCGAGGTGACCTGCTCCTCGCAGCCTCCACAACAGGCGGGCGAGGGTGTCTGCGCTTGAGAGCGAGACTTCGTTGCTGGCCCGGTCTGCCAGATGTACAGCCTGCTCGTGTGCACCTGCATCCCGCAGCGCCGTCAGCAATCGAGTGACACTGCCGGGATCGTCGAGGGGGGCGTGGTGAGCTGGGTCGCGGGATAACAAGATCGTGATCTGCTCTTGCCTTTTCTCCTCGGGTAGACGGTTCAGCAGGCGCAACGCACTGTCCGGGTCATCAAGGGGAACAGCAACGACGGCTCGGGTAGCAAGAAGTGCGGCCGATTCGTATGCGCCCACTTTCCGCAAGCCGTCCATTAGCCAGCAGACGGAGTCTATGTTGGCGACGTCCGCATGAGTGGCCACTCGCTCAGCCAGGATGGCGGTTTGTTCATTGGCCCCCGCCCTCTGTAGCTCTTCCATCAGTTGGCCCAAGCCGTAGGCGTATCCGAGGGTCGCTCGTGCTCCGAGATTCCGGGCCAGCAACCCGGAAACCTGTTCGTGCGCCCCCGCCTCCCGCAACGCCTTGAGCAAGTGCGCCACAGCGCCAGGCCGAGCCAGGGTGACAGCGGTTTCGGGGCGCCGCGCCAGCAAGGCCGCGGCGTGTTCGTGAGCTCCCACCTGTCGCAATGCTTGTAACGCCCATGCCACAGCAGACGGGTCATCGAGAGCAACATGATCGGCGAGCCATTGAGCCGGGCGGGGATCGATTGGGTGCAGCACGTGGAAATGACTGAGGAGACTTTGCGCAGCGCTAACATCTCCTCCCGCGGCACAACGCTTGTGGAGTTGTGCGCTATCGCGATACAGGCCGCGGGCCCAGGCGGCATCGCCGAGGGCCTTCAAGTCGGCGGGGAGCGCATAGGAAGCGGCCCCATTCCAGAAGTCGATCGGGGGCATCTCGCCGACCCGGTGCCAGCGGCCGTGTTGTTCGAGATAGTCCGCCAGCTGATAGAGGGGCCCAACCTCAGGCGGGTTGGAATGGGCGGAAACAGGGCTGTTGGTTGTGCGAGTACGTTGATTTCGCCGGGCACCCCTCCTGACAGAGGTGAGCATGCCCGGAATTCCGTTGCAGGGTGTTGTGACGTAGTCGACGGCCTGCTGCAGCCAGTCGTCACCTTCGGAGTCCCACTCACTTTCGGTGAGATATCCCGGAGCTGAGCTGGCCAACCACGCCATGGGCAGGCGACGGCCAACTCCCAGGCGGCGAGCATCCATGGCAGCGTGAATTACCGCCCGGGCTGCGGGCGGTGCCCTTTGGTAGCGGTCCATCAGGACCGGCACCCCGGCCAGGTACTGAGTAACCTGACCGTCCCGGGCGTGTTTGGCGGCTTCACCGAGACGCGAGTCAGCGCCTACTGCGCTGGATTGCGCGACAAGCTCAGCGATCGTGAACATATCCGGCACATCGATCTTGCGCCCGCTCAGCAGCTCCCGTGCCTGCCCGTGCAGATCCGGATCCAAGCGCGTGGTCAGGGTGTCCCAATGGTTCGGCCATAGAGTGGCCAGCACGAGGACCGGCTTCCGCTCCACGTCACGCAGCAGGCTGCGCAACCCAGCTGCTACCTTTTCACCACCCGGGTTCGTTGCCAGGTAAGTCTGGGCTTCGTTGAGCCACACCACCGTATACGGGGCGATGTCATTGAGCCCGGAGAGCAGAGCATCAGCAGGCGTCGGGGCGATGGGATGCCACAGCCGCCATGGCTCGTTCTGCGCGCGCAGCAGATGCAGGGCCTCCCAGCAAGCACGCGTCTTGCCGGTGGATGACCCGCCCACCAGCACTGCGATCTGGCTGGTACCGCTTATGGAGTGTGCTACCACCTCGCCAAGGGCCCGATCATGACCGCGGCGCATGTACGTAGGCAGCAAGGGCAATCCTGCGGCCGGGGAGGCGATGGCACGGTGCACCTCCAAATCGAATGGGTCGGTCATCTCCGCCAGAGGACGCCCCACCCCTATCCGTTGTATCGCTGCACTACTCTCGACAGCATCGGCGCGTGCGATCGTCGTCTCTCGCTGCGTAC
Source organism: Streptomyces sp. NPDC090083 (assembly GCF_044747445.1). NCBI lineage: Bacteria > Bacillati > Actinomycetota > Actinomycetes > Kitasatosporales > Streptomycetaceae > Streptomyces > Streptomyces sp. NPDC090083. Next base: position 33,408 of record NZ_JBIVED010000023.1, on the reverse strand, counting down.
GACTGAGTTTGGGCATGTGAGGAGCCTGGGCCTCTTCCAGGAGGGTGGCCCATTTACCCTGGTCGAAGCGTTCCTTGGCCCAGTGGCTCCACCAACTGATCACAGCCATCAGCCGGTCTGCGCTGCTGGGATCCGGTGTCTTCGCCGCGTCCCAGTCCTCGTTGAGCCACTCTCCGAGACGCCTGCTCAGCGAAGAGTTGTCGTTAACCTGCCGTGCGACTTCGCGGTGCGAGTACCTATTCGACCCGTGTCTGGAATAGGAATTTTTCGCCTTTTCTTCTAGAGCGCGTAGTGCGTCATACAAGGCACGGGCCTTGGCCGATTTTCCCACCTGTGCCCCCGTCTTTGGTGCCCGCTGTGCCCGGGTGCCCGCCCCGGGCACAGCGGGCACCCCCAATAGCCAGGAGCGTAGAAGGACATTGCCCGTTGTGCCCGCCTTTTCAGACATCCCCCGCCCTCCACCGGCACGGTGGTCCTGCCGGCAGAGACGCCCGGCGATCACCAAGGAGGTCACACCCATGGAGAAATCCACCTTCGACACACGAAGGCTGGGCCGTGCCGCACTTTTCAGTCTGGTACGTGGCGCAGCATGGGCGACTGGCTCAGCACTGGTAGCGAGCATCGGGTGGTGGGCACAGCATCGGTAGCCCTGCGACACGAGCCGGCCCGCTCCGGGCCCGCCCTAGGGCCGGCACACGCTGTCACACTGGCCCTGGTCTCCCCGCACACGGTGCGTGCGCAGTCACGCCCCTCCTGTTTCGAGACAACTCCTACGAGCTCGTGCATGGTTCGTCCTGGTGCCCCTGCCTTGGAGTGACTCGACGAGCCCCATGCCGCGCATCTCGCCGATGGCGGATCGTACGGTGTGCCGGCCGACGCCGTACATCTTCATCATGACGGTCTCCGACGTCAGGAAGGCACCGGCGGTGTAGCGGCGGCGCTTGATGTTGCTGGCCACATACTGAGCTTCTTCAGAACGGCCACCGATCGGGTGACATCCAGGGCGGCGGTTCAGGTCAGCACGGCGCTGGTCGCCCTGCTCACAGACATCGTCAACACGCGACGGTCCTTCACTCGCGAGAGGGGCGGCTGAAGAAGCTCAGTTGATCCCACACTCGACCATGTGGCGCTCTCGATAGTCGTCCGGGGCGAAGTGTGGTGGCCAGCAGCCTCGGAAACCGCGCTTTCGGCGGTTGCGCGCCTGATCGGTGATGTCCGGCATAGTGCAGCGGATGCCGCGGCGGCGCAGATGGGCACGGTTCCTGCGGGAGGCGTACACCCTGTCGGCCCGAACACGGTCGGGACGGACAGGCTGAGGGGGAACTACAGGTTCTGCCTGTCCGTAGTATCTCTACATCAAGGTAGTTTTCGGTAGGTACAGCGTCTGCAGTGCCGGTACAGCAGAGAGACAGTGCTGCCCCCGTTCGAGGTCAAGAGTCTGGACCACTGCCGTACACCGAGGAAAGGCCAGCATCATGTCCGAGAGCACAACTGTCGCCACGGGACTGACATCCCAGTACATCGCCCAGGTCGCTGGCGACCTCGAAAGCAACGTGAAGGAGCAGGAACGTATCGGCGCGGAAATCGCCGCTCTGCAGCACCAGTTGGCCGCTCTGCAGCAGGACCACAGCGTGCTGGTCAACGTCCAGCAGGCACTCGGTGTCACGCACGAACCTGACGGGCCGTCGGCCGCAGCTGAGAAAGCCGCAGCGCCCTCGCGTCAGCAGAAGACCGAGGCTGCACCCACTGGTAAGCGCAGGGCACGGAAGGTCCCGGCCGTGCGGAATACGACGGCCGAGAAGCAGGCCGCCCACAGGCCCACGCCCAAGACCAGCACCACGGCGGCCCGGCCTACCCTGGTGGAACTCATCCGCCGCCACCTCGCCGAGCAGAACGAGCCGCGCTCCGCCGCGGAAATCTCCACCGCACTCAGCCAGGCCCACCCCGAGCGCAACATCAAGACCAAGGTCGTCCGCGTCACCACCGAGGGCCTCGTGGCTAAGAGCCAGGCCCAGCGCAGCAAGCAAGGCTCCTCCGTCTTCTACACCGCCCCCGCCACACCAGAGCCCGTGGCCGTGCCCCAGGCCGAGGAGAAATCCGCCAACACCGACCGCTGACACCACCTGGGGCAACGACCGCACACCACGGTCTGAGCCGCCCCAAGAGCATCACCGAGCGCGACAGCCGCAGGGGCTGAAGAGCAAGCTCAGTCTCGAGGCCGTCCCGCTCACAGGCCGTTGCGCAGCAACGGGAAGAGGGAGTCGGGTGCTTCCAGGACTCCCCAGCTGCGAGGCCCGTGCGGTCTCAGCCGCGGAGGCAGGACGATTCCCAGATAGGCGCTGCCGCCGAACTCCGACCAGGTCGGGTCGATCACCTGGCCGTCCGGGTCCGTGCACCAGGCGTGGGTTGTTGGTGCGGGGCTGCCGGCAGCGACGGCGAAGCCGTCGGCGTAGGCCAGGTGCGGGTGCTCCCGCTCGGTGGCCGCCGCGTTGGCGAAGCACTGCCGCTCCGGCAGCGGCCGGACCTGCGCCGGAAGAACTGCGGGCGTGAACCAGCGGCCGTGCGCGGACACGAGCTCATACACCGACCGGTACCTCCAGCCCACGGTGCCATCGAGATCCAGGCGGTTCAGCAGCGCGATGTGCGCCTCCAGCCAGTCCAGCAACACCCGTTCGGCCGGGGACGCCGACGAAGCGGACACGGCAAGGGCCCCGGCGGCCTGACCGGCCGCAGCCGTATCAACCCGGGTACCTTCATCGTCCTCGGAATCCAACACGGCCCCTCCACCGTCGGAATGCTCACATCTCACGGCCGGACCGACGAAGACCACGTTACCTTTGGCGTGGTGGGCGGCCGGCTGGTCGGTCGCCGTCAGTGGTCGGGGAGACCTGCGCTTCAGTCTGGCAGGCACGAGCGAAATCGGCGGAGCAGTTCGAGTGCGGCAGGGCTCTGCGCGTCGAATGTCTGGTCTTGTTGTTCGACAGGAAGATCCGGCCCCCAGACGCGAGCGCCGTGGCAGCGGAAGCAGAAGGCAATCTCGAAGAGCTGATCGGTGGAGTGGTGTGCCCGGATGCCCCAGCCTGGGAGGAAGCAGCGGTACAGCTCACTGCCTGGTAGGTCGGCGATCAGAGACAGGGCCTGCTGGGCTTGGTCGCCCTCCCAGATGGCGGCAGTCTCGCCCGCCAGATCCTCCGAACTGAGGTGCCTGGCGGGGTCGGTGATGCGCACGACCTCGATGAGTTCGGTCTTCCCATGGGTTGGCGGCAGCAGCATCCCTCCAGACTCTCCGATAACGGCTTCACTGACCAGGGACGGTCAGAAGGTGAGAGTGTCGACGCCTCAGTTGGGAAGCCGGCGATAACAGATGTTGTCCTGCGCACCGGCATCACCGTCTGACCGCAGTACGGCGAGCGGAAGAACCCATTGGACAAGAGTTGCGTTGTTGTATGTGCCGATATCCAGCGGCACGGGTCCCGGACCCTGGATGATGGGTAACTGTTCAGTGACGGAAAGTGAAGAGGGGCGATGCCGTGGGGGCCACGATGACCGCACAGGAAACCGACCACACGGAGGGGCTCCCTCCGTACGATTTTTCTGCGCACCACCCGGGCGGCAGCCACCGGCGCCCGCGTTCCGGGCACAGGCGGACCTTGTCGTCCGCCGTGTTCATCGCCGCCTGTACTGCGTTCGGGCTCGCCACCGCGACCGCGGCAGCACTTGCCGCACCCCCTTCGGGGCGCACGGCGGTGTTCCTGGCCGTACAGGTCGCAGCCACCGTCCTGGCGGCCGTCGGGCTCACGCATCGCACCCGCCGCACAGCAGACGTCCCGCCCGTCGGTCACACAACCGGGACCGCTGGACACCAGGGCACAACAGTCAACGGCGGCGGTGCGATCCCTGACCCCGGTTAGGACGTCGACCGCGCCCCTGCTGCCCCTGACCCCGGTTGCTCCCGGAGCGACCGGTCGTGCGCCGGCGGCTCGCCTTGACTGCAGCCGCCCCGCCCGCCGACGCCGCTGTCCCCGCACCGATGGCCCAGCCGGGAACACCCGCAGCATGGGCCGCCATCACACTGACGCCCATAAGCGTGATCACCGACGCCGACAGCAGCAGGAGGAGCAGGGCGAACTGGAGCACGGCAGGCCACGCCTCCTTGTTCTTTGCGAAGACCCGTTCCGACAGACGGTCCAGAAAATCCAGAAAGTCTTCAGGCGCAGTATCTGAACGACCATTTGCCGTACTGGCCTCACGGACGTAGATATTTGCATCATCGGCAGTCGGACCGTGTCCCGCCGGCCGCCGCTCCGGAGCGCTGTTTACATCCGGGCTATCCCCGTTCTGCGACGGGATATTCGGGTTTCCTGAACCCGACTCAGGCATGCCCGATGCCATGGGAAAGGGATCGGGCACCTGGAACTCCTGACTGATACACAACAACATGAAGCAGCGTGCGCCGTCCCTGCCGCGCTCACCAGCTCTTCAGCCGCCGGTCACCGCACGAGACAGTCACACGCGGCACAGCCTGCGGCGATCTCTGATCACCGCTGCGGGCCCGCGCACCCCCGACCGTGGGCAGCCTGAGGCAGTCACGTTCGGACGGAAACACAATCTATAGCCACAGGGCTCCCGGCACACGCGCGCTCAGGAATACAACACCGGTAATCGGAAACCTCATACGGCAGATGTACAACAACAAGATCTGCTACATGTCTGTGTGGACTCTCGACCGAACCGCCAGGTTCCCCAATAGCGCCCGTTTCACTCCCGGGAGTGACACCACACGCCCCCCTTCAACCCGACGGCACCCGCACCTTCTCTGATACCCGGAGTAACCCAACCGGGTACGCGGGAAAAGCCACGCAGCTCCTTCATTCTTCGTGCCAGCGAGAGGGCCGTCGGCGTCACGGATTGTGCGTGGCACGGCGATGACCGTCGCGGCGAGGCCGTGGAGAGAGGAAGTCCGCCAGGAGGCACCCGTCCATCCGTTGGCGGTGTCTCAGATCCCGCGGAAGCTCGGGGACCCGAAGCCGGAGGGGGCCCAGGTGCCGAATCCGGAGGGTGCGGGTGAGAACGTTCTGGCGGCCCGGATACGCAGGCGGCTGAGGTAGTAAGACGTGCGGGTACCCCGTGTCTCCGTGCTGTCTGTGGTGACAGCCTCCCAATCGCAGGCGGCGCTCGCCTCTTTGAAGAACCTGTCCGTGATCGCGGGCTCGTCGTGGCCGTCGGCGGTGACGTTCATCAGGACCTTCTCGGGGTCCGGCATCCGGGCCGGAGCGCACTCGCTGTCGCTGTCCGTGTCCCGTGGCCGGTTGGGCAGGTTGCGGGGTGTGGCCGTCACGGTGTCCGTGGCGGTGGTGTGCCGGCCGGTGTCGGAGGCGGCGATGGCGAGGATCTCCAGGAGTTCGGCGAAGTCGTCTCCGGGCAGGGGGAGCTCGAGGTCGGGGTGGCGATGGGCGGCGACGGCGACTTCGGCGGACACGAACTCGATGACGGCCTGCGCCATCGGGGTGTGCCTGCGGGGGTTGGCGCGGGTGAGGCGGCTGAGGACGCGCAGGACGGTGGTGAGGCTGGTGTCGGCGGTCATCATCCGGTAGGCCGGGGCGTCCTCGACCGGACCGGCCGCATCCGGTCCGTCGTCGAGGAGTTCGGGGGTGTCTGGCCAGGTCTGCCACAGGGCGGCGGCGTGGGGGTCGCCCTGGGTGAGGTGTTGCAGGTAGAGGCAGTAGGAGGCGGGGACGTCGTCGGCGCCGGCGGCGAACTGCCACCAGAAGCGGGCGCCGTCGTCGGCGCCGGCGAGTTGCAGGGCGCAGCCCAGGATCCGGGCGGTCCTGGGCTGCGGTACGTGTTCGGTGAGGAAGTCGGCGAGTTGTTCGATGGTGCAGTGGGTGACGACCGCCTCGCACAGGGCGGTGAGATGCTGCGCGGCGCTGTCGTCTGCCGTCTGCGGTCCGGCGTCCCTCAGGAGGTGGCCGGCCGTGGGGTCGTCGTGGGCGAGGTCGTCGTAGGGGACGACGTCGCACGGGACGTGCGGCTGGTGCAGCAGCAGGGACTGGGCGAGGAGGTCGTCGATGGTGCTCATGGCGGGGTGATCACTCCTGGGTGTCGGTGTCGGGGTGCAGCTCGTGCAGGGCCCCTCGGGCGTGGTGGTCCAGGGTGTGGGTGATGGCCGGGGCCAGTCCGACGATGCCGGGCACGGCGTCCAGGCCGATGCCGCACAGATGGCGCAGGACGATGACGTCCATCTGGTCCGGGGGCAGGCCGGCGATCGTGTCGAAGAACCGCGCCAGTCTGCCGATGTGGGCCAGGCGCTCGGCGAGATCGCGGATGCCGGCCTGGGAGGCCGTGGAGAACGCCGCGGCCCGCAGGTCGGGGCGCCCGCCGGGCCGCTTGGGGGCGCGGGCCAGGACGCGTGAGCGCAGCAGGAGCCAGGCGTGGCGGGGCAGGTCGGGGCTTGCGGTCGCTTCGTCCCAGGTGAGCCAGAGGATGTCGAAGGTCTCCGAGACCACTTGGCGGGCGCGCTGGTCGGACTGGAGGAAGGCGCGGGCGTAGGCGGTGTAGGGCTGTCCCATGGCCTGGGTGAAGGCGAGGTGGGCCACCGGCTGTTCCTCGGGGGCGGGTGCCTGGACGTCCTGGATCCGGCTGGTGATCCAGGCGGTGTCCTTGTCTGCCTCCACGGCGGCCATCCTCCACAGCTGGCGGACCGGGCCGACGGGGATCTCCAGGGCCCGGACCACGCTGTAGGTGATCTCCCAGCCCGGGTAGTAGCCCTTGCCGCGCAGGAGTTCGGACAGCCGGGTCTTGGAGTAGCCGGAGCGGTTCACGAGTTCGTCGAGGGTCAGGCCGCTGGCGGTGAGCCGGCCACGAACCGGCTCCAGCCACGTCCGGTGCGCCACACCGGCGCTCTCGCAGATCGGCTCAGCGGGGCGGCCCCGGCGACTGGGAGGGTCTTCTCCGGGCTGGTCGGGTGTCTGGGGCGGCGTCACCGGGATGGCTCCTCACTCCCGGCCGCGGCGGCCGGGGGCGGGACGGGCCGGGTGTCCGTGCTGCCGCCGAGCGCGGTGACGATCTGCTGGACCAGGAGGCCCAGCGACGGTAACAGCGCGGCCATGGCCGCGAGTTGCCCCAGCACGGTCATCACCGTGCTCCATACGAGAACCGCCACCAGTACGGTCACGGTCATCACCTGCTTTCCTGTCATCGCACCTTCCCTTGAGGAATGAAGAAGTCCGGAAGACCTCCTCCGGGGCGGTGCTCAAACGCGCCCCGGAGGAGCTGGAGGACAGCATGGTGCGCCGGGCGCACACCACTCAATGTGATCCCGGGGTTACGGAACAAATAGGCCGCATCCCCTGCCCGGCCCGCCCGTTACTCCAAGAGCGCCATAACTACGGGCAAATCACGCCGGAATGAACGCTTTTGGTGGCGAAACCGTACTTCTCACTGCGGCACCGACGGGATGGCACACCATAGAAGCGGACGCCTCCCCGGCGTCGCACCTTCCAGTCCGGAAGGCCGCGCGGCCCCCCTTGTGCTCAAGAACCACCGAAGGGGAACCGCCCCGCTTCCGTCCAGCCGCCCACGCGCTGGACGGAAGCGGAACCGCCACCCGCCGTCAACGGAGCACCCCGTCACACACGGCGCACTCACACACGACCGCGGCCCTACCCCAACAGTCCGAGCGCCGCATCCGGCCGGCACTCCGGGCACGCCGGCACCTGCTGCTGCAGCACCTCGACAGCTTGAGCCCGGGTCACCGAAGCGCGATACCTCCCCGCACCCCAGCAGTGCCCCCGGTGCACCGCGACCACTGCCTTACGGTCCGGACCTCGCTCGACCACCCAATCCGGCGGCGCGGGCCTGGCTGCCTCCCGCTTCCGGCTCTCGGCTTCACGGCGCTCCTCGGCCGCGATCCATTCGTCCAGTTGCGCCAGGGCCGTAGTCGCCTGCTGCACCACAACGCGCCGCGCGAAGTGCAGCAGTTCAAGACGAGACGGATTGTCGCTCACATGTTCGAATGTATAGCGAACGAACTTCGTCCACCAGTTGGAGGCGCATATCCTGCGCCACCCAACCTCGAGCGCGTGCCATCGAGCCGTGAGGGCTGTTGTCGAGCGCTCATGTTGATCGGGGTACGAGCCATAAGCGCACGGTGTGACCGCCTGTGGCGAGGACGGTCCCGTCAAGTGAGAACGCCACCGCTGATACTGGTCCGCCGTGGCCGACGAGGGGTTCTCCGATGAGGTCAGGGGTGGCCGGGGCCCAGAGTCTCACAGTGCCGTCGAGGCCGCCGGTGTCCAGGGGGTGCCGTCGGGCGAGAACGCCAGCGAGTGCACCGGGCCGCCTACAGGCTGGGACGGAGCACCGCTGCCCTCACGGTCGCGCAGTGGCCTCCCAGGCGGCAGTGATACAGCCTTCTTCCCAGTGCCACCATTCCTTCGTCTCGCCGTGCTCCAACAGCTCGCGGATTTTCAGCAGGTCTGCCTGCGGCGGTATGTCCAAGGCCACCATCCTGAACCGCTCGATGCCTTCGCCCGTCGTGCCGAGGCGATGGAAGACTTCCAGTACGCTCTGCCGCGCAGCGGCAGATCCGTCGTCCTTCAGCACGATGAGCCGGATGGTGCAGTTCTGCGAAGGCTCCACTGTTTCTCCGGCCCAGAGGAGACCGTCATCATCCGGTTGAACCCTGATGACGTCACCACTGGCGACTCCGCGGACGAACCAGGGAGTGTTGTCCAGCCGCACCCTGCCATCGCCCAGGTCGATAGCCCACAGGCTCTCGACACTCGCCGGCGGCCATCCGTCCTCGTCTATCTCCATGCGGAAGTGGACCTTCACGTGGTCGTCACTGATGTTCGTCACCGAACCATCATCCACTTCGCATCTACCGGACCAGACTGCGGAGCGTGCAGGTGCTTGCCTCTGGGCGCAGATGGCACCTTGCGAAGATCCTCGACCGTCGCCAGACGATCGGCTTCTAAAACACGGCATAGTCGAGGTGGACCCATTGCCAATACCCGTCTATGTCGGCGAACTCGCCGTAGACGGTCGGCTGCCAGAGTTACGCCCGTAGCCGAAGCGTCGCGAACGGCTGTCCGCGGACTCGGCTGTGCACCCATCGGGGACCTCTACACGGCGGTCGATCCAGAGGTCGCGGTGGCCACCGTGCACCGGGCACTCGCACTGGGTTCCACGCTGCTGGACACCGCACCGAAGTACGACAACGGCCTGTCCGAGCTGCGTCTGGGGCAGGCGATCGCGCCGTTCGATCGGAACTCCTATCAGCTTTCCACCAAGGTGGGTTGGAGCATCGCCGTAGGCCGCCCACCGGTGCCGGCCTTCGACGCGGACGGTGTGCTGCGCAGCCCGGAAGGCAGCATGCGGCGCCTTGGCACGGACCACTTCGACATCGTCCACGTACACGATCCCGACGACCACCTGGATCAGGCTGTCGCCGAGACCATGCCCGCACTGGTACGTCTGCGCGACGAGGGCGTGATCGGCAGTATCGGCGCCAGCATGAACAGTGACCGGCTCCTGGCGGAACTGGTTCGACGCACGGATCTGGACCGCGTCCTCATCGCGGGCCGCTACACCTTGCAGGAACAGGGAGCGACGGCGCCAGCGCGGGCGAGCAGGTCAAGCGTGGTCGCGACCGATTGCATCGAGTCGCAACCGCTGGCCGCAGAAGAGCTGAACGCAGGTCCCGCAGAACAGCCCATGTCCGCATGGTTCGTTAACCTTTTGGAGGGGCTCTGCGACTGTGTCGTTGAGGACTCCGTCGACACAGCCGCAGAGATTCAACAGGCTGTCGAACTGCGAGCCCGCGTGAGGCAACCAGTTGGCTACCGTCGCCCGGTCAACGACCGGACGTTCTCCAGCAAGGCGTGGAGCAGGAACGGTGGCTCCGTAGCGGCCGTTCGGGTCGTCTCCAGATAGGTCGCCGCGTTCTTCCCGTCGATGCCCTCGCCGGCACGAACGAGTTCCTGCCTGCGCTCCTCCCAGGTCGGCCAGTGTTGGTCGAGGTGGGTCTCCAGAGTGTCCTCGAACACGGTGTAGCGGCCGGTCGACTCGTCGGCGGGCTGGGGATTGGGCACCGCACCCAGGTACTGCAGAAGATTCGCGTTCTTGGTCCGGTTCTTCCGCGCCTGGCGCTCGAACTCCTGCTCCTTGTCCTGCCGTTGCTGCGGGATGAGGTGTTGCACCGACGCCCGCTTGCGCTCCTCCATCCCGGCGTCGCCGTCGAACACGACGTAGCAGGGCACGCCCAGGGCGCTGAAGAGTGCGTCGGAGATCATGAGGTTGTCCTTGCCGTGGACCTCGATGACGCTGATGCCCTCCGCGCCAAGGTTGATCCCCGACCGGTCCGCGCAACCGGTGATCACTCCCTCGTCCCCACGCCCCTCGACCAGCACCACGGCATGGGCGAAGAAGCCCTCCGCCAGCGCACCGCCCAGGGTGCCCTCAGTCCTGCTCCTGATCACCTTCTTGTCGACGAACCCGTCCAAGGCCCTGCACAGATCCTCCTCCGTGGCCTGCCACAGTTCGGTGGCGGGATGCTCCTCACCGGCAGCACGGCACAGGCGTCGAATCTGGTGGTAGCCCTTCGGATCGATGAAGACCGGGTTGTGGGTGGCGTACATGACCTGAGTACGCCCCTGCGACGAGGTGGCGACCAGTTCGCGGAGCACCTTCGCGAAAGTCCGCGCCTGAGGAGGGTGCTGGAAGAGCTCGGGCTCCTCGATCGCCAGGCACAGCGTCCGCATGCCGTCGGCCGAACGCCTGCGATCGGCGAGGTACTTCAGCGCGGCGATGATCAGGGCGCGCTGGAAGCCGTGTCCTTGCCGGTGTACCGGGGTATGGGCGGCACCGTCCCGGATGCTCACCTGGAAGGTCGTCCGGGCGGGCCTCGGAGCTTGCACCGTGGGGGTCACGACCACGTCGCGTCCGGTGGTGAACCTGGCGACCTCCGCCGAGAGCGCGGCCGACACCTCGTCCAGCACCGGTCCATACACCTTGCTGTGTACTTCCTGCCGGGCCAGATGAGCGTTCTCCTCGATCTCACCGAGTTGCTCGTTCGCCTGCGAGCGGTCCACGGCGTGGTCGAGGATACGGCCTAGCGCAGTCGCTTTCTGATCGTCGGCCTCCTCGTACGCCCGCAGGTCGGCGGAGACGAACACAAAGTCGATCAGCTGGGCGAGGCGGCTCTGCCCGGCGAAGCCGAAGAAGTGCGTGTCCTCGACCTCGGCCTCGGTGAGGCGGTCGCGATTGGCCAATTCCCACGTGCGCATCGCCTCCAGGACCTTGTCCTTGGTGCCGGCGGCTGACAGTCCCAGGCTCGTGTCGCTCTCCCTCAACTGGTCGTAGGCACGCCGTAGTTCCATGGCCTTCTCGTTCTTGCGCACCTCCTCGAACGGCCCGTACGCGAGAGCCTTGCCCGTGATCTTGTCCTCGCCGTTCTGCCAGGTCCGCCAGATACTCACGCTCGCGGCGCCGTCGGGCGCATACCGCCCAAGGGTCTCGCGATCCTGCTCGGTGAGTCCGTCGAACTCAACCTCCACGGAGATACGGCCGCCCTCGGCCGCCGAGTGGATGTCGTCGTCGCTGAGAGCGACGCCCTTCTCACCGTTGAAGAACCAGTCGAGCGCACGCAGCACGGTGGACTTGCCGACCCCCGTCGGCCCGATGAAGGAGGTGATGTCTTCGAAGGTCACGTCCACCTTGTGCAGACAGCAGAAATTCTCGATGCGAACGCGCTTGATCTTCACGGTCATCCTGGCGTTTGGGGCGGGCGGGGCATTTGACTCCCCGTGTGACGTTTGTGGACGCTAGCAGCGTCCCTGACGCCCAATCAGCCGAATTACCGAGATGAGTGATTCTTCGCATTCGGACGCCGCCATCCATGTGCAGTCGCAATGACCTCGGACGGCCCGCCTACGCCCCGACAGACCTCGGGCAGAAAGAGAGCCACATCAGCGCGACATCCGCCCGTCGCGGAACATCGCGCCCTTGGGATGGACGACTACGGTCAACAGCGGCGCCACCAGGCCCTCGCAACCACCACACCGCGACGCATCTGTGCAGCTCAGAAGCCATCCAGCACGCCAAGCGCCGTCGCTTACCAAGCTGAGAGTGCGAGTTCGATTGTCGTCACCGGCTCCATGACAAAGGCCCAGGCCATCTGAACCGGGCCCCTTTTGCTGACCTCAGCAATCAGTCGCCGCGTGCCAGATACTTGATCATCGGGGTGGGCTGTCGCCAGTTTTGGTACGGCAGCAGCTTCCTGGCCTGCTTTGTACGGTCGCATCCAGACCGGCTGCACCCTCCTGCTGTCGGTCGTCGTCGGAGTACTGGTAGATCAGCGCGGCTTTCCCGGAGGACGGGCCGGCGTGGACCATCGTGAGCGGGTTGAGAGAGTGTGTCCGGCGTGGCGGAGGTCGTAGAAGCGGAAGCCTTCCGGAGGATCGACTGGCCTGGCGCCACTAGGACCTGTCTGACAAACCACTGCGCCTGGAGGGGAGCCTTCGGAGAGGATGTGAGGGTCGGCCGGTGGTGTGACAACGTGGCCTGCCGCTACAAGGTCCGTGGAAGGGAGATGATGTTGGCCAGTCAAGCATTGACTTTCGCCCTCTGGGTGGACTTCATGATCGATTGCGGAGAGACGAACACACACGCCAGTGCATGGGGGATGCTGCGCGATACTCCCGTGCCCGTCTTCGACCATGAGAGCAAGACCGTGTCTCTCGGCGGACGGTTCAAGGGTGCTTCCTTCGGTGAGTACGTTGAGCTGCTGAGGACCTCGTCGACGGAGTGCCGGTACGCCAGTGACTGGGAGATGAAAGCCGATGCTCCCGTTCCCGTATTCACCCCCTACGCCAGGACTGTTCATCTCGGAGAGCCGGCGAGCTCGTTCTCGTTCTTCCCTGCGGATCCGACGACAGCTTGACGAGTGGTTCGCCTGCCGGAGCGGAAGGGAGTCACGCTCGGCGGGGGCGGCGGATGCCTGACGCCTGGCAGGGAGATCACACCGGACAGCCTGATAATGGATCTTGTGGTGGGTCGAGGTGAGGTGACGGATGCGGCATGGGAGCGGATAGCCCCGCTCCTGCCGCGTGTTGATGGTCGCGGCCGGCCGTGGCGGGTCACCGGCAGGTGGTGAACGGTGTGTTGTGGCGATTGCGGACGGGGGCACCCTGGCGGGACATGCCCGAGCATTACGGCCCGTGGCAGACCGTCTATGAGCGATTCGCCCGCTGGGAACGGGACGACACCTGGGCAAGGTTACTGCAATACGTCCAAGTCCATGACGACGCCGTGGGCGCGTTGGATTGGACGGTGTCTGTCGACTCGGCCATCAACCGTGCCCACCAGCACGCTGCGGGAGCTCGCAAAAAGGGGCACCCGCGCCGGACGAACTGGCTGATCCGGTGCGTCGGGCGCGTGAACAGGCTCTGGGCAGGTCCCGGGGCGGTCTGACCACCAAGATTCACCTCGCAGCGGACGGACGTGGGCTTCCGCTGGCTGTAATCGTCACTCCTGTAACATCAACGACTCCACAGTGTTCGACACGCTGCTGGAGGCAGTGCGGGTACCCCGTGTCCGGGCAGGTCGACCGCGCCGTCGGCCCGAGACGGTGATCGCGGACAAAGCGTATTCGTCGCGGGCCATCCGTTCCGATTTACGGCGGCGCGGCATCCGAGCGGTCATCCCTGAACGAGCCGACCAGATCGCAGGCCGACAGCGCCGTGGATCGGCCGGCGGGCGACCGCCAGCCTTCGATTCCGAGCAGTACAAGGCCCGCAACGTCGTCGAGCGCTGCTTCGGCAGACTCAAGCAGTTCCGTGCCGTTGCCACCCGCTTTGACAAGCTGGCAGCCCGCTACCTCGCCGGACTCCACGTCGCCTCCCTGGTCCTCTGGCTCCGCCAGTGCTGATCGTTTTGTCAGACAGGTCCTAGAAGTGGGCCACTACGGCAGCTACACGACGAGTACCAACTGACGAGTGACGCGGACAGACTCGTGGCAGGCGGCACTGCACCGGGCGCTCCGCAGCCACTCCCCCTGGGGAGGGGCTGGGGAGTTTCTCCTCGCTCGGGGAGGCTCTGGGGAGTTTGCGCGGCACAAAACGGTACCCCTATGAAAGACGCCGAAAGACACGTTCGCGCAGGTCAGCGACCTAATGGGCTGTAAATCAACAGGTCAGCACCCCACCCAGGGGGCCTCCATGCCGAAGGTGTTCTGGAGCGTGGGTCGGGTGGTCGAGACGATCCTGCTCGGTGTGGTCCTCGATGATCGAACCGACGGCTCTCTGAGCCGTTCGGCGATCTCATCGGTGGCCACGAGGTGGCTCCGGTCGGCATGGTCGATGCCTTCTCGGTGTAGGCGACCCGCCCGACCTGGCGGCGGCGGGCGAGGTCGCCATCATGGTCGTCGTGGTCGTACGGCACGAAATCCTCCTCATGAAGAGGCTGAAGGTGTGGGTGCGAGATGACCGCGGGACCCCGAGCCGTACGAGACCGGCCAGAGCCGCCCCAACTCCCCCTTGCCAGCGGACTGTTGGACAATCCGCTCCGTGACCGCAGTAGGGAGACCCGCAGTGGCAGGTTCGGTGCGGTGTGAAAGTCCACAAGGAGGACGGATTGGAAGACCAACGGGCAGCGGATGATCTCACCCTGCGCCTTGATGAACTGGCGGACGGACTCACGGATCCGGACTGCGACCTCGGCGACCTTGCAGAAATCGAAGAAGAGCTCGTAGCCGCCCAACGAGGGGGAGCTGATTCCGCACCTGGAACGGCATCTCGCAGCAGCCATGGAGGCGGGCAACTGGTACGCCCGTCATGTGCTCGCCCGGATTCTGGCCAAGACCGCCGGCCGCGCATCCCTTGCCGCCCTGCTGCGGGCCTACTCCCGCAACCTCGGTGACGACCAGGACTCCCTCTCGACGAGGCTCCACGTACTCGCGCAGGAAGACCCCGCCGCCGCGCGCGAAATCCTCCTGCCGTGCGCCGTCAGCAACGATGAGGACCTTCGCAGAGCGGCAATCTGGCTGCTCGGCTTCCACCCCGAACCAGCCGATCTCGACCTGCTCGCCCACGCTGCGCAGGACTCTGACGAAAGGGTCCGCAGCGTGGTCGTGGGCACGCTCGGCAGCCACGGCACAGAGCCGACGGCCATCGACATGCTGCTGAACCTGCTGAACGACCCCTCCCCGCAGGTGCGCATCTCCACCCTCAGCTCCCTCGGCTTCCTTCAGCACCCCAGAACCCTGCCGAAGATCCGCTCGCTCGCGAACGACGACAACCCCCGCGTTCGAGCCTGGGTCGCGATCGCCTTGAGCCGCTTTCCCGCCGCGGAGCCCGCGACCTCGGCCGTGCTTGACCTGCTGGCAACAGACGCTGACCCGTACGTTCGTGCCCAGGCAACCGAGGCACGTCAGCGCAACCCCCTCGACGGCTGAGCTTGCGCTACTCCGGGAACGGACCGGACTCGACGACTCTGGCGAGCGCGGCGATCATCCGCTCGAGCCCCCAGGTGGCGTCGACCAGACTGGGGAGCCTCCCCTTCTCTTTCAGCTCCCTGAGGTACGCCTCGAACTCGTCGTGCTCTTCCTCCGGAGCGAAGACCACCACCAGGTCCGCGAAGCGGAAGTGGAAGTCGCCGACGTGGCGCCACTCCCGCTCCCACCAGAACTCCTTGCGCGTCCCCGCAGGCTTCCCCATCTGCTCGATGAAGGGAGTCAAACGCAGGATGTCCGCCTTCGCCGCCGCGTCCCCTCCTCCCTCGGACGGGTCACAGGCGATTTCTCAGGCGTCGTCGACCATGTTGTTGATCGGGACGGTCAGCCAGTTGTGGCCAGGTGTGATGTCGAGGTACCACACGGGGTTGGCGCCCATGCGCCGCGCGAAAGTGCGTGTGAACGCCAGGCCGTAACCGCTGAAGCTCATAGCGCGGTTGGGTATCCGCTCGCACATCATCCAGGCGTGTTCGAGAGGCGTCTCGGTGAAGCAGACCGTCCGCTGAGTGTCCGCGATGGCTTCGTGCTTCTTGGCCAGGGCACCCGCCATGCCGAAGACGTTGCGAGCCTCGATCGTTTGATCTTCCAAGATCGCCTTCAAGTTGTCACCGGCGGTGGCGCGTGCGGTGTCGCGAGTGAAGTGGACCACGAAGGCAGATAGGTCGGTGCGTCGGTGGAGCAAGGTCTCGATCGATGGCATAACGCCTCTCCCGGAAAGATGCCGTGATGGGGTGATCGGTGACAACGCAGTGGGATTGGCCAACTCTCCGCTAACTGGCCAAGTGGAGCGCTCGGTCATAGAAGGGGTAATTGATGTTCGCCATTTAGAGCTCTCAATATTCGATGTCGATGTAATCGATATCCGTGAATTCGACTTCCAGGTGGTCAGCACGGAGGCCGTTGTCCTTGAAATAGTGCTCCTGGAGGCCCTCGGCGATCACTTCGTTCGGTGACTCGTTGCTACGGCCCTGCTGAGCGTCGAACAGGCGGCGGGCGTAGGCGGCCGACAGACGGACGGTCAGGCGCCGGAAGCGGCCGTCGTCGGTGGTACCGCCGGGAGCGTCGTAGCCGAACCGCGCTCTGGTCTCCACCGTGATGCCGCCCGTGGTGGCGGCCTCCTTCTGCTTCTGGAACCGCACCCGCGGCTGCCAGCGGGCGCGTACCGCTGCGTCGAGGCGGTCAGCGACCGCCTTCGGCGGGTGCTTGCGGTCGCCCTTGCGGTAACGCTCCACGGAACGCTGGCTGATGCCTAGCTCCGCCGCGACGGCCTTGGTCGTCCTTAGCTGCCTGAGCAGAAAGTTGATTCGTCCTTGGAGTGTCTTGGGCGGCTCGCGCGTGAACTTCTCCTGGCTGGCGCGCTCGACGGCGTCGCCGATGATCGCGTCGTCGCGGTCTGCGTTTGTGGGACGGATCCGTCGCGCCACGTCAGTGCCCTTTCAGTGTCAGGTCCCGGCTGTCGGGATCGACCAGCCGAAACCAGGTCTCGCGTGTCTCGCGCAGGTCATGCCGCCACAGCTCGACGCGCGGTGAGCGGCGCCAAGTACGCAGGGAGCGCTGCAGGGCCTCCAGGCGATCCGACGTCCGCTCCGGCTCCGCGCCGTCCTCCGGCAACGACGTGCCGCTTGTGGCGGATCCGTCACAAGCGGCAGTCCAGCCGGTGTCGGTGGCCACGGCCTACTCCCCCTCGTCAAGGACGGAGTCGCCGCCCTTGATGTGGCGGGCGGGGTTGTAGCCCTGTTCCATCAGGTCGACCGCCCACGGCATCGGCTGGACGCCTTCCAGCTTCGCCAGGCCCGGGGTGGGCCCGAGGCGGAAGCCGCCCGGCTGCGGCTTGCCGGACGCCGCGTACGGGAGGATGTCCAGCGGGCTGTCCCCGGGGCTCGCGTAGACGACACAGTCGGACAGCACGGCGAGCGGGTAGCGGCCCGTGAGTTTGACCATGTTGTTGAGCTTGCGGTGCATGTTGACCCGCGCCTTGGAGATGACGGCGTTACGGATCCACGGGGCCCACGTCGCGCGCTGCATGGCCGGCCACGGGTCGCCGTCCTTGTAGCCCCGGCCCTGTGGCCCTTCGAAGAGCTTGCCGATGCCGCCCTTGACCGTGCCCTTGATCGCGGCCAGCACGGCGGTCAGGGCCGGGTCGATCTCCTTGTGCCGTTCCATCGCCGCGAGGAACTCGGCGTCGGACAGGTCTTTGGTGACGCCGAGGTCGGCGAGGGTGTCGACGTAGGCGGTCTTGAGGCGCTCGTGCCACGGGTCCAGGTAGGCGCCGGTCTCGCGGCGCAGGTAGGCCTCGATCGGGGCGACGTTGTGGCCGAGTTCCTGGGCGTAGGCGACGGTGTGCGTCTGGTACCAGGCCGGCCCCGTCGGCCGGGTGCCGTCCGGGGTGAACGGTGAGGGCAGGCGCGGGTCCAGCGCGATGTGGGAGAGGTCGACCAGCCAGCAGCCGGGGATCTTCGGGTTGAACGTCGGGGCGTGGAAGTGGTCGGGGGCGGACAGGCCCACGGTGAGCCGGGCCGCGGCCGCGAGGAACGCCGTGTTGAGGTCTAGGCCGACCACGAACGGCAGCGTCACCTCGACGGCGGTCAGCAGGTCAACCGGCCGCACCCACTGGTAGGCCTCCTCGTTGAGGAACCCGCCCTTCCAGCCCTGCGCGACGGGGTGCTCGGGCCGGGCCTCCGGCGGCGCGGGCGGAATGGGTTCGGTGCCGAGAGAGCCCGGGTTGTGACCGCTCACCCAGTTGCCGGTCTCCGCGTCGCGCACGGCGCGGGTCGGCGGGCGCAGCGCGGTCATCAGCTCCAGGCCGTTGACGGCCGTGGAGCCTCGAGGGGTGATGACCCGGGTCGCGTACACCGCCAGGACGCGGGCGATGTCGGCCGGCTCCATGTCTGTGACGCCGGGCCAGGACCGGGTATCGAGGGCGTCCCACGGCAGGATGGCCAGTTGTACGCACTGCCGCTCGCGCCCCTGCGCCTTGCGATAGATCCGCACCCACGGGCCGAACCCGCGCTTCGTCAACTGCCACTTCGCCCGGGTGATCTGCTTGACGACCGGATGGTCCTCATCCAGGCGCAGACCCCGGCGGTCCTCCAGGCGCTCCGGCAGACCGAACTTCACCGCGGCCGCCGCGGTGAGGACGATCAGCGGGTCGGAGTCCTTGCCGTTCTTGTGCAGACGCGCCGCGCCGAGAGCCGACTCCTTCAGCGTCCACTCCACCAGCTGCGCAATCGTGGTCGCCGGGCAGTCCAGCACGATCCCGCCGACGCCGTACGCGGAGCCATCCCCATCCAGCACGGCGAGCGGACCGTGCGGGAAGCGCGGGTCAACCACGGGCGCGGCGGCGCGTGCTGGCGACGAACGCCGCGACGTCGCCGGGCGGGCCGCGGGACGCTCCTGTACCGGCTTCACCGTGACGCCGGTGTCCGGCTCAGCCTCGTCCTGTTCGACGGTGGGTACGCGGGTGAACGTCTCGGGCACCTCCGGCTGCGAGGCGACAACGGGGGCCGGGGCGGGTGCGGCGGGGGCAGTGTGTGCCGGGTACTTCGCCGCCCAGCCGTCCAGCAGCCGCCTGTAGGCGGACAGCCGCGGCTCCTTCGGCTCACTCCTGCCATTGTCCCAGTTCTTCACAGTCTGCTCGGTCACCCCGAGGGCCTTCGCCATACGGGCCTGCGTGATCCCGGCGGCCTGCCGCAGCCGGGCCCGCTCCGCCGGGGGCGGGAGCTGCGGCTCCTCCTCCAGCAGAGCGTCGACGTTCGCGAACAGCTCTTCCTCGGTTGCCATGCGATGCGCACCTCCATCATGAACACTACCAGCATCCCCCCTGCATTTAACCTATTTCTTTACTCGATCGACCCAACTTCTGGAGGGGTGCCGTGTGCCTAACGACAGCGGGGAGCGCAGTCTTCGTCGCAGCCGTCGTTGTCCTCACCCTCGGCCACGTGACCGAGGCGATAGAGCTGTTCGTCATCGCGACCGCCGCCTGGGCGGGCGTCGCCGCGACGCAGTGCTTCCGCGTCTGACCTCACGGGACGATGGACCAACCTTCACCCAACACCCCTTCAGGGCAAGCGAGTTGGTCGCCATGCTCGCCAGAGGCTGAGCGCGGCAACCAGCCCGGCGAGATCGACGAGGCCCACAGAACGTGGAACGTAGCCGTGGGCGGTGCTTACCGGTCGCCTAAGTTGCCCAGTCAAGCCCGAGGAGGGCGAGCTGGCGGAGTCTGTGGGTGGTGAGTCTGTCCCGCCGCGATTTCGTGTTCGACAAGAAGACGCCCAGTTTCAAGGGGTGTTCCTGGCCGTCGATGACAACGGTCTCGACATGCTTGCGGGGAACGGTCAGGTGGCCTTCCCGGGTCTTGTACTGCCGCAGGGCTTCAAGTCCGCGTTCGAAAGCGTCGACGCCGCTCTTGCGGGCTCGTGCGGGGGTTTCCTGCTGCGCGGGCTGCGGTAGGACGCCGAGCTGCTCCAGTCGCTCGCGCTGGCCCTCCGTCAGGTCCGCCCAGGCCTCAGGTTTCTGCTGACGGGCCAGCCATTTGCCGACGTCCATGCCATGCACCGTGACCCCGGGCTCGACGGAGGCGGGCATGCTCTCCTCGACGAGCATCTCGCGTACGGCCGCGTAGTGGCGCTGCCAGTCGGCCGGCCACTGTGGGTTCCAGTCAGGGTCGACCGCCTTCAACTCGGTCTCCCAGTCGGGGTGTTTGGCCAGCGCGCCGGCGCGGCGGAGGTTGGACAGCCATTGCCCCACCGGCCGATCCAGTGCCGTCGCATCCCTGGGCGCGCACAGTGTCCAGTGCTGGTCGTAGTAGGCGCGTGCGGCCTCCAGGTTCTCCTGGAAGCGTTCGTCGGCGACGGACCAGACCATGCCGAGCTTCTCCAGCCGCCCGGCGCGCTGGCCGTTCATCTGCCCGGCCCCGTACGCCCGTCGCTGCTCTGCGATCCACTGCCCGAGGGGGTAGGCGCCTTCCTTGTGGCCGTAGGGCACCCGGGCGTGTTTCTCGCGTTCGGTGTACTTCTTCAGGGCCGACCAGCCGCGGCCCCAGTCCTGGCGTTCGGTGTCGATGACGTTGAACGACACCCAGTCCGCGACCATGCGCGGATCGCGCGGGGTGGCGAAGCGCAGCAGCAGGCGGGTTTCTTCCTCGCCGTCCTTGGGCGGCGTGCCGATGTGTGTGGACGGCTGCACGTCGGCCTTCTGCGGCTCTTGCGGGATCGCGAGCAGTTCTACGGCCTCTTCGTCGTGAGCCCGCAGTCCTTGCAGGACCTGCACCAGCGGCCGGTAGGAGCCGGAGGTGAACATGTCCTCCGGCCCTGCGTCCGGCTGCAGGAAGACGGGCACGATCAGCGAGGCGAGCTTGTTCTGTCCCGGCTGCTGCCGCAGCGCCCGGCCGATGGCCTGGACGATGTCGTGGGGTGCCCCCTTGGGGTCCAGGAGGGCGACGCAGTCCACGGCCCGGATGTCCACACCCTCACCCAGGACCCGGCAGTTCGACAGGACCGCCCGCATAGCGGTGGTGGCGAATTCCCCGAAGACCTGGCGCCGGTGTTCCGGGTCGTGCTCGCCGCACAGCCAGTCGGCCCACATCGTCGCCGGGTACGTCTCGGGCTGGTCGGCGTGCAGCTTCGCCGCGACGCGCTCCAGGCCCTCGGCGTAGGCCTGTGCCTCGATCGTCCGGTGGTGGAAGGTGATGCACGTGCTGAGGTTGTGCTCCGCCATGCTCCGCAGCAGCGCGGCGTGGAGTGCCGCGAGGCGCTGTCCGCGCACCTCCTCACTGCGCCGTTCATCGCCCATCAGCCGCTCCGGGGTGACGACCGGGTCCCTCAGCTCCATGACGATGATCTGGTAGCGGGCGAGCAGACCGCGGGAGACCGCCGACGCCGTGGAGAGCCTGTAGAGCACCGGACCGAAGACGTCTTCGTCGTCCATGGAGGCCGCCATCTCCTCCGGCAGCGCGTTACGCACCCCCTCGGTGACCTCCCAGTGCGCAGGGCGCTCCTGCCAGATCCGCGGCGTCGCCGTCAGATACAGCCGCCGCGCCGCCGGGATGACCACCTGGTCGTGGACGGCGGCCCACGCCTTTCCCAGCGATCCACTGGTGCGGTGGGCCTCGTCGACACACACCAGGTCCATGGGGGAAAGCTGCTGGCCGTACGCACCGGCGAAGGCGTCAGCCAGGACGCCGAGCGAGGCATACGTGGCGTAGACGGTGATCGGCCCGTCACCGTGCCACAGCGCCAGCTGGATGGGATTGGTGGTGCACCGGACCTTCAGGTTCCACAGTTCCGGGTCGTCATGGAGCGAACACACCGCGACTGCCGGGCCGTTGTGGCCGGCCGCGCGCCACGCCCGCACGGTCTGGGTCAGCAGATCGAGTGTCGGCACGAGCACAAGGACGCGTCCCCTGGGCGCGATCCGCTTCGCCGCCGCGGCGGCGATGATCGTCTTGCCGGTCCCGCACGCCGCGTGCACCTGCCCGCGCAGGCCGTTGGAGGGGATCCCGCCGGGTGGGACGTCCAGACCCCGCACGATGGCGGCCACGGCTTCAACCTGGTGATCGCGCAGTCTGAGTCCGGTCACCGCTCACCCCTCACCTGCCGCCGTCCACATCACCAAGAGAGCCTAGCAGGCATTACCCTTTTATTTATCCCTTAATTTGACTTACACAGTGAGCGACTACTCCCTCGTTGCAGCTCAGACCGATGCGGTAGGGAGGCCAGAACCCGGTGCGCCTCGCCTGCGCGGCCGCCTTCGGTGCGGAAGGACTTCATCCTCCATATTCACCCCGTCACTTCATTCCCCGTGGCGCTCCCCATCAGGTCGAGAATCAGCCTGATTTTCAAGAACCACTGATTCGGAGAGTTGCTAGGTCGTCGTCGATGGCCAGGTAGTACCGGTCGACAACTCGTCCGCTCGCCATGTCCTCCAGGACGAGTTGAAGCGCACGAAGCCGTTTCAGCGCCCGCGCAGTTCGAAGGCCGTCCTTGTCAGGGCGGGGAACTGCCGACAGCTCATCGAAGTATGGTTTCACGGAGGGCCAGCCCGGCGAGGGTTCGACCTCAGAGATGAAGAACGGCTGGTCGGCTCGAAGGTAGTGCAGGGTGCACACGACTTCTCCGTCCCGGAGCAGTCTCCAGGTCCCCTGTGGCGCGTGGATGTCGCTCACTTGGCTTCGCGCACTACCGGCAGAGGAAGGTTTCGCCCACGCCGGTCCGTCTGAGTCCCATGGACTCGATGGACTTGTGGCGGTCCTCGCGCTCACCGAAGTCGCGCAGTGCCGCCACGCCGGACGGTGGGAGGGAGCGGGCCACCTTGGCGATGAGATCTCGCAGCGGAGTGCCGATCAGCGACGCGCCGTCATGGAGCGCGGTGAATCCGTACAGGTTGTTGCGCGGGTCCTCAAGGTACGCCTCGGCCAGGCCTATGGCCACGAGTCGGCGCCGCAGCGGTTCGGGGGACCGGGTCCTGACCGCCACCGACGCCATGCGCTTGCCGTAGGCACTCAACACCCCTGCGGCCCACGGGTCCATGTCGAGGGGCTCCGGGGAGTTCATGTACGCGGTGACGAAAGCATCAACTTCGGCGTCCAGTTCATGCGGAAGCCTGACTCCCAGGTAGCCGTTGAAGCGTCTGTCCAGGAAGCCCGCCGGGTTGATCTGCGGACCGCCCATTTCATGGTCACGTTCTCGAGGGGACAAGGTACTCTCCGCTCCACCAGCATCCGGCCCGCTTCCGCGACTGCCGACTCGAAGACAGCGGTGTCCACCACGCCTTTCGCGACATCGCCAGCGTGCACAACCTCGCCCTCAACGGGTAACCAAGCCGATCGAGCCCCGGCCTCCCCGCGCTATCCCTACCGTTTAAGTAGAGAAACGTTGACGCCGCCATCGTACTGACTCACCATGGAGCCATGTCCCGCGCGCAAGTGCCCCTGGTACGCCGTCGGCACGTCGACTTCCGTCGAGTGGCCAGCGCCGTCTGCCGACGCGCCTAGAAAAGTAACCGGCGATCTGCGAAACATCTGATCGCCCGTCTTTTCTACCTCCTTTGACCCGTAGGTCCGACAGATGGTTGAGCCATCGCCGCACCGGGTCTCCATGGGCCTCCCATCGAGCAGTCGCTCCGGCTCGTCAGGGTTTCCACCCCTCTGGCGCGACGGCCGATGTGCCGCCCGTACAACTCCCCGTACCCAGGGAAGGGACTACAGCCATGACTTCGGCATCCCCACCTCACGCAGCCTTGCTCCACACCTCGCCAGCCGCTTCTCCTAGCCTGCGTCTTGTGCACGAAGGCAGACCGGAAGAAGGAAGGGACCGCACACCGCCCGACGACGGATCAGCGCTCGTCGGCTATTTGGTGCTGCTCCCCAAGGGGGTCGACCCGGCCGCGCTCTTCGCTGGCACAGGACTGCGGCCACAGATCCATCCCGTCGCCCCCGGGACCGTACCGCTCCTGGCACGCACGCCGGACAAGTCTGTACCGGCCGGTGACTCGATCCGCATCGACACAGAGCGTCACGTCGCCGAACTGGACGGAGACGAACTCGACCTCACGTACATGGAGTTCGCGCTGCTTGCCCGACTCGTGATTCATCCGTATCGAGTCCACACACGGGAACAGTTGGTCGAGCACGTGTGGGGACACACCCACATGGGGGACGGACGCACCGTCGATGTGCACATCGCACGTTTGCGCCGAAAGCTTGGCACGGCTCACCGGCAACGAATCGCGACAGTGCGACGGGTGGGGTACAAGTACGTGCCCGCCCCCTGACGTGAGCGTCCCGGTCGGTTCCGCGAGCGGGGCATCTCATGGTGTCGATCCGGGTTGTCAGTGGTACGCCAAGTCCCGGGGCGCAGAACGCCACCCGCCTTCTCGATGCAGAACAGGTCTGCGGGTGGTTCGCCTCGCCCGACAGGTTCAGCCGGTCAGCCAGGTCCAGCATCTGACGCCTCGCACACGCCCATGACGCCACACCTGCCGCCCTTGTCTCGGCGACGAGCGACACGACCTGGCGGAGCAGGCATCCGTCCGGCGACGGCTGCCCGTACCTTCTTCAGCGGCGCGTCGCGGCTCGCACCGACCGCGCCCAGCAGGGTGCTCTTTCGCCCCGTACGGACACACGCCGGGACGGCCGGCACCCTGCCTCCGTGCAAGCCCTGGACTCGATCCGGAGGACCGACGTATGACGTACCCGCCCACTCCGCCCCGCGCGACCGACGCACTGCTGGCCGATCTGCGTCGTGACCTGCCCCGGTCAGCCCTCAGTAGCGGCCCCGAGACGACCGCCCCGTATGCCGCCGACCGTTCCGGCAACCGCCCGGACGGCGTGCCGCTGGCCGTAGTCCACGCTGCGAACAGCGACCACGTGCGGACGACGCTGCGGCGCGCGCACGCGCTGCGGATACCGGTGGTGCCACGCGGGACTGGGACAGGGCTGGCCGGCGGCGCGAACGCCGGTACGGACAGCGTGGTACTCGACCTGTCCCGGATGAACAGGATCCTCGACCTGGACCCGCACGAACAGATCGCCGTTGTCGAACCGGGCGTCATCATCGCCGAACTCGACCACGCGGCAGGCGAGTTCGGATTGCGCTACGCGCCGGACCCGGCCAGCGCGGCCATCTCCACCATCGGCGGCAACATCGCCACCAATGCGGGTGGGCTGCGCTGTGCCAAGTACGGAGTGACCCGGGACGCGGTGCTGGGCCTGGACGTTGTTCTCGCGGATGGCACCGCGATACGAACCGGCAGCCGCGCAGTCAGAGGTGTCGCCGGATACGACCTGACAGCCTTGCTCATCGGCTCCGAGGGAACTCTGGGCGTGATCACCGCCGCGACGGTGCGGCTGCGCCCACTGCCGGAGGCGACGGTCACCGTCGCGGCGTCGTTCGCCACGTTCGCCGAGGGCGCCAACGCGGTGACAGCGCTCACCGCGGCCCGACTTGAGCCGTCCATGGCCGAGTTGCTGGACGGACCGGTGCTGGCCGCCGTGGACGACGCGCAGGGCACCGACCTGCGCTTGCACGGCGGTGCGCTGTTGCTCTTGCAGTGGGAGGGACGGTCCGCGGCGGCCGATGCCGAAGGGGCGGTACAGCTGTTGTGGAAGCGGGCGACATCAATCGAGACGACCAACGATCCGGCGGAGACGGATCGGCTGCTCGCGGCCCGCCGTCTCGCCCTGCCCTCCCTGGAGCGACTGGGCCGCGTACTGATCGAAGGCATCGCGGTTCCCCGAACCCAACTGGCCTCAGCGGTACGGGAGATAACGGCCATCGCCGAGCGCCGCGGAGTGCGGATCTTCACCTTCGCGCACGCCTCCGACGGCAGTCTCCACCCCGTCCTCGTCCTTGACTCCGACACCCCCGGCATCCCGGACGCAGCCCGGCACGCGGCGGGCGACATCTTCCGCACAGCGCTGCGCCTGGGCGGCACCCTCACGGGAGAGCACGGAGCGGGAACGCTCAAGCGGAACTGGCTCGCCCAAGAGCTCGGCCCCGAGCAGCACGCCCTCCAGCAACGCCTCAAGGCTGCCTTCGATCCACACCTCATCCTCAACCCGGGCAAAGCACTGTGAAGGCCCTTGCCCTCTTCCCTTCCCGGGTCACCCGTGACCACCGTGCTCTCCGGGCCCGCGCCGCCTCCACAAGCTCGATGCTCACCTTGCCCGGGCGGGGCACCGGGGAGCCTGCACCAACATCGCTCCGCCAGGCTGGGGAGGAACGCGTCAACCGCTTAGGGCTCGCATGGGGCAAAATCCTTCAAACCCACGGTTTCTCATGGGCGAGAGACACCCTGCGGAGAACGACGGGGGGAAGGCGGTCAGTCGTGCGACACCAACGACGCAGGGGAGCCAGCCATCTCACCTCGATCACTGGACATCCGGGTTACAGGTCGGATCACTGGCAGGTCCAGACGGCACTTGAGCGACAATCGTGGCGCGGCCAAGCGACACCGGTGGTCATACGCCATCGACGACTTCGCCCGACCCGTGTGAGCGTTCAACTTCCTTGACAGACAGGCCCGTTCCACAGCGTGGACACTGCTGGTGCGGCGCTCCGATCTGCTGTAAAACCAGCCCCATGATGCACGAAGCACTGTCGCGCCCCCTCGTGGTCGACCTGTGCCGCCGTACGGCTTCGTGTTGTTGTCTCTGACTCCCCGCCTCTGAGACGCCCCGCCCGTCCGAACCCCTCTCGGACCGTGTTCCGTGCGTCCACCACTGAGGCATTCGGCGTTCTTCCGCCCGGTTTCCCGCCCACTCGTTGAACCGTTCCGGTCCGGTCGACGCTG
Organism: Streptomyces sp. NPDC090083; assembly: GCF_044747445.1. Taxonomy (NCBI): domain Bacteria; kingdom Bacillati; phylum Actinomycetota; class Actinomycetes; order Kitasatosporales; family Streptomycetaceae; genus Streptomyces; species Streptomyces sp. NPDC090083. The sequence goes on along the minus strand of NZ_JBIVED010000023.1, from coordinate 6,608 downwards.
TCCGTCGACCTCCGTGCCGTTCCACATCTGGCGGACGAGCTCTTCCGTCGCGTCCGAGGCCCTCAGGAGGCCCCACATGTCCACCACCCCTGCAAAGCCGGTATCCAACGACCTCCCGCCATTGACGGAAGCCAACACCGTCCGCTGGCCAGCCTCCGCTCTGACTGGTGCCGCCACGCGACGACTCGCCCTGCCCTTGGGGTCCTTGGTGCTGTTCCTGGTCCTGTGGCAGGTGGTGGCTGCCAGCGGTGCATGGAGCGAGACGCTCGTACCGCCGCCAGTGAAGGTGTGGGACGCCTTCATCGACGTCTCCACCACCCACGACGGGGTCCGCGGCTACAACGGCACCTATCTGATCGAGCACTTGGGCATCAGCCTGCGGCGCATCGCGTTCGGGGCCGGTATTGGCATCGTCCTCGGGTTGGTCTTCGGGCTGGTCATGGGCACGGTCGGCTGGGTGCGGTCGCTGTTCGAGCCGTGGATCACCTTTCTGCGGACCCTGCCGCCCCTGGCCTACTTCTCTCTCCTGATCGTCTGGCTGGGCATCAACGAGGAGCCGAAGATCACCCTGCTGGCCGTGGCCGCGTTTCCCCCGGTGGCCGTCGCCACCACCACGGCCGTCGCCGCCGCGCCGCGCCAGTTGCAGGAGGCGGCACGGGCACTCGGCGGATCGCGCCGTGACGTCGTCAAGGACGTGATCCTGCCGTCGGCATTGCCGGAGATCTTCACCGGAGTGCGGCTATCCGTCGGAGTGGCCTACTCCTCGCTCGTCGCCGCAGAACTCGTCAACGGTCTGCCGGGCATCGGCGGCATGGTCAAGGACGCCGCCAACTACAACAACACCCCCGTGGTGATCGTCGGTATCGCCGCCATCGGCATCTCCGGCCTCGTCATCGACGGGCTGCTGCTGCGGCTCGAACGCACCGTCGTGCCCTGGCGCGGGCACGCCTGACCCCCACCACCACCCCTATCAGAAACGGCATTTCATGATCTCTTCGGCCTCCAGAACCGTCCCCGGCCCACCCACCGGTCGACCGACCCGCCGCGCCCTGCTCGCCGCCGCCCTCGGCACGGCCACCGTCGCTCTCACCGGCTGCTCGTCGGACGACGGCGGATCCTCCGGAAGCTCCAAGCGCCTGCGCATCGGGTACTTCGCCTTCCCCAGCGGTGACCTGCTGGTCAAGAACCAGAAACTCCTGGAAAAGGCCCTGCCCGACTACAGGATCACCTGGATCAAGTTCGACTCGGGTGCCAGCGTCAACCAGGCCTTCATCGGCGGCTCCCTCGACATCGCGGCCCTCGGGTCGAGTCCGTTCGCCCGCGGTATCGCCGGCTCCTCCCCGATCCCGTACAAGGTCGCCTTCGTCCTCGACGTGGCCGGGGAGAACGAGGCCCTCGTGGCCCGCAAGTCGACGAACATCACCGATGTGGCCGGCCTCAAGGGGAAGACGGTCGCCACCCCCTTCGCCTCGACCTCGCACTACAGCCTGCTGGCCGCTCTGGAGGAGGCCGGTCTGAAGGCATCCGACGTGAAACTGATCGACCTTCAGCCGCAGCCCATCCTCGCCGCGTGGGAGCGGGGTGACATCGACGCCGCCTATGTCTGGCTGCCGACCCTCGACGAACTACGCAAGACGGGAACCCAGCTCGTGAGCAGCAAAGAGATCGGCTCTCGCGGAAAACCGACACTGGACCTGGCCGTGGTGTCCGACGCGCTGATCTCCAAGGACCCTCAGGCGATAGCGACGTGGCGGAAGGTGGAGGCCGAGGGCCTGCGCCGGATCACGTCAGACCCCCAGGGATCGGCCAAGGCCGTCGCCAATGAACTGGGCATCAGCCTCGCCGACGCCAAGGCCCAGCTCACCCAGGGCGTCTTCCTCACCCCGGAGCAGGTCGCCTCGGCCGACTGGCTCGGCACCGAGGGCAGCCCCGGCAAGCTGGCCTCGTATCTGACCGACACCGGGGCGTTCCTCGCCGACCAGAAGCAGATCGACGCCGCGCCCTCGCAGGACACCGTGAGCAAGGCGCTGTACCTCAAGGGGCTGCCCGATGGCATCAAGTGAGATCCGCAGCAAGGAGCAGAGCACGGCGGCCGTCGAGACCCCGGAACGGAACGAGCGGGCCGGTGCGGTACGGCTGGAAAACGTCACCCACCGCTACGGCCGGGGTTCCGAGGCGGTCACGGCCGTGGGGCCGGTCGAACTGGACGTGCCGCCGGGGGAGTTCCTCGTGCTCGTCGGCGCGTCCGGCTGTGGGAAGAGCACCCTGCTGCGGCTGATCGCCGGGTTCGAACGGCCCACCCACGGCAGCGTACGCGTCTCGGGCGCCGAGCCCCGGCCGGGAGAGGCCGCGGGTGTGGTGTTCCAGCAACCGCGCCTCTTCCCGTGGCGCACCGTCGGTGGCAACGTCGACCTGGCGCTGCGCTACGCGGGCGTCCCCAGGGAGCAACGGGCAGTACGGCGAGCCGAGTTGCTGGAGCGCGTCGGCCTCGACGGGACGGACGGACGTCGGGTTTGGGAGATCTCCGGGGGCCAGCAGCAACGCCTCGCCATAGCTCGTGCCCTGGCCGCCGAGAACCCGCTCTTCCTCCTCGACGAGCCCTTCGCCGCGCTGGACGCGCTCACCCGCGAGCGGCTCCAGGAGGACGTGCGGCTGGTCACCGCCCGGACCGGTCGCACGGCCGTGTTCGTCACCCATTCCGCAGACGAGGCCGTGTTCCTCGGCTCTCGGGTCGTGGTGCTCAGCAAGCGCCCGGGAACGGTCGTCCTCGACCTGCCCGTGCCACTCCCCCGCGGGGATGTCGACGCTGAACAGCTGCGTGGCTCGGCCGAGTTCGCCGAACTGCGCGCCCGTGTCGCACACGAGGTGAAGGCCGCCGCGGCCTGAGACCCACCGGTGGACGCACCGGATTCCACCCGGCCCGTGCGCCGGACTCCCACCAGCCGACGTGACGGAAAGAAGAAACAAGGATGACCGTCCTCACCGAACACTCTGACGACGCCCGCGCCACCAACCTGCGGATCACCCCGCTGGGGCCCAGTTTCGGTGCCGAAGTGCACGGAGTCGATCTCGGCAACCTCGACGACCAGCAGGTCGCGGCGGTTCGGGCCGCGCTGGTCACGTACAAGGTGCTGTTCCTGCCGGGCCAGGACATCAGCGACCACGCGCAGATCGATTTCGGACGGCGGCTTGGCGAGGTGACGGCGGGCCATCCGGTGCACGACTCCGGCGCCGCCGTGCCGGACGAGGTGTACTCCCTGGACAGCCAGGACAACGGATTCGCCGACGTGTGGCACACCGATGTGACCTTCGTACAACGCCCGCCGGCGATCTCCATCCTGCGGGCCGTGGTCCTGCCGCCCCACGGCGGGGACACCTCGTGGGCCGACAGCCAACTCGCGTACGAATCGCTGTCGCCGGGGGTGCGCGCGCTGATCGATCCGCTGACCGCGGTCCACGACGGAAGCCGCGAGTTCGGCTACTACCTGGCCCAGCAGCGCGGTGGTCGCGGAAACATCTGGGAGGGCGAGGTCTTCACGGACCTGGTCCCCGTGGAGCATCCCGTGGTCCGGGTGCACCCCGAGAGCGGGCGCAAGGGCCTGTTCGTCAATCCGGGATTCACCTCCCACATCGCCGGTGTCTCGGAGCACGAGAGCCGAGGCATCCTCGACATCCTCTACGCCCATCTGACCAAGCCCGAGCACACGGTCCGTCATCGCTGGCAGCCGGGCGACGTCGCCCTGTGGGACAACCGCGGCACGTCCCATTACGCCAACCGCGACTACGGCGACCAGCACCGCGTCATGCACCGCATCACGTTGCGCGGGGACGCCCCTGTCGGACCCGCTGCCACGCCGTAGTCCCACCGCGAGAGCCGAGCCCGTGGGGCACGGACCCACCACCCCCGGTCGCGGGCGGTCCACGGACCGCCCGCCCTCCAGGACGAGACGATCGACCGCACCGTCGCCCGGGCGCGGAGAGGAAAGGGCCGATTGACCGACTGGCGAAGTTACTCGCCAATACACCCCGCATCAACCGATGAGACATTGCCGAGACATTGCCGAAGATGGCATTTCATGACTCGACAATGGCGCGCTCATGACAATCCCAGCGAAGCCTTGAAACGCTACTCCTCGTCGGCACATCGTCGCTCTACGGCACCGATCACCGGAGCCGTATCCGTCCGAGCACGCGGCGCCACCCCATCGACGCGTGCCGACCGAGGAGGACCATCCCCCATGGCAGCCAGACACACCATCAAGCGGCGGATCGCCGCGGCGATCACCACGACCGCCGCCGCGACGGCGCTCTTCGCGAGTGCCACGGCGCTCCCGGCCGCGGCCGCCCCTGCCTTAGGCACCGTGCTGAACGCCGACAGCACCCACGCCGTGAGCGGCAGCTACATCGTCACCCTGAAGCACGACGCCGGGTTCAAGGCGACCGCGCAGCGCGGCAAGAGCCTGATCTCCGGGTACGGCGGCACGGTCAAGCGGACCTTCACCTCCGCGCTGAACGGCTACTCCGCGACCCTCACCGCTACGGAGGCCCGCCGTCTGGCCGCGGACCCCGAAATCGCCTCGGTGGAACAGGACCAGGTGGTGCACGCACTCGGGACGCAGACCAATGCGCCCTGGGGCCTGGACCGGATCGACCAGACCAACCTCCCGCTGAGCGGGACGTACACCTACCCGGACAGCGGTGGCAGCGGCGCGACGGTCTACGTCCTGGACACCGGTGTACGCATCACCCACCAGGAGTTCGGAGGCCGTGCCTCCTACGGCTACGACTTCGTCGACAACGACGCGACCGCGCAGGACGGCTACGGCCACGGCACCTTCGTCGCCACGAACGTCGCCGGAAGCACCTACGGCGTGGCCAAGCAGGCGAAGATCGTCGCGGTGCGGGTTCTGGGCAACGACGGCTCCGGCACCACCGCGGGCGTCATCGCGGGCGTGGACTGGATCACCTCGCACCACGTCGCCAACTCCGTCGCCAACGTCTCCCTCGGCGGCAGCGCCAGCACCTCGCTGGACACCGCGGTGAACAACTCGATCGCCTCTGGCGTCACTTACTCCATAGCCGCGGGCAACTCGGGCGCCAACGCGGCCAACTACTCCCCGGCCCGGGTCGCCAACGCCATCACCGTGGGCGCCACCACCAGCACCGACGCGCGGGCCAGCTACTCCAACTACGGCTCGACCGTGGACATCTTCGCCCCCGGCAGCAGCATCACCGCCGGCTGGAACACCTCGGACACCGCCACCTACACCGGCAGCGGCACGTCCTTCGCCGCCCCGCACGTCTCTGGCGCGGCGGCGCTCTACCTGACCGCTCACCCGGGCGCCACCCCTGCCACCGTGGCCGCCGCCCTGGTGAACGGGGCGACCAGCAACGTCCTCACAGGCATCGGCACCGGTTCACCGAACAAGCTCCTCAAGCTCGTTCCGTAGCCGGACCAGGCACCACCGATCGGCTCGGGCAGGCCCCCGGTGCACAGGCACTGGGGGCTTCGCCGTGGCCGATCCGCGGGCACTGATCCCGGCCGAATGTGCCGTTCACCGGCTCGCCGCTATCGAGAGCGGCCCAAAAAAACGCATGCGGTCTTCGCGCACTCGTGCTGGGATCGACCGCTGTGAATGATCATTCCTTCGATGAGCCCGACCTGCTGGACCGGATGGAACGCAACCTGGCAGAACACGCCTGCCACCTGCACCGAGGCATGAGCGGTGCGACCGTAACGGAGGCGGGTGACCTGCTGGTCGCGGACAGCGGCCTGGGCGACGACACGTTCAACATCGTGGCCGGGGCCCGGTTCACCGCCGATCAGGCTACGAATCGCATCACCGAGACAACCGAGGCACTGGCCCGCACCGGACGCCCCTTCTCCTGGTGGGTCGGGCCCGCCTCGACGCCGGCGGACCTCACCACCCGTCTGACGGCCGCGGGTCTGCCGGTGTCCGCACGCGAGACGGCGATGTGGGCCGAACTGGACGACACCGTCGCTCCTGCGCCCGCCGTCCATGGTCTGGACATTCAGCGAGTGACCACGCCCGGGCAACTCGCCGACTACGCCACGGTTCTGGCCGCGAACTGGAATCCGCCTGCCGACACCGTCCGACGGTTCTTCGCCCGGGCCGCCTCACAGGCACTGGCCGCGCAGTGCCCGGCCCACTATCTGGTCGGCTACATGGGAGGCCGCCCGGTCTGCACCGCCGAGGTGTTTCACCACGCGGGAGTCGCCGGGATCTACAACATCTCCACCCTGGCCGCCCACCGCCGCCGGGGCTACGGCGGTGCCGTCACCCGCGCGGCACTCCGCACGGCCCGCGACCGGGACCTTCGCATCGCGGTCCTACAGGCCTCGGCCGACGGAGAACCCGTCTATCGCGGACTGGGATTCCGCGCCTGCGGCCAGTTCACCGAACACGCCGCCGACCCCTGAACCAGCCTCCGCCACAGCCGGACAGGCCGCAGCGCTCGTCCCGCGGCTCCCGGGCCCGTGACCTCGACACACGGCCTAGTAGTGCTTCGTTAGGTCTGTGCGTTTGTGCTGATCAAGAGCATCTTGAGGGTGTGGACAGGCATGAAGTGAACCGATTACGGGCGTC
>NZ_JBIVED010000022.1:0-84795 GCF_044747445.1 Streptomyces sp. NPDC090083 | reverse complement strand
TACGCGGCGGTGAACAGGTCCCGGGGCCGGGCCACCGGCTCGCGCCAGGAGGCCGGGTGCCAGCCGGTGCCGTCGAGGGCGACGGCGAGATGGAGCGGAGAAGGGGACACGGATGAATGCCTTCCTGGAAGTTCCTACGAGAACGCCGACCCGCTTGATCGGGTGATCGGGGCGGACGGCGCTTGGCCAGGTGCGAGAGAGGGTCCGTCGGCCTAGAGCCGCAGAAGTTCGGGAGCTACAGACGGCGCGGTCACGCCCTGAACGTCGATGGGGGCCGGGAGTGCGGGCAGACGGCACTGCCTATACGTGTCATGCGGCGCTGCGTTCTCCCCACCGCCGCCGTCCAAGTGCAACGGCACGGTCATGCCGTTTCCTCCACAGCCGCGGCTCCGGTGTTCCGCACGAGCGCGAAGGCCGTACGGCAGCGCAGAGCGAACCCGAGCGACTCGTACAGCCGGATGGCATCGGTGTTGTCGGCGGCCGCATGCAGGAAAGGTTGCTCACCACGTTCCTTGATGCCCGCCGCGACCGCGCGGACCAGACGCGTGGCCAGGCCCCGGCCGCGGTGGTCGGAGTCGGTGCAGACCGCGCTGATCTCGGTCCAGCCGGGCGGGTGCAGCCGCTCACCGGCCATCGCGATCAGTCGGCCGCGATGCCGGAGGCCCAGATAGGTGCCCAGCTCGACAGTGCGCGGCAGATAGGGGCCCGGTCGGGTGCGGGCGATCAGATCGAGGATCTCAGGTACGTCGGCGGGGCCGAGCCGTACGGCTTCCGGGTCGGGCTCAGCCAGCAGCCCGGTGTCCACGAGCTGGACGCCCTGGCCTGCCTGGAGGACCTCCCAACCGGGCGGCGGTCCGGCCACGCCGCTGACCGCGGCGCTGCCGCCGGGCCCAACCAGTGCGGCCAGGTCGGCCCAAGCGCGCGGGTCGTCCTCGTCGGATATGGCGTGGAAGGGGGCCACGTCGGCCGGGTAGCGGGCGGCCCGGGCGATGAGAGTCCCCCGGCTCGCGCCCGGCCGAGCGTGAGGGAATTCTGCGAAGTGGGCGTGGGGACCGGTGAGCGCGGCCCAGGCCGGGTTGTCGAGAACGTGGGAAGAGGTGGCTTCGAGGCTGGCGACAGACATCGCGTGACGGCTCCGGTGCTGGGGGGCGCGGCCGGGACCCCGCCGCGCGGTGGCGGCGGGATCCCCGGTCGAGGACGGGTCAGGAGTTGTCGAGCGGCAGTCCGGGCGGGTTGACCTCGGACTTGGCGACGGCCTCGTTGGCGAGGTTGTAGGCCTTGAGCCACTGGGCGTACTGACCGTTCTTGATCAGGTAGTTGATGGCGTCGGCGAGCGGCTTGGCGAGGCCGCTGTCCTTCTTGGCGGTGGCCGCGATCAGACCCTGGAGGCTGGCACCGGCGCCGGAGTAGGTGCCCGCGGTGCGGGTGGCCTTGGGCGTGTTCGCGGTCTGCTTGTTGTGGTAAGCGATGCCGGGGTTGGGGCCCAGGTAGGCGTCGATCTTGCCGCTGGACAGAGCCAGGTAGACGCTGTTGCTGTCCTGGAAGTACTTGATGGTGAGCTTCTTGCCCTCGCTCTCCAGCTTCTTCTTCCACTCCAGGAGGATCTTCTCCTGGTTGGTGCCAGCGCTCACCGAGACTGTTTTGCCTGCGAGGTTCTGGTAGTTGTCGTCGAAGTTCCAGGTGCTCTTCTGCGGCACGGTGAAGGCAAGGTTGTCCTGCCGGTAGGAGGCGAACTCGTACTTCTTCTTGCGCTCCTCGGTGTCGGTGACGTTGGAGAAGGCGACGTCGACCTTGCCACTGTCGATGCCGACGAACATGTTCTCCCAAGTGGCGTTCTGGATCTCGGGCTTGAGGCCGAGCACTGCGGCCACCAAGCGGCCGAGGTCAGGCTCGGAGCCGGTGAGGGTCTTCTGGTCACTGCCCACGAAGGCCAGCGGCGGGAACCCGGCAGGCAGGGCACCGACGCCGATCTCCAGCTTGCCGCTCCTCCTGAGGGCCGCGGGCAGTTCGGCGCTGATGGACTTGACCTCGGAGACCTTGATGGCGGTCTGGGTTGCGGCGCCGTTGGAGATGCGGCCGACGACGACGTCGCCGGACTTGGCGCTGCCGGTGGTGGTGGCCGCGTCGCTGTCACCGCCGCAGGCCGCAAGCCCGCCGGCGAGGGAGGCGACAGCTGTGGCCGCGGTGATGCCTCTGATCAGGCTGCGTCGGGTGAAGTGGGCAGACATGGCTGTTCCTTGTCGGTACTGGGGATGAGGAGTGGTGATGTGGGGGGAAGTCTGGGGCAGGGCGGCTCAGAGGACCTTGCTGAGGAAGTCGCGGGTCCGCTCGTGCTGCGGCCTGTCGAGGACCTCGTGCGGCGGGCCCTGCTCGACGATCTTTCCGCCGTCGATGAAGACGACCCGGTCGGCGACCTCGCGGGCGAAGCCGATCTCGTGGGTGACGATGATGAGGGTGGTGCCGCTGGTCGCCAGGTCCTTGATGACCGCGAGGACCTCACCGACGAGTTCGGGGTCGAGGGCGGAGGTCGGCTCGTCGAAGAGGATGACGCCGGGGCGCAGGGCGAGGGCGCGGGCGATGGCGACGCGCTGCTGCTGGCCGCCGGAGAGCTGGCGGGGATAGGCGCCCGTCTTCTCGGCGAGACCGACGCGCCCGAGCAACTCCCGTGCCAGGTCCAGGGCTTCGGGCTTGCCGAGCCTGCCGGTGGCGACCGGGGCGGCGGCCACGTTGTCGAGGACGGTCAGATGCGGGAAGAGGTTGAAGTTCTGGAAGACGAACCCGATCCGGCTGCGCTGGGCGAGGATGGCCCGCTCGCTCAACTCCTTGAGCCGACCGCCCTGTCGCTTCACGCCGATCAGCTCGCCGTTGACGCTGACGTAGCCGATCTCCGGCTTCTCCAGGTGGTTGACGACCCGCAGCAGGGTGGACTTGCCGGAGCCCGACGGGCCGAGGATCACGGTGACTTCGCCCGGCCGCACGGTCAGGTCGACGCCGTCCAGGACCCGGTGGGCGCCGTACCACTTGTGCACGTCGTGCACCTCCACGGCGGCCGGGACGATCTCCGTCAGCGGTTCGATCGTGCGGGTGGTCATAGCGCGGTCTCCCGACGGATCCGGGCCCGCAGGTCGGTCAGGCCGGTGCGGAGCTGCTGGAACGGGGTGGGCGGCAGCGAGCGGGTGGCGCCGCGGGCGTAGTGCCGTTCGACGTAGAACTGGATGACGGACACCACGCTGGTCAGGATCAGGTACCAGACGGTGACGACCAGGAGCAGCGGCACGATGTCGCCGGGGTAGGTGGAGCCCATCGTCTGCGCGGAGCCGAACAGGTCGAGCAGCGAGACGTAGAAGACCAGCGAGGTGCTCTTGATCAGGCCGATCAGCTGGTTGACGTAGTTCGGGGTGATGGAGCGCAGTGCCTGCGGGAAGACGATCCTGCGGAACTGGTAGCGCCTCGGCAGGCCGAGGGCGGAGGCCGCCTCGTGCTGGCCCTGGTCGACGGAGAGGATGCCGCCGCGGACCACCTCGGCCGCGTACGCCGCCTCGTTGAGGCTGAGTCCGACGACGGCGACGGCCATGTCGGTGGCCAGCCTCGACTCGTCGAAGGAGAAGAAGGCGGGGCCGAAGGGGACGCCGATGCTGAGGGTCTTGTACAGGGCGCTGAAGTTGTAGAGGAAGATCAGCACCACGATGAGCGGGATCGACCGCAGTGCCCACACATAGGTCCAGCTCACGGCGCGCAGCACCGGGCTTCCCGAGAGCCGGGCCAGGGCCAGCAGGATGCCGCCCGCCAGGCCCAGCACGGCGCTGAGCGCGGCGACTTGGAGGGTGATGACGAGTCCGTCGAGGATCGTCGGGCGCAGGAACCAGTAGCCGAAGCGGTCCCACTGGTAGAACGAGTTGGTCGCCAGGCCGTGCACGAACTGGGCGACGACGACCAGCACGGCGAGCGTGGCGATCCAGCGGCCGGGTCGGCGCAGCGGCTGAACTCGCTGTGCTGTCAGGGTTTTTGACGGGGCGTCGGCGGGTGGCGCCGCGGCCAGGGACACGGTGGTGCCTGGGGGTTCACTCATGAGGGGCTCCGGCTGAATCTGACACCCCGGAAATCACCGTGGTACGCGACGGCGCGCAAGACGGCGAGGTTCCCGGGGGCTGGACGGACAACGGCACGCCGCGAGGGCGGCGTTCCTCAGGGAAGGCAGGTGATGCGGGGAGGTGTCAGCCCCGACATCGGGCACGGCCCGGTGCGGTACACAGTGCGCTGTTCACGCGCAGGAGATCGACGGCGCGGTCCTCGACGAGCGGGTTCGCGTACGGCAGTACGCAGCCCTGCGAACGGCACGTGGCCGTCCTCGAAGCTGCGTACATGGCGTCACCATCACTCTTCCGGCCCCGCAGGGCCTCGCGCTTACCGAAACGTCATCCGGTCCGGTCGTCACCTGGGGCACCCCACCGCGAGCGAGGGTTGCCGGTCAGCAAGCCAGGGCTTGTCGCTGACACTCATGACCGTTCTGGCTGTAGTTAAGACAAATGCCCGAACGAATGTCAACGCTGGTCCAACAGATGGAACGGCCAGGGCTGGTTCTAATGGGGCGCATGGGCCGCCCAGTCCAGGATCTGGAGGGCCGATCCGGCGGCCTCCAGCCCCCGGCACTGGGCGTGGTGGCGGCGGGCGATGCCGTCGAGGTCGAGATGGGTACCGAAGGCCGGATGGGCGGTCAGCCGTCGGGCGTAGGCCCACAGGGTGGGGTGATCGGCGATGCGCTGGACCACGCCCGCCTCAAGGTGGTTGCGGTGCACGGTGTCGAGTTGGACCAACGCCACCCACAACTCGACGTCCGCGGCCGTGACTTCGTCACGGATCAGGTAGGTGCGGCCGACGAGCCAGCGGTCGAGGGCGTCGAGGGTTTCCAGCAGCGGGGTAGGTGCGGTGTCACATCTCACCGACTCCCCAAAGACCGAGCCGGCCCGCTGCGCCGCATCCTCGATCCTCTCCGCACACATCAGCTCCACCGCCTCGATCTCCGACTCCGCGGCACACGGGTACAGCGCCAGCTGTTCGTTCCCAAACCGACGGGCCAAATCACGCAGGATATCCGGCGCGTGCGTGCTGACGATCCGACCGGACCAGCCGTCGCTGAGCACCGGCCCGACGATCGGCCCGGGATATCGGTGGGCGCTCGCCTCGTACAGCGGACGCAGAACGGAGTGACCATCCTCGGGATCGTCGGGCACGGCGGGCAGAAGTGTCACCGGACAGACGGTGTCCAGGCCGAGCAGGCTGTGGGTGACGGCGACGCGCAGGCCGTCGGGACAGGCGGTCGACAGATGGAGCCGGTAGCGGCCGGGCACGGCGTAGTGCCCGCTGCGCGCGTCCCGGCCGATCCGGCCCCGAAAGGCGGACGCGCACCGGTCGGTCGCGTGGGCGGCCAGTGGTGTGACGGTCATGACTCTCCCCGGGAGTGGGCGCGGATGTACCCGCGGCAAGGCGAAGGTGAGCAGAGTCCTCTTGTCGGGTTCCCTTGGTCCTTCCGAGGTGCGGCCCCGGCCTCGCGTGCCGGACGTTGTCGGAGAATCGGGGACTTGGGACAGGCTTCTGGGAGCGGCGCTCACCCGTACACGCCGGACGGAACCGCGTTCCAGGAGACGCCGTCGGCGCGGGACGAGTGCGGCTCAGCCGCTGAAGCCGATCGCGCTGCAGACCCGGAGCAGATCGATGTGACGGCGGGAGGTCAGAAGAGGCGAACAGCTCAGTCGAACGGTGACTGGATCAGGGCGCCTCATATTTTCCTACCAGTTCAATAGGGTTCCTCGAGTGAGTGTCGATCCGACCGACATCGTCGTCAAGAGGACAGTCCCGCATCGCGGACGCCCTCGCGGAGCGGCGGTCCCGATCGGCACGGTCGCCACGCGTTTCCCTCTGCAACCGTCGGCACGCGACCATGGCCTCCGGTCGGAGAACTCGAACCGCGGTTACTCGGCGAGGTCGGGAGACCCGAAAGCATCGCGTGATGCACCGTACGTCTGGCATCGAACGTGCCAGCGTGGGCAGCGTGGCGGCGAACAGCGTGCCGGCCGCTGAACACCGATACAGAAAGGCCCGCAGGCTTGCTCCCGCGAAGCCCCTTCACGTCACGTCGTTCTTCGAGGCCGGTGTCCAGCGTGCTTGGCCGAGAGAAGTCCGGACCCTGAGACCGCCGGCCCAAGCAAGTCAATCCGGATATTCCGGTCCGCCCGCGGTTCGGGCACCGAGCGGCATTTTTCTGCCCCAGCCCAGTTGGCGCCGGTACCCGCCGAGCAGACCGGACTCCTCTGGCTCAGTCACGGAGCGGAAGCGGGAGCCGGGAGCGACCGAGGACAGCAGCGGGGCGAAGAACATCGCGTCGGCCGGGCAGCATGCCTCGCAGTGGAAAGCGGGGCCGGCAGTTGTGCTGTCTCGTGATCACCGGTACACCGCCCGTTGCCCGGCTCGACGATTTCGATCTTTGGGCTCGGCCTCCGCTGGCGACCGACCGCTGCCGCCGCAATGGCTCGGGCGGCTCCAGACCTCGTCGAGCCCAGTGGTGTCTCGCCCTATGGGCGCTGTGCGGAGGACCCTTCACGGCACTGTACGGCCACGCCTCCGCGAGACCGGCGTGAGGCGTCGAGAGCCGAGGAGGGCAGCGGCGTGCGGCGCACGCGCAGGCCCCGCATCGTCAAGTTGCCTCCTTGGAGAAGGGGACCGCGCCGGCTTGGTGCGCCACCATAGGTGCCGACGAACGAGGCGGCGGGGCGGTGCCCCGCCGCAAGGACAACAACAGGGCCACAGCAAGCAGGGCCGCGCAGACACAGGAGGCCAGCGCGTATCCGGCCCGGGAGTGATCGCCTCCCGACTGGCCGGAGGCGACGTGCAGATACACGGCGGGGACGGCAGTGAGGCAGACGGCCGCCGCGATGCGCTGGGCCATCTGCAGGATAGCGCCGCCCACGCCCGCCGCCTGGGGCGGCGCGTGTTCCAGCACCTGGGCCTGGTTGGGCGAGACGGTCACACCGCCGGCTATTCCCGACATCAGCTGTGTTCCGGCCAGTGCCGTCGGCAGTGCCGCCGTCGGCACCCAGAGCGTGACCGCCGCCGCCGTCAGGCACGCACCGATGCCCAGGGCCAGGCCGACGGTCACCGTACGGGGTCCGATCCGTCGTACGAGCCTCCACGCGAGGGCCGAGGAGACACCCATCCCGGCCGCCCCGGGGAGGGTGACCGCCGCCGTGAGCAGTGCGGTCAGGCCGAGTCCGTCCTGCAGGAAGACGGTGAGGACGAGGAACGCGGCCAGGGAGGAGCCGAACTGGGCCATGGCCACGGCCGTGCCCAGCATGTACGGCTTCGACGAGGTCAGCGCCGGGTGCACCAGCGGCTGACGACCCCGCCGTACGCGCAGGCGCTGGTGACCGGCGAACACGGCCGCCAGCGCGCACACCGCGGTGCCCCACAGGAAGGCGTCTCCCCCGCTGTCCGGGGTGCGGATGAAGGGCACCATCAGTGTCAGTGCGCAGCCGCAGAGCAGGCCGAGGCCGAGGATGTCCAGCCGGGACTCACGGGCGGTCCGGCGAGGCGGGGGCAGCCGGCGCGCCGCGAGGATCAGTGTGAGCACCGCGCACGGCGTGCTCAGCAGCAGGCAGCAGCGCCAGCCGGCCGCGGGGCCGAGCGCGGCGACCAACGCGCCGCCGAGGGGCGGGCCGAGAGCCGTGGCCACACCGCCGGTCACCGCGTAGAGGCCCAGCGCACGGCCACGGTCCGGCCCGTGGAAGACATCCTGGACGGTGCCGATCACCTGCGCGTTGACGAGCCCCGCCGCGGCACCCTGGACCAGACGGGCAGCGATCACGAAGCCCGGACCCGCGGCGGTCGCGGCCGTCACCCCGGCCAGCAGGAAGACCGCCATCCCGGCCATGAAGAGACGCTTGCGGCCGTACAGGTCACCGAGGCTGCCGCCGGGGACCAGGGCGAGGCCGAAGGCCAGTGAGTACCCGGCCACGATCCATTGGACGTCTGCTCCCGTGGCCCCCAGCGACTGGCGCATGCTCGGGACCGCGATGTTGAGGACGGCCTGGTCGAGGAGGGTCGTGGCGCCTGCGGCCATGCACACCAGCAGAACCCCTCGTGCGGCGCGGTCTTCTCCCGGGAGCATCTACACCCGCCGGGACGGCCGCGGCAGGCCGAGGTGGTCGCGCAGGGTGCGGCCCGTGTAGTGGGTGCGGAACAGGCCGCGGCGGCGCAGTTCGGGGATCACGAGGTCGGCGAAGTCGTCCAGGGTGCCCGGCAGGTAGGGGAAGATCACGTTGAATCCGTCGGCGGCACGGCCGTGGAACCACTCCTCGATGTGGTCGGCGATCTGCTCGGGCGTGCCGGTGATGGTGCGGTCGTCGTTCGCGACACGCCGGACGAGGTCGCGGATGGTGAGGTTGTCGCGGCGGGCGTCTTCGTAGATCTGCTGCTGGGCGGTCTGCGACTGGTTGGAGACGGGGAGTTCGGGCAGCGGGCCGTCGAGCGGGTGGGCGCTGAGGTCGAAGCCGCCGAGCCAGTACGAGAGGTCGGCCAACGCGACCTGTGGGGGCAGGAGTTCGGTGAGCCGGGCGAGCTTGTCGCGGGCCTCGGACTCGGTGGGAGCGGTGATGACCGACAGGGCCGGGAGGACCTTGAGGTGGTCGGGGTCGCGGCCGTGGGCGGCGGCGCGTTGCTTGATCTCGGCGTAGAACTCCTGGGCGCGCCCCAGGTCCTTGATGCCGGAGAAGATCACGTCGGCGACGCGGGCGGCGAGGTTCTTGCCCGCCTCGGAAGCGCCTGCCTGCACGATCACCGGGTGGCCCTGCGGAGGCCGGGCGATGTTGAGAGGTCCCGCGACCTTCAGGTGTTTGCCCTCGTGGTTCAGCGCGCGCAGCTTGGCGGGGTCGAAGTAGACGCCGCTCGCCCGGTCGTGGCGGAAGGCGTCGTCCTCGAAGGAGTCCCACAGCCCCGCCACCACGTCGTGGAACTCCTCGGCGCGGTCGTAGCGGGTGGCGTGGTCGAGGTGGGCGTCGAGGCCGAAGTTCTGCGCCTCGCCGTCGTTGAGGGAGGTCACCACGTTCCAGCCGCTCCGGCCGCCGGAGATGTGGTCGAGGGAGGCGAAGGTGCGGGCCACGTGGTAGGGCTCGTTGTAGCTGGTCGAGGCGGTGGCGATCAGTCCGATGCGCGTGGTGCCCGCGGCGAGCGCGGCCAGCAGGGTCGTCGGCTCGAAGGAGTCGTTGACCACGCTGACCCGGCTGAGGACGTCCTCGCTCGCGAACGGCACTCCGACGAGGTCGGCGAGGAAGACGGCGTCGAAGGCGGCCCGTTCGGCGGTCCGGGCGAAGGAGAGGACTTCCCGGATGTTCACGCCCGCGTCCGCCGCGGTGTCCGGGTGGCGCCAGGCGGCCAGGTACTCCCCCGGTGGCTTGAGGAAGGCGTTCAGGTGCAGTTGGTCGGTGCGGTGGGAGGTGGAGCGGCTCATCGTCCGGTCTCCTGGAGGTGTCGGTCACGGGCGGCGGGCCGCGGCAGCCCGAGGTTTTCGCGCAGGGTGGTGCCCTCGTACTCGGTGCGCAGCAGGCCGCGTCGCTGGAGCAGCGGCACGACCTGGTCCACGAAGTCCTCGGCGGGGCCGGGCAGATAGGGGAAGGAGATGTTGAATCCGTCGGCGGCGTAGGCGCGGAACCAGGTCTCGATGTGGTCGGCGATCTGCTCGGGCGTGCCGGCGATGGCGGAGCCGGCGGCGAACCGCCGGGCGAGCTGACGTATCGTCAACTTCCCGTCGTGAGCGAGCTTGAGCAGCAGATCCCGGCGTGACTTGCTGCGGTTGGTCTCGGGGATGTCGGGCAGTGGACCGTCCACCGGGTGACCGGTCAGGTCGAGGTCGCCGATGTTGTCCTGGACGAGGCGGCGGGCGACGTCGTCGTGGATGAGGTCCTGAAGCTCGGCGAGCCGTCGCCGGGCCTCCGTCTCGGTGGACGCGACAAGCGGGGACAAGCCGGGCCAGACCAGGACATGGGCGGGGTCCCGTCCCTGAGCGGCCGCCCGTGCCTTGATGTCGGCGTAGAAGGCCTGTGCGGCGCCCAGTTCGTGCTGGGTGGTGAAGAGGACTTCTCCGTGTCGGGCCGCGAACTCCTTGCCCGTGTCGGAGGATCCGGCCTGGAAGACCACGGGATGGCCCTGGGGCGGGCGGGAGATGTTCAGGGGCCCGCGGACGGCGAAGTGCTCGCCCCGGTGGTGCGGGGTGTGCAGTCCGGCGGGGTCGTAGTAGCGGCCGGCGGCCTTGTCCCGGACGACCGCCCGGTCGTCAAAGCTGTCCCAGAGCGCCTTGACGACCTGGACGAACTCGTCCGCGCGGCGGTAGCGCAGCTCGTGTTCGAGGTGATGGTCGTAGCCGAAGTTGGCGGCTTCCAGCGGTACGACGGAGGTGACCACGTTCCAGCCTGCGCGGCCGCCCGAGAGGTGGTCGAGGGAGGCGAACTTGCGGGCGATGTGGTATGGGTGGTTGTAGGTCGTGGTCGCTGTCGCCGCCAGGCCGATGTGCTCGGTCACCAGTGACAGCGCGGCCAGCAGGGTGAGCGGTTCGAAGTGCTCGGCCCGGCCGGTCCGGGACAGCGAGTCGAGCTGGTGTCCCCAGAGGGCGACGACGTCCGCGACGAACAGGGCGTCGAACCGGCCGCGTTCGAGGGTGCGGGCCAGGTCGGCATGGAAAGCGAAGTCGAGTTGTCCGTCGGGGCGCGCGTCGGGGTGCCGCCAGCCGGCGATGTGGCCGCCGGAGCCCTGGACGAGGGCGCCCAGGGTGAGCCGGCGTGCGGGGTTGGTGGTCATGTGTTCCTCCCGGTCATGCAGGCAACCGGGGTACGGCTGCCAACAGACGGCGTGTGTACGGGTGTTGGGGGTCGGCCAGCACAGACGCGGCCGGACCTTGTTCGACGGCCTTGCCGTCCTTCATCACCAGCACGTCGGTACACAGGTGCCGGACGACGCCGATGTCGTGCGAGACAAGCAGCAGGGTCAGTCCGTACGCCTCGGCGAGGTCGTCGAGGAGGGCGAGGATCTGCGCGCGCACCGACACGTCGAGGGCGCTGAGCGGTTCGTCTCCGACGAGGACCTTCGGCCCGGGGGCGAGGGCGCGTGCGATCGCGATGCGCTGCCGTTGGCCGCCGGAGAACTCGTGCGGATACCGGCCGCGCACGGACGGGTCCAGCCCGACCGCACGCAGCAGTTCGTCCACCCGGTCGTCGTGATCGCCCGACAGCTTGAGGCACTCCAGCGGCTCGGCGACGATGTCACGGACGGTGGCCCGCGGGTCGAGGGAGCCCATCGGGTCCTGCAGCACCACCTGCACCTCGCGCCGGAACCAGGGGAGCCTGCCCGGCCTCACCTCGCGCCCGCGGTAGTGCACCGTTCCGGAGTCGGGGCGGTCCAGGGCGAGCAGCAGCCGGGCCAGGGTCGACTTGCCGGAGCCGGACTCGCCCACGATCCCGAGGCTGTCGCCTTCCCGCAGCTCCAGGGAGACGTCCTGGACCGCATGGCGATGGACGGCCGGCGCGAACAGCGAGGTGCGCGGGAGGCGGAAGCTGCGGCTGAGATCCGTACCCTTCAGGAGTTGCGTCATCGGGGAACCTCCTCGGATCCCGTGGCCCGGGCGGCGGCCACCAGGCGCTGGGTGTACGGGTGCTGAGGGTTGCGTACGAGGGTGTCGGTGGCTCCTTGCTCGACGACGCGTCCGTCCTTGAGTACGGCGGCCCGTGGGCACAGCTGGGCGACGACGGCGAGGTCGTGGCTGATGAACAGGAGCGAGGTGCCGTGCTCGCGGACGAGGTCGTCGAGCAGCCTCAGCATGTCGGCCTGGACGGTGACGTCGAGGGCGGTGGTGGGTTCGTCGGCGATGAGCAGTGCGGGGCGGGTGGCGAGGGCCATCGCCAGGCCGACGCGCTGGCGCTGACCGCCGGAGAGCTGGTGGGGCCAGGAGCGGACGACGAGTTCGGGGTCCGGCAGGCCGACCTGTCGGGCGAGTTCGACGGCCGCGGTCGCGCCCTGACGCCGGTTCAGGCCGCGGTGCAGCCGCAGCGGCTCGGAGAGTTGCCTGCCGATGCGCATCAGCGGGTTGAGCGCGCTCATGGGTTCCTGGAACACCATGGCCATGCGCTCGCCACGCAGCCGGGAAAGGTCCCGGTCGCCGAGGCCGAGCAGTTCCTGACCGCCGAGCCGGACGCTGCCGGTGGCCTCGGCTCCGTCCGGCAGGAGTCCCATCGCGGCGAGGACGGTGAGCGACTTGCCGGAACCGGACTCGCCGATCAGCGCGAGCCGTTCACCGGGGGCGAGTTCCAGGCCGACCTCGTCGACGACGGTGGAGCCGCCGATGCGCACGCTCAGGTCGGTGATCGTCAGCAGGCTCATGACGCCTCCCGGATCCGCAGCCGTGCGTCGGCCGCCTCGCGCAGCCCGTCGCCGAGCAGGTTGAAGCCGAGGACCGAGGCGGCGACAGCGATCCCCGGCCAGATGACGAGCAGCGGCCGGGCGGCGATGTACTGCTGCTGTTCGTGCAGCATGCGGCCCCACGAGACCGCGGGCGCAGGCGCCCCGAACCCGAGGAACGACAAGGCCGCCTCGGCGAGCACCGCCACGGACAGCACGAGCGAGAGCTGTACGACGAGCGTGGGCGCGATGTTCGGCAGCAGATGCTTGCGGACAGTGCGCCAGGTGCCGGACCCCGCGGCGTGCGCGGCCAGCACGTAGTCGGTGTTCAGCACCCTCCCTGCCTCGGCGCGCGCGACCCGGGCGAGGTTGACGCCCGTTCCGACGCCGACCGCGGTGACCACGGTCCAGGTGGAACCGCCGTACACCGCGGTGAGGATCATCGCGACCAGCAGCACGGGGAACGCGATGAGCACGTCCGTGAGCTGGACCACGACGGCGCCGATCCAGCGCGGCACGAGCACCGCCGCCAGTGCCAGCGCGAGTCCGACGACGGCGGCGATCACCGCCGCGAGCAGCGCGGTCAGCAGGGTGCCGCGGGCGCCGGTGAGGAGTTGGCTGAGCTCGTCGCGGCCCAGCCGGTCGGTGCCGAGGAGGTGCCCGCCGGACATCGGCAGCAGCCAGCCGTCCTGCGGGCGCGCCAAAGTCGGGTCGTAGGGGGTCCAGACGAGGGAGAGCAGGGCGGACAGGACCAGGAAGCCGACGAGGACGGTCCCGGCGAGGCCGCTGCGGCTGCGCAGCAGTGCCAGGACGACAGGCGGGATCCTCATACGGCGCTCCGCAGCCTCGGGTCGATCAGCCGGTGCGCGAGGTCCACCAGGAAACCGATGACCAGCACAGCGCCGGTGAGCAGCAGGATCTCGCCCTGCACCTTGTCCAGGTCCCGGTTGCCGACGTCCGTGATCAGCATCTGGCCGACGCCGGGCAGCACGAAGACCTGCTCCACGACGACCGCCCCCGCGACCAGCGCCGCGATCTGCAGACCGAGCACCGACACGACCGGCACCGCCGCGTTGCGCAGTCCGTGCCGCACCAGCGCGCTCGTGCGCGTGTGCCCCTTGGCCCGGGCGGTGCGCAGCCAGTCCTGGTGCAGGACGTCCAGCACGGCGGAGCGCACGAATCGCAGCAGGACGGCGCCCTCGGACAGCGCCAGGGTCAGCCACGGGAGGATCAGACTGCGCAACGCCTGCCCCGGCTCGGCCCAGCCGTCGACGGGGAAGCCCTGCGCGGGCAGCCAGCGGACCTGGACCGCGAACACCACGACGAGCAGCAGCCCCACCCACAGCGTCGGCAGGGCGATGCCGAGCTGCCCGAGGGCGTTGACGGCGCCGCCGAGCCGAGTGTCGCGGCGCGTGGCGGCGACGATGCCCGCCGGCACGGCGAAGGCCAGCGCGAGGGCGACGGCTCCCGCGGCCAGTGGTCCGGTCACCGCGAACTTCTCGGCGAGCTGGCCGGACACCGACGTACCGTCGAGGGCCGACCGTCCGAAGTCGCCGCGGGCCACTCCGCCGATCCAATGCGCGTACTGCGTGGCGAGCGGCCGGTCCAGGCCCAGGTCGTGGCGTACGGCCGCGACCTGGGCCTGCGTGGCTTTGATGCCGCCGATGGTCTGGGCGACGTCTCCGGGCAGCAGCCGCAGCACCAGGAATATCAGCACGCTGGCGGCGAACAGGGACGCGACCAGAAGCGCGGCCCGGCGCAGCGCGTAGAGGGTCACACGGGCCTCACTTCTTCTTCGCCACGGCGAGGTCCGCGAGGTCGTAGCGGTTGCTGGTGAAGTCGCGCGGCACGCCGGTGACTCCGGCGCGGACGACGGTGAGGGTCTGGTTGACGAACAGCCAGTCGGCGGCGGCGTCCTCGGAGACCTGCCGGGCCGCCTTCTTCAGCAGGGCGTCCCGCTCGGTGTCGCCGGCGGCGGTCTGGGCGGCCGCGTACCACTTCTGCACGTTGGCGTTGTCGTAGCCGAAGTAGTAGGCGGGGTTGGCGAAGTTGTTCAGGTCGCGGGCCTCGGCGTGGTCGACGAGGCTGAGCTGGTAGTCGTGCTTGGTGTAGACGGCGTCCAGCCAGGTCTGGAACTCCACCTGCCGGACGGTGAGTTGGATGCCGACCTGCTTGAGCTGGGAGGCGAGGTAGTCGCCGATCTCGGCCGGGTAGATGTTGGGGATCTGCACGGTGAGCTTGAGACCACTGCCAAAGCCGGCCTGCTTGAGCAGCTTCTTGGCCCTCGCCGGGTCGTACGCGTCGATCGAGGTGAGGTCCTCGTAGCCGGGGTCGGTGGCCGGCACCGGGCCGCCGACCAGCTTGGCCGCGCCGCCGAGGGTCGTGACGAGTCCGGCGTTGTCGACGGCCTGGCGGATGGCTCGCCGTACCCGGACGTCCTTGGTCGGGCCGGAGGCGTTGTTGAACGCGAGCGTGAACTTGTCGGTGGTGTCGCCGCGCAGCACCGTGTACTTGCTCCGGTCGGAGAACGGCTGGAGCAGGGTCGCGTCCGCGGCCGTCTCGATGTCGGTCTGCCCGGTCTGCTGGGCGTTGTTGGCGGCGTTGTCGTCCTTGATGTAGTGGAAGACGACCTTGGCGACCTTGGCCTTCTTCCCCCAGTAGGCGTCGTTGCGGACGAACGTGATGGACGAACCCCGCTTCCAGCCGGACAGCTTGAACGGCCCGGTGCCGTTCTCCGTCCCAGCGAGGGAGGTGAAGTTGGTCCCCTTCTTGAACACGATGCCCGCCCGGCCGGTCAGCCCCCAGGTGAACCCGGTGTCCCGGTGTTTGAGGGTGACAACGACGGTGTGGTCGTCGGTGGCCTTGATGGTGTCGACGGAGGCGAGCGCCGCCGCGTCGGGGTTCTTCGAGCCCGCCGCGGTGACCTGCCGCAAAGACCAGACGGCGTCGGCGGCGGTGACTTTGCCGCCGTCGTGGAAGGTGACGTTCTTGGCGAGGTGGAAGGTGTAGGTGAGCCCGTCAGGCGACTGCTCGTACGACGTGGCGAGACTCGGTTCGATCTTGTTGTCTTCGGTGCGGGTCAGCAGGCCCTGGTAGACGTTGTCGAGCAAGATCTGGTCGAGGGCCGCGCCCGCGGTAGTGGCGATGTCGAGACTGGTCGGCTCCAGTACGAGGCGTACGTCGACGGTGGCATTCGCGTCGATGTCGGCGGGCTGGGCGGCCTGGCTGGTCTGGCCGGCGTTCGCGGGGTCGTCTGCCGAGCCGGTGCCGCACGCCGTCACGGTCAGACCGGCGAGTACTGCGAGGGCTGCGAGCCGGAGAACGCTGCTACGGCGCATGGCGGATCTTGCTCCTTGGGTGTGTGAGGAGTGGGTCATACGGCGGCTGCCCGCAGTCCCGTCGCAAGGTCGGCGACCAGGTCGTCGACGCCTTCGATCCCGACCGACAGCCGTACGAGGCCGGGGGTGACACCTGCGGCGAGCTGCTGGTCCGGGGCGAGTTGGGCGTGGGTGGTGGAGGCGGGGTGGATGACCAGGCTGCGCACGTCGCCGATGTTCGCGAGATGGCTGAACAGTCGGACGCCTTCGACGAAGCGCCGGCCCGCCTCCAGGCCGCCGGCGAGTTCGAAGGCCAGGACCGCTCCCGTGCCGCGCGGCAGATAGCGCTTGGCCTGCGTCCGCCAGGGGCTGGAGGCGAGAGCGGCATAGTGCACACGTGTCACCTGGGGCTGTTCCTCCAGCCAGTGCGCGAGTGCCTCGGCGTTGGCCACATGCCGTTCGATGCGCAGGCTGAGCGTTTCCAGGCCCTGAAGGAGCAGGAAGCTGTTGAACGGTGAGACGGCCGGTCCCAGATCGCGGACCAACCGGGTGCGCAGCCGCAGCGCGTAGGCGAGGCCGAGGTCGGAGAAGGAGTCCCAGTAGGACAGTCCGTTGTAGGTCGGGTCCGGACGGGTCAGACCGGGCCAACGGTCCGGATCCGCGCCGAAGTCGAAGTGCCCGCTGTCCACGACGACCCCGCCGATGCCGGTGCCGTGCCCGGAGAGGAACTTGGTGGTGGAGTGCACGACGATGTCGGCACCGTGCTCGATGGGCCGCAGCAGGTACGGGGTGAGCACGGTGTTGTCGACGACGAGCGGCACGCCTACCTCGTGGGCGATGCGGGCCACCGCCTCGATGTCGAGGACGTTGCCGCGCGGGTTGCCGATGGTCTCGCCGAAGAATGCCTTCGTGGTCGGCCGTAGGGCGGTGTACCAGGCGCCCAGGTCGTCCGGGTCGTCGACGAACGTGACGTCGATACCGAAGTCGGCGAACGTGTGCTCCAGGAGAGTGCGGGTGCCGCCGTACAGAGACGATGAGGCCACGATGTGGTCGCCCGCACGGGCCAGGTTCAGCAGGGCGAGCGTCGTCGCGGCCTGGCCGCTGGCCACCGCGACCGCCGCCGAACCGCCCTCCAGGGAGGCGATGCGCTCCTCGGCCACGGCCGTGGTCGGGTTGGACAGCCGGGTGTAGGCGTGGGTGGTCAGGTCGGTCAGTTCGAAGGCTGCGGCGGCGTGCGCGGTGTCTCGGAAGACGTAGCTGGTGGCGGGGTGGATCGGCACCGCCCGGGCGCCGGTCGAGGGGTCGGGGACGGCTCCGGAGTGCACCTGACGGGTCTCGAACGCCCAGTCGGTCATCGGCCGACCTCCTGCCTGGCCAGGACGTCCGACCACCAGCGCTCGGCGACACGGGGATGCGAGCGCAGCCAGCCGACGACCGCGTTCTCCCCGAAGGCCGCGAGCAGGGGGTTGTCCGGGTCGTCCGTGACGCCCCGGCTCAGCGCCGCCAGTTCCGGCGGCAGTCGCAGCGGTTTGACGACCGCGTCCAGGCGCGGGCCGAGGAAGAAGGGGATCGAGTAGCGGTGGACGCCCGACCTCGGGCTGACAACCCGGTGCTGTGTGGCCTTCAGATAGCCCTGGGTGGCGATCTCCAGCATCTCGCCGATGTTGAACACGAACGCGTCGGGCACGGGCACCGCGTCGATCCACTCACCGTCCTCGCGCCGCACCTGCAGCCCGCCCACCTCGTCCTGTTGCAACAGCACGAGGTAGCCGTAGTCCTTGTGGGCGCCCACGCCCTGATCGGCGCCCTGAGTGACCCGCGGAGGATAGTGAATGATCTTGACGTGAAGGGCAGCCTCGTCGTCGAACCACTGGTCGAAGTAGCCCTCGCCCTGACCGAGGGCCGCCGCGAGCGCCCGCAGCACCTCACGGCTCACCCTCAGTGCCTCCGCCTGCCAGCGCAGCACGATGTCCCTCAACTCCGGCAGTGCGGAGGGCCATTGGTTGGGGCCGATCAGGCGCAGGTAATCGGGATCCGCCGGTCCGGTCTCCAGCGCCGCCCGCTCCGGACCGATGTCGATCTGCTCACGCCAGTCGGCGCCGCCCGCCGTGTACTCGGTACCGGTGCGCGTATAGCCCCGGAACTGAGGCGAGTTGAGATTCTCGATCTCCAGCCGCTGCTCCTCCGTGAGCGCGAAGAAGCGGCGGGCCGCGCTCAACACTTCCTCCCGCAGTGCTGCGGGGACACCGTGCCCGGTGACGTAGAAGAAGCCCACCTCGTGGGCGGCTGCGCGAAGTTCGGCAAGAAAGGCGTCATGGTCCGCGTCCGGGGCGCGGAAGCGGGAAATGTCGATGACGGGCAGGGCTGGGGAATGGGCCATGGGAGGTTCCTTCACGGCAGGGCGGACGCACGTGCCTCCCAACTGCGCCTGATGGGGGGGCTGGTTGAGGGCGCGAGAAGGCTGCAGGCAGAAAGAGAAGGCGAGATCGCGAGCCGTCGGACGGCTGTCAGCAACAGACCTGGTCGAACTGGTCGGCGCGGCGGCTCACCCAGAACGGGTCGAGCAGCACCGTGTGTGCCGGGCCAGTGGTGTCCATGGCCGGATCAAAGCACAATGAGAAAGACGCGTCCACCACGCGTCCCAGCGGGTGAGATGTCTTCCGCCATGGTCGACCTCGACACTCAGAGGGGCGAATGACGTACGTTCGAGTGGAAAGCTTCTGACAGGTGGAGGCTCTCACGCACGGGAGGCGACACCGCGCGGCACGCACCGATGCGCGAGTGTCCCCCGGTGCCATGTCAACTACCGCCCGAAGCTGGGGCACAGCGGCCCGGTCGACCAACTACCCTTCAGCCTCGCTGAGTTGATCCGCCACGTCGAGGAACACTTCGGCATGTGTGAACGGCTCACCCACCGGTGCGCGCCGGACCGTCAGCGGCCGGGACGGGTAACCGGAAGGCCGTTCCGCCCATTGGCCCGGGACAGGGGCCCGAGTACACATGACTGACAAGAAGCTGTCACACACGGGCCGGAATGCGGGCTCGACCGACGCCCGTTGTGACTGACATGACTGTTGGAGTAGCGCTCAACGCGTCCGATGCCCTGAACCAGGTAGATGCCACCGTGCAGCTGGCACACGAGGCAGCGGCGGCCGGGTTGCGGTCGGCCTGGTTCGGTCAGACTTTCGGCGCGGACTCGCCCCAGCTCGCGGCGATCGTCGGGCGCACGGTACCCGGACTGCAGGTCGGCACCTCCGCGATCCCCGTCTTCGGCCGCCACCCACTGCTGGTTTCCAGCCAGGCCCAGACCGCCCAGGCCGCGACCCACGGCCGCTACCACCTCGGCCTGGCCCTGGGCACCAAGCTGCTGACAGAGACCGGCTTCGGTCTGCCCTTCGAGCGACCCATCGCGCGACTGCGTGAATTCCTCACCGCTCTACGGCAGTTGACCGAGACCGGTACCGCCGACTTCCACGGCGAACTGCTGACCGCCACCACCCCGGTCCCCGCACGCGTACCAGGTGCCGAGAGCGGTGTCCCCCTGTTGGTCGCCGCGATGGGGCCGCAGGCACTGCGGGTCAGCGGCGAACTGGCGGACGGGATCCTGCCCTACCTGGCCGGACCGCGCGCACTCGCGGACCACATCGTTCCGGCGGTCACCGCCGCGGCCGAGGCAGCCGGCCGCCCCGCGCCCAGGATCGTCGCCCTGGTGCCCGGCGTGGTCACCGCCGACGTGGACGCGGTACGCGCCAAGGCCGTCGAGAACCTCGCGTTCTACGAGCAGATCCCGTCCTACGCCCGGGTCATCGAGCTCTCCGGCGGCCGACGGGCCGCCGACCTGGCCGTGATCGGCGACGAGAAGACGGTCGAGGCCGAAGTACGCCGTTACCGCGACGCCGGTGCCACCGAGGTCGTGTTCTCGGGCACCGAGATCGCAGGAGAGGCGGACCGCCGCCGCACCTGGCAGCTCCTCGGCGAACTGGCCGGTTGAGCAGAGCTGTTGGCCCGACATGTCGTAGCCCTGCCCCCGCACCCCGTGACGAAGGAGATTCCTCATGACCACCGAGGCCACCATCACGGACCTCCAGGCCTTCACCGAAACCTGGCTGCGTTGGTGAAGATTCACCGCGAGCGCGGCGGTTCCTGAGCCGGACTCGATCCCGATCCACGGCCCGACTGCCCCCGCAGAGCATCGTTTTCCGCCATTGACGTACGACAGAACCACTCCGTACGATCACGAACGGCATTGAGTGTCAGCATCAAGCCCTGGCTCGCTGACCGGCAACCCTCCCACGCGGTGGGGTGCTCCAGGTGAAAGCCCGGCGGGATCGCCGATGATCCCCGCAAGCGCGTGGCTCCGTGACCGGAGCCGGATCATGTGGAGGACCGATATGCGGCACGGTGGTGACCTCAGCGCTCGCTACGTCGGCGCCACCGTGTTCTCCCGCCTCGCGCGTCGGCGTCACATCGATCTCAAGCGCTCCACCAGCTGCCTCTGTCAGGCCTGACGAACCTTCCCGCCGCAGGCCGCGGGTACGGCACTGCTGTCGCCGCGCCCGCCTGTGTCCGATGACCTCGTCTGTTCTTGATCCCATTTTTTGTCCCGTTCCTTTCCGATCCCCGTCTGCACAGCGCTCCCCGGCACTGGCGTCGCGCCGACCGGGACCGCATGCCCACGCACGGCTGTGCCCTTTACCACGCCCGTGCCTGGTGACACGAGTAGGAGAAGCCCTCCGTGACTGCACTTTCCGATGTCAGAACCTCCCAGTGGGCGGCGCTGACCGCCCTGCTGACCACCAGTGTTCTGCTGACCGCCTGCGGGTCCGGCGGCGGTGATTCCGAGGGCGCCTCCGGACAGCCCAAGTCCGGCGGCACTCTGACCTTCGCGGTCGGCTCCGACTCCGGTTGCGTGGACCCGCAGCAGGTCGGCAGCAACGAGACGATCTACTCGGTGCGCCAGGTCGTGGACTCCCTCACCGACCAGGACCCCAGTACCGGCAAGATCGTGCCGTGGCTGGCGAAGAGCTGGGACGTCAGCTCCAACGCCACGACGTTCACCTTCCACCTGCGCTCCGGTGTCACCTTCAGCGACGGTTCCAAGCTGACCGCGCAGGTGGTCAAGGACAACTTCGACGCGGTGCCGAAGCTCGGCGCCCTGGGGACCCTCGCCGAGGGCTACCTCAGCGGCGTCAAGAGCACCACGGTCGTCGATCCGCTCACCGTGAAGGTGACTTTCAGCCAGCCCAACGCCCAGTTCCTGCAGGCCACTTCGACCCACTCGCTGGGCATCGAGTCGTCGGCGAGCGTCAAGAAGACCCCACAGCAGAAGTGCAGCGACGGGGTGGTCGGGTCCGGGCCCTTCGTGCTGAAGCAGTACGTGCAGAACCAGTCGATCACCCTGGCCAAGCGCACCGGCTACGCCTGGGGTTCCTCGCTGTGGAGCAAGAAGGGCGAGGCGTACCTGGACAAGCTGGTGTTCAAGGTCGTGCCCGAGGCGGGTGTGCGTGCGGGCAGCCTTCAGTCCGGCCAAGTGGACGCTATCAGCAGCGTCGGCAAGGCGAACGAGGCGGCGCTCAAGGGCGGTCAGGTCACCCTCCTGCGGCGCGCCAACCCCGGTGTGGTGTTCGGCCTCGGCCTCAACAACTCCCGCCCGGCTCTCAAGGACGCCAGGGTGCGGCAGGCAATCCTGTTCGCCATCGACCGGCAGCAGATCGCCGACACCGTCTTCCCCACCGGAACCCAGGCGGCGACCAGCGTCCTGGCGCACACCACGCCCGACTACACCGACCTCTCGTCCGGTCTGGGCTTCGACGCGGCCAAGGCCAAGTCCCTTCTGGACGCGGCCGGTTGGAAGACCGGCGGCGACGGCATCCGCGCCAAGGACGGCAAGAAGCTGACCCTGACCGTCAAGTGGTTCCCGAACTCGGCCACCAACCAGCCCGCTCTGGAGCTGGTCCAGCAGCAGCTCAAGGCCATCGGTGTCGACGTGGTCCTCAAGCAGCTCCAGGTCACACAGTTCGCCCCGACGCTCCAGTCGGGTGACTTCGACGCGGTATGGGGGAACGTGACCCGAGCCGACCCGGACATCCTGCGCAGCTCCTTCTCCACCAAGCTGGCCAACTTCTACCACCTGCCGGCGAGTTCCCTCGACACGGCACTGAACGAGCAGGCCGCGACCGTCGACGCCGCCAAGCGCAAGCAACTGGTCACCCAGGCACAGCAGTTGCTCGTGCAGAACGCCTACTACGTGCCCGTGGTGGAGCTTCAGACCCAGCTGGGCACCTCGAAGAAGGTGCACAGCCTGGACTTCGACGCCTCCAGCCGACTCCAGCTGCACGACACCTGGATCGGCTAGATCATGCGCCGGTATGTGATCAAACGGCTCGCGCAGGCGGTCGGGGTGCTGTGGGCGGCCTACACGGTGTCGTTCCTGGTGCTGGACTATCTGCCGGGTGACCCGGTCACGGCGATGGCCGGGGCCGGGATGGACTCGGGGCAGGTCGACCCGAAGCAGATCGCCGCCCTGCGGCACGAGTACGGCTTCGACAAGCCGGTGCTCGTGCAGTACGCGGAGTACCTCGGCCGGGCGGTGCGCGGGGACTTCGGCGACGCGGTCTCCACCGGCCGCCCGGTGACCTCCACCCTGGCCGACGCGCTGCCGCAGACGCTCCAGCTGACCGGGGCCGCACTGCTGCTCGCGGTGCTGCTCGGCGGCGGGCTCGCGGTGGTGGCGACGTACACCTCCCGGCGCTGGCTGCGGCAGTTCCTGCTGTCGCTGCCGCCGCTGGGGGTGTCGGTCCCCACGTTCTGGGTGGGGCTGCTGCTCGTCGAGGCGTTCTCGTTCAAGCTGCACTGGTTTCCCGCGTTCGGCAACGACGGCCTGAAGGGGCTGGTGCTGCCCGCGCTCACGCTGGCGGTACCGACCGGGGCACAGGTCGGCCAGGTGCTGGCGAAGAGCCTGCTGACCGCGCTGGACCAGGCCTATGTGGAGACCGCGCGGGCCAAGGGCGCCGGACGGTGGCGGGTCCATCTGCGGCACGCGCTGCGCAACGCCTCCCTGCCGGCCCTGACGGTCGTCGGGCTGCTGGTCGGGCAGCTGATCGCCGGTTCGGTGGTCGTCGAGACGGTGTTCTCCCGTGACGGCCTGGGCCGGGTGACCGCCGCGGCGGTCACCGCGCAGGACATCCCTCTGGTCCAGGGAGTGGTGGTGTTCGGGGCGCTGATCTTCGTGACGACGAACCTGCTCATCGACCTGGTCTATCCGCTCCTGGACCCACGGATCGTGGTGGCTTCGGGCAGAAGGGCGGCACTCGCATGAGCCGGAGTCTCGTCGACGAACCCGCCGAGGCGGCGCTGGGACTGGCCCGCCCGGTCGAGCTGGGCCCGGCGCCCGAGCACGGTCGACGCCGCGTGGACGTACGGCGCGTGCTGCGTTTCGTGGTGCGCCGTCCGGGGCTGCTGCTGTCCGTGGTCGTCCTCGTGCTGGTGGTACTGGCCTCGTTCTGGCCCGATCTGTTCACCTCGCAGGACCCGCTGAAGGGCGTGCCGTCACAGAACTTCCGCGGGCCGAGCGGCAGTCATTGGTTCGGCACGGACGAACTGGGCCGTGACGTCTTCTCCCGCGTGGTCCACGGCGCCCAGCTGTCCCTGAAGGCGACGCTGATCGCCGTACTGGTCGCGTTCGTGGTCGGTGGACTGCTGGGCGTGGTCGCGGGGTTCGTGGGCCGCTGGGTGGACGACGTGCTGATGCGGTTCGTGGACGTCCTGCTGTCCATCCCCGCGCTGTTTATGTCCCTGGCACTCGTCACCGCGCTCGGCTACGGCACGGTGAAGGTGGCGGTCGCCGTCGGCATCGCGAGCGTGGCCTCGTTCGCCCGGGTGGCACGCTCGGAGGTGCTCAGGGTGCGGCAGGCCGTGTTCGTGGAGGCGTCGCGGGCGAGCGGGGTCCGCTGGTACTCGGTGCTCGCCCGGCACGTGCTGCCCAACGCGGCCGGCCCGGTGATCGTGCTGGCCACCCTGGACTTCGGCTCCTCGATCCTGGCCGTCTCCGCGCTCAGCTTCCTCGGCTACGGGGCGCCGCCACCGGCCCCGGAGTGGGGGACGTTGATCTCCGACGGCCGCAACTACCTGGCCAACGCCTGGTGGCTGACCGCGCTGCCCGGTCTGGCGATCGCCGCGACCGTGCTGGCCGCCAACCGCATCGCCCGGGCGCTGGACGGCGAATGGTCCCGGCAGCGATGACCGACGAACGTGAGAACGGTGAGGACGTGACCACACCACTGCTGGAGATCCGAGGCCTGTCCGTGTCGTACCGCACCCGGGGCGGCACAGTGTCGGCCGTACGGCGCGTGGACCTGGACGTATGGCCCGGGCAGGTGACCGCCGTGGTCGGTGAGTCGGGCTCCGGCAAGAGCACCACCGCGCACGCGATCACCCGGCTGCTGCCGGGCAACGGCGCCATCGACGCGGGCACGGTCCGCTTCGGCCGGCGCGACCTCGCCACCCTGTCGGAGGCGGAGCTGCGTACCGTGCGCGGGGCGCGGATCGGGCTGGTCCCGCAGGACCCGACCGTCTCGCTCAACCCGGTGAAGCGGATCGGTGAACAGGTCGCCGAGGTGCTGCGCATCCACGGTCTGGCGACCCGCCGCTCGGCACCCGCCGAGGCGGTCGACGTCCTGGACCGGGCCGGGCTGCCCGACGCGGCCGTCCGGGCCCGGCAGTACCCGCACGAACTCTCCGGCGGGATGCGGCAACGCGCGCTGATCGCCATCGCCATCGCAGCGCGGCCCGAGCTGATCATCGCCGACGAGCCCACCAGCGCGCTCGACGTCACCGTGCAGCGGGTCATCCTCGACCACCTCCAGCGGCTCACCGAGGAGTCGGGCACCGCGATCCTGCTCGTGACCCATGACCTCGGGGTGGCCGCCGACCGGGCCCAGCGGCTGGTGGTCATGTCAGAGGGCAGGGTGGTCGAGGCGGGTCCGACCCGCGAGATCCTGGCCGACCCGAAGGACGAGTACACCCGGCACCTGCTGGCCAGCGCGCCGAGCCTGACCACCGCCCGGACCCACGTCCCGGCCTCCCGCCCCGACGCGGACACGCCACCCCTGGTCGAAATCCGCAACCTGGTCAAGGAGTTCAGGCTCCCCCGCACCGGCGACGGGCCCCGCACCCTGCGCGCCGTCGACGACGTCAGCTTCACGCTCCACCGGGGCCAGACCCTGGCACTGGTCGGCGAGTCGGGCTCGGGCAAGTCCACCACCGCCCGCCTGGTACTCCGGCTGGCCGACGCGACCGCCGGACAGGTCCTGTTCGACGCGACCGACGTGACCGCCGCCAAGGGCGCACAGGCCAGGGAACTGCGCCGGCGCGCCCAGCTCGTCTACCAGAACCCCTACGCCTCGCTCGATCCGCGGTTTTCCGTCGCCGAGGTGATCACTGAACCGCTGCGCGCCTTCAAGGTCGGCGACCGCGCCAGCCGTCTCGACCGCGCCCGCGAACTCCTCGACCGCGTCGCCCTGCCCGTCGCCACACTGGAGCGCCGGCCGGCCGAACTCTCCGGCGGGCAACGGCAGCGGGTGGCCATCGCCCGCGCCCTCGCCCTCTCCCCCGATCTGGTGGTCTGCGACGAACCCGTCTCGGCGCTCGACGTGTCCGTGCAGGCCCAAGTCCTGGGCCTGCTGGCCGAGTTGCAGGCCGACACGGGAGTGGCCTACCTCTTCATCTCCCACGACCTGGCCGTCGTACGGCAGATAGCGCACCAGGTCGCCGTCATGCGGGCCGGGCGTGTGGTCGAGACGGGTCCGCCCGAGGACCTCTTCACGCACCCCCGTCACGCCTACACCCGCGAACTGCTCGCGGCCATCCCCGGCGGCCGTGTCCCCACCCCCGCCGTCGAGACCACCACGAGCTGAGGACCACAGCATGAGCACTCCCACCATCACCTCCCTGGCCCTCCTCACCCCGGGCAACTTCGCCGACGACGATCCGGGCACCGGTCTTGAGGAGACTCTCCAGCTCTTCGAGTACGGCGAGCAGCTGGGCTTCGACGGTGCCTGGATCAGACAGCGTCACCTCGAACACGGTGTCGGCTCGGCCGCCGTGTTCCTCGCCGCCGCCGGCCAGCGCACCCAGCGCGTCGAGCTGGGCACGGCGGTCATCCCGATCGGCTACGAGAGCCCGTTCCGACTCGCCGAGGACCTGTCGCTGGCCGACGTGCTGTCCCGGGGACGGCTCCAGGTCGGCTTCAGCACCGGCATGCCGCACGCCGACCTGCTCGGCGACCTGGTGTACGACGGCGACTGGCGGAGCTTCGACCTGTCGTACGGGAGGATCGCCCGTCTCCTGGACAACCTGCGCGGCGAGCACCTCGGCTCCCCGGACACGGTGATCCAGTCGCCGGGCAACACCCAGCGTCCGCGGCTGCAGCCGCACAGCCCCGGTCTGGTGAACCGAATCTGGTACGGCGGGGGCAGCCTGCGCTCGGTCCGGTGGGCCGCCGAGCACGGCCTGAACCTGCTGTCCGGGAACATCGTCTCGGGCGAGGACACCGACGACTTCACCACGGCCCAACTGAACCTGCTCTCCGAGTACCGGCGCAGCCTGGGCGAGGACCGGCCGCCGACACGGGTGGCGCTCGGGCGGGTGATCGTGCCGCTCGACAGCGCCGACGCGGCCGCCCGGGCCCGCTACCGGGACTACGCGGCCAGTCGGCACGAACGCACCCTGAAGCCGCAGACGCCGGCGGCACTGGGCGGGAAGCGGTTTCTGTTCGCGCCCGACGTGGTCGGTACCGCGGAGCAGATCCTGGAGCGGCTGACGGCGGACCCCGTCCTCGCGCAGGTGTCGGAGCTGCGCCTGGAACTGCCCTACGAGTTCCACCGGGAGGAGTACGAACAGATCCTGCACGACGTACGGCACCTGGTCGCACCCGAGCTGGGCTGGCGCCCCGCTGACCCGTCAGTACAGGACGCCGGTCGGTGACCTCTGATCCGCGGCGCCCGGTCCGCCTGGAGGTGCACTCCCGCGAACCGTTCGCCGACGCTCACCGTTTCCCCGGCGCCGGAGCGTACGAGGTGCTCACCGCCACCGCCCACTACGCCGTGGACCCGACGGCAACCGCCAACCGCGCGATCCCCGACCTCGGCCTCGCACCGCGCGACAGCGCAGGCGTGGTGCGCTTTAGCGGGGACGTCGAGATCCTGCGTCCCATCGACGGCGGGCGCGGGCGGCTGTTCTTCGACTGGGGCAACCGGGGCGACAAACGGGCCGTCCAGTACTTCTGCGACGCTCCGCACACCAACAGGCCACGCACCCTCGCCGACGCCGGAAACGGCTTTCTGATGCGCCGCGGCTACACGATCGTCTTCGGCGCCTGGCAGGGCGATCTGCTGCCGGGCGACGGGCGTCTGCTGCTCGATCTGCCGGTGGCGAAGGAGGGCACGGAGTCCGTGCGCGGCCTGACGACGGCCGAGTTCATCGTGGCGGAGCCCATCGACTCGCTTCCGCTGTCCCGCTGGTCGAACACCAGGTCCTGCCCGGTCAGCGAACGCGGAGTGCGCACCGCCCGCCTCACCCGGCGTCGCTATCCGCACAGCACGCCGGAGGAACTCCCCGGCGGAACCTGGCGGTTCGCACGGCTCCAGGGCGGCGGGAGCGAGCTGAGGGGCGCGGCCCGGGCCGTCGTGCCGAGCCGGTCCGACCTCCACCTCGACGGCGGATTCCGGCCCGGCTGGATCTACGAGCTCACGTACGAGGCCGAGGATCCACTCGTTCTGGGGCTGGGCCTGGCCGCGGTCCGTGATCTGGTCAGCCATCTGCGCCACGACCCGGCGGGCCCGGCCGGTCCGATCGAGTACGCCTACGGATGGGGGCGCTCCCAGACCGGCCGGGCGATCCGTGACTTCGTCCATCTCGGCTTCAACGAGGATGCCGAAGGCCGCCCCGTCTTCGACGGGCTGCTGCCGCACGTCTCCGGCGCCGGCCGTCTCGGCCTCGAACGCTTCACCAACCTGACAGTCTCGGGGGGCCAGCAGTACGAGGACCATCTCAGCCCGGCCGACGCCTTCCCCTTCGCCTACGCCGAGACGGTCGACCATCTCACCGGCGAGCGGGACGCGATCATGAAGCGGGCGAGCGATCCCAAGGTGCTGCACACCCAGACGTCTACGGAGTACTGGCAGCGCAGGGGATCGCTGGTGCACACCACCACGGACGGCCGCGACCTGGGCTTCCCACCCAATGTGCGAGGTTATCTGTGGTCGTCCAGCCAGCATGTGGCCGATCCGACGGCGGGCGCGCCCACGAACGGCGTCTGCAACCACCCGCAGAACGTGGTCGCCACCTCCGCCCTCTTCCGCGCCGTTCTGGACGCGCTCGACGCGTGGGTGAGCGAGGGTGTGGAGCCGCCGGCCAGTGCGGTGCCGACGGTCGCCGACGGCACCCTGGTGACGAAGGACGCCTGGTCGCGTCAGTTCCCGGCCGTCCCGTCCGCGCTGCCGCCCCACGGGCCCAACGAGCTGTACGCCGTGGACCGTTCCGTCGTGCCGCCGGTCACCGACCGCTCGCGTCAGTACGCGGTCCTGGTCCCGGCCGTCGACTCCGACGGCAACGAGACAGCGGGCGTACGCGCTCCGATGGTGGCCGCGCCGCTCGGCACCTACACCGGATGGAACACCCGGGCCCCCGGCCAAGGACACGGTGCGCTGCACGAGTTCAGCGGATCCACACTGCCGTTCGCCGCCACGGAGGACGAGCGGCTTGTCACCGGCGACCCGCGGGCCAGTGTCCGGGAGCGCTACCGGGACTCGGCCGACTACGTGGCCAGGGTCAAGGCCGCGGCCGAGGAACTCGTGGCGCGGAGGCTGTTGCTCGGGGAGGATGTCGAACGCGCGACCACGGCGGCCACCGACTGGGCGCTGCCACGTCACCGCTTCGAGCTGCCGTGACCGACGCACGCATGGCGCACCACCGGTGTGCGTGACACCTACCCGTGCTGCGTGCGGTCTTGAACGATGGTCTTGCCGGTGTTCCGTCCGCGCAGCATTCCAAGGAACGCTTCCACGATGTTCTCGAACCCGTCGATCACCGTCTCGTCCGGAACGAGCCGGCCGCTCCGCAGATGCGGCACCGCGAACTCGTACAACTCCTCCTGCACATCGAGATGGTTCCTGACCAGGAAGCCCTCCATGCGGATGCTCTTCTCCACGAGATCCGCGTGGTTGATGTCGGACCGCGCCGTGCCGGGGGTGTTGTACTGGCTGATCGTGCCGACGCGGACGACGCGCCCGAACTCACGCAGAACCCCTACCGCCGCGGCCAGTTGTCCGCCGCCGACGTTGTCGACGTACACGTCGATGCCGTCCGGTGCGGCTTTGCGGAGCAAATCGGCGGCGGTCCCCTCATGGTGGTCGAAGACGGCGTCGAAGCCGACCTGGTCCCTGAGGTAGGCGGCCTTCGCCACCGAGCCCGTGCTGCCCACGAGCCGCCCGGCACCGAGCAGCCGGGCGAACCGCGCGGTCGCCGTGCCGACCCCGCCCGCGGCGGCCGACACGAACAGGTCCTCGCCCTCGTGGAGGCGGGCGATGCGGGTCAAGCCCACATAGGCGGTCAGGCCGGTGCCGCCGAGGATGCTCAGATACGCGGTCAGGGGAACTCCGTCGAAGCGCGGCAGCCGCCTGATCTCCTCGGGGGCGACCACCACGTGCGTGCGCCAGCCCCGCCGGTGGAACACGATCTCCCCCTCGGTCAGCAGGGGTGTGCGCGAGGCGACGACCCGCCCGATGGCGCGGCCCTCCAGCGGTGCGCCGAGCGCGAACCCGCCGGGCACCTCGTCCATCATCTCTCGGTGATAGGGGTCGACGGACCAGTAGAGGTTCTCCACGAGTGCGCTGCCGACCTCGGGTCCGGGAAGCGCGGACTCGACGAAGGCGAAGTGCGCGGCGGTGGGAAAGCCGTGCGGACGGGCGGTCTGGTGCACGGTGAGCGCGGTCTGGTTCATGACCGGACGGTAGGGCGGGAATACGCCTGGTGGGCAGCCGGTTGGGCTCATGCGACGCCGCGTTCCATGAGCGGTTCTCATACGATGAGGTGAGCGCCCCGTGGCCCGCACGACCGACTCCGATCTCTCCCCGCACGAACTGCGCGTCCTGGTGACGGTCGCGGACAGCGGCGGTTTCTCGGCGGCGGGCCATGCGCTCGGTCTGACGCAGTCCGCGGTGTCCCACTCGGTGCGCGGCAGCGAGCGCAAGATCGGTACGGTGCTCTTCGAACGCGGCCGCACCGGCGCCCGCCCCACTCCCGCCGGGGAGAGGGCGGTGGCGCACGCCCGGCGCGTCCTGCGCCTGCTGTCCGTCCTGACCGCTGAGGCGCGCGGTGCGGGCCGGTCCCCCACGGCCCAGGGGCCGTTGCGGATCGCGGCGTTCCGCAGTGCGGCTCTCCATCTGCTGCCGCCCGTCCTGGAGCGGCTGCGTGCCCGCCATCCCGGGATCGAGCCACGGGTGCGGATCGTCCGCGAGGTGGGGCGCGGAACCGCGGGCGAAGTGGCCGCCGGCACAGCCGATGTGGCCATCGCCACGCTCGGCGGCTCCGTCCCGTTCGCACCGGGTCTCGTCGCGAAGGGACTCTTCGAGGAGCCGTATGCCCTGGTGCACGCGACGGGTCACCTCGCGCCGCGTTCGCTGCCGCTGGTCGACTGGGCGGAGAACTGCGGCTCGTACACCAGCGACTGGTGGGCCGCGCAGGACTGGATCCCGGAGGCGACCGTCGAGGCCGAGGACGACGGAGCGGTTCTCTCCCTGGTGAGCACGGGGCACGGAATGGCGATCATGCCCGCGCTCTCCCTGACCGGAGCGCCGGACTCGGTGGGGATCACCGATCTCGGTCCCGGGCGTCCGACACGTCACGTCGGCTATGTCACCAGTTCCGAACTGGCCGGGACCGCTGTGGTGCGCGCCCTGGTGAGGGAACTGCGGGCCACGGTCCCGCCGGGTGTGGGCGTTCTCGGTCGCGAGGCATGACCAGGCCGGGTGGCACCGTGACCGCCGGTCACGACAGCAGCCCGTCCGGACCGTGGTCGACGGCCGGAGGGGGTCGGGGTGCCAGATGACCACGGGGAGCACCGGAGGCGCCCGTCAGGTCCTCAGACCGAGGGCCGCCCAGAGTTGTCGTTCCCCGTCGGTGAGCGGGATGTGGGCGGCGAGGCACTCCGGGTGGCCGGGCGGTGGGCCCACCGGCTCCTCTCGGGCCGGTGCCTTCGGCAACGGGAGTCCCCACAGGCAGCAGCCCATCGCGAGCAGTCCGGGTGACCAGCGGGCGAACGTGTCACCCCACCGGTTCGCGCGCCTCATCGCAGCGGGGCCGTCGGCCACAGGGGCTCGGTGGCTCGCTCCTCCGCCTCGCGCAGCACGCGCAGGACGTTGCGGCCGGTCAGTGCCTCCAGGTCGGCCCGGGACCAGCCCCGGTCGGCGAGTTCGCGCAGCAGGACCGGGTAGCCGGAGACGTCGGCGAGGCCGGTGGGCTGGTGATCGACACCGTCGTAGTCGCCGCCCAGGCCGATGTGGTCGCGGCCCGCGACCTCACGAGCGTGCTCGACGTGGTCGGCGACCTGGGCAACCGTCACCTCGGGACGCGGGTGCGCCTCGATCCAGCGTCGGAGCCGGTCGTCGACGGGAGGGTCGAGAAGCGCACCATGTTCCTCGGCCACCACGGCCGGGTCTTCTGCCGGCCTCGGTGCCCGCGGCCAGGGCCAGGTCCTCTCCGGCAGCCCGAGCCGCCCCCGTTCCTCCTCCAACTCCCGCGCCCAGTCGGCGACTTCGGCGGAGATGAAGTACGGCACGAAGGTGAGCTGGATGACACCGCCGTTGTCTGGCAGCAGTCGCAGGACTTCGTCGGTGACGTTGCGGGGGTGGTCGTTGAGTGCCCGCACCGACGAGTGGCTGAACAGCACTGGGGAGGTGCTGACCGCGAGAGCGGCCCGTTGGGTGGACTCGGCGACGTGGGAGAGGTCGACGAGGATGCCCCTGCGGTTCAGTTCGGCGACGATCGCGCGGCCGGTGTCGTTCAGGCCGCCGACGCCGGGTTCGTCGGTGGCCGAGTCGGCCCAGGAGGTGTTGTCGTTGTGGGTGAGGGTCACGTAGCGGACCCCCAGCCGGGCGAACGACCGCAGCACGCCCAGCGATTCGGCGAGGCTGTGGCCGCCCTCGATTCCCAGCAGGGAGGCGATCCGGCCGTCCGTGAAAGAGCGCTCGACGTCGGCGGCGGTGTAGGCGATGCGCAGGGTGTCGGGATAGCGGGCGACGAGCCGGTAGACGGCGTCGATCTGCTCCAGTGTGGAGACGACGGCCTCGGGCTCGGGCAGTTTCGAGGAGACATACACCGACCAGAACTGGGCGCCGACCCCGCCGGCCCGCAGCCGGGGCAGGTCGGTGTGCAGGTCGGGTCGGCCGTCGGCGAGCCCTTCCACGCTGTAGCCGGAACGGACGCGCAGTGCCACGGGCAGGTCGTTGTGGCCGTCGAAGACGGGCGTGGCGGCGAGGATCTGGGCGATCGGGTAGCCGGTGGTGTCGCTCATGGACGTGCCACTCCTTCGTCGACGGCTGAGAACAGGTCACCGCCCCGGTCCCGTCGACGGGACTGGCGGACCGGGTCGGGGACGGGCAGCGCGGCGACCAGGCGCCGGGTGTAGTCGTCCTGGGGGTTGCCCAGCACGTCGGCCGTGGCGCCCTGGGCCGCGATCCGGCCCCGGTGCAGGACCACGACCCGGTCGGCGACCTGCTCGACCACCGCGAGGTCGTGACTGATGAACAGGGCGGCGAAGCCCAACTCTCGTTGCAGTTCGGTGAACAGGTCGAGCACCTTGGCCTGGACGGAGACGTCCAGGGCCGAGGTAGGTTCGTCCGCGATCAGCAGAGGGGGCCGCAGGGCGAGCGCTCGGGCCAGGGCGGCGCGCTGGCGCTGGCCGCCGCTGAGCTCGTGGGGGTAGCGGTCGGCGTAGGCGCGGGGCAGGTGCACGGACTCCAGCAGTGCCTCGGCCTCGGCGCGGACGGCCTGCGCGCCCAGTTCGCGGCGGTGCACGAGCAGCGGTTCCGCGATGCTGTCGGCGATGGTCAGCAGGGGGTTGAAGCTGGCGGCTGGGTCCTGGAAGACGTAGCCGATGTGGCCGGGCCTGCCACGGGTGCGGCGGCGGATCATCGACTCCTGGCCGAACACCTCCAGTTGGCCGCCGGACGTGGCCGTGAGACCGGCGACGGCCCGGCCGATGGTGGTCTTGCCGCTGCCGCTCTCCCCGACCAGCCCCAGCACCTCCCCCGACGCGATCTCGAAGCTGACACCGTCCACGGCTCTGAAGCCCTTCCTGCCCAGCCGGCCGGGGTAGTCCACGACCAGGGCGGAGGCGCGTACGACCGGCTGCTCCTCCTGAGGCAGTGGCGGCTGCGGCCGGTTCTGCTCGCCGAAGACCGGTACGGCGGCCAGGAGTTGACGGGTGTACGGGTGAGCGGGCGCCGCGAACAGCTCACGCACCGGGGCCTGTTCCACGATCTCGCCGTCGCTCATCACCGCCACCCGGTCGGCGAGGTCCGCGACGACGCCCATGTTGTGGGTGATCAGGAGGACGGCGATGCCGAAGTCTTTACGGCAGCGGTGCAGGAGTTCGAGGATCTCCGCCTGGACGGTGACATCGAGGGCGGTGGTGGGTTCGTCGGCCACGATCAGCTTGGTGCCCAGGGCCAGGGCCATGGCGATGACGGCGCGCTGCTTCTGGCCGCCGGAGAGCTGGTGCGGGTAGTGGTCGACGCGGGTGGCGGGATCGGGGATGCCGACCTTGTCGAGCCATTCGACGGCCAACGCCCGGCGCTCGGCTTTGCTTCCGCCGTAGCCGTGGGCGCGCAGACCCTCGGTGAGCTGCCAGCCGATGCTGAAGACCGGGTTGAGGGCGGTGGACGGCTCCTGGAACACCATCGCGGCGTGGCTGCCGCGCAGTGCGCGGAGCCTGGCCGGGGGTGCGGTGAGGACGTCCTCGGCCGGGTCGGCGGTGCCGTCGCCGAGCAGGACGCGGCCGCGGGCGTGCGCGGTGTCCGGCAGCAGGCCGAGCACCGACTTGGCGGTCACGGTCTTGCCGCTGCCGCTCTCGCCGACCAGGGCCAGTACCTCCCCGGGTGCCACGGCCAGGTTCACCCCCTTCACGGCGGGGGCCGTGCCGGCGTCGGTGGCGAAGGAAACGTGCAAATCCTCGATGCGCAGCAGGTCACTCATCATCCGCGCCTTCCTCCGTCTTGGCCGGGCCAAGTGCACCGCGCCGCCGCAGCCGGGGGTCGGCCAGGTCGGTGAGGCTCTCGCCGAGCAGGGTGGTGCCCAGCACCGTGAGCACGATGGCGAGACCTGGCGGTACGGCCGTCCAGCACAGGCCCGAAGTGACGTCAGCGACCGACCTGTTGAGGTCGTAGCCCCACTCCGCGGCCGAGTTAGGCTCGATGCCGAACCCCAGGAAGCCGAGCCCGGCCAGGGTGAGGATGGCCTCGGAGGCGTTGATGGTGAAGATCAGCGGGAGGGTGCGGACGGAGTTGCGCAGCACGTGCCGGAACATGATCCGCCAGGTGCCGGTGCCGATCACCCGGGCCGCGTCCACGAAGGGTTCGGCCTTCACCCGGATCACCTCG
Source organism: Streptomyces sp. NPDC090083 (assembly GCF_044747445.1). Taxonomy (NCBI): domain Bacteria; kingdom Bacillati; phylum Actinomycetota; class Actinomycetes; order Kitasatosporales; family Streptomycetaceae; genus Streptomyces; species Streptomyces sp. NPDC090083. The sequence goes on along the minus strand of NZ_JBIVED010000022.1, from coordinate 50,387 downwards.
GCCCGTACGACCCGGAAGTACTGCGGTACGAAGGCGACGGCGACGGAGCAGGCCGCCGCGCCGAGGCCTCCGACCAGGCTCGACTGACCGCCGCTGATCACGATCGACATGACGATGGCGAGCAGCAGCGGTGGAAAGGCGTAGAGCGCGTCGGCGACGCCGACCAGCAGCCGGTCCAGTCTGCCGCCGAGGTAGCCGGAGGCCAGGCCGAGGACGGTTCCGGGGATCACGGAGAGCAACAGGGCGCCGAGGATGATCTCCAGCGCGGTCCGGGCGCCCCACACCGTGCGGGACAGCACGTCGTATCCGGCGATGGTGGTGCCGAGGGGGTGGGCGCCGCTCGGATGCTGCTGCGAGCCGAACAAGCCCGCGGAGTCTCGGAGTTGGGCGTAGCCGTAGGGTGCGAGCAGAGGGCCGAGGAGGGCGGTGAGCAGGAACAGCGCGGTCAGGGCGAGCCCCGTGAGCAGCATGGCCCGTTGCAGGCCGGCCCCGGCCCGCACCGGCAGCGGCAGGCGCCGTAGAAGAACCTGGGCCATGGCTCAGTACCTCACTCGGGGGTCGATGAGCGCGGCGACGACGTCGACCAGGAAGTTCGTCACCGCGACGACGACGGCGAAGAGGGCCACGATGCCCTGCACCGCTGGGAAGTCACGGACCGTCAGGTAATGGGCGAGCTCGTAGCCGAGGCCCTTCCACTCGAAGGTGGTCTCCGTCAGGACCGCGCCGCCGAGCAGGCCGGCGACCTGGAGGCCCAGGACGGTCACGACGGGGATCAGGGCGGGTCGGGTGGCGTGCCGGGTGACCAGGCGGAAGGGTGCGACGCCTCGGGAGCGGGCGGCCTCAACGTAGTCGGCGCCGAGTGTTCCGATGAGGTTCGTGCGGACCAGGCGGAGCAGGATGCCCGCGACCAGCAACCCCAGTGCCACGCCCGGGAGTACAGCGTGCCGCAGTACGTCGCCGATGGCGTCCGCGTCGCCGCTGCGCACCGCGTCGATGAGGTAGAAGCCGGTGGTGCTGGTCTGATCCTGGAGGAAGAGCTGGACCTCGGTGCTCGCCCGGCCGGACGCGGGCAGCCAGCCGAGCTGGATCGCGAAGACCAGCTTGAGCAGCAGGCCCACGAAGAACACCGGCGTGGCGTAGGTGAGGACGGCGAACAGGCGCAGGGCCGCGTCGGGTGCCCGGTCGCGGTAGGAGGCCGCCACCATGCCCAGCGGGACTCCCACGAGCACGGCCACCAGCAGCGCGTAGGCGGCGAGTTCGACGGTGGCGGCGCCGTAGGTGGTGAGCACGTGGGTCACCGGCTGGTTGTCGGTGACGGTGCGGCCGAAGTCGCCCGTGGCCAGGGACTTGAGGTAGTCCAGGTACTGGGTGAGCAACGGCCGGTCGTAGCCCGCCTGATGGAGCTTGGCCTGCAGCTGGTCCGGGGTGAGGCGGTCGCCGAAGGCGGCGCTGATCGGGTCGCCGGTGGCGCGCATCAGGAAGAAGACCAGGCTGACCAGGACCAGCACGGTGGGGATGATGAGGAGGAAGCGGACCACCAGGTAGCGGGCGAGTCCGTACCCGGCGGCGCCGTCGCCCGGGGTGGTGACGGCGCCGGGGGTCGTGTCCTGGGTGAGGGCGCTCACTTCTTCGAGAGCCCGGCCCAGCGGAAGGTGTACGCGCTGTTCAGCTCGTCCGGCACACCGCTGACGTCGGTGCGGGTGACGATCGCCGTGGAACCCTGGAGCAGGGGCAGCAGCGGCACCTGTGCGGCGGCCTTGTCCTGGGCCTGCTTGAGCAGTTCGGCGCGCTTGGCCGTGTCGGTCTCCGTCTCCTCCTTCTTGATCAGGTCACGGACGGCGGAGTCGTCGTAGCCGTTGGCGACCCAGCTGTTGGCCGAGTAGAAGGGCGAGAGGTAGTTGTCCGCGTCCAGGTAGTCGGCGTACCAGCCGAGCTGGTAGAGCGGGTAGAGGTGCTTGATGCGGTCCTTGCCGTACTGGGTCCACTCGGTGGACTGGAGGTTCACCTTGAACAGGCCGGTGGCCTCCAGCTGGGTCTTGATCAGCGCGTACTCGTCGGCCGAGGACGAGCCGTAGTGGTCCGCGTTGTACTGGAGGTTGAGGGTGACCGGGGTGGTGACCTTCGCCGCCTTGAGCTTCGCCGCGGCCGCCGCCTTGTCGGGGCCGCCCTTCTTGTCGCCGTACAGCGACTTGAAGGAGGAGGTGGCGCCGGTGAGGCCGTCGGGCACGGAGCTGTAGAGCGGCTGGTAGCTGTTCTTGTAGACCTGCTGGGCGAGTTGGGCCCGGTCGACGGAGTCGGCGACGGCCTGCCGCACGGCCAGCGCCTTCGCCTTGTCGGCGTTCTTCGCCTTGGTGCCGTAGGGCTGGCTCTGGAAGTCGAAGACGATGTAGCGGATGCCGTTGCCGGAGCCGGTGTGGACCTTGATGTCCTTCTTCTTGGCGAGGTCGTCGAGGTCGGCGGTGGTGAGGGTGCGGTAGACGGCGTCGATGCTGCCCTGCTGGACGTCGAGCTTCAGGTTGCTGGCGTCCGTGTAGTACTTGAGCTGGACGTTCTTGGTCTTCGGGGTGCCCAGCTCGCCCTGGTAGGCGCTGTTGGCGGTGAAGGAGACCAGGGAGTTCTTGTCGTAACTCCGCACGCCGTAGGGGCCGTTCCAGGGCTTGCCCGCAACGATCGACTTGTCGTCGAGGATCTTGTCGGCCGGGAAGACCTGCTCGTCGACTACGTAGCCGGCCGCGGTGGACAACACCTGCGGGAACAGCGTGTCGTTGGCCGACTTCAGGGTGAAGACGACGGTCGTCGGGTCCGGTGCGGCGACCGAGGCGAGGTTGTAAAGCAGCGAGGACGGGCCGTTCTCATCGGCTATCTTCAGGGTGCGGTCGAAGCTGAACTTGACGTCGGAGGAGGTCAGTTGGTGCCCGTTGGCGAACTTCAGGCCCTCCTTCAGCGTGACCGTGTACTCCTTGGGCCCGGTCAGCTTGATTCCGGTGGCGAGGTCCGGAGACACCTCCGTGGAGCCGTTCCTCACACTGAGCAGGGTCGCGTAGACCTCACTCTCGATGGTGCCGGAGCCCGCATCCCAGGCTCCCGCCGGATCGAGGCTGGTCACCTGGTCGGTCGTCCCGATGGTGAGCGCCTTCGTATAGGTCGCGTCGCCGCCGTCCTTGCTGCTGGTGCAGCCGGTCAGAGCCACCAGGAACGCCGTCCCGAGGGACAGGGCACCCAGCCCGGGACGAAACGGTCTTGCACTGCTGTACTGAGTCATGGCTGGTCTCTGCTTCCGCATCAACGGGCACGCGAAGTGGCGCGGGGGTGGCCGGAGCGGCACAGGTAGCGCGATCGCGTGAAAGGTGAACTGCCGACGAACCGAACGGGAATCGGGATCGGTCAGCCGCGACAGAGACAGCTGGAGACGCGCAGCAGATCCACATGCAGTCGGGAGGACAGCACGAGGGCAGTGGCCACGCCGTCCTCCTGGGGGTCTCGCCGGCTCATCGGCCGGGCTGGTCGCATTGGCTGAATACGATCATTCGCGTCTGTCGGCGTCAAGACGTCCCGGACCGGAACTCCCGGCATCTGCGTGACAGTTGTATGAAGCACGACCCGTGCGACGCCAAGAATCACGACGGCAACCCGCCCGTCAGGGACGGCTCACGTCCGCCGTCCGGTCAGTCACCGCCCGGTGGAAGCGGTGAACAGACCGCCCGGCACCGGTCACGACAAGCCCCATCGCGATGCACGATGGAGCCCCGCGGCCGTCCGCCACTCCGGCATCGCCTGGAAGGTGTTCGCCGATACCGCACGTCAGCGGGGCGCGCGCCGAGGGTGACAAGAAGGCCAAGAGCAGGGCAAGGCCCCACCCTCAGAAGGTGACCAGGGCTGTTGAGCCGTCGGCCGTCCGGCACGCACGGTGCCGAAACGGGCGACGGCGAGTGGCCGGCCGGCTCCGGCAACCGCCGCTGCTCGGGCGCGACAAGCCGGGCGGCATGACCCGTCGGGACAGCTGACGGAGGAACTCCGCACCAAGCCGGCACACGAGGTTGTCCCAGCCGTTCGCCACGAACGGGGAGAACGCCGAACCGTCGGGGCAGACACGGCACGGCTGCCACGCGGACGATGTGCGCGGCGCGGCGACGAGTCAGAGGCTCCGCAGTGGCGTGCCGGGATGAGAGGACCCGGTTCGGGGATGTCAACGAAGCTACCTTGCGGGGCGGTTGGGGCACCCGAGGTCCGGTCGGTCCCGGGCACCGTGTGTGCGCCGATCGGGCTCTCGCACTGTCAGGCCCGGACAGGTGTGGTGTCGCAGGCCGGAAGTTCGAGTCCGAGGTTCTCGCGCAGCGTGGTGCCGGTGTAGTCGGTGGCGACGATCTTTCGCTTGCGCAGTTCGTGCAGGAGGCCGTTGACGATGAAGTCGTGCTGGCGCGGGTCGGCGAGACCGCTCAGCGAGATGACGTCCAGGACGCCTGCGCGGAAGCGTTCCTCGACGGCATCGGCGAGTTGCTCGGGTGTTCCCGCGGCGGCCCAGTGCCCGGTGTCCTGTGCCGCGATGATGAGTTCCCGCAGGGTGTAACCCTGACGCGCGTATCCGGCGAAGATGTCGACCCGTCCGCGACGACGGTTCACCGAGGTCACCTCGGGCAGCACGTTCTCCGGAAGCCTCGCGTCGAGCGGAAGGTCCGACAGGTCGACCTCGCCGCCGAGCATGTCGGCCAGCTGGAGACGGCCGCGTTCGAAGTCGATCGACTCTCGCTTCTCGCGCACGAGCCGCTTCACCTCCTCCTCCGAGGCACCGTAGGTGGCGTGGAAGGAGCTGAAGATCAACGGCAGTCCGTCGGGCCGCCCCAGGCTTCCGGCCTGGTCGCGGATCTTCCGGGTGAAGTCCAACGCGTGGTCGAGCGTAGGCAGCGAGGTGAACACGATCTCCGCATAGCGGGCGCCCAGCGCCCTCCCCGCCTCGGACTGCCCGGCCTGGATCTGCACCGGGCGGCGCTGCGGCAGCGGCGGGATGTTCAACGGACCGGTCACGGTGAAGAAACGGCCGGAGTGATGGATCGGATGCACGCGGTCGCGCCTCAGCACCGCTTTCCCGTCCGCACCGACCGTCAGCGCGCCGGGTTGCCAGCTGTCCCACAGCGCGTTGACCACGTCCAGAGTCTCCGCGGCGCGTGCGTAGCGATCCTCCGGGCTGGGCAGTTCGCCGGCGCCGAAGTTCTCCTCGCCGATCGAGGAGGTCACCAGGTTCCAGGCGGCCCGCCCGTTGCTGACGTGGTCGAGGGTGCCGAAGAGCCGGGCCAGGTTGAACGGGTCGTGGAAAGTGCTCGACACCGTCGCGATCAGACCGATCCGCGAGGTGACCTGACTCAGCGCCGAGACGAAGACCAGTGGTTCCTGCGAGCCGATCGCGCCCTGGGCGTCGAACCTGAGGAGATCGGCGGTGAACAACGCGTCGAACCGCGCCTCCTCGGCGAGCCGCGCCACCCGCACAGCGGTGTCGAGGGTGGAGCGGGTCGGATCTATCGCCAGGTCGTACGTCTCCGACGTGCCACCGGCTCCGGTCACGGTCTTCAGCATCCTGGGCTGCTTCGGGGTCACTACTCGTCCCTTCTCGTCGATGCGGGTGGCATCGGGAGGCGGCTTGCAAAGGAAAGGAATGGGGAAACGAATGGGGAGGCGCCCGGACGCACGGGATTAAGCGCGGGCGGGCGCCGCGTCTGCGCGCGGGGGTGCCGACGAAAGGCCGGCGCGTACCGTCAGCGACAGAGCGCGGCGTGGGTCCGGCACAGGTCGACATGGCGGCGCCTCGTCCAGACCTGCGGCGCAGCCGCAACCGGTCCCACGTGCGCTGCCCTCACCATGACTCCCGTCGAACCCGTGCGGCTGCCCTACATCCTGCGGATCACGACCGTTGCCTCCGCGGCGTCGACAGGCCAGGCCGTTCGGCACAACAATTGATCAACGGCTTCATGATGTGCTGCCGGAGGCCGGGAGGCAAGGCCGCCCGTCCCAGATCGAGGGCGCTGACACCACTCGGCGATCGCCCGGGTGCTGGTGCGGGCGGTGTCCTTTGAGATCCATAGCTCGACAGCTGAGGGGGCCCGTTGCCGTCCGACTTGCGGAGAAGAGCGGGCCGGGACAGGCCCCTCACCACGTACGGCTCTTCCTCAGCAGGTCACTCGTCGACCGACACCGCCCCACGCGGACACCCTCCCGCGACGCACGGAGCGCGTCGGCGAAACCAGCTCGATGAACCGCGAAACCAGGCGGATGAACCGCCGCTGAAGCACTTTCGGGCAGAGCACGGCCGCGGGTAACGGCGTCACCAGAACCTCAAAGGCGACAGCGTGACCAGCCATGCCGGGACCGAGGCCGGCGTCCTTCTCGCAGGAACCCGAAGATGGCCAGGACCTGAAGAAGGCCAGAAACCCGAAGATGGCCAGGAACCTGAAGAAGGCAACGGGGGACGGTCGGTCTCAGGCGACAGGCCTCAGGTGCTCGTGCGCCCACTCCTCGAAGCTGGTCAGCTCGATCCCCCGCGCCTGAGCGAACTGCGGCCTGGCAGGCTGGCCGACGGCATCCATGAAGGCATGCGTGGCACCCATGTCTCCCATTCCTGCTGCGCGGGCCTGCTCCTCGGTCATGTCCGGGGCCGCCAGCGGGACTCCCAGGGCGCGGGAGAGGACGTCCGCGATCCGGGTCATGGTGAGACGGTCACTGGCGAGTTCCAGCTCCACGCGATGCCACTCGGCGGGCGCGGACAGGGCAGCCGCGGCTGCGCGGCCGACGTCCCGGGCCGCGACAAGCGCCAGATGCGTGCCGGGTTTGACGACGGTGACCAGACCTCCTTCGACACCGCGCGGGAAGTAGAACCGCATCGACGGCTCGAAGTTCTCCATGAAGAAGGACGGCTTGAGCAACGTCCAGTAGGGAAAGTCGACTTCACGCAGCCGGTCCTGGATCGCCGCCTTCGTGCCGAGTGGGACCCGCATCACCTCCCAGCGCCCTTCGCGCCAACCCGGCGCCTCGGTGTGCTGCCCGACGCCGCTGGTGGAGGACTGGACGAACTGTTCCACCCCTGCGGCCCGCGCCGCCGTCATGAGGTTCTCGGCCTGGGCGACCTCTCCGGCAAAGTCGAATCCCTGCCCGGTGTACGCGGGCATCTGCACCGAGTACACCGCCCGGACCCCGTCGACGGCGGCCTTGAGGGTGGCCGGGGCCGTGAGGTCTCCGACGACCAGGTCCGCGCCGAGTTCCTCGATGGCTCGGGCGCGAGGCGTATGCGGGTCCCGCACCAGGGCGCGTACCGGTGTCTTCCGGGCGAGCAGGGCACGGGCGGTGGCACCGCCTTGACGGCCAGTGCTACCGGTGACGAGAACCGGCAGTTCGGCTGTGGTCATAGTGATTCCCTCGATTGGAGACGGCAGCGTGAAACGGCGGGGCCCGCCGTTTCACGGTCGTTAGAATATGGCGGGGCCCGCCACTTATCAACGTTGGAGAGAACATGACCGGCCAGCGCTCGGACGCCCGCCGCAATTACGCGCACATCCTCACAGTGGCCGAGGCAGAGGTGGCGGCCCGAGGAGCGCAGGCGTCCCTGGAGCGGATCGCCCGCACGGCGGGCGTCGGATCAGCCACGGTCCGACGTCACTTCCCCACCCGCAAAGCCCTGCTCGAAGCTGTCTTCCGGGAGCGGATCCACGTGCTGTGCGAGCACGCCGAGACCCTGTGCGGCGAAAAGGACACCTACTCCGCGCTGGTGCGGTGGCTGCATGAGCTGCTCGCCTACTCGCTCGCGGCGCGCGGGCTGGCGGACACCATCTCCTACCAGCCGCTACAGGACGAAGACCTGGAGCACTCCTGCGCCACTGACCTCAAGGACGCCGGCGACCGCCTGCTGCGCAGAGCCATCGCCGACAATGCCGTCCAGGCCGGCGTCAGTATCGAGGACCTCCTCACGCTGGTCGTCGGAATTGCACTGGCCACGGAGAACTACACCGCCCCAGCCAGGCAAGCCGAGCGCGCCTTCCGCCTCGCCGTCATGGGCTTGCACGCGAACGGCCACCGCGCCGTCAGCGACTGAGCCGCCGGACCCGCGAGGGCGACGCGCGCCCTGCACCGATACCGCGGCAAGGAGGAACCAGCGTCATGCGGCGGAGGCAGGCGCAGCGAGACGTAGAGGGGTACGGGCCAGGGCGGGCTCAAACATGTGATGGCGATCGGGCGTTCCGCGGGGAGGCCGCTCCCCCGCACGGCAAGAGCCACGAGCGGTTGCCTCGACCAGCCCCAGGTCCGCTCCTGCCACCTCCTGCCGAGCCCGGCACCGTTATCCCGACCCGGACCGTTCTCCCGACCCGGCCAGACCGGTTCATGCCAGCTTCAGCTGCCGGTGACGACCGGGAGCTCCTCATCGGCCGTCCATTCCTCCAACGAGCCGTCGTAGAGGGCGACTTGGTGAACCCCTGCCAGGGTGAGGGCAAGTGCCGTGAGGGAGGCGGAGATCCCTCCGCCGCAGTAGATGACGACCGGACCGTCGTGATCAGCTCGCCGCAGACGTCCGGCATACGCCAGCAGCGCGTCGCCGGTCAGTACGCGCCCGTCGGAGGCGGTCGCATCGTGGGCGGGCAGGTTGACGCTGGCGGGGATACGGCCCCGCCGGGTGTAGCGGGTAGGGGTGCTGCCATCGAAGTGCGCAGGCCCCAGCGCACACACCAGGATGCCTGGAGCGCGCCCCTCGCTGATGGCCAGGACCTCACCCTTGTCCGCCCACAGGGACTGCCGGAAGGCGTCGGCCGCAGCAGCGCGGGGGAACGGATTCCCCTGCGTCTCCGCCTGAGGCTGGGGCCGGGGCCGGCTCTGAGCGCCCGAGCGCGGCTGGCCCGGCACGGTTTCGGCGCTCTCCCTCCTCCCGGCGGCGACCGGGTGTCCCGCCTCGGTCCACGCGGGCAAGCCCCCGTCCAGCACCCTGGCCGGGACCCCCGCGTCGCGCAGAACCCACCACAGTCGGGCCGCCCACTGGGTGGCGCCCTGGTCGTACAGCGCGACGGTGGTGTCCTCGGTCACGCCCAGGGCGGCAAGTTCCCGGCGGACGACGTCCCTCGCGGGGTGAGCGAAGTGGTACGGCGCGGCGAGGTCGGTGAAGCGGGTCAGCAGGTCCACGTGCTGGGACCCCGGGATGTGTTCCCGGTTCCAGCTCTCCTCGCCGGAGCTTGAGCGGTAGTCACCGTCGTGCTCGGGCGGCGCCAGGACGACGGTGGCGTCCAGCAGGACGACCGGCGCGGGGGCGAGCGGATGCGCAGGGCCGGGCAGAGGCGCAGGGCTCTTCGCGCCCAGCAGGCCGGCAAGTCCGTCCGGGCTGATGAGGATCTCACCAGGGTGAATACCGGAGGTGTGTGGGGGCACGGGCGCGCCTTTCGTGGTGTCCGGCTCGGGTGCGGCCGGGAGCGATCTTCCGGGGCGGCCGCACGGGACTGCGACCCGGCTAACGCCCCCTCCCCGCTCAGCGTATACGCAGGTATACGCATCCTGTACTGTGGGCTTGCCCGTATCCGCTCCATCCTGCCGTCGCCGCAGAGCGTGCGGCCGAGGGACGTCATGACCAAGCCCATTCCGCCCGTTCCCGATCCGGCACCTCAGGGGTCAACGACCGATGTCGGGTCGGACTTGTACTGGCGGCTGCGCCGTGACGTGATGGACGGCCGCTTCCCGCCGGACTCGCCTCTCATGGAGACCGCGCTGAGCGGGGAGTACGGAGTCTCCCGGACGCCGATGCGCGAGGCGCTGGCCCTCTTGGAGCACGATGGGCTGCTGGAAAGGGCGCAGCGCGGCTTCCGCGTCCGCTCCGGTACCGCCGAGGACGTCGTGGAGATCTACGAGGCCCGGATCGCGCTGGAGGCGGAGGCCACCGCCTCGGCCGCCCTGCGAGCCACGGAACTGGACCTGGCGCGCCTTCGCCGCCAGCACGAAGTCGTCGTCGAAGCGGCCTCCCAGGACGGCGGGGAGAGCACCGCCCGCGCCGCGAGTTTCCGCTTTCACGAACTGCTCTGGCAGGCGGGCCACAACGCGACCATCACCGAACTGCTGGTGAGGCTCACCGCACGCCTGCGGATCTACGACAGCGGTCCGCCGTCACCCTTCGGCGGGATCGAGCCGCTGCACGACGAACACGACGCAATCCTCAGCGCTCTGCACGACCACGACCCGGACCGTGCCGGCGCGGCAGCCCGCGCGCATCTACGCCGCAGCCTGGAGCAGCGGATCAACGTACTGATCCGGCAGGACGGAGGCGGATCACCGTGAGAGGAGCGCACCTCACCCCACCTGCAGGTTGGACGCCAAACCGGCCGAAATCCGAAGAGTGTTACGCTCACCGCCACCACATCGCATGATCTGGTGATAATCCAGGCCATAAGTCATTTCGCCGCCTCCGTGCGACGCGGATCCGCGTTCACGTACGGCGGTCCCAGGGCCCAGGACTCACCAACCGGAATCCGGGCCCCGTCCCAGGACCCAACGGGCGTCGAGCCCCTCCGAGGGCCTGCCCCTCCAACCATCACCACCGACAGCGCAGCGGGAGAGGAGCCCCGGATGAACCCGATCGCCGTCGTCCGTCTACCGCTCCCCCGCTGTACCGTCCGCGGGTGCGCCCTCTGTCTCACCGTGCGCCGCCACGTCGATCTCGGGCGATGTTCGAGTTCCTGCTGTACCGCCGGCTGAGTGGCACCTCCCGCCACCCCGAAGGATTCCCGGCCCCGCGCCGCCGCCTTCTTCTCGAACACCCCGGTCTCCCGCAGCCCCGCCGAACCGCGCACAGCGCATCCAGCTGAGCGGTAGGTCGACAGGGTTCGACGGCAACACCTCGCGCACCGCCACCGCCCTCCCCACGGCACCCTGTCCTGATCCGGAGCACCCGCATGTCTCCCGAAGTCCGCGCCCCGGGCGCGACCGTCGCCCCGCGCCGCATACGTCTCAACGGCCTCCGTCAGTCGACCGTCGGCCACACCGCGATGGGCCTGTGGCGACACCCCGACAGCCAGGCGCACCGCTACCGCGAGCTCGCCCACTGGATCGAGACGGCCCGCCTACTCGAACGTGGCCGGTTCGACGCCCTGTTCATCGCCGACGCTCTCGGTCCGCTCGACGTGTACCGGAGTTCCGTGGACGCTGCCCTGCGGGACGGCATCAACACCCCCGCCGGTGACCCGCTTCTCCTCGTCAGCGCGCTCGCCGCCGCGACCACCCACCTCGGCTTCGCGATCACCGTCTCCTCGACCTACGAGATGCCGTACGCGTTCGCCCGGAAGATGACGACCCTGGATCACCTCACTGAGGGGCGGATCGGCTGGAACATCGTCACGTCCGCGCTGGACAGCGCGGCGCGCAACCTCGGTCTGCGGCAGCAGATCCCGCACGACGAGCGCTACGCCGTGGCCGAGGAGTTCATGGATGTCGTCTACCAATTGTGGGAGGGCAGTTGGGAGGACGGCGCCGTCGTACGGGACGCGGCCTCGGGCGTCTTCGCCGATCCCGCCAAGGTGCACCCCGTGCGGCACGAGGGCACCTACTTCACCGTCCCCGACATCGCGTTGTCGGAACCGTCCGTCCAACGGACCCCCGCCCTCTACCAGGCCGGGACCTCTCCAATCGGACGGCGCTTCGCGGGACGCCACGCGGAAGGTGTCTTCCTGTCCGCCTACAGCCCCGCTCTCGCGCGCACGCTCGTCGACGCGGTCCGCGCCGAAGCGGCGGAGGCCGGGCGTGACCCCCGTGGGCTGCGCTTCTTCGCCATCGCCACGGTGATCGTCGCGAACACGGATACCGAGGCGCACAGCAAGTACGAGGAGTACCGCTCCTACACCTCTCTGGAGGGCAGCCTGGCCCGGTACAGCGCCCTGCTCGGCATCGACCTCTCCTCCCTGTCCCCCGACGTGCCTCTGGAGTACGCGGACACCGAAGGCATCCGGGGTCTGCTGGAGGTGTTCACACGGCTGGACCCCGAACGCACCTGGACTCCCCGGGAGATCGCGGAGTTCGTGGGCGTGGGCGGCGGCGGGCCGGTCTTCGTCGGCTCCCCGGGCACCGTCGCCGACGCACTGGAGCACTGGATGGAGGAAGCCGATCTGGACGGCTTCAACATCGCCGACCCCGTGCCTCCCGTCACTCTGCGCGACTTCGTCGACCTGGTCGTTCCAGAACTGCAGCGCCGGGGTCGCGTGTGGACCGAGTACGAGGGCACCACCCTGCGCGAGCACATCCACGGCGCCGGCCACACGCGGCTGCCCGCGGACCATCCCGGCGTCCGCCACCGATACAGCTGACCACCGGCATTCGCCCCTCTGAACAGGAGCCATCGTGTCCCACATCCGCGTCATGCTCGACTACTTCCATCCGTGGCCCAACTCGGCGGGCCTCTTCGTCGCCCGGGAACGCGGCTGGTACCGCGAGGCCGGGCTGGAGGTCGAGCTGTCCGTGCAGGATCCCGGGCGCGGCGACACGCTGGAGTATCTGGCCACCCGCCAGGCCGACTTCGGCCTCTTCCCGCCCAACCGTCTGCTGGTGCGCCGGGCGCAGGGGCAGCCCCTGCTCGGTCTGGCCGCCGTCAACCACCGGGCGCTGGAGGCCATACAGACCGTCACGGGGCGTGGCATCGAACGCCCCCGCGACCTCACCGGGCGCCGCCTGGCCTACAACCCGACCCCTCGGGGCCGCGCCCTGGTGCGCCATCTGGTCGCCGCGGACGGCGGAGACCCGGATGCCGTCATCACCATGGACGCCGGGCACCGCGAACTGACCGTCGACGAGCTGGAGTCGGGCGAGGCGGACGCCACCTTCGGTGTGTATTGGTCCTGGGACGCCCTGCGCGGAACTCTTCCCGAGGAACGCCGTGTGACCTGGCCCGTGGACGAGATAGGCGCCCCTCGCTATCACAGCTACCTGCTCGGGGCGCATGAGGCGACGGTCGCCGCCGCCCCGGGGGCCGTACGAAGGTTCCTCGCCGCCACCGCCCGGGGCTTCGCCGAAGCGGCCTCGGACCGGCCCGCCACCCTAGCGCTCCTCGAACGCGTCATCCCGTACTTCCCGCGTCCGCTCATCGCGCGCTCCCTCGACCTCATCGCCCCCACGTGGATCGATGCCGACGGCCGCTGGGGCGTCATCGCCGAGGACTGCACGGGCCCCTACGCCGACTGGCTGGCCACCCACGGTGTCCTGCCCTCCGCCGACGGCTGGCGCGGCTCCTACACCACCGAATTTCTGCCCGCCGCCGGCCAGCAGCCGGTTGGCCAGACCCTCACCGCTCGCTTCGGCGGCTGAGGACCACTCCCTTGCTCCGCACCTCCCAGACTCCCGGAAACGAGCCCACCTCCATGAACCCCATCGAGCCCACCCGGCGCACACCGCACCGCACGGCCCGCTTCGCCTTCGCCCTCACCGCCGCCGGCGCCCTGCTAACCGTCAGCGCGTGCAGCTCCGGCACGACCGCCTCCCAGGCCGACACGAAAGCCCTCGCAGAGGTCAGCATCGCGCTCGACTGGACGCCGAACACCAACCACACCGGCATCTACGTGGCCCAGCAGCTCGGCTGGTTCAAGAACGCGGGGATCGATCTCAAAATCCTGCCCTACGGCAGCACTTCACCGGAGACGCTGATCGCCAACCACAAGGCGGACTTCGGTATCTCCTACCAGGAGGGCATCACCGCCGCCCGTTCGGCCGGTCAGGACATCACGTCGGTCTACGCCGTGACGCAGAAGACGAACGTCACCATCGCCGTGTCTGCCGACCGCGACGACATCACCTCCCCGAAAGACCTCGACGGCAAGACGTACGCCGGTTTCGGAGCCGCCTACGAGAAGCCTCTGCTGCAGTCCGTCATCAAGAACGCTGGCGGAAAGGGCAAGTTCACCTCCGTAGCCCTCAACACCGCGGCCTACACGGCTCTTTACGCGGGCAAGGCGGACTTCGCCATGCCGATGCCCACCTGGGAAGGTCTGGAAGCGAAGCTCACTGGCAAGCCGCTCAAGGACTTCCAGCTCACCGACTACGGCTTCCCGCAGATCTACTCCACCCTCATCGCCTCCTCCGACCAGTACCTCAAGGCGAACGGACCGACCGCGAAGAAGTTCCTCGCCATCGTCGAACGCGGTTACGCCTACGCCGTGAAGAACCCGTCCAAGGCCGCCGATCTCCTCATCAAGGCGAACAAGAGCGTTCTCACCAACACCAAACTGGTGCATGAAAGCGAGCAAATGCTCGCCGACTCCTACTACCGCACGACCGACGGCTCACTCGGGACCCAGAGCGCCGAACGCTGGCAGGCCTTCGCCGACTTCGAGTACAAGTCCAAGCTGCTGAGCGACGCGAACGGCAAGAAGCTCACTTCCGCTCCCGACACCTCGTCGTGGTTCACCAACGACTACCTGCCGGAGTCGTCGTGACCGGCACCCCGACCACGCGACCGCTCGCCGACATGCCAGAACCCGACATGGCGAAGCGGGCTTCTACGGAGGAGGCCGTCAGCCCCCTTGAGCGACCTTCGACGCGGGGCTCGTCCACGTCCGCGCGCACAGCGACCGGGCGCAGAGCGAGGAGTTCGCCGGCCGCGGTCCTGCCCCCGATCGTCGTAGTCACGGTACTGCTGGCCGTGTGGCAGATCTACACCACCGCGGCGGCCGTCGACCCGACCGTCCTGCCCAGCCCATGGCGCGTCCTTGTGCAGGGCTGGGAGAACCGCCAGGACCTGTGGACGGCGACGCTGCCCACACTCCAAGAGACGGCGGCCGGATTCGGCATGTCGTTCGTGGCGGCCTGGCTGGTCGCCACGCTGCTCGACTTCTCCACCTGGGCCCGCCGTGGGCTGTACCCGCTTCTGGTCGCCTCCCAGACGATCCCCGTCGTGGCCGTGGCCCCCCTGCTCATCATCTGGTTCGGCTTCGGTCTGTTCCCCAAGATGCTGGTGGTCACCCTCTGCACGTTCTTCCCGCTCACCGCCAACCTCGCCGCGGGGTTCGCCTCGGCAGACCCCGAGGCGATGCGGCTGCTGCGTTCCCTGGGCGCGGGCCGACTGCGGGCGTTCACCATGGTGCGGGTCCCGAGTGCGATGCCGTACTTCTTCGCCGGGCTGCGCGTCAGCGTCACCTACGCCGTCATCGGCGCGGTGTTCGCCGAGTACGCGGGGGCCGAAAACGGGCTCGGCATCTACATGCAGGCCCAGAAGAGCGCCTTCCGCACCGATCTCGTCTTCGCCTCGATCGCGGTGACCGCCGCCCTGAGCATCACCCTGTTCGCGACCACCTACCTCGTCCAGCGCCTGGTGCTGCCCTGGGAGCGAGCCGCCCGGCGAAAGGACCACGACTCATGACGGACCCCCGCACCCAACCCAGCGACGACGCGCCCGTCCCCCGGCTCAGCCTGCACCGGGTCGACAAGAGCTTCGGCGGGCTCGACGTCCTGAGTGGTCTCGAACTGTCCGTCCGCGCAGGCGAGTTCGCGGCTGTGATCGGCCCAAGCGGCAGCGGCAAGAGCACCCTCCTGAACCTCGTCTCCGGGCTCGACCGACCCACCTCCGGCGAGATACTCGTCGACGGCGAACCCCCGCGCACCCGGTCCGGCCGGGTCGCGTACATGCCGCAGAAGGACCTGCTCTTCCCCTGGCGCACGGTCCTCGCCAACACCGCTCTGGGGCTTGAGGCCGAAGGAGTCCCCAAGGCGCAGGCACGTCGCCGTGCCGCGGCGCTGTTCGAGGCGTTCGGCCTGGACGGTTTCGAGAAGAGCTTTCCCTCCCAGCTCAGCGGCGGCATGCGCCAACGCGCCGCGCTGCTCCGCACGGTCGTCCTCGACCGCCCCCTTCTTCTGCTCGACGAGCCCTTCGGCGCCCTGGACTCCCTCACCCGCTCCGACCTCCAGCGCTGGCTCGCCCGCATGTGGCAGGAGTACCGCTGGACGGTGGTCCTGGTCACCCACGACAGCCGCGAGGCCGTACTGCTCGCCGACACCATCCATGTCCTGTCTCCGCGCCCCGCCTCGGTGACCGCCCGCATCCAGGTGCCGCGTCCGGCACACACGGACGGCGCCATCCGCACCCTGGACCCGGTCACCGCCGCCGCGGTCGAGGAACAGGTCCTGGCCGCACTCGCCGCCCCCGCAGGAGCCCAGTCGTGACCAATATCCCCGGCCTCGCCACCGCCGCTCCCCCTCCGGAGACCCATGGCCTTGGCTACGAACGGGTCGAACCCGACTGGGCTCCGATCACCGCCGCAGAGGCCTCCGACGTCCTCAACGGCCCCGCGCGTCTGCACTGGCACAGCCCCCGCCCGCTCTCCGCCGCGGCCGTCGTCGAGCACGACGGGCGGCGCATCTTCCTCAAACGGCACCACGTCACCGTACGTACGCTGGACGGCCTCGGAGAGGAACACGGCTTCCTGCGCCATCTCCGCTCCAGGGGTGCCCCGGTGGTCGACGTGCTCGCGACCGCGGCGCGCGGAGAGTGGACCTACGAGGTGCACACACTCGGCGTGGGCAACGACCTGTACCAAGACGCCCTGTCCTGGACCCCTTTCGCCTCCGCAGCGCACGCCCGGCAGGCCGGAGCGGCCCTGGCCCGGCTCCACCTCGCCGCCCGGGGTTACGACGTCCCGGCGCGCCGAGCACAGCCCCTGGTCGCGTCGTTCAGCATCTTCAGCTCACCTGACGCCTCGGCCGCCTTGGCCGGCTACACAGCCCATCGCCCAGCCCTGGCCGAAGCTCTCCAAGCTGCTCCCCTTCAGCCTGACCTGGAACGCTGGCACCTGCCCCTCCACGCCGAACTCACCCCGCACCTCGGCGAATTGGAACCCCTTTGGACCCACAACGACTGGCACGCCTCCAACCTGCTGTGGGACGACACCAGTGAGACGTCAACAGTGTCGACGGTGCTGGACTTCAACCTGAGCGACCGCACCACAGCCATGCACGACCTCGCGGTCGCCCTGGAACGCAACACCTTCGGCTGGCTCGACCTGCCCCATGGGCAGGTACATGTGCACCAGGCGCACATGACAGCACTGCTGGAGGGTTACGTGTCCGTCCGACCCTTCACCGGGGCGGAGGCCGAAGCCCTGCCCGCTCTGCTCCCGCTGGTCAACGCCGAGTTCGCGCTGTCGGAGATGCACTACTTCCACGAAATCACCCGCTCCGTCACCAACACGGCTCTCGCACGCGCCTACTTCACGGACCACACACGGTGGTTCACCAGTGAGGAAGGGCAGGGGGCCCTCCGGCATCTGCGGGAAACAGCGCGTGAGTTGGTGGCGAGGTGACGGACGGCCCAGGCGACTCTGGTGAGGTGGCGGCCTTCTTCGCCGAAGGTGGTCCGGCACACGCGTGCTGCCGTGACGCAGACTCACCAGCGTGGCCAGCAACCGGTCGACTAAGACGAATCGGTGCTTCGCCCCGGCTCCCACCGCCCGCTGCCGCAGCCGTTCCGTCAGACGTGCCTGATGCCGTTCGTGCCACAACGGCCCTATCTCGGTGATGAGTTCAGCGATCTCCACCGGAGACAGCCTGGTGATCCGGTATTCCGCCACGATCAACTCACGAGCCCCAGCCCTCACCATGCACAACTCAACGAGCTACCTGAGCGCCGAGCTACGGCCAACCGTGCACGAGGTCGTTAGAGCGTGTGTCGAAAGTCAGCCCCGGCCCCCGGTCACGCTGCTTTCGCGTCCTCACCGGCCAGGAATGGATGCAGCAGCGTGAGCAGGGCGTGCGGGCGGTGCAGCGGGATGATGTGGCCGCAGTCTTCGATGATGTGTCCGGTGAGATTGTCGGTGACCGGGCGGAGCTGGCGTTCCAGCGCAGCGCCGACAGGCCGGGCGCCCAACGCCATCGTCGGCACTGTCAGGCGGGAAGCGGCGACCGCCTGCTCGATCTGTACCGCGCTCTCGGGCAGCGCCCGGTAGTACGAGAACGCGCGGCTCAACGCCTGGCGGCCGGTGTATGCGCGGACGAAGGCGTCCCGGATTGCGGGGCGCACGCCGTCGCCGAGCGTGCCGGCGTGCAGAAACCAGTCGACGTAGGCGGCCTCGTGGCCCTCCAACACGGTCTCGGCGAGGCCGGGTGCGGCGGAATGGAAGCCGAACCACCACGGCGGCCCGTCGGCGAGGAAGTCCTCGGCGCCGGGCAGCCTGCCCAGCAGGGACTCCATGACGACCAGGCGCCGGACGAGACCGGGGCGACGCAGGGCGAGGAGGAAGGCCGGCGCGGTACCCGCATCGATGCCCACCACTGCGGCCGAGGCCACGCCGAGTGTGGTGAGAAGCGCCGCGGCGTCCTCGGTCAGGGTTCCCGCGTCGTATCCGGAGGCTGCCCGGCTGCTCGCGCCGAACCCGCGCAGGTCCGGCGCGATGACGCGGTACCGGCCGGACAGGTCAGCCATGACGTCTGTCCACAGCTCCCAGGTGTGCGGGAAACCGTGTAGCAGCAGTACGGCCGGGCCCGATCCGGCGAGAGCGACGTTCAGTTCGACACCGTTGACGGGGACGCGCCGCAGCTCGGGCATGGAGAGGCTCCAGGTATGTGGTGAGGAACAGTGACCAGCTCACGCTATGGAACTATCCTGGGCCGTCCAAGACGGCACTTTCCCTTCAGGTGGTGAGCCCCGAGTGACCACATCGAGGCCCGGCGAACCCGGCCGGCGGCCCGGTGAGCGGGGTGATCTGCTGGATCCGCGCTGCCCGACCCGCCAGTTGCTCGACCGTATCGGCACCAAGTGGACGTCGATGGCGGTCAAGGTGCTGGCCGAGGAGGCTCCGGACGAGCTCCGTTTCGCGGAACTGCGGCGACGTGTCCCTGGCATCTCACAGAAGATGCTGTCCGTCACCCTGCAGAGCCTGCTCCGCGACGGCCTGGTCGCGCGCCGAGTGGAACCCACCGTGCCGCCCGCCGTCCACTACCGGCTCACCGAGCTCGGCCTGTCCCTCGAAAGACCGCTCTCCGCCCTGCGGGTCTGGGCCGAGACACACATGCCGGAGATCAACCGCAGCAACCAGCTCGCCGACGAGTCACCACCCAACTAGGGAGTGGATCGAATGTGCTGATCACAGCCACTCGTTGCTGGCCGCGACAAGAACGGTCGCCTCGTAGCGGACCGCCACTGACCTTCAAAGCGCGGTGTCGGCAGGCTGACGGGTCATAATCCCTGCGGTACGCCGAGTGCATGAGGTATGCGCAAGGGGGCGGGCTGACCGACGAACGGCGGGCCTTCCGTGAGAGGTTGCGGCTGGAGGCGGCTGAGCGCTTCCAGCAGGGCGACGAGAACGCGGTCATCGCTCACGACCTGCGGGTCAGCGTCCGGTCGGTGCGGCGGTGGCGCAGGGCCTGGTCGCAGGACGGGCCGGGAGCCCTGGTCTCGAAGGGGCCGGCGTCCCTGCCGTTGCTCAGCGATGTACTCTTCGCCGTCCTGGAGCGCGAGTTGCTCAAGGGACCGGTCGCGCATGGCTGGCCGGACCAGACCTGGACGCTGTCGCGGATCAAAACCCTGATCGGGCGCCGCTTCCACAAGAGCTACACCGTCCAGGGCGTCGCCGCGCTGCTCAAACGGCATGGCTGGAGCTGCCAGGTCCCCGCCCGCCGTGCTGTCGAGCGAGACGAGGCGGCCGTGGCCGGCTGGATGAAGGAGACCTGGCCCCAGGTGGAAGGACCGTGGCGGCGTTCGACTCCTGGCTCGTCTTCGAGGACGAAGCCGGATTCTCGATGACGCCGCCGACCGCCCGCACCTGGTCCTGCCGCGGCCACACCCCTGTGGTCCGCGTCCGGAGCCGTTCCCGCCGTCGCTTCTCGGTGGCTGCCCTGGCCTGCTACAGGACTGGTAAACCCTCGCGGCTTATCTACCGGCCCTGCCCGGACGCCCGGCCCGACGGGCGCAAAAGCTTCTCCTGGAAGGACTACCGCGACCTGATCCAGACCGCCCACCAGTAGCTGGGCGGTCCGATCGTGCTGGTCTGGGACAACCTCAACACTCAGCTCACCGCCAGCATGCGCCGCTACATCACCGAACGCGACTGGCTCACCGCCTTCCAACTGTCGCCCTACGCACCCGACCTCGACCCGGTCGAGAGCATCTGGTCCGTCCTGCGACGCACCACCACGCCCAACCGCGCCTTCGCCAACCTGATGACCTGATCACTGCCGTCCGGCGCGGCTTACGCCAGCTCCAGTACCGTCCTGACGTCCTCGACGGCTGCCTCACCGGCACCGGTCTCCGACGCCAGTCACCATGACGACATCACCCATTCAAGGTCAGTAGTTGCATGGCTCTCTCAACCGCGGATCAAAACCAGCTAACGAGTGATGGGCATCACACGCGCGATGAGTCACACAACAGACGCTGCGTGACCTCCTATTCACGTCGTGGACAGCGCTCCTACTGCGATTCAAGGAGGCACGAGTGATGCCAGTAAGGCGAATACGCATAAAAGCCGGGCTTGTCGGGCTGCTCGCCTGCGGACTGGTTGGCAGCTTTACGCCGCAGGCGTCCGCGGCTACTGCCAACAGTCCGTGGGCGTACTACGGACCCGTGCATGGCTACTCCTACAAGAACCGCGCGACCGTGAGCACCTCGCCGCGCATCTACGCAGTAACAGGTATCTACAACCAGAGCACGGGCAATGTCCCGTCGGGATACTTGGGCGCACTGGCGCGGCTGTATCGGAACCAGACCCTATGCACCCAGACCGGATACGTGTACAACACGGGCTCCGCCAATGGCATGGACGTGGTGACAACGGGGAGTTCCTGCGGCAGAGGGGCGTACTACAGCTATGGGGTCAGCAAGGCGTACAACGGAAACGGTTACAACGCATACTTCACGTACGAGTCGCCGCACCTGAGCGCCACTCAGGCTGCTGTCGGCCCGAAGGAATTCCAGAGCACAGCCGCGTCTCACCGGTCTCCTGCCGAGTCGGCCTGGCCCGCGAACGGGAAGGGAGAGACGTATGGATCTGGCATGGACGCCACCAGCCTCAAGAACGAGCCGGACCTGATCGAGGCCTACGCCACAAACGGCAAGGTCGGATACGTGAAGCGCGTGGACCTGGAGTCCGAACCAAACCCGAGTTCGCCTCGAGAGGCCCTGCATGTACAGGAAAGACTGGCCGGGCAGTTTCGATCCGTTCCCGTCTACGACATCGACGGGAACACCAAGATCGGCTGGTTCGCGGTAAGCCACACCTCGAACGCCGCGGCCAGGGAATTCCACCCGTAGAACAGCACGTCTGCGCCTTCACAGTGAGGCGACCGCTTCACGGGCCGCGTCCGGTCCGCAACGAGCCCGGGTGTTCGGCGGAAGCATGACCAAGCGACGCCCGTATCCGAGTGATCTGTCCGGTGCCCGCTGGGAGTTGGCCGAGCCGGTGCTCTCAGCGTGGCGCTTCGAGCGCCGCGGCAGAGCCCTGGACTTCGGCCGACCGCCCGAGCACGACCTGCGCGACATCATGGACGCGATCTTGTATGTGGACCGGACCGGCGTGCAGTGGCGCTACCTCCCGCATGACTTCCCGCACTGGAAGAGGGTCTACGGCTACTTCGCCCGCTGGCAGCAGGAAGACGTGTTCGCCCAGCTCAAAGGCCTGCTCAGGCAACTCTTGCGACAGAAGGAATAGGACGAGAGGCCCACCCCTCGGCCTGCGTGATCGACGCACAGAGCGTGAAAACCTCCACCAGCGTGCTCGCCTCCAGCCAGGATGTCGATGCCGGGAAGAAGATTGTCGGGCGGAAGCGGAGCATCGTCACCGACACCGTGGGCCTCCTCCTGGCTGTGCTGGTGACCGCGGCAAGCGTGCAGGACTCCATCGTCGGCACCCAACTCCTGGACCGGGTCGCCGCCGAACATCCCCGCATCCGCAAAGTATGGGTCGGCGGCGGCTACCGCCAGCACCTCGTCGAGCACGCCGCCACCCTCGGCATCGACATGAAAATTACTCAACGCAAGCCCGGGACCACGGGATTCACCCCGATCCCCAAGCGGTGGACGGTCGAGCGGACCTACGGCTGGCTCATGCTCCACCGCCGCCTGGCCCGCGACTACGAAACACTGCCCGCCCGATCCGAAGCCATGATCCATATCGCGATGACCGACCTCATGACCCGCCGCCTCACCGGCGAGACCGCCATCTCCTGGCGCGACCCGAGACCTCAGACCAAACACCGGATTCCGGGACGAAACAACGGACGAAAACGACCTCTAATCCCTACGGCAGCTACCGGCAAGCGCCCCTCAGGCCAGGGCAGTTGACCAAGCGACCTGCCACGATCGGCCTGCTGCCTCCAGCAGAGCGGCCACGTCCAGCCCGCTCGTGAAGGCGGGGCCCTTCCAGTACGGCGGAACCGCCACGGGCGTCACGCGCACCTCAACGCCCCGGGCACACGATGCCCGGCCGGTAGCTGCCATGTGACCGGGTGCCTGGTGAGCTGTAGGCACCGATAGGGTGTCCGCCGTGCTGGCCGTCAAGAACACCCACGATCCGCGCGGAACCACCAACACGGCATCTCTCCTCGGGGCGGTGGTGTGACGCAGTGGACCTGAACCTGCTGACCGCGCTGGACGCGTTGCTGGAAGAAAACAGCGTGCAGGCCGCCGCTGACCGGCTGCATCTGTCGCCACCCGCCATGAGTCGGGCGCTCACCCGGATCAGGAAGGCCACGGGCGACGAGATCCTGGTGCGCACCGGACGCACGATGTCACCCACTCCGCGAGCCCTGGCCATCCGCGACGAGGTCAGAGCCACGGTGCGACGGGCTGAGGAACTGCTGTCACCGGCCCGCACGTTGGATCTGCCGAACCTGCGCCGCACCTTCACGATCCAGGGCCACGACGCGCTGCTGGGCGAACTGTCCTGGCGGCTGCTCGACTCCCTGACCGACGCCCCGGGAGTGAGCCTGCGCTTCCTCGCCGAACCGGCGACGGACACCACCGACCTGGTCCGGGGCCATGTAGACCTCGATGTCGGCGCGGCGAAACCGGCCGCCCCCGGAGTCAGTCACGAAGTCGTCGGCCACGACCACCTCGTCGCGGTCTTCCGGGCCGGCCACGCACTCGACGGCGAATTCGACATCGAACGGTTCGCCGCCGCTGACCACATCATCGTCTCGCGCCGCGGACGCCTCCGGGACGGTCTCGACGACCGACTCGCCGAACATGGGCTGGAGCGCCGGGTGGTCTCGGTCGTACCGACCATCTCCATCGCCCTGCACACCGTGGCACACAGCGACACCGTCGTGGTCGTCGCGTCCCGGATGAGCGACCGAACCCTGGCCGACCTCGGGCTCCGCGCCCAGACGATCGACGTCGAAATGCCCTCCCCGTCCGTGGTGTTGTCCTGGCACAGCCGCTACGACGACGACCCGGCACACGGCTGGCTCCGGGAGAAGTGCACCGTCGCGCTGCGAGACGCGCTGACCGGCCCGGCAGGTCTGACCAAACCGGCAGGCCCGACCGATCCGGCCGAATGAATTCCGGTTCGCGATTCGACAGGCCGCCGCCGGTGGCGCAACCGTTGGGCACAACCGGCCGGTGTACCCGTCGGTGTACCGGCGGCGCACTTGCTGGTGCGGGGCAATACCGCGGATCGCGCGTCAGCGTTCCAGAGGGATGGCGATGCGCCCCGGGTATCGGGGGTTTTCCGCCTCGTCGAGCATGGCCGCGGCGATGGTCGCCCGGCTGATCCGCGCGGGGAAGACGCGCCGCGGCGCCTGATCGAGCGGCACGGTGCGCATGGTCGGACTCAGCGGTCCCTCGGACATGGGCCCGGCGTGGAACACGGTGCCGCCGGAGCGCAGCACGGTCGTGTCCGCGGTGACCCGGTCCGTCATTTCCTTCTTCATGAACGTGCCCAGCAACTTGCGGGTCAACGCCCCGGCGTACGGCGCGGAATCGCCGGTGCCGAAAGCCGCCAGCCAGATCACGTTGTCGGCTCCGGACTCCACGGCGGCCCGTGCACCGGCTGTCAGCACGCCCGGAGCTTCTTTGGCCGCGATTCCGAGGCCGGACAGGATGAGCCCGGCCCCCTTGAGCGCCTGATCGATCGACTCGGGGTCGAGGACGTCGGCCTGGACTCGGGTCAGGCTCCCGGAGCCGGACGCGTCGATGCGCTCGGGCTGGCGCGCGATCGCCGTGACGTCATGACCGCGGTCCAGCGCCTGCTGGGTGAGTTCCCGGCCGGTGGCACCGGTCGCACCCAATATGGTCAACTTCATGATGATCCTCTGCGGTTGGTGATGTCCGGCTGTGACTGTTCGCCCAGCCGGGATGTCGTGAACGAGGGAGCGCCAGCGGAGGGTGGACAGGACTTTCGGGCCTCCGGCGTGCGGACGACTGAGCGCGCTGGCGGGGATGTCGCGGCTGCCTGGCCGCCATGGGTCGCCCTGAACGTCGGTGACCTCACCGCCTGCTTTCCTGACGAGGTGAACACCGGCCTCGATCACCCGGTCGTGCCTCAGTCGAGTACCGGGACGAGAGCGCGGTACCGGTCTTGCGCACCGTGTCCGTGGCCAATTTGAGAAGACGCGTGTCCGCAGAGAAACCAGTGCGCGCGATCGTCGATAGTGAATTCGCCACTCCGAATTCCCCCATTCTTTATCTCTGCTCGCTCCCCGGATGCACCGGGCTTTCGGCATCAAGCTAGGCCAGGCACAGGGGTATTTCAAATGCACCCTGTGCACTCGACGATTTACCCCGGTGCAGTCGCCGGGCATGGGCTGCCGCCAGCAGCGTAAGTGCACCACGGTAAATCGTCTAGTGAACGACAAGCATTTGATTGACGGCCGGCGAAGCCGTTCACTTGTGTCGTGAATTCCTGAAGTACCACCTCCAGGCAAAGGGAGACCGCCATGAGTGAATACACCGATTTCTTGCCCGCCGTGGTCAAGGCCGCGAACCGCGCCTCCGAGTTCCTGATGGCCGACTTCGATCCGAACGCGAGGCCGCTGGACAGGAAGGCCCTCGGTACCGTCGCGGCGCACATCGAGGGCGGCTCGCGAGCAGCCATCCGCGATGAGCTGGACGGACTGCTGCCGGACGCCGGCTGGTTCGACGAGGACGAAAGCGGAAACGACGTACCGCCGGGTGAATGGTGGGTCATGGACGGCGCGGAGGGAGGCATCAACTACGTCTACGGACTGCCGGAATGGGCCGTGACCATCACCCTGATCCGTGACGGCGTGCCACAGCTCACGGTGGTGCGGCAGCCGATCGGGGACCTGACCTACACGGCCGTGAAGGGAGGCGGGGCCCACCTCAACGGCGAGGCTTTGCGTGTATCAGCCAAAACCGACCTGGGCATGGCCATGGTGACCACCAGTCAGGCCGGTAACAGCGCCGCCGTCCACGCCCGCTTCGGCCGGACCATCACGGCGATGCTGGACAACACCCTCTTCGTCCGCAACACCATCCCCACCACGTTCCCCATCCTGACCGTGGCCTCAGGCCAACACGACCTGTTCTTCCAGTACGACCCCGACCTGCCCGGCACCGCCGCCGGCATGCTGCTAGCCACCGAAGCCGGCGCGATCGCCACCGAAATCTCCGGTGCCCCCTGGACACCCCAGAGCCCCGACGTCCTGATCGCCGCTCCCGGCCTGTACTCGGCAGCGGCCGAGTTGCTGAACAGCGTCCCTCAGTCGTAACGCATGGGCGAAAAGAAGCCAGCCCTGGTCTGGGCCGACGGCGAAATCTGCCGTCGGCCCAGACCAGGGCTTCGGCGTAGTCGGGTGATGTCCGGTTTACGTTCATCCGAGACCGAGGAGCGTGAATGGGTCACCGTCACCGACGACTTGGCGAAGCAGCAGGCAGTAGTGCTTCGTCAGGTTCTGGGTCCGCCGGTTTTCACACCGAGCGCCTTGGCGAGGGCGAGCGCCTCGCCCCTCGCGCTGGCAGTGGCGATGACCCAGCTGTTGGCCACCAGCTTCAGTCGGATGGCGGTACCTTCCGCGCCGTCCTCACCGGTCCACACCGTGCGAGCGCCGACCGCGTCGAGGACGGGCGTCACCCGCTGCCTCTTCTCGGCGGGCCCGGCGGCCAGGACGAGCAGTTGCCCCGCCTCCGCGGGTCGGCGGGTGCCCAGCACCGGAACGTCGTTGGACATCGGGCCGCATTCGGCGGCGAAGGTGGCCAGGTCGGCGATCGCCTCTGCACCCGCTGTCGTGGACTGCACCCAAGCGGTGCTGGAACGCAGGGCGAGAGCGGCCTGCCGCCTGACGTCCAGGGCGGCGGGGCCATCGTGGAGCATGGTCAGGACGACGTCGGCGCCCTCAACGGCTTCGGCAGGAGTGCCGGCGATGTACGCCCCCTCAGCGGTCAGCTGTTCCGCCTTGGCGCGGCTGCGGTTCCAGGCGCGGACGGTGTGCCCAGCGTGCGCAGGATTGCGATCCATCGACGCGCCCAAGATTCCGGCGTCCAGGATGCTCACGGCGAGTTGTCGGTCATGACCCCAACGTCCCTGTACGTGCCGTGCGTAGAGGTTCGGTCAGGCGTCGGTGCGAGCGCCGGCGGCACGGATCAGTCCGTCGAGCCAGGCCTGGAGGCCGTTGAGCATCAGGTTGGGGCGCTCGTTCGCCAGGGCGGCGGCTGGCTCGCCGATCGTCAGGTAGTGCCACACCCGGGTGGCGGTGAGGCTCTGGACGACGACCTCGTTGGAGACGAAGTGGTCGCCGGTGCCGGACAGGTACTTCTCGGGCCAGTCGATCGCGTTCTGCGTGGTTCGCGGCGAATGCGACGAGCTCCGCGAACAGGCACGGCTCCTGGCCCGGATCGTGCACGTTCTGGAGATCGAGAACAGCAAGCTCAAGATGCCCGATGCTGCCTTGGAGCAGCAGGGTGCCGCCCAGTCCTCCGTCCCCGGCCTCACCGGCCGGCGGCGCCGGAAGTGCGGGCAGTCCTACGGCAGCCCCGGGCCCGATCAGGAAACGGGACCAGGCCTCCATGTCCACGTCTCGCAAATCTCGATGACCTCCAGTTGCTTGTCACCGGGAAACTCATCGAAGAACCGGGCATCCCTATACGCGTGCTGCTTGGCCTCAATGGCCTGTTCTTCGGAGGCCACGCGGAAGTGACCCAGGCCGCCGTACACCATGGCTCCTCCGGGCGGGTGAAAGCGGTGAAGCGTCCCATCGTCGAAGCACCAGGCATCCATCAGACGTCTTTCACCCAGATGGCAGCCAGAATCTTGTCAGCAATCTCATCAGCCATCGCCGTGCCTGTGGCTCCCGGCATGAGACCGGCGACGAGCTTTCGTGCGGTGTCTCGCGCCCGTACGACAGCCTCTTCATTCCAGGCATCAAGCGTCTCACTGACACGTGCAGAAGCGGGACGAGCGTAGGTATCAGATACCGTTCTCGATGACCTCCACGAGGCGCTGGCGAAGCGCGCCTGAGGATCCGGGCACGTAGTCATCAGCCCGCCGTCGCAACTCGGCCGCCCGCTCCAGCATCAGTCGCTCGTGTTCTGTTCGTGGGCCGGCTGCAAGGGGAGGAACCCGGTCCTCCAAGTCCTGCGCCTCTGTCAGCAGACGTTCCTGTTCCTGGCTGGTCACTCCATCACCTCTACTTCTGTCAGTCCACAGCGGCGACACCGATCGCTCACGTTGATGGGTGGGTAGTCACGCAGAACCCCTAGTATGTCTCGCCCGCAGTACACGACCACGCTGTGATCAGTCGGAGGACCAAAGCTGTCCATCCTGCAGCTGGAGGATCATCGCCGCACGCCGGGCGAGGTCTCGTATCTCGAATTCTCCAGGCCACCCTCAGCGCCGGGCCGTCGGCGACCTGAGGCAGCCGCTGTGTCTTCTAGGTACCGAAGTGGTCCACCGTGCCGCCGGGAATTGGGTGTGGCGTGGTGTTGTGTTCCAGACCTTGCACCGCCTGTTGGCCGGACCTAGATGAGGAACTGAACAGGTACGCCGTGCGTCCTACGTCAGGCCATGACAAGTCCGGAATTGCATCAAACCGGGGAGGAGTTGCTGTGACAACCAGCTCATCTGACCCGGAGCCCGGACCTGTGCCGGACCCAGCCCCCGAGCCGAGCGCTCCCGGACCGAACTCTGGTCCACCGATACCGCCGGCCTCTCCCCCAAGTCCTGGACCCACGCCGTCGGATCCCGCTGCTGCTGAGCGGGAACGGGAACGTCGGATGCTACGTGCGCAATGGGCAATGGTCGTCGCGACCACGCTTCCAGGCTTGGCCGCAGTCATCGCCCTGATCTTCACTTTTGTTGCCGTGCACCAGAGCCAGGATTCGCTGGACATCACCGAGCAGGGCCAGATAACCGACCGGTACAACGCTGCTGTCTCCAACCTGGGCTCCAATGCGATCGACGTACGCCTCGGCGGCATCTACGCCCTTCAGCGCATCATGAGCGACTCCCCACGCGACCAGCCGTCCATCATCAACCTGCTCAGTGCTTACGTCCGTGTCCATGCAGATGCGCCCGCGACCCACTCACCACGTGTCGAGACCCGGAAGCTAGACATAGACGCAGCGCTCTCAGTCCTCGGCTACCGAGATCCCGCGCACGACAGGTTAACCACCGTCGATCTGCATGGAGTTCACCTCGAGGGCGCCAACCTGCACTACGTGGGGCCGACCCGGCTGAACTTCAGGCAGGCAGATCTCAGCCAAGCCCACCTTGCAGGCGCTCAGCTTGAGAGCATCGATGTCAGCAATGCTCTGCTCGACAAAGCAGATCTCACCGAGGCCGTGCTGAACTACGCGATTCTCGACAACGCCTCGCTCCAGCAGGCAAGCTTGCCGGGCGCCGACCTTAGAAATGCCTGGCTCACCGACGCGCGTCTTTCCTGCGCAGACCTGAGGCGAGCAAGCTTCGGCGACGCGACACTCACTAACGCGCACCTCGCCGACGCTGATCTCACTGACGCAGCATTCCGCGAGGCCAAGGCCAGCGGCGCCGACCTTCTGGGCACAGACCTCACTGGTGCCACTTTTGCCGACACAGATCTCTCCGATGCCTCATTCGCGAATGCCAACCTCGCCAAGGCTCATTTCGAAGGTTCGAGGCTCGCGGGCGCCGAGTTCGGGTCCGCCCGCCTAGCTGGGGCGGACTTCACTCATACAGACATCACCGCGCAGCAACTCCTGACGGCGTATCCAGAAAGGTCCACAAGGTTGCCCGCGAGGATCGCGGCCGATCTCCGCGTGCAGAAGCGGATTGCAGACATTGAAGAGTGGCTACGATCCGGGCGACCGCCACAGACCTGGAGGATTGGCTGCGGAACGCCCCGGACGGATGCGTCGGCCACTCCACGCGCTGGCCCACGACCGCGCGTGGGGAATAAAGGGCAAACGTCATCGGGCTACCGTGGCGACGCCCGCCGGATGACGCAATCGCGCCTCCCCCTTGGAAATGCGCGCGTCTTCCGAACGGGTTTTGATACGGCAGGGAGGAACTTTGCGGACTATGGCAGGCAGGGAGCCCGGAGATCATCAGGCCCGCGGCGGTGAGCGTCCGTCCGTACGCCCCGCCCCCCAAGTGCACGGGCTGGCGCCAGGCAGGACTTGATACTCGGGCCGACCACGCTGTTCTGATTCCCCGGTGATCATCAGGTGTGGGAGTGGAGGCATCAGTTCAGTCGTGGGTCGCCCTTTCTGAGGCGAATGCGGTTTGCTTCGATCCGCAGTTCAGACAGTAGACGACCGGCGCTTTCGGTCACTCTGGTCCGTAACTGGACAGCGTCGATACGGCGAGCCACAGTCGGCCCGGCGATTGTCCGGACCACGTCGTCGTCCCGTTGGCCGACCAGGTCCAATGCTGGGATGAGGGCGACTCCGAGTCCGGCAGCGACAAATTCCAGCAGGGCCCGGCGATCACTGGTGCCTATGGAGTGCACCGGTTCGAAGCCTTCCCGCGCGCAGGCCCATGCCAGAAGGCGAGTGGCGGGATCCGAGGCGCCTGCCCCTGTGATCCACTTCTCGTCTCGCAGCGACCGCAAAGTGACGGGTTCCCGCCCTGCCTGCTCATGGCCTGGAGGGAGCACCAGGAGCATGGGGTCCTCGACGAGTGTCTGGGTGATGAAAGCGGCTCGGCTTACCCACACACAGTTGCAGGCTGCGCTCAAGCGGGCCGGTCGTCAGCGGGGCATCGCAGCCGACACGGAGCGGCTTCGCGAGGTCTTTCGGGCGGCTGGGCCCACCAGTCGGAGCTGGACGAGGTCGCGCTCGGCAAGCAGATGCTTGCTCTCCTGATTCAGCTGGAGGCCGCCTGCTCCGCCGCCGACAACCTCGCCGAGGCGGTCGAGGAGGCATTCCCTCAGCACCCGGACGCTGAGATCATTCTCAGCTTCCCCGGCCTCGGCACCCAGCTCGGCGCCCGGGTACTCGCCGAGATCGGAGACGACCGACAACGGTTCGCCGACGCCCGCGGCCTCAAGGCCTACGCCGGCGCCTCACCCATCACCCAGGCATCTGGCAAGAAGGCCAGCATCACCCGAGGCTGGGTGAAGAACGACCGCCTCAACCACGCCGAGTACCTCTGGGCGCTTTCCGCGATCACCGCATCGCCCGGCGCCAAAGCCCACTACCGGCGCCGCCGCGACAACCACACAGACTGGCACGCCGCCGCCCAGCGCAACCTTTCGACCGCATGATCGGCCAGCTTTACCACTGTCTCCAGTACGGCGAACGGTTCGACGAGCTTGCTGCCTTCCCCGCACCGCCCTAGGTGGCCGAGACAGCTGCTGCCTGACCTGCGGCAAGGCGCCTTGCACAGGTCGCCCACAGCAGTCGATCATTCACACATGAGACCCGAAGTCCAGGCGTTCGTCGCCGACGGCCATCTCCCCAACTGTGACGCCGACGAGGAGGAGATCGACCGCCGAGTCAATCAACTCGAAGCCATCTCCGCGCCCGTCACAGCCGACGAGGCGGATGCTTTGGCTGCCTGTTTTGGCCCCGACGACTGCTACGGCGTCGCCTGGTCGCTGCTGCACCTGATCGAGACCAGCCCGGGGCCGGTGCCGCCGGTGGCGCTGCCCGGAGCCGATGCCACCGAATGGCATCGCACGCTCTGGAATCGCTGGGGAAACCGGTGAACTCAACGATGAGGACTTGACGCGTAAGTGCCCTGAGGTGTCTGGATGGCCCCGTTCACCGGGCTGGGCCCGCGCTGCTTCGGCAAGTTGGTGACCGTGGTGCACCATGAGATCGGGAACGAGCGGCAGCGCGGGCGGCCGTAGAGGCTTCCCGTTGGAGGATCGCACTGATCGAGGCGTTGGAACTGTTCCAAGAGACTCGTCAGTCCCGGGACGCGCTGTGGCCCGGCCTCTGTCCGGTCGGTGCGGCTTGGTCCGCGGAACCATGGAGGTCGGAGCGTGCCGCAGCGTTCGGTGCGCTCCAGCTCGCCAGCAGGGCCAGGGTCTGCGCGGAGGCCGATCCGGGCTCTGCGGTGTAGAGGCAGACCGTCTGGTCGGGGGCGGCGGAGAAGGCCAGTGCTTCGTGGTGCAGGGTCAGTTCGCCGACCACGGCATGGTGGAGCCGCTGTGATCCGTAGCCGCAGTGGTCGAGCTGGTGGCTCGCCCACCAGCCGTTGAACTCCGGCACCTTGACGCACGCCTCGCCGATCAGCTCGTTGAGCCGGGTGTCGTCGGGGTGGCGTCCGGACGACATGCGGAGGTTCGCAACGATGATCCGCGCCATCGCCTCCCAGTCGTCGTAGAGCGACTTCGCGGCGGGCGCGAAGAGTACGAAGCGCGCGAAGTTGCGCTCCCGGGCCGGCCGCGCGTCGAAGTCGGTGATCAGCGCCCGGGCGAGATAGTTCGAGGCCAGGACGTCGAGCCGGTGGTTCACGATGAAGGCAGGAGAGACCGCTCCCAGCACTTCCAGCATCTGATGCACCTCCGGCCGCACACGCTCGGGCCGGACATGGCCCCGAGAAGAGCGCGTGACGCGTGGCCGCGCGATGTGGAAGAGGTAGTCGCGCTCGACCGGCCCCAGGCGCAACGCGCGGGCCACACCGTCCAGCACGCTCTCCGAGACGTTGGGATGGCGTCCCTGCTCCAGACGCGTGTAGTAGTCCGTGCTCACGTCGGCCAGCCGGGCGACCTCTTCGCGACGCAGCCCCGGAACCCGGCGGGCCCGTCCGTTCGTCGACAGCCCGACCGACTCGGGGGTCAGGCCCGCCCGGCGAGAGCGCAGGAACTCCCCCAGTTCGGTGTTCTGGTCCATACACCCCATTGTGTGCCCGGCAAGGGACGGATTCGCGGTCGATCGTGGCCCAGCCGAACCTATGTTCCGCTGGGCCCCCGCCAGGGCTCCACGGCCGGGCCGGCGGTGTCAGTCTCGATGCAGGACAGGGCCCCGTCCGCACAACCCTCGCAGGTCACAGCCATCGCTGCTGGCCGCGTCGCCGTCATCAGGACCCGGAGAAGCACATGACCACCTCAACCCCGAAGATCGTCCTCGTCACCGGAGCCAGCAGTGGCATCGGCGAGGCCACCGCCCGGGCCCTGGCAGTTGGCGGGCACCACGTTGTCCTCGGCGCCCGACGGGTCGACCGGCTGGCCGCGATCGCCGACAGCATCAGGGCCGACGGCGGCTCGGCCGACCACACGGAACTCGACGTGACCAGCCTCGACAGCGTGAAGGCCTTCGTGGACACGGCGCACGAGCGCCACGGGCGGATCGATGTCCTGGTCAACAACGCCGGTGTCATGCCGTTGTCACCCCTGATCATGGGTCGGACGGCCGACTGGGACCAGATGATCGACGTCAACGTACGCGGAGTGCTGCACGGCGTCGCGGCGGCACTGCCGCTCATGAAGACCCAGGGCGCCGGTCACTTCGTCAACATCTCCTCCACGCTGGGGCACGAGGTGTCACCCACCACCGCCGTCTACAGCGCGACCAAGTACGCGGTACGGGCCATTTCGGAGGGCATCCGCAAGGAAAACAGCGAAGTCCGCGTGAGCGTGGTCAGCCCGTCCTTCGTGGAGTCCGAGCTGATCCAGGGCGGCGACCCCGGCACCATGGCGTGGGTCCAGGGAATGGCGGACAAACTGGCGCTTCCCACGGCCGCCGTCTCCGATGCCATCGTCTACGCCGTCAACCAGCCCGACCAGGTCGACGTCGGCGAAATCGTGGTGCGCTCGGTTCTCGACGCCGCCGTCTGACGACAGCCCGCTCCCCAGCGACCCTGCGCCTGCTCGCCAGACACGGGCGCAGGGCCGCCGGCGGTTCGAAGGTGCATGCGTCCGGCACGACCCGGGAATCGCGCACGCAGATGCTGTTCAGACTTGGGATTCTGACGGCCCAGTTGCGTCGCGGACGCCGCGCCTGCGACATCAGCAGAGTCGGCCGCTCTGGCTGCCGAACTACTACCTCGATACCGAAATCGGCCCCGGCGGGAGAAGCTACGACGCATCCGGCTCGGCGAAAAGTCCGGCTGAAGTTAAGGGCCGCCCCGTAAATGTGGTCTTGCCTTGGCCTGAGGTCGGCTCGGTAGGGTCAGGACCGCAGCCGACGGAAATGGATCGTTCGATGGCGACGCACGACCAGCTGAGCGAGTGGGCCGGTCTGAGGCATGTCACACGAGTCGAACGGGACATTGTGGCCGTCTGGCGGATCCCGGAGTTCATGAAGAGGCAGCTTGCCGAGGTAGAGATCCCTGTGGCTCCACGCCTCATCGAGCGGATCGTGGCACAGAGCGAGGCCGATCCGGTCCTGCGCACATCCCGTGGTCCGCTCTACCGCCTCACAGAGGACACCGACCCCTATAAACCAGCTGAGCGATCATGGTTCGGTGTTGAGGCGGAGACCGGGGCCGTCTACTTCGTCATGCCGGACGGAGAGGCATGGTTCGCAAACTCGGGTGTCGACGTGTGGCTCGACGTCCTTCACCGTTACGGCAGTCGCGTCACAGCCTCAGAGCGTATCGGCGAGCCGGACAGCCCCGACGAGTACCTCTCCGAAGAGGAGGAAGAGCGGGCCGTCGCCGAGCTGAACCGGCTGGCCGAGGAGCTGAAGGAGATCGACCCGGCGGCCTTCAACGGCTACGAGGGGTTTCTCTGGCCAGCACACCTGGACCGCTGGCTCTACTGACCTCGGCCGGTAGATCCAGAGCCCGTAGATCTGGACCGTGCAGGGATGCCAGGCCCACGACTGAGATGATCTCGCCTCGATGGGGCATTCGTCGCGTCATGACAGTCGCTGAATGTCATGGCAGGTCCCTACCGACCCGCACCGCCCTGGGGGCGAGTGTGGTCGCCCCCTCCGGCCTCGCCGCCATGGGCATCGAACCCGTACTGCTGCCCGCCGCCCCGCAGTTGGAGCCGGCCCGCGAGCCCGAGCCGGCCGCGGCACCCGCCGTGGAGTACGACGCCGACGCGGCCTGCCGCCAGTGGTACGCGGAGCAGCGGCAGTTCCCACGACGACGTGTCGTGCTCAGTGGGTGTTCGCCTCGGCGCGGGCGTAGAACGCCGCGAGTTCGTCGGGGTTCTTGGTGTAGACGTCGATCTTGCTCACCGTGCCGTTCTCGACCTGGTGGATCTCGACCATGGTCAGCGGGTAGCGCTCACCGGTGGTGTGGGCCGTGAGTGTGCCGGTGAGGGTGCCGACGACGCCCGTCGGGCCCTCGAACACCTCGGCTGCGGTGATGGCGATGTCCGCGTAGCCCGACATCGCGCCCAGGACCGACCGCGCGAACACCTCACGGCCCTGGTGGACTCCGCCGTAGGGGAGTTGGTTCGGCTCGTCGACGATCACCTCGGGGGCGAGCTTGGCCAGGACGCCCGGCACGTCGCCTGTGCGCAGCGCGTCGTACAGCCCTCGCACGACATCCGCGGAACTCTCCGTCACCGTCTCGGTCTCGGTCCGGTTGCTCATCGTGTGTGCCTCTTCTGTGCGGTCGCGGTGCTCAAGTACGGAGAAGGAACTGGGTACTTGAGCGTCCGGCCGGGGCGCGTGCGTTCTCGTCCCGGTCGGGCCCCGGGTATCGGGGCATCACCATGCAACGGGACACGGCGGGCCCCGGGGAGTCTCCGCTGTGAGGGGTACTGGCAGGGACCCCCACCCGGCGCGCGGCCTGCCTACGCTGTCCCCATGGACAACCGGGACGCAGTCAGCTCATTCCTCCGCTCCCGGCGCGAGAGGATCACCCCGGAGCAGGCGGGGCTGCCGACCTACGGTCAGCGGCGGGTGCCCGGACTGCGCAGGGGCGAGGTCGCCGCGCTCGCCGGGGTGAGCGTCGAGTACTACACGCGTCTGGAGCGCGGCAATCTCAGAGGTGTTTCCGACAGCGTGCTGGACGCGCTCTCCCTCGCCCTGCGGCTCGACGACACCGAGCGCACGTATCTGTACAGCCTCAGCCGCGCCGAGGGGAAGGCGCCCTCCGCGCGGACCCGGCGGAGCGCGCCCCGCCCGGCGGTACGGTCCAGCGTGGCGCGGATCATCGACGCGATGCCGGGTCTGCCGGCGTCCGTGATGAACAACCGCCTGGACACACTGGCCGCCAATCCGCTGGGCCAGGCCCTGTACGCGGAGATGTTCGCGGACCCGACCTGCGGAGGGAACGTCGCCCGGTTCGCGTTCTTCAGTCCCGCGGCCAGGCGGTTCTACGTCGACTGGGAGCACATGGCCCGCTTCGCCGTGGGGGCGCTGCGTGTGGAGGCGGGGAAGCACCCCTACGACCGGGGACTGTCGAACCTGATCGGCGAACTGTCCACCCGCAGCGACTCGTTCCGTGTGATGTGGGGTTCCCAGGACGTCCATGTCTTCCGGGAGAGCACCAAGCGTCTCAACCATCCGCTCGTCGGCGACCTGGAGCTCGATCAGGAGACCCTGAGTCTGCCGGACGAGAGCGGCCTGAGCGTGGTCGTCTACAGCGCGGCCCCCGGAACCGCCGCAGAGGAGGGGCTGAAGCTGCTCGCCAGTTGGTCGGTCCCGGCGGGGCTGGAGCGGGACCCGGGCCCTGTGAGCGAGTCGTCGAGCGCGGACGGCGGCCCGGCGTAGCGATGGGCGTCCGGTCGTAGGCGGTGCTCGTGCTTGGTCCAGAACGTCGGCCGCCCCCTCCAGCGGTGCGGAACGCGGCGGGGCTGCGGTGTGGAACTCGGTGGGGCTACGGTGTGGAACTGGGTGGGGCTGCGGTGACGGCAGTTCTGCCACTAGAATTGGTGTCATGACTGCCATCACTCTGCGGATTCCCGACGCCATGGACAAGCAACTGCGCGACGCCGCCGCAGGCGCGTCGTCCCTGAACGACTACATCGTGCGGGCCGTACGACGTCAGATGACGCTCGACGCCGCGCGCAGGCTCGCCGCCGTCGCACCACTCGACCTGGCCGGCGAGGGCGACGCTCTGTGACCATCCGCAAGGGGGACGTCTGGGACGTTGACACCGGCAAGGGCACCCGTACCGTCCTGGTCGTCAGTCTCGACGGGCTCGCCGACGCCTACGGCGCTGTCGTCGTCCTGGTCCTGCACGCACCGGCGCAGCATCCCGACACCGCGATGAGCGTGCACCTGACCAGCCCGGTCGACGCCTCCGCCGTCGCCGTCAACCTCCTCCAGCTCTCCACGCTCCGTTTCGAGGCGGGCACCCCGCACGGGAACATCGGCCCGGAGCAGCAGGAACTCGTCGACGACGCACTCCGCGCCGTCCTCGACCTTTAATCTCCCGCCCCGACTGTCCCAGACCTGCCCCGCCCTCGGCCGAGGGTGTCCGGCCCGACACCCGCAAACCCCCGGCCTCCGCCCTCCACGCGACACGTGTTCACCCGAAGGCACACTGCTCAACACGGGTTCCGAAAGGTTCCAGGCCGACCCACCGGACCCCCCAGGGGGCCTCTCCCCCGGCAGCGGCCCGAACGGTAGAGGGGCTCCCCCGTCCGCTAGGTGCAGGGAGGGCCGAGTCAAGCGGACCTCGACGTGGGTCTCCCTGAGAACTTCGACCCGGTTGCCTCGATTACGCAGCTCGAAGCCGTCATGACAGGCCTCAATTTCGAGGAGGCCAGCGACTATCCGTGGTCAGGGCAGCGGCTGTCCGACCCCCAGGGCGAGGGGGCGTTCATCGTCAGCCTGACCGATACTTTCACCGCCGCTTTGGCCTCGGCATCCCAGAACGACCTATTGCGGTTCGCCTAGCCATGGTCAAAAACCGCCGAACTCGAGCAGCTCGGGATGAGTGTCGAGGTCACGGCAGAAATCTTGGAAGACCTGGCCAACCTGGCCCAGCGAGCTCAGGCTTCCAGGCAGCGGTTGTGTTGCTGGTGGGCGCCATGACATCGACATAGATCTGGTCTCGCCCGTCCTGGCCGATTCGGGCCACGAGCCGTCTCTGGGTTGATCCCACACCCGCCACGTGGCCATGCCCGGCCTCGAGCGCCTGGACGGAGCACGCGTCGCCACTGTCCTGCCCGGGACCTGGGACTAAGGGTTCGCAGAGAACCAGCGTGTTGCTTCTCTGCGAGCCCTCAGCAGAGCCGGAAGCGCCCCCGCCCTAGGCCCGCTTCCGATTCCGGCGTCACGTGTCAGGCTTCCTTCACGGACGTGGGGTGGGCGAGCTCGATGGGCTGAGGGTGGTGGCAGGCCGCGATGTGGCCGTCGCCCGCTTCGACGTCGGGCGGGTCCGTGGTGGCGCACACTTCGGTCGCCTTCCAGCAGCGGGTCCGGAAGCGGCAGCCGGAGGGCGGCGCGAGGGGACTGGGCAGGTCGCCGGTGAGGACGATGCGTTTGCGGGCGCGCTCGACGCGGGGGTCGGGGACGGGCACGGCCGACAGCAGGGCCTGGGTGTACGGGTGGACCGGGTGCTCGTAGAGCGCGTCGACCGGGCCCTGTTCGACGACGCGGCCCAGGTACATCACCGCGACCTCGTCGCTGATCTGCCGGACCACGGACAGGTCGTGGGCGATGAACAGATAGCTCAGGCCCATGTCCTGCTGGAGGTCCTCCAGCAGGTTGATCACGCCGGCCTGCACACTGACGTCGAGGGCGCTGACCGGTTCGTCCAGCACGAGGATCTCGGGCTCGACTGCCAACGCGCGTGCGATGCCGATGCGTTGACGCTGGCCGCCGGAAAACTCGTGGGGGAAGCGCCCCGCGTGTGCGGGGTTCAGTCCGACCAGCTCCAGCAGTTCGCGCACGCGTTCTTCGCGTCGGCCCGGATGCAGTCCGTGGACCTTCAGCGGCTCGGCGAGCAGGGCTCGTACGCTCATCTTCGGGTTGAGTGAGGAGTAGGGGTCCTGAAAGACCAACTGGACGGTGCGGCGCAGGCGTTGGGCTTCCTTCCCTTTGGTTGCGGCCACGTCGATGCCGCCGACGTGGACCTGTCCGGCCGCAGGGCGTACCAGGCGGACGAGGGTCCGGCCCAGGGTGCTCTTGCCGCAGCCGGTCTCACCCACGAGCCCGAGGGTGCGGCCCCGGGGAACCGTCAGGTCGACACCGGCGACGGCCTGGACGGTGCCGGCGTGGCTGCCCAGGCGTCGCTTGAGCCGGTACTCGGCGACGAGGCCCCGGACCTCGATGGCCGCGGTGGTGGTGGCGGTGGCTGTCGTGGTCATCGGATCACGCTCGCGATCTGGTGGATCCGCACGCAGGCCGTGGTGTGGCCAGGGGTCACCTCGGTGACCGCTTGTACCGGCACCGAGCAGGCGGCGGGCTCGGCGTACGAGCACCGGGGTTCGAACGGGCAGCCTGCGGGGCGGTCGTGGGCCTGTGGGGGCTGTCCGGGGATGGGCAACAGCCGGCCGGCTCTCCGGTCGACGCGTGGGAGGGCGGCCAGCAGGCCCCGGGTGTAGGGGTGCGCGGGCTCGTAGAAGAGCGGCTCGACGGGAGCTTCCTCCAGCTTCGTTCCGGCGTACATCACCATGACCTGGTCGGCCAGGCCGGCCACCACACCGAGGTCATGGGTGATCAGGACGACGGCCGTGCCGGTTCGGTCCTGTACGCGTTCGATGACGTCCAGGACCTGTGCCTGCACGGTGACGTCCAGGGCGGTGGTGGGTTCGTCGGCGATGAGGATGTCGGGGTCGTTGGCGATGCCCATGGCGATCAGGGCGCGTTGCCGCATGCCGCCGGAGAACTCGTGCGGGTACTGGTCGAGGCGCTCCTGCGGCGAGGGGATGCCGACGAGGTCGAGGAGTTCGACGGCGCGCTCGCGCATGGCCCGGCCGGTGCGGTTCGGATCGTGGACCTGGACCGCCTCCATGAGTTGCGCGCCCACGGTCATCATCGGGTTGAGCGCGGACAGGGCGTCCTGGAAGATCACCGCGATGCGGCGCCCGCGGATCTCGCGCATCCTTCCGTCGGACAGGCCCAGCAGCTCGCGGCCACGCAGTCGTACGGATCCGGTGACCTCGGCGGTTCGCGGGAGCAGGCCCATCATGGCGAGGGAGGCCGCGCTCTTGCCCGAGCCGGACTCGCCGACGATGCCGAGGGTTTCGCCGGGGGCCAGATCGAAGCTGAGACGGTCCACGGCGGTGACGAACCCCGAGTCGGTGCGGTAGCGCACGGTCAGGTCGCGGACCGAGAGGAGTTGCTCCTCGCCGGTCGGGGCCCCTGCCGGAGCCGGGGTCGGGCCCTTGAGGGGATCGGCGGCTGTCGTCCCTCGCTCCGGGGAATGCCGGTCGTCTGTCATCGTCGGCCTCCTTGCGGGCTGAAGGTGTCGCGCAGTCCGTCACCGACGAAGTTCACGGCGAGCACGGTCAGGACGATCGCGGCGCCGGGCGCGTAGAGCAGGTAGGACTTCGAGGTGCCGACCATGCCGGCGGCCTGGCTGAGCATGTTGCCCCAGCTGGAGCGCGGGGGCTGGATGCCGAATCCGAGGAAGCTGAGGGTGGATTCGATGATCACGGCTCCGGCGACGGCCAGGGACACGTTGACTACGATCACTCCGACCAGGTTCGGCAGGAGATGCCGCCACAGGATGCGGAAGCCGGGCACTCCGAGGACGCGCGCCGCGTCGATGAACTCCTTCTCGCGCAGGCTCAGGACCTGCGCGCGGACGACACGGGCGATGAACGTCCAGCCGAGGCCGGAGAGCACCAGCACGATGGTGAAGGGCGAGGAGCCGAAACCCTGGAGGGCCAGGGCGAGGACCGCGATCCCGGGCACCACGAGGAATAGGTCGGTCAGCCGCATGATCATCTCCTCGACCCAGCCGCCGACGTAGCCGGCCACGGCTCCCAAAACCGTGCCCAGGGTGGTGGACAGGGCGGCGACGCCCAGCCCGATCGCCAACGAGATCCGGCCCGCGTACAGCACCTCGCTCAGGTAGTCGCGGCCGAGTTCGTCGGTGCCCAGCAGATGAGAACCCGACGGGGGCGCGGCGCCCAGCAGCAGATCCTGCGCGTTGCGGGGGTAGGGCGCGATCCAGTCGGCGCCGAAACAGCACACTGCCAGGGTCAGCAGGACGAGCAGGCCGGTGACGGCCAGCTTGTGGTGGAGGAATCCTCGTACGGCGAGCAGCGACTGGCGGGCCTCGCGCGCGGTATCGGTGGTTGCGGTTGCGTTCATCGAAGTGACACCCGTGGGTCGAGGAGGGCGTAGGCCACGTCCGCCAGCAGGTTGAAGAGGATCATCGCCACGGCGACCACGAGCATCCACGGCAGCAGCGTGAAGACGTCACCGGCCAGCATGGAGTCCAGGAAGAGCCGCCCCATGCCGGGGATGGAGTAGATCTGTTCGGTGACGACGAGACCGCCGACGAGCAGCGCCGAGTCCATGGCGACGACTGTCAGGAACGGCGCGAGGGAGTTGCGGGTGGCGTGGCGGACGAGGATGCGGCGCCGCGGTACGCCCTTGGCGCGGGCGGTGCGGACGTAGTCGCTGGCGAGGGACTCCAGCAGCGACGCCCGGCCGAACCGGGACCAGCTCGCGATCAGGCTGACCGTCAGGGTGAGGACGGGCAGGGCCAGATGGCGGAGGTAGTCGAGGTTCAGCCCGCTGCTGCCTGCGGTGTGCAGGCCGACGAAGTACAGCGGCGGCTGGGAGAGCCCGAACTGCTGCTGCGGCCAGACGGCGAGCACCTGGATGAGGATCAGGCCGACCCAGAACGGCGGCATCGCGATGCCGAGGTAGGACAGAGCCGTGAACGCGTAGTCGCCCATGGAGTACTGGCGGGCGGCGGAGAACAGTCCGATGGCCAGGGCCAGCAGGGCCGCGAACAGCACGCCCCAGCCGATGAGTTGGGCGGTGGTGGCGAGCGCCGAGCCGATCATCGGGCGGACGGCGCCGCCGGTCCTGGTACTGGTCCCCCAGTCTCCGGTGACGAAGGACTTCATCCACAGGCCGTACTGCTCGATCACCGGGCGGTTCAGCCCGAGGCGGGCGGTCTCGCGCCTCAGCGCGGCCGGGTCGTGGCTCTGGCGGAGCTTGGTCAGTGGATCGAAGGTCGTGCGTACGGCCCAGAAGAGGACGAAGGAGGCGATGGCCAGGACGGGGACGGAGTAGACGAGTCGTCTGAGGAGGAAGGTCATCATGGCCGTGTCACTTCGCCAGGCCCCAGTCCTCAAGGTTCCACCAGGGACCTCGGACCGGGTTGATGGAGATCTTGCCGCCCACGCGCTTGTTCCACAGCAGCACGTTGGGCACCGTGCCCAGCGGCAGTGCCGGAACGTCCTGGGCGATGAGCTTGTCGGCCTTCAGGGAGGTGGCGACGCGGGTGGTTTCGTCCATGTCCGCGGCCACCTGGTCCAGCAGGCCGTCGAGGCCCGGGACGCGGGCCCGCATGAAGTTGATGCCCGCCTGTCCGTTGGCGGCCGAGGGGATGGATCCGGAGGCGAAGCTCGCGTCGAGCGTGGGCTCGGGGAAGGAGTCGACGATGGTCCACAGCCCCAGCTGGAAGTCTCCGGCCGGTGCCACCTTGCTGAACAGGTTGGCGGCGGTGGTGTTCTTGATCCGCATCGCGAAGCCGGCGTTCTTGAGCTGCGCCTGGAGCACCTGCTCGGTCAGCTCACGCCGCTTGTTCCCGGCCAGCGACACGATCGTGAAGTCCGCCTTGCGCCCGCCCTTGGCCCAGATGCCGTCGCCGCCCTTGGCCCAGCCGGCGCCCTTCATGATCTGGTCGACCTTCTTCAGGTCCAGGACGTAGGAGGAGAAGTCGGTGCCCGCGTAGCGCGACACGAGCGGGGAGTTGAAGCTCTGGGCGGGCTGCTTCACGCCGAGGGGGCCGTAGAGCCGCTCGACCAGGGCCTTGCGGTCGACCGCGTAGCCGATCGCCCGGCGGACGTCGACCGAGTCGAAGGGGAAGCGCGCGTTGTTCATCCAGAGCGCTTCCAGGTTCCCGGTCTGGGCGTCGGTCTCGATGTCGGTCTTGGGCAGACCGGACGTGATCTGGTCGATCACGTCGAGCTGCGGCGAGGGGTAGAGCGCGTCCAACTGGCCGCTGCGGAAGGCCTGGAAGGCGGCGGCGGTGTCGGCGGTGAACTGGAAGGTCACCTTGTCGAGATGGGGCTTCCTGCCCCAGTAGCGGTCGTTGGGGACGAGGGTGACCGAGGTCCCTCTGATCCACTTCTGGATCTTCCAGGGGCCGCCGCTGAAGGTGTAGCCGTTCTTCATGATCGCGTCGCGGTCCCTGCCCTGGAGCAGATGGCTGGGCAGCACCCCGTACTCCCCGCTGAACAGGTCCTTCCAGTTGCCGTAGGACTCCTTGAGGGTGACGACCGCGGTCCGTTCGTCGGGGGTGTCCACGGACGC
This sequence comes from Streptomyces sp. NPDC090083, assembly GCF_044747445.1. Classification (NCBI taxonomy): domain Bacteria; kingdom Bacillati; phylum Actinomycetota; class Actinomycetes; order Kitasatosporales; family Streptomycetaceae; genus Streptomyces; species Streptomyces sp. NPDC090083. The sequence continues at coordinate 7,732 of NZ_JBIVED010000022.1, read as the reverse complement.
AATCTTGGTGTACCCGGTCTTTTCGAAGATGTCCTTGCCGTCGCGGATCTGGAGCGCGGTGTACTTCAGATCCGCCGAGGTGATCGGTTTCCCGTCGGACCAGACGGCCTTGGGGTTGAGCTTGTAGGTGATCTTCGGACGCGCCCCGCCGGAGATGGTGGGCTCTGAGGCCATCAGCCCGGACACCTCGGGCACCCAGTCCGAACCCTCACGGGCGGCGGTGAAGACATGGGGGATCGTCTGGGTCTCCATGATGTACGTGCCCCAGATGGACCCGGCACAGGTGGCGATCCAGTCGGCGCAGTCGGGTTCCTGCTCGGCGCCGATGACCAGGCTGCCGCCCTGCCGTACCGCGGTGGCCGCCTGCACGCCGTGGCTGGTGACGGGAGAGGCGCCGGTGGCCCCGGTGTCGCCCGAGGTACAGCCGGAGAGACCGAGTCCGAGCGCGGTGCAGGCGGCGGCGAGCGGGAGCGCGCGGCGCCGGACCGCCCCGGGAGGTCGCTCGGATGGGCTGGTCAGAGGGTGGTTCATGGTCGTTCAACCTTCCCTGTGGCGCGTACCGACGGGTCGCGTGAGCGACAGCGTAGATAACGGGCGAATTCATAGCAAGGGTTGTAGGCAACTAGATAGTCAATGGTGTTGACTTGCGTCGTGACCACGCGTGGGCCAAGGTCGGAGGTCTCTCACGCGGACGACGACGGCCAGTGGAGGAGCCCCATGTCCGATACGCGCTCAGGCGACAGCTCCGAGCCGCCGCGCCGGCGGCTGCCCCGGGCCACCCTCAGCCGTCAGGTCATCCTCGAAGCCGCGGAGCGGCTGGCGACACGGGAAGGGCTGGACGCGCTCACCTTCCAGGCGATGGGACGGGAGATGGGCGCCCACCCCACGTCGATCTACCGGCACTTCCGGGACAAGGACGAGCTGATCCTGGAGCTGGTCGACGGGCTGCGGTCCCGTTCCTACGGCGGGAAGCTGGAGGCGACCGAGTCCTGGCGCGACGACCTGCGGTCCCTCGCCCACCACATCCACGAGCACTATCTGCGCTATCCGCAGTTCGCTCTGGAGATGGCGGCGCGCACCACGCGCAGGCCGATGGAGTTCGCCAACGTCGAGTTCGCCCTGGGCGCCTTGGAGCGGGCCGGTCTCCAGGGTGACGACGTGACCATGTACCTGAGGGTGTTCGGGAACGTGGTGCGTTCCCTGTCCAGTATGGAGGCGGGGCTGTTGGCCCTCGATCCCGGCACGCGTGAGCGGGACACCCTGGCCTGGGAGCTGGAGTACCGGCAACTGTCCGCCGACAGGTATCCGAGGATCTCGGCGAACGCGGACCGGCTGAACGCCATCGGTGACCCCCGGGTGTTCGACGCGGCGGTCGAGCTGTTCCTCGACGCCCTGGAGACCCGGATCGCGGCGAGGGCCCGCACGGCGGCGGAACCGGCGGACGGCACCGACAGGCCTTGACGGCCGGGGCGCCGCTCATGGTCTCAACGCGTCGACGAGTCCGGCCAACAGGAGGGCCCGCTGGGCCAGCGAACGGGTCTCGACCCATTCGTGACGGGCGTGCGCACCGCCTCCGCGCGCGCCGAGACCGTCCAGGGTGGGTGTCCCGGCTGCGGCCGTGAAATTGCCGTCCGAGGCGCCGCCCACCGCCACCTCCCGCAGATCGCCCAATCCGTGGGCGCGGGCCACCTGCTGAGCCCTCGTCAGCAGTGCGGCCGCCATGGGCCGTTCGAGAGGCGGCCGGTTGATGCCGCCCGTCACGTCGAGGCCGGCCTCGGGCATCCGTGCCGCCAGTCCCCGCAGCTCCCCCTCCACGCGGTCGAGTTCGTCGAGGGTCCAGGCGCGGACGTCGATGTCCAGCCGAGCCGACTCCGGGACGCTGTTGACGGTGCTCCCCGCCCGGGCCACGGTGGGTGTGACAGTCGTGCCGGCCCGGGGGTCGCCCAGCCGATTCACCGCGAGGACCTGGTGCGCGAGTTCCACCAAGGCGTTGACCCCGGCCTCGGGTTCGAGGCCCGCGTGCGCCGCGCGCCCCTTCACCGAGAGGCGGAAGATGCCGGCGCCCTTGCGGGCGGTCTTGACCGCGTCGCCGTCGCTCGGCTCCAGAACCAGGACGGCGGCGTGTTCCCGGGCGGCCTCCTCGATCAGGGCGCGTGAGCCCACAGAGCCGGTCTCCTCGTCCCCGGTCACCAGCAGACTGATATGGCCCGCGGGGTGGGCCAGGTCGAGCGCCTCGAGCGCGATCACGAGACCGGCCTTCATGTCGAACACGCCGGGACCCGTCAGCCGGTCGCCGTCGCGCCGGAAGGGCCGGGTGTCGAGGGTGCCCAGCGGCCACACCGTGTCCGCGTGGCCCAGCAGCAGCACGCCCGAAGGGGTCGGCCCGGCGGGCTCGCGGCGCCAGTACAGGTGCGGGACGCCGTCGCCGACGTACCTCCGGGCCGAGCCGAGCGCGGCGGGGGCCCAGGCGGTCAGCAGGTCGTAACAGGCCTCCAGCCCGGGTACGTGCCCGGACGGTGTCTCGATGCCGACGAGTTGCGCCAGACGCCCGACCATCCGGTCGGTGTCCACGGATTCCGGTGTGCGTGCGGAGGTCATCGCCGTCCGTCCTTCCCCGCCGCGGCGGAATCCGTCCCAGGTCCGAAGAAGGCGCCCAGCAGCTCCGCCGTGAGTACGGGGGCCTCCTCGGGCACGTAGTGGTCGCACGGCAGGGACCGGCCCCGTACGTCCTTCGCGTATCCGCGCCAGACGTCCAGGACGTCGTAGGTACGGCCGACGAAACCGTGCTCCCCCCACAGCGCGAGCACGGGGCATTCCAGCACCCGGCCGGCCGCCGCGTCCTCCTCGTCGTGGACCAGGTCGATGCCCGCGGCGGCGCGGTAGTCCTCGCAGGAGGCGTGGATGGCCGCCGGGTCGGCGAAGCAGCGGACGTACTCGTCCAGCGCCGCCGGGTGGAACGGCGTGCCGCCGTGGTGGCGGGCCGTCATCCGGGTTCGTACCCAGAAGTCCGGGTCGCCGCCGATGAGGCGTTCGGGGATGCCGTTGCCCGCAGCGAGGAAGAACCAGTGGTAGTAGCCGAGTCCGAAGTCCTTGTCGGCGTGGCCCAGCGCGTGGCGGGTGGGAACGATGTCCAGGACCGCCAGTGCCGACACCGCCTCCGGATGGTCCAGGGCCAGGCGGTGGCCGACGCGACCGCCGCGGTCGTGGCCCGCGACGGCGAAGCGGTCGAAGCCGAGTTCGCCCATCACCCGCCACTGGTCGTGCGCCATGGCGCGCTTGCTGTACGTGGCGTGCCCCGGGGCCGCCGAGGCGGGCTTGTCGCTGTCCCCGTACCCGCGCAGGTCGCTGAGGACCACGGTGTGCCCGGCGGCCAGCAGCGGGGCGACGTGGTGCCAGATCAGATGGGTCTGCGGATATCCGTGGAGCAGCAGCACGGGCGAGCCCTCGCCGGCCACGCGGACGTTGATCCGCACCCCGTCGGCATCCACGTGGTGCCGGGTGAAGCCCGCAAGCAGCTCGTCGTTCATGCCACCGATGACAGCAATCCATCCGGTCCCCTGTCCAAGACACTTCGGCGATGTCTCTGATAGGCATGCCCTATAAGGAGCTGTCTGCGATGTTCGGAGAGTGGCACGGGTGGACATTCGACAGCTTGAGTACTTCCTGGGGATCGTCGACCACGGCGGGTTCAACCGGGCGGCCGCCGCGCTCTATGTCTCACAACCGTCGCTGTCCCAAGCCATCCAGACGCTGGAACGCGATCTGGGATGCAGTCTCTTCCACCGGATCGGCCGCACGGCCGTCCTCACCGAGTCCGGTGTCGCCCTGGTGGAGCCGGCAAGGGCGGCGGTACGCGGCCTGGAGCTGGCGCGAGCCAGTGTGGGCACCGTCCAGGCCCTGCGCGGCGGGGCCCTGGACATCGCGGCGATGCCGTCACAGGCGGTCGAACCGCTGAGCGGGCTGATCGAGAGGTTCGCGGCCCGCTACCCGGACGTGGTGGTGAACATCCGGGCCGCGTTCACCCCGCGCGACGTCGTGGAACTGGTCCGTACGGGCGCCTGCGAACTGGGGCTGCTGGCCACCCCCGGTCCACTGCCCGACCGGGAGGTGGCGGCCCATCCGCTGGGCGAGCAGCGCTTCGTGCTCGTCACCCCGTCCCACGGGCCGTTCCCCGCCGGGCGGCCCGTGGACTGCGCGGCACTGGACGGGCACCGGGTGATCGCGGGCCAGCGCGGAACCGGGATGCGCACCTTCGTGGACGGGCTGCGGGACCAGGGCATCGATCTCACCATCGCGGTGGAGAGCGAGCACCGCGTGTCCATCCTGCCCCTGGTGCTCAAAGGAGTCGGCTTCGCGGTGGTGACGGACGCGTGGCGGCAGCTGGCCGAGCGCGCCGGTGCGCTCGTACTCGACCTGGAGCCTCGTGCGGTCCTGAAGGTCGCCCTCGTCAGCAGGCGATCGGAACTGACTCCGGCGGCCCGCGCCTGCCTGGACCTGGCGACCGACGGGACGACCGGCCCGTCGACGGCGGCCGACGACCGATAGGTCGTCCCTATCAGGGACATCACCGATCCGACTTGGACGTTCCACCTGCGGCGTTGATGCAATCGGAGCCATGACGACCCATCGCATCGCGCTGATACCGGGAGACGGGATCGGCACAGAGGTAGTGCCCGCAGCCTGCCGCGTCCTGAAGCGGGCAGGCAGCCGCCACGGCATCGACTGGGACTTCGAGGAGTTCGACTGGTCCTGCGAGCGTTACACGCGGGAGGGATCGATGATGCCGGAGGACGGCCTGGAACAGTTGGGCGCCCATGACGCGATCCTTCTCGGCGCCGTCGGCTACCCGGGCGTGCCCGACCATGTCTCCCTCTGGGGGCTCCTCATCCCCATCCGCCGGGCCTTCCGTCAGTACGTCAATCTGCGGCCCATCCGCGTCTTCCAGGGCGTGCCGAGCCCCGTACGCGACGCCCACCCCGGCGAGGTCGACTTCGTGGTCGTCAGGGAGAACGTCGAGGGCGAGTACGGAGAGATCGGCGGGCGGCTGAACAGGGGGTTCCCCGACGAGATGGCCGTCCAGGAGTCCGTGTTCACCCGGGCCGGCGTCACGCGTGTCGCCGAGTACGCGTTCGGGCTGGCCGAGCGGCGACGCGGGCGGCTGACCTCGGCCACCAAGTCGAACGGGATCGTCCACACGATGCCCTTCTGGGACGAGATCGTCGCCGAGGTCGCCGCCGGCCACGACAAGGTCGCCTGGGACCAGGAGCACATCGACGCCCTCGCCGCCAAGTTCGTGCTCGACCCGAGCCGTTTCGACGTCGTGGTCGCCTCGAACCTGTTCGGCGACATCCTCAGCGACCTGGCCGCCGCGGTGGCCGGCAGCATCGGCATCGCACCCTCCGCCAACCTCAACCCGGAGCGTGCGTACCCGTCGATGTTCGAGCCGGTGCACGGCTCCGCGCCCGACATCGCCGGCCGCGGCATCGCCAACCCGGTCGGCGCCATCTGGTCCGCCGCGCTGATGCTCGACCACCTCGGTCACCCGGAGGCGGCAGAGGACATCACCTCCGCGCTCACCGCGGCACTCGCGAGCGCGGACGTCCTGACCCCGGATCTGGGTGGCACCGCGAGCACGGACGAGTTCACCGACCATCTGCTGGGACTGCTCGACGAGGCCTGATCCTGTTCCGAAGCGCACCGCCTGTCATCCCCCCGAACCGCCCGCTCCGCCGACCACCGGTACCACTACAGAGAGACCGTGCCCCATGACCGAGAACTGGCACCGCTTCTTCACCGTCGACCGGATGCTGTCCATGAGACGCGGTCGAGGACGGCGAGACCACTGCCTGGTGGTACACGACACCGAGCAGGGCCAGACCTTGACCCTCCGGGACGCCGAACGCGGCTCCGACCTGCCGGTGTCCGCCGACATCGGCGACGTAGGCGAGGCAATCCTGAGTGCGGACGCACAGTTCGTACTGAGCCTGCACGACGACAACGGGTCGGAGGTGGGCCACCTATGGGCCACGTCGCTGGACGGCGCCGAACACCGGAACCTGACCCCCGACCTGCCGCCGTACACCCTCCGAGGTATCGACACCGCCCGCGATGACGACAGCACCGTCATCGCCGCGGCCGCGCCCGACGGCTTCAGCCTCTGGCTCCTCCACAGCTCCCGGCCGACTGCTCCCCGGCGGCTCTTCAACTCGCCCCACGAAGCATGGAACAGCCTCGTCTCCGCGGACGGCCGGGCAGCCAGCATCGACACCACCGACCACAACCCCGGCGTCCGGCGCTTCGCGGTCACCGTCGTGGACTGCGGTTCAGGAGAGGTCCTGGCCACACTCACGGACGGACCACAGGCGCCGGTACGCGGCGTACGGTTCTCCCCGCTGGACGGCGACCCGCGGATGCTGGTCTCCACCGAACGCAGCGGTTTCGCCCGACCGTGCGTCTGGAACCCGGCGGACGGCGTCCGGATCGATGTCGACGCCCCCGATCTGAGCGGTGACCTGGTCGCCCTGGACTGGTCCGACGACGGCTCGCGGCTTCTGCTGGTCCACGTCGACCAGGGCACCCACCACGTCATGGAGTACGACCTGGGCAGCGGCGAACTACACAGGGTGGCCCACCCCGCCGGGGCGTACTTCGAGCCCGACGTGGCCGCGGCGCAGTTGTACCAGTGGGCGTCCCACTACACCGCCGAGGGTCGCATCCGGCTGCTGCACCAGCGCTTCGACCAGCCCATGACGGTCCTCGAAGTCGACCGGGCCACCGGCGAGATCCACCGCCGCACACCCGAACCGCCGGCCACGGCCGGCACACGGGCCACCTCACACACGGTCCGTTCCGCCGACGGCACCCTCCTGCAGCTCTGGGTGTGCCAGCCGCCGCGAACCCTGGGACCGGTGCCGCTGGTGCTTCAGCTGCACGGCGGACCGAACATGGTGACCGTGGACTCCTACCACCCGGACGCGCAGGCCTGGGTCGACCAAGGGGTCGCGTTCGCATCGCTCAACTACCGGGGCTCGGTCACCTTCGGGCGAGAGTTCCGCGAGGGTTTCCTCCCGGACGTCGGCCGCAGGGAACTGGAGGACATCGAGTCCGCGGTACGCCACCTCGTGGATCACGGAGTGGCCCACGCCGACCGGGTCTTCATCACCGGCGCGTCGTACGGCGGTTATCTCTCGCTGCTGTCCTCGGGCCGTCTGCCCGGACTCTTCGCGGGTGCGATGGCGTTCGTCCCCATGGCGGACTGGGTCACCGCTCTGGAAGACATGAACCCCGCGCTGAGCACGGCCTGGCGGAGCTTCTTCGGCGCAGGCCGCGAGGCGGACCCGGCCCAGCTCGAACGGTCGTCGCCGATCAGCTATGTCCACGCGGTGAGCAACCCTGTCTGGATCATGCAGGCCACCCATGACACCCGCACACCCCCCAGGCAGGCCTACCTCTACGCGAAGGCGCTGCAGGACATCGGCGGCGATGTCGCCATCGACTATTTCAGCGGCGGCCACGAGACCAGCAGCCGTCGGCTGGAGATCAGCAGCCAACAACAGATGATGGACCTGGTGCAGGCTGCCCTCCATGGCACACCCTGGTCCCAAGGGCCCGTACGCCCCAGTCAGACGGGGGTCGGCGCCTAGTAGTGCTTCGTTAGGTTCTGGTTCTGCTGGTGGTGAGGGGGCGGCCGCAGGTGGTGCAGGTGCCGGTCCAGCACATCAGCAGGTTTTGG
>NZ_JBIVED010000021.1:0-87828 GCF_044747445.1 Streptomyces sp. NPDC090083 | reverse complement strand
AAAACCTGCTGATGTGCTGGACCGGCACCTGCACCACCTGCGGCCGCCCCCTCACCACCAGCAGAACCAGAACCTAACGAAGCACTACTAGGCCGTGTCCCGCGACCTGATCCGCCGGATCCGCCGGACAGGCCCTGGCCGCGGCGCGGGCTACTCCGCCGTCTTCCGGGCCAGCGCGTTGTTCCCTATCGAGTTGTGCACGCTGAAGCTCACCGCGTCCGACCGGTAACGGTCGTCCGACCACTCGACCGGACGCCCCTCGCGGGTGGTTGTGACCCGGCGGACCCGGAGCAGCGGGCTGGTCCTGCGGATGCCCAGCAGGTCCGCGTCCTGGGCGCCCGCCGCGACCGCGTCGATGACGTGCTCGCCGTAGGCGAAGACCAACCCCGTGTCGTCGTACAGGCGTTGGGTCACCGACGGGCACTCCGGCTCGATCGCCTCGACGGCGGGGGAGATCCAGTCGGCGTACACCGTCCGCTCCAGGAGGACCGGCTCGCCGTCCAGGCCGCGGACCCGCAGGACGTGCAACACCGGTGTCCCGGCGGCGAGTTGGAGGCGTACGGCGTCCTCGGCGGTGGCCGGCCGGTACTCCTGCGCGACCACGTGCCCGGTCGCCTCGCGCTCCATCGCGCGGGCCCATTCGGCGAAGCTGCGCAGTTCCGCGAAACTCTGGCTGCGCCGGCTCGCCAGCACCACCCGGCGGGCGCCCTGACGGGAGCCGATCAGCCCCTCCGCGGTGAGGGCCGCGACGGCCTGGCGCACCGTGCCGCGTGAGACGCCGTACTGCGCGGCGAGCTCCGTCTCCGCGGGCAGCAGGCTGCCGACTGTGTACTCCTCGCGGTCGATGGCTTTCCGCAGCTCGTCGGCGATCTCCTCGTGTCGCGCCGTCATGCTTCCCCTCTGAGTCGACAGCTGTGCACAGCGTGAGCAGCGTAGTCCAGTTCCCCCGGTGATCCGTGTCAGCCAGGAGTGTGCAGGGAATCAAGGGTCACGGTTTCGCCAATGTTTACGAACAAGACACCATCGCCGGGCGTACTGAGGCCAACTTGTTCAGACAAGTTCTGTCGGCAAGTTCGCTGCTTTCCTTCGTTCGTCCCTACGTTCCGCTCACACCCTCGTGCGCACCCCTGGAGAGACCGTGACCGTGTCCCCGCCGAGAAACGCCGTCCTGGGCGGCTCCCTCGCCGTCGTCGCCGCGCTCGCCCTGAGCGCCTGCGGAGCCGCTCCCGACAACGCGTCGTCCACCTCCGACGGCAAGAACGCCGCCACCGCCACCTCCGCCGCCGACCTCGGCGGCATGGACGCCCTGGTCAAGGCCGCCAAGAAGGAGGGGACGCTGCACATCATCGCGGTGCCCCGCGACTGGGCGAACTACGGCGCCATCATCGACGGCTTCACCAAGAAGTACGGCATCAAGATCACGGACGAGAACCCGGACGGCTCCAGCCAGGACGAGATCAACGCCGTGACCTCCCGCAAGGGCCAGGACCGGGCGCCCGATGTCCTCGACCTCGGCTCCTCCTTCGCGCTGAGCGCCGCCCAGCAGGGTCTGCTCGCGCCGTACAAGGTCGCCTCGTTCGACCAGATCCCCGAGGGCCAGAAGGACCCGAAGGGCCAGTGGTTCAACGACTACGGCGGCTACATCTCCATCGGCTGCGACGCCAAGCGCGTGAAGGTCTGCCCGACCACCTTCGCGGACCTGCTGAAGCCGCAGTACAAGGGCCAGGTCGCCCTCAACGGCAACCCCACCAAGTCCGGTTCGGCCTTCGGCGGCGTCTACGCGGCGGCGCTCGCCAACAAGGGCTCCTTCGACGACATCCAGCCCGGCCTGGACTTCTTCGCCAAGCTGAAGAAGAACGGCAACTACACGCCCGTCGAGTCCACCCCGGCCACCGTCGAGAAGGGCGAGACGCCCATCTCCATCGACTGGGACTACCTCAACGCCGGTTACGCCGACGAGTTCAAGTCCAAGGGCGTCGACTGGAAGGTCGCCATCCCGAGCGACGGCCAGTACGCGCAGTACTACTCGCAGGCCATCAACAAGGACGCCCCGCACCCGGCGGCCGCCCGCCTGTGGCAGGAGTACCTGTACAGCACCGAGGGCCAGAACCTGTGGCTCAAGGGGTACGCGCGTCCGGCGCTGATGACCACCATGGAGTCGGCCGGCACGCTCGACAAGGCCGCCGCCGCCAAGCTCCCCCAGGTCTCCGGCACGCCGTCCTTCCCGACCGAGGCCCAGCAGAGCAAGGCCAAGACCGTCATCGCGTCCGGCTGGGCGAAGGCCGTCTCCGGATGACGGCCACGCTCACGCGGGCCGACGTCGGCGCCGCCGCTTCCCCGAAGCGGCGGCGCCGCGTTCCCGGCTGGATCGCCGTGGTCCCGCTGCTCGTGTTCGTCGCGGTCGCCTTCGGGGTGCCCGCCGTCGCGATGCTGAACGGCGCCTTCACCGTCAAGAACCAGGCGACGGGCGCCACTTCGTACAGCACCGCCAACCTCACCGAGTCGCTGAAGGGCGCCTACCTCACCGCGCTGGTCGGCAGCGTCAAGCTGTCCGCGCTCTCGGCCGCGCTGGGCACCCTGCTCGGGCTGCCGCTCGCGCAGGTCGTCGTCACCTCCCGCTTCCGCGCGCTGCGCGAGGCCGTCCTCACCGCCTCCGGCGTCCTCGCCAACTTCGGCGGTGTCCCCCTCGCCTTCGCGTTCGTCGCCACCCTCGGCAACGCCGGTGTGCTGACGACCCACTTGGGCCTCAAGGACAAGGGCTGGGACCTCTACAGCTTCTCCGGCCTGGTCCTCGTCTACCTGTACTTCCTCATCCCGCTGATGGTCCTCACCATCACCCCCGCCCTGGAGGGCCTGCGCACCCAGTGGCGCGAGGCCGCCGCGAACAACGGCGCCACCGGCGTGCAGTACTGGCGGCACGTCGCCCTGCCGGTGCTGCTGCCCTCGCTGCTCGGCGGGTTCGTCCTCCTCTTCGGCAGCGCGTTCGCCGCGTACGCCACCGCCGCGGCCATGGTGGGCAGTTCGATCCCGCTGGTCACCCTCCAGATCGCCGACGCCATCTCCGGCAACGTGCTGGTCGGCCAGGAGAACGTGGCCCTCGCCCTCAGCCTCGACATGGTCCTGGTCGCGGGTGTGGTCATGGCCGTGTATCTGCCCCTGCAACGACGGAGCGCGCGATGGCTGGACGCCTGAACCTCTGGCGGTGGGTCGTCCTCGGCCTCGCCGCCCTGTACTTCCTGGTCCCGCTCGCCGCGTCCGTGGTCTTCACCGTCGACGTGCCCGGCGAGGGCGTCACCTTCGACGCCTACACCAAGATCATCTCCACCGCGGGCTTCACCTCCAGCCTGGTGCTCTCGCTGGAGCTCGCCGCCGCCACCATCGCCGTCGTACTGCTCCTGATGGTCCCGGCCATGGTCGCGCTGCGGCTCGGCGCGCCCCGGCTGCGCCCGGTCGTCGAGGTGATCTGCTCGCTGCCGCTGGTGGTGCCGCCGATCGCGTTCGTCGCCGGCATCGCCACCGTCCTGAAGTGGGGCCCCGACTACCTCTCGCGCACCCCGCTCTTCCAGACCTTCGTCGCCATCCAGAACCCGGACTTCCCGTTCATCCTGGTCCTCGCCTACGTCGTGATGGCGCTGCCGTTCGTCTACCGGGCGCTGGACTCGGGGCTCCGCGCCATCGACGTGAAGACCCTCGTCGAGGCCGCCCGCAGCTGCGGCGCGAACTGGCCGCAGGCCCTCGTGCGGACCGTGCTGCCCAATCTGCGCGGCGCGCTGCTCAACGCCTCCTTCCTCACGCTGGCTCTGGTGCTGGGCGAGTTCACCGTGGCCCAACTGCTCGGCTTCCAGCCCTTCGCCGTGTGGATCTACAGCGTCGGCGGGTCCAACGCCCAGCTCTCCGTCGCCGTCTCCGTGCTCAGCCTGGTCGTCACCTGGGCACTCCTCCTCACGCTCGCCGGTGTCGGCGGGCGCGACAAAACCGCTTCGTCCCGGGGATGAACCATGACCGCCACCACGCTTGAGAAGACCACCACGGACCAGGCCGCCACCGTCGAATTCCGGAGCCTGCGCCGGGAGTTCGGCCCCACGGTCGCCCTCGACGGACTCGACCTGACCGTCCGCCCCGGCGAGTTCCTGGCCCTGCTCGGCCCGTCCGGCTGCGGCAAGACCACCGCCCTGCGCATGCTCGCCGGCTTCGAACACCCCACCTCCGGCGAGGTACTGGTCGACGGCAAGGACGTCACCGACGTGCCCGCGCACCGCCGCGACGCCGGGATGGTCTTCCAGTCGTACAGCCTCTTCCCGCATCTCAACGCGCTCGACAACGTCGCCTTCGGCCTGCGTATGCGCAAGGTCCGCACAGCCGAACGGCGGTCCCGCGCGGCCGAGTTGCTCGACCTCGTCGGGCTCGGCGACAAGGGCGAGCGCTTCCCGCACCAGCTCTCCGGCGGCCAGCAGCAGCGCGTCGCCCTGGCCCGCGCGCTCGCCCTGCGCCCGCGCGTGCTGCTCCTGGACGAACCGCTGTCGGCGCTCGACGCCAAGGTCCGGCTGTCCCTGCGCGAGGAGATCCGCCGCCTCCAGCAGGAACTCGGCATCACCACCCTCTTCGTGACACACGATCAGGAAGAGGCCCTGTCCATAGCCGACCGGGTCGCCGTCATGCGCGCCGGACGGCTCGAACAGTGCGCCGCCCCGGCCGAGTTGTACGGCCGCCCGGCGACCCCGTTCGTCGCCGAGTTCGTCGGCACGATGAGCCGCCTCCCGGGCCGGCTCACCGACGGTACGGTCGAAGTCCTCGGCCAGCGGCTCCCGGTCGACGGCGCGGCACCGGCCGGACCCGAGGTCGACGTGCTGGTACGTCCCGAGGCGATCGACGTCCGCGCCGACGAGACCGGCGACGCGCGAGTCGTCGCAACCGCCTTCCTAGGCGCGGTCGTTCGCGTCACCGTACGGCTCGGCGACGACACCGAGGTCAAGGCCGACCTGCCCACGCACGAGGCGACCGCCCTGGGCGCCGGAGCCGCCGTACGCGTGTCGCTGCCCGAGCGGCCGGTACTCGTGGCGGACCGCATCAACCCGTAGGGCCCGAGACACAGGGCCCACGTGCCCGTAGTGAAAGAGAGAAACGTGACCCCCCACACCCAACTCCCGCTCCAGGCCGTCCTGTTCGACATGGACGGAACGCTCGTCGACACCGAGCGGCTGTGGTGGGAGGCGGTGGAGCAGGTCGCGGGCAGGGCCCTGACGGACGCGGACCAGCCGGAGGTGCTCGGCCGCCCCGTCGAGCACACGGCCGACTGGCTCGCCCGGGCCACGGGCACCCCGGCGGCGGACCTCGCGGCCCTGCTGCACCGGGAGTTCGCCACCCGCGTCCGCACCGGCATCGTGCCCCGCCCCGGCGCGCTCGACCTGCTCGACGCCCTCGCCCGTGACGGCGTCCCCACGGCGCTCGTCACCGCCTCCCCGCGCGCGGTCGCCGACACCGTCCTCGACGCCCTCGGCGCGAGCCGGTTCGCGGTCTCCGTCACCGCCGACGACACCGGGCCCACCAAGCCCGCCCCCGACCCCTACCTCGCCGCCTGCCGTGCCCTCGGCGTCGACCCGGCGGCCTGCGTGGCCGTGGAGGACACCCAGACCGGTGTCAGCTCCGCCGAGGCGGCCGGCTGCGCGGTCCTCGCGGTGCCCTCGCTCGCCCCGATCGACACGGCGCCCGGCCGGACCGTACGGGACAGTCTCGTCGGGATCACCCCGGCCGCGCTGCGCGCGATGGTGACGCACCGGCCGCCGCACGAGCTGCGGGTGCTGAGCTGGAATCTCTGGCTCGGCGGCAGCAAGGTCGACGACCACCGCACCAAGCAGCTGAAGGTCATCGCGGAGACCGGCGCGGACGTGGTCGGCCTCCAGGAGACCGGCGGCACGGCGGCGGAGGAACTCGCCGAGGCGCTCGGCTGGCACCACCACCGGGCGGGCGAGAACCTCGGCGTCATCAGCCGCCACCCCATCACCGCCCGCTTCGGCGACCCGGACGTCGGCTTCTACGGCGCGGCCGGCGTCCGGATCGCCGTGGCGGAGGGCCGCGAGGTCGACCTGTGGACCTGCCACCTCCACTACACGCCCTACGGCCCCTACGAGTCGGCGTTCGACGGGCTCCCGGCCGCGGAGCTGATCGCCCACGAGGGCGTTCGGCTCGCCCAGATGCGGGACGCGCTCGGGCGGATCGCGGAGGCGGGCGACGACGCGGTGCCCGTCGTGCTGGTCGGTGACTTCAACTGCCCCTCGCATCTCGACCGGCCGGATGTGGACTGGCCGGTGACCAGGGCGGCGGCGGACGCTGGGCTGCGGGACTCCTACCGGGAGGTTCATCCGGACCCGGTCGCCGAGCCCGGGCACACCTGGTCGCCGATCCATCCGGTGCACGAGGACGGCAGCGGGCGTGCCGAGCCGCAGGACCGGATCGACTACGTCCTGTACCGGGGACTGACCGTGCTGGACTCCCGGACCGTCGTGGTCGGCACGCCCGCCCCGTGGCCGGATGTGGCCGGCAACTGCTGGCCGTCCGACCACGCGGCCGTCCTCACGGTGTTCGCGGTGCCCCGCGCCGCTTCGGGACGCTGAACTCAGAGGGTTCAGGGGTTCCAGAAGAACGACGCGTGTGCGCGGTCGAAGCGGTGCTCGGCGAGGTCCTGGCGCGGGACGACCCAGTGCAGGGTGGAGCCCTCACGGCCGGTGAGGCCGATGTCCCACTGGGCCAGGAGGGTCCACTCGCCGGGGGCGGGCAGTTCCGCGCTGTCGCCCCGGTGCCGGCGTGCCTCCTCCGCGTCCGCCGCGGCGTCCGCGACCGGGTCCGTCTCCGTGCACTCGTGGAAGGCGTACCCGCCGATGCGCAGGGGCCCGTCCACGACGATGCCGCCGCAGGTCTCGTGCCAGACCTCGGCCAGGTCCCAGGCGCGGGGATGGCCGGGAAGCGTGATCGTCTCCCCGCCGGGCTCCGGGGACGGGGCCAGGAAGTGGTGCGGCAGGGAGACGTCGGGTGCCAGCCGCAGTTCCTCCCGCGGGAACTGCTCGTGGAGGGCGAGCGCGTCGGTGGCGTCGAAGCCGTCGCGCTCCTCGCCGAAGACGTGGGGACACCTCGTGTTCCGCTCCTCGACGGGTGTTCCCTCAGGGATGTGCATGACCTCGCCGGCCGTGCCGCCGTAGTACGTCATCTCGGGGAAGCCGAAGGGCAGCAGGCGGCCGTCGGGCGGCAGCCGGAGGCCGGTCGTCTCCTCGGGGAGGGCCGCGCAGTCGAGGGTGGCGAGCAGCGGGAACCAGGGGTCGGGCGCGTCGGCGGGCAGCATGAGCGGCCCGCCGAACCGGCCGACGACCGGCCCGTCCCCGCCGGTCACGAGGGTCGCGGACGGACGGGCCAGGGCGATCCACCGCTCGACGTCCTCGGGCGGTATACCGCGCCCCAGTGCCTCCGCGCGGAAGGGCGCGAGCCGGTCGGCCAGGTCAGGATTCATGGGCGGAAACCTACGCCCGGGGCCGGACGGCCGGTTCCCCGCACCGGAGACGGCCGCACGCACCGGGCGCGCAACGAATCGCCGTCCCGCCCGTCCCGCACGCAACGAACAGCTCACGGGCGCGCAACAGCTCCTTCTTGTCCGGCCCGGCCCCCGGCCGTACCGTCTAGGTGGGCCCCGATAGGTGGCTCTTCGACCTTTTCGTACCGGTGAGGACCACGCATGCGCACCGCCCTGCTCCAGAGCTCCGGCCGCCCCGGCTCCGTCGTCGAGAACCTCAAGGTCCTCGACGAGGCAGCGGGCCGCGCCGCGGCCGGCGGTGCCGGGCTGCTGGCCGCGCCGGAGATGTTCCTCACCGGGTACGCGATCGGCGACGCCGTCGACCGCCTCGCCGAGCCCGCCGACGGCGACTCCGCCGACACCGTCGCCGAGATCGCTGGCCGCCACGGACTCGCCATCGCCTACGGCTACCCCGAACGCGACGGCGGGTCCGTGTACAACTCGGCCCAGCTCATCTCCGCCGACGGCACCCGCCTCGCCAACTACCGCAAGACACACCTCTTCGGCGACTTCGAGCGCGCCCACTTCGCACCGGGCGAACAGCCGGTGGTCCAGGCCGAGTTGGCCGGCCTGACCGTCGGCCTGATGATCTGCTACGACGTCGAGTTCCCGGAGCCCGTCCGCGCCCATGCGCTGGCCGGCACCGACCTGCTCCTCGTCCCGACGGCGAACATGCACCCGTTCGAGTTCGTCGCCGAGTCCCTCGTCCCGGTGCGGGCCTGGGAGAACCAGATGTACGTGGCGTACGTCAACCGCATCGGTCAGGAAGGGGAGTTCGAGTTCTTCGGCCTCTCCGCGCTGGCCGGACCCGACGGAGTCGCGCGCACCCGCGCGGGACGCGGCGAGGATCTCCTCCTGGCCGACCTCGACCCCGGGTTCCTGGCCGGCTCCCGTGCGGCCAACCCCTATCTGACGGACCGTCGCCCCGGCCTCTACGGGTCCTTGTCCTGAACTCCCCCTGCCTTCCCCGTACTTGTTCCTGTTCCGCTAGGAGTCCGTACCCCATGACGTCCACGGTGCCCACCGCCGTCCAGCACGCCGACGAGCGACAGCCGCCGATCACCATGTTCGGGCCGGACTTCCCGTACGCGTACGACGACTTCCTCGCCCACCCGGCGGGCCTCGGCCAGATACCCGCGACCGAGCACGGCACCGAAGTCGCGGTGATCGGCGGCGGGTTGTCCGGCATCGTGGCCGCCTACGAACTGATGAAGATGGGCCTCAGGCCCGTCGTCTACGAGGCCGACCAGATCGGCGGCCGGCTGCGGACCGTCGGCTTCGACGGATGCGACCCCTCCCTCACCGCCGAGATGGGCGCGATGCGCTTCCCGCCCTCCTCGACCGCCCTGCAGCACTACATCGACCTGGTGGGCCTGGAGACCCGGCCGTTCCCCAACCCCCTCGCGGAGGCGACCCCTTCGACCGTCGTCGACCTCAAGGGCGAGTCCCACTACGCGACCACCGTCGACGACCTCCCGCAGGTCTACCGCGACGTGATGCACGCCTGGAACGCCTGCCTCGAAGAGGGCGCCGACTTCTCCGACATGAACCGCGCCATGCGCGAACGCGACGTCCCGCGCATCCGCGAGATCTGGTCCGAGCTCGTCGAGAAACTCGACAACCAGACCTTCTACGGCTTCCTCTGCGACTCCGAGTCCTTCACGTCCTTCCGGCACCGCGAGATCTTCGGCCAGGTCGGCTTCGGCACCGGCGGCTGGGACACCGACTTCCCGAACTCCATCCTGGAGATCCTGCGCGTCGTCTACACCGAGGCCGACGACCACCACCGCGGCATCGTCGGAGGTTCCCAGCAACTCCCGCTCCGCCTCTGGGACCGCGAGCCGCAGAAGATCGTCCACTGGCCCTACGGCACCTCGCTCGCGTCCCTGCACGTGAACGGCGAACCCCGCCCGGCCGTGACCCGGCTGCACCGCACCGCCGGCAACGGCATCACGGTGACGGACGCGAACGGCGACATCCGCACCTACCGGGCGGCCATCTTCACCGCCCAGTCCTGGATGCTGCTCTCGAAGATCGCCTGCGACGACTCGCTCTTCCCGATCGACCACTGGACCGCGATCGAGCGCACCCACTACATGGAGAGCTCCAAGCTCTTCGTCCCGGTCGACCGGCCGTTCTGGCTCGACGAGGCCGTCGACGACAGGGGACGTCCGACCGGGCGGGACGTCATGTCGATGACCCTCACCGACCGGATGACGCGCGGGACCTATCTCCTCGACGACGGCCCCGACAAGCCCGCCGTCATCTGCCTCTCGTACACGTGGTGCGACGACAGCCTCAAGTGGCTGCCGCTGTCCGCCAACGAGCGGATGGAGGTCATGCTGAAGTCGCTCGGCGAGATCTACCCGAACGTCGACATCAGGAAGCACATCATCGGCAGCCCGGTGACCGTGTCCTGGGAGAACGAGCCTTATTTCATGGGCGCGTTCAAGGCCAACCTGCCCGGCCACTACCGCTACCAGCGGCGCCTGTTCACCCACTTCATGCAGGACCGGCTGCCCGCGGACAAGCGGGGCGTCTTCCTCGCGGGCGACGACATCTCCTGGACGGCCGGCTGGGCCGAGGGCGCCGTCCAGACCGCGCTGAACGCGGTCTGGGGCGTCATGCACCAGCTGGGCGGCGCGACCGACCCGACGAACCCCGGCCCCGGGGACGTCTACGACGAGATCGCGCCGGTCGAACTCCCCGAGGACTGAGGGGAGTTCAGATCCCGGCCGCGCGTGCCTTCTCGTACAGCTCCGCGGCGACGTCCTTGAGTTCCTGGGCGTCCCGGGTCCCGGTCTGGAGCTCGACGAAGATCTCGTCGAGGCCGACCTCGGCATGTGCGGCGAGGTCCTCCACGATCTGGTCGACGCTGCCCTGGAAGGGGCTGCGGCCGGGGCCGTCGAAGGGCTTGGCGGTGTAGGTCAGGTTGGTGCGCAGGACCGTCCGGATCGGTGCCGTGCGTCCGCGCTCGGCGGCCAGCTCCCGCAGCTCGCGCCACTGCGCGGCGAGCGCCTCGGCGCCCATGCCGACCGGCATCCAGCCGTCGGCGTGGTCGACCAGCCGCCGCTGGGCCTTCGGGCCGATCGCCGCGAGCAGGACGGGGATGGGCCGGGCGGGCTTGGGGCCGACCACCGCCGAGGCGATCTTCGTCGACCGGCCGTCGTACGACACCGGGTCGGGGCCCCACACGGCGCGGCACACCTCGATCACCTCGTCCAGGACCTGGCCGCGCTCCGCGAACGGCCGTGCCGACGCTGCCGCGTACTCGTCGTGGGACCAGCCCGTGCCGAGACCCGCGACCACGCGCCCGCCGCTCGCCGCGTCCAACGAGGCGAGGGCCTTGGCCAGTTGGAACGGCACGTGCAGGGGCGCCACCAGCACGCTGGTGCCCAGACGGGCCCGCTCGGTGGCCGCGGCGGCGAGCGTGAGGGTGACCAGCGGCTCGGCCACACCGCGGTAGTGGTCGGGCCAGGGCACGCCCTCCATGTTGTACAGACCCTGGGTGGCGGGCTCGGGGAACAGGGCGCGCTCGAAGACCCACAGGCTGTCGTAGCCGATCTCCTCGGCGGCCCGGGCCACGTCGGGCACGTCCTTGCCGAGGTCGTACCAGTGCAGCTGGGGGAGACCGAGTCCGAGGGGGGTCGTCATGCCCTGTGCTCCTTCGCCGAGGTCAGTTGTATGCGAACGTACAACTTTCACAAGGGAGTTGACGGCCCACGGCGGAAGCTGTCCGGATCAGTCCGGCAGTGGCGTGAGCAGCATGCGTCCCGCGAGCCCCACCGCCGCGTCCAGGCGTTCGGTGAACTCCTCGGCGACATCGGGCAGTCCGCGCAGCGCCCACAGTGCCCGCGCCGCCGTCCAGGTCGCCTCCCGGGCGCGCTCCAGGCTCCACGAGCCGAGCAGATGGGTGAGCGGATCGGCGATCTGGAACAGGTCGGGCCCCGGCATCAGTTCCTCCCGGATGCGCTCCTCCAGCGACACGAGGAGATCGCCCACGCGGTCGAACTCGTCCTCCAGCTCGGCCGGTTCGCAGTCGAGCGTGCGACAGGCGTCCACCACGGCGAGCGCGAGGTCGTGGCCGATGTGCGCGTTGATGCCCGACAGGGCGAACTGCAGCGGCCGTACGCCGGGATGGCGGCGGAGCTGGAACAGCGGGCGCCAACAGGCGGGCGGACGGCGCCCGTTGGCCGCCGCGTCCACGGCCGCGAGGTACCGCTCCGCGAACCGTACGTCCAGCGTGACCGCGGCCCGCGCGTCGGCGAACCGGCCGGCCTCGACGCCCCGGTCGACGGCCTCCGTGACGGCGAGATAGACCCGGTTGAACACCGCGACCCCGTCCCGCGCGGGAAGTTGCCCGTCGAGCGCGCGCAGCCGGGAGAGGACGATGTCCACGGGTGTGCTGATGTGTGCCAATTGCCCCATGGGGGCAGCGTCCCAGCCCCGGACCGGCCGAGGTGCCGCCGGGCCCGGCACTTCCCCAGAACGGGGGAACGGCGGTCAGCCGGTCCGGGGCGTCGGGCCGTCGCCGGGGGAGTCGTACGACGACGTCCCCTCGTCCAGCAGCGGTCGCTCCGGCTTGAGGTGGGCGGGCGCGAAGCAGCGCAGGGCGTGGTAGCCGGTGATGACGACGAGCGTGCCGAGCGCGATACCGCTGAGGGTGAAGTTGTCGGTGAACTTGATCGAGACACCGCCGACGCCGATGATGACGCCCGCGGCGGCCGGTACCAGGTTCAGCGGATTGCGCAGATCCACACCGGAGTTGAGCCAGATCTGCGCGCCCAGCAGGCCGATCATGCCGTAGAGGATGACGGTGATCCCGCCGAGGACGCCGCCCGGGATCGCGGCCACGACCGCGCCGAACTTGGGGCAGAGGCCGAAGAGGAGGGCGAAGCAGGCGGCGGCCCAGTAGGCGGCGGTGGAGTAGACGCGGGTCGCGGCCATCACGCCGATGTTCTCGGAGTAGGTGGTGTTGGGCGGGCCGCCGACGGCGGTCGACAGCATCGACGCGACACCGTCCGCCGAGATCGCGGTGCCGAGCCTGTCGTCGAGCGGGTCGCCGGTCATCTCGCCGACCGCCTTGACGTGTCCGGCGTTCTCGGCGACCAGCGCGATCACCACCGGCAGGGCGACCAGGATCGCCGACCACTGGAACGTCGGCCCGTGGAAGGACGGCAGCCCGACCCAGTCGGCCCCGCCGACCCCGGAGAGGTCCAGGCGCCAGTGGTCGGTGACCTTGCCGCTCGCGCTCATCGAGTGGATGCGGCCGAAGATCCGGTCGAAGGCCCACGAGACGCCGTAGCCGAAGACCAGGCCCAGGAAGATCGCGACGCGGGAGAGGAAACCACGCAGACAGACGACGGCCAGACCGGTGAACGCCATGACCAGCAGGGCCGTCCACTGGTCCTGCGGCCAGTACGTGGCGGCGGTGACCGGGGCGAGGTTGAAGCCGATCAGCATGACCACCGCGCCGGTGACGATCGGTGGCATCGCGGCATGGATGATCCGCGCCCCGAACCGCTGCACCGCGACCCCGACCAGGAACAGCACGACGCCGACGACGAACACCGCACCGGTGACCGTCGCGCTCGTCCCGCCCTGCGCCCGGATCACCGCGGCCACGCCCACGAAGGAGAGCGAGCAGCCGAGGTAGCTGGGCACCCGGCCCCGGGTCGCCAGCAGGAAGATCACGGTCGCGACGCCGGACATCATGATCGCGAGGTTGGGGTCGAGGCCCATGAGGACCGGGGCCACGAACGACGCGCCGAACATGGCCACCACGTGCTGGGCGCCGAGCCCGATCGTGCGCGGCCAGGAGAGCCGTTCGTCGGGGCGGACGACCGCTCCGGGCGCGGGCGTCCGCCCGTCACCGTGCAGCTTCCAGCGCACGCCGAGGTCCATGGTGGGGTTCGCTTTCTCTGCGGCGGAGTCCGGCTAGCGGAAATCGCTAGCTGAATTCCGTCCATCTGAAGACGGTCCGGACCATTGTCAGGGGTACCTCGGGGTTCTACGCTCGCACGGTTCCACTCATGAACTGCGTTCATATATCTGATCGGAGTTGATCGGTGAGTAGAAGACCCCGACTGAGTGTTCTGCTGGTGGCCGCGGCGACCCTGACAGCCCTGTTCGCCCCCTCCGCCGCCGCGCACACGGCGCCGGCCGCCCCCAGGACCGCCGTCCTCGACGGCACCCGCCTCCAGCAGACCAAGCTCCGCCTGGACCGCGGCGATCCCCAACTCCGTCGCGCGCTCAGGCAGTTGACGGCCCGCGCCGACAACTGGCTGGACCAGGGCCCCTGGACGGTCGTCGACAAGCCGAAACCCGCTCCCGGAGGGGACGTTCACGAGTACCTGAGCCAGGCCCCGTACTGGTGGCCCACGACCACCCCGACCGCCGACAACCCCTGGGGCTGCCCCTACGTCCAGCGCGACGGGCAGCGCAACCCCGAGGTCGACACGGGGACCGACCGCCAGGACGTGGAGAAGGTCTTCGACTCGACGTACGACCTCGCGCTCGCCTGGTACTACACCAGCGACAGGCGCTACGCCCACAAGGCCGACCAGGTCCTGCGCACCTGGTTCCTCGACCCGGCCACCAGGATGAACCCCAACCTGGACCACGCCCAGTTCATCCCCTGCAAGTACGACGGCCGGGCCATCGGCATCATCGACTTCTCCCAGTCGTACACCAGCGTCGTCGACGCCGTCGCGATCCTCGGCACCGGCGCCCCCGCCTGGACGAGCAACGACCGCAGGGCGATGGCCGGTTGGAACGCCGACTTCCTCGGCTGGCTCAGGAACAGCGCCTTCGGCAAGGAGGAGGGCGCCGCCGCCAACAACCACGGCACCTTCTACGACATGGAGTTGGCCGCCCTCGCCTACGCGACCGGCGACACGGCACTGGCCCGGCGGACCGTGCTGGACGCGCGGGCCAAGCGCATCGACCCGCAGATCGCGGGCGACGGCAGCCAGCCGCAGGAACTCGCCCGGACCCGGAGCTGGCACTACTCGACCTTCGACCTGGTCGCCTACACCCGGCTCGCCGCCATCGGCCGGCATGTCGGCGTGAACCTGTGGACCTATCAAGGTCCGGACGGGCAGGGCCTGTTGAAGGCGGTCGACTATCTGCTGCCCGCCGCGACCGGGGCCGCCGCGTGGCCGCACCCGGAGCTGGAGTTCTACCGGTACGCGGCGAGCGACGTCGTCCACGCGGCGGCCGACGCGGGCGACCCCCGGGCGAAGGCGGCCGTACCGAAGCTGGAGGCGCCGCCCGGCGGTGACCTGTGGGCGCTGCGCCCGGCGGCCGAGCAGCTGGACTCGATCGCCGGCTGATCCGCCGCCCTAGGCCCGCTCCTCGGGCCTGCTCCGCGGGCCTGGCGCGCAAGCCCACTCCGCGGATCCATCCTGTGGCCCGTCTGACCAGGGCCTTCCCGACAGGGGCTCCTGAGCGGTCGCTTAGAATGGGGCGTCCCCACAGTCTCCACCGTCCCACCAGCACCGCTCGGGAGTCCCGCCGTGACCGTCGACAGCCCGCCCGCCACCGCCGTGTCCCACGGCCGACTCGTCCCGGTCACCGTCCACTTCGACGACCTCGACGCGCTCGGCATGCTGCACAACGCCCGCTACCCGCTGCTCGTCGAGCGCGCCTGGACCGAGCTGTGGCAGCAGCACGGTGTCCGCTTCGACGGCGACTGGGCGACCGCCGGTGACGCCTGCAACGTGGTCAAGGAACTGCTGATCAGCTACGAGGCACCGGTCACCAGGACGGGCCCGTACGCCGTGCACCTCTGGCTGGACCGGCTCGGCACCACCGGACTGACGTACGGCTTCCGGTTCTGCTCGGCGGACGGGACGACGACGTACGCCACCGGGACCCGGGTACTGGTCCGGCTGGACGCGGGCACCCTGCGTCCCGCGCCCTGGAGCGCGGAGTTCAGGGCCGTGGGCCGGACACTGCTGCGCTCGGCGGACTGACCTTCGGGCGGTCCCGGTCGCCCGCGCGCAGCACACCCGCGAAGACCGCGAGGCCACCCGCCAACACCGTGACCAGGCAGAACGACACGACCAGGCTCGTGGCCTGCGCCACCCCGCCGATCAGGCTGGGCGCGATCAGCCCCGAGGTGTAGGTGATCGTCGCGACGCCCGCGATGGCCTGGCTCGGGTTGGGGCCGCTGCGGCCCGCCGCCGCGAAGCACAGCGGGACGACCACCGCGATGCCGAGGCCGAGCAGGGCGAAGCCCCCCATGGCCAGCACCGGGTTGTCCGCCAGGACGATCAGCAGCCCGCCGCCCACGGCCAGCAGCCCGCCCGCGCGGACCGTGCGCACCGAGCCGAAGCGGTTCACCACCGCGTCGCCGACCAGCCGGGCCACCGCCATCGTCAGCATGAAGCCGGTCGTCGAGGCCGCCGCGAGACCGGCCGACGTGTCCAACTGGTCGCGCAGGAACACCGCCGACCAGTCCAGGCTCGCCCCCTCCGCGAACACCGCGCAGAAGCCCACCGCGCCGATGAGCAGCGCGGACTTCGGCGGCAGCGTGAACCGGGGCGGTGCCTCCTCGGCCACGCCCGGGGGGATGTCGAGCACCCAGTGGCAGGCACCGACGCCGAGCGCGGTGAGGATCAGGGCCGCGATGAGGTGGTGCACGCGCGCGTCCGAGCCGAGGTGCGCGGCGAGCGTGCCGCCCGCCGAACCGATCAGGGCGCCCGCGCTCCACATGCCGTGCAGGCTCGACATGATCGACTTGTCGAGGAGGCGCTCGATCTCGACGCCGAGCGCGTTCATGGCGACGTCGGCCATGCCCGCGCTCGCGCCGTACGTGAACATCGCCAGGCACAGGGTGACCAGGTTCGGCGCGAGCGCGGGCAGCACCAGCGACAGGGTCCACAGGGCGATCAGCCCGCGCAGCGCCGCGCGGCTGCCGAAGCGGTGGGTGATCCAGCCGGCCAGCGGCATCGAGCAGGACGCGCCGAACGCCCCGAAGGCGAGGGCGAATCCGAGCCAGCCGGCGGCGACGTGCGCGTGGTCCTGGATCCACGGCACCCGGGTCGCGAACGAGCCGGTGACCGCGCCGTGCACGGCGAAGACGGCCGCCACGGCGTACCGGGCACGCTTCACCTCGTGTCGGTCGTAGACCACTTCGCTCATCGTCCGGCCCCTCCAGCTGGGTCGTGTCCCGCTCGGCTGTTCCGCGGTGGCACTCGTTCCCACTCGCGCGGCGTAAACTATCAGGAACCCTGCCTGATAGATAGAGAGTTATCCGGACGCCCGTCGCACCGCCTCGATCTGGGAGGATTCCCGGCATGCCCGCATCCCCGAGCACCGCCCGGGCCATCAACGACCGGCTCGCCCTGCGGCTGCTCCAGCAGGAAGGCCCGCTGACGGCGGGGCAGTTGAAGCAGCTGACCGGACTGTCCCGGCCCACCGTCGCCGACCTGGTCGAACGCCTCACCGCCTCCGGACTGATCGAGATGGTCGGCGAGTCCGGTGAGCAGCGGCGCGGTCCGAACGCCCGGTTGTACGGCCTCGTCGCCGACCGCGCGTACCTGGCCGCGCTGGACGTCCGCCTCGAAGGTGTCTCCGTGCTCGTCTCCGACCTGGTCGGACGGGTGCTCGCGGAGGCGTCCGTGCCGATCGACGGCGCCTCGGGCACGGGACCCGCGGTCGAGCAGGCCGTCGCGCTGGTGGAACGGGCCGCGAAGGAGGCGGGCGCGGCACACCTCCACACGGTGGGCGTCGGCGCCCCCGGCCTCATCGCCCCGGCCACGGGTGAACTCCGCGACACCACCGGCCTGCCCGCCTGGCACCGCCGCCTGGTCGCCGCCCTCCACGAACGTCTCCCCGGCACCCGCATCGTCGTCGAGAACGAGACCAACCTCGCGGCCCTCGCCGAACAGCGCGATGGCGCGGCCCACGACCGCGACACGTTCGTCCTGCTCTGGCTGGGCATGGGCATCGGCGCGGCGGTGGTCCTGGACGGGGCGCTGCGCCGGGGGGCGTCCGGGGGCGCGGGCGAGATCGGCTTCCTTCCGGTGCCGGGGACGAGGGGCTTCCCCTCGGCGACGGACTGCGAGGGCGGGTTCCACTCGCTGGCGGGGTCGGCGGCGGTGCTCGAACTCGCCCGCGAGTGCGGGGTGTTGGGCCGGGCCGGAGAGGGGGCCGGGGCGGCCGGGGTGGTCCGGTGGGCTGTGGGGGAGGTGGCCGGGGCCGGCGAAGCGGAGGACGACCCGGCCGCAGGGAGCGAGGCCGAACGGCCCGCCTCCGTGCGGGGCACCGCGCCCCGCGACGCCTCCGCCGCCCGCTTCCTCGACGGCCTCGCCGACCGGCTCGCCCTCGGTGTCGCCTCCGTGGTCGCGCTGCTGGACCCGGGATGCGTGGTCCTCGGCGGCGAGGTCGGTCAGGCCGGGGGCGACGAACTCGCCGTGCGCGTGGCCGAACGGATCACCCGCATGTCCCCGCTGCCCGCGGAGGTCCGCCCCACCGTCCTGGGCGGCGCCGCGGTTCTGCGCGGCGCCCTCCTGACCGCCCAGGACGGCGCCCAGGACGACCTGTTCGGCCGGCCGGTCAACGCCCGCGCCCCGCAGTCCGGTTGACACCCCTCAGCCGGACCCGGCCCCCGGCCGTCGAAACCCCGGCCCGGTGCCCCCGCCCAGGGGCGCGGGAACCGCGCGCTCAGCCACGCACGCACCCGCACTCGTCCGAGACCGGAGCCGTCCTGGAGTCCGCCCGGAGTCGCCGCTAGACCCCCGCCAACTGCCCCCGGACGAAGCCGAGTTTCTCCGGATTCACCACGGCCCGGACATCCCCGATCAACCCGTCCCGCACCTCGAAGGCCATCACCCCGACCAGCTCACCCCCGGCCCAGGCGACCAGCCCCTCCGCGCCGTTGACCTCCGCAGGGGTGAACGACAGACCCGTGGTCCAGCGGTCCGCCATGCCGACCAGCAGCCGTACGACCTTCTCGCGTCCCTCGATCGGGCGACGCGCCGCGTTGACCCTGCCACCCCCGTCGCCCCACCACGTCGCGTCCGCGGCGAGGACCTTCTCGAGACCGCTGAGGTCGCCGTCACGGGCGGCCGTGATGAAGGACGTGACCAGCTCCGCCTGCCGCTCCGGCGCGGCGTCGAAACGGGACCCCGGTTCACCGACCCGCTGGGCCGCCCGCCGGTACAGCTGGCGGCAGTTGGCCTCGGTGAGGTCCAGGACCCCGGCGATCTCCCGGTGGCCGTAGGAGAACGCCTCCCGGAGCACGTACACCGCGCGCTCGGTCGGTGTGAGCCGCTCCAGCAGGACCAGCATCGCCATGGACACCGCGTCCCGCTGCTCCGCCGACTCGAAGGGCCCGAGCGTGCCGTCCGCGGTGATGACGGGCTCCGGCAGCCAGGTGCCGACGTACTCCTCGCGCCGCACCCGCGCCGAGGTCAGCCGGGTGAGGCAGAGATTGGTGACGACCTTGGCCAGCCACGCCCCGGGATACTCGATCTCGGTCCGCTCGGCCGCGTCGAACCGCAGATACGCGTCCTGCACCGTGTCCTCCGCCTCGTCCGCGGAGCCGAGCATGCGATAGGCCAGGCCGAACAGCCGCGGACGGTGCGCCTCGAACTCGTCGGCGATCGTCATGGACTCAGCCTGCCAGAGCCGTCACGGAGCCGCCGCACGGCATACGCGCTGAGTGGCCCGGCGGTGGGCAAGGGCCGTCGTCACCACCGCCGGACCGGTCCAGGGGTGTCCCCTCGGAGATCCGAAAAGGACTAGACCAGATAATCCAGCAGGTGGGGGCCGGTTGAGAAGTCCAGCGACACCGTCTGTGAGCCAGCCCACACCCTTCACCTGTATGGACCCTTGCCAGGCGTGGCACACTGGCCGTGTACCAGAAGCAGCGCACTCCGGGGTCGGTGAAAGTCCGAACCGGCGGTTACAGTCCGCGACCCGTCCGCTTCCAGCGGCCGGTTGACCAGGTGAAATTCCTGGACCGACGGTTAAAGTCCGGATGGGAGGCAGTGCGCGGCGGGCGGGCATTCGTGCGCGTCGCCGTATCGGCTCGTCCTGCGTGGACGGGTTCTGTCCGGCGTTGTTCCCGGTGTCGTCGTCCGTTTCATTCTGTCGTCTTCGACAGGCCCCGGAGTCCGTGCCCCATGAGGCAGGAGGACCCGGGAAGTGTTCACCGGAATCGTCGAAGAGCTGGGTGAGGTCACCGCCGTCGAGAATCTCGACGACGCCTCCCGCTTTCGTCTGCGCGGCCCCATCGTCACCGAGGGCGCGAAGCACGGCGACTCCATCGCCGTGAACGGCGTCTGTCTCACCGTCGTGGAGTTCGAGGGTGACGAGTTCACCGCCGACGTCATGGCCGAGACCCTGAACCGCTCCAGCCTCGGCGTCCTCGCCGTCGGCTCCCGCGTCAACCTCGAACGCCCCATGGCCCTCGGTGCCCGCCTCGGCGGCCACATCGTGCAGGGGCACGTCGACGGCACCGGCGAGATCATCGAGCGCAAGCCGTCCGAGAACTGGGAGATCGTCAAGATCTCGCTGCCGGCCGACCTCACGCGCTATGTCGTCGAGAAGGGCTCCATCACCGTCGACGGCATCAGCCTCACCGTCGTCGACGCGGGCCCGGACCACTTCACCGTCAGCCTCATCCCGACCACCCTCGGCCTGACCACGCTGGGCCACAAGCAGCCCGGCGACCCGGTCAACCTCGAGGTCGACGTCATCGCCAAGTACGTGGAGCGGCTGATGGGTTCACGCGAGGTGACCCCGTGAACTGGCTCAACTCCGAGGCCTTCGTCCTGTTCGGCCAGCACATCAAGTGGTCGGACATGATCGGCAACGTCATCGGTCTGATCGGCCTCGCCTTCGGCTGGCGGCGGTCCATCTGGAGCTGGCCCACGCAGTTCGTCTCCGGCCTGATCCTCTTCGCCGCGTTCGCCACCGCGCACCTCTCCGGCAGCGCGGGCAAGCAGATCGTCGTCATGGTCGTCGCGGGCTACGGCTGGTGGCAGTGGAACCGCGGCAGGTCGGCCTCCGCCGACGGCCACATCACCCCCCGCTTCGCCACCTGGCGCGAGCGCGCGATCCTGGCCGGCTCCGCCGCCGTCGGGACCGTGGCCGTGGCCGCCCTCTTCAAGGTGTACCCCTCGCTCTCCTGGGACCCGTGGCCCGACGCCTACATCTTCGTCGGCACCGTCGTCGCGATGTACGCCCAGGCCCGCGGCATGGTCGAGTTCTGGTTCGCCTGGCTCCTCGTCGACGTCGTCGGCGTCCCCCTCAACTTCGCCAACGGCTTCGCGTTCTCCGGCTTCGTCTACGTCATCTACGGCGCACTCGTCCTGTGGGGCATGCGCGACTGGTGGCTGCGCTCCCGGAAGACCCCGCAGCCCGTCCTGGAAGGAGCGCCGGCATGACAACGGCACCGATCCTGTACAGCACAGACGGTTTCGAGGACTTCTCCCTCGACCCGGTCGAGCAGGCCATCGCCGACATCGCGGCGGGCCGGCCCGTCGTGGTCGTGGACGACGAGGACCGCGAGAACGAGGGCGACCTCGTCATCGCCGCCGAGAAGGCCACCCCCGAGATCGTCGCGTTCATGATGAGCGAGTGCCGGGGCCTGATCTGCGCGCCCATGGAGGGCGACGAGCTGGACCGGCTCCGGCTCCCGCAGATGGTCGAGGACAACACCGAGTCCATGAAAACCGCGTTCACAGTCTCCGTGGACGCCTCACCCGTTCACGGTGTGACCACCGGTATCTCGGCCTCCGACCGCGCGACCACGCTCCAGCTCCTCGCGAGCGGCAGCGCCCGGGCCGACGACCTCGTCCGCCCCGGCCACATCTTCCCGCTGCGCGCCCGCACCGGAGGCGTGCTGGTCCGCAACGGCCACACCGAGGCCGCCGTGGACCTCGCCCGGCTGGCCGGCCTCCGCCCGGCCGGCGCGATCGTCGAGATCGCGGGCGAGGACGGCCGTATGCTCCGCCTCCCCGAGCTGATCCCCTTCGCCCGCAAGCACGGCCTGACGATCATCTCCATCGAGGACCTGATCGCCTACCGGCAGACCGCCGAACCCACCGTCCGCCGCGAGGCCGAGGTCCGACTCCCCACCCGCCACGGGCAGTTCACCGCGTACGGCTACCGCTCCACCGTCGACGGCGTCGAGCACGTCGCCCTCGTCCACGGCGAGATCGGCGACGGCGAGGACGTGCTCGTCCGCGTCCACTCCGAATGCCTCACCGGCGACGTCTTCCACTCCCTGCGCTGCGACTGCGGCCCCCAGCTGGAAGCCTCCCTGGAGCGTATCCAGGAGGAGGGCAGGGGAGTGGTGGTCTACCTCCGCGGCCACGAGGGACGCGGCATCGGCCTCCTCTCCAAGCTCCGGGCCTACGAGCTCCAGGAGCGCGGCCGTGACACCCTCGACGCCAACCTGGAACTCGGCCTGCCCGCCGACGCCCGGGACTACGGCGCCGGTGCGCAGATCCTGGAGGACCTCGGGGTCCGCAGCCTGCGCCTGATGACCAACAACCCCGACAAGACCGACGCGCTCGTCCGGCACGGCCTCAAGGTCACCGGCCGGGAGCCGATGCCCGTCACCGCGGGCGAGCACAACCTCCGCTACCTGCGCACCAAGCGGGACCGGATGGGGCACGACCTCCCCTGGCTGGACGCGGCCCCCGTGTCCACCTGCGGCAACCAGTAACCGAGCAATCGCACCGCACTTCCACGCGCAATCGCACTTCTAGGAGACCAGAGAACGTGAGCGGCAAGGGCGCACCAGAACTGTCCGTACGCAATGTCGGGGACCTGCGGGTCGCCGTCATCGCGGCGCAGTGGCACGAAAAGGTGATGGACGGTCTGGTGGACGGCGCCCTGCGCGCCCTGCACGACCTGGGGATCGACGAGCCGACCCTGCTCAGGGTCCCCGGCAGCTGGGAACTCCCGGTCGTGGCAAAGGTGTTGGCCGGCCGGGGCTACGACGCGATCGTCGCCCTCGGCGTCGTCATCCGCGGCGGCACCCCGCACTTCGAGTACGTGTGCCAGGGCGTGGTCCAGGGCCTCACCCAGGTCTCGGTGGAGACCGGCGTCCCGGTCGGCATGGGTGTGCTGACCTGCGACACCGAGGAGCAGGCCCTGGACCGGGCCGGCCTGGAGGGCTCGAACGAGGACAAGGGGCACGAGGCGGTGACGGCCGCGGTCGCGACGGCGGCCACGCTCCGCTCAGTATCTGAACCGTGGCGTTAAGCCCACGATTGTTTGCAATAGGGTGGGCAGCACCATGTCCAATAAGACGTTCGAGGAGCTCTTCACCGAGCTCCAGCAGAAGGCCGCCACCGGCGACCCCGCCACTTCCCGCACCGCAGAGCTGGTCGGCAAGGGCGTCCATGCCATCGGCAAGAAGGTCGTCGAAGAGGCCGCAGAGGTCTGGATGGCCGCAGAGTACGAGGGCAAGGAGGCGGCCGCCGAGGAGATCTCGCAGCTGCTCTACCACGTCCAGGTGATGATGGTCGCCCGCGGAATCTCGCTGGACGACGTCTACGCCCACCTGTAAAACCTCCTGAGAACCGTTTCGGGCAGTTCACCCCTTTTCACGCGAAGGAAGCCGACCTCATGCTGCGCATCGCCGTCCCCAACAAGGGTTCCCTGTCAGGACCTGCGGCGGACATGCTGCATGAGGCCGGCTACCAGCAGCGCCGGGAGTCCAAGGAACTGCGGATCGTCGACCCGGTCAACGAGGTCGAGTTCTTCTACCTCCGCCCCCGCGACATCGCGATCTACGTCTCCTCCGGCCGCCTCGACATCGGCATCACCGGCCGCGACCTGCTGATCGACTCCGCCGCGAGCGCCGAGGAGATCCTCCCGCTCGGCTTCGCCCGCTCCACGTTCCGCTTCGCCTCCAAGCCCGGCGCCGCGAGCAGCATGGCGGACCTCACGGGCAAGACGGTGGCCACCTCGTACGAGGGCATCGTCGCCAAGCACCTCGCGGACAGCGGCATCGACGCCTCCGTCGTCCACCTGGACGGGGCCGTGGAGACCGCCATCGAGCTGGGCGTCGCCGAGGTCATCGCGGACGTCGTCGAGACCGGCACCAGCCTGCGCAACGCGGGCCTCGAAGTCTTCGGCGACCCCATCATGAAGTCCGAGGCGGTCGTCATCCGCCGCAAGGACGCCCCGGTGGACGACACCGCCGAGCCCAAGGTCCAGCAGTTCCTGCGCCGCCTCCAGGGCGTCCTGGTCGCCCGGACGTACGTGATGATGGACTACGACTGCCGGGTCGAGCAGCTGGAGAAGGCCGTCGCGCTCACCCCCGGTCTGGAGTCCCCGACCGTCTCCCCGCTGCACAACGAGGGCTGGGTCGCCGTCCGTGCGATGGTCCCCGCCAAGGAGGCGCAGCGGATCATGGACGACCTGTACGACATCGGCGCCCGGGCCATCCTGACGACGGCCATCCACGCCTGCCGGCTCTGAGGGACACACCGCGGAACCACCGCAGAACACGTCGAGGAACAGGCCGAGGATCACACCGACCATGTCCGAACTCCCCGCCCTGCCGGTCACGTTCCGGCCGGGCCGCACCCGCGCCGTGCTGCTCACCGCGGGCGTCGCGATCTTCGTCGTCATCACGGCCGTCGCGATGCTCCTGGAGCAGCTCACCCCGGGGGAGAAGCTCAGCTTCGTCCTCACCGGTGCGCTGCTCTTCGGCGTGCTGGCCCTGCTCGCCCGGGTGAAGGTCGTCGCCGACGAGTCCGGTGTCACCGTCGTGAACATCGTCAGCAGGCGCCGGCTCGCCTGGGCCGAGATCCTCCAGGTCAATCTGCGCCCCGGCGATCCCTGGGTGTTCCTCAACCTCAGCGACGGCACCAGCCTGCCCGTCCTCGGCATCCAGCCCGGGATCGCCAAGGCGCATGCCATCGCCGACGCGCGCGCTCTGCGGGCCCTCGCCGAGGACCGGTCGCTGAGGGATCTGCCGTAGATGGCCATGTCTTGATTAATCTGTTGTCGGTGGCGTTCTCCCCGTGCCTCCGCCACCGGCATTCCCCCCAGTTCCCCCGAGGCCCCCTGCTACCCGAGGAGTGACTCCCTCCAGCGATGGACGGATCGTCCTGTAGTACCTGCGCCGCCCCCTCCCGGCAGATCGAGGCGGCGGCATGACCATCCCCTTGTTGCTCCTCGGAGCGGCGATCCTGCTGATTCTCGCCAACGGCTTCTTCGTGGCCGCCGAGTTCGGGCTCGTCACCGTGGAGCGTCCCGAGGCCGAGCAGGCCGCCGCCGAGGGCGACCGACGGGCCGCCACGGTCGTCGAGTCGCTCAAGGAGCTGTCCTTCCAGCTCTCCGGCACCCAGCTCGGCATCACCATCACCTCCCTGGTCGTCGGCATGCTCGCCGAACCGGCCCTCGCGGAGCTGCTGCACGGCCCGTTCAGCGCGATCGGCATCCCCGAAGGCGCCGTCTCGGGCGTCGCGGTGGTCGTCGGCATGCTGCTGGCCTCCGCCGTGCAGATGGTGATCGGCGAACTCGTGCCGAAGAACTGGGCGGTGTCCCGGCCGCTCCAGGTGGCGCGCTTCGTCGCGGCCCCGCAGCACGCCTTCGCGAGGCTGTTCCGCCCGGTGATCTCCGCGCTGAACACCGTCGCCAACAAGCTCGTCCGCGCGCTGGGCGTCGAGCCCGCCGAGGAGCTGGCCTCGGCCCGCACCCCCGGCGAACTCGTCTCCCTGGCCCGGCACTCGGCGCAGGCCGGGACGCTGGAGCAGGACACCGCCGATCTCTTCGTGCGGACCCTGTCGCTGGGCGAGCTGACCGCGCAGCACGTCATGACCCCGCGGGTGAAGGTCAGCGCGCTGCAGTCGTCGGCGACGGCCGAGGACGTGGTCAACCTGACCCGCGCCACCGGTCTGTCCCGCTTCCCCGTCTACCGCGAGAAGATCGACGAGATCATCGGCATGGTCCACCTCAAGGACGCGCTGGCCGTGCCCGCGCCCGACCGGCTGCGCACCTCCGTCACCACCATCGCCAAGTCCCCGCTGCTGGTCCCCGAGACCCTGCCCGTCCAGCCCCTGCTGGCCCGGCTGCGCAGCGAACAGCCGATCGCCGTCGTCGTCGACGAGTACGGCGGTACGGCCGGGGTGGTCACCCTGGAGGACATCGTCGAGGAACTCGTCGGCGAGGTCCGCGACGAGCACGACGGCCTGGACGTGCCCGAACTCGCCGCCGCACCGCCCGAGGACGGCAGGCCCGCCTGGGACGCCGACGGCAGCTGCCGGGTGGACATCCTCCAGCGCATAGGCCTCGACGTCCCCGAAGGCCCGTACGAGACGGTCGCCGGCCTGGTCGCCGACCTCCTCGGCCGCATCCCGGCCCCCGGCGACAAGGCCGAACTCCCCGGCTGGCGGCTCTCGGTCCGCCAGGTGGGGCACTACCGCGCCGAGCGCGTCCGCCTCGTCCGCACGGTTCCGGCGGTCAACGTCATGGAGGCGGCCCGATGACCGTCCTCCAACTCCTCTTCGCCGTCCTGCTGGTGCTCGCCAACGGCTTCTTCGTCGGCGCCGAGTTCGCCCTCGTCTCGGTCCGGCGCAGCCAGATCGAACCCCTCGGCACGGCCCGCGCCCGCCAGGTCCTCTACGGCCTCGAACGGCTGCCGCAGATGATGGCGGCGGCCCAATTCGGCATCACCGTCTGCTCGTTGACGCTCGGCGCGGTCGCCGAGCCGACGGTCGCACATGTGCTGGAGCCGGTCTTCGAGTGGATGCACCTGCCCGAGGGGATGATCCACCCCCTCGGCTACATCCTCGCGCTGGCCGCCGTGGTCTTCTTCCACCTCGTCATCGGCGAGATGGTCCCGAAGAACCTCGCGATGGCAGCGCCGGAGAAGGCCGCGATGTGGCTCAGCCCGGGCCTGGTCGCCTTCGCCCGCGTCTGCAAGCCGATCACCGTGGCCCTCGGCGCCGTCGCCCAGGGCATCCTGCGCCTCTTCCACGTCGAGCCCAAGGACGAGGTCGAGGCCGTCTTCACCAGCGAACAGCTCAACCGCCTGGTGGAGGACTCGGGCCAGGCCGGTCTCCTCGACCCCGAGGAGCAGGAACGCCTGGAGGACGCCCTGGAGTTGGGCTCACGCCCGGTCACGGACGTCCTGCTGCGCCGCGAGGACCTGGTGACGGTCAGCCCGTCGGTCACGCCCGGCGAGATCGTCGCGCTCACCGCCCGCACCGGCTACTCCCGCTTCCCCGTCGCCACCGAGACCGGCGCCTTCATGGGCTATCTCCACGTCAAGGACGTCCTGGACCTGGAGGAGTCCGAGCGGGCGGTTCCGCAGCAGGTCTGGCGGCCCATGACGAGGCTGCGGGCCGAACTCCCGCTGGACGACGCCCTCACGGTCATGCGCCGAGCGGCCACCCACCTCGCCCAGGTCGCCGACGCCTCCGGCAAGGTGCTCGGCCTGGTGGCGATGGAGGACGTCCTCGAACTCCTGGTGGGCGAGGTCAACGACCCGGCCCACCGGGACATGCCGGCCCAGCCGAGAACGGCGGAGGCGAAACAGGCGCTGGCGAGTTAGCCCGGTCTCCCCGCGCCCCGGCAGTTCGTCCGGGGCGCGGGGAACCGCGCGACCGGCCACGACGACGCGGCAGCCGCCGTCCGACAGACCCGACCGGGCGCCGGCGCACCGCGGTTCAGATCCCCGCCGCCCCCGGCCCGCGTCCCGACAACACCTCGCCGTACGCCTGCATCAGATCCGGCAGCCGCAGGGTGGACAGGTCGTCCCGGGACAGCATCCCGGGATACACCGACAGCCGCAGATCCCGGTACGCGCAGCTCTTCTCGTACAGCGTGCGCAGGAACCGTCCGTTCCCGAGCTCGTCGATCCACCCCTGGTCCACCACGTGCCCGGCGATCGACCGCAGTTCGTCGAGCGCCTCCTCGTCCCAGATGTCGCCGTTCTCCGCCGCCAACACCTCACCGATGGAGGTGAGTTCGAGCGGCCGGTACGAGGGGAAGTCGACGCGAGTCGTGAACCGGGACGACAGCCCGGGGTTCGCGGCGAGCAGCCGGTCCATCCCCTCCGGGTACCCGGCGAGGATCACCACGAGGTGATCGCGGTTGTCCTCGGCCCGCTTCAACAGCACCTGCAAGGCCTCGTCGCCGTACGCGTCGCCCTTGCCGTACCCGGAGTTGGAGAGCGAGTAGGCCTCGTCGACGAAGAGGACGCCACCGATCGCGGAGTCGATCAGCTCGTTGGCCTTCACGGCCGTCTGACCGAGGTACTCGCCCACCAGATCGGCCCGCTGAGCCTCGACGAGATGATCCCCGCCGAGCAGCCCGAGGGCGTAGAAGACCCGCCCGAGGATGCGCGCCACGGTGGTCTTGCCGGTGCCCGACGGCCCCGAGAAGACGAAGTGCCGTTTCGGCGGCTGCACCGGCAGCCCCTGCCCGGCCCGCAGCCGCGCCATGTTCAACTGGGCGGACAGTGCCTTGACCTGGCGCTTCACCGGCTCCAGCCCCACCATGCGCTCCAGTTCGTTGAGCGCCTCCTCCAGCAGGACGGGGTCGGTGGGCCCGGTCGGCAGCGGCGGGACCGGTACCGAGGTCTTCTCGCGCACCGAGTCGCCCGCCGAGGGCAGCGGCCCGGTCGGCGGCGGACCGGGCTCCGACAGCTTCAGATCCCGGCCTTCCACGCCGAACAGCGGATCGAGCCCGTCCAGGCCCTCCAGCGCGTCCTGTCCGCCGGACAGCGTGATCGCCGCGAGGTCGCTCATGTCCTCGGAGCCGTCGTACCCGTCGGAGTCGGTGATCGCGGCGAGCCGTGCCGAGGTGTCCATGAACGCGGGGTCGACGCGGTGCACCGCCCGGTACAGGGGGAGCGCGGCGGCGCTGCGGCCGGTGCCCTCGTGGGCCCGTGCCAGCCAGTACCGCAGCTCCTTGCGCTGGGGCTGTTCGCTGCGGCAGCGCATCAGCGCGGAGGACAGCAGCGGTTCGGCCTGGCCGTACATCTCCAGCCGGACCCGGGCCATCCCGCCGAACAACCCGGCCTCTATGCCGAGGAGTTGATCGTTGATCAGCGGATCGGTGTGCCGGACCAGCTGCTCCCAGTCCTTGACCAGATAGGCGCGGCACGCGTGCAGGAAGCGGACCTGGTGGTCGGTGTCCACCGGCGGCAGTCCGGCCAACGCCCGGTCCAGCTCCGGGACATGGCGGCCGTCCAGCCAGTGGGAGGCGTGCGCGAGCAGCAGATCACGCGGGCTCTCCAGCACGGGCTGGACCCACCAGCCCAGCCAGTACCAGGAGTTGAGCGTACGACGGTGCCTGGTGCGCTGTTCCCCGAAGCGTTCCCGGTGCCGGTACATCCGCAGCAGCGCGGTCGTGGTGTCGACGCGCAGCGCGTGCAGTCCGAGCCAGCCGTCGGCCATCCCGGGATCCATCCGTACCGCGGTGCGGAACTCCTCCTCCGCCTGCGGATAAGCGCCCATCGTGTAGGCGTCCACGCCTCGCAGCCACGCGAGGTCGGCCGGGGCCTCGGGGCCCTGCGTGCCGAAGTCCATCACGTCCCCCCACAAACCGTGCCCCCGTTGATTCGCCTCCGGGCCGGCGCCCGTCGGCAGTCTGGGTCGAACCGCTGTGCCGCGGACGGGAGTTGCCGTGGTGCGCGAAGCAGCCGTCCGATGGTCGCACCCAGGGCATCGTACCTGCGGGGCAGTCGCCCATCGAAGGGTGCCGCACAGGGCGTTTGACGAGGTGGGAGCAGATGGGGCGCACTCAGGACGGTGACCCAGGGTGAGCACATCACGGCTCGTGGCGGCCGGAAAACGCGCTGGGAGCAGAACGAAGCCCCCGATCACGGGGGAACAACCGGGGGCTTCGCGATTCTGGGCGGCTCCGAACGTCCGCACATTCAGAACGTAAGACCTGTACGGCCCCTGGGTCAAGCCGAGTTGGGGCACTCGGGCAAGTTCGACCGGAAGGGTCTTCACAAGTTCAGCACACTGCGGGCGGTCCGTCACCGTGGGTCACCTCGTGGTCCGGTCCAACCGTCCCGGAAGGCCCGCTGAGCACCTCGTATCCCACCCTCAACTGCCGTACCAGGAAGCCCGCATGGGGGCGCGAAGGGTCTTTGGCGAAGTGTTCCCGTTCCGCCTCGACCCACCCGTCCCAGAAGTCCCGCTGCTCCGCCCCGTCCCGCGTCCGCCCCCGTGCCCAGGCCTCCTCACGGGGCAGCTCCATCCACAGCAGCCCCGCGAGGAACGGGCGCACCGCACGGCGTCCGGCGCCGACGCCCTCCACGAGGACCACCGGCGCGGGCGGCAGCGCGCGGGGCGTCGTGAAGCGGCGGGCGTGCCAGTCGTAGGGGGCGTAGTGCGCGGTCTCGCCGCGGCCGAACGGGGTGATCACCTGGCTCAGCAGGCGGCCGGTCCAGCCGAACAGTTCGTCGTGGGTGGCGAGGTCGTCCAGGTGCAGGACGGGGGCGCCGCCCAGGGCCGCGGCGAGCCGACCGGCGAAGGTGGACTTCCCCGACCCCGCGTGTCCGTCGACGCCGACGAGCCGGACCGGGCCGCAGGACGGGGGCAGGAGGCCCAGGCGGTGGGCGAGGTCGTGCATGGCTGGTCCCGGGAGGTCGTGGGGCGGGTGATGCCGCAGGTCGCCGGGCCAGTCTAGGGAGGGGTGGGTCCCTCCCCAGGTCATACCACTGGTCGATACCAATATTGCTTGGTGTGGCGAGGTTCGAAGTGCTGGCAGTGGAGTGCCCCGTGTGCTCATAGTGGGCGCACAGCCGTCCATGGGAACTGTCCCGCATGGATCAGTCCCGACTCGGAACACCCGGGGGTCTTCCGCCCATGAGCAGAGCCGAACAGCCGTCCCGCAGAACCGTCCTGGCCGCCGCGGTCGCCGCCGCCGTGGTGAGCGGCGCGGGCCCGGCGTCCGCCGCCACCGCGCGCGTCACCGACGCCGCCGACCCCGACGGCGCGCCGTCGCGGCAGGTCGACTACCACGCCTGGACCTCGTACACCGACTGGCGTGCCGGCACCGCCCGGGGCACCCGCGCCGTCGCGGGCTCCCGCCCGGGGCTCGCCGTCGCCGCCGCCCTCGGCAGCGTCGACTACACGGACCCGCACACCCAGAAGACGGCGGCCTGGGAGTACGCGACCTGGACGTCCCCCGTCCGCAGGCTGTCCGTCCCGGCGACGGAGGCCATCGCGTCCTGGAACGCGCACACCCCGGCCGGCACCTGGATCCAGGTCGAGCTGCACGGCACGTACTCGGACGGCACGGAGACGCCCTGGTACGTGATGGGCCGCTGGGCGGCCGGCGACGAGGACATCAGGCGGACCTCCGTCGACGGCCAGACCGACGGCAAGTCCACGATCTGGACCGACACCTTCTCGATCGACGACGCGACGACGGGGCTGCGCCTCACGTCGTACCGGCTCCGCCTGACCCTCTACCGCAAGCCCGGCACCAGGCTCACTCCCGTGGTGTGGCGGCTCGGCGCGATGGGCTCGGACATCCCGGACCGCTTCACCGTCCCGGCCTCGACCCCGGGGCTCGCGCAGGAGCTGATCGTCCCGCGCTACTCGCAGGAGCTCCACGTCGGCCAGTACCCCGAGTACGACAACGGCGGCGAGGCCTGGTGCAGTCCCACCTCCTCGCAGATGATCATCGAGTACTGGGGCGGCCGGCTCACTCCGGAGCAACTCGCCTGGGTGGACCCGGCGTTCGCCGACCCGCAGGTCTGCAACGCGGCCCGCTTCACCTACGACTACCAGTACGAGGGCTGCGGCAACTGGCCGTTCAACGCCGCCTACGCCGCGACGTACAAGGGCCTCCAGGGCGTGGTCACCCGGCTCGGCTCGCTCGGCGACCTGGAGACGCTGATCGCGGCCGGCATCCCGGCCATAACGTCCCAGTCGTTCCTGGCCACCGAGCTGACCGGCGCGGGCTACGGCACCTCCGGCCACCTGATGACCGTGATCGGGTTCACGGCGGACGGGGACGTGATCGCCAACGATCCCAACTCGCCCACCGATCCGGCCGTCCGCCGCGTCTACAAGCGGCGCGAGTGGGAGAACATCTGGCTGCGGACCAAGCGGTACAACGCGTCCGGCAACGTCTCCTCCGGCACCGGCGGCGTCTGCTACCTCTACTTCCCGGCGGAGCCGACCGCCCGGCAGCGCAAGGCCCTCGCGGCGGTGGGCGTCCGCTGATCCCGTGCCGGAGACCGAGGCCCTGTGACCAAGGTCTCCGGCACAGAAGCCCACAGGGATGGCAAGGTGGACGAAACGGGGGAGTCCACCGCACATCCGACCTCTGCGAGCCACCATGACCGCACACTCAGCCAGCGCAGCCCGCACCCGTACCCGCACCGGCGGCCCCGGGAGCGACGGCCCGAAGATCGCCGAGCACGTCATGGGCTGGACCCTCGTCGTGGTGATCGCGATGCTCGTGACCCAAATCGGCCTGCTGTGACCTGATCCATACGCGACCTGCCATACTGCGGTTGACCCAGCCCAGTTGGAGAGCCAGAGTCGAAATTGGAAATCAGCGAACAGCGTGACGTCGGACGTCCCCGGGCGCGCGGTACCGAGCGCTCCCTGGCGCGCCGCGCCGAACTCATCGCCATTGGCCGGAAGTTGTTCGCCGACACGTCCTACGACGCGCTGTCCATGGACGACATCGCACGGCAGGCCCATGTCGCCAAAGGGCTGATCTACTACTACTTCCAGTCCAAGCGCGGCTACTACCTGGCGATCATCAACGACTCGGTCGTCGACCTGGTGACCTTCGCGGCGAGCGGTCTCGAACTGCCCCAACTCGACCGCGTCCAGCGGACGATGGACAGCTATCTGCGCTGGGCCGAGCACAACCAGGCCGCGTACCGCACCATCGTGAGCGGCGGCGTCGGCTTCGACACCGAGGTGCACGCGATCCGCGACGGCGTGCGCGCGGCGATCGTCGCGACCATCGCCGACGGGGCCTACGGCGGCGCCGACATCTCCCGGATCGCGCGCATGGCGCTCTTCGGCTGGGTGTGCAGCGTCGAGGGCGCGACCCTGGAATGGATCAGCACCTCCGACCTCTCCCGCGACACCATGCGCGAGATCCTCGTGAAGACGCTCGGCGGCACCCTGCGCGCCATCGAGGAACTGGACCCCGCGTACCCGGCGCCGAAGCCCGCCCGCCGGGACGGCTGAACCGGCGCTCCCGCCCTGTTCCGGACGACCGGGTTATTCTTGAAGTGAGCGGTCGTTAACTGGTGACGCGAGACCTCCGATCGGGCATACTCACAGCGCAGAGCCGCTGGTCAGCCGCTTCCGAGACCCGGAAGCGGGAGCAGCGGCCGTACCCGCGCGATACCCGGCGGAGCCGCCTCGACCCAAGGCGACGCCCGCCGCTGTGCCCGACAGGGAGGAGAGCGTCGCCATGCCCGACCGCGCCCCGCAGCCGGTGGACCGGCAACTGCCCACGGACGAGGCCCGGGATCTGATCTCGCTGGCCCGCGACATCGCGCAGCGAGAGATTGCCCCGAGAGCGGCCGAGGAAGAGGACGCCGGACACTTCCCGCGCGAGACCTTCGCCCTGCTCTCCCGGTCGGGACTGCTCGGCCTCCCGTACGACGCGGAGTACGGCGGCGGCGACCAGCCGTACGAGGTCTACCTCCAGGTCCTCGAAGAACTCGCGGCGGCCCGCCTCACCGTCGGCCTCGGCGTCAGCGTGCACTCGCTGTCCTGCCACGCACTGGCCAACTACGGCACCAAGCAGCAGCAGGTCGAGCACCTCCCCGCGATGCTCGGCGGCGGCCTGCTCGGCGCGTACTGCCTGTCCGAACCGTCCTCCGGCTCCGACGCGGCCTCCCTGCGCACCAAGGCCGTACGGGACGGCGAGGAGTGGGTGATCGACGGCACCAAGGCCTGGATCACGCACGGCGGCATCGCCGACTTCTACACGGTCATGGCCCGCACCGGCGAGGACGGCCCGCGCGGGATCAGCGCCTTCCTGGTGCCGGGCGACGCGGCCGGCCTCAGCGGCGCGGTGCCGGAGAAGAAGATGGGCATGAAGGGATCGCCCACCGCCCAGGTCCACTTCGACGGCGTCCGGGTCCCCGACGAGCGCCGTATCGGCGAGGAGGGCCAGGGCTTCGCCATCGCCCTGTCCGCGCTGGACTCCGGCCGTCTCGGCATCGCGGCCTGCGCGATCGGCCTGGCGCAGGCGGCACTCGACGAGGCGCTGGCCTACGCGACCGGCAGGCAGCAGTTCGGCCGCCCGATCTCCGACTTCCAGGGCCTGCGCTTCATGCTCGCCGACATGGCCACCCAGATCGAGGCGGGCCGCGCCCTCTACCTCGCGGCGGCCCGGCTGCGCGACGCGGGCCGCCCGTTCGCCAAGCAGGCGGCCATGGCCAAACTCCACTGCACCGACACCGCGATGAAGGCCACCGTCGACGCCGTCCAGGTCCTCGGCGGCTACGGCTACACCGCGGACTTCCCGGTCGAGCGCTTCATGCGCGAGGCCAAGGTCCTGCAGATCGTCGAGGGCACGAACCAGATCCAGCGGATGGTCATCGCCCGTCATCTGGCAGGTCCGGAGGCCCACCGGGCCGGCTGACGCCGGAGGCCCGCCCGGAGCCGCGGCGGTCGCGGTTCCCGGGCTTCCCGCAGGGGAGGCCCCGCCGCCGCTCACGCGCCGTTGACCTCCTCCGCCCTGATCCACCGGGCGGACCGCGTCGGCGCCGCCGCGAGCCGCGCCCACTCCGGGTCGTGACGCCCCGGCAGGGTGCGGCCCCGGTCGGCCCAACTCCGCATGAGATCGCGGTAGATGGGAGGGTCCTGGAGCTGCGGCGGCGGGGGCGGAACCGATTCTTCCGGTACGGGGGCGTAGCTACGGCGCTGATGTCCGGTCGGCGCATAGGTGACGGTCATACCAAGGCAACGTAAAGGCGCGTTGACAGGTCACCGGTGCCTGTAATCGAGCGTGCGTTCACCGGCGTACGGCTCCCGGGTCTGGCTACCGCACGAAACCTGACGTACCGTCACCTCCACTGTCCCCAGGGGAGGTTAGCCGTGGCAGACGACCGTCCCGTGCCCCTCGACGAGTACCCCGTGCATCAGGTGCCCCTGTCGATGAAGCACGTAGCGACCGGCGACCGGAACGCCTACGACCGCTGCATCTTCCACGTCCTCGACCACGAGGGCCGCGCCCTGCTCATCCTCGGCCTCGGCGTCTACCCCAACGTCGGGGTGATCGACGCCTACGCCACCCTCCGCACCGGCGACACCCTCCACGCGGTCCGCGCCTCGGACGCCCTCGGTGACGACCGCATGACGCTCTCCGTCGGCCCGCTGCGCATCGAGGTCGAGGAACCCCTGCACCGACTCCGCCTGCGCTGCGAGGACAACACCCTCTCCTACGACCTCACTTGGACCGCCGAGTTCCCCGCCCTCTGGGAACCCCACCACGTCCAGCACCGCGGCGACCGGCTCACCCTCGAAGGGCGCCGCTTCGTCCAGGCGGGCGGAGTGGAGGGCGTGATCCACGCCGGCGGCGAGGAGTTCCGGGTCACCCCGGGCGGCTGGACCGGGACCCGGGACCGGAGCTGGGGCGTGCGGCCGATCCCCGGCGAGGAGGGCGGCCGGCTCGCCGAGGACCACCCGACCGAGGGCTTCCACTGGATCTGGTGCCCGGTCCGCTTCGAGGACCGCTTCCTCATGGTCGTCGTCCAGGAGGACGCCGACGGCTACCGCACCCTGAACGACGCGACCGTCGTCCGCCCCGGCCACCGCGACCGCCAACTCGGCTGGCCCCAGGCCGAGATCGCCTACCGCCCCGGCACCCGTCACCCCGAGCGCGCCGTCATCCACCTGGGCGACACCCGCAAGCCGCAGGAACTCGACGTCGAGATCCTGACCTCCTCACCGCTGGCTATCGGCGCCGGCTACCCACCCGCCGACGACTGGCAGCACGGCACCTGGCGCGGCCGGGCCTGGACCGACAGCCGCACCTACGACCTCGCCCACCCCGCGCCCCTGGCCGCCTACGGCGTCACCGACCACGCGGCCCGCTTCCGGCTCGACGGCCAGGTCGGCCACGGCATCTTCGAGCACGGCTCCTTCGGCCGCCACGACCCGAGCGGCTTCACCGGCTTCGACTCGGTTGCTCCGTAGGGGAGGTGAGACGGCATGGCGACAGCACCCCGCCCCCGCACCACCACCCGCGACCCCGAGGAACTCGCCCACCGGCTCACCGCCTGGCTCGACACCCGGTTGTCCGGCGCCCGGGCCGTCGACGTCAGGGTGCCCGCGTCGAACGGCATGTCCAGCGAGACCCTGCTGTTCGACATCGAACACCGCGAACCGCCGCTCCGCGCCTGCGCGTTGAGACTCGCGGCCGACCCGGCGGCGTACACCGTCTTCCCGGTCTACGACATCCCGCGCCAGTACCGCACCATGCGCCTGGTCGCCGACCGCACCGATCTGCCGGTCCCCGGAGTGCGCTGGCTGGAGGAGGACCCGGGCCCGCTCGGCGCGCCGTTCTTCGTCATGGAGCGTGCCGAGGGGCGGGTGCCGCCGGACGTCATGCCCTATACGTACGAGGGCAATTGGCTGCACGCGGCGACCGACGCGGAGCGAGCGCACCTGGAGGAGGTCTCGGTTGCCCTCATCGCCCGCCTGCATGACCAAGTCCCGCTGCCCGAGGCCGAGTTCCTCACCCTTCCGGGTGACGGCGACGCCCTGGCACGTCACGTGGCATCCCAACGGGCGTACTACGCGTGGGTGGTTGACGGTGTCGCCCGCTCGCCCCTCATCGAGAGCGCCTTCGACCGGCTGACGGACCTCTGGCCC
Organism: Streptomyces sp. NPDC090083; assembly: GCF_044747445.1. Lineage (NCBI taxonomy): Bacteria > Bacillati > Actinomycetota > Actinomycetes > Kitasatosporales > Streptomycetaceae > Streptomyces > Streptomyces sp. NPDC090083. Next base: position 51,465 of record NZ_JBIVED010000021.1, on the reverse strand, counting down.
GCCGACCCCGGCGAACCGGTCCTCAACTGGGGCGACGCGCGCATCGGGAACGTCGTCTACGACGGGTTCGACCCCGTCGCCGTCCTCGACTGGGAGATGGCGGCCCTGGCCCCGCGCGAGGTGGACCTCGGCTGGACCGTCTACCTGCACCGCTTCTTCCAGGACCTGACGGTCGCCTTCGGCCAGCCGGGGCTGCCGGAGTTCCTCCGCCGGGACCGGGTCGAGGCGCGGTACGCCGAACTCACCGGCCACACCCCGCGCGACATGGAGTTCTACACCCTGTACGCGGCGCTGCGGCACGCGATCGTGATGCTCCGTATCGCCTATCGGCAGGTGCACTTCGGCGAGGTGGCCGTCCCGGCGGACCCGGACACACTGATCCTGCACCACGGCAGTCTGCGCGCCATGGTGCAGGGCAGCTACTGGGGTTGAGCGAGCGCGCTCAGGCGGCGCGGCGCAGGTCCGGCACGCGCATCGGGCGCGAGCTGGGACCGCCGACGTGCGAGAAGGGCTGCGTCCGCCAGTCGAGGCCCTGAGGGAGCGTCAACAGCAGGGCGGTGTCCTGCTCCTGGAGTGCCGCGGACTCGTCGGCGGAGCGGGCGTCGGCCGCCTCGCGGCCCGTACCGGCGCAGACCGTCAGCCCGAACGGGTTCCACGGCGAGGCGCACAGCGCGTGCTCCGGCAGGACCTCCTCGTCGGCGAGGAGCGCGATGGGCTGCACGCAGTCCGGGCAGATCACCCGGTACATCTCGAAGGTGTCGTACACATCGAGGTCGTCGGAGTCGAAGCCGTCGGCTTCGACGCCCTCCGGCTCGGGCTCGACGACGAGTTGCGGCCGCTTGGGCGCGGTGCGTCCAGGGCGCTTGAGACTCTGCATGGGTTTCTCCCCCTACTGGGCTGGGCCGTGAAGGCGCTGCGGCCTCGACCACAGCAAGCACTTCCCGTCCGGTCTCCGCGGTAATCACGAGACCATCACGGAGACCGCCCGAGACCTGTGGCGTTCGTCACATGCCGCCCGGAGGTGCCCGGTGCGGTGGTTTTGTCCCCAGCCGCCTCACCGGTCGCCCGCGGCCACATCACGAACCGGGTATGACCTGCGCCGCTGAGGTATCGGTGGAGATCAGACGCACTGTAGGTTCTTGCGTCATGGAGGAGCTGGACCGACAAATCGTGCAGCTGCTCGTCAAGGACGGGCGGATGAGCTACACAGACCTGGGCAAGGCCACGGGCCTGTCCACGTCGGCCGTGCACCAGCGGGTGCGCCGGCTGGAGCAGCGGGGCGTCATCCGCGGGTACGCCGCGGTCGTCGACCCGGAGGCGGTGGGGCTGCCCATGACCGCCTTCATCTCGGTGAAACCGTTCGACCCCAGCGCCCCGGACGACATCGCGGACCGGCTCTCCGACGTCCCCGAGATCGAGGCCTGCCACAGCGTCGCGGGCGACGAGAACTACATCCTCAAGGTGCGGGTCGCCACCCCGCACGAACTGGAGGAACTGCTGGCCAGGCTGCGCGGCCAGGCGGGCGTCTCGACCCGGACCACGGTGGTGCTGTCGACGCCGTACGAGGCGCGTCCGCCACGCATCTGACCGACCTGGGTGCGGGCCGGTGCCGGTGAGGCGCGAGACTGTTCCCCATGAGTGAGCGCACCCCCGAGCCGTCGACCGTCCTGCTCCGCCGCGGCGAAGTCCACAGTCCCGCCGATCCCTTCGCGACCGCGATGGTCGTCGAGCGCGGCCAGGTCGCCTGGGTCGGCTCCGAGGGCGCCGCCGACGCGTTCGCGGACGGGGTCGACGAGGTCGTCGACCTCGACGGCGGCCTGGTCACCCCGGCGTTCACCGACGCACACGTCCACACCACGGCCACCGGCCTCGCGCTCACCGGCCTCGACCTGTCCGACGCGCCGTCCCTGGAGGCGGCCCTCACCCTGGTCCGGGACTTCGCCGCCGCCCGCCCCGCCGACCGCGTCCTGCTCGGCCACGGCTGGGACGCCGCCCGCTGGCCCGGGGGCCGGCCGCCGACCCGCGCCGAACTCGACACGGCGACCGGCGGACGTCCGCTCTACCTCTCCCGCATCGACGTCCACTCCGCGGTCGTCACCTCGGCCCTGCTCGACCTCGTCCCCGGCCTCGACGCACCCGAGGGCCCCCTCACCGCCGACGCCCACCACGCCGTCCGCTCCACCGCGCTCGCCGCCATCACCCCCGCCCAGCGCGTCGGGGCCCAGCGCGCCGCCCTCGCCCGCGCGGCCTCCCTGGGGGTCGGCTCGGTCCACGAGTGCGCGGGCCCCGACATCTCCTCCGAGGACGACTTCACGAGCCTGCTGCGGCTCGCCGCCGAGGAGCCGGGCCCGCGTGTCGTCGGCTACTGGGCCGAGCAGGACGTGGAGAAGGCGCGGGAACTGGGCGCCGTGGGAGCCGCCGGGGACCTCTTCGTGGACGGGGCGCTCGGGTCGCACACCGCGTGTCTGGAGCAGCCGTACGCCGACGCCGGGCACGGGGGCATCGCCTACCTCGACGTGGACGCCGTCGCCGCGCATGTCGTCGCCTGTACCGAGGCGGGGCTCCAGGCGGGCTTCCACGCCATCGGGGACGCCGCCGTGACTACGGTGGTCGAGGGAATCAGGGCCGCCGCCGAGAAGGTGGGCCTGCCGCGCGTCCGTGCCGCCCGGCACCGCGTCGAGCATGCCGAGATGCTCACCCCGGAGACGATCGCCGCCTTCGCCGAGCTGGGGCTGACGGCCTCCGTGCAGCCCGCCTTCGACGCGCTGTGGGGCGGCGAGGACGGGATGTACGCGCAGCGGCTCGGCGCGGAGCGCGCGCGGGCCCTGAACCCCTTCGCCGCCCTGCTGCGGGCCGGGGTGCCGCTCGCCTTCGGCTCCGACAGCCCGGTCACCCCGATCGACCCGTGGGGCACGGTCCGCGCCGCCGCGTTCCACCGGACGGCTGAACATCGCGTCTCGGTCCGGGCCGCGTTCACCGCGCATACGCGCGGCGGCTGGCGGGCCGTGGGGCGGGACGACGCGGGTGTCCTGGTCCCGGGCGCGCCCGCCGACTACGCCGTCTGGCGGACCGACGCCCTGGTGGTGCAGGCGCCCGACGACCGGGTCGCGCGCTGGTCGACCGACCCGCGCTCCGGCACACCCGGACTGCCCGACCTGACCCCGGGCGGCGAACTCCCGGTGTGTCTGCGTACGGTCGTCGGCGGACGGACGGTGTTCGTACGGCCGGGCGAGTGATCTCCCGGGGTGGCGCGCCCCCGATCCACGGCCGCCGCCGCGTCGCGCGACCTGCGCATCCTCTGCCCTGACCAGCCGGTTGAGGGGGAAAGAGCAGGTCAAACGACTGTTGACAGGCGGGCGCAGGGGGCCGGTAGGTTCGTCCGAGTCCACCACCGGACGCCCGACCGGGGAACCTCCGAGCACTCGTCGGAGCGCCGCTGGGTCAGGGTCGGTGCCGCACCGGGCACCGTCACTGGGAGCCAGGCTCAGCGCCCGCGCCACGGCGAGGGAACGTTCCGGCCGGTCGGCTGGTGTGACCCGGGTGGGGCCCGGACGTCCAGTAGACAACGGCCTTGGTCGACCCGCAGCCGGCGGGTCCCAGGTCGGCCCGAAGGGCGCCGGGCCCCCATCCGCAGCAGGCGGCTGCCCAAACGGGCAGTCTTACCCCGTTCTTGTCGAATCGACACCGCCGTACGAACGACCTGGCACGTCATCTCAGGTGTGGGCCACTATGGTGGACGCCTGCGTACGGACATGAAGGGGCAGCAGTGAACGACGGCGACGGAGCCCTCGCGGCACAGGCCCAGGGGCGGAAGTTCGGCCCGCTCGGCACGGCCTTGGTGATCATCCCGACCTACAACGAGGCGGAGAACATCAAGTCCATCGTCGGTCGGGTGCGGCAGTCGGTCCCCGAGGCTCATGTCCTCGTGGCCGACGACAACAGCCCCGACGGCACCGGCAAGCTTGCCGACGAGCTGGCGGCCGAGGACGAACAGGTCCAGGTGCTGCACCGCAAGGGCAAGGAAGGTCTCGGCGCCGCGTACCTCGCGGGCTTCCGCTGGGGCATCGACAACGGCTACGGCGTCCTCATCGAGATGGACGCCGACGGCTCCCACCAGCCCGAGGAGCTGCCCCGGCTGCTCACCGCGCTCAAGGGCGCGGACCTGGTGCTCGGCTCCCGCTGGGTGCCCGGCGGCCGGGTGGTGAACTGGCCCAAGTCCCGTGAGTTCATCTCCCGCGGCGGCAGCCTCTACTCGCGCGTGGCCCTCGATCTGCCGCTGCGCGACATCACCGGCGGCTACCGCGCCTTCCGCCGCGAGACCCTCGAAGGCCTCGGCCTGGCGGACGTGGCCTCCCAGGGCTACTGCTTCCAGGTGGACCTGGCCCGCCGCGCCGTCAAGGCCGGCTACCACGTCGTCGAGGTCCCCATCACCTTCGTGGAGCGCGAACTCGGCGACTCCAAGATGAGCCGCGACATCCTTGTCGAGGCCCTGTGGCGGGTCACGACCTGGGGCGTGGGCGAGCGCGTCGGCAGACTCCGCGGCCGTGCCAACCCCGGAGGGAAGCCCTCACAGCCGTAGCCCCGCGACCTCACAGGTCTCGTTGATCGTCCGCTTATCCCGCCCTGAGCCGGGCCCAGGCACACTGGACGTATGACGACTGGCGCACCCACTCCTTCCTCCGCCGCCCGGCCTCCGCGTTCCCGGCTGCGTACGTTCCTGCCGTTGGGCATCGCCCTGTGGCTGGTGCTGGAGATCTGGCTGCTGACCGTGGTCGCGGGCGCGTCGAGCGGTCTCACGGTCTTCCTGCTGCTGCTCGCCGGGTTCGTGGCCGGTGCCGTGGTGATCAAGCGGGCGGGCCGCCGGGCCTTCCAGAACCTGAGCCAGGCCGTGCAGCAGGGCATCGCGCCGGCCGCCGGCGGTGGCAGCGGCCTGATGATGCTGGGCGGCCTGCTGCTGATGATCCCGGGCCTGATCTCCGACGCGGCCGGTCTGCTCCTGCTCGTCCCGCCGGTCCGGAAGGCGCTGGCGCGCTACGCGGAGCGCGTGGTCGAGCGGAAGCTCGGCAGGGCCACCCCCGGAACCCTCGGAGACGCCTTCCAGCAGGCTCGTATGCACCGTCCGGACGGCAAGGTCGTCCAGGGCGAGGTCATCCGGGACGAGCCCGGCGACGAGGCCTCGCAGGGCCCGCGCCCGCCGCTCACCCGCTGACCCGGTCCGGGGCAGGCAAAAGCCCGGGCGCCGTACGGATTCGTACGGCGCCCGGGCTCATTCGCTTGGTGCCTTGTGCGGTAGAACCGCTCCGGACCGTCAGGACTAGGCCGACTTGCGGCTGTCCCTCGGGTGAACCGCGATGTTCATCGCGCCGGAACGGAGAACGGCAAGTCGCTCCTCGAGGACCTCTTCGAGTTCCTCGCGGGTGCGCCGCTCCATCAGCATGTCCCAGTGGGTACGCGCGGGCTTGGCCTTCTTTTCCTCAGGGCCGTCGCCGTCGACCAGGAGTGCCTGGGCCCCGCAGACCTTGCACTCCCACTCCGGCGGGATCTCCGCCTCGACCGAGAAGGGCATCTCAAAGCGATGTCCCTTCTCGCATGCGTACTCCACGGCCTGGCGGGGTGCCAGGTCGATACCGCGGTCCGTCTCGTAGCTGGTCACCACGAGGCGCGTGCCGCGAAGAGCTCGCTCACTCATGAATCGTGCCTCCCGGGCTTGTCGCCCACAGGACAGGTGTCGCTGTCGTCGTCATCCGGTCAACGTCCGGTCGGCGGTAAAGATTCCCGTACGGGGTCATGCGTCGCCGTCGTAGCCGCCCCTTGTTGTACCCACCAGCGCCCGGTTTGTCACATCTACTAGCAGATGTCACCTAGCGATTCGTCATCTTTGACGCGCAGTAACGGTACGCCATGCAGGCCAAACGCGTACACTACCGCCCTTTCGTCTCCAGCGCTAAATCCTCTCGGGCAGAGGATTCCCCGCGTCGCTGATCGCCCGCGCCACGGGTACCCGCGCGAGCAGCACGAATCCCACCACGAAGAAGACCACCAGGGAGATGATCGCGTCCCGATAACTTCCGGTCAGCTGGTAGGTCACCCCGAACAGCAGGGGTCCCAGCCAGCTCATGCCCCGATCGCTCATCTCGTACGCGGAGAAGTACTCGGCCTCTTTCCCCGGCGGCACCAGATGGGAGAACAGGGACCGGGACAGCGCCTGGCTGCCGCCCAGGACGAGGCCGATGCCGGCGGCCAGCACGAAGAACCAGACGGGCGCGCCGGCGGGCAGGAAGTACCCGGCGGCCAGCGTTAGCGTCCACGCGATCAGCGAGCCGAGAATCGTCCGCTTGGCCCCGTACGTCCGGGCGAGTCGCCCCATGCCGAGCGCGCCCGCCACCGCGAGCACCTGGACCATCAGGACGGCCGTGATGAGCGTGGACTGGCTCAGGCCCAGCTCCTCGGAGCCGTAGACGGACGCCTGGGAGATCACCGTCTGGATGCCGTCGTTGTAGACCAGATAGGCGAAGAGGAAGGACAGCGTGAGCGGTTTGCCGCGCATGTCCCGGACGGTCGCCGCGAGCTGCCGCCAGCCCTGCGCCGTGGGTGCCCCGGACGGCGCACGGCCGCGGTCGCGCAGCCGTTTCAGCGGTACGAGGGTGAAGGCGCCCCACCAGATGCCCGCCGACGCGAGACAGATGCGGACGGCCATCGACTCGGAGAGGCCGAAGGAGTCGTGGGCGGTGAACAGGACCAGGTTCAGGACGAGGACCAGGGAGCCCGCCGCGTAGCCGAAGGCCCAGCCTCGTGAGGAGACCGCGTCGCGCTCCTCCGGAGGGGCGATCTGCGGGAGGTAGGAGTTGTACACGACCATCGAGACGGCCACCGACGAGTTGGCGACGACCAGCAGGAAGCCGCCGAGAAGGTACCGGTCGCCGTCCAGGAAGAAGAGGCCCGTGGTGGCGGTCGCGCCCACGTAGGCGGCCAGCGCCAGGAGGGGCTTCTTGCGGCCCGTGCGGTCGGCCGCCGCGCCCGCCAGGGGCATGACCAGGATGGACACGATGACCGACACGGAGACCGTGTAGGCGAAGAAGGAGCCCGCCCGGACCGGTATCCCCAGGGGATGCACGAACCCGTCGGGGTCCGCCGCCGACTTCGCGACCGAGGTCAGGTAGGGGCCCAGGAACACGGTGAGCACGCTCGTCGAGTAGACGGAGCAGGCCCAGTCGTAGAAGTACCAGCCGCGCTGTTCGCGCCGCCGTTCGGCGGCCTCGTCGGCCGGCTGTGACCGCAGGGTGTCGGTACCCACCCGTGCCTCGCTTCCCCGTGAGCGCGTCGACCCGCGGCTCAGGTCCAGACGCCCCGCTCCACCATGACGTCGCGCAGTGTGTCGATGTGATCGGTCATGATGCCATCGACGCCCAGGTCCAGAAGCCGGTGCATGCGATCGGCCTCGTTGATGGTCCAGACGTGGACCTGCACTCCACGCGCGTGTGCGGCCCGCACGAAGCTCCGGTCGACCACCGGGACGCCCGACTGCTCCTCGGGCACCTGGGCGGCGAGGGCCGAGCGGCGCACCGGAAGAGGCGCGCCCCAGGACCGCAGCCGCAGATTCAGCACCCCGCGCGTGCCGAACGACGTGGCCAGGCGCGGCCCGGCCAGGTGCTGGGCGCGGACCACGCGCTTCTCGGAGAAGGAGCCGACGAGGACGCGGTTCCAGGCGTCGGTGCGCTCCAGGAGGTCCAGGAGGGGGCGCAGCGCGGGCTCCGCCTTGATGTCGACGTTCCAGCGCACCTCGGGGAAGGTCTCCAGCAACTCCTCGAAGAGGGGCACCGGTTCCCTGCCCGCCACGCGCGCGTGGCTCACGTCCGACCAGAACAGGTCCGCGATCCGCCCGGCGCCGTCGGTGACCCGGTCCAGGGTCTCGTCGTGGAAGGCGACGAGCTTCCCGTCCGCCGTGGCGTGGACGTCGGTCTCGATGTACCGGTAGCCCATCTCCACCGCGCGGCGGAACTGGAACACGGTGTTCTCCAGGCCGTCCGCCGCGCCGCCCCGGTGGGCGAAGGGGATCGGGCCGGGGTGGTCGAGGTAGGGATGACGTATGAGCGTGGTCACCCGGGCAGTATGGCCCGTTCCGGTGACCCGGTGGCTACGACCGTGCTGCCGTCGGATGCCGGCCGGGCGGCGAACACACGCAGGAACAGCTGGGCGAGGGGGCCTATCGCCAGGGCGTACAGGAGGGTGCCGACGCCGACGGTGCCGCCGAGCGCGAAGCCGGTGGCCACCACCGCGACCTCGATCGCCGTCCGCATCAGCCGGATGGACCGGCCGGTGCGCCGGTGCAGCCCGGTCATCAGCCCGTCGCGCGGGCCCGGTCCGAAGCGCGCGGATATGTAGAGGCCGGTGGCCGCCCCGTTGAGGACGATGCCCGCCAGCAGCAGCGGAATCCGTACGGCCAGGCCGTGCGCGTCGGGCAGCAGCGCGAGTGTGCCGTCCATGGCCAGGCCGACCACGAACACGTTGGAGACCGTGCCCAGGCCCGGTCGCTGGCGCAGCGGGATCCACAGGAGCAGCACCGCCGCGCCCACGATGATCGAGACGACGCCGATCGTCAGGCCGGTGAGTTCGGCGAGACCCTGGTGCAGCACGTTCCAGGGCTCCAGGCCCAGGCCCGAGGCCACCAGGAGCGCCGAACTGGCGCCGTAGAGCGCGAGTCCGACGTAGAGCTGGACCAACCGTCGCCCGAGACGGTTCCGCGTGGACAAAGGGTGCCCCCTGGTGGTGGTAGTGGCCTGACGCATGTCACTCTGTGGCTTGAGAACGCAGGCCATCCATGGCCAATTCCGGGAAGGTGGACTGGTTTCCATGGCTCAGTGGACCTCGGCGATGGGCGCCGCGCAGCTGGCCCGGCTGCTCAACTCCCAGCAGGACCGCCCGGCCGGGCCCGGTACCCGCCGCCCGCCCGCCTACCGGGCGCTCGCCGACGGCATCCGGCTGCTCGTGCTGGAGGGCCGCGTCCCGGTGGCCGCCCGGCTGCCCGCCGAACGGGAACTGGCCCTCGCCCTCTCCGTCAGCCGCACCACCGTCGCCGCCGCCTACGAGGCGCTGCGCGCCGAAGGGTTCCTGGAGTCCCGGCGCGGAGCCGGGAGCTGGACCGCCGTACCGGCCGGAAACCCGCTCCCCGCGCGCGGGCTGGAACCGTTGCCCCCGGAGGCGCTCGGTTCGGTGATCGACCTGGGCTGCGCCTCGCTGCCCGCGCCCGAGCCGTGGCTCACCCGGGCCGTGCAGGGCGCCCTGGAGGAGCTGCCGCCGTACGCCCACACGCACGGCGACTACCCGGCCGGGCTGCCCGCGCTGCGCGCGATGATCGCCGAGCGGTACACCCTGCGCGGGATCCCGACGATGCCCGAGCAGATCATGGTCACGACCGGCGCGATGGGCGCCATCGACGCCATCTGCCATCTCTTCGCCGGGCGCGGCGAGCGCGTCGCCGTCGAGTCGCCGTCCTACGCCAACATCCTCCAGCTGATGCGCGAGGCGGGCGCCCGGCTGGTGCCCGTGGCGATGGCGGACGGGCTCTCCGGCTGGGACATGGACCGCTGGCGGCAGGTGCTGCGGGACGCGGCGCCCCGGCTCGCGTACGTCGTCGCCGACTTCCACAACCCGACCGGCGCCCTCGCCGACGACGACCAGCGGCGTCAGCTCGTCGACGCGGCCCGCTCGGCGGGCACCGTGCTCGTCGCCGACGAGACGATGACCGAGCTGTGGCTCGACGAGGGCGTCGACATGCCCAGGCCCGTCTGCGGCTTCGACCCGGCCGGCTCCACGGTGATCACCGTCGGCTCCGCCAGCAAGGCCTTCTGGGCGGGCATGCGCATCGGCTGGGTCCGGGCGGCCCCCGACATCATCCGCAGCCTGGTCGCCGCCCGCGCCTACGCCGACCTCGGCACCCCCGTACTGGAACAGCTCGCCGTCAACTGGCTGTTCAGCACCGGTGGTTGGGCCCAGGCCGTGGACATCCGGCGCGCCCAGGCCCGGGAGAACCGGGACGCGCTGGTCGGCGCCCTGCGGCAGCAGCTGCCCGACTGGGAGTTCGAGGTCCCCAGGGGCGGGCTCACGCTCTGGGTGCGCACCGGCGGACTGTCGGGCTCACGGCTCGCGGAGATGGGGGAGCGGGTGGGGCTCCGGGTCCCGTCCGGGCCGCGCTTCGGCGTCGACGGCGCCTTCGAGGGCTATGTGCGGCTGCCGTTCACCGTCGGCGGCGCGGTGGCCGAGGAGGCCGCCGTACGACTGGCCGCGGCGGCCCGGCTGGTGGAGAACGGCGTCACCGGGGGCGGCGATTCGCCGCGCACGTTCGTGGCGTAGCCGGATCTCCGGGCACCCGGTCCCGGTGCGGGCGGGCGACTCCCGGCCGCCCGCGCTGGCACCGGGCTGCTACGAAGTCTCCGCCACGGCGGCCTCCACCACCGCTTCCGTCGCCACCGTCTCCTCGGCGTCCGCCGGTGTCGTGCGCGGCGGGAGCAGGGCCAGGACGGCCTGGCGGTGCGCGTCGTTCGTCGCGTCGTCGTAGGGGTCCGGGGTCGCCGGCACCTGGAGCCGGTGGACCGGGCCGCCGCCCAGGCGGGCGTAGCCGCGGCCCGGGGGCACCTGCGCGACCGGTGTGGTGTGCGGGGGAGCACCGAGCACCGCCTCCAGCTGGCCGGCGGTGGCCGGGCCGAGGACGACACGCGCGCGTGTGTGCTGCCGTACGGCGTCGCTGAGGGTGTCCGCGCTGTCGAACTGCTCGGCCACCACGACCGTCACGTTGGCCGCGCGGCCGTGCCGCAGGGGGACCTGGAGCAGGGACTGCGGGTCCTGGTGGCCGTCTGCCTGGGCGAGGTGGGCGAAGGCGCTCGGGCGGTCCAGGAGGATCCACAGGGGGCGCCTGGTGTCGTCCGGTGCCGGCTGGCCCGACTGGCGGGCGCGGTTGGCCGAGATCAGCCGGCGCTCGGTCTCCTGCGCGGCCCACTCCAGGCTGGCCAGCGCGCCGGTCAGTCCGCACTCGACCGCGAGGACGCCGTCCCGGCCGGTGAGGCACGCGTACTCGCCGGTGCCGCCGCCCTCGACGATCAGCACGTCGCCGTACTGGAGCGCCTGGAGGGCGATCGAGCGCAGCAGGGTGGAGGTGCCGCTGCCTGGCTGGCCCATGACCAGCAGGTTCGGCTCGGTGGAGCGGATGCCGGTGCGCCAGACGACCGGCGGGACGTCGCGCTGTTCCTCGCCGTGGGTGAGGGGGAGGGTGCGCTGGACCTGGGACGGGTCGGTGAAGCCGAGGACGGTCTCCCCGGGGGCGGTGACGAAGCGCTGGGCGGCGATGTCGGTGGGGAGCGGGGCGAGCACACCGATCGTGAGCTGGTTGCCCTCCTCGTCCCACGCGAACCGGTACTCCCGGCCTCGGCCCGACTTCGCGGTGAGCAGCTGCTCGATCCGCGCGCGGGAGTCGGCCTCGCCGTCGGTGAAGTACGCCGGATAGCGGACGACCAGATGGGAGATCCGGCCCGCTCCGTCGAACTCGTAGGCAGGGAACGCCTTCTCCCAGTCGCCGCCGTGGGCGAACAGGGGCGCCGGGTCCTCGGCGGCCGAGAAGTAGGGGACCAGCGCCTCGTAGAGGGACTGCAGGCGCTGGGTCTGGGACTCGTCGGGCCCTTCGGGCGCCGGCTGTGTGCGGTCCCGGCCGTGCCATGCCGCCGCCGCCATCAGGGTGATGGCGGCGAGCAGCGGGCCGTACGGAACCAGTGCCACGACCAGGATCACCGAGGCCACCAGGAAGAACAGCGGCCCGCGCTTGTCCTTCGGGGTGTCGGCCCATCTGCGCCGTCCGGCGGATGCCAGCCGGCGCAGACCCTTGGTGATCGTGATCAGCGGATGGAGGACATCGGTGGCGCTGTCGGCCGCCGTCCGGGCCAGCTCCCGGCTCCGGGCGATCTGGGCGGTGCCGTTGCTCAGGATGCGGGGGAGGGGGCGCCGGGCCACTGCTGTCTCCTGAAGGTGCGTACGGGTGGGTGTGTCAGAACTTGATGCCGCCGAGGAGGCTCGCCAGGCTCTCGCCGCCGGCCTTGATGCTCGGCGCGATGGCCGTGCTGGCCATGTAGAAGCCGAAGAGTGCGGCCACCAGGGCGTGGGAGGCCTTGAGTCCGTCCTTCTTGAAGAAGAGGAAGACGATGATGCCGAGAAGGACGACGCCTGACATGGACAGGATCATTTGAGCTCTCCTGGTTCGTGGGGACAGTCACCATGAGTTCTTCCAGGATCACAGGATGTATCCATACGATAAAAGGTGCAACTGGGTGAATTTCGGCGGATTTCCCTCGGATGGTGGAGCGCATTCGGGCCCTCTGAGCAGGGGTTTCACCCGTGCCGGGCCCGTCGGTGATCTTTGCCGCGGAGAGCGCCGGTCATGTGTCCGCCGAGCCAGTACGCTGGCGATTCACCCGTACTAGTGAGAGGCGGTCAGGCCGATGAGTGAAGCCCCCGACCCCGAGGTCGTGGAGTTCGCGACCAAGATCTTCGACCTGGCCCGCCAGGGCGGGACCGAGGCGCTGGTCGCCTATGTGGACGCGGGCGTTCCGGCCAACCTCACGAACGACCGCGGCGACTCCCTGGTGATGCTCGCGGCCTATCACGGGCACGCCGACGCGGTACGGGCCCTGCTGACCCGGGGGGCCGAGGCCGATCGGATCAACGACCGGGGGCAGACCCCGCTCGCCGGGGCCGTCTTCAAGGGTGAGCAAGAGGTCATCGAGGTGCTCCTGGAGGCCGGTGCCGATCCGGCCGCGGGCACCCCGTCGGCCGTCGACACGGCCCGGATGTTCGGCAAGGCCGAGCTGCTGGAGCTGTTCGGCGCGCACTGACACACGGCCCGTCGGCGGCGAGAACGGGCCTTCTGACCAGGTACGACAAGGAAAACGGGGGAAAACGGGGGAAGGCAGCACGGGGCCGCCCGAAATTTCGGTCGCGGCATCGAGAACCGCCGGGTCATCATGACGTCGTGATTTACGGACGCGATGGCTGGGCAGGTGTTGCCGCACCGCGCGGGCCGTAGTTGCGGCCCGCATGGGCCACCAACGAGAGGCAGAGGAAAATGGTCTACAGCAAGCAGGAAACGGCGGGCGCCCCGACGTGTTGTCACGCGGCCAGGTAGTGCACGTCCCCCGGTTGCGTCGACGCTTGATGTGAGGCTGTTTCCCATGTTCGATCCGGTCATAGCGCCCAGCGGTACGCTGCTCGGCCTGCTTCAGCGGGGCCGCGGCGACGGCACACTGCACGCGCTCACCGCACCCCGTGCCGAGGCACTCGCGGCACTGAACCACTGTGTGCTGCGCGACCCCCGCCACGACTGGCAGGTGGAGAACCGCTCCCTGTACTACGCCCGTCTGTACCTCGACCTGAACGGCGACCTGGACGCCGTGAAGGCCCACCTCTTCGACGCCGAGGACTTCCTCGACACCGAGGAGTCCCGCACCGGCCTCGCGCTCGCCGTCCTCGGGCACCTCGCCTCCTACGGCCGCCGGGACGCGCTCGACCTGCTGCGCAGGTACGCGGCCTCCGGCAGCAACTGGGCCTGGGCCCTGGACGAGCTGGCGCTCCGGGACGACGACGCGGGCCTGCGCGCCCTCGCCGCCCCCGTGCTGGCGCGTTTCCCGGCCGACCCCGAGGGCGAGGCCGAACTCGTCACCACCGTGCGCGACGCCTTCGAACCCCGGCCCTGGCGGCTGTGGGCCGAGGACTCCCGCGAAGCGATCGCCACGCGCGTGCGTGCCGCCCAGGAAGCCGGCTGCTTCGACCGCTGGCAACGCCAGATGCGACCTACCGGGCCCCGTCCGGGGTGGAGCGTCCGAGCGGTGTTCGAATGGGCCCAGCAGGGCCTCGAACGCGGCGCCGCGCTGCACGTCCCCGCCGCCCGCTGCCTCACCGCCGTGGCAGGCCCCGAGGACCGGCCCGAGATCGTCGAGGCCGCCAAGGACGGCGACGAGGGAGCCCGCTGCACCGCCCTGAGGTACCTCGCCGACGGCAACGATCCCGAGGCCCTCCAGCTGATCGAACGCGCGGTGGCCACCGGCTCGGCACCCGTCGTGGAAGCCGCCGTCGACGCCTTCGAACGGATGCGCTCCGTCGCCGCCGTCGACCGGGCCCGCGGCTGGGCCCGCCGCCCGGACCCGCTCGGCGCCGCCGCCGGCCGGATGCTCGCCTGCCGGGGCGGGGCCCAGGACAGCGACCTCGTGCTCGGCGCCCTCAGGGAGGCCGTCATGGGCGAAGGGCCCGACGCCCCCACCCTGTGGACCCTCGTCGACGGCGCCGGACGCCTCGGCATCGCCTGCGCGGCACCCGTTCTGCGCCATGTGTACCGCGAGACCGCCTCGTCCCATCTCCGCGGCCGGGCCGCCCGGGCACTGGCCGCCACCGACCCCTCCTACGCCGCCGGATTCGCCGTCGAGTGCCTCTGGGACTGCGAGGAGACCACCCGCGAGATCGCCGCGCGGCACGCCGAGACCGGCGACGCCCGCGTCGTGGAACAGCTCCGCAGACTCGCCGCCGACCCGGCCGAGGAAGCGGAGGTCCAGACGGCCGTACGCAGCCGGATCGGGCCGGACGCCCCCGCAGTGTGAACATGGGATGACCCGCGGGTCAGACGGGCATGGACGCCGTTTGACCTGCTCGGGTGCGCAGCGCAACGCTCATGGGACGTTCACCGTTCGCATAGATCCACGTTGACGCGGCCACGTCCAGTGCGGCGACAACACGGGTATGCGTGTCGTCATCGTGACCGAATCCTTTCCCCCCGATGTGAACGGCGTGGCCCACTGCGCGCTCCAGACCGCCCGGCACCTCGTGGATCGCGGTCATCATCCGCTCGTCGTCGCGCCGGCCACCTCGGCCGGTAGCGGGCCCGACGCCCAGTCGCCGTGCCCCGTCATCCGTGTCCCCTCCCTACCGCTCCCGGGCTACCCCCAGGTCCGTGTCGCCCTCCCCAGCCGACGCGTCGCCGCGGCCATCACCGAGCACCGCGCCGACATCGTGCACCTGGCCAGCCCGTTCATCCTCGGCGTCCGCGGCATGGCCGCCGCCGCGCGGCTCGGCATCCCCGCCGTGGCCGTCTACCAGACCGACCTGGCCGGATACGCCCGTACGTACGTCGGCGCGGGCGAGGCCACCGCCTGGCGGCGCATCCGTTCCGTGCACGCCGCCGCCGACCGCACCCTCGCGCCCTCCAGCGCCGCCCTGGGCGACCTGGAGGCGCACGGCGTGCCCCGGGTCCGGCTGTGGCCGCGCGGCGTCGACACCGAGCGTTTCCGCCCCGAGTACCGGGACGAGGCGCTGCGCCGCGAACTCGCCCCGAACGGCGAACTGCTCGTCGGCTACGTCGGCCGGCTCGCCCCCGAGAAGCAGATCGAACTCCTCGCCGGGACCTGCGGTCTCCAGGGTGTCCGGGTCGTGGTCGTCGGCGACGGGCCCAGCCGCCCGCACCTCGACGAGGCGCTCCCGGGCGCGGTCTTCCTCGGCCGGCGTACAGGTGACGAGCTCGCCCGTATCTTCGCCTCGTTGGACATATTCGTGCACACCGGACCTTTTGAGACCTTCTGTCAGACCGTCCAGGAAGCCATGGCCAGCGGCGTCCCCGTCGTCGCGCCCGCCGCCGGCGGCCCGCTGGACCTGGTCGCCCACGGGCGCACCGGGTTCCTCTTCCCGCCGCGCGACGAGGCCGCCGTCACGGACGCCGTGCGGACCCTGGCCGCCGATCCCGCACTGCGGGCCGCGTACGGCACCGCCGCGCGGGCCATGGTCGAGGGCCGCACCTGGGCGGCCGTCGGCGACCAGCTGATCGCGCACTACGGCGACGTCCTCGCCGGGCGCAGGACGGCGGTGGCGGCATGAACACCGCCTCCCTGCGCATCGTCCGGCTCGCCAACTTCGTGGCCCCCTCCTCCGGGGGGCTGCGCACCGCCCTGCGCGAGCTGGGCAAGGGCTTCAAGGAGGCCGGGCACGACCCGGTCCTCATCGTGCCCGGCGAGCGCCACACCGACCGCGAGACCGAGCAGGGCCGGGTCATCACCCTGCCGGGACCGCTGCTGCCCGGCACCGGCGGCTACCGCGTCCTCACCGACAAGCGGCGCGTCGCCGGCCTCCTGGAACACCTCGCCCCCGACCGCCTGGAGGTCTCCGACCGTACGACCCTGCGCTGGACCGGCAAATGGGCCAGACGGGCCCGCGTCCCCGCCGTGATGGTGTCCCACGAGACCGCCGACGGCGTCCTGCGCACCTGGGGCCTGTCCGAGAACATGTCCCGGCGTACCGCCGACGCCCTCAACGTCCGTACCGCCCACACCTACGCGCGCGTGGTGTGCACCACCGAGTTCGCCGAGCGGGAGTTCGTCCGCATCGGCGCCCGCAACGTCGTCCGGGCTCCACTGGGCGTCGACCTGGCGGGGCGCACCCCGGCGCTGCGGGACCCGCTGGTGCGCGCAGAGTACGCGCGCGGGGACCAGGTCCTGCTGGTGACGTGCACCAGGCTCTCCGTGGAGAAGAAGCCCGGCACGGCACTCGACGCCCTGGAGGCGCTGGTTCGGCGCGGACGGCGGGCCGTGCTGGTGGTCGCCGGGGACGGGCCGCTGCGGGCCCGGCTCGAACAGCGGGCGCGGGAGCGGAGGCTTCCGGTCACCTTCCTCGGGCACGTCTCCGACCGGCGGCTGCTCGGCGCGCTCCAGGCCTCCGCCGACGTGTGCCTGGCGCCCGGTCCCGCCGAGACCTTCGGGCTCGCCGCGCTGGAGGCCATGGCCTGCGGCACGCCCGTGGTGGCCAGCGCCTCGTCCGCACTGCCCGAGGTCATCGGCTCCGCGGGCGCCACGGCCGCGGACAACGGACAGGCCTTCGCGGACGCCGTCGACATGCTCCTCGAACGCTCCGAGGCGGAGCGCCGCGAGACCGCACGCGCGCGTGCCGAGTGTTTCGGCTGGCACACGGCGGTCGACGCGTTCCTGTCCGCGCACGACGCGGACGTTCCGGTTCGGCGGTACGTGCCCGGAGGCGTGGCATGAGAACGGTCCGTTTCGTCGCCCTCGGTGACTCGCTCACCGAGGGCGTGGGCGATCCCGTCGGCGAGGCATGGCGCGGTTGGGCCGCGCTGCTCGCCGGCGGTCTCGCCGAACAGCCGGAAGGGTCCGTGGAGTTCACGAACCTGGCGGTCAGCGGGGCACAGACCCGGGACGTCCTGGAACGGCAGACCCCGGCCGGGCTCGCCCTGGACCCGGACATCGTGTCCGTCGTCATAGGCGTCAACGACACCCTGCGCTGCACCTTCGACATCCAGGCCGTCGCCGCCCGCCTCGACGAGGTCTACGCCGCCTTCACGGCGCGGGGCGCGGTCCTGCTCACGGCCTGTCTGCCCGACCCGGGCGCGATGCTCGGCCTCCCGGGCGCGCTGGCCCGCCCGCTCGCCCGCCGCCAGCGTGCCGTCAACGCCGTCGTGCACGCCCTCTCCGAGCGCTACGGGGCGGTGCATCTGCACGCGGCGGAAGGCGACTGGATCATGGGCCGCGAGATCTGGAGCGCGGACCGGCTGCACCCCAGTGAGCGCGGGCACCGTCAACTGGCCCTGCGCTTCCACGCGTTGCTCACCGAGGAGGGTGCGGCCTCGGGGGCCGCGCCGTCGCCCGAGCCCGAGTTCCCCGTCCCCACCAGGTCGGCCAGCCTGCTGTGGCTGGCGACCGCGGGCACCGGGTGGGTCGCACGCCGCTGCACCGACCTGCTGCCCCAACTCCTGAGGCTGGCCGCCGACGAGATGCGGCACCGCGCGCGGGGCACCAGCGCCCGCCTCGACCTGAGCGCGTCCCACGCCGTGTCGACGGCGCTGGCCTCGCTGGCGGTGCCGCAGGAGCAACCGGACGCCGCCTAGAGGGCTTCAGCGGCGCCTCACGGCCACGAAACGGACCGGGGTGCCGGGCACCGCCTGCGCGGCGGCCGGGAGGTCCGTGGGGCGGACGACGGCGATCACCGGGTACCCGCCGGTGGTCGGATGGTCGGCGAGGAACACCACCGGGCGGCCGTCCGGGGGGACCTGCACGGCACCGAGGACCATGCCCTCGCTGGGGAGTTCACCGGTCAGGGCCCGCTCCAGGGCGGGCCCCTCGGTGCGCAGGCCGATGCGGTTGCTCGCCGAGGACACCCGGTAGGCGCGGGACGTGAACCCGCGCACCGCCTCCGCCGTGAACCAGTCGTCCCGGGGACCGAGCGTCACCCGCAGGACGAGTTCGGCCGGGGCTCCGGGCTGCGGGGCGACGTCCACGCACGCGTGGCGGATCGTCGGCGACCCCAGGGGCAGTATCGCGCCGTTCGTGAGCGGCGCCGGACCGAGCCCGGACAGCAGGTCCGTGGAACGGCTGCCGAGCACCGGCTCGACCCCGACACCGCCGGCGAAGGCGACGTAGGACCGTACCCCGGAGACAGCCGTTCCGATGTCGAGCAGTGCCCCCGCGGGCACGCGGACGGGGGCGCCCCAGGCGGCGGGCCGTCCGTCGACCGTGACCGGGCAGGGGGCGCCGCCGACCGCCACGAGGATCGTTGAACGAGGCCGTACGGCACAGCCGTTGAGGGTCGTCTCCAGGACGGCCGCTCCGGGCGGGTTGCCGACCAGCCGGTTGACGAGCGCCGCCGCGGGCCCGTCGAGCGCCCCGGATCGCGGCACCCCCAGGTGCGCGTGTCCGGGCCGCCCCAGGTCCTGCACCGTGGTCAGGGCACCGGCCCGGACCACGGCGACCGCGACGTCCGTCATACGTCCGCCACCGGGACGAAGCGCACGCGCGTGCCGGGCGACAGCAGCGCGGCCGGCTCGCGCGCGGTGTCCCACAGGACCGCGTCCGTCGTGCCGATCAGCTGCCAACCGCCGGGCGAGGAACGGGGGTACACGCCGGTGTACGGGCCCGCCAGCCCCACGGCACCGGCGTGCACGGCCGTGCGCGGAGTGGCTCGGCGGGGGACGTCGTAGCGGGCCGGGAGGCCGGTGAGGTAGCCGAAGCCGGGAGCGAAGCCGCAGAAGGCGACGCGGAACTCGGTGGCCGCGTGGATGCGGGCCGCCTCCCGCTCGGGCACGCCCCACAGGGCGGCGACGTCGGCGAGGTCCGGGCCGTCGTAGCGCACCGGGAGTTCGATGACCTCACGCGCGCGTGGGGGAGCGGGGGGTACGTCCGAGGTGGTGAGTTCGGCGGCCAGGCGGGCCGGGTCGGTGAGGCCGTCGAGGAGGACCGTGCGGGCGGCGGGGACGATCTCGCGGACGGTGAGCCGGCCCTCCGCGCGGCGGCGCAGCAACTCCGCGTGGACGGCCTGGGCCTCCTCCCCGGAGGCGACCTCGACGAGCAGGGCGTCGTCCCCGACGGGAAGTGCCCTCATGCGAAGGCCTCCACCCGGACACCCGACTCCACGAGCCGCGCGCGGACCCTGCGGGCCAGGTCGACCGCGCCGGGTGTGTCCCCGTGCAGGCAGAGGGAGCGGGCCCGCACCCCGATGCGGGCCCCGGAGAGCGCGTCGACCTCGCCGGAGCGCGCCAGGCTCAGCGAACGCTCCACGACGGCCTCGGGGTCGGTGACCACCGCGCCGTCCCTGCCGCGCGGGACGAGCGTGCCCTCGTCGGTGTACGCGCGGTCCGCGAACGCCTCCGTGACGGCCGGAAGACCGGCCTGCGCGGCCAGGTCGAGGACGACCGAGCCGGGCAGCCCCAGCACGGGCAGCGAGGAGTCCGCCAGGAGCACGCCCTCGACCACCGCGGCGGCCTGCTCCGGGTCGCGCACCACCCGGTTGTAGAGCGCCCCGTGCGGCTTGACGTACGACACGCGCGTGCCCGCCGCCCGGGCGAACACCTCCAAGGCGCCGATCTGGTACGCCACTTCGGCCGCCAGCTCGGCGGACGGCACGTCCATCGCGCGCCGCCCGAACCCCGCCAGGTCCCGGTAGGACACCTGCGCGCCGACCCGTACCCCGCGCTCGGCCGCCAGCTCGCACACCCGCCGCATGGTGACCGGGTCCCCGGCGTGGAAGCCGCAGGCCACGTTGGCACTGGTGACGACGGACAGCAGCTGTTCGTCGTCGGTGAGGTGCCAGCGGCCGAAGCCCTCGCCGAGGTCGGCGTTCAGATCGATCATCATCTCTCCTGGTCAGGCGACGCGGTACTGCTCGTCGCGGGCGTCGGTGACGAACATCTGGCCCGGCGCGTGCGTGATCGCGAACGGCGGGCGGGAGGCCATCACCGCGGCCTGCGGGGTCACTCCGCAGGCCCAGAACACCGGGATGTCGTCCGGCGCGGCCTCCACCGGATCGCCGAAGTCCGGACGGCCGAGATCCGCGATGCCGAGCCCCGAGGGATCGCCGCAGTGTACGGGGCTGCCGTGCACCGCCGGGAGCAGCGCGGTCTCCCGGATAGCCGTCGCCAGGTGCTCCGGCGGCACCGGGCGCATCGACACCACCATCGGGCCGTGCAGCCGCCCCGCCGGACGACAGGGGCGCCCGGTGACGTACATCGGGACGTTGCGGCCCTGTTCGATGTGGCGGATCGGGACACCCGCCTCGCTTAGCGACCACTCGAAGGTGAAGCTGCAGCCGATCAGGAACGACACCAGGTCGTCGCGCCAGTACGCCCGTACGTCCGTCGGCTCGTCGGTCAACTCGCCGTCCCGCCACACCCGGTAGCGCGGCAGATCGGTGCGCAGGTCCGCGCCGTCCGCGAGCACCGTCCGCCAGGAGCCCGCGTCCGTGACGTCGAGCACCGGACAGGGCTTCGGGTTGCGCTGGCAGAACAGCAGCATGTCGTAGGCCCAGTCGGCGGGCACCGAGATCAGGTTGACCTGGGTGTGGCCCGCCGCGACCCCCGCCGTGGGGCCTGTGAGACCGGCCCGGAAGCGGGCCCGGGCGGAACGCGGGCTCCACGCGTGCGCTTGCTCGTCGACGAGGGTCAGGGGGCGGTCCTCCGTGCGGTTCACACCAGTTCCCTTCCGCGCGTCTCCGGCAGTCCCAGGAGCGCCAGCGCCGCGATGCCGTAACCGATGGCCCCGAAGACGAGCGCTCCGCCCACACCCCAACTGTCGGCCAGGAAGCCCACCAGGGTCGGGAAGACGGCGCCCACCGCGCGGCCCGTGTTGTACGTGAAGCCCTGTCCCGTGCCGCGCAGTGCCGTCGGGTACAGCTCGCTCAGGTACGAGCCGAAGCCGCTGAAGATCGCCGACATGCAGAACCCGAGCGGGAAACCGAGCACCAGGAGAAGGGTGTTGGCGCCGCTGGGGATGTGCGTGTACGCCAGGATGCAGATCGCCGAGAGCAGGGCGAAGAGCCAGATGTTGCGTTTCCGGCCGAGCACGTCGGTGAGATAGCCGCCGGTCAGATAGCCCAGGAAGGCGCCGGAGATCAGGAACGTCAGGTAGGCGCCGGTGCCGACGACCGACAGGCCGCGTTCCGTCTTGAGGTAGGTGGGCACCCAGGTGGCGAGGGTGTAGTAGCCGCCCTGGACGCCGGTCGAGAGCAGGCCCGCGAAGACCGTCGTGCGCAGCAGGCCCGGTGCCGCCGCGGTGCCCGGCTTGAAGATCGCCGTGAACGACCCCTTCTGGGTGTTCTGTTCGCGCAGGGCCGTCGCCTCCGGGGCGTCGTGCACCCGGCGCCGCATCCACAGCACCAGCAGCGCGGGCAGCGCGCCGGTCCAGAACATCACCCGCCAGGCCAGGTCGTCGCCGAGGAACGAGAACACCAGCGTGTAGACGACCGCCGCCAGCGCCCAGCCCACCGCCCAGGAACTCTGGACCGCGCCGAGCGTACGGCCGCGGTGCTTCGCGCTCGCGTACTCGGCGACCAGGATCGCGCCGACCGCCCACTCGCCGCCGAAACCGAGCCCCTGGAGGGCCCGGAACACCAGCAGGGTCTCGTAGGTGGGCGCGAAGCCGCAGGCCACCGTGAAGACGGCGTAGGTGATCACCGTGATCATCAGCGCCTTGACGCGGCCGACCCGGTCGGCGAAGACGCCCGCCATGGCGCCGCCGACCGCGGAGACGACCAGCGTGACCGTGGTGAACAGGCCGGTCTGGCCGCTGTCCAGGCCGAAGTACGCGGCCAGCGCGACCATGCTCAGCGGCAGCGTGAAGTAGTCGTAGGAGTCGAGTGCGTAGCCGCCGAACGCGCCGGCGAAGGCGCGGCGGCCGTTCGGACCGAGCGCGCGCAGCCAGGCGAACGCGCCGTCGTCGGCGGTGAGTTCGTCCGCGGCCGGCTGTGTTCCGGTGTTCAGGGCCTGGGGTGGAGGGGTCGTGCTCATGGGCACCTCGCAGAAGGAGGACGGAGGGTGCTGGGAGTGAGCAGTGCCGTGCGGGAGGCGGTGGCGCCGGGGTGAGCGGTGGCGCCTTGTCGAGAAAGGTAGAGGATCGTTGAACGATCCTTCAATACCCATGTTGTTTCGTTCTTGTATCTGCGGTTGAATTCCGGGCATGGCAGAGCAGCTGACGGGACTGGCCGACGACCGCGCCCTCCTGGGTCGTACGAGCACCGCGGAACGCGTCTCGGACATCCTCAGGAGCCGGATCGCGGAGGGCTATTTCCCGCCGGGCACCCGGCTCTCGGAGGACAGCATCGGCGGGGCGCTCGGTGTGTCGCGCAACACACTCCGCGAGGCGTTCCGGCTGCTCACCCACGAGCGCCTGCTCGTCCACGAGTTGAACCGGGGCGTCTTCGTCCGGGTGCTGAGCGTCGAGGACGTCGAGGACATCTACCGCACCCGCCGCCTCGTCGAGTGCGCCGTCGTGCGCGGGCTGGGCGAGCCGCCGTACGCCCTCGAACAGCTCGCCTCGGCCGTCACGGAAGGGCAGTTGGCGTCCGTCGAGGATGACTGGAAAGGCGTGGGTACGGCCAACATCCACTTCCACCGGGAACTCGTCGCCCTCGCCGGCAGCGCCCGCACCGACGAGCTGATGCGCAGCGTCTTCGCCGAACTCCGGCTCGCCTTCCACCTCGTGGACGACCCGAAGGCGCTCCACGAGCCGTACCTCCAGCGCAACCGCCTGATCCTCCAGGCCCTTCAGGCGGGCCACCGCACCGAGGGCGAGAGGCTGCTCGCGGTCTACCTCGACGACTCGCTCGAACGGGTCGTCGACGCCTACCGCAACAGGGTGGGCGAGGACGGCACGACCCTCGGCTGAGGTTCGTGCGGTACGCGGCCGAAGGCGGCGCGGTCCACGGCGGGGCCCGCGCACGCGGCTGTGGCGGGAGTCGCTTCTGCGTCGTTTGGGTCGTTGTCAGACCGAGGACCTAGGCTGTGCACCGTGACTTCGCCTGCATCGACGGACAGCGTTCCGCCCCAGTTCAGCGCGGGGCCGCGCCCCGCCCCGGGCCCGGCCGCCGACGAGGGACTGGCGCGCCGGCTGCGCGCGCTCGCGTGCACCGCGCCGCTGCACGACCTCGACGTCCGCAAGGCCAACCTGGCAGGCGAGTACTCGGTCTACGGCATGGCCGAGGTGGCCCTCGCCGCCATCGACCTGGTCACCCTGAACATGGACTTCGACACCGGCGCGGACCACGACCAGATAGTGGCCAGGCTCATCCCGCGCATCGCCGCCCAGGCCCCCCGGCGCCCCGTCGCCGAGCACGAGCGCGTGGCCCGCTGGGTCCTGGAGAACCTGATCAACGTCGGCAGCGTCGACCGCGGCTTCCGCACGGTGTACGGCACGTTCGCCCAGGACGGCACCTATGTGCGCCGCGACTACGACTTCAAGCTGATCGAAGAAGTCCCCGGCTACGGCGGCAGCGTCTACCTCCGCACGACCGACGAGGCCGTCAACGTCCTGGTGGGCGCCCTCGACACCGACGTCACCAGCGCGCAGATCGCCGCCGAGGTCAAGCTGGAGGTGCTGATCAGCCGGGGCCGGCTCGCCGACGCGCAGCTCGCCGCGGAGCAGGCCAGGTACCGGACCGTGCAGTACTCGGAGACGCTCCGCCGCGCGCTGGACGCCACGCGGCGCAACGTCCGCGCGGTGGACTGGCTCAACGCCGTGCCGGACATGATCGCCGAGGCCCTTGACCACGTCGCCGACCGGTACCGCCACGAGAACGCGATCCTGACCAACATCCGCAAGGCCCGTGACGAGTCCGAGGACGCCGAACAGAAGCGTCGGGCGGCCGAGTTGGTCGACATCGTGAAGGACTGCATCCGGCGGCACACGCAGCTCCAGTCGCGCCTTCTGGAGGCCGGGCCGCTGTTCCGGGCCGAGCAGGACCGGCAGGCGTTCGCCACGCCCATGACCACCTCGGGGATAGACCTCTACGGCCATCTCGTCTCGCCCGTGCTGCCGTTGCCCCTGGAGCAGGCGATCCGGGTCACGGACGCGTTCTTCGCCCGCGGGACCGGATTGCGCACGCCGGTGTCCGTCCGGGTGGGGGATCTCGTCGACGTGCTGCTGACACCGCCCCAGGAGCGGGAGCACCTCGGGGCGGAGATGCCCGAGCCGGATCTCATCGCGACACCGGACGACAGCCGGTTCAGCGAGGAACAGCTCGCCGCGGCCATGGAGTTGCTCGATCTGCCCGCGGACGCGCCCCGGCGGCTGTCCGGGCTGCTGGCCGACGCGCGGCGCCAGGACCCCGAACTGCCCTATCTGGTCGCTCTGTTGGCGGTCCACGCGGCCAGCCCGCCGGTGGGCACGGCATATCGGCAGGGGGAGCCGAAGCTGTTGTTCGCCGTGGACGACGGGGTCGAGTTGGACGATCCGGAGTTCGGCGGGGCCGATCTCATCGTCGGGACCGCCCTCCTGGACACCGTGGGCATGGCGGCCGGACGGAGTGAGGCCGCATGAGGGGTCTGCAGGTGGCCGGGTGCGCGTCCGTCGGGGTCGGCCGCGCCCACGCGATGGAGCCGCGCACGCCCCGACCCCGCGCACCGTTCGGGGCGCTCGGCCCCACCCCCGTCATGAAGTTCAAGGAGTTGTCGTCGTGAGTGAGCCCGCCGAGTGGAGTGAGCCGGACACCGCCGCCGCGCCGGTGACCGCCGTCATCACGCCCGCCGACGCCGCCGACGCGGCCCGGCTCGTCGCGTTCGGTCTGCAGCCCAAACTGCAGCCCGCGCGGGACCAGGAGTACACGGAACTGCTGCGCCGCTACCGGGAGGACCCGCCGTTCGCCCGGCTCGCCGACGCCGTCGCCGCCGGACTCGGACTGGTCGTGCTGGAGGTGTCCCCGCGCGCGGGGATGGCCGTCACCGCCGCCGAGGACTCGGTGTTCGCCGTGCGGATGGGTGACTACGCGCGCCGTACCGCCGCGGACTCCGGGGACCGGTTCCTGCACGGTCTCGCCCACCTCGCCGTGGCCGCCATGGCCTTTCCGCGGCCCGAGGATCTCGCGGACGACGGATACATCGGCCGGGTCACGGTCAACGGGGTCGACGCCTTCGTGCGGCAGGCCTGCCGGCGGCTGGAGGAGCGCGCCGACGAGCAGGGGATGAACACCGACCCGGCCACCGACGCACCCGGACTGGAGACCGCCTGGCGGATCTGGGTCAGACGCAGCGCCACCGGAGCGACCAAGGACGCCCGGAGACTGGCCGGTTCGACCACCGGGATCGTCGGGAAGGCCGCCGCCTTCCTCACCGACTCCGGGTTCCTGCAGCGCACCGGTGACGACAGCGGCGGGACCTACCGCACCACCGCGCGCTATCAGCTCCAGGTGCGTGACATGGCCGGAAGCGCCGCCATGGCCGAGCTGTTGGAGCTGGGCGTCGTCCCGGTCACCGACGGCACCGCGACCCTGATGCCCGCCGAGGACACCGAAGACCTGGAGCTGGTGGCCGACGCCGGGCTGCCGTTCCACTCCTGAGTCTCCCCGACTCCCCCCACCTGCCGAAGACTTACGACGAGAGTCCGCCATGTACGAGCTGTCCAGGGTCCGCCTCTACTCCATCGGGCCCGCCGGTGCGCGCTATGCCGACACCGTGCTTGACCTGCGAGGCGTGGGCAAGCCCGTGCCCGACCCCGCGCCCACCCAGGCGGAGTTCTTCGCGGACGAGCCCGTCGGCCCGCCCCTGCGCCCGGCGCCCGCCGGCGTGCTCTTCCTGGAGAACGGCGGCGGCAAGTCCGTCCTGCTCAAGCTGATCTTCTCCGTGATGCTGCCGGGCCACCGCAACACCCTGGGCGGCGCCAGCTCCGGAGTGCTGCGCAAGTTCCTCCTCGCGGACGACTGCGGGCATGTCGCCCTGGAGTGGCAGCACACGCTGACCGGCGAGTGCGTGGTCGTCGGCAAGGTCAGCGAGTGGCGGGGACGCCAAGTCTCCAACGACCCGCGGAAGTTCGCCGAGGCCTGGTACTCGTTCCGGCCCGGGCCCGGGCTCAGCCTGGACAACCTCCCGGTCGCCGAGGCCACTTCGGTCCGCCCGTCCGCCGAGGGCGTGTCCGGCGCGCAGGGCCGCAGGCGCACGATGAAGGGCTTCCGGGACGCCCTCACCGAGGCGGGCAAGGCGTACCCGCACCTCGAAGTGCACTGGGAGGAGATCCACGACCGCTGGATCGAGCACCTCGGCGACCTCGGTCTCGACCCCGAACTCTTCCGCTACCAGCGGGAGATGAACGCCGACGAGGGCGAGGCCGCCGGCCTCTTCGCGGTCAAGAAGGACTCCGACTTCACCGACCTGCTGCTCCGCGCGGTTACCGACACCCGGGACACCGACGGCCTCGCCGACCTGGTCGGCGGCTTCGGCAACAAGCTGGGGCGACGGGCCGAACTGATCGCCGAGCGGGACTTCACGGCCGGTTCCGTCGACCTCCTCGGCCGGATCGTCGAGGCCGCCGAGGCGCGGGCACGCGCGCGTGACGTCCACGTCGGCGCCGAGCGCCGTACGCGCACGCTGGCCCGGCGCCTGTCCGCGCGGGGCGCGCAGGAGCGGGTACGGGCCGCCGACCTCGCCCAGCGGGTCACCGCCGCCGCGTACGCCGTCACCCACGCCGAGGGCGCCCGGGAGCGCAGCGCGCTGATCGCCGCCGAACTGGCGTACCGGCACGCCTCGTTGGCCCTCGCCACGATGGAGAAGTCCGCCGCCGCCCAGAAGCGCGAACTGGCCGACGCACGCACCCTGCACGCCGCCTGGCAGGCCGCCGAGGCCGTCCTGCGGCACCGTGCCGCCGCCGACCGCTCCGCGCGCGTGGCCGTCGCGATCCGCGAGGCCGAACGGGACGCCGCACCGGCGCTCGCCGCCCGCGCCAAGGCAGCCGTCGATCTCGTACGGGCCCTGCACTCGGCCGCCGAGAGCGCCGAGAACCTCGCCAACGAGGGCGAGGAGCGCTCCGCCGCGCTCCAGGAGGTCGGCGAGACCTCGCACCGGGACGCGACCTCCGCCGCCACCGAGGCCCAGCGCGCCCGCAGCGAGGTCGGGCATCTGCGCCAGCGGCTGTCCGAGGTCGAGCAGGAGACCGCCGAGGCGGTGCGGGCCGGCTGGCTCGACGACAGCGCCCCGGACGCCGACCCGGCCCGCGCGGCCCTCGCCGCGAGCGACGCCGAGAAGACCGCGGTGGCCGCCTGGGACACCGCGCGCGAGGCATCCCGCAAGGCCTCCGAGCACGCGCGTGAGGCCGCGTCCGCCGAGTCCCGCGCGGAGCTGACGGCGGCCCGCGCGTCCGACGCTGCGACCGCCGCCGAGCGCACGTACGACGCGGAGCGGCGCCTCGCGGAAGGGCTCGCGGGCGAGGAACGGCTGGCCGAACTGCTCAGCCTGCCTGCTGCTGGTGGCGTCGGGAGCGGTGTGCCGGTACCTCGCGGTGCCGACGGGGCCGCGATCGGCCAGGGCGACCCCGGAGCCGTGGGCCGTGCCGGTCAAGGCGCCGAGGGCACCGACGGTGACGGCGCCGAGTCGGACGGACGTGCCGGTGCACCGGCCAACGGCGGCGCGGGAAGCGGCCGTTCCGCCGCCAAGTCCGCCCGCCCGCTTGCCGAGGGTCCGCTCACTCCCGAGGAACTCGACCGCTTCGCCGACGAGTTGCGCGAGCTGCTCGACGACGGTGTCTCCGCCTCCGAGCGGCACCTCTTCGACCTGCGCACGGCCGCCGCCGACGACTCCCGGATCCTCGGCGCGCTGGGCGACGGCGGGCTGCTGCCGCCCGGGCCCGACGTGCTGGCCACCGTCGAGTTCCTCGGCGAGCACGGCATCCCCGCCCTGCCCGGCTGGCGCTACCTCGCCCAGGCCGTCGACCCCACCGACCACGCGCGCGTGCTCGCCGCCCGGCCCGAGCTGGTCGACGGCGTGATCATCACCGATCCGGACACGCACGCCCGAGCCCGTGAGGCCCTCAGCGAAGCGGCCCTGCTGCCCCGCTCCGCCGTGGCCGTCGGTACGGCCGCCGCCCTCCTCGCCCCGACCCCGGCGCCCGACGCGCAGACCGGGGACGTCTTCCTCGTACCGCCGAACCCGGCCATGCACGACGAGCATGCCGCCGACGAGGAGCGGCAGGCACTGCGCGCGCGTGCGGGGCAGCGCGACGAGGAGATCCGTACGCTCGCCGCCCGGCTCGGCAAGGACCGGGAACTGGCGGCACGGCTCGCGTCCTGGCGCACCGGCTGTCCGAGCGGGCGGCTGGTCGAGCTGGCCCGGACCGCGCAGGACACGCGCGCGTTCGCCGAGGAGGCCGAGGCCGAGCTCGCCGAGGCGCGGACCGCGCGGGCCGAGGCCGAAGAAGCCGCCGCCGAGGCCGCCCAGGTGCGCGACGAACGGCAGGAGACCGCGCAGAAGACCCGGCGCGCCGCCGACGCCCTCGCCGGACTCGCCTTCCGGCTCCGGGAGCGCGCCGGCTGGCAGGTCAAACTCCGTGAACTCGCGGACGAGGCAAGCGAGTCCGAGGCCCGCGCCCAGTCCTGCCTGGAACGCGCCCGCGCCGCCGACGAGGACCGCCGCGCCGCCCAGCGCGCCGCCGACGATGCCCGCCGCACGGCCCGCGCGCTGCGCGCCGAGCGTT
The DNA here is from genome assembly GCF_044747445.1 of Streptomyces sp. NPDC090083. Lineage (NCBI taxonomy): Bacteria > Bacillati > Actinomycetota > Actinomycetes > Kitasatosporales > Streptomycetaceae > Streptomyces > Streptomyces sp. NPDC090083. The sequence goes on along the minus strand of NZ_JBIVED010000021.1, from coordinate 22,498 downwards.
CCGAGATCGCGGGCGCCCCCGACGACGTTCCGGACGACGACGCGGACGCCCCCAAGCCCGCGCTCGCCGCCCTCCGCGAGGCCTACCGGGCCGCATCGCAGCTCTACGAGAAGGTCGGCGTCGGCGCCGATCTGCGGGCCGAGCAGGCGCGGGCGGAGAGCGACGAGAGCGCGGCCATCGCGGAGCTCGACCGGCTCAGCAACAAGGTCCGCACCCGCGCGGCACAGCTGCTGGAATCACCCGACGGTTCCGACGGACCCTCCCGGCAGGCCGCGGCGGCGCGAGCCGAGGAACTGGTGCAGCTCCTGGAGACCCGGGTGTCCACCGCGAGCGAGCAACTCGGGCGGCTGCGCGGCGAGGCCGAGCGGCACGCGCCCGAGGACGGCGAGGCGCACACCGAGCTGGCCGAGGACCTGGTCCCGCGCGACGCCGAGCACGCCCAGGCCCTGCTGCGCACGGCGACGGCCGAACTCGGCTCCCGCACCGACGCGTTGGGCGGCGCCCGCGAGGCGCACGCCGAACTCCTCGACTCCCACCGCGCCGCCGAGGACGGGGCGGGCGGCTTCGACGAGACCGCGGCGATGCTCCGCGACCTGCTGCGCGAGCACGCCTCGGACGAGGAGCAGGAGGAGCCCGAGCCGTACCCGGGCAGCCTGGAGGAGGCCCGGCACTCCGCCGCCGAGGCCCGCCGCTCACTGCGCGGCTGCGCCACCGACCTGTCCGCCGCCGAGAGCGCCGTCCGCGAGGCGAGCGACGTCCTCGTCCGGCACGCCAACTCCACGCGCTACGAGCAGGTGCGGACCCCCGCGCGGCAGCAGATCCGCGAGCTGCCCGCGTCCGCGCTGCCCGAGCACGCGCAGAAGTGGGCCGACGCCTTCGCACCCCGACTCCGGGTCCTCACCGACGAGTTGGCGCAGCTGGAGCGCAACCGGGACTCGATCGTGGACCGGCTGCGCGGTCTCGTCGAGTCGGCGCTCGCCACTCTGCGGTCCGCGCAGCGGCTGTCCCGGCTGCCCGAGGGGCTCGGCGAGTGGTCCGGGCAGGAGTTCCTCCGCATCCGCTTCGAGGAGCCCGACCAGGCCACGCTCATCGAGCGGCTCGGCATGGTCGTCGACGAGGCGACCCGGGCCGCGGTGAAGAAGAACTCCGACATGCGGCGGGACGGAATGTCCTTGCTGCTGCGGGGAGTCGGTGCCGCCCTGGAGCCCAAGGGCGTCGCCGTCGAGATCCTCAAGCCGGACGCCGTCCTGCGCGCGGAGCGGGTGCCCGTCGGCCAGATGGGCGACGTCTTCTCCGGCGGCCAGCTGCTCACCGCCGCCATCGCCCTGTACTGCACGATGGCCGCGCTGCGCTCGAACGACCGGGGCCGGGACAAGCACCGGCACGCCGGCACGCTCTTCCTCGACAACCCCATCGGCCGGGCCAACGCCACCTATCTGCTGGAGCTCCAGCGCGCCGTGTCCGACGCGCTCGGTGTCCAACTCCTCTACACCACCGGCCTGTTCGACACCACGGCGCTCGCCGAGTTCCCGCTGGTGATCCGGCTGCGCAATGACGCCGACCTGAGGGCGGGACTGAAGTACATCAGCGTGGAGGAGCACCTCCGGCCGGGGCTGCCGCAGCAGGCCCCTGCCGGAGAAGGGGAGTCGGTGCACAGCGAGATCACGGCGACCCGGATGTTCAAGCGTCCGGCGCCCGACCGCCCCGCGGACGAACGTCAGCCGACCGCTCCCTAGGCTCCGCCCGCGAAGCTCAGGAGTGGGACAGCTGGCCCGAGCCGGCCTTGCGGGCTATCCGCTCCTGGGCCCGCTCGCTCGACCGCGCCTGACGCTGGGCCCGACGCCGCTCGCGGCGGAGGGCCCTCGCCGTGCTGCTGGGCTCCGAGACCACGCCATTGCGCTGGTTCCACATCTGGCGCGTCACCCAGACGTCCAGGGCGCCCCAGGTGGCCACCACCGTGCTGACCACGCTGCTGATCACCATCGGGAACGCCAGCCAGGAGCCGGCCATCGTGCACAGGAAGGCCACCGTCGCCTGCATCAGCGTCACCGCGATGATGATCACGGCCCGCACGGCCGCCGTGCGCACCGGGTCGGGCAGCCGGCGCCTGCGCGCGGGCTCCTCGATCCACAACGGCCGGTAGTACTCCCGCTGTTGCGTGCTCGCGCGAGCCGGACGCGGCTCGTCGAGTCCCGCCTCGATGGGCTCACCCGATCTCGCCGGAGCCTCGCCGCCCGTCGTCACGTGATCCTGCGTCGCAGGACCACGACCCGGTGTCTCACGGCGCCGCTGCGCCGTCGACCGCGCCGCCACGCCGTCCTCAAGCGCCTCTTGCCGCTCCGCCGTGCCCATCAACGTGTCCTCCCCACCGCCGGTGACCCACTCGCTCCGAGTCCGAAGACTTCGGCTCCCCAGTGGGTGCCCGGCTTGCGCTGTTTTACGCCGCCCGGTTGCGGATGCGGCTCGCGTGGCCGGTTCCGCTCCCCATGTCCCGTAGAGAAAGACGAACAACTTGCCACGAAGATTCCCAACGGGGGAAAAATTCTGGCCAACTGACCCAACGGACCGATCGGGTGGGTGTGTGGTGATTCTGGGAATGTCAGGGCGGCAATCTCCCGCAATGACCTGACAACTCCCCATGTCTCGCCGCCGCGGCGGGCGTTCAGGCTCCGGACAGCCCTTCGGGTTATCTGTGTGTCGGTAGTAGGCTCGCGCCGTTTGTTGACGCACATGTGTGCCCCCGGCCGGAGGGGGTCCAGCTGGGGGAGACCATGCGCTTTCGCGGGAAGTCCATCCGCCGGAAGATCGTGGCGCTCCTTCTCGTGCCGCTCGTGTCCCTGACCGCGATCTGGGCCTTCGCCACGGTCCTCACCGGCCGGGCCGCCGGAGACCTGTTCAACGTGTCGTCGGTGGTCGAGAAGATCGGCTATCCCACCGAGGACACCGTCCGCGTCATCCAGCGGGAACGCCGCCAGTCGCTCGTCTACCTCGCCGACCCGCGCGCCGCCGACGGCCTCACCGACCTCAGGCGCAGCCGCGCCGCGACCGACGAGGCCGTCGCCAAGATCCGTAAGAACGCCCGGAACCCGGACGTCCGCAACGCCATGGGCCGGGCCACCGACAGCCGGGTCTCCGCGGTCCTCGACGCCTTCGACGGACTCCAGTCGCTGCGCCGCAGCGTCGAGGACGGCACCGTCGACCGGTCCCAGGCCCTCGGCCTCTACAACCACCTCGTCGACCCGTGCTACGTCCTGCTGACCAACCTCCACGTGGTCGACAACGTGGCGATGGACAAGCAGTACCGCGCCCTCGTCAACCTCGCCCGGGCCCGAGAGTTCCTCTCCCGCGAGGACGCCCTGCTCGGCTCCTCCCTGATCGTCGGCAAGCTCACCCGGGACGAGACCCGCGACATCTCCGACCTCGTCGCGCAGCGCACCCTGATGTACGACGTGAACCTGCCGCTGCTGCCCGCCTCGGAGCGCGGGCACTTCGAACGCTTCTGGAAGAACGCGGCCAGTGCCCCGCTGCGTGTGGCCGAACAGGCCGCCGCCGCCTCGGAGTCGGGATCGGTCCGCAACGTCACCGCACAGACCTGGAACACCGCGGCCGGCGCCGTGCTGGACAAGCTCGGCACCCTCGACGACCAGGCCAACGACCGCTACCAGGACCGCGTCCGGCCCGTCGCGATGAACGTCATCCTCAAGGCGGCCATCGCCGGTGTCCTGGGGCTGATCGCCCTCCTGTTGTCGTTGTTCCTGTCCGTCCGCATCGGCCGCGGCCTCATCCGGGACCTGCGCCAACTCCGCCTGGACGCCCACGAGGCGTCCGGCGTCCGGCTGCCCAGCGTGATGCGCCGCCTGTCCGCGGGCGAGGTGGTCGACGTCGAGACCGAGGTCCCGCACCTGGAGTACGACCGGACCGAGATCGGCGAGGTCGGCCAGGCCCTGAACACCCTGCAGCGCGCGGCCGTCGAAGCCGCCGTCAAGCAGGCCGAGCTGCGCTCCGGTGTCTCCGACGTCTTCGTCAACCTCGCCCGCCGCAGCCAGGTCCTGCTGCACAAGCAGCTCACCCTGCTCGACACCATGGAGCGCAGGACCGAGGACACCGACGAACTCGCCGACCTGTTCCGCCTCGACCACCTGACGACCCGTATGCGCCGCCACGCGGAGGGCCTGGTGATCCTCTCCGGGGCCGCACCGTCCCGGCAGTGGCGCAAGCCGGTCCAGCTCATGGACATCGTCCGCGCGGCCGTCGCCGAGGTCGAGGACTACGAACGCATCGAGGTCCGCAGGCTGCCGCGCATCGCCGTCACCGGGCCCGCCGTCGCGGACCTCACCCACCTGGTGGCCGAACTCCTGGAGAACGCCACGGTGTTCTCCCCGCCGCACACCGCCGTCCAGGTCGTGGGGGAGCGGGTCGCCAACGGCTTCACCCTGGAGATCCACGACCGGGGCCTCGGCATGGCGGCCGAAGCACTCCTGGACGCCAACCTCCGGCTCGCCGAGACCCCGGAGTTCGAACTCTCCGACACCGACCGCCTCGGCCTCTTCGTGGTCAGCCGGCTCGCCCAGCGGCAGAACGTCCGCGTCTCGCTCCAGCCCTCGCCCTACGGGGGCACCACCGCCGTCGTGTTCATCCCCGACGCCCTGCTGAGCGACGAGGTCCCGGACACCAACGGCATCGGCTTCCGCCTCGACCGGCCGCGGCCGACCAAGGAGGCCGAGCTGGAGGAGAGCCACCGCTCGGCGCTCTCCCGGATGCCCGTGAAGCTGCCCGGCATGCCGCCCGCCCTCCTCGACGGCCCGGTCGAGCTGGAAGCCCCCGTCGACCTCGACACGCTCGAAGGCTTCCCGAGCCCGCTCGACGACGAGGACGGCGAGCGCGGCGGGATCTTCCGCCCCCGCCGCGCCTCCACCCACCGCGACGACCTCTCTCCCGTGCGCCCTGTGGACCAGCATCAGCAGGCCCCGGAGGCGGACACCGACGGCCGTCGCGGCGAGCCGCTCCCGCTGCCCCGGCGCCGTACGCCCAAGCTGGTCAGTTCGCATGGACGCCCGGTCGTCGAGCAGCGCTCCCGGCACGAGCCGGGGGACTCCGGAGAGGCCGATTTCGACGGACCCTCCACTGCCCCGACCTTGGGCGGACCGGAGACGGAAGGACCCGCACCGCTCCCGGCCCGACGGCGCGGTGACACGCCGCTACGGCGCCGTACCGACGTCCCCGGAGGGCGTGCCGAAGCCGCGCAGCCCCCCGCTTCGCCGGGGCGCGGGTTCGGCGAGCCGCCCGAGCCACCCTCCCTGCCCAGGCGCACCAGGCGGGCCGAGATCGCGTCGAGCGCTCCGGACCCCGAGGTTCCGCCGGGCCGGACCGGGCCCGACACGGGAGCGTTGCCCAGACGCGTACGTCAGGCCAATCTGGCCCCTCAGCTGAAACAGGACCCGGAGCGGCGCGCCGCCGGCCCGGCCGAGGTCGCCGAACGCGACGCCGACGAGGTGCGCAGCCGTATGGCCTCGCTCCAGCGCGGCTGGCAGCGCGGCCGCGAGGAGAACGCCGCGGGCGACGACGCCCAAGGCGGCACAGCACAAGGAACGAAGGGGGACGGTCGATGACCGCACCGAAGGCGACCGGCCACAGCACCGACCAGCGTGGTCTGAACTGGCTCCTCGACGACCTCGTCGAGCGCGTGGCCAGCATCCGCAAGGCCGTCGTGCTCTCCGGCGACGGCCTCGCCACCGGCGTGTCCCAGGACCTGACCCGCGAGGACAGCGAACACCTGGCCGCCGTCGCCTCCGGCTTCCACAGCCTCGCCAAGGGCGTCGGCCGCCACTTCGAGGCCGGCAGCGTGCGGCAGACGGTCGTCGAACTCGACGAGGCCTTCCTGTTCGTCACGGCCGCGGGCGACGGCAGCTGCCTCGCCGTCCTCGCGGACGCCGACTCCGACGTCGGACAGGTCGCCTACGAGATGACCCTGCTCGTGAAGCGGGTCGGTGTGCATCTGGGAGCCGCCCCGCGCACCGACCTGCCCCTGGGCGGGTAGTGACATGACATGAGCGCAGACGGTCAGGGAAGAAGCCACTGGTTCGACGACGAGGCCGGACCGGTCGTCAGGCCGTACGCGATGACGCGCGGCCGCACGACCAGTGCGGCCCAGCACCGCCTCGACCTCATCGCGGTGGTCATCGCGGAGTCTCAGGACGACGACCCGGAAGCGGACCACACGCTGTCCCCGGAGCATGTGGACATCGTCGGCCTCTGCCGTGACGCCCCGCAGTCGGTCGCCGAGCTCGCCGCCGAACTCGACTTGCCCATCGGGGTGATACGGGTCCTCATCGGCGATCTCGTGGACGGCGAACTCGTCCATGTGTCACGTCCCGTACCTCCTGCCGAACTGGTGGACGAGAGTATTCTGCGCGACGTGATCTCCGGCCTCCGGGCCCTGTGAGCGGTGCGAGCCACCACCCCCTACCCCATCGAGCAGGAGAACAGATCGATGATCTTCGGGCGTTCTGAGCGAGGCAAGCCTCCGGTCGAGCCCGTCACGCTCAAGATCCTGGTGGCCGGCGGCTTCGGCGTGGGCAAGACGACCCTCGTCGGCGCGGTCAGCGAGATCAGGCCGCTGCGCACCGAGGAACTGCTCACCGAGGCCGGCCGCCCGGTCGACGACACCAGCGGGGTGGAGGGCAAGCACACCACCACCGTGGCCATGGACTTCGGCCGCATCACCCTGCGGGAGGACCTGGTGCTGTACCTCTTCGGTACGCCCGGGCAGGAGCGGTTCTGGTTCATGTGGGACGAGCTGTCCGAGGGCTCCCTCGGAGCCGTCGTGCTCGCCGACACCCGCCGCCTGGAGGACTGCTTCGCCGCCCTCGACTACTTCGAGCGGCGGTCCATACCCTTCGTCGTCGGCGTCAACTGCTTCGAGGGCGCGGACCGTTACCCCGTGGACGCCGTACGCCAGGCCCTCGACCTCGACGAGGAAGTCCCCCTCATGCTCTGCGACGCACGCGACCGGGCGTCGGTCAAGGAGGTCCTCATCGAGGTCGTCCAGCACGCGATGGCCTACGGCGCCAAGCGCCGCCAGACCGTGACGAGTTGAGGCGGGCGCGTCCCGCACCTCCGTTGACCGGGGTACGGGCCGCGGCTCGCGGACGGCACGCACACGCGTGTGCCCCGTGAACGCCCCACGCGCGTGTGCCTAGTCGTCGCCGTCCTCCTCCCAGCCGAAGCTCTTCTCCACCGCCTTGCGCCAGTTGTGGTACTCGCGGTCCCGTACCGAGGACTCCATGGAGGGCGTCCACTCGACGTCCTTCTGCCAGTGCGCCTTCAGCTCGTCCAGGCCGTTCCACACGCCGGTGGCGAGCCCGGCCGCGTAGGCGGCGCCCAGGCAGGTCGTCTCGGACACCCTGGGCCGGATCACCGGTACGTCCAGGACGTCCGCCTGATGCTGCATCAGGAGGTTGTTTTGGGTCATGCCGCCGTCCACCTTCAGGGTGGTGATCTGCACCCCGGAGTCCTGGAACATGGCGTCCACCACCTCCCGCGTCTGCCAGCTCGTCGCCTCCAGGACCGCGCGGGCGAGGTGTCCCTTGGTGACGTACCGGGTCAGCCCGGTGAAGACACCGCGCGCGTCCGAGCGCCAGTAGGGGGCGAACAGGCCGGAGAACGCGGGCACGATGTATGCGCCGCCGTTGTCGTCCACGCTCGCGGCCAGGCTCTCGATCTCGTCGGCGCTGCGGATGATGCCGAGCTGGTCGCGGAACCACTGGACCAGCGCGCCCGTTATGGCGATCGATCCCTCCAGGCAGTAGACCGGCGCCTCACCGCCGATCTTGTAGCCCATCGTCGTCAGCAGCCCGTTCTTCGAAGGGACGGGCCGGTTCCCGGTGTTGAGCAGCAGGAAGCTGCCCGTGCCGTAGGTGTTCTTCGCGTTGCCCACGTCGTAGCAGGCCTGTCCGAACACGGCCGCCTGCTGGTCGCCCAGGGCCGACGCGACGGGCACGCCCGCGAGTTGGCCGACCGCGGTGCCGTAGACCTCGGCGGAGGACCTGATCTCGGGGAGGACGGCCTCGGGCACGTTCATCGCGGAGAGGATGGCCGGGTCCCACTGGAGGGTCTCCAGGTTCATCAGCATGGTGCGTCCGGCGTTCGTCACGTCGGTGACGTGCTTGCCGCCGTCGGTGCCCCCGGTGAGGTTCCAGATCAGCCAGGAGTCGATCGTGCCGAAGGCGATCTCACCGCGTTCGGCGCGGTCCCTGAGGCCGGGCACGTTGTCGAGCAGCCAGGCCGCCTTGGGGCCGGAGAAGTAGCTGGCGAGCGGCAGTCCTGTCTGCTCGCGGAAGCGGTCGGGGCCGTCCGAGCCGCCCAGCTGCTTGCACAGGGCGGCGGTGCGGGTGTCCTGCCACACGATGGCGTTGTGCACGGGTTTGCCGGTGGCGCGGTCCCAGAGGACCGTCGTCTCGCGCTGGTTGGTGATGCCGAGCGCGCTCAGCTGGTCGGCGCGCAGCCCCGCCTTGGCGATCGCCCCGGCGACCACCGCCTGCACCTTGGACCAGATCTCGGTGGCGTCGTGCTCCACCCAGCCCGGCTTGGGGAAGATCTGGCGGTGCTCGCGCTGGTCGACGGCGACGATCGCGCCGTCCTGGTTGAAGACGATGCAGCGGCTGGAGGTGGTGCCCTGGTCGATTGCGGCGACGAACCTGTCCGTCATGACGACCCCTTTGTCGTGTCCTTCGGCTCCTGCGGAGGGCGGCCCCGTCCTGCGGCGGGCCGCTCCTCGAAGTCCGTTGTCAGAAGGCTGCGTTGAAGATGACCCCGGCCAGGGCCCCGCCGACGAGCGGTCCCACCACCGGGATCCACGCGTAACTCCAGTCCGAGGTGCCCTTGTTGGGGATCGGGAGCAGCGCGTGGACGATGCGCGGGCCCAGGTCGCGGGCCGGGTTGATGGCGTACCCGGTGGGACCGCCGAGCGACAGACCGATGCCGACCACCAGGAAGGACACGACCAGCACCGCCGTGCCGGACGTACCGAGCCCCTTGGTGAGCCCGAAGGCCAGGATCGGCAGCACCAGCGCGATCGTCGCGATGATCTCCGTCATCAGGTTCGCCACCGCGTTGCGGATCGTGGGCGAGGTGGAGAAGATCCCGAGGGTGGGCTGCGCCATCTCCTCCTCGGCGTTGGCCTGGAACTGCGCGTAGTAGACCAGCCAGCACAGCAGCGCGCCGAGCATGGCGCCCACCAACTGGCCCGCGATGTAGAGCGGGACCTTGTCCCACTTCCCGGTGTCGATGGCGATGCCGACGGTGACCGCCGGGTTGAGCTGTCCGCCGGACAGCGGGGCGGCGGTGTACGCCCCGGCCATCACGCCGAAGCCCCAGCCGAACGCGATGACGATCCAGCCGCCGTCCTTCGCCTTCGAGTAGTTGAGCACGACGGCGGCGACCACGCCGGCGCCGAAGAGGATCAGGATCGCGGTGCCGATGACCTCACCGAGGAATATGTCTCCATTGCTCATGGCGGCTCCTAGGCCCTCGCCCGGGACGGTCGGCCCCGGTCCTCCGTGCAGGGTGCGGTTCCCTTGGCGACTTCAGCCGGAGGCAGGGAGGGTCCCGAGCCCCGCCCGGCGTCCGTGACGAGCGTGCCGTCGTGGCCGAATCGCCCATGGGGTGTGGGCCTGAGCGCAGGCGGAGCCAGCGCGGCGCAGTGCCTGGTACGCCGAGAATGTACGGCGATGTCGACCGACACCGGGAAGTGTTCACCGGCGCCCAGGGAGCGTCAAGGTCGCGGACCGCAACGGTGACGCCCGCTCAGACGGCCTCTGACGCCCCGCAGAAGCCCGCCGGGCCGCGCTCAGCGCCCGGGGGACCCCGCTGCCCTGCGGTCGGCCTGTACGGGCGTCACGCGGGTTCCGCGCAGGATCTCGTACTCGGTCAGTCCCGCGCGGCTCAGCACCCAGCTCGTGCCGTCCAGCGCCTTCGCCGCCTTCTTCAGCGGCGCCAGACACGCGGCCGCCTGCCGGTGGTCGGTCACACTGCCCGGCAGACACAGGACGGTCGCCAGGGACAGCGTCACGGGCCTGCCGCCCGCCTCCCAGCGCATGTCGAGCACGGCGCCGGCCAGCGGACCCAGCCCGTCCGGATCGGTGAGCACCAGGAAGTCGTCCCCGCCGATGTGCCCCACGCGTGTGTGCCCGGTCGCCGCCGACTGCAGCGCCCGTCCGACCGAGCGGATCAGCTCGTCCCCCGCCGCGAACCCGGCCCCGTCGTTGACCTGCTTGAAGTGGTCGACGTCCAGCCAGCTCAGCGCGAACGTCAGCCCGTCGACGATCCGCCGGTCCACCTCACCGGTGATCGCGTCCGAACCGGGCAGCCTGGTCAGCGGATTGAGCCCCGCCGCCTCCTCCACCCGCGTCTCGGCCAGCGCCCGCAGCAGGTCCGCGAGCCGTACGACGCCCACGCACCGCCCGTAGCGGTCGACCACCGCCACGTCGTCCGACGTACGGTCCGCGTCGCCGACCGCGACGACGTCCAGGACCTCCCAGGCGGTCGCGTGGTCGCCGACCGTCCGCGGCACGTCACCGAGCCGGGCGGCGGGCCGGTCGGCGTACAGGGCATGGCCGTAGCGCCCCGACATCGACAGCAGGAAGCGGGAGCGGTGCACCGAACGCACCGGCACCCCGTCCCGGTCCACGAGCACCACCCCGGAGACGTCCGGCGAGCCGGTCAGCAGCGCCCGCACCTGACCGGAGGACGCGGTGTCGGGCAGCAGCGCGGCCGGCCGGACGAACTCCCGCACCCACGGACCCGACGCCGGTGTCGCCGCGAGCCCGGGAGCGCGCGACGGAACGTATACGTCCGCCGCCGGGACCCGAGTCGCCGGTGCGAACAGCTCGCCCTGCGCCAACTGCGCCCCGGCCGCCCGCGCGGCGGCACACTGCGCCTCGGTCTCCACGCCCTCCACCGACAGCAGGGCGCCCAGCTGCTCGCACAGGGTCCGCATCGCCCGCACCGCGGCCGGCCGCTCCAGCAGCGACGCGTCGAGTTTCACCAGGTCGGGCGCGAGATCCGTGAGCAGCCGCAGGGGTACGTCACCGTCGCCGACGCCGTCCGCGCAGATCCGGAACCCCTGGCCCCGCAGTTCGGACACCGCCTCCAGAAGCGCCCGCCGGGGCACGTGCGTGTACGGCGGCCCGATGTCGAGCGTGACCTCCCACGGCAGCCGTCCCGCCTCGCGCACCGCGCGGTGCAGCGGGGTCAGGCCGCCGAGGTCGGCGAGCGTGCCGGCGAACACGTTGATGTGCAGCGGCAGCAGCGTCTCCCTGCGCGCGGCGGCGCGGACCGCCAACACGGCCAGCCTGCCGTCGAGTTCGGGGTCGCGGCGGGCCTCGGCCAGGATGTCGCCGGTCTCGGGGCGGACGAGGATCTCCAGCCCCGCGATCCCGCCGGTGGTCAGATTGACCACCGGCTGGAAGGCGAAGCGGAGAGTGTCCGTCGAGGAGCGCACGGCAGCATGATGGCGTCACCGGCGTACGCCCAGGGCCAGTTCATAAGACGTTCACGCAGCCTTGCGGGCCGATCCCACGGTCTGCGGGACACGCCGTCGCTCACCGCACGGCGAGCACCGCCGACCCGTGCCCGAACAGCCCCTGGTTCGCGGTGAGCCCCACCCGCGCCCCGGGGATCTGCCGCTCGCCCGCGTCGCCCCTCAACTGCCAGGTCACCTCGCAGACCTGGGCGATCGCCTGCGCCGGAACCGCCTCCCCGAAGGAGGCCAGTCCGCCGCTCGCGTTCACCGGTATCCGCCCGCCCGGAGCCGTCGCGCCCTCCCGCAGCAGCTTGGCGCCCTCGCCCTCGCCGCACAGCCCCAGGTCCTCGTACCACTGCAGCTCCAGGGCGGTGGACAGGTCGTACACCTCGGCCAGCGAGAGCTCCTCCGGGCCGACGCCCGCCTCCTCGTAGGCCGCGCGCGCGATCGACGCCCGGAATGTCTCGTCCGGGGGTGCCACCGCCGCAGCGGAGTCGGTGGCGATGTCCGGGAGGTCCAGCACCGTGTTCGGATAACGCGGCGTCACCGTGGACACAGCCCGGATCCGCACCGGGTCCGCCGCTCCGTGGCGGCGCGCGAACTCCATGGTGGACAGCACCAGGGCCGCCCCGCCGTCGGAGGTGGCGCAGATGTCGAGCAGCCGCAGCGGATCGGCGACCACCGCGGAGGCGGCGACCTCCTCGGCGGAGACCCGCTTGCGGTAGCGCGCGTACGGATTCAGTGCCCCCAGGGCCGCGTTCTTCACCTTGACCTGGGCGAAGTCTTCGGGGGTGTCCCCGTAGAGGGCCATTCGCCGGCGCGCGTACAGCCCGAAGTACGTCGGGTTCGTCGCCCCGAGGACCCGGAAGCGCAGCCAGTCCGGATCGTCGTGCCGCTCCCCGCCGGCCGGCCGGAAGAACCCCTTGGGCGCGGCATCGGCGCCCACCACCAGCACCACGTCCGCGAGCCCCGAAAGGAGCTGCGCCCGCGCCGCGTTGACGGCCTGCGCCCCGGACGCGCACGCCGCGTACACGCTCGCCACCCGGGCGCCCTGCCAGCCCAGCGCCTTCGCGAACGTGGCGCCCGCCACGTACCCCGGATAGCCGCCACGCACCGTGTCCGCGCCGACGATCGAGCCGACGTCCCGCCACTCCAGTCCCGCGTCGGCGAGCGCGGCCCGGGCCGCCGCCGTCCCGTACTCGACGAAGCCGCGCCCCCACTTCCCCCAGGGGTGCATGCCCGCGCCGAGCACCGCCACGTCCGCCGTCATCACGCCACCCCCACGGGCCGCCAGTGCCAGGTCGTCCAGGTCGTCTCCGTGTCCTCGCTGAGCACCCCGGGGACGACCTCCACCTCCATGCCCACCGTCAGGTCGGCGACGGTGATCCTGGGAACCGCCTGTCCCAGCACCACGATCCGCTCGGACTCCAGCTCCACAGCGATCAACGCGTACGGTTCCCACGGAAGTTCCGGATCGCTCACATACGGTGACGGTGGCCGGTACCGGCTGTCCGTGTACGACCAGACACGGCCGCGCCGCGACAGCGGGACCTCCTCCAGGTCGCCGCCCCGGCAGGCCGGATTGCGGCAGTGGGCGTCCTCCCGGGGGAAGAAGACCGAGTCGCACGCCGAGCAGCGCGTGCCCAGCAGCCGGAAGCCGTCCCCGTTCCCGGTGAACCAATCGGTGACCACAGGTGTGCGTGTCCGCGACAACGTCCCTCCACAACACTGGATCTGACGGAACGTCAGAAGTGTGCCACGGGCAACGGAAAATGAGCAGGGCGTTTCGGTGAACCATCGAGCCGCTCACGGCGTCGTCGTATCAGGAGAGACGGCCGGGGCCCACGGGGGTGGTTCCGGCCGTTTTCCGTTCACGCGCGCGGCCCCCGGAAAGACGTCCTCCGCTTGATCGGATACAGTCCGCCGGGTGTCCGAAACTCAAGCCTCCGTCCCCAACTCCGGGCCGAACAGCCACTGTTCGAGCTGCGGATCGCCCTACGGAGAGGGCGTCTCCGGCTGGCCCCGCACCTGCCCGGCCTGCGGAACCGTCGCGTACCGCAACCCGCTGCCCGTGGCCGTCGCACTCCAGCCCGTGTACGACACCAAGGGCACCGCCCTGGTCGTCATCACCCGAACCGTCGACCCCGCGCGCGGAGGCGTCGCCCTCCCGGGCGGTTTCGTCGACGACCGCGAGGACTGGCGCCAGGCCCTCGTCCGCGAACTCAGGGAGGAGACGGGCATCGAAGCGGCCAGCCGCGACGTACGGCTCGTCGACGCCATCAGCTCGCCCGACGGGCATCTCCTGCTCTTCGGGGTCCTCCCCGAGCGCCCGGTCGAGGGACTGCCCAAGTCCGCCGCCACCGACGAGACCGAGGGGTGGCACCTCCTGCGCAGGCCGGAGGAGCTCGCCTTCCCGCTGCACTCCGTGGCCGTCAGGGCCTGGTTCGAAGGCCGGTACATCTGAGGTCAGCCCTCACCGAGCCCTCGCACCCGCACCGGGTAGGACGGCGCACTCACGCCGTCCCCTCCTTCTAGGCCTTCCCGGCCTTCCCGCTCCACGACCACCCGCCGGCCCTCCCAGCGGGCGACGTACCGCTCGATCTCCGGTTCGTCCCAGCCGTCGCCCGCGTCCGGCACCACCAGCCCGCCCCCGGTCCGCCCCCGGGCGGGCGCCCACACCTCCAGCTCCAGCCCGCCGTCCGCTCCCCGCACCGGCAGCACGGCACCCGCGCGCGCGAGCACCGGAATCCGCGACAACGGGGCGTCGACGAGAATCTGCGCCGGCCCCTCGTAGGCCTGCTCCGTCTCCGTGTCGTACCAGCGCCCCCTCGGCAACTGCACCGCCCGCCGGTCCGACCCGGGATCGAGCACCGGCGCCACCAGGAGACAGTCGCCCAGCAGGAAGGCGTCCTCGCAGTCCCGTAGCGCACGATCCTCGGGAACACCCCACCACAGGGGCCGCACATAGGGCGCCCCGGTCCGCCGCGCCAGATGGGCCAGCGTCATGAAGTACGGCAGCAGCCGCCGCCGTTCGACGAGCGCCACGCGCGCGTGCTCCAGCACCTCGGCACCGAACTCCCAGGGCTCCCGACGCCCCGCCCGCGAACTCGCGTGCGTCCGGAACAGCGGCAGATACGCGCCCAGCTGGAACCAGCGCAGATACAGCTCCGGAGACGGACTCCCGTCGAAACCGCCCACATCAGGACCCGAGTACGGCACCCCGCACAGCCCGAGCCCCATCACCAGCGACAGCGAGGCCCGCAGCCCCTGCCAGCCGGTGGCCACATCGCCGGACCACGTACCCCCGTAGATCTGCATCCCCGCCCACCCCGAGCGCGAGAAGAGGAACGGCCGCTCCTGGGGGGCCAGTTCACGCAACGCCTCATAGGCGGCTCTCGCCATGCACAGCGCGTACACGTTGTGCGCCTCACGATGGTCGCCGCCCCGCCCGTCGAGGTCGTGCCGAGCCGAACGCGGAAGCGTCGACTCCCCGAAGGCGGCGAACGACGTCGGCTCGTTCATGGCGTGCCAGAACCCCGCGAAGCCCTGCGCGAGCCGCTCCTTGTAGAGCCCGCCCCACCACTCCCGCACACGCGGGTGCGTGAAGTCCGGGAAAACGGCCTCCCCGGGCCACACGACTCCGCGCACCAGCCGCCCCGAGGCGTCCCGCACGAAGGCGTCCTCGGCCGTCCCGCTGTCGTGGACGGCGTTCCCCGGCTCGGCCTTCACCGCGGGCTCGATCACCGACACCAGGCGGATGCCGTCCCGCCGCAGCTCCTCGGCGAGCACCGGCAGCTTCGGGAAGCGCTCGTGGTCGACGGTGAACACCCGGTGCTCGTCGTAATGGTCGATGTCCAGGTGCACGGCGTCCAGCGGCAGACCGCGCTCCTGGTAGCCGGCGACGATCCGCCGCACCTCCTGCTCACTGCCGAAGCCCCACCGCGCGTGATGGTGACCCAGCGCCCACGCCGGGGGCAGCGCGGGAGCGCCGGTCAGCGAGGCCCAGGCGTGCAGCACGCGCGCGGGGGTGCCCACCACCACCCAGCAGCGCAGCGGACCGCCGTCCATCCGCAGCTCGGACGTCCCGGCCCGGTCGTGCCCGGAACCGGCCCCTTCCTCGCCCTCCCGCAGCGTCACCGTGCCGTCCCAGGAGGTGTCGTGGAACACCAGATGCGTCGCCGCGTCGGCCACCACCAGCTGCACGGGCATGGTCACGTACAGCGGATCGTCACCCGGGGTGAATGCGTGCCCGGGGTCGGTGTTCCACAGCCTGTACGTCCCGTCCCGCAACCGCGGCCCCGACGCGCGCCCGCCGAGCCCGAAGAACCGGGCGTCCGCAGCCACCTCGGAGCGCTGCTTCCAGCGCGCCGTGCCCCCGCCCACCGGCTCCCACCACCGCGGCGGCAGGTCCCGGCGCAGCGTCACCCCTCCGGGCGTACGCACCTCGACCGCGCCGTGCCGGGACACGATGACCGTCACCCGCTCCGCCACGACCCGCCAGCCGCCGTCCTTGTCCGGCTCCAGGACCGCCCGCGGATCCGGCTCCGGGCACCGCCCGCCCAGCGCGTACGACGGCTCGGGACCGGCCCCGTCCCAGCCCCAGAAGACGGCTCCGTTCACGGCGACCGTGATGCGCAGCTCGGAGCGGCTGAACCGGACGACCCCGCCCCCGGGGCCCGGCTCGGCGTCCCGGACCGGCCCGGGCACCCGTGCCCGCTCCGCCCCGCGCGCGGGCAGCCCGATGGCGTCGGCACGCCTGCTGCGCCACGCCGCCCGTACGGTACGCAAACCCTGCGCCGCCCCCGTCGAACCGACCACTTTCACCGAACGCACCAGGTCACGACCGTCCATGCTGCTCACCCTGCCATCACAAGCCCCGCATAACCGTGTCGTTCAACTGCCGTTCACCCGTGGTGGGACCACATGTTCACGACACGGACTATGTGGAGCGCGCCCTGGTGTAGAAGTCGATCACATGGCATCGTCCGTGTCAGCCGCGTCACGCGCACACCCCCGCCCGTGCGCGACCGACGCACACGACGCGCACAGTCCCGGGAGCCGCCCCATGTCGACCGCGAACCCCCTGCCGCTCTGGCAGCCAGATCCGGAACGCATCGCCCAGGCACAGGTCACCACGTTCCAGTCCTGGGCGGCCGAACACCACGGAGCCCCGGCCGAGGGCGGCTACGCGGCGCTGCACCGCTGGTCCGTCGACGAACTGGACACCTTCTGGCAGGCCGTCACCGAGTGGTTCGACGTCAGCTTCTCGACCCCCTACGCGCGTGTGCTCGGCGACCGCTCGATGCCCGGCGCCCAGTGGTTCCCCGGAGCGACCCTCAACTACGCCGAGCACGCCCTGCGCGCGGCGGCGACCCGCGCGGACGAACCGGCCCTCCTGTACGTCGACGAGACCCACGAACCGACCCCGGTCACCTGGTCGCAGCTGCGCCGGCAGGTCGGCTCCCTGGCCGCCGAACTGCGCGCCCTCGGTGTACGCCCCGGAGACCGCGTCAGCGGCTACCTCCCGAACATCCCCCAGGCCGTCGTCGCCCTGCTCGCCACCGCCGCCGTGGGCGGCGTCTGGACGTCCTGCGCGCCGGACTTCGGCGCCCGCAGCGTCCTCGACCGCTTCCAGCAGGTCGAACCGGTCGTCCTGTTCACCGTCGACGGCTACCGCTACGGCGGCAAGGAGCACGACCGCCGCGACGCGGTGGCCGAACTCCGCCGCGAACTGCCCACCCTGCGCGCGGTCGTCCACGTCCCCTTGCTCGGCACCGAAGCCCCCGAAGGCGCCCTGGAATGGTCGTCGCTGACCTCGGCCGACGTGGAGCCCGTCTTCGAGCAGGTGCCCTTCGAGCACCCCCTGTGGGTCCTCTACTCCTCGGGCACGACCGGCCTCCCCAAGGCCATCGTCCAGTCCCAGGGCGGCATCCTCGTCGAGCACCTCAAACAACTCGGCCTGCACTGCGACCTGGGCCCCGAGGACCGCTTCTTCTGGTACACGTCCACCGGCTGGATGATGTGGAACTTCCTCGTCTCCGGCCTCCTGACCGGCACGACGATCGTCCTCTACGACGGCAGCCCCGGGTACCCCGACACAGCGGCCCAGTGGCGCATCGCCGAACGCACCGGAGCGACTCTCTACGGCACCTCGGCCGCGTACGTCATGGCCTGCCGCAAGGCCGGCGTGCACCCGTCGGCCGACTTCGACCTCTCCAAGGTCAAGTGCGTCGCCACCACCGGCTCACCCCTGCCCCCGGACGGCTTCCGCTGGCTGCACGACGAGGTCCGCGACGACCTCTGGATCGCCTCGGTCAGCGGCGGCACGGACGTCTGCTCCTGCTTCGCGGGAGCCGTACCGACCCTCCCGGTGTACATCGGTGAACTCCAGGCCCCCGGCCTCGGCACCGACCTGCAGTCCTGGGACCCGAGCGGCGCACCCTTGGTCGACGAGGTGGGCGAACTCGTGGTCACCAACCCGATGCCGTCCATGCCGATCTACTTCTGGAACGATCCCGAAGGCACGCGCTACCACGACAGTTACTTCGACACGTACCCCGGAGTGTGGCGCCACGGCGACTGGATCACCGTCACCTCCCGGGGCTCCGTCGTCATCCACGGCCGCTCCGACTCCACGCTCAACCGGCAGGGCGTACGCATGGGCTCGGCCGACATCTACGAGGCGGTCGAACGGCTCCCGGAGATCAAGGAGTCCCTCGTCATCGGCATCGAACAGCCCGACGGCGGCTACTGGATGCCCCTTTTCGTGCACCTCGCCCCTGGAGCCGTCCTCGACGACGCCCTCCTGGGCCGCATCAAGCAGACGATCCGCGAACAGCTCTCCCCCCGCCACGTGCCCGACGAGGTCATCGAGATCCCCGGCGTCCCGCACACCCTCACCGGAAAGCGCATCGAGGTACCCGTCAAACGCCTCCTTCAGGGCACTCCGTTGGAGAAGGCGGTCAACCCGGGCTCCATCGACAACCTCGGCCTGCTGGCCTTCTACGAGGAACTCGCCCGCAAGCGCGCCTGATCGGCATCCGGTAGCGGACGATCAGCCTCCGCGGCCGGCCTCGGACTCACCCAGCACAGCGACGAAGCCCGAGGCCAGCCGCACCGCTTCGCCCGTGCCGCTCTCACCCTGTCCGAGATGCGCCATGCCACCGGCTCATCGGAACTCTCCGTCGCCCCCCCGCACCGAACCGAGTCGCCCCCGGCACCGAATCGACGAGCGCTCTGACCTGCATGATTCAGAGCTGCCCGGTCCGCCGACCACTCGCTCGGACGCCGTTGTCAGTGCCGCCGGTTACTGTGAGTGAGCATTGATCGACAGCGCACAGGGGGAAACATGGCGCACACCGACCACCTGACCGTCCGACGCGTTCTGCGCCGCGAAATCGCGGGCACCATCGGCCTGTTGACCGACGAGCAGGACTTCAGCGCCATGCGGCGCTACCGCAGCTTCACCTTCGACGACCACACCGCCTACCTCCAGCAGGTGGAGGCCCTCCTCAGGAGTCGCGCCTCCCAGGGCAGCCACACCAGCGTGGCCCTCTTCGACCCAGAGGAATACGCCGAGTTCTGCGCAGCCCGTGACCTGGAGCCCGACATCTCGTCGAGCCGCGCCCGCTTCACGGCCGAGCTCGCGGCCACCGGCCCCACCCTGCCCTACGAGGGCCAGCCACTGGCCGACCTCCTCCCGGCCCTGGTCGACGAGGCCGTCCGCCAGGCCACCTGGGAGTACGCGACCACACTCCTGTCCCGTCTCGGCGCCTGTGCCTCCTGCGGCGAGGACATCGGCCGCGCGGCCTTCACCCGGGCTTCCGGCCTCCTCGTCCGCATCCTCGACACGGCCCGCCCCGGCAACCGACATCTGGTCTGCAGCGTCTCGGGCGCACCGGAAACCCTCGTCTCCGTCCTCCACGCGGACGAGGACGAGGACGGCACCACGCACCTGGACGACGCCGAGGCCCTCGAATTCACCACGGTCCTCGCCCTCGGCCTCGCCACCCGAAGCCCCGGCGGCCTCGTCATGCGCACCACCAGCCCGAACACCACCGACTGCGTCTACGGCTGGCGACTGCGCGGCGACGGCCTGGAACCGCTGACCGCGGGCGAGGTCTTCGACGCCTACTGCACCGACGTCGAGTCCGGCGACCTCATCTCCCCGGAATCGGGCGTCGACTACTGCGTACCGCCGGACCTCGGAGACCTGGAACCGCCCCAACGAGGAGGACACCACCACTGAACACACCAGGGGCGCCCCACCCGCAGGTGAGGCGCCCCTGGAACACAGCCGACGGACGGCCGCCCGATCACTCGGCCCGACTACTCGCCGGACAGCACCGCCTGGGCCGCCACGCGCGCCTCCTCGGCACTGTCCGCAGCGCGCGCCGCCAGCGCGGCCCGCTCGCACTGGGCCAGCGTGTACTTCGCCAGCGTCGACCGCACATAAGGAATCGAGGCAGCACCCATCGAAAGGGAGGTGACCCCCAGACCGGTCAACACACAGGCCAGCAGCGGATCGGACGCGGCCTCACCGCAGACACCACAGCTCTTGCCCTCAGCCTTCGCGCCCTCGGCGGACATCGCGACCAGGTCGAGCAGCGCGGGCTGCCAAGGGTCCTGCAGCCGGGACACCGCGCCCACCTGACGGTCGGCGGCGAAGGTGTACTGCGCGAGGTCGTTCGTCCCCAGCGACAGGAACTCGACCTCCTGCAGAATCGAGCGCGCCCGCAGCGCGGCCGACGGAATCTCCACCATCGCCCCGAACTTGGCCCGCAGCCCGGCCTCCCGGCACGCGTCGGCGAACGCCTTGGCGTCCGCACGGTCCGCGACCATCGGAGCCATGACCTCCAGATACACCGGCAAGCCCTCGGCGGCCTTCGCGAGCGCCGTCAACTGGGTACGCAGGACGTCCGGGTGATCGAGCAGCGACCGCAGCCCCCGCACACCCAGCGCGGGGTTCGGCTCGTCGGCCGGCGTCAGGAAGTCCAGCGGCTTGTCCGCGCCCGCGTCCAGCACCCGCACCACGACACGCCCCTCGGGGAATGCCTCGAGCACCTGCCGGTAGGCCTCGACCTGCTTCGCCTCGGACGGCGCGTTCTTGCTGTCGTCCAGGAAGAGGAACTCGGTACGGAAGAGACCCACCCCCTCGGCCCCCGCCTCCAGCGCGGCCGGCAGATCGGCGGGGCCGCCGACATTGGCCAGGAGCGGCACCTTGTGCCCGTCGGAGGTGGCACCCGGACCCGTGGAAGCGGAGAGAGCGGCCTTGCGCGCGGCAGCGGCGGCCTCCAACTGCTCCTTCTTCTCGGCACTCGGGTTCACGAAGATCTCACCGGTGCTGCCGTCGACGGCGACGACCGTGCCCTCGACCAGTTCCCCGGCTCCCGGCAGCGCCACCACGGCCGGCACGCCGAGCGCTCGCGCCAGGATCGCGCTGTGACTCGTGGGCCCGCCCTCCTCGGTCACGAAACCGAGCACCAGCGCGGGGTCCAGCAGCGCCGTGTCCGCAGGAGCGAGGTCACGGGCAATAAGGACGTACGGCTCGTCACTGTCCGGAACACCCGGCATGGGCACGCCGAGCAGCCGGGCGACGATACGGTTCCGCACGTCATCGAGGTCGGCGACCCGACCGGCGAGATACTCACCCGCACCGGCCAGCAGAGCACGGTAGGCGGCGAAGGCGTCGTACGCAGCACGCTCCGCGGTGCTGCCCACCGCGATCCGGCGCTCCACGTCCGCCATCAGCTCGGGGTCCTGGGCCATCATGGCCTGCGCCTCGAGCACCGCCTGGGCTTCGCCCCCCGCCAGATTGCCGCGCGCCATCAGGTCGGCCGCCACAGCGTCCACGGCTTGGCGGGCGCGCCCCTGTTCACGCTCCGCGTCCTCCACCGGGCTCTGCTTGGCAGGCGGTTCGAGAACCGCCGTCCCCATGTGCCGAACCTCGCCGATCGCCACACCGTGGCTCACACCGACGCCTCGCAGCGTTGTCTCCATCTCACCCGTCTCCGATAGTGCGGCGGGTCCCGCCGCCGCGGTGGTTGTCCTGCTCACCGTCATGACGACGGCACTGACGTCACGCCCAGGCGAAGAGAACGTCGCCGGTCTTCACTTCGCCGTCCTCACGGAGGTCGGCGAGCGATTCGGCGGTCGCTTCGAGAGCCACGATCGGGCACACCGGGGACTTGCCGGCGGCCTCGACCGCGGCCGGGTTCCAGCGCACGACGCTCTGGCCGCGGACCACCGTGTCGCCCTTGTTGACGAGCAGCTCAAAGCCCTCGCCGTTGAGCTGCACGGTGTCGATGCCGAGGTGAGTGAGCACACCGTGCCCCTCGCTGTCCACGACGACGAAGGCGTGCGGGTGGAGGGAGACGATGACTCCGTCCACGGGAGAAACGGCCTCGGAAGGCTCGCGTACGGGGTCGATGGCCGTGCCGGGGCCGACCATGGCCCCGGAGAAGACCGGATCCGGCACCGCGGCCAGTCCGATGGCACGTCCTGCGAGAGGGGACGTCACGCTGGTCATGGGAAGCCTCCCAGAGGTGGGAAATGTGATGGGGCCGTCACTACCTGTCCCGGACGGCGCACTGAGCAGCAGGGTATGTCATATGTAGTAACGGTTCCGCCCGAGAGGTCCGGATTAGTGGTCTAGACCACACCTCTAATCGATTTGCACCTGCTCCGCGGCCGCATGTACAGTCGTACTCCTGCTTGAGGCCGAGCGGCGCGACCAAGCGCCTTTGCTTGGCCTGGCAGCACCCAACTTGTCAGATCCTATCTCGGGGTCACCTTCCGCATGCCTGCGGGACGGTGGTCAGGGGGCCGGAAAAACACTGATACAGTTTGGAACACCGAAGGGAAGCCCGGAGGAAAGCCCGAAAGGGTGAGTACAAAGGAAGCGTCCGTTCCTTGAGAACTCAACAGCGTGCCAAAAATCAACGCCAGATATGTTGATACCCCGTCTCCGGCTGTCAC
>NZ_JBIVED010000020.1:0-95237 GCF_044747445.1 Streptomyces sp. NPDC090083 | reverse complement strand
GCTTCTGCTGCGGAGCCGGCGGCGCCCGCATGTGGATGGAAGAACGCATCGGCAAACGCATCAACAACGAACGCGTCGACGAAGCCCTCTCCCTCGACCCCGACATCGTCTCCACCGCCTGCCCCTTCTGCCTCGTCATGCTCACCGACTCCGTCAACGCCAGGAAGGCTGCACCTGACAGCGGCTCCGCCGCGGGCGGCAGGGCCAGGGAATCCGTCCAGGTCGTCGACGTCGCCCAACTCCTCCTCGAGTCGGTCGCGAGGCCGGGAGCGGAGGATGCCGCGGACGGCGCCGCGCGGGGCGCCGTGCAGGGCGGGGTGCAGGGCGGGGTGGAGGGCGCGGTGGAGCCGGAGTCCGCCGTGTAGGGGTGGCGGGGGAGTGCACCGGGGGAGCGGGGGCCGTCTGGGGCGGCCCCCTAGCCGTTGACCAGCGATGTTCTTGTCTGCTTCGTGCCCGCATATATGAAACCGCTCATGCGGTTTGTTAGTGTGTCGGTGTGGTTCCCGCCCCGCCGTGCCCGCGCCGGCCTGCGGCTTCGCGGGCGGGGCGCCCTCCCGTACGGGTGTCCGTGCGCGTGAGGGGCGGGAAACGCAGACGTTCCGGTGCCAGGAGGCAGTACATGGTCAAGCAGGAGCGGGCCGCCCGCACGCGGCGTTCGCTGATCGAGGCCGCGTCCGAGGTGTTCGCCGAGGCCGGTTTCGCACCCGCGTCGCTCGGCGCTATTAGCGCGCGGGCCGGTGTCAGCAACGGAGCGCTGCACTTCCACTTCGCCAACAAGAACATGCTCGCCGAGGCGGTGGAGGCCCAGGCGGCCGAGACGGTGGCCCGGATCACCGGGGCGGCCCGGGAACGGCAGGGCGACTCCCTGCAGGCGGTGGTGGACGCCACCCACGAACTGATGGACACCCTGGCGCGGGACACCGTGGTCCGCGCCGGCTTCCAGCTCGCCGCCGACAGCGCCGCCCGCGCCACCCCGCCCACCGGCCCGGGACCCCGGGGACGGTGGCGGCACTGGGTCGAGGACAGCCTGCGCCGCGCCGGACACCGCGGCGCGCTCGCACCCGGGCTGCCCTGGACGGACGCCGCCCGCGTCGTCGTCGCCGCGACCGTGGGCCTGCAGGTCCTCGGCGCCACGGACGCCTCCTGGCTGCGGCGCCACAACGTCACCCGGCTGTGGGAGGTCCTGCTGCCCCGCCTGGCCAGCCGCCGGGACCTGGACGCACTGGTGTGCGCCGGGACCCGGCCGGCGGCCCCCGACGGGAACGCCGGGAGGAGCGGCAGCACCGGCAGCACCGGGAGCACTGGCAGCACCGGGAGCGCCGGGAGCGGAGGGAGTGCCGGGAACGGCAGGAGCGGGAGCGGCGGGAGTGGTGGGGGCGGTGGCGGGCGGGCACGGATGCAGCCGCCGTCCGCCGGGCGGTAACGGCCGCCCGGCGCCCGGCGCCCCGCCGTCCGGCGAAGCCGGCCCGGAGCCCGGACCGCCGCCGCAGAGCCGCGCGGGCGGCGCCCCACGCACGGTGAGACCGCTTCCGGGCCTCGGGCATCAGGCTGCGCCGCCGCACACCCTCGCCCCTGCCGCCCGCGCCGCCCATATCGCCCGCGTCGCCTGTGCCGCTCTTCCGGGCCTCCCCGCCCTGTGCCGCCAAGTCCCCCCGGCCGGGCCGTACATCACCGCCCCGGCGCCTCGAACGGCCCGCGCCCGGACGGACTTCACTGCCTCCCGCCCCCGCGCCGCCCTGACACCGGAAGGCCCCGCAGCCCCGTGTCCCCAGGCCGCTCGGGCCGCGCTCGGGCCGCGCCGTACGCCGCCGCCCCCGGCTCCTCCGGTCTGCCGGGGTGTCCGCGGCCCCGCTGCTCCGTGCCGCCGGTCCGCCCCGGCTGCGGCGCACACCGTCTGGCCCGCCCCGTGGCCCCGACGTGCCCCGTCTCCCGCGGACTTCAGCGCACCGCCACCTCGGCATCTCCCCGCGCCAGAGGATTCTCGCCGCCCGCCACCTCCAGCGCCCCCTCGATTCAGCGGACTTCACCGCCGCGCCACTCCAACGCGCGCCTGCTCTGCCGGACTTCACCACCCCCGCGGACCACGCCGTCACGCAGGGGAGTGAGGCGTACTCAATCAGCCACCAGGAGAGATGGAATTCGGCGGCCCCGGGGTATTTGTTCCGGCCGGTGTCGGCCGGGTCCCTGCCCGCGAAACGGTGCTCATGTGCCGTCCGCCGCACGGGTGTTGAGGACCGCTCGAAGGCCACTGAAGGAACCCGCGCCTCCGGTGCGGGGAGGGCTAGCGTGCCATTTCACCGACGCATTTCCGCCATCGGGAGTGCCCCACGACGAACGGAGGAAACCATGGAGATTCAGGTTCTGG
This sequence comes from Streptomyces sp. NPDC090083, assembly GCF_044747445.1. Classification (NCBI taxonomy): domain Bacteria; kingdom Bacillati; phylum Actinomycetota; class Actinomycetes; order Kitasatosporales; family Streptomycetaceae; genus Streptomyces; species Streptomyces sp. NPDC090083. Next base: position 92,872 of record NZ_JBIVED010000020.1, on the reverse strand, counting down.
GTCCGCTGTGTGCCGCCGTGAACGGGGACTCGATCGTCCCGACTGCCGGAAAACCCCGGCAGGTGCTCGCCCTGCTCGCGCTGTATCCGGGCCGCGTCGTGCCGGTGTCGACGCTGATGGAGGAGATCTGGGGGACGGAACTGCCGCAGAGCGCGGTGACGACGCTGCAGACCTACATCATGCAGCTGCGCCGCAGCCTCGGCACGGCCATGGGACCCGGCGCCCCCGGCGGCGCGAAGAACGTTCTGGCCACCCGGCACGGCGGCTACCTCCTGCAGGTGCCGCCCCAGTCCGTGGACGTGCACAGCTACGAACGCCTCATCACCGAGGGCCAGGAGGCCTTCGAACAGGGCGAGGACGAGTCCGCCGCCCGCTGCTTCCGCCAGGCCCTGGCCCTGTGGCAGGGACCCGCCCTGGTGGACGTACGCCTGGGCCCCGTCCTGGAGATCGAGGTGCTGCGGCTGGAGGAGTCACGGCTGGTGACCGTCGAGCGGCGCATCGACGCGGACCTGCGGCTGGGCCGGCACGCCGAACTCATCGCCGAACTCACCGACCTGGTCGCCCGCCACCCCCAGCACGAGGGCCTGCACGCGCAGGCGATGCTCGCCCTGTACCGGTCCGGCCGCCAGGCCTCCGCCCTCGACGTCTACCGGCGGCTGCGCAGACGTCTCATAGACGAACTCGGCGTGGAACCCACACCGCAGCTCCAGCGCCTGCACCAGGCGATGCTCGCCGTCGACCCCGAACTCGACGTGATGGCCGGCCCCCGCCGGGGCTCCACCTTCGACCGCTACGCCGCGTAGGGCTCCGCCGCAACACCGGGCCGGGACCCGGCGCCGGGTCAGGACGTGCACCAGGGCCAGCCCCGCCCGCCCCCTCGGCTTCGCCCGGCCCGGCCCGCGCCCGCAGGCCTCAACCCGGCCTGCACCGGCCGCCGTCGGGGAAACCCTGCACGGGCGCCCGCGCCGGCCGCCGTCGGGCAAGTCCCTCACCCCTCGGCGGCCCCCCTGCCGCAACTCCCCGCCCCCGCCCGGCCCGTGACACCCCGGCGGGCCACGGCACATCCTCCGCCTCCGCCACCGCTGCCGCCTCCGTCACCACCCGTGTACCGGCTCGTCGGGTTCTCGAGTGGGGTTCGAGGGCGGATGGCGATGCTCGGAATCCGCCCCGTCGCCCCGTTGCCGCGGGCTGCCGGGAGCGGAAACACAGGAGGATGCCATGCCGGACGAACAGCCAGTGCGGCTGCACTGTTTCGCCCACTCCGCCGAAGGTGTCTCCGTCTTCGACCACTGGGCCGCGAGCGTGGGACCCGGCGTACGACCGCTCCCGGTCCTCCTGCCCGGCTGCGCCCCGCGGCGCGGCGAGCCGCGGGTGACCACGCACCGGGCGCTGCTGGCCGACGTCCTGCCCCGGTTCACCGGCCCCGACCAGGGACCCTTCGTGCTGTACGGGCACGGGTTCGGTGCGATGATCGCGCTCACCGTCGCCCGCGCCCTGCACGAGGCGGGCCTGCCCGGGCCGGCACTGCTGGCCGTCGGCGCGTGGCCGCCGCCGCGCCTGCCGGCCGGCCTGCCCGACGCCCGCCGGGCCACGGACGCCGAACTGCTGCACGTCCTGGGCGGCCGCGGCGCGGTCCCGGCCGGCAGCGACGAGGGCATCTGGCTGCGGGCCGTCCTGCCGGTGCTGCGCGCCGACCTGGCGCTGGCCCAGTCCCTGCACGAGGCGGCCCGCCTGCCCGGCCCGCAGGGCCCGCTCACCACCCCGGTCCTCGTCGTCTCCTCCCAGGACAACCCGCTGGCCGCGGCCCGGCCGGCCGAGGGCTGGCACCGGTGGACCAGCGGCCCCGTCCGCTCGCGCACCGTGCCGGGCCGGCACTTCTTCGTCCGCGGCGGCCGTGAACTGCCCCGGCTGCTGGGCCGGGCCTGCCGCGTCGTGCGCCGGCTCACCCCCGAGCCCGCCCCCGTCGGCTGACCCCCGCACGCCCCGCCGCGCCTGCCCCGCACCCGCCCGCCCCGCACCCCCGGGGACCGTGCCCGTGCGCGGACAGGCGCCCACGGGCGCGCACAGACAGCGCGCACAGACGTCACGTACGGCGTCGCGCACAGACGTCACGTACGGACAACGTCCCGTACAGGCGCCGCACACGTGAAGAGAGCGGCGAAGAGCCGAAGAGACAGAGAGAGGTGTTCCGGGATGGCTGGTGAGCGGGACGGCGGGGCGGTCCACCGCATACAGGTGGCCGCACCCGCCGGTGTGGTCTACGCCGTGTTGGCCGATGCGCCGAAACTGCCGCTCTACTTCACCCCGAGCATCCATGTGGAGCGCCTGGACATCGACGGCGTCGACGGCGGGCGCGAACGCCTGCGGATGTGGTTCTGGGTGTGCGGCCGGCTGGAGTCGTGGACCTCGTGGCGCCATCTGGACCCGGTGGAGCGCCGGATCGAGGTCCGTCCGGAGGCGCCCGGCTCCCCGCTGGAGCCGATGCGCGGCGTGATCAGCATCCGCGACCGCGGCCCGCACGCCAGCGAACTGGAACTGCGCTGCAGCCACAGCACCCACGACGTCATCGGCATAGGCCGCGCTCCCGGTGCCGGGGCGGGCCCGCGGTGGCCGGGACAGGTCGCCGACCACTGGCCCGGGCAGGTCGCGGACCTGAACATCCGCACCCAGCTCGCCCAGCTGAAACGGTTCGCCGAACAGTGGAGCCGCCTCGACGACCTGGTCCTGCACTGCGAGGACTCCATCCGCGTCCACGGCCCGGCCGAACTCGCCTACGACTTCCTCTACCGCGCCGGCGACTGGCCCGAGCACATCGCCCACATCAGCGGGGCCCGGGTGAGCGAGGAGAGCCCCGGCATCCAGCGCGTGACCCTGCGCAGCCCGGCCGGCCAAGGCGTGCACACCAGCGAGTCGGTACGGATCTGCTTCCCGCACGCGGGCCGCATCGTCCACAAACAGACCACGCTCGCCCCGCTGCTGGCCGCCCACACCGGCGAATGGTCCCTGACCGAGGACGAACACGGGGCGACCCTCACCTCACGCCAGACCCTCGTGCTGTGCGAGGAGGACATCCCCGCCGTCCTGGGCGAGGACGCCACCCTCGCCGACGCCCGCCGCCAGGTACGGGCCGCCGTCGCCCGTGAGAGCCAGATCCTGCTCACCCTGGCCCAGCAGCATGCGGACAGCGCCGTCCGCATGCTGGTACCCCCCGTCCGTCCCGTCTGCTAGAGAACCCCTCGAACCGGCCCCCGCCGCGCCCCCGCGGCCGGCCGGGCGCCGGTATCGTGACGGCCGCCCGGCCGGCCCCGCCGCCGGGCCCCCGCCTTCCGCGCGCCGCCTCCCGCCGCGCCGCACCCCTCCTTCCCGCCCCCCTTCTCGCCTCCTCACCCCTCACCCCTGCCTCCCTCCGTCTTCCTGTCTCCGGTCGCGGCCGTTCGGCTGTTCTCGGGGGCAGCTCGCACCCCGCTGCACATCCGCTCGGGGAAACGGACTCCGGGCGCGCAGGGCCATTAACGTGCTGATCTCGACCGTTGTGGACGCAGGCAGGCCAGGGAGGGCGTCATGGCAGAGAGGCACTACGGCCAGGACCGGCCCCCGTGCGTCCGGCCCCGCACCGCAGACACCGCCAGTACCGCCGGTGCCGTCCGGGCCGTGCCCGCCTGCGAGGCCGGCGTCCTGCCGGGCCCGTGTGCGGCGGGGGAGCGGCAGGCCGGGAGGAGTCCCGCAGATCCCTTCCGCGCGCGCCGAGAGGAGACAGAGGGGATCCGGCTCCCGCACCGGCCCGCACACCCCCGGACCACACCATGACTGCCGACCGTTTCCCGTACGCGCCGACCGTGCTGGTCCTGGGCCCCGCCCCCGACCCGGCCCCCGGTCCTGGTGCCGGTTCCGGCGCCCGTACCGTGCCGTGGGACCTCGAACTGCGCGGCCCGCTCGACACCGCCGCACTGCGCCGTCTCCTGCACCGCCCCGCCGGTGAGGGACCAGATCCGGCCGCCGCGGGCGGGCACCGGCTGCTGCGGCACGGCCCCGGCCACCACACCCTGCGGTGCACGGCGGAGGGGGACACCCCGGCCGCCGCCGTGGCGGGCCGCATCGCCGACCTCCTCACCACCACGGCGAGCGTCCACCCGCTCACCCCCGCGCAGCGCGCACTGCTCACCCCGGACGGCACCCGCCCTCACGGCGACAGCCATGGCTACGGCTGTGAGGCGTTCTTCCTCGAGACCCCCGCCGGAACGGACGCGGAAACGGTCCGCCGTGCCCTGCGCACCGTCCTGGCCGTCCACCCGCAGCTGCGCCACCGCCTCGACGCGGAGGCCGGCCACCTGACCGGCCCGCCCGGTCCCGACGGCCAGGACCTGCTGACGGAAGGGGAGTTCACCGACGAGCCCGGCTACACCGCGGCGGTCACCGCCCTGTACCGCACCCTCGACCCGCCCGCCGGCATCCACCTGCGCGCCCTCCTCGCCCGCGACCGCCGCCCCGACCGCCCCGACCGGCTCACCCTGCTCACCCACCCCCTCACCACCGACCCCACCACCCGCGACATCCTCCTCACCGACCTGACCACAGCCCTCAGCCCGGCCGCACCGGGCGGTCCGACACCGGCCGCGGGCTCCTCCCCGGCCACGCACCCGTCTCCGGCCCCGGCCACGGCGTCCGCCCCGGTACCGGGGCGGCGTGCGGGCGACGGCCTGGCCGACTGGGTCGCGGGCCTGCGCGAGGTGGCCCGCGATCCCGCCGAGGCCCGGCACTGGAGCCTGGTCGCCGAGCGCAGGTCCCGCTCCGCTTTCCGCACCGTCGCCGGGACGCCCCGGCCGGGCGGGACGGCCGGCACCGCCGCGCCCCCCGGCACCGTCCCGCCGCCGGCCCCCGGCACCGCCACCCCGGGCGCTGTCCCGTACGTCGCCACCGACAGCAGGCCGGACAGTGCCGCCTTGCTGCCGGCCCCGGAAACCCCGCTGCCTGCCGCCCCGGCCCCGCTACACCGCGCCGGTTTCACGCTGGACGAGGAGCGGACCGAGCGGATCACCCGGCATCTGGCCCAGCGGCTCGCGCTCACCGCGGAGCAGGTGCTGACCGGTGTGTTCGCGCTGGCGCTGGCCCGTTGGCAGCACACCGACGAGGTCGGGTTCGACGTCCGCAGCGATCCCCGCACCGCCCACCCGGGCCTGCGCCGCCACGCCGGCCGGCTCACCGACGTGCACCCGGTCCAGCTCACCCTGGATCCCGGCCCCGACGCCCTGGGCCGGCTCGCCGCCGCGGCAGGCTTCCTGGCCGCGGGCGCCGGACGGGCCGCGGGCGGCGCCGGCTTCGGGGCCTGCCGCGAGTTCAGCCCCGACCCGCTGCTGCGCGCCACCCTGCGCGCACTGCCCCCCGCCCCCGCCTGCCTGATCCTGCACGCCCCGCACGACGCACCACCCGCCCCGGCCCACCCCGTCCCCGGCCTGCCGCAGCCCCGCACCCACCACCTCCAGGCACACGCCCGGATCACCGCCGGCCGACTGCACTTCACCCTCGACCGGCCACCCGGCACCCCGGAGACCACCGGCCCCGCCGCCCCCTCAGCATCCGACGACGCCACCAGCCCCCCGGCGCCCACCGCCCCCTCCCCGCCGCCCGCCGGCCCCACCGGGTCCCCGGCGACCGCGCCTCCCGCCCTCACCGACCTCACCGCTCTCACCGCCCTGCTCCAGGACGTCCTGGACGAGCTCGCCGACTGCGCCACCGCCCCCATCCCGGGCGTGTTCGCGCCCACCGCGCAGCAGGCGGCCCTGTATGCCGGGGGCGACGGGGAGCCGGGTACCGGGCGGCATGTGGAGCAGGTGGTGTGGGTGTGGCACGGGCCGCTGGACGCGGGGCGGTTCGGCGCGGCATGGCAGTCGGTGTTCGACCGGGAGGCGGTGCTGCGTACGGCGTTCACCGGGACGATCCCGCCGCGGCTGATCGTGCACGGCCACGTCACCCCGGACATCACCCGCCGTGTCCCCTCCGGCGCGGACCGGGCCCTCTTCCTGGAGCACGACCGGCTGCGCGGCTTCGACCTGCGCCGCCCCGGCGCGCTGCGCCTGACCCTGCTGGAGCCCGAACAGGCCCCGCCGGCCGGCCCCGGCACCTCCACCCGCATCGTGCTCACCTACCACCGGGCCCTGCTGGACACCTGGTCCGCGCACCTCCTGCTGCGCACCTTCTACCGCGCCTACCTCGCCGGCGGCACCCTGCCCGGCGGACAGCGCCGCCCCGACCTGCGCGACTACACCGCCTGGATCGCCGCCCAGGACCCGCGCCCCGCCCGCGCCCTGTGGGCGCGCCTGACACCCCCCGCCGTCACCGCCGCGGCCTCCCGCCCCGGCAGCCGGGACGCCGCCGGCGGCGGCAGCGGTGTCGGCCGGGCGCGGCTGCGCCTGGACGCGGCGGAGACCGTGCGTCTCGCCCGCTGGGCCGGCACCTGGGGCACGGCGGAGAGCAGCGTGCTGCAGGCCGTCTGGGCGCTGCTGATCTACCGCGCGTCCGGCGCCACCGGAGCGGCCCCGGTGTGCTTCGCGGTGACCGTCCCGGGCCGCGGCATCGCACTGGACGGCGCGGCCTGGCTGCCGGGCCCGCTGCGCAACCTGCTGCCGATGTCCCTGGACGTCGACCCCGCCCACACCCTGCCCCGTCTCCTGCGCCACCTGCGCGACCGGGCCCTGGACATGGCCGCCTGCGAATGGCTCCCCACCGACATGCCCGCCACCGACATGCCCTCCACCGAGGCGTCTCCCACCGGTGTGCCGTCCGCCGGGGCGGGGCCGCAGGCCGGCCGTGCCGAGACCGTCCTGGTCTTCGAGGACCCGCCGCACCCGGTGCACGGCCTGGAGGGCGAACTGGCCGCCCACGGCATCCGCGCCGAGTTCCCCGGCACCGTGCCCGCCCGCTCCGCCCTGCCCCTGGCCCTGCTCGCCCACCACGACGACACCGGCGGTCTCGTCCTCACCGGCGTCCACGACCGCGCCCTCCTCGACGAGGACGCCGCCGCCGAACTCCTCGTACAGAGCGCCCTGCTGCTGCGTGAACTCCCCCTGACCGCGGACGAGTCCACCACCGTCGCCCAGGCCCTCGCACTCCTGGAGGGCCGCGCCGTGCCCTCCATGGCCGACGACACCCCCGCCGCCCCCGGCCCTGCAGCCGCCGGACCCTGCGGGCCGGGCGGCCCGCTGACCCTCCTGCGCGCGGCCCGCCACGCACACGCGGGCACGATCTGCCTCCTGGTGCCCCCCGGTGCCCCGCCCACCTGCTACGACCAGCTGCCCCCCGCCTACCCGGGCCCCCAGGAACTCCTCCTCCTCACCGGCACCGGCAGCGGGGTCACGGACACCGGCGCCGCCGCACTGGCCGCCCGCGCCGCCGGCCGGCCGCTGCTGCTCGCCGGGTTCTCCGGTGCCGGGGCCGCCGCCTGCGACCTCGCCCACCGCCTCACCACCACCGGCGGCGGGCGCCGGCCGCCCCGGGTCGTCCTGACCCCCGCCCCACCCGGCGCACACGAACGCGCCCGCCTTTTGGCCCGGGCCCTCCAGGACGCCACCGCCCCACCCCCCGCCCCCTGACCGCCCCTGACCGTTTCCGGCTCCACCCCTCTTCCGCCCCGCTTCGACCCCGCCTCGTCCGCGCCCGTGCACCGTGACGATGACGACGGCGCGGGCGATCCGGCCCGGTCGCCGGCGCCGTCCGCGTCCGGGCCGCAACCCCCTGGAGAGTCATGTCCCGTCGCCTGTTCACCTCGGAGTCCGTGACCGAAGGACATCCCGACAAGATCGCCGACCGGATCAGCGACACGGTCCTGGACGCCCTGCTGCGCCAGGACCCCTCCTCCCGCGTCGCGGTCGAGACCCTCATCACCACCGGCCAGGTCCACATCGCCGGCGAGGTCACCACCCGCGCCTACGCCCCCATCGCCCAGCTGGTCCGCGAGGCCGTCCTGGAGATCGGCTACGACTCCTCGAAGAAGGGCTTCGACGGCGCCTCCTGCGGGGTGTCGGTGTCGATCGGCGCGCAGTCCCCGGACATCGCGCAGGGTGTCGACACCGCGTACGAGAAGCGGGTCGAGGGCGCCGCCGCGGACGCGGAGGACGAGCTCGACAAGCAGGGTGCGGGCGACCAGGGCCTGATGTTCGGCTACGCGACCGACGAGACACCCACCCTGATGCCGCTGCCGATCTTCCTGGCGCACCGTCTGTCGAAGCGGCTGTCCGAGGTCCGCAAGAACGGGACGATCCCCTACCTGCGCCCGGACGGCAAGACCCAGGTGACCATCGAGTACGACGGCGACAAGGCCGTCCGTCTCGACACGGTCGTCGTGTCCTCGCAGCACGCCTCCGACATCGACCTGGAGTCGCTGCTGGCCCCCGACATCCGCGAGTTCGTGGTGGAGGCCGAGCTGAAGGCGCTGGTCGAGGAGGGCATCAAGCTCGACACCGACGGCTACCGGCTGCTTGTGAACCCGACCGGGCGGTTCGAGATCGGCGGGCCGATGGGCGACGCGGGCCTGACCGGCCGGAAGATCATCATCGACACGTACGGCGGGATGGCCCGCCACGGCGGCGGCGCGTTCTCGGGCAAGGACCCCTCGAAGGTGGACCGTTCGGCGGCGTACGCGATGCGCTGGGTCGCCAAGAACGTCGTCGCCGCAGGTCTCGCCTCACGCTGCGAGGTGCAGGTCGCGTACGCGATCGGCAAGGCCGAGCCGGTGGGCCTGTTCGTCGAGACGTTCGGCACGGCCACGGTCGACACCGAGCGGATCGAGAAGGCCATCGACGAGGTCTTCGACCTCCGCCCGGCCGCCATCATCCGCGACCTCGACCTGCTGCGGCCGATCTACGCGCAGACCGCGGCCTACGGCCACTTCGGCCGTGAGATCCCCGACTTCACGTGGGAGCGCACCGACCGCGTCCGGCAGCTGCGGGCCGCCGCCGGCCTCTGAACCCGGCCGGCCGTTGCCCGCACACCGGAGCGCCATCCGCTCCCGACCAGCACCGAGCAGAGGAGGACGCGATGTACGACACCACCGAGATCGCCGGGATCGGCGAGGCGGGCGGCGGGCTGTCCCAGGACGCGGCGGACACCCCCCTGACCCTGCCCTTGTCCCTGTCCGGTACGCCGCCGCTGCTGCTGGCGGGCATCGACGAGGAGGAGTGGGGGGAGCCGCACGTGGTGCGCGGTATCGACTGACACCGGCCGCCGCAACCACGCCCCTGCCGTTCTCAAGTCATCCCCGAGCCGCTCTTGGCAGCCTGCTTGAGGAGGAGACGGCCGACAGCATGGGAGGCGGGCATGGGACGGGTACTGCGGGGCGGCCGGCGGGCGCTGGCGGACTATGTCGTACGACGGCTGTGGCTGTCGCTGGTGGCCTTCGGCGCCTCCTACGAGCCGATCGCCCAGCAGCCCGGCGCGCACGGGCGCCGGGCTGCTCAGCGGCCCGGCGGGCCGCCGCCGGCCCATCCCGAGCGGCTGCGTGAGGACGTCGAACTGTCCGAGCAGGAGGTACGGATCCTGCGCCAGCTGTGGCCCGCGGGCTACGCCGGACACCGCGCCCCCGACACCCGCACCTGACAGACAAAAAAAGGGGGGGGAGGGAACGGCCGACGGCCGTTCCCTCCCCCCTTTTTTGTCTGTTGTCTTCTGAGGGTGTGTGGTCACCACTCGACGAGGGCGAAGCTGGCGGCCATGCCGCCGCCGAACCCGGCGAGCAGGACGAGTTCGCCGGGGCTGATCTCGCCGGCGCGGTCGGCGGCGTCCAGGGTGATGGGGATGGAGGCGGCGCCGGTGTTGCCGTAGTGGGTCACGGTGCGGTGCATGCGGGCGTGGGGGAGGCCGAGGTGGGTGAAGACGTCGTCGAGCATGACGCCGTTGGCCTGGTGGGGGATCACGTGGTGGATGTCGGCGGGCTCCACGCCGGCCTCGTGGAGGAACGCCTTGGTCAGCTGGGGGAGTTCCTCGACGACGAAGTTGCGCACGGCGCGGCCCTCCATCGCGAAGTACTGCAGTCCGGCGTCCAGTCCGGCCGCGTCCAGGGGGCGGCGGCTGCCGCCGGCGGGGACCTGGATGAGGCCGGTGAGTTCGCCGAAGGTGTGCAGGGCTACATGGCGGACGGTGTGCCCGTGCTCGGCGGTGCCCAGCACCATCGCGCCGGCGCCGTCGCCGAACAGGACGACGGTCCTGCGGTCGGCGGGGTCCAGGATGCGTGAGTAGACGTCGGCGCCGATGACCAGGGCGTGGCCGCCGCGGCGCAGGATGACGCTGCCGACGGCGGAGAGCGCGAACACGGTGCCCGAGCAGACGGCGTTGACGTCGAAGGCGGCGGTGCCCGAGGCGCCGAGGTTGTGCTGGACGTAGGCGGCGGTCGGCGGCTGGGGGTGGTCGGGGGTGGAGGTGGCGACCGCGATGACGGACAGCTGCTCGGCGGTGATGCCGGCGGCGCGCAGGGCGGCCCGGGCGGCGGCGGTGGCCAGGTCGGAGGTGGCCTGGCCGGGGGCGGCCCAGCGGCGTTCGCGGATCGCGGTCTTGCGGGTGATCCAGGCGTCGTCGACCCCGGCGGGCGCGCCGGCCTCGTCGTTGGAGACGATCCGCTCGGGCACGTAGGCGCCGGTGCCGAGGATCCTGACGTCCCTGATCGGGCTGCCCGTACCGAGGATCGTCGCGTCGTCCATGCGGCTGCTCTCCCTTCGCATGGTGCGTGGATGAATGAAGTCGCTGCATGAATGCAGCGGGTGGAGCGGTGCACCGGTGGCGTGCCCCTGCCCGCGCCCCCCTCACGTCCCTCACGCCCCTCACGGGGTTTCGCGGGGGTCTCGCGGGGGTGCGGGCAGGGGCACGCCACCGGGTACGGGGTTCAGCGGGTGGTGTAGAGGCGCTTGTGGCCGCTGATGCCGGCCAGCCGGTAGGGGCCGGTGGTCTGGGCGGGGGTGGCGTGGTCGCCGCCGTCGGCGGGCAGGCGGTGTTCGTGCAGGGCGCGGTAGGCGGCGTAGTCGACCTCGGTGCGCCGGGTGATGGCCTCGCGGTGGGCGTCGGTGCGCAGGTGGTCGCGGTAGCCGGCGACGACGGTGCCGGCGAAGAACTCGGCGACCGAGCCGGAGCCGTAGCTGAGGAAGCCGACGCTTTTGCCGGTGAGGTCGTCGGCCTGGTCCAGGAGGGCGGCCAGGGCGAGGTAGACGGAGGCGGTGTAGCTGTTGCCGATGACCCGGTTGTAGGCGGTGGTCTGGCCCAGGGCGGCGGTGACGGTGTCCGGGTCGGTGTCGCGCCCGCAGTAGTTGAGGAGGTGGCGGTGGGCCTTGTAGGCCATCTTGGTGAAGGGCTGGTGGTAGCAGAACGCGGCGAACTCCTCCAGGGTGCGCCCGCCCTGCTCGGTGTAGTCCTTCCAGGTGCCCTCGACGGCCTGCAGGTAGGCGCCGACGGATTCCTGGCCGTCGACCAGGGCGGTGTCGCGGTAGTTGGGCCGCCAGAAGTCCATGACGTCGGCCGTGTACAGACCGGAGGGGTCCTCGATGCGCACCAGCGCGGGGTCGACGCCGACGAGCATGGCGACGGCGGCGGCGCCCTGGGTGGCCTCGCCGGGGCTGTCGAGGTCGTAGCGGGAGACGTCGCTGGCGATGACCAGGACCTGCTGGGCGGGGTCGCGGCGGACCAGGCCGACGGCGAACTGCAGGGCGGCGGTGGCGCCGTAGCAGGCCTGCTTGAGTTCGACGACGCGGGTGGCGGAGGGCAGGCCGATCAGGGAGTGGACGTAGATGCCGGCCGCCTTGGCCTGGTCGATGGAGGACTCGGTGGCCAGCACCAGGGTGCGGATGCGGTCGGTGCCGTGGCGGGCGATCAGGGGGGCGGCGGCGGTGGCGGCGAGGGTGACGATGTCCTCGTCGGCGGCGGTCACGCTCATCGACTCCTGGCCGATGCCGACATGGTATTTGCCGATGTCGCTGCCGTTGTGGGCGGCGAGCGCGGTGTGCGGGAGCACGAACTCGCCGGTGGCCAGGGACAGGTCGTGGATTCCGATGGACAGGGACATGGTCAGGCACCAACCTTTGCGGTCTTGGGGTCGCGTTCCAGCTGGACGTGCGCGCGCATCAGTTCGCCGGGGTTGGTCTGCGCGGCGAGCAGGGACAGCTCCCCGCACAGCACGCTCGCGGCGGCGATGACGGCCAGGCGGCGGGCGTTGTCGCCGGCCGGGCGGTCGGCCCGGCAGCCCAGCCGGGTCAGGTTCGTCTCCACGAAGCCCAGGCCCTTGCCGTTGCCGACGGTGCCGACGATCAGGTTGGGCAGGGTGCAGGCGAAGTAGAGGTCGCCGTCGCGGTCCTCGGCCATCGTCACGCCCTGCGAGCCCTCGACGATGTTGGCCGCGTCCTGGCCGGTGGCGAGGTAGAAGCCCAGCAGCATGTTGGCGTAGTGGGCGTTGGCGGAGCGGACACCGCCGGCCAGCAGGGTGCCCAGCAGGTTCTTGCGCAGGTTCAGCTGGGCGATCTTCGCGGCGGTGGTGTGCAGGACACCGTGCACCACGTCCCGGGGGACGAGGAGTTCGGTGACGACGTTCTTGCCGCGCCCCAGGATGCCGTTGACGGCGCTGGCCTTCTTGTCGGTGCAGTAGTTCCCCGAGATCGAGCCGTAGGAGATCCCCGGCACGGTCTGCAGGAGGTGGGCGAGCAGGGCGTCGGAGGCCAGGGTGGCCATGTTGTGGCCCGAGGCGTCGCCGGTGGAGAACTCGAAACGCAGGAACAGCAGGTTGGCGTTGATCTCGTGGCGCACCTCCAGGAGGCGGGCGTAGCGGCTGCAGCCGCGCACCACCTCCCGCAGTTCCTCGATCCGCGCCTCGACGGTGCGGGCGGCGGCCAGGGCGGTCTGCGCGTCGGTGGCCTCCACCAGGACGGAGCGGGTCATCCGCTCGTCCACGAGGGTGGCGACGATGCCCTCCTCGGCGAGCATGGACACCTTCGCGCCGCGGCCCACCGAGGGCCACAGCGGCGACTCGTAGGTGGCCAGCGGGATGTAGGTCTCGGTGCGGGCGACGTTCCCGGAGATGCGCAGGGGTCCCACCCAGCGCATCGGGACTCCGGCGATGGCGTGTGCGTCGGTCATCTGATCTCCTTCGTGGACAGTCCGCCCTTGGGCGGAGCGGAAAAGGACTCCTGCACAGCAGGCCGAAAGGGACGCCCCGACACCGGGGCGGATCGTCTTTCACCGCCAACTGCCCGCATGTTCAAATGAGTTGGTGCAGTAGCGTGTGGGCGGTGACCACCCACGTGAAGCGGGCGCTGAGGTACCGCTTCTATCCGACTGCCGCGCAGGCTGCCGAGCTGTCGCGGACGTTCGGGTGCGTGCGGAAGGTCTACAACCTGGCCCTCGCAGCCCGTAAAGAGGCGTGGGCGTCTGGGGAGCGGGTGAACTACGACGCGACGTCGGCGATGCTGACGGCGTGGAAGAAAACCGGGGAACTCGCGTAGCTCAACGAGGTGTCCTCGGTTCCGCTCCAGCAGGCTCTGCGGCACCTGCAGACCGCGTTCGCCGACTTCTACGGCAAGCGCGCCGGACACCCGCGTTTCAAGTCGCGGAAGAAGTCCCGGAAATCCGCCGAGTACACCACGTCCGCGTTCCGGTTCCGGGATGGCGGGCTGCGGTTGGCGAAGATGGCCGAGCCGCTGGCCATCGTGTGGTCCAGGCCGCTTCCCGAGGGCGTGAGCCCCTCCACCGTGACCGTGTCGCAGGACGCGGCCGGGCGCTGGTTCGTCTCCCTTCGATGCGATGACCCCGGGATCGGGCCCTTGCCGGCCGTAGATGCGGCCGTCGGTATCGATGCCGGACTGGACCACCTCCTGGCCCTCTCGACCGGCGAGAAGATCCCCAATCCCAGACACGAACGCCAGGACAGGGCCGCCCTCGCCAGAGCGCAGCGACGGCTGGCGAAGAAGGAGCAAGGGTCGGCGAACCGGGCCAGGGCCCGGATCAAGGTGGCGAAGATCCATGCGCGGATCGCCGACCGGCGCCACGACACCCTGCACAAGATCACCACTCGGCTCGTGCGTGAGAACCAAACGCTCGTGATCGAGGACCTGTCCGTGCGCAGCATGGTCAAAAACCGCGCTCTCGCCCGCGCGATCAGCGACGCGGCATGGCGGGAGATGCGGACGATGCTGGAATACAAAGCCCGGTGGTACGGCCGCGAAGTGGTCGTCGTGGACCGGTGGTTGCCCTCCTCCAGGCGGTGCTCCGCATGCGGCAGCGTGCAGGAGAAGATGCCCCTCGACGTCCGTACCTGGACGTGCGGCTGCGGCACGGCCCACGACCGGGACGTGAACGCGGCGAAGAACCTTCTGGCCGCCGGGCTGGCGGCATCTGTCTGTGGAGCCGGTGCAAGACCTCAACGGAAAACTCCGGGCGGGCGGCCGGCGGCGAAGCAGAAATCCCCACGGCGCGAGCCGTGAGAATCCCCCTCCTCCGGGAGAAGGGGCGAGGTCAACGGGTGCTTCCCGTCGTCGGGGCGCTCGGCGCGCCGGAGGTGGAGCGGCGGGCCAGGGTGGCGGTCTCGATGCCGCGGTCGGCGCAGAAGTCGCGCAGGGAGCCGTGGACCAGCAGGTCGCAGCGGGTGAGGTCGGCCGGCGTGGGCGCGCCGAGCATGGTCTGCAGCGCGGCCAGCTGGTCCAGCCAGCGGGTCAGCTGCCCGGTCAGGGCGGACACGCCGCCGTCCAGCAGGGTGCGCAGGAAGATCCCGGACGCGCCGACCGCGACCGCGCCCAGCGCCAGCGCGCGGGCCGCGTCCAGGGGGCCGCGCACCCCGCCGGAGGCCAGCAGCGGCAGCCCGGTGCCGCAGGCGTCCAGCAGGCAGGCGGGCGCGGACTGCCCCCAGCCGTGCAGGAAGGCGTACTCGCCCTCCTGGCGGCGGCCGTTCTCGATGCGGGCGAAGTCGGTGCCGCCGCGGCCGCTGACGTCGGCCGCGGCCACCCCCAGCGTGCCCAGCAGCTGGACGGTCTGCCGGCTCAGGCCGTTGCCGACCTCCTTGACGATCACCGGGATGTCGACGGCCGCCGCGATCTTCTCGATCTGTCCCGGCCAGGCGCCGAAGGAGCGGTCGCCCTCCGGCATCGCGGTCTCCTGCGCGGTGTTGACGTGGATCTGCAGCGCGTCGGCCCGCAGCAGCTCGACCGCGCGCCACACGTTGTCCACCGACGCCGTCGCGTTGACGTTGGCCAGCACGAACCCGTCCGGGTTCTCCTCGCGCAGCACACTGAACGTGCCCGCGCAGGAGGGGTCCTTGAAGTAGGCGTTCATCGACCCCGACGCGATCGGCACGCCCGTCTCGCGGGCGGCGATCGCCAGGTCGCGGTTGATGGCGCCGGTGCGCGCGCTGCCGCCGGTCATCGCGTTGACGTACAGCGGCACCGGCCAGGACAGGCCCGCGAACGAGGTGCCCAGGGACACGTCCTCGCGGTCCAGGCCGGCCAGGGCGTGGTGGACGAACGACACCTCGTCGAAGGGGTGGGGTCCGCGGGGGGTGTCCTGCTGCTCGATGGCGAGCCGGACGTGGTCGTCCTTGCGTTGAGCACTCATGATTGCCGGGTCCTTTCGGGCCGTTGCGCGGCGGGGCGCACGGGCAGGGGATGCACCCCGGCCGCCGTCCACTGCCGCCGTACCTGACAGATGTGCCGGGAGGCGGCCGCGTCCAGCAGGGCGATACCGCAGTCGCCGCCGCCCGCCCCCGAGGGTTTGGCGGCGGCGCCGACGGCCTCGGCCGCCTCGCACAGCCGCCTCAGCCGGGGCGTGAAGATGCCCAGCCCGACCGCCTCGTCCAGCCGCGCCAGCTCCGTCCGCGCGGTACGGATCTGCGCCAGCAGGCCGCCGCCGTCGCCGCGCTCCAGTGCGCCGGCCGCCGCCTCCACGAGCCGGTTGCTGGCCTGCGTGAACCGCTGCCGCGCGGTGGTGTCGGGGCGTTCGCCGCGCCGCTCCAGGCCGGCGACCTGGGAGGCGGTGGAGACGGGCTCCCCGGTCCAGCCGACCTCCAGCCGCAGCCCGGCCGGCGCGGGCAGCCGCCGCACCTCGTGGCCCGGCCAGGGCGCGGCCAGCGTCCGTGCGACGCCGACCCGCCGGGCCAGGTCGAGGACGAAGGCCCGCTCGGGGGCCCGGTAGAGGATCCAGCCGCCCCAGGCGCTGGCGGCCAGATCACCGCCCGAGCCCTTCGGGTCGATCCGCGCGGACGCCAGCATCGCCAGCCGGTAGCGCTCGGCGGCCGACAGCTCCGTCCCGCAGAACGCGGCCACCGCGTCCACCGCGGCCACGGTCACCGCGCCGGAGGATCCCAGCCCGTACTTCCGGCCCCCCTCGTGCAGCCGGCTGCTCACCGCGACCCGCAACGCCGGTACCCGCAGGCCCTGTTCGGCCAGCAGCGCCGCCACCGTCTCCACGGCGCCCACGACATGCGCGAGCCCGGCCCGGGCCCGCGTGCCGTCGCCGGGCCCGTGGAAGACCAGCCGGCCCTTCTGCCAGCGCCAGGCGGTGGGGCGGGGGGTGAGGTCACTGGAGAGGACGACGTCGGGGGCGGTGAGGGGGCGGCCGAGTACGCCGGAACCGTCCGGGGTGTCGGGTCCGCCCGGGGTGTCGGGGCGGTCGGGTGCGCCGGTGACCGTGACGGTGATGTAGCGGTCGACCGCGACCAGGATCGCCGGGTTGCCGGCCTCCACCACCGCGTACTCGCCCGCCACGAACAGCTTGCCCGGCGCCCGGCGCACCACCGTGCGCGCGGCGTCCACCGCTGCCGGGGCGGTCACCGTACGGCCCCGCCGGTCTCGTCCAGCAACCGGGCACCGGGCCCGGGGCCGGCCACCAGCACCTGTGCCGCCGGCACGGTCTCGGCGAGGGCGGCGGCCACCCGGCGCGCGTCCGCACGCCGGCACAGCACCTTCACGTTCGGTCCGGCGTCCATCGTCGCGTAGGCCGCGACGCCCTCCCGCCGCAGCGCCAGCACCCGGTCCAGGACGGTGACCGTGGCCGGCGAGAGGTAGCGCACCGCGGGCCGCGCGGCGAGCATCGTGGCGTGCATCCCCAGCGCGTTGCGCTCGGCGATCTCGCCCACCGCCTCCAGGTCACCGCGCCCCAGCGCCGCCCGCATGTCGCTCAGATCGGCCTCGCTGGAGGCGGCCCAGGGCCGGTACAGCGGCGAGGTGTCCACGGTGCGGCGCATCGCCTCCCGGCTGGAGACGGACTTGGGGCCCGCGTCGAGGACGGCGACGACCAGCGCCGGGTCCAGGCCGGCCGCGGGCACCGGCTCGGCGTAGGAGCCCGCGTCCGCCGCCGCGCCCGTGGCACCGGCCGGCCCGGCGTGCCAGACGGCGAAGCCGCCGAACACCGACCGCGAGGCCGACCCCGAACCGCGCCGGGCCAGCCGGGACAGCCCGGTGGCGTCCAGCTCCAGCCCGTAGGCGGCCGCGGCGGCGACGGCCAGCGCGGCGAACCCGCTGGCCGAGGACGCCAGCCCGGCCCCGGTGGGCACGGTGTTGCGGCTGTCCACCACCGCCCGCCGCGTGGAGCCGGCCCGCTCGCGCACCAGCTCCAGGAACGCGAGGACCCGCCGCCCCGCCTCGCCCGTCGCGGGCACCCCGTCGAGCGTCACCTCGTCCCGGCCGGCCGCGGCGTCCAGCCGCACCCGGGTGGTGGTGGGGAAGACGTCCAGCGTCATCGACAGGCTGTCCGTCCAGGGCAGGATCAGCTTCTCGTCCCGCTTGCCCCAGTACTTGACCAGCGCGATGTTGGGATGCGCGAGGGCGGTGACAACGGCAGACCCGTCCTCCGCCGGCCGCGGTGCGCTGCCCCGCGGACCGGGCACGGTCCGGGTGAGGCCGGGTGCGGTGGTCGGTGTGTGTTCACGGCGCATGGTTGTCGAGCCCCTTCAGCGGTACGAGCCACGTCTGTACGGCGCCTGCCTCGTGCAGACGCCGGGTGACCTCACGGGCCCGCTGCGGCGGGGCCAGCGCGATCATGCAGCCGCCCAGACCACCGCCGGTGATCTTGGCGCCGAGGCTGCCCGCCGACAGCGCGGCCGCCACCAGCCGCTCGATGGGGCCGGTGCTCAGCCGGGCCGCCCGCAGCAGCGCGTGATAGTCCGTCATCCGCCGGCCCAGGTCCCCGGGCCGGCCCTCGGCGAGCGCGAGCAGGGCCTCCTCGGTCAGCTGCGTGGCCCGCCCCACGAACCGCGTCCGCGCCCCGGGCCGGCGTTCGAAGCCCTCCCGCAGCAGCTCGACCGCCTCCCGGGTGCTGCCCGGCTCGCCGCTGTCCGCGACGATGAACAGGCCCTCGCAGCCCAGCCGCACCTCCCGGGTGCGGCCCGCCCGGAACAGCAGCGGGCGCAGCGCGCCGACGGTCATGGCGTCGACGCCGCTGGCCCTGCCGTGCGCCATGTTCTCGGCCGTCTGCACCAGTTCGAACGCCGTGGTCTCGTCCAGCTCCCGGCCGAAGAGGTCGGCCAGCGCGAACGCGATCGCCCGCGAACTGGCCGCGCTGGAGCCCAGCCCCCGGCCGTGCGGGATCGCACCGTCGAGGATCACGTCCAGATACGGCCGCCCGGTCACGCCCATCCGCGCCCGGAACTCCGCGGCCAGCCGGCGCAGCCCGTCGGAGGCCTGCGTCACCATCGCCCGCGAGGGCGAACCGGTCATCGTGTAGGAGAGGTCGCCCTGCCCGTCACCGGGATGCGCGGACCATCCCGCGCTGGCCGTGACACTGAGCTGCGGGATCGGCAGGGCGAGCGCCGGGGCGCCGTAGACGACCGCGTGCTCGCCCAGCAGGATCGCCTTGGCGTGGGCGCGGCCGATGCCGACCGAGCGGGTCCGGCGGCTGTCCGGCACCCCCTCCGCCGAGGTCGGTAGAGTCAACGCACTCAGCTCCCTATGTCTGTCGTGCACGGAGATGTCACAGATCGACGAGATGTCGGAGATCCCGGATGTGCCGGCGATCCCGGGATGACGGAGACCGCGGAGGCGCCGGGGATGCCGGCCGGTGGAGCGGGGGCCGCACGGCCGCCGTGGAGGACCAGGGCCCCGTGAACACGCGCCGCGCCAACCGCCGTACACCGCAGGGCACTTCACGCATGGCACGGATGCGCCGGACGCGGCCGGAGCGGCGAAGCGGCGGACGGACCGGCCGACTGGCGGCACGGACCGGCGAACCGGTGAAGCCGGCGGACCCGATGAAACCGGCGGACCCGGTGGGCCCCGGGAAAGAAAAAGTGCCGCGCGCCCGATGAGAGGGGCGAGCGCGGCACGCGTCCCCTGCCGTGGCGCGGCCTCGCGGCGGCTTTTGGGCAGGGGAGATGTAGGGGAATAGTGACACGGGGTCAGGCCCCCCGCCAACACCGCGCGGAAGTGACGTGGGTCACTCGCATCGAAGGGCGGGAACCCGCCCGCGCAACCGGCGCAGCCGCGGCTGCCAGGGCAGTCGCGGCGGGCGTGGTCGGGCTCTGGGAGTCTGTGGAGTACAGGAGTTGATGAACCGTCAGGAAAATGCGGTGCGGCGGGAGTTGGCGAACCCCGGCGCCGGAGGCCGGAGTTGGGGCGGGAGCGGGGGAGTGGCGGGAATCGGGGGGGGAGGGGGGCTCTGGTCGCGCCCCGCTCCGGGGAGCAACCGGCAGCCGCCCGCCCGGAGTCGGGGTGCGGTCAGTGCCGCCGGTGCAGGGCGATCTCGGTGAGTTCCTCGATGTCGAACTCGGAGCGGCGGTGCGGGGCGCCGTAGCGGGTGATCTTCCCGCGGCTGACCCACTTGCGGATCGTCGCCTCGGAGACCCCCACGGCCAGGGCGGCCACCTTGGTGGGGACGAGCCGGTGACTGGGTGGCTTGATCATGCGCTGACGCCCTTCCGCTGCCGTTCCATGAGGCTGCGCAGCCCCAGCCACTCGCCCACGTCCCACGCGTGCCCCGAGGAGCACCGGATGCTGCCCCCCGAACCCGCTCCCGGACCGGTGCCGCGCTGCGGGAGTGCGCTGATCGTCCCCGGGCAGCCGTCCACGACGCAGCCGCGGATGAGGGCGTGCAGGGGGTGCGGGTCGGGGTCGATGGTCTGGCGCAGCTCGCCGACGAGGCGTTCGATCTCGTCGGCGAAGTCGTCCGCCGGGGGCTGGCCGGCGAGCCACTCCAGGTGCCGGATCAAGAACCGTGCCAGCGAGGGGACGCTGCGCGCCGGCGTGGTGGTCCCGCGCTTCTCCGCGACCAGCGACGACCACGACTCGAGAATGGTCAGGATGTTGTGCCGGGCGTCGAGCACGGCGATGTCGAGGTGGTCCCGCCTGCGGCTGCCGGAGACCTTGGTGGGATTCGTGCGCCGGCCCGTGGGGGAGGCCTGGTGCAGGCATTCCTGGTGCAGCGCGGGAAGCACCCGCAGATGCTGCGCCGCCCTTCGCACGCACGGGGCGCAGAGGACGGACCCGGCGGCGGCGACGCTTTCCTGGGGGTGACTCCTGGGGCATGACTGGGAATTCATCGAAACTCCTTCACGAGGCGTCTGGGGCCTCGCAACCGCTGTCCACGACTGTGCTGTCTGGTGTCCCGTGCATCCATCCCGCGAATCTTCGAATCTTCGAATCCGTGAATCCGTGAATTCATGAACATGTGAATCCGTTGACGTGTGGGCCGTTTACGCGTGCGCATTGTTTACGTGTTCATTTCGTGCACGTGTCTTTTGTGTGCATGTCTTGTGCGGGTGGCCGTATGTGCCGTGCCGGTCACGGCGGTTGACCCGGCGGGGTTTTCGTCCGCGGGGGTCCTTCCATTACCCGCCCGGCGACTCGAGTCCCGATACAGCCCCGTTCGGGAACACGCCGGTGAAATAGCGTGCCGGTTTTCTCGAGGTCTTTTCCACCCGGAGCCGAGCCCTGGTCGAGCGCCTGCGCCGACGGTGGCGGCAGGAAGGGAGGAACTGTGGACGGTACGCACGCAGGCGAACGCGCAGTAGACGCCGGACTCCTCGCAGGGCCGCTCGTCACGACGGCCGATCGGTTTCCCCCGGGCGGGGTGTTTCCCCCCGGGGACCCCGGTCCCCGTACCGCCGCGCCGCCGCCCGGTGACGCGGCCGCGGCCCATCTGGAGGTGTGCCTGGTCGGTGCCGGCCCCCGGGGCCTCTCCGTGCTGGAACGGCTGTGCGCGCAGGAACGGAAGTCGCCCCGCTGGGACACCGTGACCGTGCACGTCGTCGATCCCGGCCCGCCGGGATCGGGGCAGGTGTGGCGCCCCACCCAGTCGCGGCAGCTGCTGATGAACACCGTCGCCTCGCAGGTGACGGTCTACACCGATGCCAGCGTCCGCATCGACGGCCCGCTGGAGGAAGGCCCGAGCCTGTACGAGTGGGCGCGCGCCCTGGAGTCGGGAACCCTGGAGGGCGCCTTCGACCCCGCCGCCGGCTTCGGCGCGGAGGTCCTCGCCGAGGCACACGCCCTGGGCCCCGACACGTATCCCACCCGCGCCCTCTACGGCTCCTATCTCACCTGGGCGTTCGGCCGCGTCATCGCGAATGCCGCCGCCCACGTCCGGGTGCGCACCCACGCGCTGCGCGCCGTCGCCCTCACGGACGCCGACGGTGTCCGGGCGGGCCGCCAGAGCGTGGTGCTGGAGGACGGCACCCGGCTGGAGGGACTGTCGGCGGTCGTCCTGGCGCAGGGCCACGTCCCCGTCCGGCCCGCGCGCACCGAGCGCCGGCTGGCCGCCTTCGCGGCCCGGCACGGCCTGACGTACGTGCCGCCCGCCAACCCGGCCGACGTGGACCTCTCCGCCGTAGGACCGGGCGAGAGCGTGCTGCTGCGCGGGCTGGGCCTGAACTTCTTCGACCACATGGCGCTGTTCACCCGCGGACGCGGCGGCGTCTTCACCCGCACCGGCGGGCGTCTGGTCTACCGGCCCTCGGGCCGCGAGCCGCGTCTGTACGCCGGGTCGCGGCGCGGAGTGCCCTACCAGGCGCGCGGCGAGAACGAGAAGGGCGCCCACGGCCGCCACCGGCCCCGGCTGCTGACGGCCGAGTACGTCGCGCAGCTGCGGGCCGCCGACCGGCACAGCACGGCCGTCGACTTCGCCGCCGACCTGTGGCCGCTGATCTCCAAGGAGGTGTGCGCCGTCTACTACGCGGCGCTGCTGGCCCGCCGCGGCCGGCCGGCCGCCGCGGCCGAGGAGTTCACCGAGCGCTACCTGCACGCCGAGCCCGGCGAAGCCGAGGACCGCCTGCTGGAGCAGGCCGGCATCACCGGCGCCGAGCGCTGGGACTGGGAACGCATCGCCCGCCCCTACGGCAGCCGCGCCTTCCCCGACCTGGCCGCCTTCCGGACCTGGCTGCGCGGCCACCTCGACGAGGACCTCCGCCTGGCCCGGCAGGGCAACGTCAGCGGGCCGGTCAAGGCGGCCCTGGACGTCCTGCGCGACCTGCGCAACGAGGTCCGCCTCGCCGTCGACCACGCCGGCCTGAGCGCCGCCTCCCACCGCGACGACCTGGAACGCTGGTACACCCCGCTCAACGCCTACCTCTCCATCGGCCCGCCCGCCTCCCGCATCGAGGAGATGGCCGCGCTCATCGACGCCGGGATCCTGGAGGTGACCGGCCCCGGCCTGCGCGTCGGCGCGCAGGAGCACGACCCCGCGGGCCCGTGCTTCCTGGCCACCTCCGAGACGATCCCGGGCGTACGGATCCGGGCCACCGTCCTGATCGAGGCCCGCCTGCCCGGCACCGACCTGCGGCGCACCGCCGACCCGCTGATGAGCCAGCTGCTGCGCACCGGCCAGTGCCGCCCCTACCGCATCCCCGCCCACGACGGGAGCGAGGACGGCGAGGGCTACGAGACCGGGGGACTGGCGGTCACCGAGCGCCCCTACCGTCTGATCGACGCGCACGGGGTGCCCCATCCGCGGCGCTTCGCCTACGGGGTGCCCACCGAGTCCGTGCACTGGGTGACCGCCGCGGGCATCCGGCCCGGCGTCGGCTCCGTCACCCTGGAGGACTCCGACGCCATCGCCGCCGCGGTCCTGGCCGTACCCCAGGCCCACGGCACACCCACCGCCCGCCGGCCGGCGCGTCCCGCGTCGGCCCCCCTGCCCCCGGCCACCGTTGCGGCCCCGGCCGCGGCTGTGGCCCCGAGCGTGAAGGCGCGAGCATGACCTCCCCCGACCCCACCCCGCCGACCCCGCCCGCCCCGCAGCGTGCGGAACTGTCCGCGCATCTGGACGCGGGGCTGCTGTCCCCGGTGCGGGCGGGCACCCCCGTCGAGGCGGCCGTCGGCGATGTCGCCTGGCTGCAGGCGATGCTGGACGCGGAGGCGGCCCTGGCCCGGGCGCAGGCCCGGCTGGGCACGGTGCCCGCCTCGGCGGCGGCGGCCGTCACCGCCGCGGCCCGCGCGGAGTTCTTCGACGTACGCGAACTGGCCCTGGCCGCGCGGGAGACCGCGAACCCGGTGGTGGGCCTGGTCGCGGCACTGACCGCACGGGTCGCGGCGGACAGCCCGGACGCCGCCGAGTACGTGCACCGCGGCTCCACCAGCCAGGACGTCCTGGACACCGGCGCGATGCTGGTCGCCGCCCGCGCGCTGCGCCTGATCGTGGCGGACCTGCGGTCGGTGGCCGAGGCGCTCGCGGTGCTGGCGGCCGAACACCGGGACACGGTGATGGCGGGCCGCACCCTGGCCCTGCACGCCGTGCCCACCACCTTCGGCCTCAAGGCGGCCGGCTGGCGCCAGCTGGTCCTGGACGCCGCCGACCGCCTCGACCGCCTGGCCTCGGGCGGCCTGCCGGTGGCGCTCGGCGGCGCGGCCGGCACCCTGGCCGGCTACCTCCAGTACGCCGGCCCCACCACCGACCCGGCAGCCCTGTCCGAGGAACTGACGGAGGCGTTCGCCCGGGAGACGGGCCTGGCCGCGCCGGTGCTGCCCTGGCACGCGCTGCGCACCCCCGTCGCCGACCTCGCCGCAGGCCTCGCCCATGCGGCCGGGGCGCTGGGGAAGATCGCTGCGGACGTGCTGGTGCTGGCCCGCACCGAGATCGGCGAGGTCGCGGAGCCGGCGGTGGCGGGGCGGGGGGCGTCCTCGGCGATGCCCCACAAACGCAACCCCGTGCTGGCCACCCTGATCCGCTCGGCCGCGCTCCAGGTGCCCGCGCAGGCGGGAGTGCTGACGCAGTGTCTGGTGGCCGAGGACGAACGCTCGGCCGGGGTGTGGCACGCGGAGTGGCAGCCGCTGCGCGAGTGCCTGCGGCTGACCGGCGGCGCCGCGCACACGGCCGTCGAACTCGCCCGCGGTCTCACCGTCCGCCCCGACCGGATGCGCGCCAACCTGGAGGCCACCGGCGGACAGCTCGTCTCCGAACGCCTCTCCGCCGTCCTGACCCCCCGCCTGGGCCGCACCGCGGCCAGGGAACTCCTCACCCGCGCCTCCCTCCTGGCCACCCGCACCGGCCTGCCCCTCTCCGACACCCTGGCCGGCCTGCCCGAACTCGCCGGCATCCTCACCAAGGAGGAAGCGGCCTCCCTCCTGACCCCGGCCGCCTACACCGGCGCGGCCCCGGCCCTGGTGGACCGGTCCCTCGCCGCACCACCCCCTGCGGCCCACACCACCGGCACGGAAACCGGCGTCGATACCGGTGCCGACCACGGACCCGGCCCGGGCCCCGATTCCGTCCCCGGCCGCACCGGCCGACGGCCCCGGCCCGTGCCCGGACCGTGGCGCAGGTCCTGATCCCGGCCGTGGCGACGGCACGGCCCACGCCGCTGGCCACGGTCCCGGCCACGGCTCCGGACCGGGGTGCGGCGGCGCGCGTCCGCCGGGCCCGGTCCTGACGACTCCTCACCTGCCCCCAGGGCCGGGCGACTTCGGGCCCGGCCCCGGTGGTACGGGCACGACGGCGGCCCTGTTGTCCGTCAGGCCCGGCGGCTGGCGATGCCCCACCCGCCGCCGGACCGGGCGGCTCCGGCCCCCGGCGCGGGCGCAGCGGCAGCGCCGCCCGTCAGCCGGTGTCTGACGACCCCTCACCCGCCGCCTGTCCGGGCGCCCCGGGCGCCCACAGGACCAGCTCTCCGGCACTCGCCTGGCCAACTCCCGGGCCCTCGCCGGATCGCCCCGGCTGCTCCCGAGCCGGTGTCCAAGTGCCCCCGGTCCGCCCCGGATTCCCCGGCTCCGGTCCCCGGCTCCGCTCCCCGGAACAAGATCGTCCCCTTTTGGCCGGAACACCCCCGCCCACCCCGGAAAAGGCACCCCCTCACCCCGTCCCCGCCCAGCTCACGCCCCTCTCACCGGAGCCCCGCTGGAGTCCCGCTCGAATCTCGCCGGAGGCTCGGTGGAGGGGGACTCGAACGGCGCTGGAGGGGTGGTCCGCGACGGGTCGAAGGGGCCGTTCGGGGGCGTTGGGGCGCCGCATGATGAAGGCACAACGAGCAGGGAGGGCAGCCGAGTTGAGTGCATACGCGGGGGCCGGCGCGAGTGGCGGTCACGGGCGTGCCGTGGTCGTCGGCGCGGGTCTCGCCGGGCTCACGGCGGCACGGGCCCTGGCCAACTTCATGGACCACGTCACGGTGATCGAACGCGACTGGGTGCCCTCCGGAACGGGGCGGCGCCCGGGGGTGCCCCAGGCCCGGCACACCCACACCCTGGTGCCGGCCGCCCATCAGGGACTGGAGCGGCTCTTCCCCGGTATCGGCCAGGACCTGGCCGGCGCCGGGGCGGTCCGCCTCACCGTGCCCCGGGACCTGCTGGTGCTGGGCCCGGCCGGCTGGCTGCCCCGTTTCGACGCCGGCCTGTCCCTGCTGAGCGCGGGCCGTGACCTGATCGACGCGGCGGTCCGCACCCGGCTGCGCACCGACCCGAAAGTCGACTTCCTGCCCGGCCACGAGGCGGTCGGCCTGCGCGGGGGCCGCCACGACACCGTCACCGGTGTGTGGGTGCGCGCCCGCGACCGGGCCGCCGCGGACGGGCGCGGACAGCGGCGGCTGCTGCCCGCGGAGTTCGTCGTCGACGCCTCCGGCCGCGGCTCCCACGCCTCGCACTGGCTGGCCGAACTCGGCTACGCCCAGCCCCCGCAGACCCTCGCCGCCGCCCCGGCCGCCTTCGCCACCGCCGCCTTCGCCCCGCCGGTGGGCCATGTCGCCGACTGGAAGAGCCTCCTGGTGACGGCCGCGCCCGGTCTGCCCCGCCAGGGCGTCCTGCACCCGGTCGAGGGCGGCCGCTGGTCGGTGACCCTCACCCTCCCCGGCACCGCCCGCCCCCCGGCCGGCCACGCGGCCCTGCTGCACGCCGCCCGCACCCTGCGCCACCCCCTGCTGCACGACCTGCTCACCGCGGCCACCCCGCTGGGCCCGGTCTACGGCTGCACCCGCACCGGCGCCCGCTGGCACCGCTACGAGAAACTCCGCCGCTGGCCCGACCAGTTCCTCGTCGTCGGCGACGCGCTGGCCGACCTGGACGCGGCCCACGGCCACGGCATGGCCCTGGCCGTGCAGTGCGCGCTGGCCCTGGACCAGGTCCTCACCGGCCACGGCACGGCCGTCGGCATCAGCCACCGGCTGCGCCACGCCCTGGCCCGCGAGGTGGCCCCCGCCTGGCGGCAGGCCCACCCCGCGCCCCGTCCGACGGGCGGTGTCCGGGCCCGGTACGCGGCCCGGATCGCGGCCGCCGCGACCACCGACCCGCACGCGGCCGCCCTGCTGCTGCACCCCCTGCACCCCGCCCCGCCGTCGCGGCTGGCGGCGTTGCGCCCGCGCGTCCTGCGGGCCGCCCTGCGCACCCCGCCCGGCCCCGCCGCCGTCGCGCCGCCCAGCACCACCCACGGTCCCGACACCCCCCGCCGCCGCACCCCCGCGGCACCCGCGGCGTCCGTGGTGCACAGGGCCGGTACCGGTGCCGGTGCCGTGGCCCCGCGTCCCGCAGACCCGCCGCCGCCCACACCGGCCCCGGCTCCCGCCGGTGAGCGGAGGCGGCCGTGAACACCCCGCCCCGCCCCCGGCCCCACGAGGTGTCCCGCATGACGAGAGTGGAGAAAGTGAACCGACCAGCCGCCCCGGAAGCCGCCCCCGGCACATCCCCGGGCGCCCCCCGACCCGCCCGCACCGCAGTCCCGTCGCCCACGGTGGTCCGGCCCTCGCCGCGGCAGACCGCCCCCACCGTCCGGCGGCGAGGGGAAGGGGCCCGGGCATGACCGACACCGACACACCCGCACGCGCCGGCCGTACCACCG
Organism: Streptomyces sp. NPDC090083; assembly: GCF_044747445.1. NCBI lineage: Bacteria > Bacillati > Actinomycetota > Actinomycetes > Kitasatosporales > Streptomycetaceae > Streptomyces > Streptomyces sp. NPDC090083. The sequence goes on along the minus strand of NZ_JBIVED010000020.1, from coordinate 65,677 downwards.
CGCCGCGCGGCGAACGCATCGCCGACTGGACCGACGGCCGGCTGGGGATCTACAACTTCCGCTTCCTGGTGCGCAAGGTGTTCCCCGAGCACTGGTCGTTCATGTTCGGCGAGATCGCCCTCTACAGCTTTGTCGTGCTGCTGGTGACCGGGATCTGGCTCACCCTCTTCTTCGACCCGAGCATGTCCGAGACCGTCTACCACGGCTCCTACGGCCCGCTGCAGGGCGTACGGATGTCACAGGCCTACGCCTCCACCGTCCACATCAGCTTCGAGGTCCGCGGCGGCCTGTTCATCCGCCAGCTGCACCACTGGTCGGCGCTGACGATGATCGGCGCCCTGTGCCTGCACACCCTGCGCCACTTCCTGACCGGCTCGTTCCGCAAGCCGCGTGAGGTCAACTGGCTGTTCGGGTTCACGCTGCTGGTGCTGGTCACCCTGGAGGGCTTCGTGGGCTACTCGCTGCCCGACGACCTGCTCTCCGGCACCGGCCTGCGCATCGCCGAGGGCGTCACCCTGGCCATCCCGCTGGTGGGGACGTACCTGGCGATGTTCCTGTTCGGCGGCGAGTTCCCCGCCCACAACGTGATCGGCCGCTTCTACGGCTTCCACATCCTGCTGATCCCGGGCATCGTCGTGGCGCTGCTGACCGTCCACCTGATCCTGGTCTTCTACCACAAGCACACCCAGTTCCGGGGACCTGCCCGCACCGAGAAGAACGTCGTGGGCCAGCCCCTGTTCCCGCACTACACGGCCAAGGCCGGCGGCTTCTTCTTCATCATCGCCGGGGTACTGGCCCTGCTGGCGGGCATCGCGCAGATCAACCCCGTGTGGACCTACGGCCCCTACCGGCCCGACCAGATCTCCCAGGGCTCCCAGCCCGACTGGTACATGGGCTTCCTGGAGGGCGCCCTGCGGGCCATGCCCGCCTGGGAGTTCAGCTTCGGCGGCTACACCGTCAACCTCGGCGTCCTGATCCCCGCGGTGATCGTGCCCACCCTGATGATGGCCGTGATCGCGCTGTGGCCGTTCCTGGAGGCGTGGGTGACCGGCGACCGGCGCGAGCACCATCTCCTGGACCGGCCGCGCGACCATCCCACCCGCACCGCGTTCGGCATCGGCTTCGTCGCCCTGTACCTGGTGCTGTTCTTCGGCGGCGCCAACGACGTACTGGCCCAGGAGTTCCACCTCTCCCTCAACCAGATCACCTGGTCGGTACGGATCGGCGTGTTCGTCGTCCCCGCGCTGACCTACGTCATCACCCGGCGGATCTGCCTGGGCCTGCAGCGCCGCGAACGCGACACCCTGCTGCACGGCCGGGAGACCGGCCGGATCAGGAGAGGACCCGACGGCGGCTTCACCGAGGTCCACGAACGCCTCGACCGCCAGCGGGAGTACGCGCTGCTGGCCCGCAAGTCCTACGCCCCGCTGCCCGCGCCCGCCGCCGAACACGACGGCGTGCCCAACCCCGACCGGCGCCGCCAGGCGCTGCGCCACCGCCTCAGCCGCTGGCTCTACGGCAACCAGATCGCCAAGCCCACCCCGGCCGAGATGCGCGAGGCCCTGGCCCACCTCGGCCACGGCACCGAGGGGCACACCGCGCTCGGCGCCTCCGCCAACGGGCACGCGGCCTCCAACGGCCATGGCCACGCCTCCGCCAACGGCCACGGCCCCTCCGAGCCGGTGTCCGCGGACTCCGGCGCCGGCCGGCGCCCGTCCGGGCACGGGGAGGCGGACCAGGAACCGCACTGACCCCGGGGGCGGGGCCGGTGCAGGCGGCGCGGGTGACCGGGGGACGGCCACCCGCGCCGCCGCCGTAGCCCCACGTCCACGTCCACGTCCAGGTCCACGTCCTCGTCCTCGGAGGCCCGATGAGCAGAGTTCACTGGCGCCGGGACACGGTCCCGGCCGAGTCCATCACCCGGGCGCGGGCCGGGCTGACGCGTGATGTGCGCGGACGGCAGCGCCGCTACCTCATGGCGATGGTGGTGCGCACCGTGTGCGTGGTGCTGATGGCCGCGACCTGGAACCGCTGGCCCGTCGTCGCCGGCTGCGCGCTGGCCGGGGCGGTCGTCATCCCGTACGTCGCGGTGGTCCTCGCCCAGGCCCACTGGCGCCAGCAGCGCGGCCCACGCCACGCGGTGGCCCACGCGGCACGGGAGGAACCCGCCGCCCGCGTCGTCCTGGAGCCCACGCTGATCCTCCCGCCGGAACGCTGAGCCCGGCTCCGCCCCGGCGCGTGCCGCCCTGCCGGGACGCGCCGCCGTCACCGCCCGCCGTCGCCCGCCTCACGTTCACGCAGGCGTCGAAGGCGGCGAATCGGCGGGGCTGAGGGCCGGCCGTTCGGAGGCCTGCACGACACGTTCGCCGGCTCTTGCCGTCAAACTCGCCAGGCGCAGCGCCAGAAGGAGAAGTCCAGCAGGATGACGGTGTCCGCCGCTTCAAGCCGGACGCCGGGCACGTCGTACGGCCCGAGGTCGCCGTCCATGATCCAGGTCTCGCCTCGTACGAGTTCATGAGGCGGCCCGCGAGGGCTGACTTTCCTGAGCCGCCATGCCCCAGGACACGACTCGCTCCATGGCTGCCATGGTTCCAGGCCGGTTCTGGGACGCCTAACCGTGCGCCGGCGGGGCCCGGCCGATCGCCACGCGCGCGCTCCCTTGACGTGATGCGTTCGGGCCGGGCGAGGGCCAGTTGACGCGTGGAGACCAAGAACACCCGCCTCGGTGTGGCGACCGGAACGACCGGAACGACCGGCTGATCGCGCTCGCCGGTTCGCGGTCCTGGCGTGGCGGGAGATCCCGGTTCGGTGCACTGCGACCTTCACCGGACACGAGCGTCGCGAGTCCCGCTCCGTCACGGTCTGTGGCCGCCCGGACGCCTCGGGGCCGGCCTGCGCGGGTGGGGAAGGAAGAGAGCGGAGTTCCGGTGGTCGGAGTTCCGCTCCAGGAACCGGGGTCGAGGCGGCCGTTTTTCCTGAGTGCGTTGTCCACCGCGCGAGTTCGCGATCTGACCCGCTCGCCGAGCGGCCGGAAAGGGCATCTTGCATGTCCATTATTGACCTTGCATTGAGCATATGCGGCCAAAAGTATCGATTTGATTGCGTTGCCGTACGGATGCTGACGGGCGTCAGGTGGATGCATAACGTATGCGCGCGGACTCCCCGAGGTCAGTACATGACAATCAGTCACGGCGACCGGGAGTTCCTCGCTCGGCATGTCATCGCGTAGCGGCACGGCTGCCGCTTTTGCTGGGATTGCATGCCTTTGCGTTTAGAGAAAGGTTTCTTCGTTGCGCATCGCATCGGGGAAACCCGCGTGGGGGAAAGGTGCTCGATGCAAGGCTCCGTAAGTCAGTTCAGCTACGGCATGATCACTCCGGTCGTCGCGTTCCTCACAGCCTGCTTCGGTTCGGCTCTGGGGCTGCGCTGTACGACGCGGTCGTTGCACAAAGACAGGCAGGAACGCCGAGGTCCATGGCTTCTGCTGGGCGCGATCTGTATCGGCTCGGGCATCTGGACCATGCACTTCATCGCCATGATCGGCTTCAGCATCACGGGCGTGACCATCGAGTACGACCGGGCGATGACGTTCCTGAGCCTGGCGGTGGCTGTGGTCGTGGTCTCCATCGGCATCTTCATCGTGGGCTACCGCGGAGCCTCCCCCCTCACGCTCGGCATCGCCGGCCTCATCACCGGCCTTGGCGTCGCGGCCATGCACTACATCGGCATGCACGGCCTCAAGTTCGACGGTCGGATGACGTTCGACTCCGTCACCGTCACCGTGTCCGTGATCATCGCGGTGGTGGCCGCGACCGCCGCTCTCTGGGCCGCGGTCAGCCTGCACAGCCTGGCATCGGCCACCGCCGCCAGCGTGATCATGGGCATCGCGGTGACCGGCATGCACTACACGGGCATGGCCGCCATGAGCGTCCACGCCGCACATCCCTCCGCGCTGGCCGACCAGAAACTCCAGCTCCTCGGCTTCCTCCTGCCGGTTGTCGGCGGCCCGATCGGCGTCCTGGTGCTGGCCTCCGTCATCATCATGTTCGACCCCGACATGCTCGCCGGCGGCCGGCCCGCCGCGGAGGCGCCCGTCGTCCGGCAGGAGGCCCAGGTCGAGGAACGCCCCACGGCGTCCTGGCCGTTGTTCTGAGAGACGACGCCCGGCCTCTGACCGCACGGCTTCCCTGGGCCGGTGATCGTGGCGGTTGGACGTGTGCGGGCGAGAAGGGAAGGGGGGGGAGGTCCGAGCCGGCCGCTGGAGGTGTGCGTGGCCGGGCCGGCCCTGCCGATCTCGCTTCCCGCCGCTATGGAGACCAAGGCTCAGTCGATCTCGCGGTGGGCCTGATACGGCGGATGCGACCCTGACGCTCCAGCCCGGCCGCGCCGGTGGTGTGTGCGGGAGCGACACGCCGAACCCGGCCAGGAGGACTTCGCGCAGGCCCCTGACGCCACCCCTGTCAGCTCTGCGCCGTGGGGCGGACGACGATGTCGCCGACGTCGACGTTCGAGGGCTGCTCGATCGCGAAGGCGACGGCGCGGGCGATGTCGTCGGGGGAGAGGGAGAGGGAGGCGTCGACCGCCGGTGCCTGCGATCTGACGGCGGGGCTGGTGACCGAGTCGGCGAACTCCGTCGCGACGTAGCCGGGCGAGACCATCGTGACCCGCAGGCCGGGCCCGGCTTCCTGGCGCAGTCCCTCGGAGACGGTGCGGACGGCGTTCTTCGTGGCCGCGTAGACGGCCTGGTTCGGCACGATGCGCAGCCCGGCGGTCGAGACGACGTGGACGAACTGCCCCCTGCCCTGCCTGCGGAAGACAGGCAGCGCTGCCGCGATCCCGTGCAGCACACCGCGGAAGTTGACGTCGATCATCCGGTCCCAGTCCTCGACCCGCAGTTCGTCGAACGGTGAGATGGGGCCGATCCCGGCATTGCTGACGAGGACGTCGAGCGCGCCGTAGTGCCCGCAGGCGTACGCCACCAGGTCCGCGAGGTCTCCGCGGCGGCGCACGTCCGTCGTCGTCCAGGCAGCCGTGCCGCCTGCGGCCTCGATGCGGGCGACGAGCGCTTCCAGCCGCTCGCTCCGGCGCGCTCCGAGGACGAGCTTCGCGCCGCGCGACGCGAGAAGCAGCGCGCTCGCCTCGCCGATCCCGCTGCCCGCGCCCGTGATGGCCACCACCTTGCCGTCGATCCCTGTCACGCGCGGTCTCCAGCGCTAGAAGTAAGAGGGCTATCACTTCTAAAGTAAGTGGCCTCTTACTTACGGTCAAGGAAGGCGGACAGAGTGACTGACGCAGCAGGCGGGGCGGGAAATGAGCGCCCTGCCCGGGGGCAGCTCCGCTCGGCGCTGATCGCCGAGAGCTTCGTGCTGCTCTCCGAGACGGGCATGGCCGGCTTCTCCGTCGCCGAACTCGCCCGCAGGCTCGGGGTGAGCACGGCCGCCCCCTACCGTCACTTCCCCAGCCGTGACGCGCTGCTGGCCGTCGTCGCGGCCCAGGCCGCCGACGAGCTCACCCGGTCCATGGAGGCCGCCGCGCAGGCGGCCGGCCCCGACCCGGTCGACCGGCTCGCGGCCACCGCGGGGGCATACGTGCGCCACGTGTCCGACCGCGGCGCCGGTCTCGACGTGATCTTCGCCCGGGAGCTGAGGCCGCTGTGCGACGCAGGCCTGGCCCGGGCCGGCCGCGACCTGATGGCGCTGCTGCTCGACCTCGCCCGGCAGGCGGGCCACGCCGACTCCTCCCGGGCACTGCTCGTGCTGGAACAGCTCTTCGTCCTGGCCCACGGCTACGTCACCCTGGACACGGAGGACTTCCTGACCCGCTCCCGTCTCTCACCCGAGGACGTCGCCACGCGCGCCACACGCGCGGCGGCCGCGCTGCTGCGCGGCAACGCGGCGTGAGCATTGGGTGCAAGCCCCGGGGGAGGGGGAGAGGGGATCACCCTGCCGGTTTCCCCAGGTGCCTGAAGGGAGAGGGCGACGCCACCGCCGCCCACCACGCCCTCCAGCCGCAGAGCCGGCCCGCTCTGGCCGAGGGTGACACCCGGTGGTGCGGTTGGCTCCGCTGCCTCACGGCGACCATCGAGAAAGAGGGCCCGCGCATCCTGCTGTGTCGCATCGGTTACTCGGCGACGGCGACGGCGACGCCCGGGGCCCGGCCATGGATCTGAGTGCCACCGGCGTCTGCGCCGACGCGGTCCTGCGGCCGGCGGCCCGGCGGCGCCCTTCGGCACCGCCGCCCTCGTCCGCCTCGCCGACTGCCGTGCGCGGCCAGTGGGCTGAGCCCGCACCCTCGACCGGCAGAGGACCTGCGGCGCGCTGCCCTAGTGCGTGCTCTCCTCGGCCGGCCGGCTCTGCCAGGGGCGGCACATGAGCAGGAGGGAGGTGACGGCGGCCAGGGCGCTGCCGGTCTGGACGGCGGCCATGGGGACGGCCGTTCCCTTGCCGGCGATGCCGACCAGGAGGGTGGCGACGGCGCCCATGGCGAAGCAGGAGGTGCCCACCAGGGCGGAGGCGGAACCCGCGGCGTGCGGGGTGCGCATCAGGGCGAGCGCGTTGGTGTTGGGCAGCACCAGGCCCAGCGCGGAGATCATCACGAACAGGCAGCAGGCGACCGGGACGGTGCCCGCGTGGCCGAAGACGCCCTGCGCGACCAGCAGCAGCACGGTCCCGGCCACCGCGATGACACCCAGCCCGACGCCCAGCGCCCGGTCCAGGCGCACCCGGCCGACCAGGAGTTTGCCGTTGACCCGGCCGACGATCATCATGCCGAGCGAGTTGAGCCCGTACAGCAGGGAGAAGGTCTGCGGGGAGGCGCCGTAGATGCCCTGGATGACGAAGGGGGAGGCGGCGATGTAGGAGAACAGGGCGCCGTAGGCGAAGCCGTTGACCATCACGTAGCCGGCGAAGATCCGGTCGGCGAGCAGGCCGCGCATGATGAACAGGGCGCCCAGCACACCGCCGCCGCGCCGCCGCTCGGGAGGCAGCGTCTCGGGCAGCCGCCGCCACACCAGCGCGGTCAGCGCGACACCGATCGCGGCCAGCACGAGGAAGACGCCCCGCCAGGCGGTGAAGCGCAGCACCTGCCCGCCCAGGATCGGCGCGACGACCGGGGCGAGGCTGGAGACCAGCAGCAGGGTGGAGAAGAAGCGGGCCATCTCCAGGCCGTCGTAGAGGTCGCGGACGACGGCGCGGGCGATGACGATGCCGGCCGCACCGGCCAGGCCCTGCAGCAGCCGGCAGCCGATCAGCAGCCCGACGTCGGGCGCGACCGCGCAGCTCACGGAGGCCAGGACGTAGACGAGCAGGCCGGCCAGCAGCGGTTTGCGCCGGCCCCAGCGGTCGCTCATCGGGCCGACGACGAGCTGGCCCAGCGCCATGCCGGTCAGGCAGGCGGTCAGGGTGAGCTGGCCGCTGGTGGCGGAGGAGTGCAGGGTGTGGGTGACGTCCGGCAGGGCGGGCAGGTACATGTCCATCGACAGCGGCGGCACCGCGGACAGCGCGCCGAGCATGAAGGTGATCAGCGCCCCGGTCCTGCGCAGCCCCTTCAGCCGGCCGGCGGCGTCGCCGGCCCGCCCCGGTGGCGCGGTCGACCGTGTGGTCCTGACGGTGGCTTCCTCGGCGCGAGACATTCGCCCTCCGTGTCCGGTCGTGTGGGTCTGGGCCGATGGTGGCAGCAGGCCGCTACAGAACCGGTCGGGTGGCGGTGGCGTGATCCGCACGCCAACTCCACCGCCCCCGGACCCAGTTGGCGTGACCTACGTCACTTCCGGGGAGTCTTGGCGTGCGGGTGGTGACCGTGTCACTATTTCGGCACACCTCCCCTGCCCGAAAACGGTTCATGCGGCGGGGAGTTGGCAGGGAGTCCGGGACCAAGCGCCCCGACTCCCTTTTTTCATGCGCCGGTTGCGCCACCCGCCACCCGTCGCTCGCCATCCGTCGCTCGCACTGTCCGTGGCGGCCGTGACCTTGCGGCCCGGTGACCTTGCGACCCGGTGCGGCCCTGCGACCCGGTGGGGCCCTGCGGCTCCGCGGCCCGTCCGTCCGGGCGGGTGCCGGTGCCGGTGCCGGTCAACTCCCCGCCGGCCGGCGGTTCTTCGTCAGTTCGTCAGGAGCTTTCATGGAGTACCTCGTGCGGCATGCCGTCACCACGATCCGCGAACGCTTCTGGGAACCGCTGAGCCTGGAGGAGCTGGCGCGCGGCGCGATGGTCAGCAAGTACCACTTCCTGCGGGTGTTCACCCGGGTCACCGGCGTCACCCCGGGACGGTTCCTGTGCGCGGTACGGCTGCAGGAGGCCAAAGTCCTGCTGCTGAGCACCCAGTTGACCGTCGCGGACATCGGGGCGCGCGTCGGCTACAGCAGCACCGGCAGCTTCACCCGCCGCTTCACCGAGCTGGTGGGCCTCTCGCCCACCGGCTACCGCGCGCTCTCCCTGACCCCGGCCGGCCCCGAACAGGCCCCGCCCGCCCCCCGGTCGGCACCGGTCCCGGCCACGCCGCCGGCGACGACGATGTCGACGGCGGCCCGGCCCACCGACACCCGCACCGGCACCGGCACGGTGACGGGCCTGCTGCACACCACCGGCGGCAGCGCGCGGGCGGTGCGGGTGGGCGTCTTCGCCAGCCCCCTGCTGCAGGGCGCCCCCGTCCAGCTCACCCACGCGTCCGCACCCGGCCCCTTCACGCTGGAGCACATCCCCGAAGGCGTCTGGTACGTCCACGCGGTGACCCGCCCCCGCCCAACCACCCCGGCACGCAACCGGGGTGAGGGACCGTCACCGGCCCGGCTGACGGCGGCGATCGGCCCGGTACGCGTCAAGGACAACACCGCGCGCCGCCTGGAGATCACCCTGAGCGCGCCCGACTGGAGCAGGCCGCCGGTCCTCTCCGCCCTGATGGACCTCGCCCCGCACCCCGCGGCGGCGTGACCCCCAAGCCCCCCAGCCCTTCAGCCCTACGCGCCGCGCAGTAGACGGCGCACACGCATGCACACATGCACACACGTGCACTTTTCCCCGGCAGACCTAGAGAAGGCGGACCCGACATGGCCAGGCTGTGCAAGCCCGCGGTGCAGGCGCCCGAGCACGTCATCACGATGGAGGAGACGCTGGACTTCGCCCGGCGTGTGCACGAGGGGAAGGAGCAACTGCCGCTCGCGCTGCGCCTGATACGCAACACGGGCGTCCAGAAGCGCCACCTCGTCCAGCCCATCGAACAGACCCTGCGCCACCCGGGCCTGACCGAACGCAACCGCATCTACGAGGTCGAGTCCAAGAAGCGCACCCCCCAGGTCGTCGAGGAGGCGCTGAAGAACGCCGACGTCGCCGCCCGCGACATCGACGCGATCATCTACGTGTCGTGCACCGGCTTTTTGATGCCGTCCCTGACGGCATGGCTCATCAACACGATGGGGCTGCGCCCCGACACCCGCCAGATCCCCATCGCCCAGCTCGGCTGCGCGGCCGGCGGCGCCGCCGTCAACCGCGCCCACGACTTCTGCGTCGCCCACCCCGGCAGCAACGTCCTGATCGTGTCGGCCGAGTTCTGCTCGCTGTGCTACCAGCCCGACATGGACGACATCGGCTCGCTGCTCTCCGACGGCCTGTTCGGGGACGCGGTCGCGGCCGCCGTGGTGCGCGGCAACGGCGGCACCGGCATCGAGCTGGAGCGCAACGCCTCCTACCTCATCCCGCACACCGAGGACTGGATCTCCTACGCGGTGCGCGAGACCGGCTTCCACTTCCAGCTGGACCGGCGGGTGCCGGGCACGATGGAGCCGCTGGCGCCGGTGCTGCGGGAGTTCGCCAAGGACCACAGCTGGGACGCGGGCAGCCTCGACTTCTACATCGTCCACGCCGGCGGCCCGCGCATCCTCGACGACCTCGCCAAGTTCCTGGAGGTCGACCGCAGCGTGTTCCGGCACAGCTGGGCCACGCTCAGCGAGTACGGCAACATCGCCAGCGCGGTGGTCCTGGAGGCGGCCCGCCGCCTGTTCGAGGAGGACACCCCGGCCCCCGAGGCGACCGGCCTGATCGCGGGCTTCGGCCCCGGCATCACCGCCGAGATGGCCCTGGGCCGCTGGAGCGACGGCGCCCGCGCCGACGTCGACTGACCCCCTCCTGTTCCGCCCTTTTCCGCCGCCGTCTCTGCCGAAGGACATCAATCGGATGACTGGCCTCATCGTCCCGCCCGGCCAGGGCCGGAAACTGATCACCAAGGCGCAGGAAGTCACCTTCAAGGCCACCAAGGACCAGGGCTCCATCCTGTCGGTCTTCGAGGTCGTCGTCCCGCCCGGCTTCGACGTCGGGGCGCACGTCCACCAGGACGCGCAGGAGTTCTTCTACGTCCTCGAGGGCGAGCTGGAGCTCCTGGCGTTCGAGCCGGAGCGGCGCACCGAGGACTCCTGGCACCGGTGGACCTCCCCGGAAGGCGACCGGATCGCCGCCGCGACCGAGGGCGCCTTCATGTTCGTGCCCCCGGGCACCCCGCACGCCTTCCGCAACGCCTCCGACAAACCGGCCCGCATGCTCTTCCAGTGCTATCCCTCGCCGTACCACGAGTTCTACTTCGAGGAGATCGCCGAGATCTGGCAGGCGGGCGGCACGATCGACCAGGAGGCCGTGGAACGCATGCGGCGGCGCTACGACGTCCACCAGCTGACCCCGCTGCGCTACGAACCCCCGGTCCGCGAACCCGCGCCCGAGCCCGCAGCCGCGTCGGCATCCGCGTCGGCGTCCGGATCCGTACCCGGGGCCGCGCCCGCAACGGCGCCTGCCGCAGCCCCTGTTGTTTCCACCCCTGCCCCTTCTGCCCCTTCCCCTGTTTCTTCCCCCCGGGCCGCCGGGCGCGGAGCGTGAACGGAGTGACCACGATGGACGCGATTCCCCTGGTGCACGCGAGCCTGGGCGAGCGGGAACTGGCCGCCGTCGCCGAGGTGTTCGCCTCCGGCTGGCCGGCCGGCCAGGGCCCGCAGGGCAAGGCGCTGGAGGCCCGGCTGGCGGCGGAGTACGCGGTCGGTGACGCGGTCGCGGTCAGCAACTGCGGTGCCGCCCTGCACCTGGCGATGCTCGCCCTGGGAGTGGGGCCCGGCGACGAGGTCATCGTCGCCGACTACGGCTTCCCCGCCCCCGCCCAGGCCGCCCGCTACGTCGGCGCCACCCCCGTCTTCGCCGACGTACGCCCCGACACCTACACCGTCGACCCGCAGGCGGTGGCCGACCTGGTCACCCCCCGCACCGCGGGGATCATCGCGGTCGACACGGTCGGCCTGCCCGCCGACTACACCGAACTGCAGGAGACCGCCGACCGGCACGGCCTGTTCCTCGTCGAGGACGCGGCCTGCGCGGTCGGCGCCACCTACCAGGGCGGCAAGGCGGGGGCGCTGGCGGAGGTGGGCTGCCTGTCCTTCCACGGCCGCAAGGGCGCCAGCAGCGGCGAGGGCGGCGCGCTGCTGGCCTCGGACCCGGAGATCGGCAAGGACGCGCGGCTGCGCTCCTCGTTCGGCATCGGCAGCATCTTCGACATGGGCAACGTCGTCGGCCTGCCGATCCCGGTGTTCACCGAGATCGGCTACAACTTCAAGCTGTCCGACATCGCCGCCGCGATCCTCCAGGTCCAGCTGGGCCGCATCGGCGAACTCCTGGCCCGCCGCAGCGCGGTCGCCGCGCAGTACGGCGAACTCCTGGCCGGCGAGGACCTGCTGACGCTGCCCCACGTGCCCGCCGACCGCACCCACGCCTGGCAGACCTACATGGTCACCCTCGACGAGGCGGTGGACCGGGGCACGGTGGCCACCGCGCTGCGCGCCCAGGGCATCGGCTGCGGGCACGGCACGTTCGCCGGCCACACCCAGCCCGTCTTCGACGCGAAGCAGACCTGCCCGGTCTCCCTCGACCTGGCCACCCGCCAGCTCGCCATCCCCATGCACGCCGAACTGACCCAGGACCAGGTCACCCGCGTCGCCCACGCCCTGCGCACCGCACTCCACCAGAGCACCGTCCGCCACGCCGCATAGCGGCCCCGCACAGCCCCGGCGGCACGGCAGGAACTCCCGCACCCGAGCGATGGATGCCGGGTCCCTGCCGTGCCGTACGACCCCGCCCCCGCCCTGCGCCCCACGGTCCGGCCCGGCAGCCCCGCGCCCCGCACGCGGTGCGGCCTTCGCGCGTCCGCCCCGCAGCGTGCCCCCGAAGGAGACACATCCCCATGAAGGGCTCCACCGCCTACCGATCGATCCAACGAAACGGCCTGCACATCGGCCTTCTGCCCGAGACGGCCGCCGCCGTGAACCCCGCGACGCCGATCATCCTGGACCACGACCTGGGCGTCCTGCCCGAGGCGGGACGCCGGCTGACGGTGCGCCAGTACGCGGAGCACGTCGACGATCTCGCCGGCCGTCTGTGGGCGGCCGGGGTCCGCCCCGGCGAGCACGTCGTGATCTACAAGACGGCCAACGCCGACCACTGGATGCTGGCCTGCGCGATCTCGCGCATCGGCGCGGTGGTGGTCAACCTGTCACCGGCGCTGGACGCGGCCACCGTGGGCGTCCTGCTGGGCCGGCTGGGCCGTCCGACGCTGCTGACCGACGGCACCGCCCTGGACCGGCTCGCCGAGGTGGCGCCGGACCGGCTGACCCGCCGCGTGATCACCTCGGCCGGCGACCGCCCCGGCACCGTCTCCCTCGCCGGGCTGGCGGGCTCGCCCCGGGTGCGGCCGGTGCTGCGTCCGCTGGACGAGGCCGCCGTCATCACCCACACCTCCGGCACCACCGGCATCCCCAAGCTCGTCGTCCACACCCCCCGCACCCAGGCGATCCGCCTGGTGCCGCAGTGGCGGCTGCTGGCCCTGAAGCGGAAGAAGGAGACCGTCGCCATCCATGTGCCGTTCGTGCACTCCCGGATGGTCGCGGCGATGTCCCTGGCACTGCTGAAGCAGTACCCGGTGCTGCTGCTGCGCGAGACGGACCCCGCGGTGGTCGCCGAGCAGTTCCTGGCCCACCGGCCCGCGTTCGTGGAGGCACTGCCCAACTCGCTGATGGAGTGGGAGCAGCTCACCCGCGACCCCCGGATGCCGTTCGCCTCGGTGAAGGTCTTCTCCAGCACCTTCGACGCCATCCACCCCGCCACGATGAGCCGCCTGCTGAAGTCCTCCCGCCGCCGCGGCGCCCTGTTCTTCCAGATCTACGGCCAGAGCGAGGTCGGCCCGGCCGTCGGCCGCGCCTACTTCCGCCCCTTCGCCCACAAGGCCAACGGCCGCTGCGTGGGCTGGGCCATGCCCAGAGGCGCCGCCCGCATCCGCGTCGTCGGCCGGGACGGCCACCGCCCCAGCGAACGCCACCCCGGCCGCATCGAGGTCGCCTGGCCGGGCCTGGCCAAGACCTACCTGGGCGAGCAGGAGCGCTACGACGACAACCGCAAGGGCGACTGGTGGGGGACCGGCGACGTCGGCTACCGCACCCGCCTGGGCTGCCTGCACATGCTCGACCGCGAGGTCGACATGATCCCCGGAGTGCGCAGCTCCCTGGAGATCGAGGACGTCGTCCTGGGCGCACTGACGGAACTGAGCGAACTGGTCATCGTCCAGGGCCCGGACGGCGAAGCGGTCCCGGTGATCTGCACCCACGACGACGCCCCCCTGGACACGGCCCGCTGGCGGGCGGCCACCACCGCCTTCCCGCAGCTCGCCGACCCCGTCCAGATCCCGCAGGCCGAACTGCCCCGGACCGCCACGCTCAAGGTGCAGCGCCTGGAGCTGGCCCGCCGCTTCACCCAGCCGCCGGCACAGAGCCCCGCGGCCCGCCCCACCGACTCGAAAGGCTGACACCGTGACACCTGACGCCACGCTCGCCCGACTGCGCGAGTACATGGTCGGACCCTCGCGGTTCATGAGCCTGCTCTCCGCCTTCGAACTCGGCCTGGTCGACACCCTGCGCGAGCGCCCCGGCTCCAGCGCAGCCCAGCTCGGCGAGGCCGCCGGAGCCCGCCCCGACGCCGTGGAACAGCTCCTGTTCCTCCTGGTCAAGGAGGGCTTCGTCGCCCACGACGAGGAGACGGGCACCTACACCCTCGACGCGCTGGGCGCCGTCCCGGTCGCCGACCTCAACCGCGCCCTGGCCTACATGAACCTGATCAAGGTCACCGCGCTGCGCCAGCTGTTCTACCTCACCGAGTCCGCCCGCACCGGCACCGTCGTCGGCCTCAAGGAGCTCTACGGCGCCGAGGGCACCCTCTACGACGCGGTCGCCGACCACCAGGACCTCAACGACTCCTGGCTGAAGCTGATGAACAACGTCACGGCCAACATCGACCCCTGGTTCTTCGACAACATCGACATCCCGGCCGGCTCCCGCGTCCTGGACGTGGCCGGCAACACCGGCCTGGGCGCGATCCACACCTACCGCCACAAGGCCTCCGAGGGCCTGACGGTCACCACCTTCGACCTGCCCGGCAAGGAGACCGAGGCGCTGGCCAACTTCCGCGCCGCGGGCCTCGAGGAGCACCTGTCGTTCATCGGCGGCAACGTCTTCGACGAGATCCCCCAGGACTACGACGTCGTCCTGGTCAAGCACTTCCTGGACATGTTCGACAAGGCCGACGTGGTCAGGATCCTCCAGGGCGTCCACAAGGCGCTCAGGCCCGGCGGCACGGTCAACATCCTCGTGCCGGTCTACCCGGAGGACATCACCGACCGCGACAACTACAACGTCGACTTCTTCCCGGCCTTCTTCATCGGCGCCGCCATGGGCCAAGGCGGCCCGCAGAAGCTGTCGGTCTACGAGCGCTGGCTGCGCGAATGCGGCTTCGAGGTGACCAAGGCGCTCACCAAGGACGCAGCCGAGATCCCGCCGGACGTCATCCCCGTCCAGGCCGTCCTGACCGCGGTCAAGACCGCCTGAACGCCCCCCGGCCAGACCCCTGTTCCCTGCCACGGCACCGGCCGCCCGCCGGGAGACCCCCATCCCGGGGGGTCTCCCGGCGGGCGGCGACCCCGCTTCCACCCCCGGCCGGAGCCGGGGACATCCACGAAGGAGAGTCCCGATGAAGGTAGCCGTGTCCGGGACCTACTCCTCGGGCAAGACCTCCACGGTGATGGCGCTGTCCCACTACACCGGCATCCCGCGCTCACTGGCCCGCACCGTCCGCGAGATCATGCCGCAGGCCCTGCCCGGAGTACGCCTGGCCGATGTCACACCGGCGCAGTTCCTCCAGCTCACCCTGCGCCGCCACACCGGCCGCGCGGTCCAGGAGGCCCTGCTCGGCGACCACTTCGTCTCCGACGGCTCCTCCCTGCAGGAGTGGCTCTACGGCGAGGGCCGCCGCCGCTACGGCATGAACCCCACCGCCGCCCCCGCCGACGGCCCTCCCGCCCTGCCGGACTCGCCGCGGATGGTGTTCTTCGGCGAGGTCGTCGAGCAGTACGGGCACGCCTTCAAACAGCACGTCAAGGCCACCTACGACGCCTACGTCCACCTGCGCCACGAACTGCCGATCGCCGCGGACGGCCACCGGCCGATGAACGACTCCTTCCGCGCGAGCGTGGACCGGATGCTGCTGGCCACCCTGGAGGAACTGGAGATCCCCTGCCACGTGGTCGGCGGCCCCATGGCCCAGCGCCTGGAGACCATCGCGGGCCTCTTCGGCTGGACACCGGTGATGACCACGACCGAGGCCATCGAACGGGCCCGGCGCGAGTACGGCCGCCAGGACTTCCGCATGGAGCACGAACGCCTCCCGGCACACCCGTGACCTCGTGAACAGCCCCGCGCCCGCGCCCGCAGGAGGACACCCGATGCACACACCACCACAGCCACAGCCACAGCCGTCGCCGCGTCCGCCGGCCGTGGCGGTCGCCTACCACTCCGGCCGCGGCCACACCGACGTCCTGGCCCGCGCCGTGCGGGCGGGCGCGGTCTCGGCGGGCGCCGAGGTGACCATGGTCGGCGTCGGGGCGATGGACGACGCCGCGTGGCAGACCCTGGACGCGGCCGACGCGATCGTCTTCGGATCGCCCACCTACATGGGTTCGGCGTCGGGCGCCTTCCACGTCTTCGCCGAGTCGACCAGCAGGCGCTGGGCGCGCCAGGCCTGGAAGGACAAGCTCGGCTCGGGGTTCACCATCGGCGCCTGCAAGGCGGGCGACAAGGACTCCACCCTCGGCTACTTCGCGACCCTGGGCGCCCAGCACGGCATGCTCTGGGTCAGCCTCGGCCTCCTGCCCGGCTGGCACCTCAGCCACGAGAGCGACAACGACCTCAACCGCCTCGGCTACTTCAACGGCGCCGCCGCCACCGCACCCGGCGACCTGCCCCCCGACGCCGTCCACAAGGCCGACATCGCCACCGCCGAACACCTCGGCGAACGCATCACCCACCTGACGGCGATCCACCTCGCGGGCCGCGCACTCCTGGCCGGCAGCCAGCGGACCACCGCGGCGAACTGACCCCCGGGACGGGCGGGGCCCGGGGAAGTACCGGCGAGGCCGCGACCACGGCCACGGCCACCGGTTCGGGCACGCACCCCGCGCCACCGCCACGGCCGCACCCTTCGCCCCGCGTCCCCCGCGCCGCCCCCGCACCCGCACCAGGCCGGCCCCGTCCAGGACGGCCGTGTCGTCGCCGTTCCCGTCACCGTGGACGCGGCGGGAACAGGAGTCCCCGTGTCATCCCTGCACCTGGCGTCCATCGACGACTTCCTCGGCCCGCGCGAGGGCCGGTTCCTCGGCGAGGGATTCAAACGGGTCGCGCACTCGCTGACCGACCTCACCATCACACCGGGCCACGCCCCCGCCGACGGCCCCGGCAGAGCCCACGGCCCCCGCGAAGCCGCCTGCATCAGCGCCACCGCCCACCTCGCCCTGCCCGCCGCCTGGTCCCGCAAGGGCGACCGGTACCCGACGCCCCACCTCAGCTCCCTCGACGTGATGCTCTTCGCCGCCCGCCTCACCGGCCTGTATGCGGCCCACGCCTGCTCGCTGGGCCCCGGCGACCGCTTCGAGGTGAGCTCCGTCGACATCAAGGCCGGCGCGCGCCCGGACGAGGAGGGGCTGGAGAGTTTCCCGGTCACCGGCTCCCTCGCCGCCGCCGAGAGCACCGGGCCGCTCTGGTCGACCACCCTGGACTGCCGGGTCGGCTCGCTGTCGGCCCGGGTGCACGCCCGCCACAGCCCCGCCCGCCGCCCGCCCGCCGCACCCCGGTCGTACTACCTGGCGGAGGAACTGCCCGGCCCCTGGAACGACGCCCCCTACGGCGTCCCGCACGGCGCCCGCCGCCAGCTGCTCACCGGCGTACGGATCACGGACGGCACCGAGGAGCCGTCCGCCTCGGCCCGGGTCGCGCTGCTCCCGGACGGGGCGCGGGGCCCCCGGGAGACCACCCCGGCCACCATGATCGACGCGTTCGTCGCGGCCATGCAGCTGGGCCAGGTCCTGCTCTACACGCTGGACGGCGTCGAGCGCGCCGACAGCAACAACCTGTGGATGCGCCGCACCCGCATCACCACCGACACCACTCACACCGCCTCCGGTGCCGGTGTGCCGGGGGAGACGGGCGGTGAGGCGACGGCCCGTCTGGGCCGCGCCCGGCTGCTGAACTCCGCGGCCGGCACCTGGCGCACGGCCGAGATCAGCGGCGCCCTGCACGGCGTACAGGCATGGGCGTCGGTGGCGCACCTGCTCGCCTCGCCCTCGCCGAGCGGCAGCCGCGCGGACGGCGCCCGCTGACCACCGGACCACACCCCGCCCCACCCCCACCACCGCTCTTCCCGCACCGCCCCACCACTCTTCCCATCCCGTTCTCACCCGCAACGACAAGGAGATCCCGGTGACCACCCTGATGCTTTTGCCGGACGGAATGCGCCGCTGGTCCCAGGCGAACGGCGTCTCCCTCGACGACGGCTACGCGGCGATGGGGGACAAGATCGTCGAGTTCATGGACTGGGCCCGCGAGGAAGGCGTGACGACCCTCTACATCACGGCCTCCTCCGCCGCCAACCACAGCCGCCCCCAGCCCGCGGTGACCACGTTCATGAACGCGTTCACCGACGTGGTGCGCCGCGTCCACGACACCTGTGCCTTCGACTTCTCCGGCTCCCTCGACCTGGTGTCCGCCCCGCACCTGGCCGAACTGGAGGAACTGCGCGAGAAGTCGGCCAAGGACACGGGCTTCACGCTCCACTACATCCTGGGCATGTCCCTCACCCACGAGGTCATCGGCATCTTCAACCGGCTCAACGGGAAGATCCCGGAGCTGACCGAGGAGATCCTGGCCCGCCACGCCTACGTCCCGGCCCAGGTCGACCACCTCATCCGCACCGGCGGCGCGACCCGCATGTCGTCGTTCTTCCCGCTGATGTCCCCGTACGCCGAACTGCACTTCGCGCCGTGCCTGTTCCCCGACATGACCCGCGCCGACTTCGACGCCGCCCTCGCCGACCTCAAGGGCCGCGAGCGCCGCTTCGGCGGCTACCCGCACTGACACGCACCCTCTTCCGGGACCCGGCGGCAGCACCCGGCCGCCGGGTCCCGGAAGAGGGTGCCGCCGTTCTTTCCCGCGCCGGTGCGGCCGGTTCCTCCCGCCGGCGCGCCGCGGCACCCACCCCCACTTCGCTCCCGGGCCGGATCCCGCCGACGGAAGACCTCTCGACATGACCACTCATCAGACCTCGTCCCTGCTCGTCGGTCTCGCCGCCGTCGTGTTCCTGGCCCGTGTGCTGGGCATGCTGGCCCGGCGCCTGAACCAGCCGGCGGTGATCGGCGAGGTCCTCGCCGGCATCGCCCTGGGGCCGACCCTCTTCCACGGCGCGCTCTCCGACGCCCTCTTCCCCGCCGGCATCCGCCCGCTGCTGGCCGCGCTGGCCGCGGTCGGGGTGGCGGCCTTCATGTTCCTGGTCGGCCTGGAATGGGACGCCGGGATGATCCGCGGCAGCGGCAGCCTCGCCGTCACCGTCTCCTTCAGCTCCGTCCTGCTGCCGTTCGGCCTGGGCACGCTGCTGGC
Organism: Streptomyces sp. NPDC090083; assembly: GCF_044747445.1. Classification (NCBI taxonomy): domain Bacteria; kingdom Bacillati; phylum Actinomycetota; class Actinomycetes; order Kitasatosporales; family Streptomycetaceae; genus Streptomyces; species Streptomyces sp. NPDC090083. The sequence goes on along the minus strand of NZ_JBIVED010000020.1, from coordinate 46,688 downwards.
CCTGTACCTGATGGACGACTACGGCACCGGTGACCGGACGGCGTTCATGCTGTTCATGGGCATCGCCATGTCGATCACCGCCTTCCCGGTCCTGGCCCGCATCCTCACCGACCGGCGCATGTCCCGCTCCCCGCTCGGGGTGGTGGCCCTGGCCTGCGCCTCCATCGACGACGTGCTGGCCTGGTCGCTGCTGGCCGCCGTGATCGCCGTCAGCGGCTCGGCGGGCCCCGACCAGTGGCGCATCCTGCTGGCCGTCCCCTACCTGCTGGCCATGCTCTTCGTCGTACGCCCGCTGCTGCGCCGCTTCACGGCGCGCCGCCCGGGGCTGACGCTGACCCCGACGGTGTTCGCGGCCGTCCTGGTGGGCCTGCTGCTGTCGGCCGCGGCCACCGAGTGGGTGGGCCTGCACTACATCTTCGGCGCGTTCCTCTTCGGCGTGATCCTGCCGCGCGGCAACAGCGAGCGGCTGCGCACGGACGTCCACGAGCGGCTGGGCCACCTGAGCGGGACACTGCTGCTGCCGGTGTTCTTCCTGGTCGCCGGTCTCCAGGTCGACCTGTCGGGTCTCGACGCGGGCGGGCTGGGCGCGCTGGGGCTGATCCTGCTGGTGGCGGTCGGCGGCAAGTTCACCGGGGCGTTCGCCGCGGCCCGCCTCAACCGGATGCCGCTGCGGCAGTCCGCGGCGCTGGCCACGCTGATGAACACCCGCGGCCTGACCGAGCTGATCGTCCTGAACGTGGGTCTCCAACTGGGCTTCCTGGACCGGGACCTGTACTCGCTGATGGTCGTCATGGCCGTGGTCACCACCGCGATGGCGGGCCCCCTGCTGAGCTGGATCATCGGCCGCCCCACCGACGCGGACACACCCCGCACGCCCGCGCACCCCGCCCCCTCGGCGAGCACGGCGACCGCGACCGCGACAGAGGTCGGCACCGAGCACCCGGCGGGAACCGTGGGCACCCCCGCCTAGAACCCCGCCCGGCCCGCGCCCCCGCACCGCATCCGGAACACGCGGAACACCCGGCAACGCGGACCGCATCCGGAATGCCCGCGGATCACGCGGGGATTCTCCGGAACGCACCGGAATTCACCGGCCCCCGGTCCGCGCGGCGGGCCGTTCACCCACTGCTCGCGCATTCCCACGCTTGTCACCGGCCCCGGCGCCAGTGAATTCTCCAGCGGTTCCCGAGCGGTCCCGCGCTATGTTCCCGAAGGCGGCGGAGTACGGATTCCCGCGGAATCAATGACCGGCGCAGACTACTTGGAGTGTTGATGTCCGAAGGCACTGAGGCGGAAAAGCTGTACTCAGCGATCGAGGAGGCGGCCCGGCTGGTGGGGGCGTCGTTCTCGCGTGACATGGTGTGGCCGGTCCTGGAGGCGTTCCGTGACGCGCTGACGGACGGCGCGATCATTTTCAGCGCGCAGGTCAACGCGGGCCGGGTGGGCGAACTCGAATACACCGTGCAGGTGTCGCCCGGGGCCGAGGGCCCCTACGCGCGGGCGCTGGCCGGCGGTCTGCTGCCCCGGGAGGACCATCCCGTGGCGGAACTGCTCTCGGACATCGAGAAGCGGATCGCCGTCGAGGACTATTTCATCGACGGCGGGGTCACCGGCGGGTTCAAGAAGATCTACGCCCAGTTCCCCGGCGACCTGCAGAAGGTGTCGGAGCTGGCCCGGATCCCGTCGGTGCCGCGCTCGGTGGCCGACAACGCCGCCCTCTTCGCCCGCCACGGCCTGGACGAGGTGGCGCTGGTCGGCATCAACTACCGCAGCAGGACGCTGAACCTGTACTTCCAGCTGCCCGCCGACGTGGCCGGCGCCCTCGACCCGCGCACCGTGCTGTCCCTGCTGAAGGAGATGGGACTGCCCGAGCCCGACGAGCGGATGCTCGCGTACGCGTGCACGTCCTACCGGGTCTACGCGACCCTCGGCTGGGACTCCCCGGACATCCGGCGGATCTCCTTCGCCCCGGTGCCCTCCCCGGGCCTGGACCCGGCCGCGCTCCCGGCCCGGCTGGACCCGCGCCTGGAGCACTTCGTGCGCAGCGCCCCCTACACGTACGCGGGGGAGCCGGTGAACGCCTCGGCGGTCAAGTGGTCGCCGGGCGGGGACCACCTCGACCTCGCCGTGTACCACCAGATCTCTCCCTCGCTGCTGGAGATGTTCACCGCCCACGCCCGGACCCGGTCCGCCTGACCCCGCGCCACCGCCCGTCCGCCCTCCCGCTTCGCGCCGTCCGGCCGCACCAGCCCGCGGTGATGTCACAGCCGCCACCCCGTGTCTCGTCCTAAGGGGCGAGGCCTCGAGCCCGTTCGCCAAATCGCCGGATTACGGAACAAGGAGAAGATGATCATGGCAGCACAGAGCGCAGCCGCCGCGGCTGGGCCGAGCACGGGGGCGGCCGCCGACGCACGGCGGCGGTGGCTGATCGGCGCCGTCATCTGCACCGCCTACCTGATGGTCGGTCTCGACCTGACCGTCATGAACATCGCGCTGCCCTCCGCGCAGCAGGCACTGGACTTCAGCAACGCCGACCGGCAGTGGATCGTGACCGCGTACGCGCTGCCGTTCGGCGGCCTGCTGCTGTTCTGCGGCCGGCTCTCCGACCTGATCGGCCGCAAGCGGGCCTTCCTGATCGGCCTGCTGGGCTTCGCCGCCGCCTCCGCGGTGGGCGGCGCCGCGACCAACTTCGAGATGCTGGTGACCGCCCGCGCCTGCCAGGGCGCCTTCGCCGCACTGCTCTCGCCCTCCTGCCTGGCCCTGCTGGCCACCACGTTCACCGACCCCAAGGAACGCGCCAAGGCCTTCGGCGTCTTCAGCGGCGTGGTGGCCAGCGGCTCGGGCGTGGGCCTGATCATCGGCGGTGCGCTGACCTCCGGCCTGAGCTGGCGCTGGTGCATGTACGTCAACCTGCTGCTGGCCGCGGTCGCGTTCTTCGGCGGCATGGCACTGCTGCAGGACCAGCCCAAGTCCGGCGCCCGCATGGACATCCCCGGCGTGCTGCTCGCCTCGGCCGGCATGTTCGCCGTCGTGCTGGGCTTCTCCAACGCGCACAACGGCTGGGGCGAGACGTCGACCTGGGGCTTCCTGGCCGCGGGAGCCGTCCTGCTGATCGCCTTCTCCGTCTGGCAGACCCGCGCCGCCAACCCGCTGCTGCCGCCCCGCATCGTCCTCAGCCGCACCCGCGGCGCCGCCTACTTCACCGTGCTCCTGGTCGGCATCGGCTTCTTCGGCATCCTGATGTTCCTCGTCTACTACATGCAGACCATCCTGGGCTACTCGGCGATCACCTCCGGCTGCGCACTGCTCCCGATGATCGCGATCACCCCGGTGGGCACCAGCGTGGGCGCCATCAAGCTGCTCCCGAAGTTCGGCCCGCGCCCGCTGATCACCGGCGGCCTGCTCATCAGCGCCGCCGGCATGGCCGGCCTGACCCGCATCGACGCCAACTCCGCCTACGCCACCCACATCCTGGGCCCGGTCCTGCTGGTCGGCATCGGCATGGGCCTCATCTACGGCGCGGCGCTGAGCGCGGGCACCTCCGGGGTCGCCCCGCAGGACGCGGGCATCGCCTCGGCCGTCATCAGCACCGGCCAGCAGCTCGGCGGCGCCATCGGCACCGCCCTGCTCAACACGATCGCCGCCACCGCCGCCACCGACTGGCTCGCCGGCCACGTCACGGGCACCCCCACCCTGCAGCAGCTGCACCTGGCGTCGATCCACGGCGACACCCGGGTCTTCTGGTGGTGCACGGCCATCTTCGGCTTCGGCGCGGTCGTCTCCGCCCTCCTGTTGCGCGGCGGCCCGCTGCCCGCACCGGCCGGCGCCCCCGCCCCCAAGCCGACCGAGCAGGCCGAAGCGGCCCGCTCCTGACCACCAGGACCCCCACCGGGGTTCCCCTCTCCGGCGGCCGGCCGCGCCCGGGTCATCACCCGGACCGGCCGGCCGCCTCACCCATCGCTTCACCCCGTGCGCCCCGCACCCGCTCGACCCCCGCTACAGCCGCACTCGAAGCCCCCTGGAGGGCGCGGGACGCGCACCGGCCCCGCCCCTAGGCTGAAAATCCGCCCCGGCACCGGCCCCCGCGCCCAGCCCAGGCCCCCCACCCAGCCAAACCCCCAGCCCCCGAGCCTCCAAGGCTCCAGGGAGGAGACCGCGGTGACCCGGATCGAGGAGTTCGAGGAACTGCGGTCCCTGCTGTTCTCCATCGCCTACCGCATCCTGGGCAGCGTCAGCGAGGCCGAGGACGCCGTCCAGGAGACCTGGCTGCGCTACGACGCCTCCCCGGCCAGCCCCGCGTCGGTGAAGTCCTTCCTGTCGGCCGTGGTCACCCGCGTCTCGATCGACGTCCTGCGCTCGGCCCGGGTACGGCGCGAGCAGTACGTCGGACCGTGGCTGCCCGAACCCCTCCTCACCGACCCCTACGACGACCCGGCCCGCTCGGCGGAACTGGCCGACTCCGTCTCCATGGCGGCGCTGATCCTGCTGGAGCGGCTGTCCCCGCTGGAGCGCGCGGTGTTCGTGCTGCGCGAGGTGTTCGCCTTCGACTTCCCGGCCATCGCCTCGGCGGTGGGCCGCTCCCAGAGCGCCTGCCGCCAGCTCGCGGTCCGCGCCCGCCGCCACATGGCCGCCGAACGCCCCCGTTTCGAGGCCGACCGCGCCGAACGCGACGAGCTCGCCGAACGCTTCTTCTGCGCGCTGCGGGAGGGCGACGTGGAGGGCCTGCGCGAACTGCTCGCCGCGGACGCGCAGATGGTCGGCGACGGCGGCGGCAAGACCCCGCAGCTGGCCAGGACCGTCAGCGGCGCCGACAACACGGCCCGCCTGCTGGCCTCGGTGGTCCCCGCGCTGGTGCGGGTGGAGGTGACGCTGGAGCGGCGCGAGATCAACGGCCAGCCCGGCGCGATCTTCCGCGACCGCGAGGGCAGAGTGCTCACCGCCTGGACCCTGGACGTCCTGGACGGGCAGATCCAGGCGATCCGCTCGGTTACCAACCCCGACAAGCTCGCCCACCTGGGCCCGGTCGCCGACGCCTGGGCCCTCAGCCGCGAGGCCAGCAGAGCCCGCCGCACCCCGCACTGACCTCGCCCCGCACCACCCCTCTGCCCCGCCCAGCCCTGCTCTTCTCCGCTCTTCTCCGCTCCTGTTCCTCTCTTCTTTCTCTTCTTCCTCTTCGTCTTTTCCCACGCCTCTCCGCCCGAGCGGAGAGGCGTTTGTGCTGCCCCCGCACACCCGCCCCCGCCCTTCCTCGCCTCGAAAGGGGTCCGCCGGTGACCACGGATGCCTCGAACACGGACGCCTCGGCGCGTCCCAGTCCCCAGGAGTTCATCGACCGCGGTCCGATGAGCCGCCGGCAGTGGCTCATCGTGGTCCTGGGCCTGCTGCTGATGGTGGCCGAGGGCCTCGACGCGGTCGTCGCCGCCTTCGTCTACCCCCGGCTGGAGAAGCAGTGGGGCGTCGGTGACGGCGCGGTCACCGCGACGGTGACGCTGAGCGTGCTGGCGATGGTCGTCGGCGGCGCGGCGGCAGGACCGCTCGCCGACCGCCACGGCCGCCGGGGTGTCACCGCCGCCGGTGTCGCCGTCTTCGGCCTCGGCACGGCCGGGATGGCGTTCACGCACGGCATCGGTGTGTTCGCCGGGGTGCGGATCGTGGCCTGTCTGGGGCTGGGGGCGGTGCTGCCGACGATGATGGCGCTGGTCGCGGACTGGACACCGGCCGCACGCCGGGGCCAGACGGTCGCGCTGGCCTTCGCCGGGGTGACGGCCGGCACCACCGCCGGCGGGATCCTCTCCTCGGTCCTGATCCCCGCGTTCGGCTGGCCGGTGCTGCTGCTGGTGTGCGGGCTCGCCCCGCTGCTGCTGGTCCCGGCGCTGCTCGCGTTCGTCCCGGAGTCGGTGAGCGTGCTGGCCGCCCGCGGCAGGCCCGCCACGGACGTACGGGAGGCGCTGCGGGCCGCGACGGGGGAGCAGGACGTCTCCGGCGTGGACCTGGAGCGGGCCGCACCCGTCCCGGGGCCGGTCTCGCGGACCGTCCTGTCCGGGGAGGCGACCCGCACCACGGTCCTGCTGTGGCTGTGCTTCCTGGCGGGGCTGGGGGTGGTGGGCCTGATCCTGAGCTATCTGCCGCTGCTGGCCGAACGCACCGGCCTGACGTCCGCTCAGGCGGGTGTGGCCGTGGCGGTGTTCGGGTGGGGCGGCCTGCTGGGCCAGCTCACCGTCTCCTTCGTCCTGCGGCGTCTGGACCGGTTCGCGCTGCTGGCCCTCCTGTGGGGCACGGCCGTACTGGGCCTGGCGGCCGGCCTCCTGTGGGCGGAGCAGTTCGCGGCGCTGCTGGCCGGGACGTTCGTCCTGGGGCTGTGCCTGCCCGCGGCGAACTCCGCGCTCCAGGTGATCGCCGCGCTCGCCTACCCGCCCGCCGCGCGCGCCACCGGCATCAGCTGGGCCAACAGCGCCGGCAAGCTGGGCCCCGTTCTCGGCGGCCTCGCGGGCGGCCTGATGGCGCACGCGGGCTGGAGCCTGGGCACGGTGCTCACCGTCCTGGCACTGCCCCTGGCCCTGTGCCTGCCGGCCGTGCGGGCGCTGAGGGCCCGCGCCCGCCGGCACCACGCCGCCGCCCCGCACGCCGCCGCCGTCCCCCGCCCGCTGCCCGCCCCCGCGCCCGCGTCCGCGCCGGGACAGGTGTGAGCACACGGCACACGGCGTAAAACGCACGGCACGCGACGCACGGCACGCGACGGCACGCAGCAGCGCACGGCGTGCGACGGCACACGGTAGGAAAAGCGGGCCCCACCCCCTCTGGCCGAGGGGGCGGGGCCCGCCTTTTTTTGTGCGCCCGGACCGCTGTCAGGTGCGGCCGAGCAGTCCCTTGGCCTCCACGGACCCGTCGCTGATCTGGTAGTAGGTCTGGAGCTTGAAGTACTCCCCGCCGGCGTACGAGGCCACGTTGTACAGGCCCTTGCCGACCGGCCCGTAGGTGTGGGGGGCGCCGAGCGCGAACCGTTCCACCCGGGGGTCGGCGCCGAAGCGGGCGGGCAGCTCGCGGACGTCGGGCAGCAGCGCGGCGAAGGTGATGCGCTGGATGTCGGGGGAGTCCCAGCTCAGGGTCGTGTAGATGCCGCCGGCCTGCGCGGCGTGGCGCAGCATCGTCTCGCTGGGCTCGGGCAGGCCCATGTCGCGCATCATCGCGCGCACGGTCTCCGGTTCGCGGCAGGCGGCGGGGGCGCCGAGGAAGTAGACGTTGACCGTCCTGCTGGGGTAGTCGATCCCGACCATGCTGATCTTGTCGTCCAGGCCGTAGCGGGCGTAGAAGCCGCTGTTGAGGCCCAGGCTGCGGGGCATGGAGGGGACCTCGGCGAGATCCGACAGCTTCTGCAGGTCATCGACCGGGAAAAACGTCCAGGTCTTCTTGAAACCGCCCACCAGCCCGAAGTCGGCGCCGTGGCAGGGGATCGGGAACCGCGCCTCGAGGTCGGCCAGCAGCGACCCGACGGGGTGGTCCGTCCTGGGGGTCAGCGCGTGCGCCACGGCGTGGGCGTAGGGGTCGAAGCCGCTGGGGAACGCCGTGAAGCGGCAGTCGATGTCCCCGGTGTCGCGTGTCGCGACCCGGAACGCGATCACGGCCTGCGGGATGAAGGACGCGTAGGCGGTCAGGACGGGCCAGACCCGCTCGCGCGCGGGCGTGATGTCCAGCAGCCCGGCCGTTTCCTCCATGACGGAATAAAGATTCTCCAGCTCCGCTGTCCCGCTCATCTACCATCCTCCGATGCTCATATCCATATCCCGGTCCATGAAAGCATCGGCGCCCGAAACTCCGCCTGTCAAGATATTAGCTAATCTTTTCCCTCGATATCGGGTGCGGCCGGGAAATACAGCGGCTTTCCACCGCGCCTCGAGCGGCGCCGGTTACTCTCGATGGGGTGGAATGCAGAATTCGCGGACGGAATTCGCGGCACAGCCCTCTCGCCTGCGTAGACACAGTTCCCTTGCCTGCATGAATCAAGAATTCAAGAATCGCGAACCAGGAATCAGGAAAAGGACACGACCCATGACGACGTCCGGCCCCTCGCCCGCCGCACCCCCCGCCGCCCCGAAGGTCGCCTTCGACTTCGACCACGGCAACTTCATCCGGGACCTGATCACCACCAACGGCGGCGGCGGCTTCCCCCCGGCCGAGGCCATCGCCCCCGGGGACACCCCCGTCTACACCTGGATCACCCTCCAGTTCCAGCTGGCCTGGTTCGACGCGCTGGCCCCCTACCACCCCACCGCCCAGGGCGTGCACTCACGCATCGCCCGCCGCCCCGCCGGGGAGTCCGCCACCAACCGCAACAAGAACATCGCCGGCCTCTACGCCTCCTACCAGGTCGTCAAGGCCGTCTTCGAGGAACGCGCCCCCGTCATGCGGATGGCGATGACCGCCTTCGGCCTCGACCCCGACGACGACTCCCTCGACCCGGCCACCCCCGTCGGCATCGGCAACACCGCGGGCCAGGCCGTCGTGGCCGCCCACCACGACGACGGCATGAACCCCCGCGGCGACCGGGGCCGCGCCTACCACCCCCGCCCCTACGCCGACTACACCGGCTACGCCCCCCGCAACACCGCCTACGCCCTGACCGACCCCACCCGCTGGCAGCCCGCACTGGGCCCCCACCAGCGGCGCGTCGGCGGCGGACCGGGCGACAAGGGCGTCTACACCGTCCAGCAGTTCCTCACCCCCCAGCTGCGGCTGGTCACCCCCCTCACCTACCAGGACCCCGCCGCCTTCCCCCTCGCCGCACCCGCCCACCTCGACCCCGGCACGCCGGACGCCTACCGCGACGCGGTCGACGAGGTCCTGGCCGCCTCGGCCGCCCTGAGCGACGAGCAGAAGGTGAAGGCCGAGTTCTTCGAGCACTCACCGGTCTCCCTCACCTGGGCCCCCCGCGCCGCCGCACTCGCCCACGACCTCGACCTGGACGGCTGGGCCCACCTCTTCGCCACCACCGCCCTGGCCCGCTTCGACAACCTCATCGCCGTCTGGCACCACAAGCACGCCCACGACGCCGTACGGCCCTTCAGCGCCGTCCGCCACGTCCACGGCGACAGCCCGGTGACCGCCTGGGGCGGCCCCGGCCGGGGCACCGTCACCGACCTGCCCGCCGGCCAGTGGAGCGGCTACCTCCCCCCGGGCCCCCACCCCGAGTACCCCTCCGCCTTCACCACCCTGTGCTCCGCCCAGGCCCAGGCCGCCCGCCGCTTCCTCGGCGACGACGTCCTGGACTGGACCCACGCCATCCCCGCCGGCACCGCCCAGACCGAACCCGGCCTGGTCCCCGCCGGCGACCTCAAACTGACCTGGGAGACCTGGACCGACTTCGAGAACGACTGCGCCGCCAGCCGCGTCTGGGCCGGCGTCGCCTTCCCCGCCACGACCCGCCACTCCATCCCCTTCGGCGCCCAGTTCGGCGACCTCGCCCACGACTTCATCCAGCGCCACATCGACGGCGACACCGGGCACTGACCCGGGCCCCGACCCCGGGGGGAAACCCCGGGCGGGGAAACCCCGGCAGCACGGCACGGCCCCGGCAGGCACGGACCCGGAGGAAAGGCAGGACAGCCGATGAGCACCGCCCCGCCCGCCCCCGCACGGCACGCGCACACCGCCGACCTGGTCGCCCGGGCCCGGACCGAGGCCCTCGCCATGACCTCTCCCGCCCCCGGCCCAGGCCCCGGCCCCGGCGAACTGGCCGCCCGCGCCCTGCGGGCACACAGCTCGCTGGCCCGAGGCCTGGGCCGGTGCATCCCGGTCACCGGCCTGGAACCCGGCGGCGGACCCCGCGCCCTCGCCGCGTTCCTCGCGGTCTACGCCGCCCAGCACCGCACACCCGCCCCCGACCCGCCGCCCTGACCCCGACCCCCGTGCACGCCACCCCCCGAGGGCGCGCACGGACCCGCGGGGCAGCCACCTCCCCCCGGTGCCTGCCCCGCACACACCGCCGCGCCCGCCCGCCCCGAGCCTCCCCCCGGCCGGCGGGCGGGCGCGCCGGTTCCCGCCCCCGATGTCACGCGCACCGGGACCGTCTCGTCTCGTGCACGGCGGACAACACGCCAAGCGCGTGCGGGCGGCGGACGTGCGGATGGGTGTACGGCGCGGGGGAGGGGAAGCGGGGCCACCGCGGCCGGGAGACGGTGCTTCTCCCGCGGCGAGCAGAAGGCGGACACCGTCCGCCAAGTCCAAGCAAAGAAGGAGGGAGGGCCCCGGGTGAGCCGGACCGAAGAGTTCGAGGAACTACGGCCACTGCTGTTCTCGATCGCCTACCGGATCCTGGGCAGCGAGAGCCGGGCCCGCGACGCCGTCGAGGAGACCCGGCGCGGTTACGAGCGCGCCTCCGCCGTGCCCGCCTCGCCCCGGGCGTTCCTGTCGGCCGAGGTCACCCGGATCTCCCGGGCCGCCCGCCGTCCGGACCCCGCACCCCCGACGCCGGCGGCGGCCGTGCTGCTCCTGGAGCGGCTCTCCCCGCTGGAGCGCGCGGTCTTCGCCCTGCGGGAGATCTTCGGCTGCGGCACCGCGCAGATCGCGGCGGCGGTGGGCTGCTCGGAGGCGGTCGGCCGCCGCCTCACCGCCGCCGCGACACCGTTCAGCACCCCCGGCACCCCCGGCACCCCCGGCGCCCCGGGTGTCCCGGGTACTTCCGGCGGTCCGGTCCCGTCCTGGCCGGACCGGATCGCCGGCGCCGACCAGGTCGCCCGCGTCCTGGCCGCCATCGTCCCCGCCCTGCTGCGCATCGGCGTCACCATGCGGCCCCAGGAAGTCGACGGCGGCCCCGGCGCCGTCTTCCACGACCGCCACGGCACCGCCCTGGGCGCCCTGGCCCTCGGCATCCTCGACGGACGGATCCAGACGGTCCGCTGGACGGCCGCCCCGCGGAACTCCGGAGACCGCGACACGGCGGCCTGACACCCCCCGCCCCTCCCTCCCCGCACCCCGCCACCGCGCCCTCCTTCCGGCCGTGCCGTCACAGACAGCGGTGCGGCAGCCCCCGCTCGTTCCGGGAACTGCCGCACCGCGATCCGTCCGCGTGCCCGCGGACCTCACTCCCCGCCCGTACCCGCTTCCGCGCCGGCTTCCGTGGCGTCGGCCACCAGGTCGGCGAGATCGAGGTCGAACAGCCCGCCGGCCCGCCCGCTGAGCCCGGAGATGAGCTTCACGAAGTCGACCTGCGCGTCGTTCTCCTGATCGGGGTCGTTGATCTCCTGCGCCAGGTTGAAGTAGAAGCCCTTCGTCTTCGACCGGTCGTAGAAGCCCTCCACGAACTTGCGGATGTCGTGGAAGAAGTCCTGGTACGCGGTCGAGTACCGGTCGAGGGCCTTCTCCTCGATCTGCGGGTTCTGCAGGATCGTGTCGACGACCTTCGACAGGGTGCTGCCCGCCAGCGTCGCGAGCGCGACCCCGGTGGAGAACAGCGGGTCCACGAAGGCGGCGGCGTCCCCGACCAGCACCCAGCCGTTGCCGTGGAAACGCTCGTTGGTGTACGACCAGTCGCGCGCCGAACGGTACCCCGCGGCCTGCGTCGCGTCCTTGAGGATGTCCTTCAGCTTCGTCGTCTGCTCCATCTCCGACTCGAAGAGGTCCTCCAGCGACTTGTCGGTGCCGCTGGCGACGTCCGACCGCGTCACGTAGCCGACGCTGAAGACACCCTTGTCGATCGGGATGCCCCAGAACCAGCCGTCCCGGGTGCCCTCGATGAGGATGTTGCTCCACTCGTCACCCGGCAGCCGGTGGCAGTTGTCGAAGTACGTCCACACCGCGACGTTGCGCAGCTGGTCGTTCCAGTTGACCGCGGAGAACTTCCGGCCCAGCACCCGCGCCTGCCCGGAGGCGTCGACGACCAGCGAGGCCCGCGCCTCATGGGTGCCGCTGAGACCGCGCAGGGCGTAGCGCACGCCCACCACCCGGCCGTCCTCCTCCAGCGGCTCCTTCACCGTGGCGTCCTCCACGACGAGCGCGCCCAGCTCCCGCGCCCGGTCCAGCAGCAGCGCGTCCAGGTCCGCCCGGCGCGTGTGATACGCATACGGGATACGGCCGCCGGTGGTGAACGAGAAGTTCCACGGAACCTCGTTGTTGCCCCACACCAGAGTTCCGCCGTATTTGCGCTCGAACCCCTTCGCCTCCATACGCTCGACCAGGCCGAGTTCCTCCATGGGCACCATCACACCGGGAATGAGGGACTCCCCGACGTGATAGCGCGGGAACCGTTCACGGTCGAGCACCAGAACACGGTGGCCGCGCTTGGCGAGAAGCCCCGCGGTGGTCGCACCGGCGGGCCCGCCGCCGATCACGATAACGTCGAAATCCTCAGTGACCCCAAAAAGAGTGGGCGACATGCGAGACCTTCCCCAGTCATGGATTCGGCCGTACCCGCGAGTCGCGTGGACTTCAATTCCCGCTCCCGCAGAGCACGTTCACCCATAAGCGTGCGGGCAGCACACCGGCACTGTCATCGCCGAGATTGCTCAGCACGAACCACAGCGCGCCTGCAGCGAAACCCCGCCCGCGACACGCCCCCCGGCCGGGGGCGCGGTCACCGCCCCCGCGGATACGGCGGCCCCGCCAGCAGCACCGGCTCGACCGCCTCGTAGCGGTTGCGCTCCCGCGCCGCGGCCCGCCTGCCCGACACCAGCGTCCCCACCACCCCGCACAGGAACCCCGTCGGCACCGACACCAGGGCGGTCGTCGTGAACGGGAACCAGTTGAAGTCCGCCCCGGGGAAGGCCGACTGGGGCGAGCCGGAGACGAGATTCGTCCCCGTCATCAGCACCAGGACACTGACCGTCCCGCCGATCAGCGTGCACAGCAGGCCCGCCCGCGTGTAGCGCCGCCAGAACAGCCCGAACACCAGCGCCGGCGCGATCGCCGACGCCCCCAGGCAGAACGACACGATCGCCAGCGGCTGCAGACTGCGGTGCTGGGCGGCCACCGCCAGCGCGATCACCGGCACCCCCACCCCCAGCGCCGCCAGCCGCGCCAGCGCCATCTCCCGCAGCGGCGCCGTGCCCGCACGCGCCAGCACGTCGTGCGCCAGCGAGTTCGCGCACGCCAGCGTCATGCTCGCCACCGACGCCAGCAGCGTCAGGAAGATCGCGGTGGTCACCGTCGTGAACAGCAGCCCCTCCGCCCGCGACAGATCCGTCCCGAACGCGGCCCGCGCGCCCAGCAGATACGCCGTGTTGCCCCGCGGATCGGCCGCCGCCACCGCCTTCGCCCCGATCAGCGCGGTCGCCCCCACCGCCACCACGGTCATCACCGCCATGAACAGCGCCACCGCCGACACCGCCCACGACATCGCCCGGCGCACCTGACGCGTACTGCCCGCCGTGTACATCCGCATCGTCACATGCGGCAGACACGCACCGCCCAGCACGATCGCGCACTGCGTGCTCACCATGTCCAGCGCCGGATGCCGCCCGCCCGCGAACTGCAGCCCGTAGCGCAGATACCCCGGCCCGGCACCGCTGTTGCGCGCCGCCGACTCGAACAGCGTGCGCGGACTCCAGCCGAACGTGTGCAGGATCAGAGCGGCCACCACCAGCCCCGAACCCAGCAGGATCACCGTCTTCAGGATCTGGATCAACGCCGTCCCGCGCATCCCCCCGATCGCCGCATACGTGATCATCAGCGCCCCCGCCCCCACGACACACCCCGTGCGCATCGCACCGTCGGAGAACCCCAGGACGTACGCCAGCAGCTGCCCCACACCCGCCAGCTGCACCACCATCATCGGCATCAGCGCCGCCAGCGTGACCGCGCACGCCGTGATCCGCACCGCCCGCCCCTGCATACGGCGCCCCAGCACGTCCCCCATCGTGAACCGGCCCGTGTGATGCAGCGGCTCCGCCAGCAGGAACATCAGCAGCAGCAGCGACAGCAGCGTGCTCAGCGCCAGCACCACCCCGTCGTACCCGCACAGCGCGATGATCCCGCCCACCGTCAGCACGGTCGCCGCCGAGATGTAGTCACCCGCGATGGCCAGCCCGTTGCGCAACGGCGACAGGAACCGGTACCCCGTGTAGAACTCGTCCAGGTCCTCCCGGTCCGGGCCGGTGACCACACACAGCAGCAGCGTCAGCGTCACCACACTGCAGAAAGCCACCAGCGACCAGGACTGCGCGGGCCCCCCGAAGCCCGTCACGGCAGCGCCCGCCCCTCACGGCCCGCCCGCCGCACCCGCCGCGCCAGCGGATCCACGAACCACCGCGCGGTCAGCTCGTAGAACACCACCGCCAGCCACGTCACCGGCACCTGCACCAGCGCCAGCAGCAGCCCGAACGGCAGCCCGCCCGGCGCCGGCCGCGTCATCAGCGACGGCACCCGGACGGTCAGCGCCAAGAACACCGCGAAATACCCCAGCGCGGCCAGCGCCGCCACCCGCCGCTGCCACCGGCACGCCCGCCGCAGCAACCGCAGATCCCGGTGCGGCCCCGCCCACGGCCGCACCCGGCCCGTCGCCCATCCCGGCGCCACCGCCGAGGCATGCCGCCCGGCCCGCTGCGCCGGCTGCCGTAACTCGGAGCTGTCGGAAGACATCCCAAGATCTCCTAGGGTCGTGGGCCCCACACGACACGGACCGCGAAGCGCGGGAAAACGGCCCGGTCATCGCACGCTATGCGGCACCCGCACCCACCGCAGCCCTTTCCGACGAACTCCCTGATGAAACCTTCAACCACCCCTGACCTCGGATGTTGCGGGTGAGGAGAGGGTGGCGGGGGAGCACGGCAGTGCCCTGTGAGCCCCGCGGTACGCCGAACCGCCCGGTGCGCCGGAAGCCGGCCCGCAGCCTTCGTTCCCCGCCGGTCGCCACAGAGTTCCGGGGCTGGTCGGGGACGGCCACAGCGCTTCACGTCAGGAGCGGCTCCCCCCGAGGCGGTGGGCGAAGGCGATGCGACAGACCCGGGCCCGACCCGACTCGGATCCCTGCCAGTGGCGTCGTGCACGAGAACGAGGCCATTGGCACAGATCCTGGGGATCGATCGCGGAGGGCGATGGTGGAGCCTCTCAGAGGTCTACGACTGCTGGAACAGAGCTGCACGCGTCTGAGGACGGCGGCCCCCGCAGCCGCGCTTGCTCCTGGTCATTCGGTCCAGTTCAGGGAAGGTTCTGACCTGAACTGGACGTGAAGGCGACCGTCAGCCGGCAGTCCAGTGCCGAGGCGATGCGGTCCAGGAGTGCCAGGGTGGGCAGGTCCCGCCCGAATTCGATGCGCGAGATCGCGGCCTGTCCGGTCCCGGCGAGTTCAGCGAGACGGGTCTGGGACATGCCGCGCTGCCGGCGCCAGGACCGCACCAGCTGGGCGGTGTCGTTCACCGTCCGGTGTCCGCAGGTGTAGTGCTGCCTGTTGTCGTAGGCGGGTTCGCCACTGCGGCGTGTGGGCGCCCAGTGATGGACCGCGGTCCCGTCCCGGGGGTCGACGATCAGGTAGTGCGGCACGCCCATGGCCGGATAGTCGCGCAGCTTGCCCTCATAGTCGTTGCCCGGGTTGGACCGGGAGACGATCTCGATCACCAGGTGACAGCGTCGCGGGTCGATGGCATCGCTCTCGGCCGTCGCCTCCTCCTCGTCGATCACGACGAGGTAGGGGACCCGCAGGATGCCCAGTGCCGCATCCTCCATGTCGGTTGCGGGCATGAGGACCAGGTCCGTACCCAGTTGAGGCTCCAACTGGGTACGCAGGCGGTGGGCAACGAGCTGATGCTGCTTCTTCGGGCTCACCATCATCAGCAGCAGGTGGCCACGGCTGATCTCCGGCCAGGCCAGCGACTCAGGCTTGTCGAACGCCTCGCGGACCTCACGAAGACGTCGGTAGACGCTCTGCTCCGTCACATCTCCACCGTTCATGACGAAATCATCGTGCCAGGTGAGATGTGACCACCCTGGCGGGCTCGCTCGACTGGGCAATAGCGCTCTGGCGGATGGTTGCGTCCCGTCGACCCTGTGCGTTGACGGCATTCCCGTAAGGGAGTTGACACGGCGTCGGCACTCGACTTACGTTTGCTGTGTGTAGCCGCTTGGTTGCATGTTTTTCGGGGGGCGGGCTTCATCGCGTGAGCGGTGGGAAGCCGGGGAATTAACCCCAGGAAACATGCGGCGTGAAGCGGCTTGTTGCTTTTCCGGGGCTCAGTTCCTCGCGACCCGTCCTTCCTGATCGGGAAGGAACGGCGGTGCCCTCTCAGGCTGAGCCACCACAAGAGAACTCTGTTGTTTCGGATACCAGCCGGGAGTCCCGGGAAGAGCCCGATCACCGCACAGTCGATTTGATCGCGCTTGTGTGCATCCTGGCTGCCTGCACCGTGATCTGCCTGTCAGCCGGTGTGGTGGCTCTCCAGGCAGTGATCGGCGCGGCCGGTATTTTGTTCGCCGCGTGGCGGACACCACCGCGGGCCAGGCGGGAGCCGGGACAGGCCCGGCGCCGGCCGCCGCGTCGCCCCGTATGACATGGACCGGGCTTTGACGATGACCGGTTACGACCGTTCCCGCGGTGGAGATCCGACCGCGCCGACGGCAGTCCGGTGTGCAGGGGCTGTTCGTGCGGTGGGGGAGGGGAGTGAGCCCGGACGTCAGGTGGCGAACCAGACACGACGTTCGGAATGCTGATCGCGTTGTTCTCCCGGCGCTCCAGCAGGCGGTGTTGACGGGATGACAGATCGAGGGACCAGAAGCAGGGGCGTCGTGCAGTGCGGAGCCGGATGCTGTGACCGAGCGCGCCCGGACAGGGCCGCAGGTGGGGTGTGGGACTGGCGGACTGCGTGGCTGCCTGCGTTGGGGAAATGCCCACAGAGCAGGCCGAGTTGGGGCGCGCAGGCATCTGCGCAGGGGAAGTGCGGTGGCGGCTGGGGCGATCCAGGGCGACATGTTTGATCTGAAGGAGCTTGAGCCGCCGGCTGGCGCACGCCACCGAACACCGACCCGCCGCCTGGGCCGGCTCCATGGCTCATCACGGCGAACTAACTCACCCAGGCTGCTTCGCCCCTGACAGGTCATCAAGCCTCTCGGTGAATCGACACCGGCGAGGCACCCCTCAGCAGCAACTGACGCCGCCCCCACCGAAATCCAAGACGGCCAGACCCGGCCGCTGAGTCCGGACGGCGGCAGCAGGACAGTGCTGGACAACGGGCGCATTGCCGACCTTGCCGCGCGGTGGACGAGAGCGGATGCAAGGATCGGCCTGTGATGGCTCGCCTCTTCGCGCAGCAGGGCGAGCTCGCCGACAGTGTTTCCGGCAGGGGGACGGGCAGAGCATGCCGACGATTCACCGTGAACCGCGCTTCGCCTATGACGACTTGGTCGATCTCGTCGAAGGCCAGTTACGGGTTGTGGAGCTGACCGCCGTCAACGGTGAGATCGGGGGCCCCGGAGAGCGGCTGTGGCTGACCGAACCGGCACACGGTGCGGACGTCTACCGGTTGTGGCGCAAAGGCAGGGGCAGTCGCACGTACTGGGCTGTGGACCGGGATCACCCCTGGGAGGCGCTGGTCTGGCTGCGTGAGGCGCTGGCTGAGGTGCTGGAGCGCCTGACCAGACCCGGGTCGGCGACGCAGTACGCCCTGGAGGTGGGCCGCGAGGAACGGGACCTGGCCGTGCTGACCGAGCTGGAGACCATATGGCTGTCCGGTCTGTCTCCGCTGAGCCAACTGCACGGGCCACGCGGCGCGGACGTGGAGCTGAACCACTTCCTCCTCATCCCGGCGCAGGCTGAACTCGCCCGGGCGAGCGCAGTGCGCTCCCGCATGCTGCAGCAGAAGTTCGGCACCGGCCCGGAAGCCGCCGAGCGGGTTGCCTCCGAGATGGGCTGGGAGCCGGCCAAAGCGCACAAAACGCTGGCCGCATGGGACGAGTACCGGCGCTGGGTGCGAGAAGGGGCCGCCCACGCGCGGGACACGGTCCCGGTGCAGCGGCCGACGGGCGATACGGGCCTGCCCGATCTGCTGGCGGCCACACTGATGACCGCAGCGTGCGAGGGCGAAACCATCGTTCCCGGGCGGCCCAGCCCCCTTCCGCTGCCGGACGAACTGGCGTGCTGGTACGTCTTCAGCCGGGACCTCGGCGCGTGCATCGCCGTCGCGGTCGAGGACGTCTACACCCCCGGAGCCGAACCAGGACAGTACATGCACCTTGCCCCCGCCCCCATGGTCCTGGAAGCCGGCTGGACCCTACGTGACGGCCTGGTCGTCTCACCCCTGCCTCACAACGGCTTCGGTGTCGAATACGACGAGGAGGCGATCCTCGCCGGCGGCGGCAGAATCCCCGCGGACGGAAGGGAAACCGGCACGGCGAGCCTGGACGACGGGCCGGCCGGGTGACGAAGAGGCACGAAGAGGCGCCCGCAACCCATTTACCCACGGCCGCCCCGGGACTTGTTCCTGCTGCTGCGCGGCGCGAGCCAGGTGCGAAGCCCAGTCAGCACCACGCTACATGCCAGGACGTGCCAGGACGTGCAGGCCGCTGCGGGCGCTCCCCTCGTCTCGGATGACTGAGATCGTCCGCTGCTCCGCCGGCCTGAGCACCTGCCCGTACATGAGAGAGCAGCCGGGCGGCACCTGGCCGGGACGGCCGGCCTCAGCCGCACCCTCACGCCGCCGCGCCGTAGGCGGCCCGCGCCCGGACTTCGCCGCCGCTCCGGCGCTGCGGGGAGCTCTCGGCGAACACCGCCAGGCGCAGCACGAGGTAGCGGCCTGTTCCGACGAGTGCGGTGGCCGACAGGTACACGGTCTGCTGCAGGACGAGTCCGGCGCCGGGGCGGAGTGCGGCCAGCGCGCCGACCGCGGCGGAGGTGACCAGCCACCCGGCAACGATGGTGGCCGCGCTCTTGAGGTGTCCGGCAAGGCCGGGCCGTCCGTGGCCGAAGGAGACGCGGGCGTGCAACTCGGTGGCGGCCAGGGTCGAGGCGACGGTGGTCAGTGCGTTCGCCGCCATCCACGGGATCCACTGCGACAGCAGGACCAGGGCTGCCGAGGCCGCCAGGGTGACCGCGCTGCCCAGTCCGGCGAAGCGCCCGAAGGCCGCCGCGTGCCGGCGGATCAGTCGCAGGCCGTTCATGGTGATCCCCTCCCCGTCCGCTGCCCCTGGTGGGGCCGTTGCCGTCATGCAGCGTGACCGGCCTTCCCTTCAGGGCGGTCTCAGCGCGGTCTCAGGAGTAGTGACGATGGTGAAACCCGTGGTGTGACATGCCGTCCCGCCCGGACCGTGATCACCCGCGCAGCGGGCTGGAGTCGGGCAAGCGCATCGAGCCGGCCGCGCAGAGCGGCTACTGCCTCTGGTGGGCGCTGGTTTCGCCGTGTAGCGTCACGGCGGGATGTCGTGGTTCGCAGTACCTGCCCGCGCTGCTGCGCGGGCGTTTTGCTGTGCGGTGGCCGGACCATGACGATCCCTTTCGGGGCCGCGAGGTGCGGCTCCGGCACCGACTGAGAGGCACCAGCATGGCCAGCGGAACCGTCAAGTGGTTCAACGCCGAAAAGGGTTTCGGCTTCATCCAGCAGGACGGCGGCGGGCCGGACGTCTTCGCGCACTACTCCAACATCAACGCCTCCGGCTTCCGTGAGCTGCAGGAAGGCCAGCAGGTCACCTTCGACATCACCCAGGGCCAGAAGGGCCCGCAGGCGGAGAACATCACCCCCGCCTGACCTTCCGTCATCAGGGCCCGGAAACAGGAACTGTTTCCGGGCCCTGACGCGTACGGACGACATGCCGGGGCCGAGGCCGCCGAGCGGTGAAGCGCGGCCGTTGCTCCGACGCCGGCACAGAGTCGACAGCGACACGGTCCCGGCGGACCGACGGTGGTCCGGACGGCGAGCCCCGCTGATCACGACCCGTTACGAGCCCTGGGGGCTGCGGCAGTAGCGCCAACGTTCCTTGCCTCGCCAAGAGCACCGCCACGCTAGGTAGGACGGATCCAACCGGCCGCTGGCTGTATCTCTCATCGCCGGGTGGCACCGGACGGCTGACGAGGGTGTCGGCACCGGGAAGCCTGTGCCGCGGCTGCTCGGCCGCCGGAGTCCGCAGCTCCGGCCCCAGGGCAACTCACCCTTTCCGATGGTGTGAAACGCCATGCGGCTCCTTGCTTCCCCGCTAGGCGATTTTGTAGAGGCACGCGGAAAAGCGAGGCCGGGATGACCGGGCGGCCGAAGACAGGACGGATATACGAACCGAGGCCGCCCAGCGTATCGGGCTGGTCTTCTCCCTCGTCAATGCCGATCCGCTCCCGCGTTGCGACGTAGATCGCGCTGTCGCGGTAGGCCATCAGGTCCTTCTCCAGCTTCGCTTCGAAGGCCAGGGCACTGCCCCGTCCGGCAGCCGGTCCACCGTGTCCAGGAGTGATGTCTCGGCCGGGATCGGAAGGGAGGAGAGCACCCCTTCGGCCAGCCAGACACTCGGCATGCCCGCATCGAAACCGGCACCGGTCAGCGCACCCGCCCGTTCACCTCGAAGACCACGCACTCCAGCCGCAGCGCCCGGGTGTCCAGCCCAGCCCAGCCCCAGCAGCACCACATCAGGCCGAGGAACCACCGCTCCCTCCACCTGCTGGGAAGCGCCGAGGCAGCGGTGCAGGCCGTGCCCGGACGTCAGGCGTGGCGCGGCAGGCCGGATCACGTAGAACCGGGACGGCGTGTCAAACCGTTCCCGGTGCCGGTCGACCGCCGGCAAAGACACCCAGGACGCCTTGATCGTCGCAAAGAGGGTCGCTCAAGGGCCCTGTGTGCGGCAGGTATTGACGAGTCTGTTGCTTGATTTTACCTTCGACGACGAGCGAGAGTTCACACATAAGATCAATGTTCATATCCATGACCAGGAGGTGAGGGGTTATGCGACGTTTCGCGCCCGCGCTGGTTGCCGCGATGGTGGCCGGTGGCGGATTCGTGCTGGCGGGGCCGGCTGGTCCGGCGTCAGCGGCAGTGGTGTCCGTGTCGACGGCGGCGCAGTTGAAGACGGCTCTGGCAAACGCGGCGGCCGGGGACACGATTCAGCTGGCGGACGGCACCTACAGCGGGAACTTCGTGGCGACGGCGGACGGGAACTCGTCGAAGCGGATCACTCTGACAGGCTCGTCGAAGGCGATCCTCAAGGCGTCCGGCGGGTACGGCTTGTATCTGAACGGGGCGAACTACTGGACGGTGAAAGGGATCTCCGTTACGGGTGGTCAGAAGGGCATCATGCTGGACGGTGCCGACTACGCGACGATCGACTCGGTCACGGTCCACGGGCTGGACATGGAGGGCGTGCACTTCCGTAAGGGCAGTGACCACGGGATCATCCAGAACTCCACGATCTACGACACCGGCAACGACGGCAGCGGCATGGGCGAGGGGGTGTACGTGGGCACTGCCGGCGGCTCAGACGCCAGTGACGACGTACAGATCCTCAACAACACCATCGGTCCGGACGTCGGAGGGGAGAACGTCGACCTCAAGGAGGGCACGCAGAACGGTGTGGTGTCAGGCAACACCTTCGACGGAAGCGGCCTGACCAACGCCAACTTCGACGACTCCTGGGTCGACGTGAAGGGCAACAACTACACGATCAAGAACAACACCGGCAAGAACACCCTCAACGACGGTTACCAGACGCACACCGTCAAAAGCGGCTGGGGCTGCGGCACGGTCTTCACCGGGAACACGTCCGATCTCACCGGCTCCACCGGTGCCAACCAGTTCGCCATCGACGTCACCAACTACAACGCCTCCAGTTGCCCCGTCACCATCTCCAAGACCAACACAGTGAAGGGAGGAAAGGGACTCGTCAACAGCGGCATTCCCGTGAACTCCGCGATATCCGAGGGCCAGGTTGCGGCAACCCCGGCCGCCGCAACCGCGACAGTAGTTTCCGTGTCGACCGCCTCGCAGCTCAGTTCCGCCCTCGCTGCGGCCAAGCCCGGTGACACCATCCAGCTCGCGGACGGCACGTACACTGGCAAGTTCGCCGCCACCACTCCCGGCACTGCTTCACAACCGATCACCCTGACCGGTAGCAACAAGGCAGTCATCCATAGCTCGGAGTACACCGGGCCGGGCGATTCCGTGACCGCGAGGACCAAGACGGACAGTGCGGCATCACCGACCTCGGCGGCCGCGTGCCCGACCGGCGGGGTGGGCTACGGCCTGTGGCTGAACGGCGCGCCGTACTGGAACCTCACGGGCTTCACGATCGATACCGCGTCCAAAGGGATCGTTCTGGATTCCTCGCCTCACGTGACCGTCAACAACGTCGAGGTACGCAACATCGGTGACGAGGGAGTCCATTTCCGCAAGGGCAGCTCTGCCGGCGTCATCAAGAACTCCTACATCCACGACACCGGCCAGAACCAACCCGGATACGGAGAAGGCGTCTACATCGGTTCTGCCAAGAGCAACTGGGCCTGCTACGCGGGTCCGACGGGCGTCGACGCGTCCGACAACGTCCAGGTCCTGAACAACCGAATCGGCCCCAACGTCGCCGCGGAAGGTCTTGATATCAAGGAGGGCACGAAGAGCGGCATCGTGACGGGTAACACGTTCAACGGGATCGGTTCGCAGAACGAGAATTCCGCAGACTCCGCCATCGACGTCAAGGGCGATGCCTACCGGATCAACAGCAACACCGTGGCGTCCCCGTATCTGGACGGTTTCCAGACGCACACCGCACAGAAGCCCTACGGATGCGGGAACACGTTCGCCGGCAATACGTTCACCGTCACCTCCTCCGAGGGCTACGGCATCGACGTCACGAACAACGGCTCAAGCAAGTGTGGAACCAGCCCCAACATCGTCTACGTCTCCAACCGCTCGACAGGCGGCGCCGGACTGACGAACATCCCGGTCACCGCCGGTGGTTGACGGCTGACCGTACCGGGGGCCGGGTGGTGTGGGGACCACTCGGCCCTGTCGGACGAACTCACTGTTCTCGGCGCTCGCCAGCAGGGAGGCCGTCATGCCCTTTTCCAATGCCCTTACGGGTGTCGTGGAGGGCTTTGCGGGCGTCTGCGGTTCCGGGGGCTGCGGCGTATACGCCGGAGTTCGCGCTATCTCGACGCATCTGCTGGTTTGACGGGCGTTGCCGACGACGTCTTCGGCATGGATTAATGGGAACTCTCCTGGCAGGACGTGCTTTTCGCGGGAGTCGCGGTGCTTGTCGAAGCGACCGTGTGCGGTGCGGGAGCGATGATGGTCCGGCCTCGTGGGCGGGACCGGCAGGGGAGCTGTCCCGGCTGTGGGTGTCCGCCGGCTTGGCCGTTCATCTCAAGCGGGCGGTTACACATTCAGGTGCGGTGTGCCGGGGTCAGTAGTCGAGGTCGAGGTAGTCGATGTCGTTGAGGGTGACGTCGGAGAGTCCTGTGGCGCGGCTTCCGCCGTCCTGGAAGTAGATCTCTTTGAAGCCTTCGGCGATGATCTGGCGCATCTGCTGGTCGCCGGCGCCTGTGGTGCGGGCGTCGAAGAGGCGTTGTGCGTAGGCCGGGGGGAGGTGCACGGTCAGGCGCCGGAAGCGTCCGTCGTCGGTCGTGCCGACGGGTGCGGTGTACCCGAACCGGGCCCGGGTTTCCACGGTGATCCCGGTCGCGGTGGCGGCCTGTTTCTGCCGGCGTCGGCGTACCTGGGGCTGCCACCGCTGCCGCACCGCGTCGTCGATCTTGGCGGCGATGTCCTTGCGGGCGTGTTTGCGGGCGCCGCGCCGGTAGCGGTTGACGGAGTCGGCGGTGACACCGAGCTCCCGGGCGACGGCCTTCGCACTGCCGAACTGCTTGAGCAGGAAGCCGATCTGGCCCTTCAACGTCTTCGGCGGCTGGCGGGTGAAGTTTTCCCGGTCGGTGCGTTCGATCGCGTCGTCGATCTCTCCGGCCACCGTCTACTCTCCTTCGTCCAGGACGGCGTCGCCGCCCTTGATGTGGCGGGCGGGGTTGTAGCCCTGTTCCATCAGGTCGACCGCCCACAGCATCGTCTGGACGCCTTCCAGTTTGGCCAGGCCCGGGGTGGGTCCGAGGCGGAATCCACCGGGCTGGGGCTTGCCAGAGGCGGCGTAGGGCAGGAAGACGAGCGGGCTGTCGCCGGGGCTGGGGTAGACGACGCAGTCGGACAGCACGGCGAGCGGGTACAGGCCCGTCATCTTGACCATGTTGTTCAGCTTGCGGTGCATGTTGACCCGGGCCTTGGAGATGACGGCGGCCCGGATGTCCGGGCGCCACGTCGGCCGCTCCAGGGCCGGCCACCGCTCACCTTCCTTGTAGGACTTGCCCTGCGGGCGCTCACGCAGCTTGCCCACCCCGCCCTTCACAGTCGCCTTGATCGCGGCGAGGACGGCAGCCATCGCCGGATCGGCCTGCTTGTGCCGCTCCATCGCGGCGAGGAACTGCCGGTCGTCCAGGTCCTTGGTGACACCGAGGTCGGCGAGGGTGTCGACGTAGGCGTTCTTCAACCGGTCGTGCCACGGGTCCAGGTACGCGCCGGTCTCTCGCCGCAGGTACGCCTCCAGGATCTCGACGTTGTAGCCGAGTTCCTGGGCGTAGGCGACGGTGTGCGTCTGATACCAGGCAGGGCCCTCGGGACGCCGGCCGTCCGGCGTGAACGGCGAGGGCAGGCGCGGATCCAGGTCGATGTGGCTCAGGTCGACCAGCCAGCTCCCGGGGATCTTCGGGTTGAACGTCGGGGCGCGGAAGTGGTCGGGCGCGGAGAGACCGACGACCAGACGGGCCGCGGCGGCGAGGAACGCCGTGTTCAGGTCCAGGCCGACCGCGTACGGCAGCGTGCACTCCTCATCCGAAAGAGTCTCCACCGACCGCACCCACTGGTAGGCCTCCTCATTCAGGAACCCGCCACTCCAGCCGGAGTTGACGACGACGGGGTGCTCCGGGGTGGCCTCCGGCGGCGCCGGATCCATGGGCTCCGTCCCCAGCGAACCCGGGTTGTAGCCGGACACCCAGTTCCCGGTGGCCGGGTCCTGCACGGCCTTCGTCGGCGGCCGCAGCGCCGTCATCAACTCCAGACCGGAGACGGCCGTCGAGCCCCGCGGGGTGATGACCCGGGCCGCGTACACCCCCAGGACACG
Source organism: Streptomyces sp. NPDC090083 (assembly GCF_044747445.1). Lineage (NCBI taxonomy): Bacteria > Bacillati > Actinomycetota > Actinomycetes > Kitasatosporales > Streptomycetaceae > Streptomyces > Streptomyces sp. NPDC090083. The sequence goes on along the minus strand of NZ_JBIVED010000020.1, from coordinate 21,641 downwards.
CGCGATGTCGGCCGCCTCCATGTCCGCAACTCCGGGCCAGGACCGCTCATCAAGGGCGTCCCACGACAGGACCGCGAGCTGCACGCACTGCCGCTCACGACCCTGCGCTGAGCGGTAGATCCGCGCCCACGGCCCGAACCCGCGCTGGGTGAGCTGCCACTTCGCCTTCGCCACCTGCTTGACGACCGGGTGGTCGGCGGGCAGGCGCAGGGAGCGGCGCTGCTCGTGGCCCTCCAGGCGCTCCGGCAGCCCGAGCTTCACGGCGGCCGCGGCGGTGAGGACGATCAGCGGGTCGGAGTCCTTGCCGTACCGGCTGAGCTTCGCAGCCCCGAGGCCGGACGCGCGCAGCGTCCACTCCACCAACTCCGGCACGGTGGTCGCGGGGCAGTCGAGCACGATGCCGCCCGCGCCGTACGCGGACCCGTCGCCGTCCAGCACGGCGAGCGGCCCGTTGGGGAAACGCGGATCGGCTGCGGGCTGCGCCGCTTTTGTCGCGGCCGGACGGCGCGATGCCGCGGCCGGCCGGGTGGCGGGAGGTACCGCTGCGGCGGCGGGAACGGGGGGAGCCTGCGAGACGGCCGCCGCCGCCTCGGACGCGGCCGGTTCACTGGAAACCGCTGGCTCCCGCGTCGGCGCGGCAGCTGCGGCCGGCGCTGCACCGTGTGCGGGATACTTGGCGGCCCACCCCTTCAGCAGCCGCTGGTAGGCATCCAGGCGCGGCGACTTCGGCTCCGAGCGGCCGTTCTCCCAGTTCTTCACCGACTGAGTCGTCGTCTTCAACGCGGTCGCAAGACGGGCCTGAGTGATACCGGCAGCCTCACGCAGCCGGGCACGTTCCGCCGGAGGCGGCAGATGCGGCTCCTCCTCCAACAGAGCGTCGACAGACGCGAACAGCTCTTCCTCGGATGCCATTGCCTGCACCTTCACCTCAGGACCCGATAGCGCTTAACCCGAAACTTAGCCCATCTCTTAACCTTTCTGTGTCCACTCCAGCCCGACTTCGGTGAGTGTGGCGAGCTTGTCGGGGGTGAGCTTCGTGCGGCGGGTCTGGGTGTTGCACAGGTTCACTCCGAGCTTCACCTCCGACCTTCCGGTAACACCTCTGCGCGCTCTCTGGGGACGATCATGGAGCTCCCGTGCGGGTGTCCTGTACGGGAGGCCGTCATGCCCTTTTCCAAGGCCCTTACGGGTGTCGTGGAGGGCTTTGCGGGCGTCTGCGGTTCCGGGGCCTGCGGCGTATACGCCGCAGGCCCCGGAACCGCAGACGCATCTGCTGGTTTGACGGGCGTTGCCGACGACGTCTTCGGCATGGATTAATGGGAACTCTCCTGGCAGGACGTGCTTTTCGCGGGAGTCGCGGTGCTTGTCGAAGCGACCGTGTGCGGTGCGGGAGCGATGATGGTCCGGCCTCGTGGGCGGGACCGGCAGGGGAGCTGTCCCGGCTGTGGGTGTCCGCCGGCTCGTGTGCACGATCGCTACCGCCGTCAGTTGCAGGATGTATCGCTGGCCGTCCGGCGGGTGCAGATCCTGCTGGAGGTTCGGCGGTTCTCACGCTGCCCGTCCATGAGGCTCTGTCAGACAGCGTGCTAGCGGTTCTTCGCGAGAAACCGCCCGACGTCCATCCCGTTGTGGGCTGGGGCGGGTTTGGGGGGTTCGGGCGGTAGGGCAACGAGGGAGCAGGGGTGAGGGGTTGGGGCGGCCGCTTGGGCGGCCGCCGGTGATCGTGGTGCGCTGCAACGCACAGTGATCGGTTTCCCCTGAGTGTCGAGTGGCGGCGGCTGGGGTGGCCGCGCGGGCGGCCGCTGGGTGCGGCCTCCGGTTGCCGTGGCTCTGCTGCCTGTCCTGGAAGGGAGGCGGGAAGAGCTTAGGAAGCAGGGTGCCCGTCCGGCCGCGGGGCGAACCCTGCGACGTGGTGTACGGGTACGGACATCCCGGCGTCCGGATACCTCTCAGGGAGGGCAGAGCGGGGGAGCGGCCTGCGGAAATCCCTTCTGTGGGTGGTGCGTTGGAGACCGGACGGAATGCAACGTTCCTGATGAAAGGTCTCTAAAAGCGTGGTGGACGGGGCACATTCCTTTTCCGGTCTCCGTGCCACGGGGTCCTGCAAGATCCCGGGTGCTGTTCCTGGCGGGGGCCGGATGTCGAGTGGCGACAGCCGTGAGCAGAGCACGCAGGGAAGGAGCTTTCCCGTGGACATCAACATAGTGGGGACAGGCCGGGGTGCATGCGGGATCTGGGTGTGGGGCGGCCGGACAGCGGCAGCGTTCCCGTCGCAGACCGTGATCGTGATCGTGGTGGTATGCGCGGCCGTGCTGGTCGCGTTCGGAGCGCCGGGCGAGCCGGTGACGGTGCTGCTGACGGCCGCAGGTGTGCTCGCAGCACACCGCGCGCCCGCCGGGCGGACCGCTGTGGTCCCCGCATACCCGGTGGTGCGCCGGTCCGTCCGGCGCCGCCTCTGACATCCGCGGTACGCACCTGATGTGCCGCACCGGCCCGGCCGCGGCGCACGCCGCGGCCGCGCTGGCGCAGTGGCTCACCGCCCTGCGCCGACGTTCCTGCCTGACCCACCGCCAGATGTCCGGCCTGCTCGCCGAGCACGGCCGGTCTGCTGCCCACACCACCCTCTGGCGGGCCGAGCAGGGCACCGGCCTGCCGCGCTGGACGACCGTCGAGGCGTTCGTCACCGTGTGCCGCGGGGACGTCCGCCGCGCGGCCAGGCTCTGGCAGGCCGCCGCTCACGGCCGCTGCTGCCCGGCCTGTCACACCTCGCACCGGCCACCCGCACGACGGCCCCTGCCCCTGGTCACCGAACCCGCCCACCTCCTGCAGGCCATGCGCACCGTCCGGACCACCGCGGGAGAGCCGACACTGCGGGCGATGTCCTCCCGCCACGCCGTCGCGGGCACCCCGGTCAGCTACCTGCCGCGCAGCACCCTGCACGACATCCTCTCGGGCCGCCGCGTGCCCACCCTCGATCAGCTGCGCCTGTTCCTCGAGGCCTGCGACATGCCCCCGGCCGACTTCCCTGCCTGGGAAGCGGCCTGGCACCGCGCCGCAGCCCCTCCTGCGGTTCCGCGGTGAACCGCGCGCTCTTGCCGGGGACGCCTGATCCGCCAGCCCCGAACTGGGCGGCCGCGCCAGTTCGCCACCCAGCTCAAGGTGGCGTGCGAGGGCGATGTCCAGGGGCCAGTCCACATGGTCAGCCTGCGTGCCCGGGGCGCTGGCTGCCTGGCGGCCAACTTTTCTCCGGAGCGTGCTGGGCGGTGTGGCCTGCCCTTTTGCCGCAGTGCTGGTCCTCTTGTCGTTTTTTGCGGTGGGCGGGACCAATCCGGCTTCGTGGTCGGCTGCGGATCAACGGGTGACAGGCCGGCAAGGGGCAGTGGCTCAGGGAGGCATGGCGGGTGCGGATACCGGTGAGCGGGCGTCAGCGGGAGGCGGACACGGTCCGTCTCCGTGCGCGTGTGCTGCGCCGGGCGGTGACCGTGGCCGGTCTGGCCGCGGGTTTCGCCGGGGTGGGTCTGCTTGCGGCTACTGCGGCGCAGGCCGCCGGCCACTCTTCTCCGGCCGCCAGCACCGCCCATGCCCCCGCGCACGCGGAAGGCGGCCGGTCCGCAGCCGGTGGTGGTCTGTTGTCGGGTGTGGGGGAGTCGGTCGGGGCACTGCTGGGGGCTGACAAGCCGGCCAAGCCACCGACGTCGTCCGGTGGTGCCACCGGGTCCGGCTCTGTCCAGCGCACCAACTCCGGTGTCGCTGACGGGTCGTCCCCGTCCGGGAAGCCGGGGAAGACGGCCCGGCCGGTGCGCGGGCCTGCCGCAGATGTGCGTGCGGCTTCCCACGGCAGCGGCCTGGTGGGGCGTGTGGTCGCTCCGGTGGCCAAGAGCCCCCACACGCAGTCTCATCCCGCTGGCCGTCGGCCTTCCGATGGGCTCGGATCGGTGGTTGCGGGTGTGGTGAGGCCGGCGGAGCCGCTGGTCGGGGATGTGGGTGCGGCAGTACGGCCGGTCACGGGTTCTGCGGGGAGGCTGGCGGGGCATGTGGCTGCCCCGCTGACCGTCCCGGCAGGCCGTGTGCTGGCTCCGCTGGCCCGCCCGCTCGCCCCGGTGACCGGTGCTCTCGCTCCCCTCACGGCGCCCGTCGCACGGGGTCTTGCGCCGGTGGCTGATGTGGTGGGGCCGGTAGCGGCTCCTGTGCTGCGGCCGGTGCTCTCCGGTCTGGATCCGGTGACGGGTCCGGTGGCTTCAGGGGCGGGTCTGTCGCCGGTGACGGGGCCGGCCGGTGTGACTCGCACGGGCGGCCTTGGGAACTCTGCGCCCTCGGATGATGGGCTGCCTGCGGGTTCCGGTCCGGCGGCCGGACACACTCAGCACGCTCCCGCAGCCGCCGCCGGCGGCGCGGGCGTGTGGGTAGGAACAACTTCCTCTTCCTCTGGCTGGGCGGCGGGTACTGCTGCGGCCGGTCCGGTCCGGTCCTCCGCGCCGCGGGGCGCCGGGATGGTTCAGCCGGGCGGCCTGCAAGCACCTGGCGGTGACCACGGTGTCTCCGTCCCTGCGGGTGGCTGTCTCGGTATGACGGGCGGGGGCTTTGCGCCGACAGCAGGCAACGGTGGCGGGGCGGCAGCCTGGGCGGGAACGACGAGCCCGCGCATCCGGCCCGGCGGCGGAATTGCCTCCACTGCGTGGGATGTGACCGTGGCCGGTCTCCTCTACGACGGCCGCGGCCCGCGCCTTCCCGGATAGTCCCTCTCCCTTTCCCCAGCGGTCAGGACGCCCTCTTCCTGTGGGCGCCAACCTCGACCCGCTCCATCCTCTTTCAGTCGCCGTGCTGCGATGCGGTGTGCGCGACTGGGGTCTGGCGGGTCATCTCGAAAGGGACATGGCACGTGAACACCAACATCAAGCGCGGTCTGCTGATCGCGGCCGCTTCCGGCGGTCTGTTCATCCTGGGCCAGACAGCGGCTCAGGCGTCCGAGCAGCCGGCTCACCCCGAGCACGGGGTGACCTCGGTGGTCGGGGGCCTCCTGGGCGGGCAGCACAGCAGCAGCCCCTTCGGGGCTGCGGCCGACGCCTCCTCCACCAACCGCACCGGCGCCACCTCGGGTGCCACCGGCCGGGGCGGGGATGGCGGCAACGCCTCCAGCTCCAACACCGCGGCCTCCGGGAACACTGGCAAGTCCGGTAACTCGGGTTCCACCGGCGGCAACCATGCCGGGAACCTGTGTGTGCTGGCGGACTGCACCGCCCACGCCTCCTCCGGCAACTCCGGCAGCACCGGGAACACCGGCGACAGCGGCAACGCGTCGAACACCTCCCACACCAGCGGCGGCAACGGCGCCCGCGGTGGCGACTCCGGCACCGCCCACGCCACCGGAACCAGCACCGGCAAGGCCGGCTCGGCTTCCGGCAGCAGCCACGGCCGCGGCTCCGGGTCGTCGGCGACGTCGTCCTCGCACAACACGACCGGTGCCCGCTCCGGCGACACCGGACGCGGCGGTGACGGCGGCAGCGCCTCCAGCTCGAACACGGCCACGTCGGGGAACACTGGCAACAGCGGTAACTCTGGTTCCACCGGCGGTAACAGCGCGGGCAACATCTGTATCCTGGCCCGCTGCGACGCCTCCGCCACGTCCGGGAACTCCGGGCGTACCGGTGACACCGGCGACTCGGGCAACGCCTCCAATCAGTCCTGGACCAGCGGCGGCGACGCCGGCCGGGGCGGGGATTCCGGCAGCGCCCGCGCCACGGGTGCCTCCAGCGGCTGGGCGAAGGCCTCCGGCACGGAGCAGGGCTGGGGCTGGTGGCAGCGCGAGCAGCGCATGTACCGCCAGGGCCACGGCGGCAGCAGCCACTCGGGTGCCTGGTCCTCGAACCGCACCGGTGCGGTCTCGGGTGACACCGGCCGCGGCGGTGACGGCGGCAACGCCTCCAGCTCGAACACGGCGACGTCGGGGAACACCGGCAGCAGTGGCAACTCCGGCTCCACCGGCGGCAACAGCGCGGGCACCATCACGGTGCTGCCCGCCCGCTCGCACGGGCACGGAGGATGGGGCGCCTCCGACTGGAACCACGGAAGCCAGCAGTGGACCGGCTCCCGCGCTACGGTGACGTCCGGCACCTCGGGCCGGACTGGTGACACCGGCATGTCGGGCGACGCCTCCAACCAGTCCTGGACCACCGGGGGCAATGGCGGCCGGGGCGGCGACTCCGGCAGCGCCCACGCGACCGGCGCCAGTACCGCGACGGCGGCGGCGAAGTCGGCCGGCCACCACACCGGCGGCTGGGACCGGGCCCGTACCGCCAGCGGTCAGGCGGCTGCCGGCTCGTACAACACGACCGGCGCTCGCTCGGGTGACACCGGCCGCGGCGGCAACGGCGGCAGCGCCTCCAGCTCGAACACGGCCACGTCGGGGAACACCGGTAGCAGCGGCAACTCCGGCTCCACCGGCGGCAACCGGGCCGGCACCGTCGTCCTGGGCGGTGGCCACGAGCACAGCGGTGGCCGGCACACGGGCTGGGGCTGGAAGCACGAAGGCTGGAAGAACCACGGTTGGAAGCACGAGGGCTGGAAGCAGGGTGGTTGGAAGCCGGTGACCGGCGGCACGGCGAGTGCCACGTCGGGCGCTTCCGGCCGTACCGGTGACACCGGCGCGTCGGGCGACGCGGCGAACTGGTCGTGGACCACGGGCGGTAACGGCGCCCGGGGCGGTGACTCCGGCCATGCCTGCGCCCACGGCACCTCGAAGTCCCAGGCACACGCCGGACACTGAGCCGGTTCACTACTGAACACACCGGTCTCTGAAAGAGGCCGCACGCGGGGCCCGGACGGCAGTCCGGGCCCCGCCCGTCTTCCCGGTCCGGACAGCGGACCAGGGAAGGAACTAAGCCGACGATCCCCAGTGCGCTGTCGGGGCGGCATATCGGGCAGGCGGGCACCTGGTCGATGGTGAGGAGGCGGCGGGCACCGTCCTGGTCGACCGGTTTCGTCCGGCGGCCGGCCATGCCGCAGTCACCTGCGTGCACGGCCATGGGCCTGCCGTCGGCGCGGCTGAGCTCGAGGACCCAGTCCGGTGCCGGCGGCCGGTGCGCGCGTCCGCGTTCCTCTTCGGCCTGCCGCTGCCGGAGGTATGCGGCTTTACAGTCGATGCGGTCCAGCCACATGGCATGCCAGATCCGCAGCGTGGCGAGCCGCTCCAGATCGTCCGGGAGATCCCGTGCGTGGTCGAACATGCGTGATCCCAGGTCCGAGGTGCCGAGTGCGTTCCCGCGCTCGCGTGTTCGAATAATAGTTCGATAGCGTGGTGTGGGAGGTGAGCGGCGGATGAGCATGGAGTGGACCGGGCGTCGGCCGGGTGTGGTGATGCATGTGCGGTGTCCGGACCGGCTGCCGGAAGAGGGGTACCGGCAGGTCCTGGAACAGATGGCGGAGCTGTCGCCGGTGGTGCAGGCGCTGCCGCCGACCGCGGCGTTGGTCGACCTGCGGGGCGCCCTGCGCTACCACGGCGCGACCGCCGCCCACCTGGGGGACGTGCTCAGGTTGCGGACGGTCTCCCGCTACGGCATCGACGTCCGCGTCGGGATCGGCCCGACGATCACCGTCGCCGCAACCGCCTCCGCGCAGGTTCCGCACCCGGGTGGCGTCCTCGCCGTCGACCAGGCCGACGCCGCCGACTGGCTCGCCCTCCTCGATGTGGAGGACCTGCACGGCATCGGTCCCCGCCACGCGGCCACCCTGAAGCGCTACGGCGTCGACCGTATCGGCCTGCTCGCCGCGCTCCCGCCGGCCACCGTCCAGCGGATGCTCGGGGGCAAGACCGGCCGCATCGCGGTCGACCGGGCCCGCGGCATCGACCCCCGCACCGTCACCCCACGCCGTCAGCCCGCCTCCGCGACCGTCCGCCACCGCTTCCCCCACGACGTCCTGGACGGAGCTCCCGCGCGGTCGGCGCTGCTCGGTCTGGTCGTGCAGCTCGGTGCCGAACTGCGCCGCCGCGAGCAGGCCGCCCGCGCCCTCACCCTCACGCTGTCCTTCGCCGGCGGACCGAAGTGGGAGAAGACGCGGCGCATGGTCGAGCCGTCCGCGCACGAGGACGACCTGCGCCTGCTCACCTACCAGCTGATGGACGCCGCGGGCCTCCAGCGCGGCCGGCTGACCGGGCTGGCGCTGCGCGGCGAGGACCTCGTCGACGCGCAGCTGGTCGCCGAACAACTGAGCCTGGACGCCGCCCGTCAGGCCCGTCTGGTGGCGGAGTCGGCGGCTGACCGGATCCGGGCCAGGTTCGGGCCGGACGCGATCGGCCCGGCCGCCACGTACCGGCCCGCCTCCTGACCTGTCACCGGATCCGACCACAGCCCCGACCAAGCCTCCCTCTACGGCCCGACCACGCCGACCATGCTGGTCATGCGCTCCATGTCCCCGTGTCCAGTCGCGGTGCTGAGCCGGCCACAGGGACCGTGGTCTAGGGCGGGGCGTCGTCCGGAGTCGGCGGTCGGTCTCGTGGGCTGGGTACAGCCCGGCGTGATGACGCTCTTTCCGCGTCGTGCAGGAGTTGGAGGACGGCGAGTGCGGTCTCCGGATCGGGGTCGGTGCCCAGCAGCTTGCGCGCCTTGGCTTCTGTGCGGATGGCCGACCACGTCCTGAACGCTCCGGGAATCCCGTCCGGAAAGAAGCGCCAGAGGGCGAACCCCACCATGGCGGGACTGCCGAACGCCATCAGGGCGGCGAGGGAGGTGGGCACGGTGGACTCCGGTTTCTGGTCAGGGTTCTTTCACCCCTTGGTGCGGTGGGGCGGAGCGGGACAGCACGATGGGCGGCGGGACTTGTGGGGGCACTTTGACGGAGACGGGGGTTAGCGGCGCAACTCCCGGCGGGGACAGGAACTCTGACACTGCTGTGACCTCCTGAGCGGGGTGGTGACCTGCGTCTTTCCGGCGCTCGCTGTTGAGCGGCGGCTTGTTTCCCAGGAAGGGAGCCGGTGACCGGGCCGCGTCTGACCTCGGGACATGCCGTCCCTTGCGGCCGGAGCCGGATGGGATCGGGCTACCTGTTCACGTCGTTCACCAGAAAGCTGACCTGCCGGGGGTTGGCGGTGCGCCTCCCGGCAGGAGGAGAGCCCTACCACCGCCACGGGCCGTGACGGGAGTTGTTGACCTGCCACTTCCGAGTGCATCGGCGACCTTCCACATCAAGGTCCTAGCGAGTCAAATGCCACCGCAGCGCTCTGCACTCCGTCCCGCTAAGCCGCGCAAGGGGGTGCACCAGGGTTATGGGGGAATCCGGCGCGGTCGTGCCGGTCGCTGTGCAGATTTCTCGCGCCGTCAGTTTCATGTGTGACGAAAAGGGGCGGCTTCCGGACCGTCGTCACGGTGTGGCCGGACCCCTTGTCGGGCCAGGAAGGTCAAGGGTTCTAGAGTTTCGTGTGTGACGAAACGAAAGCCTGTGGACAGCGACCTGGACGGTACGGGACAGGGCGGCAGTGGGGACGTCGTGGTGGTGCGCGAGCAGCTGGTGGAGCGCACGTGCGCATGGTGCGGCGCTCCGGTCGCGTACACGGGGAAGGGCCGGCCGCCGCGCTACTGCAAGCCTGCGCACCGCCGCCGCGCGTCGGAGCTGCGCACTGCGCAGATGCGGGCGGACCGTCCGGTGAGCGAGGGCGGCCGGTCGACGGAGCCGGTCCGTGAGGTGGTGGAGCGGACCATCCTCCGTACCGTCCCTGCACCGACCCCGGCGCCCGCACCGGTGCGTCCTGCGCAGCGGCTGAGCGGCGCCCCCTACACGCTGCCCGAGGACGCGGTCGAGTGGGTCCAGGCGCTGGCGGCCCTGCGTGCGGATCTGGACAACCCGAAGATCGCACCGTTCCGCGAGTACATCGCCCGCGCCTGCGAAAAGACCGCCCGCGCCCTGCGCGAAGACGGTTCTGAGGCGCCGGGAGTGGACCCTGCCTGGGCGGGGGTGAACGCGCGGCCGGATTCCGGCGGCCCATGACCATCAGCGCTGTGACGGTCAGCGGGAAGCCCCGCGAGCCTCCTCCTTCCACCACTCGAGGCTGTGGCGGGTGGTGAGGGTGTCGGGGTGTTCGGGTCCCAGGATGCGTTCTCGCAGGGGGAGGAGTTGGGCGAGGGCGGTGTGAGCGCCGGCTGGGTCGCCTGCTGCTCCTTGCCAGTCTGCGAGGCTGTGGCGGGTGGTGAGGGTGCCGGGGTGTTCGGGTCCCAGGATGCGTTCTCGCAGGGGGAGGAGTTGGGCGAGGGCGGTGTGAGCGCCGGCTGGGTCGCCTGCTCTTCCTTGCCAGTCTGCGAGGTTGTTGCGGGTGGTGAGGGTGTGGGGGTGTTCGGGTCCCAGGATGCGTTCCACGTCGGGGAGGAGTTGGGCGAAGGCGGTGTGGGCGCCGGCTGGGTCGCCTGCTCTTCCTTGCCAGCGCGCGAGGTTGTTGCGGGTGGCGAGGGTGTGGGGGTGTTCGGGTCCCAGGATGCGTTCCACGTCGGGGAGGAGTTGGGCGAGGGCGGTGTGGGCGCCGGCTGGGTCGCCTGTCTCTCCTTGCCAGTCTGCGAGGTTGTGGCGGGTGGCGAGGGTGTCGGGGTGTTCGGGTCCCAGGATGCGTTCTCGCAGCGGGAGGAGTTGGGCGAGGGCGGTGTGGGCGCCGACTGGGTCGCCTGCTGCTCCTTGCCAGTGCGCGAGGTTGTGGCGGGTGGTGAGGGTGTCGGGGTGTTCGGGTCCGTTGAGGTGTGTGTATGCGTCGACGAGGTCCGTATACAGCTCGACGGCTTTGCGGTAGTCGCCAGCTTTGGCGGTAGCGGCAGCGTCCTCCTGCCGAGCATTGAGGTTGTCTGCGGTATCGGTGCTGGTCGGGGGGTTGTCTGGTGGGTTGTCTGGTGGGTTGTCCTGGACAACCCACCAGACGCCTGAGTCTGCATCTTCGTCTCCACCGGGGTCCGGGTCCTGGTGGAGGTTGTGGGTGATGTCGTGCAGGAGTTGGTCGTCGTGGTCGTTGACGGCGGTGATGCGGGTGAGGGCCTGGTCGATGTCGTCACCCACGGGGTCGGTGGCCGTTCCGGCCGGTGCGGTGAAGGGGGCGGGGGTGCTCTCGGTAGGGCCGGTGTCGGCGCTGGTGGTGGTGCGGAGGCGGTCGAGTTCGTCGGTGAGCTGGGTGATCTGGGCCTGGACGGTGGCGGCGAGGGTTTCGGCCTGGCGCTGTTTTTCCTGAGCGCGCGCGAGTTCCTGCTGGGCGCGTTGTTCCTGTTCCTGGGCGCGCGCGAGCTGTTGCTGGGTGTGGTGGAGGGTGTCGGTGTCGACGTGTGCGGCGCGTAGTTGGTCGCGTTCGCCGGTCAGGTCGGTGATCCGCCGCTCCAGCCGGTTGATCATGCTCAGGAGGACCATGACGAGTTTCGCGGAGTTGCCCGCGGCTTCGTGCAGCTGGTTCTGCGCTTCCAGCGAGCGGGTGAGCCGGTCGTAGGTCTCCATCTGCTGCGCCCGCAGTTCGGCGAGTTCCATCTCCGACGCCAGCGGGGGTGCGGGGTTCGCGGGCGAGGGGCGGGCAGTTGCTTCGAGCAGCTCGCGGGCCCTGTCCAGGCGCTGTTTGCGCAGGCGTGGTTCGGGGATGGTCGCGTGGATCAGTGCGGTCACGAAGGCGGGTTCGGGGACTTTCCCGGCCAGGGCGACGCTGATCTGGCTCTTGGAGAGATGGATCTGTGCGGCGAGTTGGACCAGGGTCTTGCCGCTGAAGTCGACCTGGTCCCGCAGGAACTCGGCGAGCTGCTTCGCCTCCGTACTGTCGGCCCTGATCGGCCCCCAGGGCCTGCCGCCGCGTACCCGCCCCGCCATCACTACCCCCAGTCCGGCGACCGGTTGTCCGCCCCGTCCCGGGACAACCTGACCGTTTTCCGGACCTTACCTGCGTCAATGCCCCGGACGGGCCCGAACTACCCAGCCGCACACCACTGTTGCCTCATCCGCTTCCCGCCGATGAAGGAGACACCGTGCTGCCGGCCTGGCTTCCCTCCCCGCGCACCCTGGGCGCCCTCCAGCGCGTCCTGCTCGTCGCCCTGCTCACCCCCGCCGTCCTGATCGCCCTTGCCGCGGCCGTTCCCGCGCTGGCGGTGATGCCGTTTTTGCCCGGCGGCACCGACCGGACCGTCAAGCTCCTGGCCGCACACACCCGCTACCTCAGCACGCTGCTCACCAGCAGCCGCCCCGCCCCGTAGACACATGAAAGCCCCCGCGGGAGACGGCGGAACAACGCCCTGGCCATCGTGGTGGGGTCCGTGGTCGCCCCGGCCATGAGGCCGACCACGCAGGCCGCCGTCACCCCTGCGGAGAGATCAGCTGGCGAGGGGATGGTCAGGCGGAGTGGTGCCAGGCGACCTGCTGTCCGTCGTAGCCGGGGTGGATGTGATGCCACACGGATGCGGAGGGGCCGTGCTGAAGGAGATCGGCGAGGGGAGCGGCCAGAACAGGGGTGGCGCGCAGCACGAGCACGTCGGTGCTTTTGGCGGCTGCGCGTAGGGCGGTGATCCGGTTGGTGATGCCGGCCGGGCCGGTGCCGTCCAGGACGAACAGCAGGCGCGGGAAGAGCGGGTAGTGCCTGCGCCAGGCCTGCGGCCCGGGCATCTGCTGGAGGGCCTGGCGGCGCCCGCCGGTCTGGGGCACGTACTCGTGCAGCCGCGCGTAGGCGGTCAGTTTCGCCGCGAGGCGCTCGGGGCCCATGGTGGCCCGGTCGACTTCCACGAACGCCCGCAGCATCGACCAGTGGCCGCCGGAACGGCCGCGCCGGTAGAAGAGGAGTGCGTCGGGGATGACGGCCTCGCCGCCCCCGGTCGCGTGATGGACCTCCGGGATCCAGTCCAGGGGCGTGCAGGTGTCGCCGTGGTGGCGGGCGTCCTGGACGAACGAGAGCCCGGTCTCCGTGACGGTGAGCGCGTGGGCTGCTTTCAGGCGTACGGCGGTGCGGTCGGACACCGCCCGCGCCGGCCGCCGGCCGCGCAGCTCCGGCCACTCGGAGGTGACCCTCACCCCGTACCTGGTGGGGAACCACACCCGGGTCCGCCCGGCCTGAGGCAGCGTCACCCGGTCGACCAGTCCCTCGCCGCGCAGCTTCGCCAGGCGTCGCCGTGTCTGCTCGATCCGCACCCCGGGCGCGGTCAGCAGATGCACCTGCTCCGTCGTCGCCGCCCGGTACTGCACCACCACCGCCAGCGCCAGCCGGTCCCCGACCCCCGCATCCACAACCACCATCAGCCCGTCCTCCCGCACCCGCGTACCGCCGCTCGCGGTGCCGCTCGTGCGGACAGGCCAGCAGCCGGCCCCGACCAGAGCCCCGACCACCAGGGCCCGACCGCGGTCACGATCCGACAACCCCGCCGACAACCCCGCCGACAACCAGCCGCACCCTCACCCCCGCCCCGCAGCGAAACCGCAGCTCACCAAAGGGATGGACCCGTGGTCGGGTGCCGGACATCCCCTCTACTCACCCCAGTCCACGCCCCGCAGCAGAAAAGAGAAGGGTGGGCGGGACGGACGCGGGCGGCGGCGAGGGGATCGGGGCGCCCGGGAGTGGTCCTCGCGCGTCGGCCGGGCCGCGCGCCGGCCGGGGGACAGCCCGGCCGGTGACACCGACCGGGCAGGGTGATCTTCCCCGCGAGGCCGTGACGCACCAGCGCCCGGACAGAGTTGGTGCGGCATGAAGCGAATGATCACCGCCGCGCTCGCAGCCCTCGCCCTCGCCGCGACCACGGCGGTGCCCGCGCATGCCGACGCCACGGTCAGGGACGGCAAGGTCAGCCTGAGCGTGAAGGGCCACGGCCTGAGCGTGCGACGAGCCGGCGGCTGGATCAACAGTCTGGGCACGGGGGTCCGCGCTCGCCTCTACACCGTCGACCACGGCCAGCGGCACACGCTGACCCGCTGGAGGGACGTCACCCCCCTCACCTACGGCACGACGCGCATGTCCACCGTTGACTGGACTCTCAACCGCCGCTTCAGGGCGGGGGCGTGGCTGTGCATCGAGTTCCACCACACCGACGGGACGCCCTGCGCGCAGATCCGTCCCTGAGCCCCGGGCCTCGGCCCGGGGCTCCGTCGCGTCTCCGTGGGGGACGACTACGCGATGCTGTGCTCAACGACCCCGCCACGGAACAGTCACCGCGGCTGGGGTCAGGTGCGGGTGCTGATGAACCGCATGGGCATGTTCCATGCCGCTGGTTGGTGTGATTCGTGGTGCGGGGCCCGGACCAGTGTGGTCCGGGCCCCGTGTGTGGGGTGTGGGGTTGTCAGGTGGTGGGGGTGGTGAGGCGGTGGATGGTGGTGGGGGTGGTGGTGCGGTTTCCGGTGGTGTTGATGCCGAAGCGGCCGGTGGCGGCGGGGATGGCTTTGTCGGGCAGGGCGTAGAGCTGGTCGCGTACGGCGTAGGAGTTGGGGGTGGGGTCGGCTGTGGTGGCGGCTTTGTGGATGGCGGTGGCGGTGGTGGTGATGGCGTCGTAGGCGAGGACGGCCCAGTAGCCGTGGGTGGCGTCGGCGGGCGGGAACTGCCGGCCGTGGTGGGTGGCGGTGAAGGCCTGGGTGTAGGCGGTGTAGAGGCTGTGGTCGGGGTTGGAGGTGCTGCTGAGCTGTGCGGGGCTGGGGAAGGTCGCGTACAGGACGGTGACGGGCGCGTCCTTTGTCTGGAGCGCTTCCATCTTCGGGTCGAGGGCTGCGGTGTCGGAGCCGGCGACGACGGTGATGTGCTGGCGGTGGCAGCTGCGCTGGCTGAGTGCGGTGAGGAAGTCGGGGAGGTACTTCTCGCGGGCGGCGAAGTACACGGTGTCGATGGATGTGCCGGTGCTGCAGATGTTCTGGCCGATGGTGGGCAGGATCGCGGCCGGTCCGCTGCGCGGGTCGAAGGTGAAGTCCGCGCCGGGGTCGAGGTGCTGGCGCAGACCGTCCACGGTCTGGAAGTCGTGGTAGAGGGAGTCGGTGTGGTAGTCGGTCGTGCCGTCGGGGGTGACCGATGTCCGCACCAGGGCCGCGGAGTGCCCGGTGCCCTGCAACTGCTTGCCGAGCGCGGTCAGCTGGACGGCGTTGGTGAGGGTGATGCGTACGAGTCCGTCGATGGGGCCCTTGCCGTCGACCGTGCCGGTGGTGTCGAAGCCGTCGGCGGTGATGAGGTCGGCGACCATGGGGATGTCGGCCGCGCTCAGCGAGCGTGCGGCGTCCACGGACTCCTGCCGGCTCAGGCCCATCCCGGCCACGGCGACCAGGCGGCTGGCGTGCTTCGCCGCCTTGAGCCGGTCCACGCTGTCCTTCCACTGCGTCTCGCCGCTGCCCATGTTGGCCAGCACCAGGCGGATCTTGGGGAAGCTGTTCTGCCGGTTCTGCTGCTCGACGGCCGTGTAGGCGCCCTCGATCTCGGACACGTACTGGCCGATGGCCAGGTCCTTGGAGGCGTCCTTCGCGGTCATCGGCGCCAGGAACGCCACCGTCACGTAGTTGCCCGACCGGGTGACGTCGCTGTTCTCCGCGCCGATGGCGGTCAGTACCGGAGCCAGAGCGCGGCCGAAGACCCCCGAGCCGTCGCTGCCGTCGGTGACGCCGGTGCACTCGCCGTCGGAGCCGGTCACCAGGTCCGGGTTGGACGTGCCGCAGTGCTGATGCCTGACGTAGCACTGCCAGGCGACCACGCCGCCGAAGACCAGCGCCAGGACCGCCGCGGAGGCGATCAGCCCCTGCCTGTACTTGCCCAGCTGTGACGGGAGAGGACGCAGCTTCTCCCAGCGGGCTTTGCGCCCTTCCTTCTCGGGGGTGCTGTTTTGCGGAGTGTCCTGGTTCACCGGGGCGCTGCCGTCGCGGACGGCGGTCCAGGCCGTGTGCCAGTCGGTGATCCTGTCCGCCGGTTCACCGCAGGCGGTGACGAAATTCTCGACGAACTCCCACTCGGGCAGCTGGTCGTTCTTCAGGTTGTTGTGGGTGGTGGTCTTGGTCAGCCTTTTGGCCCCGGATTCACTGGTCTTCCTGTCGATCTTTTCCAGCGTCAGCTGCTTGAACGCCATCAACTCCCTGAGTGCCTGGCGGAATTCACGCTGGTCTGCGATACGCAGCGGATCCATCACAGGCCTCCTTCGGACGCGGCGGCGGTGTGCTGGCCGTCCAGCCAGGACGCGATCCGGGCCGCCGCGCCGCCGGACGCCAGGACGACACCGAGGACGTCCACGGCCGACTGGCCCCCCGCCATGCCGGCGGTGACGACGAGCACGACGAGCACGAAGAGACCGACCCGGTGGCCTGCCGTCAGGTCCGCGGCGCACAGCGCCCGTCCTGCTGCGGACCCTGCGTGTTCTCGCTGCCTGGCCATGTAATAGATCTGATGTGACATGGAGAATTCCCCTGTCTTCCTGGGCGCGGCATGACATCGCCGGCACATGAGGCTCCGCTGCGGTTACCGGCCGCCCTGCGGAGCGAAATGAAGCGAACGCCGAAAGCTTCACGGGTATCTTCCCGTCGGATCAAGCGGCCGTCCTGGGAAATTCCAAACCGAACAATCCCGGTCAGCGGCTGACCGGTGTCCTTATTTTCCGGCCGCTCTGGCTTTCATTCCCGACTCACGCCCAGAGGCGGACCGTTCGGCTGCCCGACAGGCCGGGGGAACACCCGGCCCCGGCTGGAACCGGCGCGGAAGCAAGATCTACACGGTCTGCAACAAGGGCCCTGAGCTGGCCGTATGGTGTTCCGGACGCGTTCCGGACGTTCGGAACGTCCGCTCGATCTTGCATCCCGCACCGCACGGTGATGAGCTGACAACGTTGCCCGGCACCACCCCGACAGCACCGTCCTGTCTTCCTGGGCGCGGCGGCCTGATCGAACGGGCAGAAGAGGGGGCTCTTGTTACCGGCTTGAGCCCCCTCGCCACATTCCCGAGTATGAGCCAGTTCGGGAGTATTGAAATTATCCAGGAATCGCAACCGGGCGAAACCAGAATTTCTGATCGAATTCCCGAAAATGCGGAAAACTAATGGTCGAGTGAAACGCTGCCGTTCCCTTCACCTACGGAGCGGTGCGCACGTCCTACGTCGACGGGACGCTCAACCGCCGCTTCCCGGCGGGGACATGGCTGCGCACCGAGTTCCACCACGCCAACGAGACGTCCTGCGCGTAGATCCACCCCTGAGCCCCGGGCGCCGGCCCGGGACTCGTCGCGTCTCCGTGGGGACGATGACGCGACACCCTGCTCAACGACCCCGCCACAGGACGGCCACCGTGGCTGGGGTCAGGTGCGGGTGCTGACGAACCGCACAGCCCTGCCCCATCCGGCCTGGACAGGGTCCATGCACCACTTGCACAGCGGGCTCCCGCCGCTGCCGTATTTGTGGGTGTTGCGCTGGCAGCCGGAGCAGAGCCCGACCCGGTCGCCGGGACAGGTCAGCGCGGACGGGTCGGGTTCGGTGATCGGAGGCGGCGGGGGAGTCGTCATCACAGGTCCTGTTCCGGGCGGCACATTCCAGCCACCACAGACCACACAATATCGGCCTGATAGCACGCCCGTTCGAGCCGCGCCGACCGGCCACAGGAAAGGTGCCCGCCCGGGATGGGCAAAAGGGGCGGTCGTAGGCGCCGGTTAGGACCCTCTTTGTCCAGGGCCGGTATGGCAGCGCCAGATGACGTGCCCCACGGCTCGCGCCGCGCGGACTGGCTGCCGTGGCGTGTGCCCGGTGACGTCAGGCGACCCCGTGGGGTCGGAATCGATGCGACGGAGGCCAGGGTGGGAAAAGCGCAGGAGGGGGAGGGTGTTGGGCAAATAGACTCGCCCGCGTGGCTACAACATGGCGGCGGCTGACAGACCGCCTCAACGGGAAGCATGACCCAGAAGTCCTTTACGAAGGGCTTCCTGATCACCTGTCTGTTCCCGTGAGGCAGTGGTCCCTCAAGGTCATGGGCAACTATGTGCTCGTTGGCGTTGTCTGTCTGCGTCTGCGGCTGCCGTCCTCAATCCTGAACAGCCGTTCGCCGGAGGAAGCGCTCGCCAACTACCAGGACAAGAGCAACACGATGGTCTTCATGGAGATCGTCGATGCGCTTTTGGCTGGTCTCGCGGAGGCCAACCCCTACACGTCGGGGCGCTACGGAGTCGCTACCAGAGAGCTTCGCGTGGAGCTGGACTACATCCTCACCGAAGGGGGATCGGCCTATATGGTCAACCCGGAAGGCGACGGGTTGTGCCGCAGACTCAATGAGACCTTGCGGGAGTCTCTGGACGCCGCGGTGCAGGCTGCGGACAAGCAGAAACAGGGCGCAGGCGCACATCTCCGGGAAGCTTTTGCTGCAGCCTATGGGATCAACCCCAATCCCAGTGTTGCCTACTCTCAGTCGGTGAAAGCGGTTGAGGCGGTAGCCAATCCCCTATTCCTGCCTAAATCACCCGAACCCACGCTGGGGGCCGTGCGATCAACTCTTGACCAGGGTCGAACCAAGTACGAGATGGTGGTGCAGGACCGAACGGGGGCGCCCGCAGGCATCAGTGCGGTCGTTGAGCTTCTTAACCTCCTCTGGCATGGACAACGTGACCGCCACGCTGGCGGCCCTACTAGCCAACCGGTGTCACAGGAAGCTGCGGAGACCGCCGTACACGCTGCCGCTCTCTTGGTTCACTGGATCGCAACGGGCGCGATTCGCAAGAAGTAGCAGGGGGCGTATCCCTGATTAGTAGGTCGCCGCTACGTCCTCGCCCACGTCAGCCCGAGGTCGGCGAGCGCGGCGAGTTTGTCGGCGGTCAGCTTGGCCCGGCGGGTCTTGCTGTTGGACAGGAACACCCCGAGCTTCACCTCCGACCCGTCCGGCAGCGCTTCTACGTGGCCTCTGGGGACGGTCACGGAGCCGGTGCGGGTCTTGTACTGCGCGAGGGCCGCAACGCCCTTCTCGAAGGCGCTCATGGGCGTCGTGGGCGCCGCCGTGGACGCGTCCGGCTCCGCCGGGGCGGGGGCGGTGAGCGGGGTGACGCCGACGGTTTCCAGGCGTTCGCGCTGTCCGTCGGTCAGGGCCGCCCACACGTCGGGCTTCTGCTGCCGGGCCAGCCACTTGCCGACGTCCATGCCGTGGACGGTGAAGCCGGGCAGGACCTCCGCGGGGCTGTCCTCGTCACGCACCAGTTCGCGCAGCGCGGCGAAGTGGCGTTGCCATTCCGGCGCCCAGGCCGGGTTCCAGTCCTCATCCAGGGCCGCCAACGCGGCCTCCCACTGCGGGTGTTCGGCCAGGGCTCCGGGGCGGCGGAGGTTGGACAGCCACTGCCCCACCGGTTTGTCGAGCGCGGCAGCGGTCCGGGGCGCGCACAAGGTCCAGTGCTCCGCGAAGTAGACCCGGGCGGCGGCCAGGTTCTCCTGGAAGCGTGCGTCGGCGGCCGACCAGGCCATGCCCAGCTTCTCCAGCCGCTGCGCCCGCCGGCCGTTCATCTGCCCCGCCCCGTACGCCCTTCGTTGTTCTGCGACCCACTGCCCAAGCGGGAACGCGCCCTCCTTGTGCTCGTACGGCACCCGGGCATGCCCCTCGCGTTCCGTGTACTCCTTGAGCTTCGCCCAGCCGCGCGCCCAGTCCTGCCGCTCCGTGTCGATCACGTTGAAGGACACCCACTCCGCGACCATCACCGGGTCCCGCGGAGCCGCAAAACGGAGCAGCAGACGGGTTTCCTCCTCGCCATCTCCGGGCGCGGCACCGATGTATTCGGAGGGCTGCGCGACACCCTTCTGAGGTTCCTGCGGAATGGCCAGCAATTCCACGGCTTCCTCATCGTGAGCCCGCAGACCTTCCAGTACCTTCACCAACGGCTTATACGAGCCGGAGGTGAACATGTCCTCGGGGCTTTCATCGGGCTGGAGGAATACTGGCACGATCAGGGAGGCGAGTTTGCCTTCTCCGGGCTTCTGGCGCAGCGCGCGGCCGATCGCCTGCACAATGTCGTGCGGCGCGCCCTTCGGGTCCAGGAGAGCGACACTGTCCACGGCCCGGATGTCCACGCCCTCCCCGAGGACGCGGCAGTTGGAGAGCACGGCCCGCCGGGCGGTGGTCCCGAACTCGCCGAGCACTTCCCGCCGGCGCTCGGGGACGTGTTCGCCGCACAGCCAGTCCGCCCAGATCTCCGCCGGGTACTTCTCCGGCTGGTCGGCGTGCAGCCGCTCGGCCACGCGCTCCAGGCCCTCCGCATACGCCGAGGCCTCGATGGTTCGGTGGTGGAAGGTGATGCAGGTCTGGAGGTTGTGCTGCTCCATGGTGTGCAGCAGCGCGGCCTGGAGGGCTCCGAGGCGCTGTCCGCGGACTTCCTCGGTGTGGCGTTCCTCGCCCATCAGCCGCTCTGGGGTGACGACGGGGTCCTGGAGTTCTAGGACGATGATCTGGTACCGCGCGAGCAGTTTCCGGGACACGGCCGACGCGAGCGACAGCTTGTAGAGGACGGGCCCGAAGACCTTCTCGTCGTCCATAGAGGCCGCCATCTCGCGCGGCAGCGGGTCGCGTACCCCTTCGGCGACCTCGCGGTTCAGCCGCTCCTCCCAGATTCGGGGCGTCGCCGTCAGGTACAACCGTCGGTGCGCCGGGATCTTGGCCTGGTCGTGGATGTCCGCCCACGCCTTCCCCATCGACCCACTAGTCCGGTGCGCTTCATCGACCACTGCCAGGTCCACCGGCGCGAGCTGCTGCCCGTAGGCACCCTCGAACGCCTCCACCAGCACACCCAGCGACGCGTAGGTGGCGTAGATAGTCACCGGCCCGCTCCCGTGCCACAGCGCCAACTGCACGGGGTTCGTGGTGGACCGAACCCCCAGATGCCACAGCTCCGGATCGTCCTGAAGCGAGCACACCGCAACCGCCGGCCCCCTGTGCCCGACCTCGTGCCACGCCTTCACGGTCTGCGCCAGGAGATCCAGCGTCGGCACCAGAACGAGAACGCGCCCCCTGGGCACAAGCCGCTTCGCCGACGCCGCCGCAATGATGGTCTTCCCCGTTCCGCACGCAGCGTGCACCTGCCCGCGCAGACCATTCCAGGGAATGCCGCCCGGCGGGATATCGAGGCCGCGCACGATGGCGGATACGGCCTCAATCTGGTGTTCACGCAGTTTCACGGCCATTCCCGTGATCTCCTTCTTGCGAGATGCGGTGCGTAATAGGGATGAGATTCCGGTGCGGCAGGTGGCGGGCTGGGGTGGTGGTGTCTGATCCCAGACTCTACACAGTCAAAAGCTGCGATGCATAACTCATGCGGCAGCTTCCCCCTGTAGGCTGATACTTGGGCTGGATCCCGTCCCTGACACCCGGTTCGTGGGGTGTGGTGGCGGGGTGTTGGTGAGCGTGAGCGGCGGGTTTTGAGGGTGGGGGTGGGGTTCGGGTGGAGCGTAGCGGAGCCCGTCACTGCGGTGGGGCCGGCATCCGATCGGGTCGATGGTCCGTCACTTCTGGTGTGGGGGTGGTGTCTGGGATTCCCAGACCTTACACAGGCCCGCGCGTGATGCATCCTCCTCTTGCTGCCAGCCGTGACGATCGCGCTTGCGCGATTGTCTGCAATTCGCGCTTGCGCGAATTGCATTCCGTTCCGAATTCCGTTTACGGAATTCCATTCCGGCGCTTGCGCCGGAATTCGAATTGCGCTTGCGCAATTCGTACTCTATGCAGCGCGCCAGCGCTGCATACCCCGCTCCGCGGGG
>NZ_JBIVED010000019.1:0-100523 GCF_044747445.1 Streptomyces sp. NPDC090083 | reverse complement strand
CGGAAGCTAAGCCTTACAGCGCCGATGGTACTGCAGGGGGGACCCTGTGGGAGAGTAGGACGCCGCCGAACAAATTGTGTGAGAACCCCTGTACCATTTATTCGGTACAGGGGTTTTCTGCGTTTAGGCTCGACGGTATGCGCTATGATCTCGTGATCTTCGACAACGACGGTGTCCTCGTCGACAGTGAGCCGATCTCCAACCGGCTGCTGGCCGGCTATCTGACCGAGCTGGGGCATCCGACCTCCTACGAGGAGTCCCTCCGTGACTACATGGGTTCCGCGATGCACCGCGTCCACGATCTCGTCGAGGAGCGCACCGGGGAGCGGTTGCCGGACGACTTCGACGATGTCTTTCACGCGCGGGTGTTCGCCGCGTTCGAGCGGGAGTTGAAGCCGGTCACCGGGGCCGTCGAGGTGCTGGAGCGGCTGGTCGCGGACGGGGTGCCGTACTGCGTGGCGTCGTCCGGGAGCCATGAGCGGATTCGGGTGGGGCATCGGACGACGGGGCTGGACGCGTGGTTCGAGGACGAGAGGGTCTTCAGCTCCGAGGACGTGGGGCGGGGGAAGCCGGCGCCGGATCTCTTCCTGTACGCGGCCGAGCGGATGGGTGTGGCGCCGGAGCGCTGTGTCGTCGTCGAGGACAGTCCGCTGGGGGTGCGGGCGGCTGTTGCCGCGGGGATGGACGTGTACGGGTTCACTGCCATGACTCCCGCTGAGCGGCTGGTGGGGGTCACTCAACTCTTCGGTGACATGGGGCAGTTGGTTGACCTGCTGGAATGACCCCGGGCAGCGTCCGGGCGCTGACATTTGTCATGCCTAGCTCCGGACGATCGGTTCTACTGGCGGGTCGGGTCCTCGCGGGAAGCTGAGGGCATGACGACGAACACGGGCTCCCTGAAGAAGAACTTCGCGCCGCTCCTCATGGACGTGGCGGTGCCGATCGGGTCGTACTACCTGCTCAAGAGTGCGTTCGGGATGAGCACGGTGGCGGCGCTGGGGTGGAGCAGTGTCGTGCCGGCGGTGCGGACCGTGTGGGGGGTCGTCGCCGAGCGGACGATCAACGCCTTCGCCGCGTTGATCCTGTTCGTGAACGTGGTCGGGCTGCTGCTCAGCTTCGTGGCCGGGGACCCGCGGCTGATGCTCGCGAAGGACAGCGGGGTCAGCAGTGCCGTAGGGATCGGGATCCTGGTGTCCGTGGTGATCGGGAAGCCGATGATGACCGCCGGGATGAAGCCCTTCCTGGTGAAGGGGGACCCGGCGCGGGATGCCGCGTTCGAGCGGCTGCTGAGTGGCTCGGCGGCTTTTCAGCGGGCCGAGCGGCGGTTCTCGCTGGTGTGGGGTGTGATGTTGCTCGCGGAGTGCGTCGCGCGGATCGTCGGTGTGTACACGCTGCCCGTGGACACCATGGTGTGGCTCGGCACGGTCGTGATGATCGGCACGATCGCCGTGACGTCCGTGATCAGTGGCGGTGTCGCCGTGGGGCCGATGGCGGAGATGATCGAGGCGGAGCTGAAGGCGTCGGAGGCGCCCGCACCTGCGGTGATGCCCTCGCTGGCCGTCGCTCGGTAAAGCTGAGCGGAATTCATCTTTGGCTGGATCTACCCACGAGTACGCCGGGGCCCTTACGCTCGCCGCCATGACAGATGTGCTGCGGCGCGGTAGGGCCTCTTTGGCGTTCAGCTTCTTCGCTCAGGGCGCCACCTTCGCGCTGCTCGTGACGCGCATCCCGGCGATCCAGGACCGGTACGGGGTCTCGGACGGGCTGCTGCCCGTCTTCCTCGCCGCCGTGCCGATCCTCGCCGGCGTGGGCAGCGTCACCACCGAGCAGTTGGTGAAGCGAATACGGCCCAGCGTGCTGCTGCGCTGGTCCCAGCCGGTGGTCCTGCTGGCGCTGCTCGGCGTCGGGGCGGGCGACAGCATGGCCGAACTGGCCGTCTCCCTCGGTGTGTTCGGGCTCGCCGTGGGTGCGCTGGACGCCTCGATGAACATGCTCGGGGTGAGCCTGCAGTGGACGTACGGGCGCAGCATCATGCTGAGTTTCCATGCCGCGTACAGCCTGGGCGGGATCGTGGGGGCCTCGCTGGCGTGGGCCGGGGCGCACTGGCATCTCGCGCTGTGGATGTCGTATCTGCCGGTCGTGGTGGTGTTGCTGCCCGCCGCGCTGGTGGGGAGCCGGTGGTACGTCGACGGGGGTGCGCCGGGGAGTGAGGCGGAGGGCACGGAGGCCGGGCCGCTGGTCTTCAAGCTGCTGCTGCCGCTGTGCCTGGTGATGACCTTCGCCTACATCGGGGACTCGACCGTCTCCAACTGGAGCGCCAAGTACCTGAAGGACGTGCTGGGCAGTTCGGAGCAGGTGGCGACCGTCCCGTACAACGTCTACATGGTGATGTGCCTGCTCGGGCGGGGGATCGGGGACCTCGGGGTGCGGCGGTTCGGGGCCGTGGCCGTCGTACGTCTCGGGGCGGTGGTGGCCGCGCTGGGGTTCGCCGTGGTGGCCGTGGCGCCGGGGGCCGGGGTCGGGATGCTCGGGTTCACGTTGCTGGGGCTCGGGTTGTGCGTGCTGGTGCCGCAGACGTTCGCGGCGGCCGGGCGGCTGTTCCCGGGGGCTTCGGACACGGCCATCGCCCGCCTCAATGTGTTCAACTACGTCGGCTTCCTGATCGGTTCGCCGTTGGTGGGGGCGCTGGGCGACGCCTGGAGCTACCGCGGGGCGATGCTCGTGCCGATGGTGTTGGTGCTGGTGACGTTGGTGTACGCCCGCTCGTTCGCGCCCCAGGCGGGCCGGTACGGTGACGGGCATGAGCGGGCGCGCACAGCTGATGTGGGACGAGGCAGTAACGGGCTATGACTTCGGCCGGGACCATCCGATGGATCCCGTCCGGCTCGCCCTGACCCGGAGACTCGTCGACGCCTTCGGGCTCGACAAGGACCTGGACGTCGTCGCGGCGAAGCCCGCCGGTGACTCGACGTTGCGGCTGGTCCACCGGGAGGACTACGTCGAGGCGGTGAAGGCGGCCTCGGCGGATCCGGACTCGGCGGACGGGTCGTACGGGCTCGGGACCACGGACGATCCTGCCTTCGCCGGGATGCACGAGGTGTCGGCGTTGATCGCCGGGCAGTCCGTGGGAGCCGCCGAGGCGGTGTGGAGCGGGGACGTCCTGCACGCCGTGAACTTCTCCGGCGGGCTGCATCACGCGATGCCCGGGTCCGCGTCGGGGTTCTGCGTCTACAACGACGCCTCGCTGGCTATCGCCCGGCTGCTGGAGCTGGGGGCGGAGCGGGTCGCCTACGTCGACGTCGACGTGCATCACGGGGACGGGGTCCAGGCGGCGTTCTGGGAGGACCCCCGGGTGCTGACGATCTCCCTGCACGAGCATCCGCGGACCCTGTTTCCGCAGACCGGGTGGCCCGAGGAGACCGGGGGCGGGGCGGGGGAGGGGGCCGCGGTCAACGTGGCGTTGCCCGCGGGGACCGGGGACGCGGGGTGGTTGCGGGCGTTCCACGCCGTCGTGCCGGAGCTGATCGCGGACTTCCGGCCGCAGGTGCTGGTCTCGCAGCACGGTGCGGATACGCACTTCGAGGATCCGCTGGCGCATCTCGCGGTGTCGCTGGACGCGCAGCGGGCCGTGCAGGTCGCGTGTCATGAGCTGGCGCACGAGTACGCGGACGGGAAGTGGGTCGCGCTCGGTGGGGGTGGTTATGCCGTGGTGGAGGTCGTGCCGCGGTCGTGGACGCATCTCGTCGCGATCGCCGCGGGGCGGGAGATTCTGCCGGAGGCGATGATCCCTGCGGGGTGGCGGCAGGAGGTGTTCGCTCGGACGCGGGAGTTGGGGCCGCAGCGGATGACTGATGGGCGGTGGCCGGTGGGCTACGCCGACTGGGAGTCGGGGTATGACCCTGCGGATCGGCTGGATCAGGCGGTGTTGGCGGCTCGGCGGGCGGTGTTTCCGTTGCGGGGGTTGTTGGCGTAGGTGGGGTGAGTGGTTGTGCGGGTGGGGGAGCGGGTGGGTGAGCGTAGGTGAGGGTGGCGGTGGTTGTGCGGTGCGGGTGAGTGGGGGTGGCTGTTCCTGGGGGCTGCGCCCCCAGACCCCCGTCGGCCCTGAAGGGGCCTCGTCCTCAAACGCCGGACGGGCTGAATAATTCCGGCCGCGGTTTGGAGGGTGCCGGAGACGGGTCCTCCGCGCACCGCCCTCGGTGTCGATTCCCGTGTCAGGTCGGCTGCGGTGGCCTTCTCTGTCGTCGGCCTGTCACCGGTGTTACGCCAACTGCGCGGTGTTTCCGGGGTTTTCGCGGTGGGCGGTCGCCGGGTCCGTCACCATCGGGCTCGTGTTGAGCACCGGCGCCCTCCGCGCCCATCTGCTGGCCGCCCGGCTGGCCGGACCCGTGGCCACCTCGCGGGAGGAGAGCCTGCGGAGTTATCGCGCCTTCGCGGCCCGCGACCCCCGGGTGTTGATCGGGCTCGATCCCGAATGGACGTGGGGGCAGCGGGACTTGATCGGGCTGATGGCGGACAAGTGTGGGGTTTCGGCCGACCCGGCGCACACTTCCGGGCATGATGTGATCGATCCGGGACGGACTCTGGCCGCGTTGGACGCCTTCGCCGACCGGGTGGGCGCGGTGGCGCAGCGCAGCGGGGCGGTGCTTCTCGGTACCGGGCATCCGCATCGGCTGCTTGAGTTCTACGCCTCGTTGGCGGACGCCTTGTCGGCGGCGGGATGTGCTGTTCTCACCCCGGCGCAGGGTCACTGTGTCGACATAACGACCCAGTTCGGTCTACGCACCTACAACCTTGACTACGTACAGGGCGTCGCGCTGGTCCGTGAACCGGGGCCCGAACACTCCGGGCGTGAGCCGGGCGCACACACGCACTCGCCGCTGCCGGTTCGGATCGTGCTGGGTGCGGCGGCGGAGGCCGGCGGGACGCTTCCGGAGCTGGTGATCGGGGACCACGGATGGGTCTGCGGAGCAGGTCAGCTGGGGTTCGAGGCCATTGGGCTCGCGGATACCGACGACCCCGCGCTGTTCGTGGGTGAGGCCGAGGGATCGGTGTCCGTGGCCGTTCCACTTGATGACGCGGTGCGGTCCGATTACTACCGTCCGCTCACCCGCTACGTACTCAATCGAGCGTGTCTGTCACAGTAGGCCGCCGATGGGTGCACCTCTTCCCCACTCGCATCACACGCCCCTACATTGGGGAGTGAGCACGCAACGACGAAGAGTCACCGGAAGGGGAAGCCGGTGACCGTCGAGTGCGGAAGGTTCAGGTGTGTCATGGCTGCAGCTGGCGAGAGGCCTCTGAACGAGGTTCAGTTCCTTACCGTGGCGGAGGTCGCCTCGGTGATGCGAGTGTCGAAGATGACCGTGTACCGGCTGGTGCACAGCGGTCATCTGCCCGCTATCAGGGTGGGGCGGTCCTTCCGCGTCCCCGAGCAAGCGGTACACGAGTACCTTCGCGAGAGTTATGTGGGGGTGGAGACGGCCTGAGGCGACACCTCGATTACGACCTCAGCGCTCGGACGGGTAGGCTGGCCCCTTGTAGGTCGTATGGGCCCATGATGCCCAGCACCGAGTGATGAGAAGTGAGCGAGGGTAGTCGTGGGCTCTGTTATCAAGAAGCGGCGCAAGCGGATGGCTAAGAAGAAGCACCGCAAGCTGCTGAAGCGCACGCGCGTTCAGCGTCGTAACAAGAAGTAGGCGACGCGGCGCCGCGAGAGCGTCTCCTGTGGCCCCCCACCGCATGCGGTGGGGGGCCACAGTTATGTCCGATGCCATGTCCGACCGCGCCGTTCGCGGGTACTCGGAATGTCGTCGGTCGGGCGGTCATCACAGCGCAACACCCAACCGCTAGGTTGGCCGCACACGGGTAACTCAGAAGGAAGGCGCTGATCTTGGGGAAGGTCGTGCTCGTGACCGGAGTGGCCCGTCAGCTGGGGGGCCGGTTCGTACGACGGATCCAGCGTGACCCGCAGGTGGACCGGGTGATCGCGGTGGACGCGGTCGCGCCCGGGCATCATCTGGGCGGCGCGGAGTTCATCCAGGCCGACATCCGGCAGCCCACCATCGCGCGCGTGCTCGCCGAGTCGGGCGCCGACACGGTCGTCCACATGGACGTGACGGGCACCGCCCTGGGCAGCGGCAGCCGGACCACGGTCAAGGAGACCAACGTCATCGGCACCATGCAGCTGCTGGGCGCCTGCCAGAAGTCGCCGGTCGTGCAGCGCCTGGTGGTGAAGTCCAGCACCAACGTCTACGGGTCCGCGCCGCGTGATCCCGCCGTGTTCACCGAGGGAACCCCGCCGAAGTCCCTGCCGAGCGGCGGCTTCGCGAAGGACACGGTCGAGGTCGAGGGATATGTGCGCGGCTTCGCCCGCCGCCGGCCCGATGTCGCCGTGTGCGTGCTGCGGTTCGCCAACATCCTTGGTCCTACGGCGGATTCGCCGCTCGCGTCGTACTTCTCGCTGCCGGTCCTGCCGACGGTGTTCGGCTACGACCCGCGGCTCCAGTTCGTGCACGAGGACGACGTCATCGACGTGCTGCGGATCGCCTCGCACGACCCGGAGCGGGGCACGCTCAACAGCGGCACCTTCAACATCGCCGGGGACGGCGTCCTGCTGCTCTCCCAGTGCTCCCGGCGCCTGGGCCGCCCGACCGTGCCGCTGCTGCTGCCGGCGGTCACCTGGGCCGGTTCCCTGGTGCGTACGCTGGGGATGTCGGACTTCTCCCCGGAACAGATCCGGCTGCTCACCCACGGCCGGGTCGTGTCGACGGTCCAGATGCGCGAGACGCTGGGGTACAGGCCGAAGTACACGACCGCCGAGACCTTCGCCGACTTCGCGCGGAGCCAGGGCCCGGGGCTGCTGCCACCGGAGGCCGTGGCGGGTGGCCTCGACCGGCTCGCCGCGCTGTCCCGGCCGGACAGCGGCCGTCCCCCGACGCCGAGCGCCAACTGAGGAGCGCATCAACGATGGCTGATGCCAAGGTCATTCCGTTCGACGACGACCGGTCCCGCGCGAACGGCGTGCAGCGGCCGCAGCGGCGCCGGAGCCCGGGGATCCGGCGCAAGAACGGCGAGTCCGCGCCGGTCCATGAGGTCCAGCCCCTGCCGGGTGTGGCCGCCGGGCAGGATGATGTTCCTGTGACACGCGAGGAACAGGAGCCGGAGCAGCCGCACGACGAGGGAGTCCAAGGCGTCCAGGGCGCGCAGAGCGGTCTGGAGCGCCGGATCGCCCACGGCCTGTCGTTCCTGCGCCGCCGGCTCACCGGGGACTACGAGGTCGACGACTTCGGCTACGACGAGGAGCTGACCGACCAGGTCCTGATGTCGGTGCTGCGCCCGCTGTACGAGAAGTACTTCCGGGTCGAGGTCAAGGGCATCGAGAACATCCCGGCCGAGGGCGGGGCACTGATCGTCGCCAACCACTCCGGGACGCTGCCGCTGGACGGGCTGATGATGCAGGTCGCCGTCCACGACAACCACCCCGCGGGCCGCCATCTCCGCCTCCTGGCGGCCGACCTGGTGTTCATGCTGCCGGTCGCCAACGAACTCGCCCGCAAGGCCGGGCACACCCTCGCGTGCGCGGAGGACGCGGAACGGCTGCTGGGCCGGGGCGAGTTGGTCGGGGTGATGCCGGAGGGCTTCAAGGGCATCGGCAAGCCGTTCAGCGAGCGCTACAAGCTTCAGCGGTTCGGCCGCGGCGGCTTCGTCTCCACAGCCCTGCGCAAGGGCACGCCGATCATCCCGTGCTCGATCGTGGGCGCGGAGGAGATCTACCCGATGATCGGCAACTCCAAGACGCTGGCCCGGGTTCTGGGCTTCCCGTACTTCCCGATCACCCCGACGTTTCCGTGGCTCGGGCCTCTCGGCGCGATCCCGTTGCCGACGAAGTGGACGATTCAGTTCGGTGAGCCGATCCCCACGGACGGCTATCCGCCGGAGGCCGCGGAGGATCCGATGCTGATGTTCAATCTCACGGACCAGGTGCGGGAGCAGATCCAGCACACGCTGTACAAGCTGCTGGTGCAGCGGCGGTCGGTGTTCTTCTAGCTTTCCCGTGCGCGGGTGGCTCCGCCGGTTCCGTGGGGTTTTTGGGTGCGGGGCGGTGGGGCTGGCTGCGCGGTTCCTCGCGCCCCTTTGAAGCGGGCGGGGTTTTTGGCTGCGGGTCGGTGAGGTGCTGGTCGCGCAGTTCCCCGCGCCCCTTTGAGGCGGCGGGGTTCTTGGCTGCGGGCCGGTGGGCGCTCCTCCTGGGAGGGGCGCCCGGGGCTTTACCGGCGGAGCTAGTTCGCGTCCTCGCTGTCGATGCCCAGGCCGGGCAGGAGGCCCGGGAGGAGTGGCGGCAGGGTGACGTCGGGCTCGGGGATCGACGGCTTGTTCGCGGACGGCGACTCCGTGCCGGAGGTCTTCGGCGGGTCCAGGAGGCCGCCCGTGCTGCCGCCGAGGAGGCCCTCGCCGGAGCCGGCGGACTCGCTGGGGGTGCTGGAGTGGCTGGTCTCCGCGGAGCCGTCCGGCGCGCTCGGTGTGGTGGAGCGGCGGGTGTCGCTCTTGCCGCCTCCCGTGGACGGAGTCCCCGGTGCGCGGTGCCTGCCGGTGCCGGGGGCCGTGGAGGGCGGCTGGGGGAGCAGGGACTGCAGCGGGGCGACCTCTTCGTCTATGGCGTCGAAGACCGAGGAGACCTGGTCGCTGACGTCGCCGAGCTGGACGGGGAGGCGGTCGCGCAGGGCGCCCCAGGCCTCGCGGTGCGAGCGGGAGAACGCGGAGAGGGCCTGGATGGGGCCCAGCGAGTTCGGGTCCTGCTCGTACGCCTCGTGCAGCAGGCGGTGGCCCTCGGACGCGTCGTGCGTCATCCCGGCGAGCGTGCGGCGGATCTCGCCGAGCTGCTCGTGGTCGAGGTGTCCGCCGCGGTCCCGCTCGATCAGCCGGCGTGCCTCGCTCAGGCGGTTGGACGCCTGGTCGAGGTAGGCCACACCGCGCTGGTCGTCGCCGTCGGACAGGTAGTTGAGCTTGAAGTCCTCGATGCCGCGCTTCAGGCCGTAGAGCGAGTCGCCGGGCAGGGCGCCCGAGCTCGCCGCGGCCACTCCGCCGAAGGCGCCCGCGGCGACCCCGACGCTCAGTCCGCCGGCCGCGAGGCCCTTGGTGAGCCGGGAGCGCGGTCGCAGCTTGCCCAGACCGGTGGCCCGGTGCGCGCCCTTGGACCGGGGGGAACGCTGTTCCGGTACCGAAGGTCCTGGTGCCTCGCCCCCTTGCAGCATGGCCTCGAAGGCGGCGACCAGCTGGGCCCGCTGGACGACTTTGACCTCGGGGTCCAGCACGGGTTGGGGCAGCTCGCCCAGACCGGCGGCGAAGGCCAGCATGCGGCCCTGCTCGGTCTGTTCCGCAGCAGCCGGGGTGGCCGGAGCCGGTCCTTCGGACTGCTCGGCCGCCGTACCCCGGTCGGACTGCTCCTCATCCAGGGCCTGGGCGAAGGCGTTCGCCCGCCGGTGCGCCGATACGTTCGCGATCACTGGCGGCACCTCCTCTCGTCATGACGGTCGACTCCCCAGGGGGTCCTGAGGGTTGCACCTCCTGACCGCATCCACACGATCGAGTGATCGGAGAGGGTCGGGGTGTGACCACAGGGAGCCTGTATCCCGCACAACGAGTGGCGCGGCACTTGGGTTACGGACGACGGATGATCCGACCGCGAACTCAACGGACTTTCACTGAGCGCGAGTTGGGCGTCACCGAGCGTGTGCGGTCAGCGGGCGTCGTCCGGGAGGAGTCGTGCGAGCGTGCGCACGGCCCGGTACTGGAGGGTCTTGATCGCGCCCTCGTTCTTGCCCATCACCCGGGCGGTCTCCGCGACGGAGAGGCCCTGGAGGAAGCGGAGTGTGACGCACTCCTGCTGCTGCGGGTTGAGTCGGCGCACGGCGTCGAGCAGCGCGGCGTTCGACAGGGACTCCAGGACGGAGTCCTCGGGGGAGCGCTCGACCTCGTTGGCGTCGAGCATCTCGCCGGTGGTCACTTCCAGCCGGAAGCGGCTCGACTTGAAGTGGTCGGCGACGAGGTTGCGGGCGATGGTCACCAGCCAGGCGCCGAAATCCCGACCCTGATAGGTGAACGTGCCGATGCGGCGCAGGGCGCGCAGAAAGGTCTCGCTGGTGAGGTCCTCGGCGGTGGCTTTGCCTCCCACTCGGTAGTAGATGTACCGGTACACGGTGTCGCTGTACTGGTCGTAGAGGCGGCCGAAGGCGTCGGCTTCGCCGGCCTGGGCGCGCTCCACGAGGTCCATCATCCGGCCGCTGTCGCTGTCAGCGGCCGGACGGCGTGCGGTGGCGGCACCGGCCGCGCGCCCTCTTCTGCCGACGGCCGCGCCGCCGTCGGCCAGTGCGTAGCACGGGCCTACGGGTGCGGTGGTGGCGAAGGCGGCGGGGACGGCGTACGCGGTGGGGACGAAGCCGCGCAACAGGTCTTGGACCGTTGCGCGCAGCGTAGCCAGGCCCGAGGCGTCAACCCCGACGTGTGGGTACACGGGACTCCCAGAGGCAGAGCTTCCATCACGTGCAGTACCGGAACATTCACCCGTCGTAGCGACGGAGGGGTACCGGATTGCGTCTGAGGAGAATAACGCTTCGTGCAGGCGCTGCTACACCCAGTTGCTCAAATCATCGATTACGTCGCTTCCGTAACCGGTTGGCGCCCGATCAAGTACCGCAGAGTGACCGGTTGTTGATCAGAACGGTCCGAATTCAGTCAGGGACCGGGGCGTGTTGTGGCCGTGTGCAGCCAACGTGACTGGACAGGCGGTTACGCGGGTAAGACCCGTGGATTGGCTGTGTTTACCGCGTCACCGGCGTCGGCGATGCAATGCGATCGCCGCGGCCGTGCCGCCCGCCACCGCGCCCACGCCGGCCGCCGCCGGGATGCCGACCTTGGCCGCCTTGCGGGCCGTGCGGTAGTCGCGCAGCCGCCAGTCCAGCTCGCGCGCGTGCTTGCGCAGCTTGGAGTCCGGGTTGATGGCGTAGGGGTGGCCGACCAGCGAGAGCATCGGGATGTCGTTGTGGCTGTCGCTGTACGCGGCGCAGCGGGACAGGTCCAGGCCCTCCGCCGCCGCCAACGCCCGTACCGCTTCGGCCTTCGCGGGGCCGTGCAGGGGTTCGCCGACCAGTTTGCCGGTGTAGACGCCGTCGACGGACTCGGCGACCGTGCCGAGCGCGCCGGTGAGGCCGAGGCGGCGGGCGATCACGTTGGCGATCTCCACCGGGGCCGCTGTGACGAGCCACACCTTCTGGCCCGCGGCGAGGTGTGCCTCGGCGAGGGCGCGGGTGCCGGGCCAGATGCGCTCGGCCATGTACTCGTCGTAGATCTCCTCGCCGATCGACTGGAGTTCGGCGACGCGGTGGCCCTTGACGATGGACAGTGCGGAGTCGCGCGCCTCCTGCATGTGCTCGGGGTCCTCGGAGCCGGCCAGCCTGAACCACGCCTGCTGCCAGGCGAACCGGGCGAGGTCGCGGGTCTCGAAGAACTTCCGCTTGTACAGGCCGCGGCCGAAGTGGAAGATCGACGCGCCCTGCATGACGGTGTTGTCCAGATCGAAGAACGCGGCCGCTCTGTCGTCGCCGAGGACCGGGAACTCCGGTTCCTCCGCCGCTTTCTCCTCCGCGAGGGCGTCCTGTATGTCCTGGGCGTCCTGCGACGACTTGCGCGCTGCCTCCGCAGAGGCCTCGCCTGCCAACACGCTCCGCGCCGTGGCGGAGCGCCTACGGGGAGTGAGCCATCCGAGAGCGGCCATGTCGTGAGCATAGCCAGTTTGTTCGGTGGTTCCGGAGCCGAGAGGTTCGGAGGCTGTGAACTCTCCGCGACCGGGCCGTTAAAGAAGTGCACCGGTGGCGCGAGAATGGTGTGCATGAGTCATCTCGTCACCCTCATCCGCAAGCCCGGCTGTCATCTGTGCGAGGACGCGCAGCTCGTCGTGGAGAAGGTCTGCGCCGATCTCGGGGTCCCCTGGGAACAGAAGGACATCACCGAGGACCAGCGCCTGCACGACGCGTACTGGGAGCAGATTCCGGTCGTCCTGATCGATGGTGAACAGCACACCTTCTGGCGGGTGGACGAGGGCCGTCTGCGCCGGGAACTGACCAAGTAGTTCAACGCGCACCCGAACGTCGCTTAGGATCGACGGCGGTTTGGTCTCGGGGGCGGGAATTACGAGGAGTGTGGCGGTTTTGCCCCCTGGAATACCGGGCGTGACCCCGGTCACGTTGGCCGGGCAAATCGGACACCATCTTTGTGCACGCGTTCACAAAGACATAGCCTGCTTCCGACGGGGCGGTCTGGGTACGTGTGACCGCCCACAGCCCCGCTCTACCCGCAGGAGCACCGTGGCAACTGGCCGAACTCACCGACCGGCGACCCGTAGCCGAGGGATTCCCGAGGCCACCGTCGCCCGTCTTCCGCTGTACCTCCGCGCGCTGACCGGACTCTCGGAGCGCTCGGTGCCCACGGTCTCCTCCGAGGAGCTCGCGGCCGCCGCCGGGGTCAACTCCGCGAAGCTGCGCAAGGACTTCTCGTACCTGGGCTCCTACGGCACCCGCGGTGTGGGCTACGACGTCGAGTATCTCGTCTACCAGATCTCCCGCGAGCTGGGCCTCACCCAGGACTGGCCGGTCGTGATCGTCGGTATCGGAAACCTCGGCGCCGCCCTCGCCAACTACGGCGGGTTCGCCTCCCGCGGCTTCCGGGTCGCCGCCCTCATCGACGCCGACCCGGCGATGGCCGGCAAGCCCGTCGCGGGCATCCCGGTGCAGCACTCGGACGAGCTGGAAAAGATCATCAGCGACAACGGCGTCTCCATCGGCGTCATCGCGACCCCCGCCGGTGCCGCCCAGCCCGTCTGCGACCGTCTCGTGGCCGCCGGTGTCACGTCCATCCTGAACTTCGCGCCGACCGTGCTGACCGTCCCGGACGGTGTCGACGTCCGCAAGGTCGACCTCTCGATCGAGCTGCAGATCCTCGCCTTCCACGAGCAGCGCAAGGCCGGTGAGGAGGCCGCCAACCAGGCGGCGCACCCGGCCGACGCGCGCCGCGGTGACTCCGCCGAGCAGGGCCCTGACGGGGACGTCCCCGCCGTGATGCCGGCATGAGTCTCCTCGTCGTCGGCCTGAGCCACCGCAGCGCGCCGGTCAGTCTCCTGGAGCGGGCCACGCTCACCGCGGACGCCCAGGTCAAGCTCCTCCAGGACACGGTGGCCGCCGAACCGGCCGCCGAGGCCGCGGTGCTGGCCACCTGCAACCGCATCGAGCTCTACGCCGACGTGGACAAGTTCCACGCGGGCGTCGCGGAGCTGTCCACGCTGCTCGCCCAGCACAGCGGCGTCGGCCTGGACGAGCTCACTCCTTATCTCTATGTGCACTACGAGGACCGGGCCGTCCACCACCTCTTCTCGGTGGCCTGCGGCCTCGACTCGATGGTCGTCGGCGAGGGCCAGATCCTCGGCCAGATCAAGGACTCCCTCGCCAAGGCGCAGGAACTGCACTCCGCCGGGCGGCTGTTGAACGACCTGTTCCAGCAGGCCCTGCGGGTCGGCAAGCGCGCCCACTCCGAGACCGGCATCGACCGCGCGGGCCAGTCCCTGGTCACCTTCGGTCTTCAACAGCTGTCCTCCGGCACGGCGGTCGAGGACTGGGCCAGGGGGAAACGCGCCCTGGTCATCGGCGCCGGCTCCATGTCGTCGCTGGCCGCCGCGACCCTCGCGCGTGCCGGGGTCGCCGAGATCGTCGTCGCCAACCGCACCGCCGACCGCGCCGAGCGGCTCGCCCAGATCATCACCGACAGCCCCGAAACGGACGTGTCCGCCCGCGCGGTACCGATGGACTCGGTGCCGTTCGAGCTGACACGTGCCGATGTCGCCGTGTCCTGCACGGGCGCGACGGGCCTGGTCCTGACGGCCGACGCGGTCGCCGAGGCCGTGGCGGGCCGGGTGCCCCAGGACGCCACCGCCGGACCCGCGGCCCTCGTGGACGACGTACGCGAAGAGCTTCCGCCGACGTCCGTCGGGGCCGAGGACGGGTGTCCGCTGGACCTGTCCGCGGTGCAGGGGGCGAGCGGCTTCTCCGTGATGGGGGAGGCCGCCGTGGCCGGGATGGACGCGGCGACGCTGGAGCAGCACGCGGCCTGGGCCGGTG
This sequence comes from Streptomyces sp. NPDC090083, assembly GCF_044747445.1. Classification (NCBI taxonomy): domain Bacteria; kingdom Bacillati; phylum Actinomycetota; class Actinomycetes; order Kitasatosporales; family Streptomycetaceae; genus Streptomyces; species Streptomyces sp. NPDC090083. The sequence continues at coordinate 86,364 of NZ_JBIVED010000019.1, read as the reverse complement.
GCACGGCCCTCGACCGGCGCGAGGCGGCCCGGCGGACGCCGGAGGCCGAGGCGGAGCTCATCGCCGGACTCGCCGCCATGGCCGCGACCGTCGGACGCATCCCCGAGCGGCGCAGGCCCGAGCCCGTGGCCCACATCCCGCGCCCCGCACCGGCGCTGTCGCTCCTCGACCTCGCGATGCCGAGGGACGTCGACGCGGCCGTGCACCGGCTGGCCGGAGTGCGGCTGGTCGACATCGAATCGCTCGCGGACGCCTCGGCAGACGCTCCGATGGCGGCCGACGTGGACGCGGTCCGGCGTATCGTCTCCGACGAGGTCGCGGCCTTCGGGGCAGCCCAGCGGGCCGCGCACATCACGCCGACCGTGGTCGCCCTGCGTGCCATGGCCGCCGAGGTCGTCGCGGGTGAGATCGCCCGGCTCGACGGACGGCTGCCCGGCCTCGACGACAAGCACCGCGCGGAGATCACCCAGACCGTGCGCCGTGTCGTCGACAAGCTGCTGCACGCGCCGACCGTGCGGGTCAAGCAGCTCGCGGCCGAGCCCGGCGGCGCCGGGTACGCGGACGCGCTGCGCACCCTGTTCGACCTCGACCAGGAGACGGTGGCCTCCGTCTCCACGGCCCGACAAGACTCTGAGCACGAGAACAGCAAGAACCGAGGGCCAGTATGAGTAAGCAGGCACTGAGACTCGGGACCAGGCGGAGCAGACTTGCCCTGGCCCAGTCCGGGTTGGTGGCGGACGCCGTGAGCCAGGTGACCGGACGGCCCGTCGAGCTCGTGGAGATCACCACCTACGGCGACACCTCCCGCGAGCACCTCGCTCAGATCGGCGGCACCGGGGTCTTCGTGACCGCGCTGCGGGACGCGCTGCTCGGTGGTGAGGTCGACTTCGCGGTTCATTCGCTGAAGGACCTGCCGACCACGCAGCCCGACGAGCTGGCGCTCGCCGCCGTCCCCGAGCGCGAGGACCCGCGGGACGTGATCGTCGCCCGGGACGCCCTGAAGTTCACCGACCTGCCCCGCGGGGCGCGCATCGGTACGGGCTCCCCCCGCCGCACGGCCCAGCTGAACGCGTACGCGCGCAGCCACGGGCTCGACATCGAGACGGTCCCGATCCGCGGGAACATCGACACCCGCGTCGGCTTCGTGCGGGACGGTGAGCTGGACGCCGTGGTCCTCGCCGCCGCCGGACTCAGCCGGATCGGCCGGATCGACGAAGTGACCGACTTCCTGTCGGTCGACACGATTTTGCCCGCCCCCGGCCAGGGGGCCCTGGCGATCGAGTGTGCCGCGGACAACGCGGACCTGATCGCGGCGCTCGGTGAACTCGACGACCCGCTCACCCGGGTCGCCGTGACCGCCGAACGGTCCCTGCTCGCCGCCCTGGAGGCCGGCTGTTCCGCCCCTGTGGGCGCGCTCGCCGACCTTCTGGCCGACGGGCAGATTGTCAAGGAAATGCGCCTGCGCGGAATAGTCGGCACGACCGACGGTTCGCGTACGGTGCAGCTGTCCACCACCGGTCCCGTGCCCGAGACGCATGACCAAGCGCTGACGCTCGGTCGCGACCTCGCCGCCGAGATGCTCGCCCAGGGCGCGGCCGGTCTGATGGGGGAGCAAGCCAAGTGAGCCCCACCACTCTTCCCGCCGCCGGTCCTGAACACGGGCACGTCACCTTCCTGGGTGCCGGACCCGGAGATCCGGGACTGCTCACTCTGCGCGCCGTGGAGGCGCTGTCGAGCGCGGACGTCCTCGTCGCCGAGCACGAGGTGCTCGACGTCGTCCGTGCGCACGCCCGACCCGGTGTGGCCGTCGTGCATCCGGACGCGGGTCCTTCTTCGGACTCGCTCCCGGGCACAGGCACGCCTCAACTAACGGTTGTTGACGGCGCGTCAACGACCGTTGGCCTACCCGCCGTGCGGGATGCGGCACATCTTGTCATGGAGGCCGCGCGGGGCGGCAGGCGGGTCGTGCGTGCGGTGTCCGGGGACCCCGGACTAGATACGTACGCCGCCGAGGAAATGCTCGCCTGCGTCGCCGCGGGTGTTCCCTTCGAGGTCGTGCCCGGTGTCGCCGCGGCCGTCGGCGTGCCCGCGTACGCCGGTGTCCCGCTGCGGGACGCGCAGGGCGCGGACGTCCGGTTCGTGGACGCCCGTACGGCCTCGGACCGGTGCTGGACGGAGGTCGGGGCGTCGGACGGCACGGTCGTCGTGTCCACCTCCCTGGACTCCGTGGCCGCGGCGGCCGGTGAGCTGGTGGCCGCGGGCCGTAAGCCGGACACGCCCCTGACCGTCACGGTGGCTGGTACGACCACTCGTCAGCGGACCTGGTCCGCGACCCTCGGGACGATCGCGCAGACGCTGAAGCAGGCGAAGGTGCTGCCGTCCCCCGACGGCGGCCGGCCGGTGATAGCCGTGGTCGGTGAGCGGTCCGCCGCCGCGCAGCGCGACCAGTTGTCGTGGTTCGAGTCCAAGCCGCTGTTCGGCTGGAAGGTCCTCGTGCCGCGTACGAAGGAGCAGGCGGCGTCGCTCTCCGACCAACTCCGGTCCTACGGCGCCGTACCGCACGAGGTGCCGACGATCGCCGTCGAGCCGCCGCGGACGCCGCAGCAGATGGAGCGGGCGGTCAAGGGGCTCGTCACCGGGCGGTACGAGTGGATCGCCTTCACCTCGGTGAACGCGGTCAAGGCCGTGCGGGAGAAGTTCGAGGAGTACGGGCTGGACGCGCGTGCGTTCGCCGGGATCAAGGTCGCCGCGGTGGGGGAGCAGACCGCGAACGCGCTGATCGCCTTCGGGGTGAAGCCGGATCTGGTGCCGAGCGGGGAGCAGTCCGCGGCCGGGCTGCTGGAGGACTGGCCGCCGTACGACCCCGTCTTCGATCCGATCGACCGGGTGTTCCTGCCGCGGGCCGACATCGCCACGGAGACGCTGGTCGCCGGGCTGATCGAGCTCGGGTGGGAGGTGGACGACGTGACCGCGTACCGGACCGTGCGGGCGTCGCCGCCGCCGGCGGACACGCGGGAGGCGATCAAGGGGGGTGGCTTCGACGCCGTTCTCTTCACGTCGTCCTCCACGGTGCGCAACCTGGTGGGGATCGCCGGGAAGCCGCACAACGTGACCGTGATCGCCTGTATCGGGCCCGCCACGGCGAAAACCGCCGAGGAGCACGGGCTGCGGGTGGACGTGATGGCTCCGGAGCCGTCCGTGCACAAGCTGGCCGAGGCGTTGGCGAACTTCGGGCTCCGTCGGCGGGCCGCGGCTCAGGAGGCGGGGGATCCTGTGACCCGGCCCAGTGAGCGGCGGCCGGGTGCGCGGCGGCGGCGGACCACCACCTGAGGTCGCGTTCGCGGTTGCGGTGAGTGGGGGCGGGCGTCCGTGGGGCGCTGCGCCCCCACACTCCCGCTTCGGCCCCGAAAGGGCCTCGTCCTCAATCGCCGGACGGGCTGGATCGTGCCGACCTGTGCTGAAAAGGTCACCGACTGATCACCGACTCACCGTCGGCAAAGGCGTCCCCGGGCCGGGCGTAGCGTAGACGTCATGACGACGTACGGATCCTTTCCCGGCTCGCGCCCCCGGCGGCTGCGGACCAGCCCCGTCATGCGGCGGATGGTCGCCGAGACCCGGCTGCACCCGGCCGACTTCATCCTTCCCGCGTTCGTGCGGGAGGGGGTTTCCGAGCCGGTGCCGATCGGGGCCATGCCCGGGGTCGTGCAGCACAGCCGGGACAGTCTGAAGAAGGCCGCCGCCGAGGCCGTCGCGGCGGGGATCTCCGGGATCATGCTGTTCGGGGTGCCCGAGGAGTCCAAGAAGGACGCTCTGGGGACCGCGGGGACCGATCCTGACGGGATTCTGCAGGTGGCTCTGCGCGATGTGCGGGCCGAGGTCGGGGACGAGCTGCTCGTGATGTCCGATCTGTGTCTGGACGAGACCACCGACCACGGTCACTGCGGGGTGCTGGACGAGCAGGGGCGCGTCGACAACGACGCCACTCTTGAGCGGTACGCGGAGATGGCCCAGGTGCAGGCGGATGCCGGGGCCCATGTCGTCGGGCCCAGCGGGATGATGGACGGGCAGATCGGGGTCGTCCGGGACGCGCTCGACCAGATCGGGCGGGAGGACGTGGCGATCCTCGCGTACACCGTGAAGTACGCGTCCGCGTTCTTCGGGCCGTTCCGTGAGGCCGTCGGTTCCTCGCTCAAGGGGGACCGCAGGACGTACCAGCAGGACCCGGCCAACGCCCGTGAGTCCATGCGGGAGTTGGCGCTCGACCTGGAGGAGGGGGCCGACATGGTGATGGTCAAGCCGGCCGGGCCCTATCTCGACATCCTCGCCAAGGTCGCCGAGAGCGTGGACGTGCCCGTCGCCGCCTACCAGATCTCCGGCGAGTACTCGATGATCGAGGCCGCCGCCGAGAAGGGCTGGATCGACCGGGACCAGGCGATCTTCGAGGCTCTCACCGGGATCAAGCGGGCCGGGGCGCAGAACATCCTCACGTACTGGGCGGTGGAGGCGGCGCAGAAGCTCCGCTGAACTCCCGGGGCTCAGCCGGTCGTTCGTGACCCTGCTGAACTCCCGTCAACAGGCAACGCTTCGAGATCGTTCCGGCGTCGGGGTGGTCTCGGTCCGGCGGCCGGAACGTGTCCTGGCGTGAAATCGACGGTTGGTGTGGGTGGTTCTGACCCCAAATGGCCTTCCTCGTCCGGCACTTATACGGATTTGACGCGTGCGCATCACGGTCCATACCTTCTGCGCCTGGCCTGATCCGTTCCGGACGGTCTGGAATGTCGATCCCTGGGGGACACCATGAGCTGGTTCATCGAGGTGCTGAAGAAGTACGCGGTATTCAGCGGGCGCGCGCGCCGCAAGGAGTACTGGATGTTCGCGCTGTTCGCGGCGATCATCGCGATCGTCCTGGGCATCATCGGCGTGGCGATCAAGTTCCCGTACCTCGTGGTCCTCTTCTACCTGGCGATCCTGCTGCCCGGCCTGGGCGTCACCGTCCGCCGGCTGCACGACACGGGCCGCTCGGGCGGCTGGTTCTTCATCTCGTTCGTCCCGTTCGTCGGCGGCATCATCCTGCTGGTCTTCACCTGCTCGGACAGCCAGCCCGGCGTCAACCAGTACGGCCCGAACCCGAAGGAGATCGACGGCGTTCCGACGCACGTCTGATCGCACGCGTCACCGAGGGCCCGTCAGGGCGTCGACCCCGTCGAGGTGGGGGTCACGCCCGACGGGCCCTCGTCGCGTACGCCCGTGCCGTCCTTGCAGCCCGACAGCAGCAGCGCGGCGAGCACGGCCGCCGTCGCGGCCAGCACGCGGACGCGGGTGCGGGTGAGCGGGCGGGTGCGGGTGCGGGTGCGGGTGGTGCGGGCCGGCATGGGTCCCCCTGTGGAAGCGAAGCGTCGTCAGGTGCAGCTTGGGCGGTGGGGCGGGCCCGGGTCCACGGCTGTCGGCGGATCCGGGACGCCGGGGCCGTCCCGCCCGCGCTGACCTGCGGGGACGCCGGTCCGCGCAGGCACGTCGTGGGACGCCGGGAAGAGGGCCGGGGGCCGCGGGCCGGACTTGGGCACCATCAAGTCCCGGCGGGGGTTAGGTTGTTGGCCATTGCTCCTGCTGCCTTTCGTACGACCACTCTTCTGGGAGACGCGGATGCCCGGTGACGCCCTCAGCCAAGACCCCGCCGAGCTGAGAAGGAGGATCGACTCCACCAAGGCCCACCCCGCCCGGGTCTACGACGTCTTCCTCGGCGGCAAGGACAACTACCCGGTCGACCGCGAGGCCGCCGCCGCGGCGCTCGCCGCCAACCCCCGCGGCTACCTCGACGTACGGCACAACCGGGACTTCATGCGCCGCGCGGTCACCCGGCTGTCGCAGGAGCACGGGGTCCGCCAGTTCCTCGACATCGGCACCGGGCTGCCCACCGCGGAGAACGTGCACCAGATCGCCCAGGACATCGACCCCGAGGCGCGGATCGTCTACGTCGACAACGACCCGGTGGTCCTCGCGCACGCCCGCGCCCTGCTCACCAGCACCCCCGAGGGGCGCACGGACTACATCGACGCCGATCTGCGCCGCCCGGCCGACATCCTCGAACAGGCCGCCAAGACGCTCGACTTCAGCCGGCCGGTGGCCCTGCTGCTGGTGGCGATCCTGCACTTCGTCGAGGACGAGGAGGCCTACCCGCTGGTGCGTGAGCTGGTGGACGTGCTGCCGTCCGGCAGCCACCTGGTGCTCAGCCACCTCACCGACGAGATGCACCCGGTCCCGGCCCGCGCGGTCCAGCGGACCTACACGGAGCGGGGGTTCACCTTCGTGTTCCGGAACAGGGACGAGGTCGAGCGGTTCTTCACCGAGACCCCGGACGTCACCCTGGACGAGCCCGGTGTGCTCCCGGTGCACAAGTGGCACCCCGGTCCCGCGCCCGCGCCGGCGGCGGTCGAACAGGCGTACTTCGAGAGCCTCGACGACATCGAGAAGATCACCTACCGGGACATCAACGATGTGACGGACGACGACATCAACGTCTACGGGGCGACCGGCACGAAGGCCTGAGCGCGGGGGCCTGTCCGGATCGCGGAAACCCGCTTGTATACGGCACGTACCTTCCTACGCTGTCCGCCATGACCGTCACCGAGACACCCGCCGTCCCCCTGCCCCCGCTCGCCGCGCGCGCCCGTGCGATCGGGGGGTCGCCGGTGCGGGACATCCTCGCCGTGACCGCCCGCCCCGAGGTGATCAACTTCGCGGGCGGGCTCCCGGCCCCCGAACTCTTCGACGCCGCCGGGATCGCCGCCGCGTATCAGGCGGTGCTCACGCAGACGCCCGCGCGGGCGCTCCAGTACGCCACGACCGAGGGCGAGCCGGTGCTGCGTACCGCCCTGGCCGCGCGGACCTCGGCCCGCGGGCTGGCCACCGGTGCCGACGACCTGCTCGTCACCACCGGTTCGCAGCAGGCGCTCTCGCTGCTCGCGACGGCACTGCTGGAGCCGGGGGACGTGGTCCTGGTCGAACAGCCCTGTTATCTGGCGGCACTTCAGGTCTTCGCGTTCGCCGGTGCGCGGATCGTCGCCGTGCCGGGTGACGCGGCCGGCGTCGATCCCGAGGCGCTGGACGAACTCGTCGGGCGGGAGCGGCCGAAGCTGTTCTACACCGTGCCCACCTTCCAGAACCCGACCGGCCGCACGCTGCCCGCCGACCGCCGGGCGGCCGTCGCCGAGGTCGCCGCGCGGCGCGGGCTGTGGATCGTGGAGGACGATCCGTACGGCGAACTCCGCTTCGAGGGCGAGCGGTTGCCGTGGATCGCGGCCCAGGAGGGCGCGGCGGACCGCACGGTCCTGCTCGGCTCCTTCTCCAAGGTGATGGCCCCCGGCCTGCGGCTGGGCTGGCTGCGGGCGCCGAGTGACCTGCTGCGGGCCTGCGTCGTCGCCAAGCAGGCCGCCGATCTGCACACCCCGACCGTCAACCAGCTCGCCGCCGCGCGGTACTTGGCGGACAACGACCTCGACGCGCATGTGGCCCGCGTCGCGTCCGTGTACCGGGACCGGCGCGACGCCATGCTCGCGGGCCTGCCCGACTCCCTTCCCGAGGGGTCGAGCTGGGAGCGTCCCGAGGGCGGCATGTTCCTGTGGGCGCGGCTCCCGGAGTCGTACGACACGACGGAACTGCTGGCGCGGGTGGTGCGCCAGGACGTCGCCTACGTCCCGGGTGCGCCCTTCTACGCCGGGGAGGCCGAGCGTTCGACGATGCGGCTGTGCTTCGTGACGCAGACGCCGGGGGAGATCCGGGAGGGACTCCGGAGGCTGGGGGCGGGACTCGCGGGCTGACCTGGTGACCTGATGGGGGGATTCCAACTCGCCGCGGTGCGCTTATGGTTGCCGCAGGGCTCGAACACAGAGACCCCGAATCGGTGAATCCCCTTGGAAACGCACCGAGTTGACCCCTGGGAGGAAATGGCCATGGCACCGGTGCTCGTCGGACGTGAAGGTCTGCTGGCGGGAGAGCGCATCCCGATCGTCGACACCCGGGTCACGTTCGGGCGCAACGCGGGGAACACGGTGGTCATCGCCAGCCCGAGCGTCTCCCGCTTCCACGCGGAGATCGTCTTCGACCAGGACGCCGGATACGTCCTGCGCGACTGCGACAGCAGCAACGGCACGCAGGTCAACGGCGAGGAGGTCGAGGCACGGCTGCTCCAGCCCGGCGACGAGATCACCATCGGGGACCAGGAGTTCCGCTTCGAGGTCGCCGACGCCATGCAGACCCTGATGGCGCTCAACCTGCCCCGCTCGGTGACCCACCCGGAGGAGAGCGACGAGGGGTCCGTGCTGCGGGTCACCGTCGTGGGCGGCGGCCCCGTCGGCCTGTCCATGGCCCTGCTGCTGGAGCACTTCCTCGGCGCGCAGGTCAGGATCACCGTCTACGAGGGCCGCTGGCGCAAGGCCGGCCGTGCCGTGGCCTGGAAGGGCGCGGAGGAGGGCAACGTGCGCCGCCAGCAGGTGGTGACCGTGCAGAGCCGGCAGTACCTCGCGTGGCCGCAGTACGTGCAGGACCGGCTCTTCGACCCCGAGCACTACACCGAGATGTGGCCCTCGGGCCCGGACTCGATCGGCGACCACCACCCGCGCAACATGCGGATCGCCTACATCGAGGACACCCTGCTGGAGCTGGCGAACGAGAAGCGGGACCGCATACGGCTCATCCCCGCCAAGTTCGACCCGGCGGAACAGCGCGACGAACTCGCCACCCAGCACGTCCTGGCGATCTGCGACGGCGGCCGGTCGCGCACCCGGGAGCACTTCGCCGCCCGCTTCGGCAAGGCCGACGAGTCCATCTACTCCCTCGACGGCGTCCATCTGCGGGACGTGGTCCTCGGGCTGAGGGTGAAGTCGGAACTGCCCGACCCCATGGCCATCCTGCTGACGGTCGCCCAGAACCGGTTCCTGCTCAACTCGCTGCGCGGCGAGGGCTTCCTCAACATGCGACTCACCGACACCGAGTTGACCGAGGTCATCGGCATCGACCCGGTCCGCCGGGTGTTCGAGGAGTGCATCGCCTCCCGCCCGTGCCTGATGGACCGCGACGAGCACGGCGACTTCCAGTGCGCGACCCACGGCACGCTGTTCCTGCCCGCGCTCATCAAGGGCTCCCCCCTGTGGAAGCGCGTGCACGAGGGCCTGCGGCTCTTCGACGTCTCCGCCCAGGACCTGAGCGCGGTCACCAGCTTCCGCCTCGACATGGTGCAACGCCCGCGCTTCTCCGCCGAGTTGCTGCCCCCGACCGTCAGCTCGCCCGGCACCTACGGCTTCCTCCTCGGCGACGCGGCCAACTCCATCCACTTCTGGCCGGGCCGGGGCCTCAACAGCGGCCTGGCGTCGGCGATTTCGCTGGCCCGCTCGCTCAACAGCGCCTGGAACGGCCGCCCGTTCCGGGACGCCGACTTCCTGCGGCACGAGGCGGCCATGTCGATGCTCCAGTACCGGCACAAGAGCCGCGCGTGGAAGGCGATGGTCACCACCGACGACCAGGGCGTCACCTGGGCGATCAAGGACATCATCGACCACGGCATCGACGGCATCGCGGAGGAGCCCGACCGCGAGGCGGACACGGCCACCCTGCTGGCCCGCATGGGCGCCATCCGCGACCGCCTCGCCCCGCGCCTCCCCGGCATGCCGGACGACGAGGCCATCCTCGAACGCCTCAACACCCTGGAGTCCCGCACCCTGCGCATGCTCGTCCTCAGCGGCGCGTGGGACACCCTGACGATGGGCGGCGAGGAGGTCGACATCGATATCTTCTACGGCCCCGACTCGACGGCGGCGGCCGCGGCGGTGGAGGCGCTGGAACCGGCGACCCAGCAGTGAGCGGGTCCGCCCGGTGACGGCGGGGTTCGTCCGGTGATTTCGTAGGCTGGAGGCATGGCAGACAGCGACGCCCTCGACCTGGACGAATACCTCGCGCACATCGGTGCGGAGGGAGCGCGGCGGCCCGACGCGGAGACGCTGCGGGCCGTGCACCTCGCCCATATGCGCGGCATCCCGTTCGAGAACCTGGACGCGCTGCGGCGTACCGCTCCCTCCCTCGAACTGCCGGACCTGGCGGCCAAGTTGCTGCGGGGTCCGCGCGGCGGCTACTGCTACGAGCAGAACACGCTGCTGGCCGCCGCGCTGCGGGCACTCGGGTTCGGCGTGACCCTGCTGACGGCGCGGGTCATGGTCGGCACCGACCGGATCGAGAGCCGCCCGCGCACCCACATGGCGCTGCTCGTCGAGGTGCCGGGCGAACCGCGGCCCTACCTGGCCGACGTCGGGTTCGGGGCGATCGGGGCGCTGCTGGAACCGGTGCCGCTGGTGACCGGCGAGGAGTTCGAGGGCGCGGGACGCCGGCACCGGCTGGTCCAGGCGCCGCATCGGGGACCGCTGGAGCTGTGGGAGCTGGAGGCGTACACGGGCGGGAAGGACGGCGGCTCCTGGCAGACGCAGTACGCCTTCACCCTGGACCCCTTCGAGCACGTCGACTTCGACGTCATCAACTGGCACATCGCCACGAACCCGCGCTCCCCCTTCACCCAGCGTCTGTACGTCCAGCGCGTCACCCCCGAACGCCATGTCCTGCTGCACGGACGCGTGCTGACCGAGACATGGGCCGACGGACGGGTCCACAAGCGGGAGTTGGCGGACGAGGGGGAGGCGCGGCTGGTGCTGGAGGAGGAGTTCGGGATCGAGGCGCCGGACGGGATGCGGCTGCTCAGCTGATCCGGGACGGCCGGGCCGGGCGGGTCAGTCCCACCAGAAGGACCACACCCGCTGGCCGAGCACCTCGTGCCGGGCGTACGCGTGCAGCGTTCCGTGGTGGCCCTGGGTGATGTTGTCCGGGCAGAAGGCGAAGTGCTCGGCGGCGATCTCCTCGGCCTCCTCCGGGGTCGTCGGCGGGGCCGCAACCGACAGCACCAGCCGGTCGTAGGCGAGGGCCACGACGCGTATTCCGAAGCGGTCCTCCCAGGAACGCAGGACCGCGCAGAGCAGGCCCGTGTCGCTCTCGTGGTTCGCGGCGCCGATCCAGCCGATCGCCGCCGGGATGTCGGCGCTGCGGCGGGCCGGCACGAGGGCGAGGCGCGGGTCCTTGAGCCAACTGCCGCCGTCCGCGAGGGAGTCGGCGACCTCGGCGGCCCGCGCGTCCGGATCGGCGACCAGGGTGAGCGGTTCGGCGAGACCGGGCCACTCGTCATCCTCCGAGGCGTACGCCTCCCAGAGCTCGCCCAGCACCTCGTCGGCGTCGTGATCCCCGGGATACGACAGCTCGTACGGGCTCAACTCCCAGTCCCGCGGCCCGCCGTGGCCCCCGTCCACGTCCAGCAGCACCGGCAGCAGCCCGGTGCTCCGCGCGGCCCGCAGCGCGGCCCAGGCTCCCGGCCGCGCCGTCTCACCCGCACACCACAACAACGGTTCGTCCGCGGGGCCTTCGGCGGTCGCGTCGATCAGACTCCCGGCAGGGAGCTCAAGCCCGAGCGAGGTGCCGCTCGGATCGGCCGCCAGCTTGGGCAGCGGGTTGGGAAGAGTCGCCATGCCGTGACTCTAGAGGCGACCACTGACACTCAGCGCGTCGCGGTGAACGCGGCCCAGGCGGCGGGGGTGAGTTGGAGGGTGGGGCCGGTGTGTTCGGGGTTCTTGGAGTCGCGGATGTGGATGGTGTGGGGGCAGGTGGCGACCTCGACGCATTGGCCGCCCTCACTGCTGCTGTAGCTCGACTTCCGCCAGGAGTAGGCGACTTCGAGGCACTGGCCGCCCTCCTCGCTGCTGTAGCTCGACTTGAACCACTGAAGTGCCGCGCTCATCACTCTCCTAGCAGACGGTCCAGCAGGCTTTGGGAGTCCTCGATGGTGAGGGCCTGCGTTCGCAGCATCGCATATTTGCGGGTCAGGGCGGACAGTTCATCCGGGTCCGAGACCCACTGACTGCCACGCTGCGACTCGGTGTAGGCGAGGTGCTGGTGGTCCGGTGTCTCCAGGAGCGTGAAGGAACCGGCGGCCCCCGCGTGAGAGGTGCGGTTCAGCGGGTGGATCTGGAGGGTCAGGCCCGGGACTTCGGAGTACTCGCGCAGCGCGCGCAGTTGGTCGAGGTGCGTCTCGCGACCTCCGTTGGGCCACAGCAGTGCGGGTTCCCAGACCACGAAGCTCATCGTCGGCGGCACCTTGCGGTGCATGATCTCCTGGCGGCTGAGTCGCCCTGCGAGCTTTGTCTCCAACTCCTCCTCGTCGTACGCGGGAAGCCGACTGCTGAGCAGTGCGCGGGCGTACGTCTCGGTCTGGAGCAGGCCCGGGACCACCAAGGCGTCGTACCAGGACAGGGCGATGGCATCCCGCTCGTGCAGCATGTACTCCTCTGCGAAGAGCGGGAACTGGTCGATCTCCGGCAGGTTCTCGACCCCCGCCTCCAACGTGCCCTTGGTGTCGAGAATGACGTCCAGCGTCCTGGCAAGGTCCGGCATCAGGCGGCGCCGCCCCTGCTCGACCGACGCGATCGTCTCCTCGTCGACCAACGCCTGTTCCGCCAGCTGGCGTTGGGTGTGACCGGCCGCCCTGCGCGCCGCCTGGAGTTGTTTGCCCAGCATCCGCATCGTCGAGCGGTTCTTCTTGGAGTTCATGCTGTGGTGCTCCCCCTGTCCACCCGTTCCGGACCCCGTGCGGACCCGTACTCCGCCCGTACAAAATCGAGAACAGGGCTCACGCGCTGTCAACAGTAGTCACGCTGCGCAACTCTTGTCCCGTGAACCCGAGTGAGAAGTTCTTCCGGCGCGAACGCCGGTCCGTTCCCGCCGCCAGGCGCTTCGCCCGCTCCTTCCTCGTGGAGCAGGGGCTCGCCGAGGCCGAACGCGGCGGTGATGTCCTGCTCTGCGTCAGCGAGTTGGCGACCAACGCCTTGGTGCACGGGGTGCCCGCGGGGCGCCAGTTCCGGGTGCTGCTGCGGTACGACGGCCATGTGCTGCGCGTCGAGGCGCACGACAGCGGGGGCGGTGTCCCGCGGGTCGACCGGCATCCCGAGGACACGGACGAGGGCGGGCGCGGACTGCTGCTCGTCACCGCGCTGGCCGACAAGTGGGGGGTGCGGGAACGGGAGTTGGGCAAGGTGGTGTGGGCGGAGTTCAGCTGCTAGAGCGGCACTTTGCGGCCTAAGCTGGAACGTACGGCGAAGAAGCGGTCTCGGGGGCGATGTCGTGCTGCACATGCCGCTACACCGGCAGTTCCGGTACATCCATGAGCCGCTGCCGGCCGGGGACGGGGCCATCCCGGCGCTCGGACACGAGGCGCTGGTCGAGGCGCTGAAGGAGCGGCTGACCTACTCGCACGGCGGCGCCTTCCTGGTGAGCGGCTTCCGCGGGGTCGGCAAGTCCACGCTGGTGCTGCGCGCGCTGGCGGAGACCATGGGCGCGTGGGGCGGCGGTGACGAACTGCTGGTGGTGCACCTGAACGTGGCGCGCGCCATGACGACCGACCAGCTGCTGTTCGCCGTCGTGCGGCGCATCTTCGAGTCCCTGGACGACCGGGACCTGCTGGCCCGGCTGCCGCGCGAGGTGCAGCGCTCGCTGCTGCTGGCCTATTCGCGCACCTCGCTGTCGTTCACGCAGACCCAGTCGGAGAGTTCGGAGCGGGCCACCTCGCTCGGGCTCTCCCCGCAGCACCGGCTGGCGCCCACGATGAGCTTCAACGGCCGCAGGACCAGGTCGCAGGCGACGGAGGCCGCGTTCCTCGCCTACTCCGAGACGGACGTCGAGCACGACCTCGTCCGGATCGTGCATCTGCTCAACGGCAGCGAGGGCCGTCCCTACCACCAACAACCGCGCGGCCGAAGGCTGTTGAGACGCCGGAGACGGGAGACGGCACGGCTGCGGGTGCATCCCGTCGTCGTCCTCGACGAGGTCGACAAGCTCACCGACAACAGACAGGAACCGATCGCCCTCTTCGAGGCGCTGCTCGGCCGCATCAAGAACGTGCTCACCGCACGCGGCGCCCACTTCATCGTGGTGGCGGGCCCCGACCTGCACGACCGCGCCCTCCAGGACTCCGACCGCGGCAACGGCGTCTACGAGAGCGTCTTCGGGTGGCGGATGTACGTGCCGTGCCTCTGGGACGCGCCCGACCGGCTCGTACGGGGACTGGTGCGGGCGGGCCGGGACGGCTCACCGCCCGTTCCGGGCCAGGGCGCCTGGGGCCCACCGGCTCCCGCGCCCACCCCTGCCCCCGCCCCCGATCCCACCCCCTACGGACCCGACGCCACATACGCCCTGTCGCGGGCGAACCTGGACGAGACCCGGCTCGCCCGGTTCATCGGCTACCTCAGCTTCAAGGCCCGTGGCGTCCCACGACGGCTGCTCCAGGAGTTCAACTCCGTGGTCGCGTGGGAGGACGGCTGCCCGGTGCTGAGCGTGGCCGAGGCCGACTGGGCGCGGATCGACTTCTACGCACAGCTGGAAGCGGTCGTGTCCGAGACGATCGCCGCCATCACGTCCGGCGGACCGGCCGGCGGATCGGCCGCGCCCGTGGCGATCGACGGCGACCGCAGACGGCTCGGCGGCTACCACGTCGTGGACTGGGCGCTGCGCAGCGAGGGCAGACCGTTCACCTCGACCGAGGTGACGGGCCCGCAGGGCATCGATCCGCTGCTGCACATGACCCCGCCCGCGGTGGAACGACTGCTGCGCCATCTGGTGCGGGCGGGCATGCTCGACGTGGTGAGCGAGCCGGGCCGGGCCAACGCCACGCGGTACGGCGGACCCGAGCCGGCACTCGCGTACTACAAGCTCTCGGACACCTACAAACGCCAGCTCGCGCGCTTCGTCCACAGCAGCGAGAGCGAACGCGCGGACCTGGGGATCATCTCCCCGCCGCCGGACCCCGGGCCGTACGACCCGACCGCGATCGGCTTCCCGGCACCGCGTCCCACCGGGCCGTCCGGGCTGCCCGATGCGCAGGCGCGCCGGGCCGACGCGGACCCGGCACAGACCGGCGCTCCCCTCGGCGACCCGTCGACGGGCGCCGCACCGCCGGACGCCGATCCGCCGGGCACCCCCGAGCCGACCACGCCCGCCGTCGGTGTGCTGGCCGAGCGCTACGAGATGACCAGCCTCCTGGGCCAGGGCGGGATGGGAGCCGTCTACCGGGGGCTTGACCTGCTCACCGGCCGGTCCGTCGCCATCAAGGTGCTGCACCGCGCCTCGCGCGACGACCCGCGCATGCTGGCACGGTTCCAGCGGGAGGCCGAGGTGAGCCGGCAGCTGAACCATCCGCAGATCGTCCGTACGCTCGACGCCCTGGAGTCCGCCGACGCGGAGCCCGCCCTGATCATGGAACTGGTGGAAGGGCCCTCGCTCCAGGACGTGCTGAGCGAGCGGGGCGCGCTACCGGTCGGGGTGGTCGCGCGGATCGGCCGGCAACTGGGCGAGGCCCTCGCCTTCATCGACAGCATGGGCATCTCACGCATCGACCTCAAGCCGAGCAACGTCCTGCTCCATCCCGAGCGGGGCGCCGTGATCATCGACCTGGGCATCGCCCGGCCGCAGATCGACGACAGGGACGTCACCCTCGTCGGGATGGTGATCGGGACACCCGGCTACATGGCGCCGGAACAGGCACTCGGCAACCCGGCGGACATCAGGACGGACCTCTACACCCTGGGCATCCTGCTGTACCAGTGCCTGTCGGGCGCCCAGCCGTGGACCGCGTCCTCGGTGCAGGACGTGATCTACGAGATCGTGCACACCGACGTGTCCGTGGACGCCCTGCCCGTCTCGGAGGAACTCCGCGCGCTGCTCGGCCGGATGCTGTCCCGTTCCCCGGCGTCCCGCCCGCAGAGCCCCGACCGCTTCCTGGAACAGCTGGCCGCGACGCCGGAGGCACAGGAGGAGACAGACCTCGTGGCGAGAGACGGAGCCTGACGCCCCCCGCCCGGCCTGCCTAGCGCCCCAACCTCTCCCGCACCCGCCGCACTTGACGGTTGTCCGCGACCGTGTCGAGCAGGCGCCGGCCCGTACCGGCCTCGTACCCGGGGCCCTCCACGCGCAGCAGCGTGCCGTCGCGGACGACGGCGTGGGCGATGGGCCCGGCGGTCTTGGGCAGGGTCACCGGGTGCCGGCCCGAAGGGAGTTTCAGCCGTGTGGGCAGGCGGAGGTAGGCGGTCGTGCCCTCGGGAGCGGGCAGGAGGTCGGCCTGGACCGAGAGGGTCGCCACGCACCCCTGCACAGCTACCTCACACGCCCGTCAAAGCATTCCCTCAGCCCCGGGGCGGCCCCGGCCTTCGCCGCGGGCTGGAAGCACGCCCGGACCACCGTCCCAGGCGCCGTCACCGCCATCAGTGTGTACACGTACGAATCCGCGTCCATGGCGCTGCCCACCCGTGCGCCGTGCGTCGACCCCGTCCGCCCCGGCACGCTCATCTCGATGCGGTCGCCGATCCGGCCGCCCCAGGTGCGGGCCCACGTGGTGCCGCAGACGCGGCTGTGGCGCAGCTCCATCCACGCGCCGGTGGCCGTCTCGTGCCGGGCGACGGTGTCCGGCTGGGCGGCGCAGCGCATGGCCATGGGGCTGCGGCCCTCGCAGTCGGCGCCGTGACAGCCCTGGCCGGTCGGGGTGGCCGTGGTGGCGGCGGTGGGGGAGAGGGATTCGGAGGCGCGGGGACCCGGGAGGAGGAGCAGGGCCAGGACCATGGCGGTCACGGCGACCGCGCAGATGGAGGCGAGGACCGCGAGGGTGACGACACCGCGCCGCTCCGGGGCCGGAGGCGGGGGTGGGGCCGGGGGCGTGGACGGGGATGCGGATTGAGGTGAGGGCAGGGGGACGGCCGGTTGTGCCGTCGTCGGGGCCGCCGCGGTCGCGGGGATCGCGGGGACCGCCCCCCGGCCGCTTCCCTCCGCCTCCGCGATCTCCCACAGCGCCACACACCGGCCCACCGGTTCGCCCGCGAGGCGGCACAGCGCCTCGACCGCCTCCCTCGGGGGCAGCGTCTTGCCGTTGAGGTAGCGCTCCCAGGACGACTTGCTGTACGGCGTCTTCGCGGCCAGGCCCGCCAGGCTCAGACCGGTCTCGGTACGTAACTGTCGTAAGGCTGCGGCCAGTTGATTCATCCCCTGAGGGCCTTCCAGGTGTGCGGGCCGACCATGCCGTCCACGACGAGTCCCGACCGCTTCTGGAACTCCTTGACCGCGTGCTCCGTCAGCGGGCCGAAGATCCCGTCGATGCCGCCCGGCGAGATGCCCGACCTGCGCAGCAGACACTGCGCCTCGGCGACCGCGGGCCCGCCGTCGCCGACGGCCAGGTTCTCCTGCTGCGTGAGGCTGTTGCCCGCGTACCAGCGGCCGTCGACCCGCTCCGGACGGCAGGTGTACGGCGACGCGGCCGTCGGCTCGGCGGCCGGTGCCGACGACCGGGTCGAAGTCGTGGGGCTGCCAGGGGTGTTGTCGTTCATGAGGCGGACCGTCACCAGCACCGCCGACGAGACCGCCAGGACGAGGGTCACCGAGCCCGCCACGAGCGCGATGCGCAGGGCGCGTCCCTCAAGGGAGCGGGAGGGCTGCTTCGGCGGGGGCAAGTCGCCTGGCGGCTGCGCGTGTTCGGGAGCGGTACGCCAGCCTTCCGCCGCCACCTCCCGCAGTGCCAGCAGGCGGACCGGGTCCTCGCCGCACACGCGCGCGAGGGCCTCCAGCGCCTCCACCGGCGGCAGCGCGCGGGCGCCCAGATAGCGTTCCCAGGACTTGGGGCTGTAGCCCGTCTTGGTGGCCAACTGCCGGATGCTCAGGCCGCTGTGGTCCTTCAGCCGGCGCAGACGGACCACCAACTGCCGTACGCGCGGATCGAGTTCCTCCGGCAGCACTTTCCAACGCGACATGTTCCCCCCAGTGCGCGTTCGGGGGCCGGGTCGGCGGTCCCTGCCGAGTCGCATTCTGCATCACTGACACCGCATCGCACGGGTTTTCGGTTCCCGGGGCTGGAGAGAATCGGCCATCGTCGGCGACGGGTCGTGCGGCGTCCCGTCCCGCCGTCCCCGCTGTCCCTGTCCTCGCAGGTCGGAGGGGGTGTCGTCCCGTCGAGACGTCACTTGGGCGGGGACGGTGGCAGGCCGGACCGGGCGGACCGCAGTCTCGTTCCAGCACGTCGACCGACTACCTGAAAGAGGAACGCATGCGACCGAATGTCGTGGCCAGGACCCTCGTCAGCCTCACCGCCGTCGCCGGTATCGCGGTCGGAGGCGTCGCCTTCGCCGCCCCCAGCTTCGCCGCGCCGGCCGCCTCCGTACAGGCCTCCGACGTCTCGATCCTGGCGACGCAGAACTTCGGCCTCACCACCGCAGAGGCGAAGAAGGTGCAGAACTGGCTGCACACGTACTGGGGTTACACCGACAGCATCGACGGACAGCTCGGCACCAACAGCTGGAAGGCCTTCCAGCGCAACCTCCAGACCTACTGGGGCTACACCGGCGCCATCGACGGCGACCCCGGCGTGAACACCATCAAGGCGCTCCAGCGGCTGCTGCAGAACTGGGGCTACACCGGTGCGATCGACGGCGACGCGGGCTCCGGCACCCGGGCCGCGTTCAAGAACTTCGCCAACGGCATCTGAGCCGACGGCGGCCGAGTCGCAGACAGTAGGGCCAACAACGCCTTGACGAAGGGGCGTTGACGACCGCGAACTGTCCCTCATGGGGGAGGGACAGCTCGCGGTTCGGCGTTTCCGGCGAGAAGTCCGGTGTCGTCAGAGCTTCTCGGGGGTCCTGATGCCCAGCAGGGCCATGCCCCGTTGCAGGGTCCGGGCCGTCAGGTCCACCAGGAACAGGCGGTTCTCCACCACCTCGGGGGCGTTGTCCGGGGAGAGGACGTGGCACTGGTCGTAGAACGTCGTGAGGGTCGACGCCAGTTGGTACAGGTAGGCCGTGAGCTTGTGGGGGGCGTACTCCTTGGCCGCCTCCGTCACGACCTCGCTGAACTGGTCCAGATGCAGGCCCAACGAGCGTTCCGCCGGAGCCAGTTCCAGTTCCGGGTGGGCCTGGGGGCGGAACTCGCCGGCCTTGCGGAGGATGGACTGGATGCGGGCGTAGGCGTACTGGAGGTACACCGACGTGTCGCCGTTCAGGGAGACCATCTGGTCCAGGTCGAACTTGTAGTCGCGGACCGCGGACGTCGACAGGTCGGCGTACTTGACCGCGCCGATGCCGACGTAGCGGCCGTTGTCGACGATCTCCTGCTCCGTGAGGCCCACCTTCTCCGCCTTGTCCCGGACCACCGTCGTGGCGCGCTGGACCGCCTCGTCCAGCAGGTCCTCCAGCTTCACCGAGACGCCCTCACGGGTCTTGAACGGCTTGCCGTCCTTGCCGAGGATCGTGCCGAAGGCCAGCTGGTACGCCGTGACGTCGTCGTTCAGCCAGCCTGCCCGGCGGGCCGTCTCGAAGACCATCTTGAAGTGCAGGGACTGGCGGACGTCCACGACGTAGAGGAGCGAGGTCGCCTTCAGGTTGAAGACCCGGTCCCTGATCGCGGACAGGTCCGTCGCCGCGTAGCCGTAACCGCCGTCGGACTTGCGGACGATCAGGGGGACGCGGTTGCCGTCCGGGCCCTTGATGTCGTCGAAGAACACGCACAGCGCGCCGTCCGAGATCTCCGCGACGCCGGACTCCTCCAGGAGGCGGCAGGTCTCGTCCAGCATGTCGTTGTAACCCGACTCGCCGACGATGTCCGCGTCCCGGATCTCCATGTCCAGCTTCTCGAAGACGGAGAAGAAGTAGATCTTCGACTCGTCCACGAACTTCTGCCAGGCGGCCAGGGTCTGCGGGTCGCCGGCCTGGAGGTCCACGACCCTGCGGCGGGCCCGGGTCTTGAACTCCTCGTCGGAGTCGAAGAGTTTGCGCGCGGCCTTGTAGAGGCGGTCCAGGTTGGACATCGCCTCCTCACCGGTGACGTTCGCGTCCGTGTGGTCCAACTCGCCCGGGTGCTCGTCCAGATACTGGATGAGCATCCCGAACTGGGTTCCCCAGTCACCGATGTGGTGCCGCCGGACCACCGACTCGCCCGTGAACTCCAGGAGTTGGACGACCGCGTCGCCGATCACCGCGGAGCGGAGGTGGCCTACGTGCATCTCCTTCGCCACGTTCGGCTGGGCGTAGTCGATGACCGTCGTGCCGGGGTGGGGGGCGAGGGGGACGCCCAGGCGGTCCGTGTCGTCCGCGTAGCGGGCGGCCAGGGTCCCGGTGATCGCCCGGTCGGTGATCGTGACGTTCAGGAAGCCGGGGCCGGAGACCTCGATGTCCTTGATCACGTCGCCGGTGGTCACGTTCGCGACGACCTGGGTGGCCAGCTCTCGGGGGTTGGCCTTCGCCTTCTTCGCGAGGGCGAGGATGCCGTTCGCCTGGAAGTCGGCTCGGTCGCTCCGTCGCAGCAGGGGGTCCGCGGGGGCCTCCGGCAGGGTTGCCGTGAGGGCGTCCGCGAGGCGCTGGTGGACTAGGTCGGTGAGCGACGTGACCGAGGTCATGGGGTGAGAGCCGTTCTCCTCGTGGGGTTGATAGACACGGTCAGTATCCCACGGGGGGTAAAGCGGGTTTCCCGGGTCGGGGCCTGCGGGGAGGGCCGGAGGGGCTGGCCGCGTCTCCTGGCTGCGGGCCGGTGGGGGCTGGTCGCGCAGTTCCCCGCGCCCCTAGAAGGCGGCTGCGCCGCCATCCAGGGCTCCTCGCACTCTTCACGCCGCGAACCCCGACATCCTCAGGGGCGCGGGGAACTGCGCGACCAGCCCCCCGCCGGGCCCGCGCTCCGCGCACAACCGTGCCGCCCACCCCCGACCCGGCCCGCCCCCGCCCCCGGAGGGTCACGCGCTTGGAAAAGGCGTTTTCGTGGATGTGGGCTCGGCTGGGACAATGGGACGGTCAGTCGTGCGACCGTACCGGCTGCCCCGTGCCAGAAAGAAGGACGTGCCGATCGTGGCTCAGAGCACCGAGACCACCGACTGGGTCTCCCGTTTCGCGGATGAGGTCATCGAGGAGTCGGAGCGTCGGGCCCCGGGCAAACCGGTCGTCGTCGCGTCCGGGCTGTCCCCCTCGGGACCCATCCACCTCGGGAACCTCCGCGAGGTCATGACCCCGCACCTCGTCGCCGACGAGATCCGCCGCCGGGGTCACGAGGTCCGGCACCTCATCTCCTGGGACGACTACGACCGCTACCGCAAGGTTCCCAACGGGGTGGACGGGGTCGACGCGGGCTGGGCCGAGCACATCGGGAAGCCGCTGACCTCCGTGCCCGCGCCGGCCGGGTCGGCGTATCCCAACTGGGCCGAGCACTTCAAGGCCGCCATGGTCGCCTCCCTGGCCGAGCTGGGCGTGGAGTTCGACGGGATCAGCCAGACCGCGCAGTACACCTCCGGGGTGTACCGCGAGCAGATCCTGCACGCCATGAAGCACCGCGGTGACATCGACGCGATCCTCGACCAGTACCGCACCAAGAAGGCCCCGCCGAAGAAGCAGCAGCAGAAGGCCGTCGACGCGGCCGAGCTGGAGGCCGAGGCCGGGTCCGGCGCGGCCGAGGAGGACGACGGCAGCTCCGGTTCCGCCGGGTACTTCCCGTACAAGCCCTTCTGCGGGAGCTGCGGCAAGGACCTCACCACCGTCACGGCCTACGACGACGACACCACCGAGCTGACCTACGTCTGCACCGAGGACGGCTTCACCGAGACCGTCCTGCTCAGCGAGTTCAACCGCGGCAAGCTCGTCTGGAAGGTCGACTGGCCCATGCGCTGGGCCTACGAGGGCGTCGTCTTCGAGCCCAGCGGTGTGGATCACTCGTCCCCGGGGTCCTCGTTCCAGGTCGGCGGTCAGATCGTCGGGATCTTCGGCGGCGAGCGCCCCATCGGGCCCATGTACGCCTTCGTCGGCATCAGCGGCATGGCCAAGATGTCCAGCAGCAAGGGCGGCGTCCCCACCCCGGGCGACGCGCTCCAGATCATGGAACCCCAGCTCCTGCGCTGGCTCTACGCCCGCCGCCGCCCCAACCAGTCCTTCAAGATCGCCTTCGACCAGGAGATCCAGCGCCTCTACGACGAGTGGGACAAGCTCGACGGGAAGGTCGCGGACGGGTCCGCCCTGCCCGCCGACCTCGCCGCGCACTCGCGTGCCGTGCGGACCGCCGCCGGTGAGCTCCCGCGCACGCCCCGCCCGATGCCGTACCGGACCCTCGCGTCCGTCGCCGACATCACCGCGGGCGACGAGGACCAGTCGCTGCGCATCCTCAGCGAACTCGACCCCGCCAACCCGCTGTCCACCCTCGACGAGGTCCGCCCCCGGCTCGACAAGGCCGAGGCCTGGATCAACGCGCACGTCCCCGCCGACCAGCGGACCATCGTGCGCGACGAACCCGACACCGAACTCCTCAAGTCCCTCGACGAGCCCTCCCAGCAGTCCCTGCGGCTGCTGCGCGACGGCCTCGCCGAGCACTGGTCCCTGGACGGCCTCAGCCACCTCGTCTACGGCGTCCCCAAGGTCCAGGCCGGCTTCTCCGCCGACGCGACCGCCAAGGAACTCCCGCCGGAGATCAAGACCGCCCAGCGGACGTTCTTCGCCCTCCTCTACCACCTGCTCGTGAGCCGCGACACCGGGCCGCGGCTGCCGACGCTGCTGCTCGCCGTCGGACAGGAGCGGGTCCGGAGGCTGCTCGGCGAGTGAGGCGGAACGACGAAGGGGCCCTCGACCGAGGGCCCCTTCGTCGTTCCGGCTTCGCCTCTCAGGCGCTGTGATACTCCTGGAGTTCCTCCGTGTGGCGGTTCGTGAAGCTGTTGACCAGCCGGTCGGCCTCGCGCTGCGGGAGCTTGATGCCGTACGTGTCCTCGACGTTGCCACGGAACTGGCCCGACGTCGGATAGCTGCCGTCTATCGACTTCTTGAAGACCTGGTAGTAGTCCTCCTCGGTCGGCTCGGTACCGCCGCCCGGACCCATCTCACGGGTACGGCCCGGACCGGCCGGGATCGGGAAGGTACCGGTGTCCTCGGGTGACGGCTCCGGAGCGGGCGGCTCCTCGTACTGCTGCTGCTGTTGCTGGGGGAACTGCTGCTGCTCGAACCGCCGTTGCCGCTCGAACTGCTGCTGCTCCTCCTCGTACTGCTGGAACTGCTCCGCCTGCTGCTGCTCCGCGTACCACTCCTGGTAGGCGGCGTCCGGGTCGTACGTCGGGTCGTAGCCGCCCTGGTACTCGACCGTCTGTGGGTCCCGCGAGTGCAGCCACGGGTTCTGCGGCTCCGGCTGCTGGGGAGCCTGGTCCGCGTCGGCGGCGGGCAGCTGCTCCCGGACCGGCTGCGGACTCTGCTGCACCGCGGGCGCCTGCTGCGGCTCCGGCTCCCGGGCCGGCTCCAGCTGCGGGGCCGCCGGCAGCACGACGGGCTCGATGCCCGCCGCCGCCAGGCCCGAGGGAGCCGTCTCGGCCAGCGGGACGCCGTAGCGGGCGAGCCGCAGCGGCATCATCGACTCGACCGGGGCCTTGCGGCGCCAGGCGCGGCCGAAGCGGGAGTGCAGGCGGGCCTGGTAGACGAGGCGGTCCTGCTCCAGCTTGATGACCTGCTCGTAGGAGCGCAGCTCCCAGAGCTTCATCCGGCGCCAGAGGAGGAACGTGGGGACGGGGGAGAGCAGCCAGCGGGTGAGGCGGACGCCCTCCATGTGCTTGTCGGCGGTGATGTCGGCGATGCGGCCGATCGCGTGCCGGGCCGCCTCGACGGAGACGACGAACAGGATCGGGATCACCGCGTGCATGCCGACCCCGAGCGGGTCGGGCCAGGCGGCGGCGCCGTTGAACGCGATCGTCGCGACCGTCAGCAGCCACGCCGTCTGGCGCAGCAGCGGGAAGGGGATCCTGATCCAGGTCAGGAGCAGGTCGAGGGCGAGCAGGACACAGATGCCCGCGTCGATGCCGATCGGGAAGACGTACGCGAAGTTCCCGAAGCCCTTCTTCAGGGCGAGCTCGCGTACGGCGGCGTACGAACCGGCGAAACCGATACCGGCGATGACCATCGCACCGGCGACGACCACACCGATGAGCACGCGGTGCATACGTGTGAGCTGAATGGGCGCGGACACCCGGACTCCCCTCCCCTTACTTGTCGTTGCGCGCAACAGGGTGGCACAAGTGTGCGGCGTCCTGGGTGCCGGTCTGTCGGGAGCCCGGTCCGTGAGAGGGCCGGGCTCCGTCAAAGGGCCTTGCTGACCTGCGAGTTGAGGTCCGACATCGGACCCGATGTGAAATGTGCCGTCAGCTCTTGTCCGCCGCGGAAGAGGCGGAGGAGGACGCGGTGGCCGCCGGGGCCTTCGCGTCCGACTTCGCCGCCGACTTCGCCGCCGACTTGGAGGCGGACGGGGAGGCGGACGTGGCGGGCGCCTTGGACGCGGACTTCGAGGGCGTGCTGCTCGCGTCGCCCGAGCCGGAGCCCGAACTCCCGCCCGTACCGGCGCCGTTGGCCGAGGAGACCGCCGCCACGGCCTCCTTCACGGCCTTCTCCGCCGCCTTGGTCAGGGTGTCCGCGCTCGGCGCCTTGTCGCCCGCGAGGCCCGCGCCGTTGTAGTCGAGCGTGACGACCACGTTCTCGACGCGCGCGACCACCGTCTGCTGCTTGAAGGCGCCTTCCTTCTTCTTCAGGTCGTAGCGCACCGAGGTCGCCTCGTCGCCCGCGCCCGCGACCGGCTCCGACTTGGTGTTCTTCGCGCCGGTGACGGCCTGCGCCGCCTGCACCTGCTTCGCGTAGTACGACGCGGCCAGCCGGTTGCCCTCGCCCTGCGTCTGCGAGGAGTCGAACCGCAGCAACGAAACGTTCAGCCAGCGGAACTGCGAGCCCTTGACGCCCTTGTTGTCCAGGCTGGTCCAGGAGCAGCTGCCCCGCGACGCCGTGTCGCTCGACGTACCCTCCTTGCCCGACGTGGCGCCCTTCGGCACCAGATCGGTCAACGTCTTCTTCGACAGCACCGCACACGGCTCGGGCAGCTTCTTGTACGCCGCCGCCTGCACCGTCGGCGCGGCGGTGGCGTCCGCGGACGTCGTCGCGCCGGGGCCTGCCGTGTCCTTGTTCGCGCCGTCGCCGGAGCCGGAGTCCGAGGAGCAGCCGGCCGCGATCAGCATCATCGGGACGGCCGCCGCGCAGACAAGGACGCGGCTCAGGCGCTTCGTCCGCTGCTGGTCGCTCCGGTCTCGCTGTGCTGGTTGATGCATGGTTCCTTCACTCATGACGCTCGTGGTTCCTGCCGTCGGATCGGGTCCGAGGGGCCACGGTACGCGGTGAGTCACCTGTGCGGTCCCGGTTCACGGCCTTTGCGGGCCTCCCGGGACGGCACCCGTGAACGCTCTAACCGTTGAGCGAGTCGGCCAGTCGCGCGGCCAGTTTCCGCGCCCTGTCCTGCATCTTCTGGCTGTCCGGCACGACGCCGACCGTCGCCGGCTGCTCCGCGTACTCGACGGTCACGATGACGTTGGACGTGCGAAACACCACAGTCACCGTGCGCTGTTGGGCCGTCGAACCGGAGCTGTTCAACGCGTCGTCGAGGAACGCCTCGTCCCCCAGACCGGACAGGACGCGGGGCTGGAGGGCGGCTGCGGAGGACGAGGAGGTGGCGGAGGGCGTCGAAGAGGGCGAAGAGGGCGAGGAGGGCGAAGAGGAGGCCGAGGAGGCTGAGGAGGCCGAGGAGGAGGACGAGGGCGAGGGGTCCGTGGAAGCGGACGACGAGTCCGACGGGGTCGCGGTCGTGCTCGCCGACGGCTCCGGAAGATCCGCCGCCGCCTCCTTCGTCGCGAAGATCGTCTGCGCCTGGCTGTCGTCGCTCACGGCGTTGTCGTAGGACACCACCCGCTCGAAGTCGACCAGCAGGTGATCGGTCGCGTCCGCCGACTCCACCTTCCAGCGGCAGCCGACCTTGCGGTCCGTGTCGTACGTCAGCGTCGCGTCGCCCGCGTACGCCGCTTCGCGCTGCTCGGGGTCGGTGATCTGCTGGATACCGGGCAGCAGGGAGTCCAGCGTGTCGTGGCCGACCGCTCCGCAGGGCTCGGGAAGCGTGCGGTACCTGCCCGGCTGGGCCACCGCCGTCGCCGAGCCGGCCTCTCCCGGGTTCGCGTCGTCCGTCGTACCGCTGTCGGTCGCGCCGCTCGTGCAGCCGGCCAGCAGCGCCACGAGGAGTGCGGCGGTGCCGGTTACGTACGCCTTCCGCTGCACGGTCGGGCTCCTCTCGACGGTGTGTCGGGTGTGCGTCGGTTGTCCTCGGTGTCCCTCGACCCCTTGAACGGTCCAGGGTCTGCCAGTGTCCCCGCTGGTTAATCGCTTGCCGCACCAGGGGACCCCCTGGAGACAATGTCTATCGCACGCACAGCCGTGGATGCCGGTCCGCTGTCCCATTCGTTGACCTTGGCGCCGGTTTTGCGATGTATGACTTTTGGTGAACTCCGGGGGAATGAGGACGAGATGTCGTACGTGGAGATGCCGGGCGCGAAGGTTCCGATCCGGATGTGGACCGACCCGGCGTCGGTCGAGGAGGGCGCGCTCCAGCAGCTGCGCAACGTGGCGACCCTGCCGTGGATCAAGGGCCTGGCGGTCATGCCGGACGTCCACTACGGAAAGGGCGCGACGGTCGGCTCCGTCATCGCGATGCGCGGAGCGGTGTGTCCCGCGGCGGTGGGAGTCGACATCGGCTGCGGGATGTCGGCGGTGAAGACCTCCCTCACGGCGAACGACCTTCCCGGCGACCTGTCGCGGCTGCGCTCCAAGATCGAGCAGGCGATTCCGGTCGGGCGCGGGATGCACGACAGCCCGGTCGACCCGGGACGGCTGCACGGTCTGGCCACCGGCGGCTGGGACGACTTCTGGGGACGGTTCGACGGGGTCGCGGACGCGGTGAAGTTCCGGGAGGACCGGGCCACGAAGCAGATGGGGACGCTCGGCGGGGGCAACCACTTCTGCGAGGTCTGCGTGGATTCTGACGGTTCGGTGTGGCTGATGCTCCACTCCGGGTCCCGGAACATCGGCAAGGAACTGGCCGAGCACCACATAGGCACGGCTCAGAAGCTCCCGCACAACCAGGGCCTGGTCGACCGCGACCTCGCCGTCTTCGTCGCGGACACCCCGCAGATGGCGGCGTACCGCAACGACCTGTTCTGGGCGCAGGAGTACGCGAAGTACAACCGCACGATCATGATGGCCCTCCTCAAGGACGTGATCCGCAAGGAGTTCAAGAAGGCGAAGCCGACGTTCGACGCGGAGATCTCCTGCCATCACAACTACGTGAGCGAGGAGCGGTACGAGGGCGTCGACCTGCTGGTCACCCGTAAGGGGGCGATCCGGGCCGGCTCCGGCGAGTACGGGATCATCCCCGGCTCGATGGGCACCGGTTCGTACATCGTGAAGGGGCTCGGCAACGAGAAGTCCTTCAACTCCGCGTCGCACGGCGCCGGTCGGCGCATGAGCCGCAGCGCCGCGAAGCGCCGCTTCTCGACGAAGGACCTGGAGGAGCAGACGCGGGGCGTGGAGTGCCGCAAGGACTCCGGTGTCGTGGACGAGATCCCGGGCGCCTACAAGCCGATCGAGCAGGTCATCGACCAGCAGCGGGATCTCGTCGAGGTCGTGGCGAAGCTGAAGCAGGTCGTGTGCGTGAAGGGCTGACCCCGGAGGCTCGACCGCCGCGCCGCGTCTACTTGTTCGGGGCGTGGGTGACGGCGTAGATCATCACGAACGCGACGATGTGGATGCCGAAGAGGAAGTAGCCGAGGAAGTACCAGACCTTGCGTTCGTTCCTGGTCTCCTCGGCCAGGCGGCGCTTCTCGAAGGAGTCCTCGTCCGCGTCCGGCATCACAGCTCCCGGTGGACCTTGGTGTTCGAGGCCTGGGCGCGGGGGCGGACGACGAGGAGGTCGATGTTGACGTGGCTGGGGCGGGTGACCGCCCAGGTGATGGTGTCGGCCACGTCGTCGGCGGTGAGGGGCTCGGCGACGCCCGCGTAGACCTTCGCCGCCTTCTCCGCGTCGCCGCCGAAGCGGGTCAGGGCGAACTCGTCCGTCTTGACCATGCCGGGCGCGACCTCGATGACCCGCACCGGGGTGCCGACGATCTCCAGCCGCAGTGTCTCGGCGAGGACGTGCGAGCCGTGCTTGGCGGCGACATAGCCCGCGCCGCCCTCGTACGTGCCGTGGCCCGCCGTGGAGGAGACGACCACGACCGTGCCGTCGCCGCTCGCGGTGAGGGCGGGGAGCAGGGCCTGCGTGATGTTCAGGGTGCCCAGCACGTTCGTCTCGTACATCGTGCGCCAGTCGGCGGGATCACCGGTCGCGACCGGGTCGGCGCCGAGCGCGCCGCCCGCGTTGTTGACCAGCACGCCGATCGTCCTGAAGGCGGTCGCGAACTCGTCGACGGCGGCCCGGTCGGTGACGTCGAGCGCGTAGGCCGTGGCCTGGCCGCCGTTCGCGTTGATCTCCTCGGCGAGCGCCTCGATACGGTCCTTGCGGCGGGCGGTGACGACGACGCGGTATCCGGCGGAGGCGAGCTGCCGGGCCGTGGCGGCGCCGATGCCGCCGCTCGCCCCGGTGACGACCGCGATGCGGGAGGCGGCGGACGGTGCGGCGGTGGCCATGGACTGCTCCTGGGGACGGTTCGACGGGTTCGTGCGTACGGCTTCGTCCAGGATAGGGGGCCCGGTGGCGCGGTTCCGGGTCAGTTCCCCCTGGGCGCCCACATGATCACGGCCATCCCGGCCAGGCAGATCAGCGCGCCGGTGATGTCCCAGCGGTCGGGCCGGTAGCCGTCGGCGACCGCGCCCCAGGCCAGTGAACCGGCGACGAAGATCCCGCCGTAGGCCGCGAGGATGCGGCCGAAGTGGGCGTCGGGCTGGAAGGTGGCGACGAAGCCGTAGACGCCGAGGGCCATGATCCCGCCGCCGACCCAGAGCCAGCCGCGGTGTTCGCGGACCCCCTGCCAGACCAGCCAGGCGCCGCCGATCTCGAAGAAGGCGGCGACGGCGAAGAGGGCTGCGGAGCGGAGCACGAGCATGGGCGCCATCAGATCACGCGGCTGTCACCTGATGGACGGCGCCTGTCGCCCGCTCCGCGTGGGATACATCCGTACGACCACGGTCGCGTGGTGCAGGGGCGCGGCGTACTGAGGAGCGGATCGCATGCGGGTACTTGGGGTACTACGGACTCTCGCGGCAGTGGGTGCCGCGCTGGCGGTGACGGGCGCGGCGCCCGGACACCCGGACCTCCCCGGTCCGGAGGCGGACCTCGCGTATCACGGCTCCGCCGTGATGACCGCCGGCCGGATCGACGTCCGGTTCACCCCGCGCAACCACGGCCCGTCCGCGGTGCCCGACGCGACCGTACGGCTGCGCTGGTCGAAGCCGCTCGCGGACCGGCAGGCGCTGCCGGCGGGGTGCGCGCGGTCGGGGGAGCGGATGGTGGTCTGCCGGACGGGGGCGCTCGCCGCGGACGGCGTGGGCGAACGGATCGACCTGCGGGTACGGCTGCGGGACGCGTCCACCGAGGTGCTGCTGGAGCTGGACACGCTGTGGGGCGGAGGCACGGTGGACGGGAACCGGGCCAACGACCAGCAGCGGGTGCTCGTCCTGGACACCGGAGACACCTACTACTTCTGAGCCACACCCCGAGGACGGCGGAGCCACGCCCGCGAGCACGTCGTACGATCTCGATCTCCGCACGGCACGGACGGCATGTGCGGAACGGCACGGGCGACGAGGGGTGCGACATGTCCGGGAACGCGCGGGCACGGCTGCTGGACGAGTTGTCCTCCGTATCGCGCCGGTACATGGCGTCGTACGCCCTGTTCAACCAGGCCGTCGCCGACCGGCTCGGGCTGCATCCGACCGATCTGCAGTGCCTCAACCTGCTCACCCTGGAGGCCGGGCCCGTGACCACGGGCCGGGTCGCCGAGCTGACCGGGCTGACGACGGGGTCGGCGACGCGGCTCGTGGACCGGCTGGAGCGGGCCGGTTACGTGGTGCGCGAGCGGGACTCGGGGGACCGGCGGCGGGTGCTGGTGGCGACCGTGCCGGAGAAGATCACCGAGTTCGGGCGCATGTGGAACCGGCTGGGCGGCGGCTGGTTCACCCTCTTCGACGACCTCGACGACACCGAACTCGCCGTGATCGTCGGGCACATGAGGCGGACGGTGGAGTTCAGCGGGCAGCAGATTGCGCGGCTGCGGGCGGGGGACGTGTAGCTCGGGCGGCGCCGAAAACCCGTTGAGCGGCGCCGTCGTGCGCCGTTAGCGTGCTGCCGCATCCCGTCGTCTGGGCAAGGACGTTTCGTTGTACACCGTGTGAGACCTCCCGAGTGCTGATCTGTCGCGCGTCGCGCCTGTGCGCCGCGCCTCTTTCCGCTGCGGTCTTCTCACTGGAACCGGTGTACTTCTGTGCTCGCGACCTGGTTTGTCATGCCCACTCGCCTTCCGCTGGTCCGCCGCCGTTGCCACGCGTGCGCGTCCGAACGCTTCCGGGCGCACGGCAAGTTCCGTGTCAACGCCCATCACAAACTCATCGACGCGTGGCTCCTCGCGCTCTGCACCGGCTGCGGGGCCACCACGCGACTGACGGTCCTGGAGCGGGCGAACGTGCGCTCCGTACCGCCCGCCCTGCTGGACCGGCTGCACGCCAACGACCCTGTCCTGGCAGCCGAGTTGCTCCAGGACCCGCTGCTGCGGCGGCGCAACCGCGTCGCCCTCGACTGGTCCGGTGCCTGGCGTCTGGACACCGGCGGAACGGAGTACCCGCACCGCGAGGCGATCGACGTCGAGGTGCGCTTCGGGGCGCGGATACCGGTCCGGCCGGTGCGGCTGATCGCCGAGGGCTGCGGTCTGTCGCGGGCCGGGGTCGAACGGCTGATCGCGGAGGGGAGTCTCGTGTCGGGGGTCCGGCTGGACGCGAGACTCACCGGCGATTTCACGTTCACGCTCAAGTGCTGAGCGAGCCGGGCGGGTTCGGGTGCGGTTCCGCCGGCGGTCCCTGTCCGTCATGACGCCGCACCCGCCATGGTCCTCACCCGGGGGTCTTCACCAGCCCGTGGACGAACGCGTACTTCACGGCATGCGCCCGGTCCCGCAGACCGGCCTTGGCGAAGAGGTTGTTGATGTGGGTCTTCACCGTGGCCTCGCTGACCACCAGCCGCTCGGCGATGCCCCGGTTGGTCAGGCCCTCGCCGATCAGGGTGAGGACCTCGATCTCCCGGCGGGTGAGGTCCGGGGCGAGTCCGCCGGCCGGCCGCTCGGCGGGCACCCCGCCCCGCGCGGCCGCGGCGACGAGCCGGTCCCGTACGGCGGGGTCGAGCACGGACTGCCCGGCCGCCGCGGCCCGCACGGCGCGGGTGATGTCCTGCCGGCCGGACTCCTTGGTGAGGTAGCCGCGGGCGCCGGCACCGAGCGCGGCGAGGATGTACTCCTCGTCGGCGAAGGTGGTGAGCACCACGACGGCGACCCGGGGAAAGCGCTCGGTGAGCAGCCGGGTGGCCTCGACCCCGTCCATCCGCGGCATGTTGAGATCCATGAGGATCACGTCGGGCGCGTGCTCCTCGGCGGCCCGTACGGCCTCCTCGCCGTCCCTGGCCGTCGCGACGACCTCCACGCCGGGCTGCAGATCCAGTACGGTCGCCAGCGCCTCGCGCACGGCGGTCTGGTCGTCGGCGACGACCACCCGGACGAGGGCCTGCCGCTCGCCCGAGGCCGCCCCCTGCCCCTGTGTCCGCCCCTGCCCCTGTGCCTGCTGTTCGTCGCTCATGCCGGGATCACCACGCGCACTCGCCATCCTCCCGCGTCGTCGCCGTCCACGATCGGCCCGGCCGTGACCGTGCCGCCCACCAGGTCGAGGCGCTCGCGCATCCCGACAAGACCCATCCCGCTCCCGGCTCCCGCCAAGGGCCGCGAGCCCTCCGGCGGAGCGGAGTTGACCACTTCGAGGACCGTCTCCTCCGGGAGCCCCTCCCGCGGTTCCAGGTACTCCAGGCGTATGCGGACCGGGGCGCCGGGCGCGTACTTGTGCGCGTTGGTCAGCGCCTCCTGGGCGCAGCGCACGAGCACCTGGGTGCGGCGGACGGGCAGCTCACGCGGGGGCCCGCCGACGGTCAGGGTACCGGCGCCGGTCGCGGAGTCGAGCATGGAGCGCAGCGTCTCCACCAGCGGCAGCGCGTCCTCGCGCAGGTCCCCGACCGTGCGCTGCACCTCGGTCAGCCCCGAGCGCACCAGGCTCTGCGCCCGCTGGGCCGCCTCCCGGGCCCGCCCGATGTCACCGGACTCCAACAGGGCGTCGGTGACCTCCAGTTGCATGTTCACCCCGGCCAGTGAGTGGGCCAGTACGTCGTGCACGTCCCGCGCTATCCGGGCCCGCTCGGCGAGCGCCTCGGCCCGTGCCTCGGCCCGCGAGGCCAGCTCCGCCTGCTGGGCGGCGGCCCGCGCGGAGCGCAGTGCCTCGGTGCGGGCGCGGTTGGAGATGCCGACCAGCACGCTGACCCCGGTGAAGGCGCCCACGATCCACGAGGTGTGGTGTCCGCCCCACGGCAGCAGCAGCACCCCCGCGCACAGGGCGCTGGTGCAGACGGCGAAGGGCAGCGAGCGGCGGCTGTCGAGCCGGTATCCGGCGTGCCCGGTGACGAGGTAGGCGAACAGCGCCGAGGCCCCGTAGCGGTCGAGAGCCAGCAGTGCGGCGGCCCCGAGCGACCAGACGCACACCACCGCGAGCTGGGTGCGGGGGGAGAACCGGCCCTCGGGGATGAGCCGCGTGCAGGTCGTCAGCGAGACCAGGACGAGCAGACACAGCACCGCGAGTCCGGTGCCCGAGGTGCCGACCGGGCGCACGGTGAGCGCGCCGATCACGATGGCGGCGACGGTCCCGAAGACCTGGATGGGGTTGTTGTCCGCGGTGAGCCAGCGGGTCAGGGTCTGGGTCCGGTTCACCGTGCTCTCTTCCGCCGTCGTGCGGCCCCACTGTCGTCCGGCCGCTGCGAAAGCTACCAGCGGGCGGGCGGGCCCGGCGGTCCGGCCCCGAGCGCGGGAAGCCGGGTCAGTGGCCGCCCTGCGCGCCCTGCGCGTATGCCGTCGGGGTCACTCCGACCGTGGCCGTGAAGTCGCGGACCAGGTGGGCCTGGTCGGCGTAGCCGAGGTCGGCGGCCAGGCCCGCCCAGTCCACGGGCGCGTCGGTTCCCGCGCGCTCCAGGGCGTCGTGGATGCGGTAGCGCAGGATGACCCACTTCGGGCCGACGCCGACGTACGCGGCGAAGAGGCGTTGCAGCAGCCGTACGGACAGGCCCTCCGCGCGGGCGAAGTCGGTCACGCGGCGGATCGCGCGGTCGGTGCGGATGCGGTCGACCAGGGTGGTCGCGAGCTCGGCCTGCGGGTCGGGCCGGGGGGCGAGGGCGAGCAGGAAGGCGTCGAGGGCGGCGACGCGGGCGGTCTCGTCGGCGGGGCCGAGGACCGTGGCGGGGTCGGTGCCGGGGAACACCTCGGGCTGCCGGACCCGTCGGCCCGTCCACTCCGACACGGGACGGTCCGGCGCGACGGAACGGAACGCGCCGGGCCGGAACTTGATGCCGCAGACCCGTCCGCGCCCCTCCAGTTTCTGGGCGAAGAGGCCGTGCGGGATGCCCGCGACCTCGACGAAGGCGTCCTCGCCGGCGAGCCGCTGGAAGACGATGTGCACGGCCGGGTGCGGGACGACGTGGGAGACGTAGGGCTCGGTCAGGTCCCAGTCGATGAGCCAGTAGTGCTCGATGTACGGGCGGAGGGGCTCGGCGGGTTCGGGGCGGCGGAAGCGCACGCGGGCGAGGAGTTCGGCGGGGTCGACGATTCCTCGGGTGTCACGGTCCGGGGCGGCCATGAGGGGATCGTAGGACGGGCCACTGACAACGGCCGGGAGGCGAGGGCGAGGGCGACGGCGGCGGGGCCGGTGCCTGCCTCACCCCGCCTCAGCCCGGTGCCTGCCCCGCCCTGTCCCGGCCCGGTGCCTGCCTCCCTCCGCCCGTGTCGGAATACGTCCGCCGCCGCTTCCGTTAGGAGGTATAGTTGAACAATCAACAACCTGGAGGGTGAACGACCATGCAGTTCGGGATCTTCAGTGTCGGGGATGTCACGCCGGACCCGACCACCGGACGGACGCCGACCGAGCGGGAGCGCATCAAGGCCATGGTCGCCATCGCGCTGAAGGCCGAGGAGGTCGGGCTCGACGTCTTCGCGACCGGCGAGCACCACAACCCGCCGTTCGTGCCCTCGTCGCCCACCACGATGCTCGGCTACATCGCGGCCCGCACCGAGAAGCTGATCCTCTCCACCTCCACCACCCTCATCACCACCAACGACCCGGTGAAGATCGCGGAGGACTTCGCGATGCTCCAGCACCTGGCCGACGGCCGGGTCGACCTGATGATGGGCCGCGGCAACACCGGCCCGGTCTACCCCTGGTTCGGACAGGACATCCGCGAGGGCATCAACCTCGCCATCGAGAACTACGCCCTGCTGCGCCGGCTGTGGCGCGAGGACGTCGTGAACTGGGAGGGCAAGTTCCGCTCGCCGCTCCAGGGCTTCACCTCCACCCCCCGCCCGCTGGACGGCGTACCGCCGTTCGTCTGGCACGGTTCGATCCGCAGCCCCGAGATCGCCGAACAGGCGGCCTTCTACGGCGACGGGTTCTTCCACAACAACATCTTCTGGCCGGCCGACCACACCAAGCGGATGGTCGAGCTGTACCGGGAGCGGTACGCCCACTACGGCCACGGCACGCCCGAGCAGGCGATCGTCGGCCTCGGCGGCCAGGTCTTCATGCGCCGCAACTCCCAGGACGCGGTGCGCGAGTTCCGCCCCTACTTCGACAACGCCCCGGTCTACGGCCACGGGCCCTCCCTGGAGGACTTCACCGACCAGACCCCGCTGACGGTCGGTTCCCCGCAGGAGGTCATCGAGAAGACGCTCGCGTTCCGGGAGTACGCCGGTGACTACCAGCGCCAGCTGTTCCTGCTGGACCACGCCGGGCTGCCGCTGAAGACGGTCCTGGAGCAGCTCGACCTGCTCGGCGAGGAGGTCGTGCCGGTGCTCCGCAAGGAGTTCGCGGCGAACCGCCCGGCGGACGTGCCGGAGGCGCCGACCCATGAGTCCCTCAAGTCCGCCAAGTCCGCGGAGTCCGCTCAGGAGGTGAGCGCCGCATGAAGCTCGTAGTCGTCTCGGCGGGGCTGAGCGTGCCCTCGTCCACGCGGCTGCTGGCCGATCGGCTGGCAGCGGCGGTGGACGGGCAGACCCCCGTCGACATCCAGGTCGTGGAGCTGCGCGACCTCGCGGTCGAGATAGCCCACAACCTCACCAACGGCTTCCCCGGCAAGAAGCTGGCGGCGGCGCTGGCCGCGGTGACGGAGGCGGACGGTCTGATCGCCGTCACCCCGGTGTTCTCGGCGTCGTACAGCGGACTGTTCAAGTCGTTCTTCGACGTGCTGGAGCAGGACGCGCTGACCGGCAAGCCGGTCCTGATCGCGGCCACCGGCGGCAGCGCCCGCCACTCCCTGGTCCTGGAGCACGCGCTGCGCCCGCTCTTCGCCTACCTCCGAGCGGTCGTCGTCCCGACCGCGGTCTACGCCGCCTCGGAGGACTGGGGCGCGGAGGGTCTGCCGGACCGGATCGAGCGGGCGGCCGGCGAGCTGGCCACCCTGATGCGGGGACTGTCCGCGAACCACCCGGTGGACGGGCCGGCGGTCGTGCCGTTCGCGGACCGGCTGGCGGCGCTGAACATCGGCCCGTCCGGCGTGTGAGGACGAGGTTCGTGCGGTGACGGAGCGGCGGTCCGGGGGCGCAGCCCCCAGGTACGCCCGCCGCACCCGACCGTGAGAAGACGGTAGGAGCGGGGCCCGGGTTGCGCCCACCACGGTGAGAGCCAGGTAAAAAGGGTGATCGTAGACCCGCCCCCACCGCTCCACCGCCGGAGGCCTTGGCACACTGGGTGACGTGCCCCAGACTGTGCTGCTCGCCGAAGACGACCGCGCCATCCGTCATGCCCTGGAGCGGGCCCTGACCCTGGAGGGCTACCAGGTGACCGCGGTCGCCGACGGTGTCGAGGCGCTCGCGCAGGCACACCGCACCCCGCCGGACGTCCTGCTCCTCGACGTCATGATGCCCGGCATCGACGGCCTCCAGGTCTGCCGCGTGCTGCGCGCGGAGGGCGACCGCACCCCGATCCTCATGCTGACGGCACTCGTGGAGACCGCCGACCGCATCGCCGGTCTCGACGCGGGCGCCGACGACTACGTCGTGAAGCCCTTCGACGTCGAGGAGGTCTTCGCCAGGCTCCGCGCCCTGCTCCGCCGCACCAGCCCGGTCCCGGCCAACGGCGTCCCCGGAAATCCCGGCCCGGCCGGAGCCTCCGGCACCGCCTCCGACGTACTGCGGGACGACCCGCACGCGACGGCGTCCTCCGACAAGCAGATCGCCGCGGCCGGCCTCCGCATGGACCTCCAGGCCCGCCGCGTCTGGCGCGACGAGCGCGAACTGGAGCTGACCCGGACCGAGTTCGAACTCCTCGAACTCCTCGTCCGCAACGCGGGCATCGTCCTCGACCACTCCACGATCTACGACCGCATCTGGGGCTACGACTTCGGCCCCGGCTCCAAGAACCTCGCCGTCTACGTCGGCTACCTGCGCCGCAAGCTCGACGAGCCCGGCGCGCCGCAGCTGATCCACACGGTGCGTGGCGTGGGTTACGTGCTGCGGGAGGACTGAGTGGGCCGCCTGCGGCGGTTCGTGGCCACCAGGCGGCCCAGGCTCGTCTCGCTGCGCACCACCTTCGTGGTGTCCTTCGCGGCGGTGACCGCGGCCGTCACCCTGCTCGTCGGCGTGCTGTCGTACGGCGCCGCGGCCCGGCTGGTCCGCGTCGACCAGGAGTCCGTGTTCGACCAGGTCGTCCAGGACCTCCAGGACGAGGTGCGCACGCACCAGATGACCCCGGACGACTTCTCGTCCTCCGCGCCCGGCCACGACATCGTGCGGCCCGCCCGGACGGACGTGCAGGTGCTCGGCCCGGACGGCGGGGTCCTCGACAGCGGCAGCCCCGCGCTGCCCGTCACCGGCGACGACCGGGCCATCGCGGGCGAGCGGATCGCCGGTAAGACGGAGGAGCACAAGGACGTCGCGGTCGGCGACGACGTGTACCGCATCGCGACCGTCGCGCTCGGTGCCGGGCGGGGCGCGGTGCAGGTCGCGCAGGAGTTCAGCGACACGGAGGACCTGCTGCGGGCCCTCCAGCAGCGGACGTTCGTGCTGATGGCGGCCGTGGTCGTGCTGGCCGGGCTGTGCGGCTGGTGGCTGGCGCGGCGCATCACCCGCCGGCTGATCGTGCTCACCGCCGCCGCCGAGGACGTCGCCCGCACCCGCCGCCTCGGCGTGCAGGTCCCGGTCACCGGCTACGACGAGGTGGGCCGCCTCGGCCGCGCCTTCGACCGGATGCTCGGCCGGCTCGCGCAGTCGGAGGAGGACCAGCGCCGGCTGATCCAGGACGCGGGCCACGAACTCCGCACCCCGCTGACCTCGCTCCGTACGAACATCTCGCTGCTGCGGCGGATCGACGAACTGCCGCCCGCCACGCGCGAGGAACTCGTCGCCGACCTCTCGCAGGAGGCCCGCGAACTCACCGACCTCGTCAACGAGCTGGTGGACCTCGCGGCCGGGCAGTCCGACACCGAGCCGCCCCAGCAGGTCGACCTCGCCGACATCGCCGAGGACGTGGCGGGCCTGGCCCGGCGCCGCACCGGCCGGGACATCACCGTCCGCGCGAGCGGTGACACGACGACCGACGGCCGCCCCGGCATGCTCCAGCGCGCGATCTCCAACCTCGTCGAGAACGCGGCCAAGTTCGACCGCGCGGGCCGGACCCCGATCGAGATCGCGGTCTCCGGCCCGGCCCGGCCCGGCCCGATCCGCGTCGAGGTCCTGGACCGGGGCCCCGGCGTCTCGGAGACCGACCTCTTCCGCATCTTCGACCGCTTCTACCGCGCGGCCGACGCCCGCTCCCTCCCCGGCTCGGGCCTCGGCCTGTCCATCGTCCGCGAGGTCGCCCTCGCCCACGGCGGAGCGCCCTTCGCGCTGCGGCGGGACGGCGGCGGCTCGGTCATCGGCTTCACCGTCGGGGGCGTGGCGGACCCGGGACCGGGGATCCGGGGCGCGCGGCCGGGGCTGCGGAACTGACGTGCCCCGGCCGGGCACCGGCCGCTCGCCGGGTCAGCCGTTGGAGGCCGTACGCCCGAAGCAGCGCTCCAGTTCGTTCAGGTCGTAGAACGTGCTGCCCTTCGAGACGGGGCGGCAGCCCGCCTTGAACGCGGTCTCCTTCTCGTTGTAGAGCATGCGGACCAGGTAGGTGCTGCCCTTGCGGAAGACGTCCCACTGGATGTTCGAGCCGAGGGGGGCCACGGCGGCGCCGCGCCAGGAGTTGGTGGCGTAGGTGT
Organism: Streptomyces sp. NPDC090083; assembly: GCF_044747445.1. Taxonomy (NCBI): domain Bacteria; kingdom Bacillati; phylum Actinomycetota; class Actinomycetes; order Kitasatosporales; family Streptomycetaceae; genus Streptomyces; species Streptomyces sp. NPDC090083. Next base: position 47,928 of record NZ_JBIVED010000019.1, on the reverse strand, counting down.
ACGGGTGCTCGGCGGTGACGCCCTGGGTGCTGCCCGGCAGGCCCATCAGCGCGGCCAGCGGGATGATCTCCTCGGCGTGCGTGAAGCGGAGTTCGGCGCCGAGGTCGCTGGTGCCGTCGCGCTTCGCCTCGGCCTTCCTGAAGAAGTCGTCGAGCAGGACATCCGCCATCCTGTACGTGATGTCGCTGTCCGCGAAGCCCGGCCCCTTCTCGTAGAAGTCCTCGGTGTCGGAGACGTACCCGAACCAGTCGGCGTCGGCCGCCGAGATGTACCGGTCCATGCCCCAGCCCTTGCCGCCCGGGCTCTCCCCGCTCATCGCGGGGGCGATGGCGTACAGGTTGTAGACGGCGGTCGCGGCCTCGACGTCGGTGCCGACCGAGGCGAACTCGCCCGCCGTGATCCGGTCCACGAACGCCGGCCTGAACAGCTTCTTCAGTACGTCACGGGCCGCGCGGTGCGTCCTCGGCTGGTCGGTGAGGGTCTTCAGGGTGGTCGCGAGCCGCTGGTCGCCGGCGATGTACTCGCGGTACGCGGCACCCCCGTCGGCCTTGTGGAAGTAGAGGAGGTCCTTGTCGGTGCGGGTCGCGCCGATCAGGGAGGTCAGGTCGGGGTCGGTCCCGGCGAGGGCGGCGCCGTAGAGGTTGGCGCTGTCGACCGCGCGGCCCTGCCCCGAGCTGACGACGTCGATGGGCTCCTGCTTCCTCGCGATCGACGCGAAGAGGGCCGGCAGCCGCTTGGCCGTGCGGACGGCGGTGTCGTGGATCTCCTCCTTGCCGCGCGCGCTGAGGTTCCCGTAGCCGATGGCGCTCATGGCGGCTTCGAGGGCCTTGGTCTTCGGCCCGAACTCCTTCCCCTTCGCGGTGAGTTGGCCCTCGGCCCGGGCCTTGTCCAGGAGCGCGAGGATCAGGTCGCCGTCCGAGCCGTCGGTCGCGGAACGGGACCCGTGCCGCGACACGTTCTCGGTGAAGACGGGAGTGAAGCCGGCCGGGACCTTCTGGTACGAGCGGGAGTCCTGCTCCGGCTGGTACACGGCCTTCGTGCCGTAGCTGTCGGTGTGGGTGCCGCCGCCGTGGCCGGGGGAGGCCTGGGCGGTGAAGGGGGTGGCCAGCAGCGCGGTGACGCCCAGGACCAGGGCGGGGGTGACACGTCTCATGGGCCGCATGCTTCGCGGAGGACGTGAACGCGGGGTGCACACGGGGAGGCGGGAGGCGGTCGTGCTGTTCGGGTCGCGGGCCGGACGCGCGTCCTGCGGGCTTCGGCGGCTACTTCCTGGAGTGGGGCGCGGGAGTTCAGGGGCGTGCCGGGCCGTCGGCCGGGGTGAACAGGTGGGCCATCGCCTGCCAGAGCGGCAGGACGCGGGGCGTGGCGCCGGGGGTTCGCCGGGTGGTGGTCGGCGGGGCCGTGCGGGTGTTCTTCGTGAGGGAGACGGCGGTGCGGGACATGGCAGGGGGTTCCTTCCGGCGAGTCGTCGACCTTGGTCTTGCGGGATCAACGATGCCGTCGCCGGGCTTCCGCCACGAGGGGGTGAGCTGCCCGGTCCGGGGTGCAGCCTGCACCACCCCCCGGCCGGGGGCTGCCTGTGGTGCTCCGGGCGGGTCCGACTCCGCCCGGACCACGGCGGATCGCCCGGTCCGGGCCGGGGCGGACGGCCAACTGCCGGACCGGAACGCCTAGTTGTCCTTCCGGGCCACTCCGCCGTAGATGCCGATCGGCGCGGCACCCGGCGCCGGGGTGTCCTCCGGGCGCCAGTGCGTGACGCGGACCAGGCCGGGGTCGACGAGGGTGAAGTCGCCGAAGAAGTCCAGGACTTGGGCGTGGCTGCGGAGGTTGAGGGTCGCGGTGGCCCGGTTGTAGACGGAGGCCGCGTCGTGCCGGCCGTCCTCGTGGACGTCGCCGGTGGCATGCGAGAGGACCAGATAGGAACCGGTCGGCAGGGCGTCGCGCAGGGTGGCGACGATGCCGTAGGGGTCGCCCTCGTCGGACAGGAAGTGGACGACGGCCACCAGCAGGACCGCGACCGGCCGACCGAAGTCGATGGCCTTGCGGACCTCGGGGTGGTCGAGGATCGAGCGCGGGTCGCGCAGGTCGGCCAGGATGACGGAGGTGTCGGTGTCCTCCATGAGGGCCATCGAGTGGGTGCTGACGATCGGGTCGTTGTCGACGTAGACGATCCGGGTGTCCGGGGCGATGGCGTGCGCGATCTGGTGCACGTTCGGCTCGGTGGGCAGGCCGGTGCCGATGTCGAGGATCTGGCGGACCCCGCCCTCGGCGACCACGTGCCGGACGGCCCGGTGCATGAAGCGGCGGTTCGCCCGGACCCCTTCCTGCACCTCCGGCGCCGCCTTGATGAACTGCTCGGCGGCTTCCCGGTCGACCTCGTAGTGGTCCTTGCCGCCGAGGAAGTAGTCGTACATCCGGGCCGGGTGGGGCTTGCTGGTGTCGATGATCAGTGGCTGCGCGCCACTGCCTTCTCCGCTGGGAGAGGTCATGGGGCCAGGCTCCGTCTTGGTGAGTGGCTGTCAGATCATCATCCTGGCATGCCGGTTGTCGGGCTCAGGACCGCACTGTACAAACGGTGCCACCCGTTCTGCCACCTTTCCCGCCCCCCTGTGCGGCCTCCGTCCCGCCCTCGTCCCGTGGCCCGCTACTCCTTGACCGCCCCGGCGTTCGCGTCCTGCACGAAGTAGCGCTGGAAGCAGAAGAACAGGGCCGCGACCGGGAGGGTGGACAGCAGCGCCGCCGCCAGCTTCAGCGGGTACTGGGTGCCGCCGCCGAGGCCGCCGGAGACCAGCCGGGCGAGACCGGTGGTGAGGGTCTCGTACTGACTGGACTGGGTCGCGACCAGGAAGTGGGTGAACTCGTTCCACGAGCCCTGGAAGGACAGGATCGTCAGGGTGAGCAGGGCGGGCCGGGCCATGGGCAGCACGATCGACCAGAAGATACGGAAGACACCGGCGCCGTCGACCCGCGCCGCCTCCTCCACCTCGCGGGGGATCGCCTCGAAGAACTGCTTCATGATGAAGATGCCGGCCGCGTCCACCAGCAGCGGCAGGATCATCCCGGTGTAGGTGTCGAACAGCCCGAACGTGTTGAGGACCAGGAACCGCGGGATCAGCAGGGCCACACCGGGCACCGCCATGACGGCGAGGACGAAGCCGAACAGCAGGGTGCGGCCCGGGAAGCGGAGCCGGGCGAGCGCGTAGCCGGCCATCGAGTCGAACAGCACCCGCCCGGCGGTGACCACCACCGCGATGAACGTCGAGTTGCCCAGCCAGCGCAGGAACGGCACCCCGTCCCCGGCCGCCCTGCCGAGCCCGAACAGCCGCTGGTAGGCGGCGGTCGTCGGCGTGGCGGGGATCAGCCCGAGCGGATGGGCCGCCGCGTCCGGGTCCGTCTTGAACCCGGTGACGAGCTGGATCACGAACGGCAGCAGATACAGCAGCCCCACGGCCGCGACCAGCGTGTACCCGAGGATCCGCAGGGCGAGCGGGAAGCGGCCGAGCACGGGCAGCCCCCGCTCCCGCCCTCGCCCCCGCGCCCGGGTCTCGGTCCGGACCGGCGTGGACGGGGCGGTCATCGCTTCCTCCGGGGGAGACGGGTGCCGCGCTCGCGCAGCGCGAGACGCTGGAGACCGGTCATGATCAGGATCAGGGCGAGCAGCAGGAACGCGATGGCCGCGCCCTGCCCGTAGTTGGCGTCGTCGAAGGCGGTCGAGTACGACAGGTAGGCCGGGGTGAGGGTGGTGTTGCCGGGGGCGCCCTGACCCATCACGTACACCTGGTCGAAGACCTGCCAGGTGCTGATCATCCCCAGGGTGAGGACGAGGAAGAGGACCGGCCGCAGCGCGGGCAGCGTCACATGGCGCAGCATCTGGAAGCGGTTGACGCCCTCGATGGCCGCCGACTCCTCCAGTTCCCGGGGGATGTTCTGCAGGGCCGCGAGGAAGATCAGCATGAAGGTGCCGGAGGTCGTCCACACGGCGAGCAGGATGATCGTGCACATCGCGACGGACGGCCCGGACAGCCAGTCGAACCAGGACAGCCCCATGAACGCGTGCTGGGCCAGCGCGCCCGAGGGATGCTCCGGGTCGACGAGACCGAGCCCGCCCAGCAGCAGGGAGAGCACCCCGCGCGGGTCGTTGAACCAGTTCGGTCCCTTCAACCCCAGCCACGACAGAAGGGAGTTGACCGCCCCGCTGCCCTGGAACAGGAAGAGGAAGACCGTGGAGACCGCGATCGAACTGGTCACCGAGGGAAAGAAGAAGACGGTACGCAGCGCGCTCCGGCCGCGCAGCATCCGCTGGTTGACGATCAGCGCCAGGCTCAGCGCCAGGACCGTCTGCAGCGGCACGGTCAGCAGCACGTAGTAGAAGTTGTTGCGCAGCGCGGTGGCGAACAGGGTGCGGTCGAGGCCGTTCTCGGTGAGCAGGGAACGGTAGTTGTCGAGGCCGACGAACTTGGCCTGCCCGCTGAACGGGTTGGACTGGCCGTCCCAGTGCAGCAGGCTGACCCACAGGGCCATCAGGATCGGCAGCACCAGGAAGAGGCCCAGCACGACCACCATCGGGCTGACGAACAGCCAGCCCCAGGTCCGTTCGGCGCGGCGCCCCGCACGCGGGGCGTGCCCGGTGCGGGGCGCCGCGGCCGGGCCGGACCCGCCGGGCGTGTCAGGAGCGCCCGGCGAGTCGGCCGTCAGGGGGGTGCCGCCGGTCGCCGCGGCGGCGGTGCCGCGGGACGACGCGGAGGCGGTGTCACGGGAGGACATGGCGGGTCAGTCGCCCTTCGTGAGGGCCTGTTCGCCGTTGCTCTGCAGGTCGGCGAGGATCTTCTTCGGGTCGGTGCCGGCCAGCGCGGCGAGCTGGGTGTTGAACTGCGTGAGGACCTTGTCGAAACCGGCGATGGTCACCGGGCCCTGCGCGTAGGCGCTGCCGTCCACCCATGCCTTGGCGGAAGGATTCTGCTTCACGTACTCGGCCTGGGCGCTGGTGCGGGAGGGCATCACGCCGAACGCGGCGGCGTTCTTCACCTGCTGCGCGCTGGTCGTCAGGTACTTCACCAGGTCCACGGCCGCCGCCCGGTGAGCGCTGTCCTTGGCCACGCCCCAGCACTGGCTGAACGCGAGCGTGCCCTTGCCGGACGGGCCCGCGGGCAGTGGTGCCACCGCGTACTTCACGTTCGGGTAGTCGGCCTTCATGCCGCCGCTGAGCCAGTTGCCCTCGATGGTCATCGCGGCCTTGCCGGTGCCGAGGGCCTCACCGCCCCAGTTGGTGTCGACCTGCTTGGCGAACTTCATCGCACCGGACGCGAGCAGGGACCGTACGTAGGTGAGCGCCTCGACGTTCTGGGCGCTGTCGGCGGTCATCTTCGTCTGGCCGGCGTCGGTGATCCACCCACCCGCCTCCTTCATGAACACACCCAGCCGCGCCCACTCCCCGTTGACGACCAGGCCGGTGACCTTGCCCTTGGTCAGCTTCGTGGCGACGGTCCTCAACTGAGCCCAGGTGGTGGGGTAGTCCTTGTCGGTCAGCCCGGCCTTCCGCCACAGGTCGGTGTTGACGGCGAGGCCGAGCGTGGAGTTGTCCTTCGGCAGACACACCAGTTTTCCGTCGTACGTGAACGAGGCCCGCAGCTGCGCGGAGAAGTCGTCCGCGTCCCCGACCTGGTCGCCGTACGGGTAGAGGGAGCCGGCCTTCGCGTAGTTGGCGAACTGGTCGGAGTTGACGTAGAACGCGTCCGGCGGCTTGTGCCCCGCGAAGGACTGCGCCAGCTGCTGGTTGATGTCCTTGGCGACGTCCACGGTCACCGTGTTGCCGGACTCCTTCGCGTACGCCGCCGCCGCGTCCTTGACGGCCTTGGTCTCCGCGTCACCGGAACTGGCGATCAGCACGGTCAGATGTTGCTTCGACCCGCTGTCCTGCGCGGTCTTGCCACCGCCGAAATCCGACGAACAGCCGGTGCCGGCCAGCAGCACCGCACAGGACACGAGGGCCGTGACGGCCGGACGGTTGACCATGGAATTCCTCCGAGGGTTACGGATGATGCGGGCGGCTCCACCCGGATGGCCTGGGGCGCGGGTCCGGGGCGGGGGAGGAGGGGGGAGGGGGAAGGGGGAAGGGGGGAACGAGGGGATGAGGGGTGGGGTGAAGTGAGGCCGGGGCGGGCCGAGTTGAGGGGCGGCGCGCGAGGAGGCCCGGGGTCGGGCGAGCGCGCCGGGGGTGCTGCCGGGGCGGGGCGGCGCAGGTCTGCGGCTCGCTGCCCGGCGCCCGGCCGGCCGAGGTGCGCGAGGGCCGAGGCGGTGACGGTTCGCTGCTCGACCTGGGGGGTCGGCTATCCGGGTAAGGCGGACTCCGCGCAGGCACTGCCGCCCGCCGGTCTGCCGGCGGCCGCCCCGCCCGCCACCTCCCGCGCACTGTCCCGTACCACCAACGACGGTTCCAGCAGCAGCCGTTCCGGTGCCGCGTCCGGTGTGCCGATGCGGGCCAGGAGGAGGCGTACGCACTCCCGGCCGACCTCTTCCAGGGGCTGCGCCACGGAGGTCAGCGCGGGGAAGAGGAGTCCGGCGGTGGGGGAGTCGTCGAAGCCGACGACGGCCACGTCACGGCCGGGGGCGGCGCCGCGCTCGCGCAGGGTCTGGTAGCAGCCGAGCGCGAGCATGTCGCTCGCCGCGATCACCGCGGTCGCGCCCCCGTCCAGGAGCGGTCGTACGGCGGTGCGGGCCGCGTCGATCTCGTTCACGGACTGCGCGCGCCGCCCGCGGGTGGGCAGACCGTGCCGCCGCATCGCCCGCAGCCAGCCCTCGGCACGGTCGTCACCGGCGGCGGAGGAACCGCGCTCCCAGCCCAGGAAGGCGATCCTGCGATGCCCGAGGGAGACCAGGTGCTCGACGGCGGCGTCCGTGCCCGAGGCGCCGTCGACGTCGACCCAGTCACCGATCTGCCGCCCCGACCACATCCGCCCGAAGCCGACGAACGGCACGTCCCGCTTGGCGAGCCACGCCTGGCGCGGGTCGCCGTGCTCGGTGCCGCTGAGGACGAAGCCGTCGACCTCGTGCTGGTCGAGGAGTTCCTCGTACCCGTCGAGGGAGGGCAGTCCGGGCGGCGCCGCGAACAGCAGGATCCGGTACCCCGCCTCGTCGGCGGCCTGCGACAGCGCGTGCAGGAAGCGGTCCAGGACCGGCGAACTGGCCGGCCCGGGCTGGACGCCGTAGCCGATGAGCCTGCTGGAGCGGGTGCGGAGTGTCTGCGCGGCGCGGCTGGGGCGGTACCCCATCTCCTCGATGACGCGGCTCACCCGCTCCAGGGTCTCGGGCCGCAGCATGGCCGGCGAGTTGATCGCGTTCGACACGGTCTGCGGGGAGACCCCGGCGCGGGTGGCGACCATCGCGAGGGTCACCTGGCCACCCTTGGCCGAGGTGCTTCTGCTGGAGCGGGGCATGCGGCTCTCCGACTTGCCGAGGAGATGGTGTCTGGGTTTTAGCGTTCCAAAGCCGTTGTCATCGCTCTGACGTCTGACTTAGTGTCCTTTGAACGATCCAACGCTGAGAGGTTCTACTTCCTTGGACACCACTGTCAAGACCCAGGACACCGACGGCTCGGTCGCTCCGCCCCCGCCCGCCGCCGAGGGCCTGCAACCGTTCCTGCACGACGCGGTGGTCACCCCGCACGCGCCGAGCCTCGCCATCTCACGCACGGACGGGCAGCTCAGCGGGGGTGCGGACGGCTTCTACCACGGTGACCGGAGGGCCCTGTCCCGGCTCGTCGCGACGGTCGAGGGCATCACCCTGGCCCCGGTCCAGGGCGGACCGCGCGGCGCGGACCGCGCGGACTTCCGGTCGATCCTGCGCGGCCTCGGCGAGGTGACCCCGGACCCGGCGGTCGCCCTGCACCGCCGCCGGACCACCGCCGACGGCCGCTTCGAGGAGACCTTCGACCTCACCAACGCGGGCGGCGAACACGTCCGCTTCCGCCTCGTCCTGACCGCCGGAACCGACCTCGCGTCCATGGAACAGGTCAAGTCGGGACGCGCCGCCGAGGAGATCCGGCCGCGGACGGCGGACGCGGGCACCGGCACGCTGACGTGGACCGCGGACGACTTCGCCGTACGGCTGACGGCTGCCCCGGCCCCGGACGGACTCACGACACGCACGGACGACCGACCGTCCCACGACCTCTCCTACGACGTGGAGCTGGCGCCCGGCGCCTCCTGGAGCGTGACGCTCACCTGTACGGCGTCGTACGCGGACGGCGACCAGTTCCCGGCCCCGCCGGCGGACCAACTCCCCTGGCGCACCGCGGTGCTGAAGAGCGCGGACCGTCACCTGGACCAGTGGCTCGCCCAGTCCCTGGCCGACCTGGACCGCCTCCGCCTGACGGACCCGCGCTCGCCGGACGCCGCCCGCCCCGACCAGTTCCTCGCCGCGGGCGCCCCCTGGTTCCTGACCCTGTTCGGCCGCGACGCGCTCTGGGCCGCCCGCATGCTCCTCCCGCTCGGCACCGACCTCGCCGCAGGCACCCTGCGCACGCTCGCCCGCCGCCAGGGCACCGTCACCGCCCCGGCGACGGAGGAGCAGCCCGGCAAGATCCTGCACGAGGTGCGCCGCGCCACACTCCAGTCGGGAGGCGGCCTGTCCCTCCCGCCCGTGTACTACGGCACGGTCGACGCCACCCCGCTGTGGATCACCCTGCTGCACGACGCCTGGCGCTGGGGGATGGCCCCGGCCGAGGTCGAGGAACTGCTGCCGCACGCCGAGGCGGCCCTCGCGTGGATGGGGGACGCGGCCGGTGCCGACGGTTTCCTCAAGTACGTCGACCAGACCGACGGCCACGGCCTGTCCAACCAGGGCTGGAAGGACTCCGACGACTCCATCCGCTACCGCGACGGCCGCCGCGCCCACCCGCCGATCGCCCTGTGCGAGGTCCAGGCGTACGCCTACGAGGCGGCCCGCGCCGGAGCCGCCCTGCTCCGGGCGTTCGGCCGCCCGGGCGCGGACGCCTGGGAGGAGTGGGCGGACCGGCTCGCCGCCCGATTCCGCGAACGCTTCTGGGTGCGGGACGAGAAGGGCCCGTTCCCGGCGGTCGCCCTGGACGGCGACGGCAGGCCGGTCGACTCGGTGACGTCCGGCTTCGGCCACCTGCTGGGCACCGGCCTCCTCACCGCGGAGGAGAGCGCCCTGCTGGCGGCCCGTCTCGCCGCCCCCGACCTCGACTCCGGCCACGGCCTGCGCACGTACAGCAGCGTCGGGGTGGGCTACAACCCGTATGGCTACCACGTCGGTTCGATCTGGCCGCACGACACCGCGATCGCGGTGCACGGCCTGATACGGGCCGGCTTCCCGGCCGAGGCCGCGTCCCTGGCCGACGGCCTCCTGACGGCCTCGACGGCCTTCGACGCCCGCCTGCCCGAACTCTTCGCGGGCCACGGCGCGGAGGCGGGCCCCGCCCCCGCGCCCTACCCCGCGTCCTGCCGCCCGCAGGCGTGGGCGGCGGCGGCCTCCGTCCTGGTCCTCCAAGCGGCCCTCGGCCTGACCGCGGACGTCCCCCGGGGCACGGTCACGGTGACTCCCGCCTTCGCCCGCGACTACGCGCCCCTGAGCGTGAGCGGACTCCAGGTCGACGGCCGTCGGCTGGACGTGACGGTGGGGGCGGACGGGAGGGCGGAGGTCTCGGCACCGGAGGGGCTTGCGGTGACGGCGGGCTGACGGGGTTCCGGCGCGGAGCCGGCAGCCGAACGCCCCCGGACGCCGGTGAGGTGCGGGTGCTCCACCCGCACCTCGGTGGCCCCGGTGCCCGTGCTGACGAGGCCGAAGTGCCGTCTGCGGACGCCGAGTTCACGGCCGCGCGGGGCGGCGACGCTCACGGCGCCCCCGCCTGCCCTCGGCAAGCGCCGACACCCCGCCCACGAAAAAGGCGAGGCCCGAAGACCCCGCCCGATATCTCGCGTCGCGTCACCTCACGGCACCGCCGAGACCCTCACCTCACGGCCACACCAGGCAGTACGGCTGATGCCCCGCCTCATGCAACCGGTGGCTGAAGTCCTGCCACTCGTGCAGCAGTTGGTACACGTTGAACGCGTCCCGAGGCCCACCGCGGTCCGGCACCGTCGACCAGATGAAGGCCGCCGCGCCCACCGCCTCCTCGCCGATTCCGCGCAGGGGGTCGACGACCGTCATCGGGAGTTTGACGACGGCGTAGTCGGGGTGGAGGACCACCAGTTCCAGCGGGGGCACCTTGTTGAGCGGGACGCCCTCGATGCCGGTGAGGACCATCGCGGCCATCGTCTCCGGCTTGATCTTGGTGAACATGCCGTTCATCCCGAGCTCGTCGCCGCCCAGTTCCTCGGGGCGCATCGAGATCGGGACGCGGGCCGCGGTCGCGCCGTCGGGCGCGCCGAAGTATTTGTAGGTCACCCCCACCCGACCACCATTCCTGCTCCCCGCCCGCAACTGATCGATCCGACGTTCGATACGGCGCTCAGCGCGATCCGACTCATCCGAACCCACAGGGGATCCACCAGACCCACCAGATCCACCGGAACCGGCTGACCCGCCCGGTCCAGGACCACTCTGCCGTGCCGCTTCCGCGGCCTCCTCCGCGTCGCGCCGGTGCTTCCCCCGCCGGGCACGCCGAGGACCCAGGTCGTCAGTCCCCTCGCCCAGTCCGCCACCGCGATGCATATCTCCACCCGACTGCTTTTCCAGGACGCGTGGCCCTCGCCGCGCAACCCGATCATCGTGTCAGTGACCTCCCCCACGGCCGCCCGCCGAAACGTGCGCTGAAACACCTGTCCGCAGGATCTGCGCAAGCCCTGAACACCGGCGCCCGCACGAGCTGTGTGTCCTCGTGTGTATCAGGTCCCAGTCTCGCAGACGGGTGGGGGCCCTTGCCCGGTCTCCCGCCGCCTACCCTGAGGAGGTCACTGGGTCACCGGACCCCCAGTAATCCGAGACGTCCGAGAAGCCGGAGAAGTCGCAGGTCATGACCGAATCGTCCAGCGGAACGCCCAGCGAAACGCCCGACGGAGGGGCGAGCGGGGCGCCGCACGCCCTGCCGTATCCCTACGACGCACCCGTCTCGCAGGCTCTCTTCGACCGTGCCGCGGTCGTCACCCCGGGCGGCGTGAACTCGCCGGTGCGCGCCTTCCGCGCCGTCGGCGGCACGCCCCGCTTCATGGTGTCCGGCACCGGCCCCTACCTGACGGACGCGGACGGACGCGAGTACGTCGACCTCGTCTGCTCCTGGGGCCCGATGATCCTCGGGCACTCGCAGCCCGAGGTGATCGCCGCCGTCCACGACGCCGTCTCGCGTGGCACCTCCTTCGGCACCCCCGGTGAGGGCGAGGTCGCGCTCGCCGAGGAGATCGTCGCCCGCGTCGAGCCCGTGCAGCAGGTGCGGCTCGTGTCCAGCGGGACCGAGGCGACCATGTCCGCCATCCGGCTCGCCCGCGGGTTCACCGGCCGGCCCAAGGTCATCAAGTTCGCCGGGTGTTACCACGGTCACGTCGACGCGCTGCTCGCCGCCGCCGGTTCCGGTGTCGCCACCTTCGCGCTGCCCGACACCCCCGGCGTCACCGGCGCCCAGGCCGGCGACACGATCGTGCTGCCGTACAACGACCTCGAAGCGGTCAACGAGGCCTTCCACCGGCACCCCGGTGAGATCGCCTGCGTCATCACGGAGGCCTCGCCCGGGAACATGGGCGTCGTGCCGCCGGTGCCCGGCTTCAACCAGGGGCTCAAGGACGCCTGCCGGAAGAACGGCGCCCTCTTCATCTCCGACGAGGTGATGACCGGTTTCCGCACCAGCAGGGCCGGCTGGTTCGGGATCGACGGGGTCGTACCGGACCTGATGACCTTCGGGAAGGTCATGGGCGGCGGCTTCCCCGCCGCCGCGTTCGGCGGGCGCGCCGACATCATGGCGTACCTCGCCCCCGCCGGGCCCGTCTACCAGGCCGGCACCCTCTCCGGGAACCCGGTCGCCACCGCCGCGGGCCTCGCCCAGCTGCGTCTGCTCGACGACGCGGCCTACGCCACGATCGACGCCGTGTCCGCGCAGATCCAGGCCCTGGTCACCGAGGCGCTCGCCAAGGAAGGCGTGGCGCACCGGATCCAGCAGGCCTCCAACATGTTCTCGGTGTTCTTCACCGACCGGAGCGTGCGCGACTACGAGGACGCCAAGGCGCAGGAGTCGTACCGCTTCACCGCGTTCTTCCACTCGATGCTGGCGCAGGGTGTCTATCTGCCGCCCTCGTCCTTCGAGTCCTGGTTCGTGTCCACGGCCCACGACGAAGTGGCCATCCAGCGGATCGCCGACGCCCTTCCGGCGGCGGCCCGAGCGGCGGCGGAGGCCACCGAATGAGCAGCAGTGACATCACCGTCGTCCATGTGATGCGGCACGGGGAGGTCGCCAACCCCGAAGGCGTCCTCTACGGCCGTCTCCCCGGCTACCACCTCTCCGAGCTGGGGCGGCAGATGGCCGACCGGGTCGCCGAGCACCTCTCCTCCCGCGATGTCACCCACGTCGTCGCCTCCCCGCTGGAGCGCGCGCAGGAGACCGCCACCCCGATCGCCAAGGCGCACGGCCTCGACCTCGGGACCGACGGCCGGCTCATCGAGGCCGAGAACGTCTTCCAGGGCAAGACCTTCGGCGTCGGCGACGGCGCGCTGAAGAACCCGGACAACTGGAAGTACCTGGTCAACCCGTTCAAGCCGTCCTGGGGCGAGCCCTACGTCGACCAGGTCGTCCGCATGATGGGCGCGCTGGACGCGGCCAAGGACGCCGCGCGCGGACACGAGGCGGTGCTGGTCAGCCATCAGCTGCCGATCTGGATCGTGCGGTCGTACGTCGAGCGGCGGCGGCTGTGGCACGACCCGCGCAAGCGGCAGTGCACCCTCGCCTCGCTGACGACGTTCACCTACCGCGGCGACAAGATCGTGTCCGTCGGCTACACCGAGCCGGCCCGCGATCTCGTCCCGGCCCACCTCCTCGCCGGCGCCAAGCCCGTCAAGGGCAAGGACAAGGCGTTCGGCGCCTGAAAAAGGCCGGTTCATCACCCGTCAGGGGCAGGTCTGGTGACAGCCCTGTGACATTTGTTTCGCAACCCACATCGTTCTCGGCGAACTTTCTTGTCCGTCACGTCCTCTCACAGGTAGACCACAGAGGACGCGACGGATGGGGAAGCAATGCGGAGTCTCACTCGACGGGGCGCGCTCGGAGTCGGTGCGGGCGCCGCGGCGGCCGTAGGACTCGCGGGGTGCGGCACGCTCGGCTCGAACGGTTCGGGCCCCTCCGGCGGCAGTTCGGGCAAGGGACACTCCAGCAGCCCCAGCAAGTCCATGGAGCCCCGCGCCAAGCCCATCGGTGACGGTTCCACGTCGTTCACGGGTGCGCAGCCCAAGCAGCCCGCGAAGCCGGTGCCGCTGGAGGCGGGGCAGACTCCGCCGCAGTTCGTGGTCTTCTCCTGGGACGGTGCGGGTGAGGTGGGCAACGGTCTGTTCCCCCGTTTCCTCGACCTGGCCAAGCAGCACGGCGCGAGCATGACCTTCTTCCTCTCGGGCCTGTATCTGCTGCCCGAGTCGAAGAAGCGCCTGTACAACCCGCCGAACAATCCGCAGGGTGCCTCCGACATCGGCTATCTCACCGACGAGCACGTCAAGGCCACGCTCACCAACGTGCGCCGGGCGTGGACGGAGGGCCACGAGATAGGCACCCACTTCAACGGGCACTTCTGCTCCGGGCACGGCACGGTCGCCAACTGGACGCCGCAGCAGTGGCGCAGCGAGATCGACCAGGCCAAGTCGTTCGTCAAGGAGTGGCGCACCAACACCGGCTGGCACGATCTGCCGTCGCTGCCCTTCGACTACGACAAGGAACTCGTCGGCGGACGCACCCCCTGCCTGCTGGGCCAGGACAACCTGCTGCCCACGGCCCGTTCGCTGGGCTGGCGCTACGACGCCTCCTCGCCCGGCGGCCGCCAGGTGTGGCCCGTCAAGCGCAACGGTGTGTGGGACTACCCGCTGCAGGCCGTCCCCTTCCCCGGGCACAGCTTCGAGGTCCTCTCGATGGACTACAACATGCTGGCCAACCAGTCGGTCAACTCCACCAACGCGCCCGCCTACAACTACCCGGGCTGGCGCACGCAGGCCGCGCAGGCCTACATCTCCGGCTTCCAGCGCGCCTACGAGACCAACCGCGCGCCGTTCTTCATCGGCAACCACTTCGAGCACTGGAACGGCGGCATCTACATGGACGCCGTCGAGAAGGCCTTCAAGCACATCGCGCAGGAGAAGGAGAAGGGCGCGGACGTACGCCTGGTCTCCTTCCGGCAGTTCACCGACTGGATCGACGTGCAGAAGCCCGAGGTCCTCGCCAAGCTGCGCACCCTCGACGTCGGCCAGGCCCCCGCCGGCGGCTGGAAGTCCTTCCTGGCCGCGAGCCCCAGCTCCTCCTCCACGGCCACCGGAAGCGCCGCCTGAAATGCGGTTTTCCGCCCGAGGGGCGCCCTTGAGGGGGGTGCTCAAGATCCCCGGAACGGGCATGCGAAACTTTTCACATGAGTGCCGCCAGCCGCGCCCGTAGCCGCGCCGTCCTGTCGACCGCCGGTGTCGCCGCCGCCGCGTTGGTACTGTCCGCGTGCAGCTCCGGAGGCACCTCCGGAGGCTCGGGCAACACCAACTTCATCACCGGCTCCGACGGCATCGCGACCGTCAAGAAGGGCGACCGCCAGGCCGCCCCCGACCTGTCCGGCAAGACCATCGACGGCAAGACGCTCAACACCGCCGACTACAAGGGCAAGGTCCTCGTCGTCAACGTGTGGGGCTCCTGGTGCTCCCCGTGCCGCGCCGAGGCGGACAACCTCGTCCAGGTCGCCAAGGCCACCGCGGACAAGGACGTCCAGTTCGTCGGCCTCAACACCCGCGACACCAGCACCGAACCGGCCGTCGCCTTCGAGAAGAAGTACGCCGTCCCGTACCCGAGTCTCTACGACCCGACGGGCCGGCTGATGCTCCGCTTCAAGAAGGGCACCCTCAACCCGCAGGCCATCCCCTCCACGATCGTCATCGACCGGGACGGCAAGATCGCGGCCCGCGCGCTCCAGGCACTCAGCGAGGACAAGCTCCGCGAGATGCTCGACCCGGTCATCGCGGAGAAGTGAGCTGACGTGCTGCTCGCGGCGGTCACCGACCCCAACACCACAGTCCGCAGCGGAGCCCTGCTGCTCGCGCTGCCGATCGCGGTCCTCGGCGGACTCGTCTCCTTCTTCTCCCCGTGCGTCCTGCCGCTCGTGCCCGGCTACCTCTCCTATGTCACGGGAGTCACCGGCACCGACCTCGGCGACGCCCGCCGCGGCCGGATGGTCGCGGGCGCTTCCCTCTTCGTCCTGGGCTTCACCGTCGTGTTCGTCTCCGGCGGAGCCCTGTTCGGCTTCTTCGGGCAGACGCTCCAGGAGAACAAGGGAGTCCTGACCAAGGTGCTGGGCGTGCTCATGATCCTCATGGGCGTGTTCTTCATGGGGATGATGCCGTGGCTGACCCAGCGTGAGTTCCGCTTCCACAAGCGGCCGACCACGGGACTCATAGGAGCACCGCTGCTCGGCGCGCTCTTCGGGATCGGCTGGACCCCGTGCATCGGCCCGACCCTCGCGTCCGTGCAGGCTCTCTCGATGGACCAGTCGAGTGCCGGTCGCGGCGCCATACTGACCGTCGCGTACTGTCTCGGCCTGGGTGTCCCCTTCGTCCTCACCGCGGTCGCGTTCCGCAAGGCCCTCGGCGCCTTCGGCTGGGTCAAGCGCCACTACGTCTGGGTGATGCGCGTGGGCGGCACCATGATGATCGTGACCGGTGTGCTGCTGCTCACCGGTGCCTGGGACGCGCTGGTGCAGGACATGCAGGGCTGGTCCGACGGCTTCACTGTAGGGATCTGATCGATGAGCAAGACGACCGCCGACTCGCCCGCCGAGACGCCCCGGGCCGACTCCTCCGCCGACGAACAGGACCTCGGCGCCGCCGGCTCGCAGCTCTCCACGGCCCCCGTCGAGACCGCCATGCCCGGCTCCTTCGGCGGCAACCGCAGGCCCGGCCTGACCGGCTGGCTCGCCTGGACCGGCCGCGAGGTGCTCGGCTGGGCGCGCTGGATGTGGCGCCAGCTGACCTCGATGCGGGTCGCGCTGATGCTGCTGTTCCTGCTGTCGCTCGGCGCGGTCCCCGGCTCGCTGATCCCGCAGTCCGGCACCGACGCGCTGAAGGTCTCCGAGTTCCAGGACGCGCACAGGACGCTCGGCCCGATCTACCAGAAGCTCGGCCTCTTCCACGTCTACGGCTCCGCCTGGTTCGGCGCGATCTACGTCCTGCTGTTCGTCTCCCTCATCGGCTGCATCATCCCGCGCACCTGGCAGTTCGTCGGCCAGCTCCGCGGCCGTCCGCCGGGTGCCCCCAAGCGGCTCAACAGGCTTCCCGCGTACGCCACCTGGCGCACCGCCGCCGCGCCCGAGGAGGTCCGCGAGGCCGCCCTCGCGACCCTGCGGAAGCGCCGCTTCCGTGCCCATGTGGCCGGTGACGCCGTCGCCGCCGAGAAGGGCTACCTCCGCGAGACCGGCAACCTGCTCTTCCACCTCGCGCTGATCGTGATGCTGATCGCCTTCGCCTGGGGCCAGCTCTTCAAGTCCGAGGGCGACAAGCTGATCATCGAGGGCGACGGCTTCTCCAACACCCTCACCCAGTACGACGACTTCAAGTCCGGCAACCTCTTCAGCGACGACGACCTGGTCCCCTTCAGCTTCAACCTGAAGAGCTTCACCGGCACCTACGAGCGCACCGGCCCCAACCGCGGCACCCCGCGCACCTACCAGGCCGACATCACCTACAGCCTCGGCGCCTACGGCAAGGCGGAGAAGCACACCATCAAGGTCAACGAGCCGCTGGAGATCGGCGACTCGAAGGTCTACCTCGTCAGCCACGGCTACGCCCCGGTCGTCACCGTCCGGGACGGCAAGGGCAACGTGGTCTTCCACCAGGCCGTGCCGATGCTGCCGATCGACTCCAACGTCACCTCGCAGGGCGCGATCAAGGTCCTCGACGGCTACAAGAACGCCCAGGGCGTCGCCGAACAGCTCGGCTTCGCGGCCCTGTTCGTGCCGACCTACGCCAAGGGCAGCGGCACGATGTTCTCCCAGTACCCGGGGCTCGACTACCCGGTGCTCAACGTGACCGGCTACCACGGTGACCTGGGCGTCAACTCGGGCATCCCGCAGAACGTGTACCAGCTGGACACCAAGAACCTGAAGCAGTTCAAGACCGCCAAGGGCGCCATCCTCAAGTCCCAGCTGCTGCCCGGCGAGACGATGAAGCTGCCGAACGGCGCCGGGTCGATCACCTTCGACAAGCAGATCAAGGAGTGGGCGGGCTTCCAGGTCGTCCAGCAGCCCGGCACCGACTGGGCCCTGGCCGGCGCGCTCACCGCGATCCTCGGTCTGGCCGGCTCCCTGTTCATCCAGCGCCGCCGCGTCTGGGTGCGGGCGACCACCGGCGACGACGGTGTCACCGTCGTCGAGATGGCCGGGCTCGGCCGCAGCGAGTCCGCGAAACTCCCCGAGGAACTCGGCGACCTGGCCGCGCTCGTGCACGACCGGGCCCCGACGAAGACCGACGACGACCCGACGTCCGACGACGACCCGAAGACCCCCGTCTCCGACGCCGACACCCACGACTCCGACTCCGGCGTCGAACCGCCCGTACCCGCCGAAGGGGCTGAGAAGTGACTCTCGCCGCCGCAACCGAATTCGCCTCCGTGACCAATCTGGCCGCTGCCACCAACGAGCACCTGGCCAACCTCAGCAACACGCTGATCTACTCCGCGATGGCCGTCTACACCCTGGCCTTCCTCGCGTACATCGCCGAATGGACCTTCGGCAGCCGCAGCAAGATCGGCCGTACGGCCGCCGCGCTGACCGGCACCGCCGCGAAGAAGGCGGACGTGCCCGCCGTCACCGTGCAGAATGCGGGCGGCACCGCCGTCCTGGAGCGGCCGAAGGTCGTCGTCCGCGCCGCGTCCGGCTCGCGCGACGTCCCGGACGGTCCCGGCGCGCACGGCGGTGACGAGCAGGGCGACCTCTACGGCCGTATCGCCGTGTCCCTCACGGTGCTCGCGTTCCTCGTGGAGCTGAGCGGTGTCATCGCCCGCGCGGCCTCGGTGGAGCGGGCGCCCTGGGGCAACATGTACGAGTTCAACATCACCTTCTCCACGGTCGCCGTCGGTGTGTACCTCACGCTGCTGCTGCTCAAGAAGAACGTGCGCTGGCTCGGCCTGTTCCTGGTCACGACGGTCCTCCTCGATCTCGGTATCGCCGTCACCGTCCTGTACACCGCCAGCGATCAGCTGGTTCCCGCGCTCCACTCGTACTGGCTGTACATCCACGTCTCGACGGCGATCATCTGCGGCGCGGTCTTCTACGTGGGCGCCGTCGGCACGCTGCTCTACCTCTTCAAGGACAGCTACGAGAACAAGCTCGCGGGCGGCGGCAAGCCCGGCGCCTTCGCCACCTCCGTGATGGAGCGGCTGCCCGCCTCGGCGAGCCTCGACAAGTTCTCCTACCGCGTCAACGCGGCCGTCTTCCCGCTGTGGACGTTCACGATCATCGCGGGCGCGATCTGGGCCGAGTCCGCGTGGGGCCGCTACTGGGGCTGGGACCCGAAGGAGACCTGGGCGTTCATCACCTGGGTCGCCTACGCCTGCTACCTGCACGCCCGCGCCACTGCCGGCTGGAAGGGCCGCAAGGCCGCCTACCTGGCCCTGATCGCCTTCGGCTGCTGGCTGTTCAACTACTACGGCGTCAACATCTTCGTCGGCGGCAAGCACTCCTACGCCGGCGTCTGAGCCACGACTCCTCGACGGCGAAGGCCGGTTCCGTGTGACATGGGTCACCGGAGCCGGCCTTCGCCGTCGAGCGGTCAGGCCGGAGGCAGGCAGTCCTTCGCGGGCGGCCTGCCCTCGGGCCAGGCGATCTTCACGAAGCGGGAGCCGCCCCGCGGAGTGAGTTCCACGATCGGCACGGCCTTGTCGTACGGGTTGCCGTGGACGTCCAGGCAGATCCAGCCGCTCGCGCCTTTCACCCGCAACGAGCCCTTCACCTGTGGCCACTGGAGGCCGACGTCGGCCAGCGGCGGGATCTTCTGCTGGTCGGGCGTGGCCTCGCGGACGCCGTGGACGGCGAGGCGCATCGCGTCGTAGGCGATGATCGCCTGGCCGTCGTCGAGGGAGACCGGGCCGATCGGGCCGACCGGGTGGGCCTTCGCGGCGGTCAGCAGCCGGCCGAGGTCGCGGGTGTCCTGGGCCGAACCCCCGCTCGCCGGGGGGCTGTCGAGCCAGGCGTCCGGGTGGGCGAGGGCGGTGTAGCGGACGGCGACACCGTGCTGGAGGGCACCGCGGTCGAGCTTCCGGTCGCCGGTGAGGTACGAGCCCTCGTCGCCGCTGAGCACCGTGAACGAACGGGACTGGCAGCCGCGACGGCCCAACGCGTTGATGAACTGCCGGAGTTGGGTGTGCCGTCCGGCGAAGAACACGGTGTCCAGCCTGGCGTCCGTGTCGCACACCAGGTCGGTGATCTGCCGGAAGGTGTTGGGCGTGCTGCCCTCCTGGCTGCGGTCGGCGGGCGGGGTGAACGGCCACGAACCGTACGGCGAGCCCTTCAGCAGCGTGGAGAAGGCCCGTTGCAGCGTCCTCGTGTACGGGTCGCCCGGCTTGTCGTAGACCAGCAGCGCCCGGTCCGCCGTCACCCGGGCGAAGGACGCGAGGGCCCGCGCCTCGTCGGTGTTGGTGGGGGACACGCGGGCCAGACCGGGGTAAGGGTCCTTGCCCCGCTGCCCGTTGGCGAGATCGTCGGCGGTGATGGAGGTGCCGATCACCGGGACGCCGAGCCGGGTCAGCTTCGCCACGGCCTTCTTGTTGTTGTCGGTGCTGGTCCCTATGCCGGTGACCGCCCGCAGCCGGTCGGACGACGTCGTCATCGCCACTATCCGGTCGACCGTCCGCTCCCAGGCGTCGCCCGAGGCACCGGGGTTGGCGAGCACGAGCCGGATGTACGGGGTCTCGCCGTTGTCGTCGTGGTTGGCCTGGTACTGCGCGAGATAGGCGCCCTGCAACTCGTGCCGTACGTCGTTCATGGTGTCGGCGTCGGTCGCGGTGAACGGCTCGAAGAGCGCGACGGTGACGTACGTGCCCGGCTTCAGCCTGCCGTTCTCGCGGGCCACCGCCCTGATGGTGTCGGCGAACTGACGTTGCCCGAAGTCGAACGCCGAGGTCGACACCCCGACGCACTCGTCACTGTCCTCGGGCCGCGCCACCCCGGCCGCGCACGAGCGGTCGTCGTGCGTCAGCGCGCGGGTCAGCACGACGACGCCGAAGACCAGCGCGGCGGCGACCACGACGGCCGTGTAACGGTAGATCGGAATGGTCCTGACCCGCTGGACCACCTCACGCAACCACGGTCTCATCGCGGACCCCCGTCCCGGTCGTCGCCGCCCGGCACCCGTAACGGACGCCCGGCCAGGGCCTGTTCGGGCCACTGCTGGGCGGCCCGCCACAGCGGTTCGCTGCCCGCGGGCCAGATGTTCGACAACTGCTCCAGATCGAAGTGCATCCGGCCCGCGACCTCCTCGTCCGGCAGCACCAGCGGATCCGTCACCTGCCACACCGCGTGCAGCAGCCGCCGTACCGTCAGATGCAGTGCCGCGTCCACGCCCTCCGGCGGGTCCTCGGCCGCGTCCGTGCGGGCCAGCGCGACCGCCTTGCGGTGGTCGCCGGGCGCGCCGATGTCCCGGCCGCGCGGATCGTGCGCGTGGTAGTAGGGCGCGGCGGTGACGAACAGCAGCGTCTCCAGCCAGGCGTACGGCGTGATGACGCGGAAGGTGTTCCGCAGATACGCGACCGCGTCCGCCGTGTCGCCCAGGGCGAGTTCGTGGTGCAGCCGGTAGCGCGCGCGGGCCGGGGTGTCCGGGTCGCCGGGCAGGCCCTCGTAGTGCGTGAGCAGGGAGCGGTGGACGGCACGCCAGCGGCCGTGGTCGGCGTCGTCGAGGTGCAGCCGGAGGAGGAGCAGGGTGCGCAGGAACGGGTCGCCGACGAAGTAGCCCTCGGCCGGAGGCAGTCCCTCCGCGGTCAGCTGGGTGCGCAGCCGGTTCACCCCGGCCGCCCCGAAACTGTCCCCGAGCCGGGCCTCCGCCAGGGCCCGCGCCGAGTCCCCGTCGTGCGCGGTGGCGAGCACGGCCAGCTCCTCCGCGAGTCCCGGCGGCACCAGCCGGTCGAGCAACTCCCGGTACACGGGCCGCGGTTCACGCTCCCCGTCCGCGTCCGGCTTCAGCCCGGCGGTCAGCAGCTCGCCCGGACTGACCGCCCCCACCGGCCGGTTCTGCCGCACGGCCTGCCCCAGCACCACCGCCCCCAGCGGACTCCCGGCCGTCAACCGGTGAATGGCGTACGGCAGTTGGGGCGGCACCTCGACACGCGTGGTGCCGTCCGGCACACACACGTCGGCGATGGCGCGCCGCGCCTCCTCCGGCGTCAGCGGCGGCAACGTCACCACCAGCGCCCGCGACGACGGCGAGGCCCCCGGCGTCCACCCGCTCGCCCGCGCCACCTCCGGCAGCGGATGCCGTACCGCGTCCGGCAGATCGGGATGACGGTGACCGCGCAGACCGGCGACGAACACCACCTGGTCCCCGGTGCCGTCGGCCCGTTCCTTCAGCACGGCCTTCAGCAGCCCCGGGCCGGGCCCCGCCTGCACGTTGTCGACCAGCACGACCGGCCGCCCGACCCGGCGCATCCGCTCCCACCGGCGCCGGTAGGTGTCCGACAGATCGGCCAGCAGGGCGCGCAGGAGCCAGCGTTCGGCGTCCGCCCGGGAGGTGCCGTCGGCCCGGAAGTCCCGGGCGATCTCGATCAGCCCGCGCTTGGCGTCACCGCTCGCGCCCGGGTAGGCGCTGTACCAGTCCGCGCCCGCCTTCAGCAGCCCGTTCGGCGTCCACACCAGGTCGAAGAGGGTGTCCAGGGTCGCCTCGATGACGGCCTGGCCCACCGGTCCCGTACCCGACAGGTTGGCGATCAGCCGGGACGCGACCTTGCCGGCCCAGCCCTGCGCGATCGTCGCCCAGCGCCGCGCCGGGTCGCTCAGCAGCAGGATGCGGCGGGCCTCCTCACGGGCGCTGTCCTCGTCCCGCGCGCCCCAGCCGGTCGCGCACACGGCGAGCAACCCGGCCTCCAGCCGCGGGAAGTCGATGCTCCCGGCGCCGCGCACCACCGGCTCCCGCAGCTGCTCCGCGACCGTCTCCAGCGCCTGCCACACCGGCGACCAGGTCGCGGCGGGCCGCCCGTCCGGCAGCCGGGTCAGCCGGTCGGCCTCGCAGTCGACCAGCGCGACCGGCGTGTGCCCGCGGTACGCGGTCCGCAGCTCGGCCAGCGCCGTGCTCTTGCCGAGGCCGCGCGCGCCCGCGAGCACCACGAAGGGCGGTTCCGGGTGCTCGTACGGCGAGGTGAGCAGTTCGTACGGGCGCAGACCGGTCAGGCGCGCGGCGAGACCGGGCGGCTGTGCCTCGAACAGTGCCGCGCGTCCATGCAGCCCTCTTCCCACCGCATCTCCCCCTGAGCGGTCGTCCGGCACCCTGTCTATCAACACCAGGGTAAATAGGGGGAGTTGTTTCGTACCAGGGCGCGTGGTGTCCGTTGTGTTACGAAAACGACGGAACGGGGGCCTTCGTTCAGCCGACGGTGATCGAGTCCAGCTTCTCCCGCAGGTAGACGTGCGAGTCGACGGCGTCGTAGGCCACCCTCCCGACGGGGGCGGGCACGGACTCGACGAGCGTGCCCGGGGTGCACTCGCCGAAGTACACCAGCGACATCAGCTCCTCGGCCGGTGAGTCGGCGGGCGGCGGCAGCACCCGGTGCCGTCCCGAACGCCACCGGTCGCCGGTCCAACGGGCCATCAGGTCACCGATGTTGATGGTGAACGCGGCCGGATCGAACGGCGCGTCCTCCCAGCCGCCCTCGTCGGTGAAGACCTGGAGTCCCCCCTTCCCGGCCTGCCGGTCGAGGATCGTCACCGTCCCGAAGTCGGTGTGCGGCCCGATCCGGAACTGCCCCGGCTCCGGCTCCCCGACGACCTCCGTGCCCGGATACCAGTTGATGTTGAACCCGTACGTCGGATGGTCCATGTGCCGTGAGAAGAAGTCGGGTTCGAGCCCGAGCGCGACCCCGAGCAGCGACAGCAACTGCTTCTCCAGCTCGCCCATCCGGTCGAGGTACTCCTCGCAGAGC
This sequence comes from Streptomyces sp. NPDC090083, assembly GCF_044747445.1. Taxonomy (NCBI): domain Bacteria; kingdom Bacillati; phylum Actinomycetota; class Actinomycetes; order Kitasatosporales; family Streptomycetaceae; genus Streptomyces; species Streptomyces sp. NPDC090083. Next base: position 24,638 of record NZ_JBIVED010000019.1, on the reverse strand, counting down.
GACCGCAGTCCGGGGATCTCCGCCGGCCACACGTTCGGCGCGTACCACTCCGCGTTGACCACCGGGTCCTCGAAGGGCCGGTCGGTGGCGAAGGTCAGCGACTCCTTCAGATCGGGGGGCGTCTCGGTCCCCTCCGAGTACCCGTTGGCCTCCGCCCCGGGCCCGAGCCACCCCCGCCCGCCGACCTTGGCGGAGTAGGCAGCCTTCACCTCGGCGGGCAGTCCGAAGAAGGCCCGGGATGCCTCCCGGATCCGCGACCGCAGGGAGGGATCCACCCCATGCCCGGTGACGAGCAGGAACCCGGCGGTCTGCAGCGCGTCGTCGACGGTACGGGCGATGTCCTTGCGGGCCTCCTCGTCCCTGGAAAGCCAGGGGCGCAGATCGATCGTGGGAATACGGGGCTCAGTCACCGATGTCCTCGTTCCACAGTTCCGGGTTGTTCTTGATGAAGTCGCGCATCAGGGCGGTGCACTCGGGGTCGTCGAGGAGGACGATCTCCACGCCGTGTCCGGCGAGCCAGTCGTGGCCGCCGTGGAAGGTGGCGGCCTCGCCGACGACGACCCGCGAGATGCCGAACTGCCGCACCAGCCCGGAGCAGTACCAGCAGGGGGAGAGGGTCGTCACCATGGTCGTGCCCCGGTACGACCGCTGCCGTCCCGCCGCCCGGAACGCGGCCGTCTCCGCGTGCGTCGAGGGGTCGTCGTCCTGGACGCGCCGGTTGTGGCCGCGGCCCAGCAGGGTGCCGTCGGCGCCGTAGAGTGCGGCGCCGATCGGGATGCCGCCCTCGGCGAGCCCGGCGCGGGCCTCCGCGACGGCGGTGGCGAGCCAGGTCCGTGCCTGTGCCTGATCGATGCGGTTCATGGTCACCACTCTCCAGTGGCCGAAACACGAGGGCAACGTGCGGAAAGTACTCTCCCCGCAGCCCTTAGCCGGACGAACTGTCAGCGCCTCTGGAGGTTCCCGTGCCCACGCTCACCCTCCGTGAGGTCCTGGCCCTCGACCCCGTCCGCGCCGCCGAGCCCGAACTCCTCGCCGGGGAGACCGGTCTCGACCGCCCCGTGCGCTGGGTCCTCCCGCTTCTTCTCGGCTTCGCCCGAAGTGGGGGGAACCCCGTCAGCGAGGTCTACGAGGGCGCGAACTTCCTCGACGGCGGCGAACTCCTCCTCACCGACGGATTCGGCCTCACCGACACCGACGCGGAGGTCCGCCGCCGCTACGTCCGCGAGCTGGCGGCCCGGGGCGCGTCCGGCCTGGCGGTGGAGACCGGCCGCTCCCTGCCGACGATGCCGCCGGAGGTCACGGACGAGGCCCGCCGCCTGAACCTGCCCCTGCTGGCCCTGCGCCGGGTCGTCCCCTTCGTCCGGATCACCGAGGCGGCCAACCGGGCGATCGTGGCCCGGGGACTCTCCGGCCGTTCGGTGGTCCGCCCGTGGGGCGACGACCACACGGCCGCTCTCCTGGCCGATCTCGCGGACCGTGCCGCGCTGAACCAGCCCGAGGTCGAGGCGAGGTCCGCCCTGGCCGGCTTCCGTCCCGGGCCCGGCGCCCGCCTGATCGGCGTCTCCGTCCACGGCGCGAGAGACCTGACGGCCGTGGACCGGGCGCTCCGGCTGCTCGGCGGCGCGAGCGTCCTGCGCGCCGCGTTCCCGGCCGACGTCCTGGCCCTGCTCGCGCTCCCGGCGTCCGTCTCGGGCGACCTCGTCCGCACCGTCCAGGAGGCCTTCCGCACGGCCGCCGACCCCGGCCTGGCGGTCGCGGTGGGGCACGCGGTCGAGGCGGGCGGCGGCTGGCTGCGCTGGAGCGACACACTGCGGGCCGCCCGTACGACACTGGAACTGGCGCTGACCGTGCCGGCCGCCGAACCCGCCCGCCCGGACGGCCCGTTGGTGACCTCGGCGCGCTCCCTGGCCCTGGAACGCGAGCTGACCCGCGGCGGCATCGACGCGAACCGGGACCGGCTGACCCGGCTGGTGCAGCACGCGCTGGGCCCGCTCCTGGCGTGGGAGGCGGCCCATCCCAGCGACCTGGTGCGGACGTTGGAGGTCCATCTCCGGCACGGCTGCTCGCCGACGCGCACGGCGGCCCTGCTGCACATCGGCCGCCAGTCGCTCTACCAACGCCTGGAGCGCATCGAGTCGTTGCTCGGTCTGGAGATCGACGACCCCGATCTGCTGGGGGAGTTGCTGGCGGCGGTGTGCGCGCATCGCGTGGTGCGGGGGACGGGGACAGGGGCGGCGCGGGTGCGGGGGCTGCGGACGGTGGCGTAGATCCCTGGCGTTCCCCGCTATCCCGGGTCGGCGGCGACCGACCGCCAGATCCGCTCCGGGAGGACGCGGGCGGCCTCGTCGAGGTCCATCTCGACGTCGTCGACCTGTGAGAGCCAGCGGCGGACCACGCCGACCAGCGGGCCCAGGACGAGGGACTCCAGCAGGGGCAGCGGCAGCGGCGCCAACTCGCCTGAATCCACGTGCGACTGGATCCACACGGCGAACACCGACAGCCTGGCCTCCTGGGCGTCCCGCAGCTGTCTGGCCTGGATCATGTTCCGCTGGTCGGTCCTGGCGGAGTGCAACAGCAGGGCGGCGTCCCGGTGTTCGCGGGCGAAGGCCAGATGCGTCCGTACGATCGCGCGGATGCCGGTCCGTGCGGTGCGGGTCGCCCGCATCGCCGTGATCAGCTCGCCCAGCAACCGGCTCAGCCAGCGCTCCGTGAGCGCGTCGAACAGCCCGTCCAGGCTGCCGAAGTGGTGGTACAGGCTGCCGAGGCTGACACCGCTGGCCTTGGTCACGGCGTTCACGGTCAGGCCCTGCTCGCCCTGCTCCGCGAACAGGCGGAGCGCGGCGTCGAGGATCAGGTCTGCGGTGACCTCGCCGCGTTGTTGCTTGGGGCTCATGCGGGACAGCGTAGGGGGAACCAAGTTCTAGAGTGAATTTCTAGAGCAGGTTTCTGGAACCCTCTTCCGGTTCGGCCGTACGGCGGTCCAGACTTGGTGGTGGCCGGGCCCGCGTCCGTCCGTTTCGGGGGATACGGACGGCCGCTGGGTCCGGTGGGCTGTGCGGGGCGCGCTGCGTCGGGTGCGGGGCGCGCATAGGGTCGGCCTCATGGCGCTGCGACCCGTCCAGGTGAACATCAAGGCCCTCGACGCCCCGGCGGTGGGGCGGTTCTGGGCGGAGGCCCTCGGCTGGAGCGCCTTCAGCCCCGGAGTGACGACCTATACGGGTCCGGGCGGTGGACGCGTCTGGCCCGAGACGGTCGGCCTGGGCATCGACGTCGTCCCCGTCCCGCACCTCAAGACGCCGGTCAAGAACCGTCTTCACCTCGATCTCGCCACCACCTCCACGGCCCATCAGGAGGAGCTGGTCGCCCGGCTGCGCTCCCTCGGGGCCACGCCGGCCGATGTGGGCCAGGGGGACGTTCCGTGGACCGTGCTCGCGGATCCGGAGGGCAACGAGTTCTGCGTGCTGGAGCCACGGGAGACCTACCGCGACACCGGTCCGGTCGCCGCGGTGGTGGTCGACTGTCTGGATCCGCGGGCCGTGGCGCGGTTCTGGGCCGAGGTGACGGGCTGGACTCCGGGCGAACCGACCGCCGACTACGCGTCGTTGCGGTCCCCCGAGGGGACGGGCCCGTATCTGGAGTTCCTTCGCGTGTCCGGTCCGAAGACGGTGCCGGACCGCGTTCATCTGGACCTGCTGCCCTGTCCGGCCTGCGACAAGGCGGCGGAGGTGGGGCGGGTGCGGGGTCTCGGGGCCACGGATGTCGACCTCGGGCAGGGTGATGTGCCGTGGACGTGTCTGTCCGATCCGGAAGGCCATGAGTTCTGTGTGCTGGCACCGCCACCGCCACCGCCACCGCCACCGCCACCGCCACCGCCAGCGCCAGTGTCGCCTTCCTGAGCTGGCGGCGACCGGGGTGGTCAGTGGTCGTGGGGCCGCTCCCCGCTTCCTGTCACGGCCGGGCTTCCGCGGCCGGGCCTGTGGGGTGTGCCGGGCCGGGTGCCGAGGCTCGGCCGCTGACGCGGCGGAACGCGGCGTACAGCAGCGCGCTCAGCGCGAACCCCACGATCGGCGTGCTGTCGCCGAAGGACGGCCAGTGCTCCGGGACGTAGCCGACGTAGTCCTGCTGGTTGGAGAAGAGGGGGACCGAGACGCCGATGCCGATCAACAGGGCTGCCAGGCCGGGCCAGTTGGTGAAGGCGGGGTCGGTCAGGCGGGGGGCCAGTTCCTCGGTGGGCGTGCGGGACCGGAACCAGCGTTCCACCAGGACCACGCCCAGCCACGGCGCCACCCAGTACGCGATCACCAGCAGGAACGCCTCGTACGCCGAACCCGCGTCGGACAACGACGCCCATGCCGCCGCCGTACCGGCCACGCCCGACACCACCACCAGGACGCCGCGGTTGAGCCAGGCCGGGAGTCCCAGGCCCAGCGCGGTGAGGGAGATCGCGCCGGAGTAGACGTTCAGGGCGTTCGCGGAGACCGCGCCCAGGATGATCGCGATCAGCACCAAGTCGCCCAGCCAGGACGGGAGATGACCGGTGAAGGCGGCCGTGGGGGTCGCGTCCTCGGGGGCCAGGAGGGTGGCCGAGGCGGCACCCGTCACCGCCACGAACGTCACCGACACGAACAGGCCGAGGGCCGGGTAGAGGACCGTCCTGAACCTGTTCGCCGTGCGCGGCAGATAGCGCGCGTAGTCCGTGGCGTACGGGTTCCAGCCCGCCGCATAGCCCCAGGCCGCGCTGAACGCGAGCAGGAAGCCGCCCACTCCGCCGCCCGTACCGCCCCCGCCCAGATGCGCGTCCTTGAAGGTCCACACCCCGGCCAGCAGGAAGATCAGCGCCAGCGCCGGGAACGCGTACCTCTCGAAGGTGTGCACGAAGTTGTGGCCGATGAAGCCGATCAGGATCTCGGCGGCCACCACGAGCAGCAGGGACGGGAGAGGCCGCAGGCCCGTCAGGGTGTTGAGCGCGAAGGCCGCGCTCACGCTGTTCACCGCGAACCAGCCGACGCCCGCCACAAGGCCGTTGGCCGCCGACGGGACGATGTTGCCGCGGAAGCCGAAGGAGAAGCGGCCGATCACCATCTGCGGGACGCCGAAGCGCGGGCCGTCCAGGGAGAGGAAGCCCTGCGTGACCGCGCCCAGGGCCGTGCCCAGGACGATCGCCGCGGTCGCCTGCCAGAAGGACAGGCCGAAGAAGAGGACCGAGATCACGCCGATGTAGACGGTCGCGAACTCGATGTTCGGTGAGGCCCAGGTCCAGAGCAACTGGAGCGGGCTGCCGTGCCGTTCGGCGTCGGGGATCGGCTCGGCGCCCGCCGTCTCGACGGCGATGACCTTGTCACCGTAGGCGGGGGCGAGGGTGCCGGCGGAGTCGGCGGGAGCAGTCGTCATGCGAGGTAAGTGTCCGGTCCCGGGCGGGCCGGGCCCAGGGGCGCTCTGTCCGTACCGGATCGCTCACCGGCGTACAACCTGCACGTGTCGGCCGTCCTACTCCGCCTTCGGGTCGTCCTTGAGGTCGTCCTTGTTCAGGGACTTCAGGAACTCGGGGTTGTCGTCCGGCGCGATCCACCGGCCGGGCGCGGCCGTCGGTCCGGCCCCGGTGCGCCGCGGGCGGCCCGCGATCAGCCAGGCCACCGGGCCGATGAGCACCTCGCCGAAGAGCAGGATCACGAACACCCACGCCAGCTTCGGCATGCCCCGCACATCCTCCTCGGGCGTGTTCAGGCAGTCCACGAACGCGTAGATCCACAGAGCCAGGACCAGCAGAACCGGCAGATACCTGAGCATGGCGGCGAGATTCTCCAGAGTGGTCGGACGACAGGTGGGGTGGCCCCGGTGACGGGGTCAGGTTAGCGGGTGGCCGATACTGGGACACATGGCTTACGACGATCTTCGCTCCCTGCTCAGGGCACTGGAGCGCGAGGGCGACCTCAAGCGCATCAAGGCCGAGGTGGACCCCTATCTGGAGGTCGGGGAGATCGTCGACCGGGTCCAGAAGGCCGGTGGACCCGCGCTCCTCTTCGAGAAGGTGAAGGGGTCCTCGATGCCCCTCGCCATGAACGTCTTCGGGACCGACCGGCGGCTGCTGAAAGCGCTGGGACTGAAGTCGTACGGCGACATCTCCGACAAGATCGGCGGGCTGCTGCGGCCCGAACTGCCGCAGGGGTTCGTCGGAGTGCGGGACGCCTTCGGGAAGCTCGGGTCGATGACCCACGTACCGCCGAAGAAGGTCAAGGAAGCGCCGGTGCAGGAGGTGGTGCTCACGGGTGACGACGTCGACCTCGACATGCTGCCCGCGCTCTTCACCTGGCCGCAGGACGGCGGGTCCTTCTTCAACCTCGGGCTCACGCACACCAAGGACCCGGACAGCGGGATCCGCAACCTCGGGCTCTACCGGCTCCAGCGCCACGACAAGCGCACCATCGGCATGCACTGGCAGATCCACAAGGACAGCCGCAACCACTACCAGGTCGCGGCCCGGCGCGGTGAGCGGCTGCCGGTCGCCATCGCCTTCGGATGCCCGCCCGCCGTGACCTACGCCTCCACCGCGCCGCTCCCCGGTGACATCGACGAGTACCTCTTCGCCGGGTTCATCGCGGGCAAGCGGATCGAGATGGTCGACTGCAAGACCGTGCCGCTCCAGGTGCCGGCGCAGGCCGAGGTCGTCATCGAGGGGTGGCTGGAGCCCGGCGAGATGCTGCCGGAGGGGCCGTTCGGGGACCACACCGGGTTCTACACGCCGCAGGAGCCCTTCCCCGCGCTGACCATCGACTGCGTGACGATGCGGAAGCGGCCGTTGCTCCAGTCGATCGTCGTGGGCCGGCCTCCGACGGAGGACGGACCGCTGGGGCGGGCGACGGAGCGGTTCTTCCTGCCGCTGCTGAAGATCATCGTGCCGGACATCGTCGACTACCACCTGCCCGAGGCGGGCGGATTCCACAACTGCGCGATCGTCTCCATCGACAAGAAGTACCCGAAGCACGCCCAGAAGGTGATGCACGCGGTCTGGGGTGCGCACATGATGTCCCTGACCAAGCTGATCGTGGTCGTCGACTCCGACTGCGACGTCCACGATCTGCACGAGGTCGCGTGGCGGGCCCTCGGCAACACGGACTACGCCCGCGACCTCTCGGTCGTGGAAGGACCCGTCGATCACCTCGACCATGCCTCCTACCAGCAGTTCTGGGGCGGCAAGGCGGGAATCGACGCGACGAGGAAATGGCCCGAGGAGGGCTACACACGGGACGGCGGCTGGCCCGAGATGGTGCTGTCCGACCCGGAGACGGCGGCGAAGGTCGACCGCCGGTGGAAGGAGTACGGACTTTCGTGAGCAGCGCATCAGCCGCGATCCCGCAGCCGGGGCGCACCAAGGCGTTCCTACGCCTCGTCATGATCGAGCACTCCGTCTTCGCCCTGCCCTTCGCCTACATCGCGGCGCTGACCGCGATGTTCGAGCTGGACAGGAACATCCACTGGGGGCGGCTGCTGCTGGTGACGATCTGCATGGTCGGTCTGCGGACCTTCGCGATGGCCGTCAACCGGATCATCGACCGTGAGATCGACGCCCGTAACCCGCGCACCGCGCACCGCGAGCTGGTCACCGGCGCGATGTCGGTCAAGCACGCGTGGACGGGCGCGCTCGTCGCCCTCGTCGTCTTCCTGGGCTCGGCGGCGCTCCTCAACCCGCTCTGCCTGGCGCTGGCGCCCATCGCGGTGATCCCGATGGTCGTCTATCCCTACGGCAAGCGGTTCACGAACTTCCCGCAGGCCATCCTGGGCCTCGCCCAGGCCATGGGGCCGGTGGGCGGCTGGCTGGCGATCACCGGCGAGTGGTCCTGGGACGCGGTGATCCTCGGTCTCGCCGTCGGCATCTGGATCGGCGGCTTCGACCTGATCTACGCCTGCCAGGACATCGAGACCGACCGCGAGATCGGCGTCATGTCGGTGCCGGCGCGCTTCGGCGTCCCGGCGTCGATCTGGGGCGCGCGGGTCTGCCACACGATCACGACCGCGCTGCTCGCCTGGTACGGCGCGGCGACCGGCGCCGGTGCCTTCTTCTGGTTCGGCCTGCTGATCGTCGCGGGCGCGTTCGTGTACGAGCACTCGATCGTCCGGCCGCACGACCTCTCGCGGCTGAACAGGGCGTTCTTCAGCGTCAACGGGTTCATCGGCATCGCGCTGTTCGTGTGCGCGCTGCTGGATCTGCTGGTGCGCGGACTGACGGTGTAGGCGACCCGCCCCGCCGTCCCGCTCACCGGCTAGGCGGCGGTGAGCGAAGCCCGCGGGGTGGGTCCGCGCCGGAACGCGAACGCCGCGCCCACCCCCGCCACCAGCCCGATCAGGTGTGCCTGCCAGCTCACTCCCGACTGGGTCGGCGCGAGCCCGAACAGGATCGAGCCGCCCCACACCGCGCCGATGAGCAGTCCCACGACGATGCCGAGCGGCCGGCGCTCGACGAAGCCGCCGATCAGCAGGAAGCCGAACAGGCCGAAGATCAGGCCGGACGCGCCCGCCGTGTTCGTGTGTGCCGGGGACAGCAGCCACACGCCGAGGCCGTCCGCGACGATGATCAGCGCGCAGACCGCGGCGAACCGCCGGATGCCGCCCAGCGCGGCGAGGAAACCGAACACCAGCAGCGGCACGCTGTTCGCCGCCACGTGGGCGAAGCCGAAGTGGATGAACGCCGCGGGCACGATGTCGATCAACTCGGAGGGTTCGCGCGGGATGATCCCGAGGCTGTCGAGGGCATGGCCGGACACCACGTCCACCGCTTCCAGCAGCCACAACAGCGCGACCCAGCCCACCATCAGCTTGGCCGCGGCCTTCGCGCGGTCGCCCCGCGACCACTCCGACCCCGCACCGGACATGGCACCCCCCACGACTGACTCGTCCCCACTGAAGAACGCCCCGGCACCCTTGGCCGGTTCCCGCCTCGCGACGCCAGCTAGGCTCGGTGTCGTGAACCCAGTCAAGCCAGGAGAGACGCCGCGTACGCCTTGGATCGTAGGGGTGTCCGGCGCTTCCGGCACCCCATACGCGGCTGCCGTGCTGCGCGCGCTCCTCGACGCCGGCGAGAGCGTCGACCTCGTGGTGTCCCGCGCGTCCCGGCTGACGCTCCTGGACGAGACGGGGATCTCCTACCGGGACGCGCACTGGCAGGACGACCTGCGGGAATGGCTGGCCCGCGGCGCCGACGGCAAGCCCGGCACCTTCCAGCCCGCCGTCGACACCGGCGCGGTACGGCACTGGAGCGCGGGCGACCTGGCGGCGGGGCCGTCCTCGGGGTCGTATCCCTCGAAGGGGATGATCGTGGTGCCCGCGTCGACCGCGTGTGTCGCCGGGATCGCCCTCGGGCTGAGCAAGGACCTGCTGCAGCGGGCGGCGAGCGTGACCCTGAAGGAGCGGCGCAAGCTGGTGGTCGCCGTACGCGAGACGCCGTTGAACGGGCAGACGCTGCGGCACCTCGTGACCCTGGACGACCTGGGCGCGGCCGTGGTGCCCGCCTCGCCGGGGTTCTACGCCGGAGCCACCCACATCCAGGACCTGGTGGACTTCGTCGCCGGGCGGGTGCTGGACTCGGCGGGCGTCCCGCACGGGCTGTACCGGCGGTGGAAGGGCGACCTCGGGGGTTCCCGCACCACCACCTGACGTACGGCACCTCATCTATTCACTGGTACGAATCGGAAGGCGATCGATCGCATGGACGCGGTGGACAGGCAGCTCATCCAGGCCCTGAGAGAGAACGGCCGGGCCTCCTACGCGGAGCTGGGGCGCCTCGTCGGCCTGTCGGGACCCAGTGTCACCGACCGCATCAACCGGCTGGAGGCGGCCGGTGTCATCACCGGGTACCGCGCGACCGTCGACTCGGCCTCCCTCGGCCTCGGCGTCATCGCCCTGATCGGCATCTCGCTCTCCGACGCCGCCGACCACGAGGACGTGGCGCGCCGGCTGAAGGACCTGAGCGAGATCGAGGACTGCTGGTTCATCGCGGGCGAGGACTCGTTCATGCTCAAGGTGCGGGCGCCCGACGTGGACGGGCTGGAGAAGACCATCCGGCGGCTCAGCGGGACGAAGGGAGTCTCCAGGACCCGTACCACGATCGTGCTCTCCACGAAGTGGGAGAACCGGGTCGGGGAACTGCCCGAAGAGGTCTAAGGCCTGGCCGCGCACGCGCCGTCCGGGGGCATCTCGTGCCCGAAGGGCGGGGGAGTACCGTTGATCGAGTCTGTCTGAGGAAGAGGTATGGGCATGGATGTCGGGCTCAAGCGCGAGCTGGAGCAGAAGGTCCGCTCCGGTGAGCGGCTGTCCCGTGAGGACGGCATCGCGCTGTACGAGTCGGACGACCTGGCCTGGCTGGGCGGACTCGCGCACGAGGTGCGGACGCGGAAGAACGGCGATGTCGTCCACTTCAACGTCAACCGCCACCTGAACATGACCAACGTGTGCACCGCGTCCTGTGCCTACTGCTCGTTCCAGCGCAAGCCGGGCGAGAAGGACGCGTACACGATGCGCATCGAGGAGGCCGTCCGGCTCGCGACCGCGATGCGCGGCGAGAACCTCACCGAGCTGCACATCGTCAACGGCCTGCACCCGAACCTGCCCTGGCGCTACTACCCGCGGTCGCTGAGCGAGCTGAAGAAGGCCCTCCCGGAGGTCTCGCTGAAGGCCTTCACGGCCACGGAGATCCACCACTTCGAGACCATCTCCGGGCTGAGCGCGAGCGAGATCCTGGACGAGCTGATCGAGGCCGGCCTGGAGTCCCTGACCGGCGGTGGCGCGGAGATCTTCGACTGGGAGGTCCGCCAGCACATCGTGGACCACCGCACGCACTGGGAGGACTGGTCGCGGATCCACCGGCTGGCGCACGAGAAGGGTCTCAAGACCCCGTGCACCATGCTCTACGGCCACATCGAGGAGCCCCGCCACCGCGTGGACCACGTGCTGCGGCTGCGTGAACTCCAGGACGAGACCGGCGGGTTCCAGGTCTTCATCCCGCTGCGCTACCAGCACGACTTCGTCGACATGAAGGACGGCAAGGTCCGCAACCGCCTCCAGGCGCGGACCCAGATGGCCACCGGCGCCGAGGCGTTGAAGACCTTCGCCGTCTCGCGGCTGCTCTTCGACAACGTCCCGCACGTCAAGGTCTTCTGGGTCATGCACGGCGTCCAGACGGCCCAGCTCGCGCTCCAGCACGGCGCGGACGACATGGACGGCTCGGTCGTCGAGTACAAGATCACGCACGACGCCGACAACTACGGCACCCCGAACAAGCTCACCCGCGACGACCTCCTCGACCTGATCCGCGACGCCGGTTTCCGGCCGGTCGAGCGGAACACGCGCTACGAGATCATCCGCGAGTACGACGGCCCGGACCCGGCGCGGCGCGAGTCCCCGCAGCCGATGCGAGTCTGAACGGAACGATGGCGCTCACTTTCGAACTGGACCCGGCGATAACCCCTGCCCTGCGGGAGGAGATCCTCGCCCTCTGGGTGGATGTCACGAACGCGGGGGGTTCCGTCGGGTTCGTCGCACCGGTCACGGTGGACGAGGTCAGGCCCGAGCTGGTCCGGCACTTCGTCGCGATGGCGGAGGGCCGCACCCGGCTGCTGGTCGGCCGGGACGAGTCGGGCACGGTCGCCGCGACCGTGTTCCTCGCGTTCAACTCGCACCGGCTGATGCGGCACTGGCTGTGGCTGTACACGGTGATGGTCCACCCGCGCCATCAGGGCAAGGGGTACGGCCGTGACCTCCTCGCCGCCGCCGAGGGGGCCGCGCGCGGCCTCGACGGCATCGAGGCGATCCGCCTCACCTGCCGCGGCGGGCACGGCCTGGAGCGGTTCTACGGCTCCTGCGGCTACAAGGAGGTCGGCCGGGTGCCGGGCGCGATCCGGGTCGCCCCGGGGGACGACCGGGACGACATCTTCATGCTGCTGCCGCTGCTGTGAGCCCCCCGACCCCGCCCGAAGATCGGCGGCGGCGCGTGCTTCACTGAAGAGGACCGTTCCCTCACGTCTGTTCGGTCAGGTCTGTTCGCTACGGAAGAGTGGATTGAGATGTTCCGCTACACACTGTGGCGCCTCGGGGTCTTCGCGGGCTGCCTCGGCGTCGTCTGGGGCCTCGTCTATCTCGGCGTCTTCCCACGCGGTTTCGGCGACTCCAACGGCATGTGGATCGTGCTGCTGGCGCTGGTGATCTCGGCGCCGATCAGTTTCGTGGTGCTGCGCGGGGTGCGGGACCGGGCCTCGGTGCAGATCGTCGAGCGGGTCGACCGGATGAAGGCCAACCTGGACGCCAACCGCAGCCAGGAGGACGAGACGGCGGACGCCCCCCAGCCGGCCGCCCAGCCCGCCTCCCACCCGCAGGGCCAGGCCTCCTAGAAGTTCTGTCGGCAGCCGTGCGGTCCGGTCCAACTACCCTTGCCCCATGGGTGCCGTGAAGACCAAACGGATGCCGCGCGCGGTCCGTGAGCAGCAGATGCTCGACGCCGCCGTGCGGACCTTCGGACAGCGGGGCTACATGGCCGCGTCGATGGACGAGATAGCCGAACTCGCGGGCGTGTCCAAGCCGTTGGTGTATCTCTACCTGAACTCGAAGGAAGACCTGTTCACCGCGTGCATCCGGCGCGAGGGCCAGGCGCTCACCGAGGCGGTGCGGGCCGGTGTCGACACCCGCACGCCCGCCGACCGCCAGCTCTGGGACGGGCTGCGGGCGTTCTTCGTCCACACCGCCCAGCACCCGGACGGCTGGTCCGTCCTGCATCTGCAGGCCCGCACCCACGGCGAGCCCTTCGCGGCGGAGGTGGCCGCGCTGCGCGCCGAACTCGTCGCGTTCGTCACCGAGCTGATCGCGGACACCGCCCGCGAGGCGCATCACGGTCGCGACCCCGACCTCGCCGAGCGCGAGGTGGCCGGTCTCGCGGAGGCGCTGGTCGGTGCCGCCGAGTCGCTGGCCGCCTGGTCCAACGCGACCCCGGGCGTCACCGCCCGGCAGACGGCGGCGACCCTGATGAACTTCGCGTGGGCGGGCCTGGGCAACCTGATGGAGGGGCGGCCCTGGTCACCGCCGGCGGACACCGAGGAGCGTCCCTAACCGGCCCGCACGCCGTGCGCCTCAGACGGCTCCCCACTTGCGCAGCGTCGGCGCGACCCGCTGGTGGCCCACCCGGTACACGGCCTTGGCGCCGCGCCTGGCCGCTCCCCGTACGGCCCTCCCGACCCGGCCCGGACCGCCCGCGCCCGGCGGGGTGCCGAGCGGGCGGCCCTTCTCGTCGAAGCCGTTGCGGGTCAGCAGACCGCTCAGGTAGATGCCGGCGCGCTCGGGTGTGTAGTAGGGGCGCAGCGTCGGCAGCGGTCCCGCGGCGCGCAGCGCGGCCACCCGGGCGCGGGCGGCGGCGTAGGGGTCGCTCTTGCCGATGCCCTGGGCGTCGGCCCAGGCGGGGTCGGGCGACGGCAGGGCGCCGGCGTCGAGTTCGTCCCAGGAGGCCAGGCAGCCGGAGTGGATGAAGTAGTGGTTGCCGTGTGCCTCGCGGACGCCGAAGTCGGTGAGGATCGCGGTGGGGATGCCCCGCTGCATCGACTCCAGCGCGGCGGTGGAGCTGACGGTCACCAGCAGGTCGGTGCGGTCGAGGACCTCGCTCATGTTGCCGTAGACCAGCTGGAGGTTGGCGGGGGCGGGTTGGGCCAGGTTCTGGACGAGGAGCTGGTAGGGGTCGGCCTCGACGTGGGTGGTGTGTTCGCCGGGGAGGCTGCGGAGCTTCATCAGGACCTGGCGGTCGGGGTGGCGCCGGGCGTGCGCCGCGGCCCGTTCCAGCAGCCGCAGCCGGTCCTGCCTGCTCTTGGGCACGGAGGGCTGGACGGCGAAGGTGAGGGTGAACGGCCGCTCGGTGGACGGCCGGTAGGGTTCGCCGCCGAGGAAGGGCAGCGCGCACTCCACGACCGAGTCCGGGTCGACGCCGACGCTCGCGAACGCGGCGGCGAACCGGCGTGCGTCGTAGGTGGAGTTGGCGAGGACGATGTCGGTGCCGCCGCGGGTGAGCAGGCCGTCGACCATCTTCTCGTAGACGACGCCGACGTAGCCGGTGACGGTGACCGGCCGGTGTTCGCGGCCGGCCCAGGCGAGGCCGAGGCTGTGGGTGAGGGCGAGGACCGTGCCGCCGGAGACGGCCATGACGACGATCGCGGCGTCGGCCAGGTCCGGGTCGTCGACGAGTGCGGCGGCGGGGAGTTCGCGTCTGCTGTCGGGTGCGATGCCGATCTCGGCGAGCTGCCGCTCGGTCGGGGTCGACCGGCCGTGCAGGAAGTACGCGTCGAGGGCGTGCCCGGGGGCGATCTGCTGTGCCACGGAGGCACCCCACTTCCAGCGGGTGTCCGAGTCGGCGAGTACGGCGATGCGTCTGGGGGGCATGGCTCAGGGGCCCTTCCTGGCGGGTCCGGCGAAGTGAGCCGAAGGTAGGAAGGAACCCTGAGGAACGTATGAGCGATGTCTTGAAACTGCCTTGGGCGGGCTGGGGTTCACCTGTGCGGAATCCTCAAGTGACCGTTGTTCACCTGGAGTTTCGTGCTACGCCGCCGGGCAGCGGACGTCTGTTGTTCGCCCAGTGTTCATGCGGGTTCAGGCGGCGGCCGGGCGCGCGTACCCCTCGACGTGGATCCGCCCGGTCGCGTCCCGCAGGGCGAAGCGCTCGTCGAGCGCCGCGTACTCGACGGTGCCCGGCAGCAGCACGGGCGCCCTGAACTCGGCCCGGACCAGGGTGCGTTCGGGGGTCCCGTGGGCGGCGAGGCAGCGGGCCGCCGTCCACATGCCGTGCGCGATGGCACGGGGGAAGCCGAACAGGCGGGCGGTGAGCGGGTGGAGGTGGATGGGGTTGCGGTCGCCGGACGCGGCGCCGTAGCGCCGGCCCACGTCCTCGCCGAGCCGCCACTCGGCGACGGTGGGCAGCGGGTCCGGCGCCTCGGTCGTCCTGGGCGTGCGGTCCTCGGTGCGGTGCCGGGCGAGATAGGTGCTCCGTGACTCCCAGACGAGGGCGTCCCCGGTCCGCATCTCGGTGCTGACCGTCGCCTCCGTGCCGCGCCGGTGCGGGGTCAACTCCTCCACGTACACGGTGAGTTCGTATTCCCCGGTGGCCGGTGTCGCCGTGTGTCGGGTGATCTCGACCGAGGTGTGGACCAGGCCGAGCAGCGGCAGCGGGAAGGTCCGGCGGCTCATCAGGCGCATGGCCAGCGGGAAGCCGAGGACGTGCGGATAGGTGACGGGGAGGGCGTCGTCGCCGGTGGGGAAGCCGCAGACCCGCTCGTAGGCGGCCAGTCGGGCCAGGTCCACGCGGACGCCGGGCAGCACGAGCCGGGTGCGGGGGAACTCGGCGTCGGCGCGGGGCCTCTTGAAGGGGGAGAGGAGGGCGCCGCGGAGGAGGAGCGGGGTGAGCGCGGGGGTGTCGGTGAGGGTCGGGTGGAGGTCGGCCATGTCCCACTCCCGGGTGGCGTCCTGGGTGGCTCTTTTCGGCTTACTTCGCAGTAAGGTTACCGCAGGTAAGTCCAAGTGGGGCCAGCCCGGCGGCCCAGGGCGGACGCATGGCCGACGTACCGGCGACACGGCGTCGACCCGCGGCCGACACAGCCTCGCGAACCCGCCGAGGTTGCACAGGCCCGGCTCCGGACCACCCCCGAACCCGCACGAACTCCCCACGAGGGGCCCGTACGATCTTCGACCTGACCCGGGGTAACACCCCTGGCCGCGAGCCGGGATGAACACCTCGGTACGCGCCATGCGTACCTAACGCAGCAGAGCGGTACAAGCTGCACGCCACAGGAGCTGCCATGTCCCTCGTCTACCCCTCCGGCTACGACTACGACGGCGCACCCGTGCTCGTCGAGCCCGAGATCCGGCGGCTGGACGGCGTGGTGCGGGAGGTCGCCGTACCGCCGCTGGTGCCCCCGGCGACACACGGCTCGCTCGCCGACATCCCCTTCGAGAACGAGGTCGCCGCCCCCGGGCACCGGGTCCTCAGCAGGCAGGACGACGAAGGGAACTGGCAGGACGTCACGGCCGCCGAGTTCGCCGACCAGGTCCGGGCCGTGGCCAAAGGGCTGATCGCGGAAGGCCTTTCACCGGGGGACCGGATCGCGGTCATGGCGCGGACGTCGTACGAGTGGACACTCCTCGACTTCGCCGCGTGGGCGGCCGGACTGGTGACCGTCCCGATCTACCCCACCTCCTCCCTCTTCCAGATCCGCTGGATCCTCCAGGACTCGGGCGCGGTCGCGATGGCCGCCGAGACGGTCGCGCAGGCCGCGGCGCTCGGCCCGGAGACACCCCGGCTGCCCGACCTGCGGCACATGTGGGTCTTCGAGAAGGGCCACCTGGACCGGCTGGCCGAGCTGGGCCGGACCGTCCCCGACCAGGAAGTCGCCGTACGGCGCGGGGTGCTGCTGCCCGACACGCTCGCCACCGTCATCTACACCTCCGGCACCACGGGCCGCCCCAAGGGCTGCGCGATCACCCACGGCAACTTCCTCGCGGAGATCGACAACGCGATCGAACTCCTCTACGGCGTCTTCAAGAACAAGGCGGACGAAGAGCCCTCCACCCTCCTCTTCCTCCCCTACTCCCACGTCTTCGGCCGCATGGTCGCCGTCGCCTGCGTCCGCGCCCGGGTCCGCCTCGGCCACGCGGCGAGCCTCAAGGCCGAGGACCTGCTCGCGGACCTGGCGAGCTTCCAGCCGACCTTCCTGCTGGCCATCCCGTACATGCTGGAGAAGGTCTTCAACAACGCCCGGGCGAAGGCGGAGAAGGGCGGTCGCGGCAAGGTCTTCGACCGCGCGACAAGCGTCGCCCGCCGCTACGGCGAGGCCCTGGAGGCCCGGCAGTCCGGCAAGGGGCCGGGCCCGACCCGCCCGCTGCGGACGGCCCGCGCCTTCTACGACCCGCTGGTCTACCGCAAGATCCGCAACGCCCTCGGCGGCAAGCTCCGTTACGTCATCTGCGGCGGCTCCCCGCTCGGCCGCCGCCTCGCCGCGTTCTACGCCGGCGCGGGCATCGAGATCTTCGAGGGCTACGGCCTCACCGAGACCACGGCGGCGGCGACCTGCACCCCGCCGCTCAAACCCCGGCTGGGGACGGTGGGCTGGCCGATGCCGGGCACCCGGGTGCGGATCGCGTCGGACGGCGAGATCCTGCTCTCCGGCGGACAGGTCTTCCGCGGCTACTGGGACCCGCACGGCGACGGAGTGATCCCCGCCTCCCAGGACGGCTGGTTCGCGACCGGCGACATCGGCCGCCTCGACGACGAGGGCTACCTCACCATCACCGGCCGCAAGAAGGAGATCCTGATCACCGCGGGCGGCAAGAACGTGGCACCGGCCCCGCTGGAGAACTGGCTCCGCTCGCACCCGCTGATCGCCCAGTGCATGGTCGTCGGCGACCGCCGCCCCTACGTCGCCGCCCTCATCACCCTGGACCCCGAAGGCATCACCCACTGGCGCCAGATGAACGGCAAGCACCCGGTGCCGGCCGAACTCCTGGTCAACGACGAGGAGTTGCTCGCGGTCCTGCAACGGGCCGTCGACGACGCCAACAAGCTGGTCTCCCGGCCCGAGTCCATCCGCCGCTTCAGCGTCCTGCCAGTGGCCTTCACCGAGGCGGCCGAACAGCTGACGCCATCGATGAAGCTGCGGCGCGAGGTCATCATGCGGGACTTCGCCCAGGACATCGAGCAGCTGTACGCCAACTAGACGCCGAGCGCGGCGGTGACGGGCCCCGGCCGGCCCCGGTCATCAGTCGGTCAAGGGACGGCCAGGGCCGGTCAAAGTGGCCGTATGCATTGCGCATGCAACGGGTCGACAGGGCTGACATAGCCGGATTTGAGACCTCCCTCGATGGCTACTGTGATGGCGCGAACACGTCTGCGGCGCCGCCGAAGACCGAGCGAGCACGAGGACCCAAGACCGACGGGGAAGAGGAGAAGGCGGTGGGGGAGCCGGACCGTTCACGCCTTCTCGACTACACGCGAGGGCCGGCGACGGCCGGGGCGCCCGAGGCACGCCGGTCGAGTCTGCTCGACTACGCCGAAGCCGCGCCCAGCCCCCGCCCGGCGTCCGACGGCCGACCCGGACCCCGGCCCGGCGTCCCGCCGTACGAGACGCCGGTCTTCGTGCCTGCGCATCCGCGGTACGTCGACGCGGTGGACGAGGACGGGCGGGCGGTGCGGGTGCCGTTCGTCGTCTACGAGCTGTTCGAGCATCCGGAGCGTCAGACCGCCGCCTACGCCTTCAGCACCCTGGAGAAGCTCGTGGCCGCGTTCGGCGAGGCCCAGCCCTGGGTCGGCACCTCGATCGGGCCGCTCGCCGAGGCGCTGAGCGAGCACGGAGGCACCGTCGTCCTCGATCCGAAGGTCGCCCGGGGTCGACCCAACTGGCGACCGGCCGAACTGGCCGCGTACACACGGGAGATGCGCTGATGCCGGCCGACTTCAAGGCGGTGCTGAGCGACCTGACGTCGATGGCCTCGACGTTCCACGACCAGGCCACGGACTACCGGAAGCTGGAACCCCAGGTCTCGCCGCCCCTTGTGAGCGGCGGCGACGCGGGCCTCGACGACGCGATCAAGGAGGTCGCCCATCTCATCCTCGGCCTGCACACCGGCTTCGCGGACCGGCTGGACGACCACGGCGACAAGGTCGCGTACGCGCGCGACTCGTTCCACCGGCACGACGTCGACGTCCACGGTGTGTTCGAGGACCTGATGGTGGGAGAGGACTGA
The DNA here is from genome assembly GCF_044747445.1 of Streptomyces sp. NPDC090083. Taxonomy (NCBI): domain Bacteria; kingdom Bacillati; phylum Actinomycetota; class Actinomycetes; order Kitasatosporales; family Streptomycetaceae; genus Streptomyces; species Streptomyces sp. NPDC090083. The sequence continues at coordinate 5,885 of NZ_JBIVED010000019.1, read as the reverse complement.
TGGGCGACAGCTGGGTCGGCGGCGACATCGGCGGACTGCACACGATGGCCACCACGTACAAGAACGCCAAGGACCAGCTCGACGACGTCGTCCGCCCGGTCACCACCGCCGTCGAGTCGCTCGTCGACGACGCGGGCTGGAAGGGCGACGCGGCGGAGGAGTTCCGCGCGAAGTGGAGCGAGGACGCGTTGACGGCGGGCGCCTTCGCCAGCCTGGTCTTCGAGGCCGGGGACATCCTCGGCACCCTCGCCGACGCGCTGTCCACCTGCGAGACGGCACTGCAGAACGCGGAGCACGTCGCCACCGGCAAAGGCGTTCCCATGGGCGCCAAGGGCGTGCCCCTGCCCATGGTCACGGCGAACCCGCCCAGCGCGGCGGACCAGAAGACGATCTCCGCGATGACCGAGTACGACACGGTCCGCAGGCAGGTGATGCACACCGCCCAGCACGCCCGCCTGGCCGCCGCGGACAAGCTGCGCGGGCTGTACGCCCAGGTCACCGCGCCGGTGTCGACCGGCGACAAGATCACCATCGCGGATGCGCTGCGCGGGCTGTACGCCTACGACGCCGAGGACGCTCGGGCCGGCGGAAAGAAGGCGCGCGCCGAGCTGGACGACGCCAAGTCGGCGGAGCAGACGGCGAAGAAGGAACTCCGCGCGGAACGCAAGGCGTACCAGAAGGCGGGCCGCTCGCTGCCCAAGGACCTCCCGGCCAAGGGCGCCTACCGTGACGCGGTCATGAAGGTCGACTCCCTCGAAGAGGCCATCGCCCGTGCCGACGTCGGCAGCAGCAAGCTCCCCTACGACCGCCTCCTGAACGTCAAACTCGCCGACGCGGCGGACGCGTTGCGGCTGGGCAAGGGGCTGGAGGCACTCCCGGAGTTCCTCAAGGAGGTCCCGGTCATCGATGTCGCTGCCGCCGCCGCATGCGGGCTGGTGGAGGCGAAGGACGACCATGACAAGGGGTGGTCGTGGCAGCACTCGGTGACGGTGGACGTCGGAGTGGCCGTGGGAGGCGTCGCCGTGGGGGCACTGGCGGTGGCCGCGGCGCCGGTCGAGGGTGCGGTGGGGGTGGCGTTGGTGGGAGTGGGCGCGACGATCGTCGCCACGGACGTCCTCGACCACACGTTCCACGAGCACTGGAGCGAGGACATCCATGACCACGGTGTGGTCGGTGGTGTGCTGACCGGTGCGGGGCATGTGGCCACCGAGACCGGTGACGACATCGGGCGGCTGGGAAAGGACATGTGGCATGGCGTCACGAGCATCTTCTGAGGCTCCGGCTCCCGGTACGCCCGTCCGGATCCCGGCACTGCCGAGGCTCGGCAGGACCTGGTACGAGCGTGGCGCGCCCTACTGGCTGTGCCGGGTCCGCACCACCGTCTTCCTGCTCATCCTGATGGGCGTGGTCAGCGTGTTCGCGGTCAGCCTCTACCGGGGCTTCACCAGTGAGTGGTCGCCGGCCGTCCGTACCGTGTGGAACTGGGCGACCGTGGTCGCGTCCTGCGGGGCCCTGGTCCAGGGATGGCGGACGCAGCGCGGGGAGCACCGTGAGGCGCTGTCGGACCCACCCACTCCCGCGCAGGCCGTCCGGGCGAAGCGCGACCACAACCGGCAGGCACCCGGGCGTGCCTTCGCCGGCCGTTGGATGATCCTGCTCCTGGTTCCGGTCCTCCCGGCCGTCGCCGCGTACTTCGTCGGTCGGCTCGCCTCCTGGACCACCGTCCGCGAGTACCCGAGCGAGGTCGGCGCCCGCCGCTGGATGCGGGAGCACCCGTCCGGAACCTGACCCGGCCCACCAGGCCCTGGTCCGAGCCCGAAGACCGCCCGCCCGACCGCCGGGGGCACAAGGCAGGAGCCCCGTTGCCTTGCGGCACGGGGCTCCTTGGGTACTGCTATCTGTTCCGGATCAAAGCACCAGGCTCCGAGACCGAAGAAACTGCGATCAGGTGACTCAGACGGGGGTGACGTTCTCCGCCTGCGGGCCCTTCGGACCCTGGGTCACGTCGAAGGAGACCTGCTGGTTCTCCTCCAGCGAACGGAAGCCGCTCGCGTTGATCGCGGAGTAGTGAACGAAGACGTCGGGGCCGCCGCCTTCTTGGGCGATGAAGCCAAAGCCCTTTTCGGCGTTGAACCACTTCACGGTTCCGGTAGCCATAAGCCCTCCTTGGGCCCAAAGGGTTGCCCTGCTCCAGAACCCTGCAAGTGTGAAAACAAGTCCCGCACTACTGCATACGTCTGAAAACGACTAGAGCCCGCGGTTACATGCTCCGCAGGCTCTGTACTGCAAGGGAAACCAAACTGCAACTTGCGGCGAGCCTAGCACGCGGGCAGCCGAAAGCAATAGAGGCCAAGATCACATCACCCGGACGTTTGAAGATCGCCAAAGGCTTGACTGTGGGGCCGAAGTATGGAGCGTACCGCATGAGGTCTAGCCTCACGTTGTGGACAATTCTCGCACCCGGCCGCGCGTCGGCCACATTCAGTTCCTGAACTGCCTGCCTCTGTACTGGGGGCTCGCGAGAACAGGCACGCTTCTCGACTTCGAGCTGACCAAGGACACCCCGGAGAAGCTCAGCGAGCAGCTGGTGCAGGGCGACCTCGACATCGGGCCCATCACGCTCGTCGAGTTCCTCCGCAACGCGGACGACCTGGTCGCCTTCCCCGACATCGCGGTCGGCTGCGACGGCCCGGTGATGTCCTGCGTGATCGTCTCGCAGGTGCCGCTGGACCAGCTGGACGGCCGCCGGGTCGCCCTCGGCTCGACCTCGCGGACCTCCGTGCGGCTCGCACAGCTCCTGCTCGCCGAGCGCTACGGCGTCCGGCCCGACTACTACACCTGCCCGCCCGACCTGAGCCTGATGATGCAGGAGGCCGACGCCGCCGTCCTCATCGGTGACGCCGCCCTGCGCGCCAACCTGCTCGACGGGCCCCGCTTCGGCCTGGAGGTGCACGACCTCGGCACGCTCTGGAAGGAGTGGACGGGGCTGCCGTTCGTCTTCGCCGTGTGGGCGGCCCGCCGCGACTACCTGGAGCGCGAGCCGGTCATCACCCGCAAGGTGCACGAGGCCTTCCTCGCCTCCCGCAACCTCTCCCTCGAAGAGGTCGGCAAGGTCGCCGAACAGGCCGCCCGCTGGGAGGAGTTCGACGAGGAGGTCCTGGAGCGGTACTTCACCACCCTCGACTTCCGCTTCGGCGCCCACCAGTTGGCCGCGGTCGCCGAGTTCGCCCGCCGCGTCGGTCCCACGACCGGTTTCCCGGCGGACGTGACCGTGGATCTGCTCCAGCCGTAATCAGCGGCGGGGTGTGCGCACTACCCTGCTGGAAGTCGTACGGGGGAGGGGTGGACGGCATGCAGCCGCTCGGAGACGACGAACCCACGGTGGTGGGGCCCTACCGGCTGCTCGGCCGGCTCGGCTCCGGCGGGATGGGCCGGGTCTACCTCGGGCGCAGCGCGGGCGGCCGTACGGTCGCGGTGAAGATCGTGCATCCGCACTTCGCGCTCGACGAGGAGTTCCGCGCCCGTTTCCGCCGGGAGGTCGACGCCGCCCGCCGGGTCGGCGGCGCCTGGACCGCGCCCGTGCTGGACGCCGACCCCGAGGCCGCCGTGCCCTGGGTGGCCACGGCCTACGCCGCCGGGCCCGCCCTCTCCGCCGCCGTGACGGACGGCGGCCCGCTGCCCGTCGCGACCGTACGGGCGCTGGGCGCGGGGCTGGCCGAAGCGCTCATCGCCGTCCACGAGTTGGGGCTCGTGCACCGGGACGTGAAGCCGTCCAACGTGCTGCTGACCCTCGACGGACCGCTGCTCATCGACTTCGGCATCGCCCGTGCCACCGACGGCACCGCCTCCCTCACCTCCACCGGCGTCTCCGTCGGCTCGCCCGGCTACATGGCTCCCGAGCAGATCCTCGGCAAGGGGGCGACGGGCGCCTCCGACGTCTTCTCGCTGGGCGCCGTGCTGGTGTACGCGGCCACCGGCGTGTCCCCCTTTCCCGGCGACTCCTCCGCCGCGCTCCTCTACAAGGTCGTCCACGAGGAACCGGAACTGGACGGGATGGACGGGGAGTTGCGGGAGCTGGCGGTGGCCTGTCTCGCCAAGTCCCCTGCCTCACGGCCGACTCCGGGCGAGGTGTCCCGGCGGCTCGCCCCGGACGGGGCCGCCCGGCTGGTGGCCGGTGGCTGGCTGCCGGGGGCACTGGTCGAGCAGGTCAGCCGAAGTGCCGTACAGCTGCTGAACCTTGAGGCGGCGGGGGTGGCCGAGGGGATGCCCTCGGGGCCGGTGGGGTTCAGCAGTCCTTCGGTGGGTGCGGGGGCCGGTGCCGGGGTGTTCGGTCCGGCGCCGGTGATGCCGATGACGCCCACGGTCACGCCCGGCCTCGTGCCCGAACCCCGTGACGCGCCCCCGCACGACACGCTGCCCCCGGCGCCCGGCCACCGCCCGGGGAAGGTCTCCGTCTCCCTCGCCGCCACGGCCGCTCCGGGGGCCGACGGCCGCGGGCGCCGGGTCAGTTGCACCCTCGCGCTCGCCGTCGCCGGGGCGCTCGCCGCGGTGACCGTGGGCTCCGTCTTCCTGTACCGGATGCTGCCGGGAGACAAGGGCTCGGACACCTCCGCGGGCTCGGCCCCCAGCGCGACCTCGACCGGCGGGCCGGGCAGCACGGCCGGCACCGAACCCAGCACCGGGACCAGCACCGGAACCAGCGCCGAGCCGACCCGCGCGCCGAGTTCGCCCGGCGCCACCTCGGCGCAGTCCGTCCCCGCCTCCTACCTCGGCACCTGGGAGGGCGAGGGCACCGCGCTCGGCGGCACCCTCCCGGACGGCACCTTCCGGCTCACCATCGCCAGGGCGGACGTCGGGCAGCGGCTGGGGGTGCTGCGGCAGACCGACCAGCTCGGCGGGGTCTGCGACGACGTGCTGACCCTGAAACAGGTGACGAAGACGCGGCTCGTGGCGGCGGCGGCCGGGGCGAAGACGAACCGGGACGTGTGCAACCAGGCCGCGCACACCGTCACCCTCACCCCCGTCGGCGACGACCTCACGTACGCGTCGGACAGCTCGGCCGAGGGCTCGCCGACCGCGCGGATGTCCAGGGTCGAGTAGGGGCCGCGTGGACTACGACCAACTGCTCATCGCCGGCGCCGGGTTGTGGGGCGCGGGGGCAGGGGCGGTGGTGGCGCGGGCCGGCCGGCGCGGAGCCGGCACCGCGCTCCTCGTGGTGCTGGTGTGTGTCGCGCTCGCCGCCGCCACCGGCACCCGGCCCGAACTGGCGGTGTGGCTGCTGCTCGCGCCCCTCGCGGTGGCCGCGCCCGGGGCCGGACTTCCGCTCGCGGGCGGCGCCCTCGCGCTCCTCGGCCTCGTCACCTTCCTGCCCGAGCACGCGGGGCACTGGATGACCGCGCTCCTCGGCGGCCTCGCGCTCGGCGCCGGCTTCCACGGGCTGACCCGTATCGACCCCGGAGGCGGTGGACTGGGGCTCGGGGAGGCGCGGCTCGCGGTCTGCGCGGGCGTGGCGCTCGGGTGGTACGGCTGGCCGACGGTGATGCTCGGGGCCTTCGCGGGGTTCCTGATCAGGGCGGTCTACGGAGGCCTCCTGGCCCGGCGCGGACCCGCCACCGTCCCTTTTCGTCCGTTTCTGCTGGCCGGTGCCTTCCTCGGGCTGCTGGTCGGCGCGTACACGGCCTGAGGTCCGGGCGGGAAAACCGCTGGCGTAGGCTGACAAGGTCCGTGAGCACCATCTGCCCGTCCGCAACCCTTGACGAAAGGGACCTCCCGGTGACCGAGAAGGCCGAGCTTCAGTCCGTCCTCGACCGTGCCGCCGAGGGCGGGCGCATCACTCCCGAAGAGGCGCTCGACCTCTACCGCGACGCCCCGCTGCACGCGCTCGG
>NZ_JBIVED010000018.1:98723-114917 GCF_044747445.1 Streptomyces sp. NPDC090083 | reverse complement strand
CCGTCCGCGTTCCGCTTGAACCAGATGTTCGGGAACGCCAGGAAACGGTGCCAGGCCACCCCCATGTCGGTCTTCAGCGAGACGGTGATCATCCACACGTAGGAGGTGGTGATCTTCAGGCAGGCGACGAGGTAGACGAGGGTGTGGAGGGTGGCGGTGTCGGTCTGCCGGAGGCGGGCGACCAGCGGGTAGGAGACGAAGAAGGACGCCTGGTAGCCGTCGGCGTGGTGCAGGGCGCCCTCCAGGGCGTGCAGCACCAGGATGCAGAGGCTCACGATGACGATGACGGCCTCGACGAAGTAGGCCTGGCCCGAACGGGAGCCGGCGAAGCGGGACTTGCGGCCCGGCCTGTCCGGCCTGCTGAGCTGGCGGACCGCGATGAGGGTCAGGATGCCCAGGGCCGTCGCCGCGGCGAGGAACTCGACGAGGACGTTGTAGGGGGTCCAGTCGCCGATGACCGGCAGCAGCCAGTCGGGGCGGAAGAGCTGGCCGGTGGCGTTGACGAGGGTGATGAGCAGGGCGTAGAAGCCGACCGCCACGAACCAGTGCGCGACGCCGACGACACCCCAGCGGTTCATCCGGGTGTGGGCGGCGAACTCCCGGCCCAGCATGGCGGTGCGCCGCCAGGGAAAGGCGGTGCGCAGGCCTTCGGGGACGGGCTGGCCCAGCCGCACGAAGCGGTGGATGCGTAAGAGGGCGCGGCCGAACAGGGCGAAGCCTGCCGTGGTCAGGGCCAGCGACACGATGATCGCGACGAGTTGCATGAAGGGGCTCCTCGAACCGGCGGAAAACCGGTTACCAATCGGTAACTTGATGGTCCGTCCGAGGCTACCCACTTCCCGCGCCGCACCGCAGCCACAGCGGCGGCCACAGCCTCAGCCTCAGCCGCAACAGCAGCGGCAGCGGGTGCGGGGTTCCGCCGGGCCGGCGGCCGCTGTCGCCGGCGGGGCAGGGTCACACGGGGCGGACGCCGACGCGGGCGCGGGCGGCGGGCAGCACGGGGACGGCGGGCACCGTCCGGTGCGGGGCGGGCGGCGGGGTCTCGGGCGCGGCCACCAGGATCGACTGCTGCAGCCGGCGCAGCCGGGGCGAGGGCTCCAGGCCCAGGTCCCGCACCAGGGTGGCGCGCAGCCGGTGGTAGACGTCCAGGGCCTCGCCGCGCCGGCCGGAGCGGTGCAGGGCGAGCATGAACTGGGCGTGCAGGTTCTCGTGGGTGGCGTAACGGCTGGTCAGGACGGTCAGTTCGGCCAGGAGTTCGCGGTGGCGGCCCAGCCGCAGGTCGGCCTCGATGCGCTGGTCCAGCGCGCACAGCCGGCTCTCCTCCAGCCGCCGGGCCTCCGTCTCCAGGCGGGCGCCGGCCGGCACGCCGGCGAAGGCGGGACCGGTCCACAGCAGCAGGGCCTCGCGCAGCAGGCGGGAGGCGTCCTTGTGGTCGCCGGCGTCCATCGCGCGGTAGCCCAGTCCCGCCAGGCGTTCGAACTCCCGCACGTCGCTGCCGCCGCCGCCGGAGACCAGCAGGTAGCCGCCGGGCACGGTGGCCAGGACGTCCTTGGCGCTGCGCCCCGCGGACGGGGAGGGGGTGTCCGCGGGGGCGGCGCCGGGCTGGTGCAGGGCGAGGGTGATCAGTTCGCGCAGCTGCAGGACGTAGGTCTGCAGGGTGGTGCGGACGCTGCGCGGGGGCCGGCCCGACCACAGTTCGTCGACCAGGGCGGCCACCGGGACCACGCGGTCGGCGTGCAGGGCCAGCAGCGCGAGGAGCTGGCGCGGTTTGGGTGCGGTGGGTGCGATCGACACCCCGTTCTCCCTGACATCCAGTGTGCCCAGTACGTCGATCTGCACCGCCGTCGCCCCCTCGGTGGGTGTGTGCCGTCTTCGGTACCACGAGTACAAAACAGGCCGGACGGTTTGTCAATACCAAACCGCTCATGCTGTTTTGGTGCGTCTCCCGACCGGACCCCCACCGCTCCCCCACCACCGCCCCTGACCTGCTTGCATGCCTGGAATCCGGGCGTCCGGGCGGAAAATAAAAGCCCGGGAATCCGGCGAACTCGGGGCGGGACAGGGGTCCCGGCGGGGCGACCGGGCGGCCCCGGCGGGGGTTCTGAACACCATAAACAGACCAATCGTGCTGTTCAGAGGGGTGGGCGGGCCGGGAAGGGTCCGGGCCCGCCCGGTCTCACTGCGGGGGGTTGCCGTGCTTGCGGGAGGGGAGGTCGGCGTGCTTGCGGCGGAGCATCGCCAGGGAGCGGATGAGGACCTCGCGGGTGGCGGCGGGGTCGATGACGTCGTCGACCAGGCCGCGCTCGGCCGCGTAGTAGGGGTGCATCAGCTCCGCCCGGTACTCCTTGACCAGCTTCTGCCGCATCGCCTCGGGGTCGGCGGCCTCGGCGATGCGGCGGCGGAAGATGACGCCCGCGGCGCCCTCCGCGCCCATCACCGCGATCTCGTTGGCGGGCCAGGCGTAGGTGAGGTCGGCGCCGATGGACTGGCTGTCCATCACGATGTAGGCGCCGCCGTACGCCTTGCGCAGGACCAGCGAGATGCGCGGCACGGTGGCGTTGCAGTAGGCGTAGAGGAGTTTCGCGCCGTGGCGGATGATCCCGCCGTGCTCCTGGCCGACGCCGGGCAGGAAGCCGGGCACGTCCAGGAGGGTGACCAGGGGGATGTTGAAGGCGTCGCACATCTGCACGAAGCGGGCCCCCTTCTCGCTGGCGTGGATGTCCAGCACGCCGGCCAGGGTGCGGGGCTGGTTGGCGACGACGCCGACGACCTGGCCGTCGAGGCGGGCCAGCGCGCACACGATGTTGCGCGCCCAGTGCTCGTGGACCTCCAGGTACTCGCCGTCGTCGACGATCTCCCCGATGACGGCCGTCACGTCGTAGGGGCGGCTGCCGTCGGCCGGCACATGGTCCAGCAGCATCTCCCCGCGCCGCCCGGCCGGGTCCGCGGTGCGCACCGTCGGCGGCGCCTCGCGGTTGTTCTGCGGGAGCATCGACAGCAGGTAGCGCACCTCCGCCAGGCACGTCTCCTCGTCGTCGTAGGCGAAGTGGCACACCCCCGACGTCTCCGCGTGCACGTCCGCGCCGCCCAGCCCGTTCTGGCTGATCTCCTCGCCGGTCACCGCCCGGACGACGTCCGGGCCGGTGATGAACATCTGCGAGGTGTCACGGACCATGAACACGAAGTCCGTCAGCGCCGGGCTGTAGGCGGCGCCGCCCGCGCAGGGGCCCAGGATCACGGAGATCTGCGGGATCACCCCGGAGGCACGGGTGTTGCGCTGGAAGATGCCGCCGTAGCCGGCCAGCGCGGAGACGCCCTCCTGGATCCGGGCGCCCGCACCGTCGTTCAGCGACACCAGCGGCGCCCCCGCCGCCAGCGCCATGTCCATGATCTTGTGGATCTTCGTGGCGTGGGCCTCGCCCAGCGCCCCGCCGAAGATCCGGAAATCGTGCGCGTACACGAATACGGTGCGGCCCTCGACCGTCCCCCAGCCCGTGATCACACCGTCGGTGTACGGCTTCCTGGTCTCCAGGCCGAACCCGGTCGCCCGGTGCCGGCGCAGCTGCTCCACCTCCTGGAAGGAGCCCTCGTCCAGCAGCAGCCCGATCCGCTCCCGGGCCGTCAGTTTGCCCTTGGCGTGCTGCGCCGCCGTCGCCTGCTCGCTGGGGCCCGCCATCGCCTGGGCCCTGATCGCGTGCAGCTCCGCCACCTGTGAATGCGTGCCGCCCGTCCCCGCCGTGAGCGGTGCCGGCGCCGTCGTCGTCGTCATCCCTGGTCCGTTTCCGGCACGGCCGGGAGGAGGCGAGGAGACCCGCCCCCACCCCGTCCGTCCCATCGAGAGCAAAAGTAGACATCCATGAGATTTCCTCTCCTGCGGGCGGAGTGCGCCTCAAGACGCGGCGGAGCGCCCACCGCTGCGGGACGCGCCCCGCTGCGCGCACGCAGCGGCGTCATACGGCGCATGCGCAACGGCGGCTGCGGCGGCGGATGCCGCGCAGCACCCGCCGCCGCCCCGCGGCCCCCGGAGCACGGGGGCACGGTGCGCGGTGCGCCGCGCAGGAGTACGGGCCGGCCAGCCGTGCGGACGGCTGCGGGAAGGGGCGGGGAGATACGGGAAAAGCACGAGGAGATACAAGGAGATACGGGGAGGTACGGGGAGGGGTGGTGACCGGCGCGGAAGGCGCCGGTGCGGGCAGCGGGGCGGGCGTGTGCGTGCCGCCGCGCGGTGTCCGCCGGCGCCGCGTCCGGCGCCCGTTCCCTCTCCGTCCGGCCGCTCCCGGCCCGTCCGGCGCCTGCCTCCTCTCCGCCCGGTCCACCCAATCCGCCCGGTCCGCCCGGTCCATCCGGTCGATTCGGTTCGTTCGGTCCGCCCGGTCTGCCGAGTTCTTCCGGCCCTTGCGGCCCACGGCCATCGTCGGGCGGGGTGGTGGAGAAAAGCTGAGGGATCGCTTGAGGATCGGTCGGCGAGGGCTCGCAGGCGGGGAGGACACGGTGGCGGACGGGCGGCGGTTGTGCGTGCGGGGAAGGTGGGCGGCCGGCGGAGGGCCGCGGGTAGCCAACGGGCGGCGAGCGGGATGGCCGTTCCGGGGGGAGGGCGGGCGTCCGACGACGGGCGGATGGGCCGTTGCGGGTGGAGGGCGGGCCTTTCTCGTGGGGAGCGGCCGTTGCGGGTGGAGGGCTACGGCGGTGCCGGGACCGGGGGCCTGGCCGATCCGCTTCGCTCACCAGGACCATGCCCGGGCGGCCGGCGCGGATAGTCCAGGGGGCGGGTGGTGAGCGGCGGGTCGTGGGCGGTGGGCGGCCGGCTTCGGGGTCGTAGGCGCGGGGCGGTCTGGCCCAGGGGCAGGCCGGCGTCGCCGCGAGGCGGCATCGCGCGCCCGGCCAGAGGGCGAGAACGTCCGGTCGAAGGGCGAGGACGTCCGGCGCCGTCGCGAAACGGCTCCCTGCCTCCCCCTGCCTCCCCCGGCAGCTGCGCGGCCAGAAGGGGGGTGCGTGGTGTGGTCTTCGCGGTGGCATGTCGCCGGGGTGGCAGGGAAGGCCGTGGAGCGCGGGGGGGGTGTGTCAGGGGGTGGGGCGGCGGGTGCCGGTCTCTGCCGGGGCCGGGGCAGCCTCAGGCGGGGTGAAGGCCTTGATGTGGTCGCGGGCCCAGTCGTGGAAGGAGCGGGCCGGGTGGCCGGTCAGGGCGGGGACGGTGTCCTCGACGCGGGCCTTGGCGCCGGCTCTCTGGCGTTCCGCGCTCGCCAGGAGGGCCTCGATAAGCGGGGGCGGGAAGCGTCCGGCCAGCGCGGCGCGGGCCCGGTCGGCGGTCAGTTCCTCGAACCGCAGCGGGATGCCCAGCAGGCGGCCCAGTTCGCGGGTCTGCTCGACGGCGGTCACCGCCTGCGGGCCGGTCAGCGTGTAGGCGCGCCCGGCATGCTCCTCCTCGGTCAGCGCCCGGACCGCGACCTCGGCGATGTCCCGGGGGTCCACACACGCGTTGGGCGCGCTCCCGTACAGCGCGCGGACGGTGCGCTCGCGGCGCACGGAGGCGGCCCAGGACAGGGAGTTGGACATGAACGCGCGCGGGCGCAGCAGGGTCCACTCCAGTCCGCAGCCGCGCAGCACCTCCTCGCCGGCCCGCTGGCGGCGGGTGATGAGGTCGTCCGCCCCGGGATCCAGGACGGCCGCCGCGGACAGCTTCACCACCCGCCGCACCCCGGCGGCACGGGCAGCCGCGACGAACACCGCGTCGTCGTCGCCCTCGACGCGCGCGGTCACCAAAAACGCCGTCCGCACGCCCCGCAGGGCCGAGGCCAGCGACGGCGGGTCCGTGTAGTCCCCGGCCACCGCCTCCACCCCGGGGAACATCGCCGCGGCCCGCGCCGGGTCCCGGGCCATCACCCGCACCCCCAGCCCCGCGGGCAGCCGGGCGGGCAGGGCACGGACCACTTCCCCGCCCACCGTCCCCGTCGCCCCCGTCACCAGCACCACCGGCCCCCGCCCCGACACCAGCCCCAGCCCCAGCCCCTGCCCCGACCGCTGCCCCTGCCTGCGGGCCACCGGCTGCCGCCCGGCCCCCGCACCGGCCTGCGCACCGGCCCCGGCGTCCGTCCCGGGACCGGAACCGGCTTCGGTCCCGGCTTCGGTCCCGGTTCGGGGTACCGCCCGCCGCCCGCCGCTGCCGTCGCCGTCGCCGTTCGTGTGCATCCGCCGTGCCTCCGTTCGTTCCGCTCCCCGGCAGGCCGTTCCTGGTGGGCCGTTCCCTTTGTTCCTGGTGTTCCTGGTGCGCCGTCGCCTTTTACGCCGATTGCGCGCCGGTTCCCCTGATCCCGTGGAACTGCTGGACCGGGCGCGGGAGCGGGGCGGGCTGCCGGCACACGGGGTGCACCCCGGCGGAGACCGCGGGCGTCCTGGCGGGGGCCTTCGCCGGGGTGCAGGCCATCTCCCGGTCGCTGTCGGGCTGCCAGGACCTGCCGCGCCGGGTCACCGGTCTGCTGCGGCACGTGCTGCCGTCCGTGGTGATCCCCCCGGTGCCGGCCTCGGCGGACTCTCCGCGGCCAGGGGCGCCTGGGTCCAGGAACAGCTGAGCGCCGCCGGCGCCGCGCCGGATCCCGTGCCGGGCCCCGTGTCTGTCATCTGACCCCGCCCGGCACCGCATCCCCCACCCCCGCCCCGGTACCAGCACGGGCACCGGCGCCGGCCATCGCTCCCGCGCACTTTTCTGTGCCGGTGCCGGTGCCGGTGGCGGGGGTGGCGGGGTCGCGCTGGGCGTGCTCCCAGCTGCCGCCCTCGCGGAAGTAGGCGCCCAGGGCGGCGGTGAGGGGGCCGGCGCCGGCCGCCCAGCCGACGTAGCCGTCGGGGCGGACCAGGACCGCGCCGCCCGGCAGGTCGGCTTCCGTGCCGGTGCGCACCACCCGCAGCAGCCCCGACCACGGCCGGGCCTGGGCCTGCCAGCGGGCGCTGTCGGCGGCGGAGAGCAGGAGCAGCGGGCGGCCGGCGGCCAGCAGGCGGATGACGTCGGTGCGGCCCTGGGAGGTGGTGAGTTCGGTGTTGGACAGGAACCGTCCCTCCCAGGGGGAGGGATCGGCGGCGCGCGGGGGCAGCACCGTGTCCTGGGCGCTGACCATGGAGGCCAGCACGCCGTTCGCCCCGCCGCGGGCCAGCAGTTCGCCGAACAGGGTGCGCAGCGGATCCAGTCCGGTGTCGGGGCGCATGAGGGCGAGCTGGGCGCGGGTGTTGTCGATGACGCGCTGCGCGGCCGGGCGGCGCTCGAGGTCGTAGGTGTCCAGCAGTCCCGGAGCGGCGGCGCCGCGGACGGCCAGGGCGAGTTTCCAGCCGAGGTTGAGGGCGTCCAGCACGCCGGCGCTCAGTCCCTGGCCGCCGACGGGGAAGTGCACGTGGGCGGCGTCGCCCGCCAGCAGGATCCGCCCCGCCCGGTAGGAGAGGGCGATCCGGCTGAAGTCGCTGAACCGGCTCAGCCAGCGCGCCTGGCCCATCGGGACGTCCCGCCCGGTGATCCGGCCGACCTCGGCGCGCAGTTCCTCCAGGGTGGGCGGCAGGTGCCGGCCGCCGTGCGCACCGGTGCAGTCCAGGGTCCGCAGCCGCACCCCGCCGGGCGTGCCGGGGATGTCCTTGACGACGATCCAGCCGGTCGCGGTGCGGTGCCAGCCCGGGCGCAGCGCGCCGGGCCGCTCCAGGCGGACGTCGCCCGCCAGCGCGGAGACGGTGGCCGGGTAGGTGCGGCAGGCGAAGGCCGTCTGCCGGCGGACCGTGCTGCGCGCGCCGTCCGCGCCGACCGCGTAGCGGGCCGTGCACGTCACCGGCCCCCGCCGGCCGCTCGCGGTGACCTGCACCCCGTCGGGGCCCTGGCGCACCCCCGTCACCCGCAGCCCGCGCAGCACGACCACGCCGGCCGCCCGCGCCCGCGCCTCGAAATGCCGCTCCAGCTGCTCCTGCTCGCACTTGAGGACCGGCGGCGGCTCCAGCGCCGGCGCACACACCGCCAGCCCCGGCATCCCCGCGAAATGGAACGCGCACCGCGTCGCCACCGGCGCACTGGACCCCCCGGCCACCCCGGCCAGATACCCCCGCCGCACCAGGCACTGCACCGCCCGGGCATGCAGCGTGGTCGCCTTCGGCCGCGCCGAGATCCCCTCCCGCTCCTCCACCACCACCGTGCGCACCCCGTACCCCGCCAGCTCACACGCCACCAGCAGCCCCACCGGCCCCCCGCCCACAACCACCACCTGCGCCCGCACCACACCCACCCCACCCGGCACACCGGACACGTCCGACGCATCGGATGCGCCGGACGGACCGGACGTGCCGGGTACGCCGGGCATGCCGGGCGCGGCCGGCCCATCCGGCACACCGCGCGCAGCCGGCACACCCGCCCCGCCTGCCGCGTCCACGGCGCCCGCCGCACCTGCCGTGTCTGCCGCGTCCACGGCACCTGCCGCGCCCGCCGCACCTGCCGTGTCCTCTGTGCCTGCTGTACCTGTCGTATTCGTCATCCCAGGTCTCCCCCATCTCGTCCCGGACCACGTCGCGTCAGCAACCAGCTCCGCACGCACCCGGCAGCAGCACAGCCGGAGGCAAAGGACAGCGAGGACGGCGAGGGCGGCCCGGAGGCAGGGGCAGGGACCGGACACGGGAAACCGGGGGCGGGAGAAGGCCGGCAGATCCGATCCGGCGGCGTCCCGGACGGCGTCACGCACCGCACGGGGCCATGCACCGCGCCCGGTCGTGCGCCGCGCGGCACGGTGTCTCCCCCGCCGCCCCCCCTTTCTTCCCTTCCTGCCTTCTGCCTGCCTCTTCGGCCTCTCACGGCTTCCTGCGGCCTCGTCCGGCGCGGGCCCGGCACGCGTTCTGCGGGGGCCGGGCGGACTGTCCAGGGGTGCGGACGCCGCCAAAATATACCGGGTGGACGGTTCTTTGCAACGGTTCTGGGAAACCCGCAGCACGAGCCGCGCGGGAGGAACCGGGAGGAGGCCGGGAGGGGGCGGGGAGGGGGCCGGGGAGGGGCGAGGAAGGGTGTTCGCGGGAGGGGCGAGGGCGCGCCTGGGGCGGGGGCCGTCGCGGTGCCGGGGCGGGCAGCGGTCCGGCAGGGGCGGTCTGCTGGGCAGTCTGCCCGGGGGCGGGCGGACTGTACGGCGAGGAGCCGCTGGGGAGCCGTCGGGTGCGGCGGGTACGGACAAGGGCGGTGTCCGCGTCCGGTTACGGGCACGGCGGCCGGCATTCGCACTCGCGCCAGGCCGGGGGCGGGGCAGGGGCAGGTGACGCGCCTTCGCGGAGGAGCGCCTGCGCGGCGGCCGGGCCGAGGACCTGTTCTGACCGCCCAGCCCGCAGGGACCGCCCCGGTCTCGCTGGCCGCCCGCGCCCGCCCGTGCCTCGGGCGCTGCTGTCGGTGCCCGGTGACCGGCACGGCTGCTGCGGCCCCTGCGGGCTGGGTCCCGGAGGCCGGGCGCGGTGCCCGCCTGCCGGTTCACAGGGTCGCGCCGGCCCGCACGCCCCCGGCCTGCGGGAACCTGGGCGCCGGGCCGATGCTCCGCGGCCGGGGTGCCGTGCGGGTGTCCTTGCATGCGCCTCCTCCTCTCCCGCGCGGCCCTTCGGCCGGGGCGGGGGTGGCACATCCGTGCGGCCTGGCGGCGGCGCGGTGCTGCCGGAGCAGACCGGGCGCAGCGCGAGGCGGGCGGAACAGGGACAGCGGGGGCAGGGGCAAGGACGGGAGCGGGGGCGGGGCGGGGCCGTCGTGGCGGGCGCGCGGGGAAGAGGGCGGCCGGGTGCCGCGGGGCAGGCACCCGGGTCCGGGACGGACCGGCCGGCCAGGAGTCGCCGCGGGCCGGAGGGCCGCGGCGCGGCAGGGCGCCGCGGGGCCGGAGGCAAGGAGGAGGGCCGAGGAGGCCGGGGCCGGACGTCACATGTGTGTCCGGCCCCCGGGTCGGCTCGGCCGTTCAGTGCCCGCGTCAGTCGATGAACTCGCAGGCCGTCAAAGCCACCGCCAGGCCGGCCACGATAAAAGGCCAGGCGCAGCACCAGCAGAAGTCGATCGCGGAGCAGACCGCGATGGCGACCCCGAACGCGATCCATGCCGTGGCGACGCAAGCCGCCCTGGCCGCCGAGATCGGAGAAGCGGGCTGCCGGCCCATTTCCGGATGCTCGGCGGCGGCGAGCCCGCGTTCCATGACGTTCCGGAGCTCTCCGACGATGCCGTCCAGGCCACCGCCCACCAGCGCCTCCGCACTCCGCTCGACGATGCCCATCAGCTCTTGGGCCACTGCCGCCGAAATCTCCGCGTCGAGGAGCATCGTGCGGGTCTCGGCGACGAGATCCTCCACCTGCTGCGGCCCGTCCCGGTCGGTGAACGCGTGGCGCACCCGGCCGTTCCAGTCGCTCCAGTCGTCCTGGCGGCGGCGCGCGTCGATCCGGTCCATCACGGTCCGCAGCTGCCGGCGGGCCTGGCGGTTCCAGCGCTCGGCCGCGTCGCGGTGCAGACGGACGACGTCGTCCCCCAGCCGCAGCACGCCGGCACGGTCGGCCTTGTGCAGCGAGCGCACCGACACGGCCATCACCCCGGTCGCGTCCCGGGCCTGCCCCACGATCTCCCGGAGCCCGGCCTCGCCGAGGATCTCACCGACACGCCGGCCGGCCTCAGCGCTCTCCCCGCCGCATCCGCATGTGCCCATCCTCGGTCCCCCTCGGAAGAACGGTTCCGTCCGTTTCGCCGGAGCCTGGTGCGGGTTCGAGTCTGGCGCCCGGGGAGGGACCGGGTAAGCGACGAAGGACGTAGACACCGCTGCCCTGCCGGCACTCTGACGCCTGGCCCACCGGTGAGAAGTCCCCTCACTGCGGACTGCCCGCCCCCTCACGTCACCCGCACCCCGACCGGCCGGAGGGTTCCCCCCGGCGGTGGGGACTGCGCAGTTACGGAACGGCCGTGGCAGACGGGGCGAAGGCCCCAGAGGATCCCCAAGGTCCGCTCCGGTTCCTCCTGCATCGCCGCGTGCCCGCCCCGGACAGCGGCCGGTCGCCTGCCGGGGATGCCGTGCGCGACTTCCACCGAGCGCTCCGGCCGGTGCGACGGACATGATCCGGTGTCCGGAACCGCGGGCGCCGGGCCAGGTGCCGCAGCCGGGAGTGGGTCAGGCGGGGCGGGCGGCGGAATGCAGAGACGTGCCGGAGGCAGAGGCAGGGGCGGGGGCGGAGGCGGGGGCGGGCAGGGGGGTGCGGTCGGGGCGGGTGGCGAGGATGGAGCGCTGCAGGCGGCCCAGCGGGGCCGAGGGCTCCAGGCCCAGTTCGGTGACGAGGGTGGCGCGCAGCCGCTGGTAGACGTCCAGGGCCTCACCGCGCCGGCCCGCCCGGTGCAGCGCGACCATGAACTGGCCGTGCAGGCTCTCGTGCATCCGGTGCCGGCTGACCAGCACCGTCAGTTCCGGCAGCAGCTCACGGTGGCGGCCCAGATGCAGATCGGCGTCGATACGCTGGGCCAGCGCACACAGCCGCGCCTCCTCCAGCCGGCGCGTCTCCACCTCGATCTGACTGCCGGCCTGCACCCCGGCCAGCGCCGGCCCGCTCCACAGACACAGCGCATCGGCCAGCCGCCGCGCCGCCCCCGCATAGTCCTGCGCGTCCATCGCCCGGTAACCGCTCCCCGCCCGCCGCTCGAACTCCCGGTGATCGACCGAACCGCCCCCCGTCCGCAGCAGATAACCCCCCGCCACCGTGGCCAGCACATCCTTGGCCCCCAACCGGCCACCACCCCCACCAGCCCCACCAGCCCCACCAGCCCCACCAGCCGCATCGCCCCCACCCGCACCCGCACCGTCGCCGGCGCCCGCACCATCCCCTGCACCGTCGCCGGCGGCGCGGGCGGGCCGGCAGAGGCCGGGTGCGGCCAGCGCCGTGCCGATCAGCTCGCGCAGCTGCAGGACGTAGGTCTGCAGAGTGGTACGCGCACTGCGCGGCGGCAGCGCCCCCCACAACTCCTCGACCAGCGCGGACACCGGCACCACCTGATCGGCGTGCAGGGCCAGCAGCCCCAGCACCCGCCGCGGCTTGGGAGCCGTCGGCACCACCGACACACCCTTCACCCGCACCGCCAGCCAGCCCAGCACTTCGATCTCCACACCCAACTCCCCCACAAGACCGCCACGACAGCAGCGGCCCGCACACCGGACCGCCCGACACCCGGGCCGACACGGCACCGGAACCCCTCGATAAAAAAACAGCACGGACGGTTTGTCAATCTCCCGGTAGACATCCCGCCGCCACGACCACACAGATCCAGCCAACCCCACCGACCACCCACCCGGCCGGCAGAGCCGGCAGGCCAGCTGCCGGGCCGCCCGGCGCGGCACGAACGGCAGGCGCCCCTGCTGCCCTACCGGCCGGCCTGGCACGGCAAAGCCGCCCCCGGTCGCAGCCGGCGGCGGCCAGGCCGCGACGGCACGCTCCGCACAACCGTCGCCAGGACGCAGGAGGGCTTCTCCCGGGAGACCGGCCGGTACTGGAGAACCGGCCAGTACGAGACACGGGAGGGGCAGGGCGACGTGCGCGCAGGGCGCCCCGGGGCGCGGGGTTCCGGGACCGAAGGGAACAGGGGTCCCGGAAGCGGGGCGCCCGGGCCGGAGGAGTGGGCGCGGTGCGGGCATTCGGGATACGAGGGCTACCGGGTGCGGGGGCGGAAGGGTGCGGGGGCGGAAGCAGAGAGGCGTCCGTCCCAGCCTTCGCCACCCAGCAGACCCGGCCCTGCGGACGAGCACCCCCAGGACGGACGAAAGCAGGGCGCACAGGCCGACGGCCACCAGAAGCGGTGCCGCCCACGCCTTACACCGGGCGGTCGGCAGTCGGAAAGACGAGGCCGGCACGGAAGCGAGGGGCGGAAGGAAAAGGAAAAGGAAAGGGGGCCGGACGGGGCGAAGCGGGCGCGGAAAAAAGGGACAGCCAGTCTTCCCGGGAGCACGGGAAAATGCCGGCGGCATCGGACCCAACACGCGGCGCTACGACGACACCGGCAGCCGGCCGCAGCCGGACCCGGCGCACCACGCACCACGCCGCCCACACCACGCCCCGCGCACCACACCCCGAAACCCGCCGCCGCGCCGCCCGCCACGACGCCGCACATACGGCCGCCCGAGGCGGATCCCGCCCCCGCCGACCACATCACCACCGCCCGCGTCCACGCCCCTGGGTGCAGCCCACCACCCCGCCCCGCCCGGCCAGACCCTCCGGCCACCCATCCACCGTCCGGCACAGCACGCACGCCCCTGCACAACACCCGGCCCGCATCAACGCCGCACCGGAACCCGGCCCGCTGAACACCACCCCTCACGCAACCATCCCGCCAGCCCACGCCGGCCAGACGCCACCTCGCCCCGCCGACCCCGTCCGGCCAGACACTGCGCCACGCCTACCGGATACCCCACAGCCATCCGCCGCCCCCTGCCCGCCCGACCGACTGCCGCAGAGGCGCACACCACCAGCCCCGCCCCGCCTGCCTGCCTGCCTGCCTGCCTGCAAAGGGAATCCGCGGCGCTCCACCACCTACCCGGCACTGGCACTGGCACTGGCACTGGCACTGGCACTGGCACTGGCACTGGCACTGGCACTGGCACTGGCACCGCAACGATCACCGCCAGGAGCCCGACTGCACACCGGACCGGCGAAACCCTCCACCACGCCGACCGGACCCGAACCTCCCGGCCGCACGCCGCACACCCGCCGCATCCGTACGACACCGCACGACCCGCACAACTGCCCCACACCTCACCGGACCGCCCGCATCCGTGCCGGGCGCACCCATCACTGTCCGGCGCCGGACAGCACCACGGCACGCACGGCCGCGAACACGCCGCTGGGGCCGGCTCCGCGCCCCAGGAAGCCACAAGACCACCCACCGGCACCCCCGGGGACCACAGCACCCCGCACCCCGTTCCACGGCGCCGCACCGCAGCCGCGGCGACGCATCCGCGCCCGCGCACCGGCGCGTCCCGGCGGTACCACCGCGCCCCGGTCCGCCCCGGACGGTCCCACTCCACCCCGTAACAACAAACCGCACGAGTGGTTTACATAAACGGGTCAAAGACGTACCGACCGAACCGGCCACATCCATGCGGTCCCGGGACCGTCACCGCCAGGCGCGGGGAGGCCGGTAGGACACCGCCGTCCGTTCCGGGCTCCACACCTCCCCCGGCTCCGCCCCATCGCCGGCCCCGTCGCCGGCCCCGTCACCGGGCTCCTGCCCGCGGGCGGCCAGCACCGCGCACAGCACGGCGCACACCGCCGCCAGCTCCTCCCTGCTCGCCCGCCCGCGCTCCACCCGGAACACACTCTCCGCGCTGCTCACCCGGCCCGCACCCCCTTCTCACCGACGTGCGGCCACCCTGCACCAGCACCCTGGAGGACCACTGAGACCCCGCTCGAGAACCACCCCCACAGGCCCCCGCAGCCCCCCGGACCGGCCAGACCCGCACCCCGCCACCGGACCCTCCGCCCGGCCGGCGCGGCCCTGTGCGCCAGGGCTCCGCCCGGGGCGGCGCCACCCGGCCGCGGACACGGTTCCGGCCATCCGGCACGGAGCGGGTTCTTCCACATCCCGTCCCCCCGGAAGCTCCGATACCCCTAGAAAGAAAACCGTGTGGTATGTATCTTCTGGTCCGGGACACCACACCACCGCACCGCACGGCACCGCCCGCACGAGCACCCCGCACGGCACCACGCCGCCGCACACCCGGCACCGCACGACACGCCACGGCAGCCCACGCACGGCACGGCCCGTCCCGCCGCACCACCCCGCACCGCTCCCTGCCCCGCCCCGGTCCGGCGGGGCGGCAGGGAGCCGGGGACGCGGAAACGCCCCACCGCGGCCCGTCCCGATCAGCCCAGATCTACCCCGATCCGTTCCGATCCGTTCCGATCCGTTCCGTCCCTATCCCGGCCCCAGGGGGAACCATGTCCACCCACACGTTCCACGCCCAACGCCCGGCCCTGACCACCGCACCCGCCCCGGCCGCCGGCGCACCGGCCGCCCCCACACCGCTGCCCGCGCCCCGCACCGCACCCTCCACCGCAGGTGCCGGTGCCGGTGGCGCCGCGGGCGGGGCCGGGGTGTCAGCACACCAAAACGCCTACGCCCACCTCTCCCTGACCCGCACCGTCCCCAAGGAGTTCGTCCACCGCGCCTCCGTCGCCGAGGTCCTGCTCACCGACTGGCGGCGCACCGGCGAGGACCGCTTCACCGTCAGCGCCCAGTGGCCCCGCGGCCACTCCTTCTTCACCCCCGCCGACGGCCGCCACGACCCCCTCATCGCCGCCGAAACCGTCCGCCAGAGCGGACTCCTGCTCGCCCACACCGAATACGGCGTCCCCCTCGACCACAGCTTCGTCATGCACGACTTCACCCTCGCCGTCGACCCCGCCCACCTCCACGTCGGCGCCGCCCCCGCCGCCCTCACCATCGACATCACCTGCTACGACATCACCCGCCGCCGCGGCCGCACCGCCTCCCTGCGCTACACCAGCACCCTGCGCCGCGACGGCCACATCCTCGCCCGCGCCGACGTCTCCTACACCTGCATCCCCCCCACCGTCTACCAGCGCCTGCGCGGCCACCACACCCACACCACCCCCCTCCCCCTCACCGCACCCACCGCACCCCAGACCGTCGGCCGCACCTCCCCCACCGACGTCGTCCTCACCCCCACCCCCCACCCCCACACCTGGCAACTGCGCACCGACACCCGCCACCCCGTCCTCTTCGACCACCCCGTCGACCACATCCCCGGCATGGTCCTCCTCGAAGCCGCCCGCCAGGCCACCACCGCCCACCTCGGCCACCCCACCCTCCCCCTCACCCTCACCACCACCTTCACCAACTACGCCGAACTCGACACCCCCTGCCACCTCCAAACCCACACCACCACCCCCACCACCCCCACCCACCACACCACCCACATCACCTGCCACCAAAACAACCGCCCCATCTTCCACTCCACCATCACCACCACCACCCCCTAACCCACCCCACCCACCACCACCCAGACCCCAGCACCCCGGCACCACCCAACCCACCCCCCACACAGCACCACCCAGACCACCCCACCGACACCTCCACCACCCGACCCCTGACACCCCCGCACCAGCACCACCCCGGACGAGAGCACACGGGCACACGGGCAGGCTCAACGCCCCACCCCGCCGCGAACCGCACAACCCAAC
>NZ_JBIVED010000018.1:0-98625 GCF_044747445.1 Streptomyces sp. NPDC090083 | reverse complement strand
ACGGCTCACGGCTCACGGCTCACGGCTCACGGCTCACGGCTCACGGCTCACGGCTCACGGCTCACGGCTCACGGCTCACGGCTCACGGCTCACGGCTCACGGCAGGACAAGACACCCCCGCCCCCACCAAGCCGCACCGGACACACCGCGACGGCCATCACCACCACCCCCAAGGCCGCCCCACACGCGCACCGCCGCACCCCAGCCAGACCTGCGCACCCCGGCCAGCACACCACCCGGCGACGAACCGGCCGCCGCCAGCACCACACGACTTCTTCGAAATGACGGGCCGCCAGGCCTCCAGCGGATCAGTGCCCGCCGACGTCACCGCCGGAAAACGGCTCAGCAAGACGCACGGCGAGGCCGCCCTGCCGGCATCAGGCCCACTGCCGAAGCTCCCCGAAACGTGGCAGGACCCAGACCCCGCACCACCCACCCACGCCACCGATCCCAGGCGACCGTGCAGCTCCCCGACCTCCCGCTCCTCAGGACGGCGCGCCCCCAGCGTGGCCATTCCACCGCTGCAGGTCCTCCAGGACGGTGACCGGGCCCAGTCCCAGCACCACCGGCGGCTGCCAGAACACCCCCTTCAGGAGGCCGGCATCGCACCGCTTCTTGCTGCACCGCTTCTTGCTGCACCGCCTCGCCTGCCGCACTCTGGAGCACGCCCCGCCCCACGATGCCGCCACCCTCGTCACGTCCGGCAGCGGACAACAGCCTTTCCCCGGCCCGCCCGTGCCAGGAATCGCCGTGCCGGCCGAACCGCCGCGCTCCGGAACCCGGCACGATCTCAGCCTGCCGTTGACCTCGCCCCCGTTGGAGGTGGGTATGGAACAGACCGTTTCCGAGTCCGTCAGGTACTCCGCGACATGCCAAGACTGCGGTGCGGAGCTGGAATGCTGCGGCGTCCAGGCCCTCGTGGACGGCCACCTGCGGTGGGACACCGAATCAACATGTCCCGTATGCGGATTCATGGCCGCCGTGTGCGGCGCAGACCTGCCGAGCGAACAGCGGGATCAGCTGCTGTCCACGTCGGGCCCCGCCAGGCTGCAGGTGAGCAGTCCACCGGCGACGAACGCCGTGATACTGCGGGTGCTGCGAGCCGAACTCGGCACCGACCTGGTCAACGCCAAGGCTGTGCTCCACCGCGTGCTGAGCGGTGACCACACAGGGACTCTTCCCGAGATGGAACTCCTGACCCGCAAGCTCCGCGCCTGCGGCATCACAGCCACAGCCACAGCCACCCGACCATAAGCACCCCATCCGGCAGCACAGCGCGGATACGCCAGAACCCGGCACCCCTTCCTGCAACAGGCAGGGGGTGAAGACAGCCCCCGTGACGAAGACACAGCCCACGCCGTGACGGACGACCAGCCGCCCCCCACCCGACACATGCCGCAACAACCACAGCAACAGCGGTTCAACCACACCACGACCAGGCCACCGGACACCCCGCGCCATACCGCAAGACCCTCCACCGCCAGAACCGGCAACCAGAAAACGCGCCCAGACAGACGCAGCATGCAGCGCGGAAACCTGCCAGCCGCGTGCACCCAGTCCTTGCGCCAGGCGGTCGGCGATCTACGGCAGCACGGCGGGATGAGTGGTGGCGAAGTCGAAATCCCGGCTGGGGCGATGAACGATGCCGTGCGCCCGGACCGCATAACCGCCCCTGAGAGCGAGCCCATAAGGACGGCCCAGATCAAGGATGCCGATGAGGAGCCGACGGTGACGCGCAGGGAGAACCGGCAGCCCCGGGTGATTCATGCGACAGCCTGGCCGCTGCGCGGACGCAACACAGGGAAGACGTCCTCCCACGCCGTACGGACACCGCGGCCGACCATTTTCCGCAGCCGGGGCCAATGCGAGACCAGGAGATCACCGTCAAGGAACCGGAGGCAGTCCTCACGCAGGCCCGTGGTCAACACGACGCGCTACATGCCCAACAGCAGCTTCCCGTCGCCCAGATCGAACGTACGCAGACCCGACCAGGCCAGATGCAACGGCAGATCCACCAGGCCGCGCGTGGGGCCGGCCAGCTCAGTCAGGCTCGACGGCAACTGGCCCGAGGCAGGACCCCAACAGGAAGGCACGGACACCTCACGCTCTGCAGTGTGCTCGTGCCCGGGACCGTATGCATCCATGGCACAACGACAGTGGCCAACACCCCCGGGCCAGACGCAGCAGCAGAACGGTCAGGAACCACAGGCCACACGCGCACAGCCGACCAGCCCCCACACCACCGCCCTCTGCACCGAGGAACCGGCCCCACCAAAACCAACCACACACATGCCCAAAAAAAGCCCTAAAAGCCACTATTCGACGGCCGCCACCGCAGCCCGGCCCCACCCCCGCCCCTCACACCCGCACCCCGCCACAACCCGCCCCGCACCACCACCCCACCCCCACAACCGATCACCGCACAACCCCCCACCCCCCACACCAAACCCCGTAGACTATACGAACTGGACGGTATTTTTACCCACCCGCGGCCCCCCACCCGCACCGAAAGAAGCCACCCACATGCCACAACCCAAACAAGACCGCGCCATCCGCACCCGCCACACCATCCTCATGGCAGCCGCCACCGTCTTCGAAGAACGCGGCTACCAAGCCGCCACCATCAGCGAAATCCTCACCACAGCCAACGTCACCAAAGGCGCCCTCTACTTCCACTTCAAATCAAAAGAACAACTCGCCCAAGGCGTCCTCGCCGGACAAGACCAAACCATCACCGTCCCCCCACAACCCTGCAAAACCCAAGAACTCATCGACACCATCATGCTGCACGCCCACCGCCTCCAAACCGACCCCCTCGTCCGCGCCGGCGTCCGCCTCACCCTCGACCAACGCGCCGACGGACTCGACCGCACCGCCCCCTTCCACAACTGGACCACCATCATCACCAACCTCCTCACCCAAGCCCAACAACAAGGCGAACTCCTCCCCCACGTCAACCCCCAAGAAACCGCCCAAATCCTCGTCGGCGCCTTCGCCGGCATCCAAGCCATGTCCCAAGCCACCACCAACTACCAAAACCTCCCCACCACCATCACCACCCTCCTCAAACACACCCTCCCCACCACCACCCACCCCGCCACCCTCACCACCCTCAACCTCACCCCCAACATCACCCACCTCACCCACGGCACCAGCGGAGAAGGAGACAGCGAAAACACAGAAGACGGCGAAGACAACGTGGCCTAAAGAACGTCAACGCCGGATCCCTCACAGCCCTGCACAAAGAGCGAACCGTCACCTCAGCGCACTCCCCTGCGCCCTTCGCCCCGTACGCCACACACAAGACGACGACCAGACCACCACAACCGGCGACTAGGAGAATCTCACCCGCGATCAGTACAACACCGCGCGCGACGCGGTCGGCTAGAAGGAGAGCACACCGACTGGCGGCCAGATCCACGTGGCATGGTCCGGCACCCACGGACTCAACACGACCCACGACTGGGACTCGGAACGGGCCTTCCACGTCTTCTTCACCGAACGACCAACCCCTGCCGTCACCAAAGCGGGCATCACGAGCAAACCCGAGAACGAATACCCCCGCTGCACAGGCGTTTCAACTCCCCGGAACCAACAGCGCCGCCTGACGCCCCAGCGAACTCCCACGACTCCCCCGACAAAGATCTGACACACAGACAAAACCGCGCCACAGAACCGACGAGACACAAAACGACACGGACGGCCCCGACAACAGGGCACACATCCCCCAGGCGAGTACCACGCAACGACACACAGCGACCCGCCATAATGGGAGCCATGGCAGCCAGCCCACATGCATCAACCCCTCCACCGGACCTGTCCGGCGCACACGCCGACGACCTCGCGCTCTACCGGGCCAAGTTCATTCAGCGATTGCCGAAATCATTGGAGGAATTGGATGGGCCCACCCAGGGAGTCGTGGAGCTGCCACTGCACGTGGCCTGGTCCGGCCTGACCTCCTACGACCTGGGCAAGCCCCGCCAGCGCATGGGCCTGTACCGCACTGTCCTGCACGAAGGGCTGCGCGAGGACCTACCCCGTTACCTCAACAAGGATCTACTCCTCCAGATGTGGCCGATCCTGCGTACCCTCACCGGCCGCACCGTGCGCACGGTATGGGAAGACACCTTTCCCCAGCTCGCTGACCGCGCCCGGACAGCCGCATGAGCGACATGCCTCAACTGCATACCCGCCTCCTTGCGGATGTGATCGACCTCGGTTCTCCCTACCCCCCTGGTCCTCACCGGCGGATACGCCGTGCGGGCACACCACCTCGTGAACCGCCCCAGCCAGGACCTCGACGTAGCCACCGAGAACCCGGCTCCCATGACCGACATCGCAGCCACCCTCTGCGCCGGCCTGGAAGCACGAGGCTGGCAAGTCCAGTCACTGGAGACCGCGCCCTTGTCCGCCCGCTTCACGGTGACCGATCCGGCCACCGGGCAGGACTGCGAGGTGGACATCCTCAAAGAGATCTTCTCGCGCCCCATCGCACACAGCCCCTACGGTCCCGTCCTCGCAGAAGAAGACGTTATCGGAACCAAGGTCCGCGCCCTGGGCGACCGCGGTGCACCCCGCGACCTGATCGACGTGTTCGCGGCATCCCAACGCTGGAGCACCGCCGACCTCGAAGAATTCGGACGCCGGCATGCCCGGGGCCGCTTCGAGCGGGAAGATCTGCAAGCCAACCTCGCAGGCGCCGAGTGGACCGACGACGAGGCCTTCGTCGCCTACGGCCTCGACGACACCACCATCACCGCGCTGCGCACTTGGGCCGTTGAATGGGCCGACCAGCTCGCATCCCGCCTCCTTCAGGAATCCGACGACCCACACACCAGCTGATCCAAAACACCCGACTACCGCTACCCCTGCATCGGTCAATGGCCGAGGACTGTCGTCCCCATCGCGGTCTTGACCCTCGACAACGTCCACCGCTGGTCCGGCTATCGCCCCGTCCGGGCCGGGCAATCTTTTTGCGTCCGCCAAGGATTTCGAAGCCCCCACGGCAGGCTCCCCAGCCAGCCAGTGCACCGAAACCCAGCACCACAGGCCCCGGCCGGCCAACCGGCATGAAGAACAAGCACCGAGCACGCGAGCACCCCGTCGGGAAACACGACAGACCGAGCCTCGCAGCAGCCATGACGAGAGGCCACAGTGCATAAACGCCAATCTCAGAGCGTCGAACGAGAAGCCGAAATGCTCGGGACACTCGTCGATCGCGGTGCAGCGTGCCGCGCCGGTTCTGCTGCACCCGCGCCCCCAAGGCGCCGCAACCACAGCGTTGTCAGGGCCAGCAAGCCCACGAAGACGGCAAGGAGAAGCACCGACGTCCACATCGGCCGGCTTCCGGGAGAGTCCCATGCCGCCCAAGTGGTCGAGATGGCCCAAAGGGCGACGCCTACCCCGTAGAAGCCCCGGACGCGATTGAGTTGCCTCAGTGTCCGCTTCCGCTGCGGTGCGGCCTGTCCGTCGGGAGAGGTGCCCCGACTCTCGAAGTCCCGCCGCACGGCCGCGCCTTCGTCGTCGATCAGGCTCGCCTCCTCGGGGATCTCCAGCACGACTCCGCAATGTCGGCACAGCTTCCCGTCTCCGGCAGGCGCGCCACATGCCTTGCAGAACCGGCTGTGCTCAGGGTCTTCGGTACGCTCCGTCATGACCTCTCCGGGGGCGGTGAACACTGACGTCAGGCGAGTGCCCCGACCGGCGACGAAGATTCATCCGCCGGACCCGCGACGCGCCGACGGCGCCGGATTCAACCCCGTTGCCGGGCGCACGCTCACGTCTCCGGGCGAAACCGGCCCCGTAGAGGCCGGACGTCATTGAGCGCCTGGCAGGCGATCGCGCCGAACGCCGCGTCGTCCGCCGCATCGGTCCAGAGTTCACAGACAATCACGGAGGAGAGGGAACGGAGTTCCGCGGCCACGTCGACGGTCAGGTCAGGAAGGCTTTGCCGTCTGACGACGCCAGCCATGGAAGCGACGAGGATGGCGTCCCTTGAAGTGGTGTAGCCGGACAGGGTCCCGGAACGCGCGGGTGTCTGCCCGGGGCGTGCATCCGCCGATCGTGCGTGCTCCCTGAACAAGGGCAGGTCATCGCGCAAGTCTCCCTGGTGAACGGCCAGTTCAACCGGAGGAGTACGCGATGGCCTTGTCCCAGTCTGAGCTGATGCGGCTGCTGGAGTCACTACGTCGGGCCGACGGAGTTGAAGCAATCCGGGTGGTGTGCGAGCGCATCCTGCAGGAGTTCATCGAGGCCGAGGCCACCGATGTGATCGGCGCCAGCCCCGGCGAGCACTCTGACCAGCGCACGACCTGGCGCAACGGTCACCGTGAGCGTTTGTTGACCACCCAGGCCGGCGACCTGGACCTGAAGATCCCGAAGGTGCGGACCGGGTCGTTCTTCCCCTCACTGCTGGAGCGCCGCCGGCGGATCGACCGGGCGCTGATCGCCGTGGTGATGGAGGCATACGTGCACGGTGCGTCCACCCGGAGCGTGGATGATCTGGTCAAGGCGCTCGGCGCGGACAGCGGGATCTCCAAGTCCGAGGTCTTTCGGATCTGCGGCGAACTCGACGAAGAACTCGTGGCGTTCAAGGAACGGCCGCTGGATCACACCGTCTTTCCCTACGTCTTCCTGGACGCCACCTACTGCAAGGCGCGGGTGAATCACCGGATCGCCTCGCAGGCCGTGGTCATCGCGACCGGCATCTCTGCCACCGGGCACCGTGAGATCCTCGGGCTGATGGTCGGCGACAGCGAGTCGAAGCCGTTCTGGACGAAGTTCCTGCGCTCGCTGCGGGCCCGCGGCCTGGAGAACGTCCAGCTGGTCATCTCCGACAGCCACAGTGGTCTGGTGGCCGCGATCCGCACGGTCTTCCTCGGCTCGGCCTGGCAACGCTGCCGCGTTCACTTCGTGCGAGACGTCTTTGCGGTGATCGAAAAGGGTTCCGGGAAGATGGTCGCGGCCACCATCCGCACCGTCTTCGCGCAGACCACCGCTGCAACCGTCCGCACCCAGCTGGACGTGGTCGCCGACATGCTCGGACGGCAGTTCCCGCAGGTCAAGAAGATGCTGCTGGACGCGGCAACGGACATCACCGCGTTCGCGGACTTCCCGCCGGCGCACTGGAAAAAGATCTGGTCGACCAACCCACTCGAACGGCTGAACCGGGAGATCAAACGACGGGCCGACGTCGTCCAGGTCTTCCCCAACCCCGCCGCCCTGGACCGGCTCGCCGCCGCGGTCCTGGCCGAACTCCACGACGAATGGCAGGTCTTCGACCGCCGCTACCTCTCCGAAGCCTCCATGGCCGAACTCTTCACCACCCAGCCGACCCCGGCCGAGCCGCAGATCACGCCGCAACCGGAATCGAAACAGCTGCCGTGACTACACCACTCAGCGGGACATGACCCGGCGCTGCGGCCGCAGGCGCGACGGGTCTTGTCCCGCAGGAGGTTGTGGACCTGCTCGGTGGTGCCGTCCGCTTCCCACGTGGCGTAGTAGTCGTAGACGCTCTTGTACGGCGGAAAGGGAGACACTGGCTGGTTGAACGACAGGTCCGCGACCCGGGGCACCGGCAGCACACGGGACGGTCCGAGCCCGTCACAACCGGACCGCACCGGAACGGAGCGCTACAGCGAACTCCTACGAGACGACCGGCGTCGACACGCGCCGTTCCGGGCCCAGCGGCGCGTCCTTCCTCTCTCCCGGCGGCTGCCCGCCGAACCGCACCCGGCGCGTTGCTCCGGCCGTGTGGACCGTGGCCTCGGGTGACCAGTAGCCGGAGGGCGGCCGGTCGGGGTGGTGTTGCGACTCCGCCTCGATGGAGTCCAGTACTTCTGCCGTCACGGCCAAGGGTCTTCGTTGCCTGGGCACTTTGGAGAGTTTGGCGGCCGTGTTCACACAGCGTCCCGACCAGATCCTGTCCCTGACGCCGCCCGCGTCGACGGGAACGGCGAAGATCGGGCCGATGTCCATGCCGCAGCCGACACTGAATCCGAGTCCGCGCCGCAACGCGGCTTGGTTGCGGCCGAGTCGGGCGCGCAGCCGTGGATGCAGGGTGTCCGAGGCGTAGGTGTCGACCTGTCTGGCGGTGGACACGGCCCTGAGGGCGTGGTGCGGGCCGGTGAAGAACGCGAGTACGGCATCACCGTGCACCCCGCAGACGTGTCCCCCGTTGGCGGTCGTGACCGCGGCGGCGCCCAGGGCGAGCGCCCGGAAGAACCTGGCTCCGTCCTGTCTGCCCAGGGCGTTGAGGATGTCGCTCGACCCATTGACGTCGATGTACAGGCATACGCCGTCGAACACGACCGCGTCCTGGCAGGTCCGGGGTCCCTCCGAGAGGTGGCTTGGGTCGGGCGGGCGGAGGAGGTGAGGGGTGTCGAAGCTTTCCTCGACGATGCGTGCCAGGTGTGATGCCAGGTCCATACGTGTCGTCTCTTCCCGCTGGGCGGTCATGTGGTGGGACCGTCGGTCCGGTGCGTGCCTGTGGGTGGGGCGTCCGCCCTACAGCGCCTACGGGTGCCGCCGCGTCCCGCGCCC
Source organism: Streptomyces sp. NPDC090083 (assembly GCF_044747445.1). Classification (NCBI taxonomy): domain Bacteria; kingdom Bacillati; phylum Actinomycetota; class Actinomycetes; order Kitasatosporales; family Streptomycetaceae; genus Streptomyces; species Streptomyces sp. NPDC090083. The sequence continues at coordinate 90,084 of NZ_JBIVED010000018.1, read as the reverse complement.
GTGGTGGCGGGGGCGGGCAGCGCGGCCCGGTCGCACTTCCCGTTGGCGGTGACGGGGAAGGCCGGCAGGGAGACGATCGCGGCGGGGAGCAGCAACTCCGGGAGCATCGCGGCCAGATGGCCGCGCACGGAGGCGGTCTGCTCCGGGTCGAGGGCGGGTGTCACGTAGAGGACCAGCTTGGCACTGGCGGCGACATCGGTGCGGACCATCGCGAGGGCCGCACCGACGGAGGGGTGCTCACAGGCGACGGCCTCGATCTCGCCGGGTTCGATCCGCAGACCCCGCAACTTGACCTGGTGGTCCCGGCGGCCGTGGTAGATGAGGAGTCCGTCCCGCGACCAGCTGACGACGTCTCCCGTCCGGTAGAGGCGTTCGCCGGGGGCCTCGGGGTCGTCGACGAAGCTCGCCGCGGTCAGATCGGGCCGGCCGACGTATCCGCGGGCGAGTCCCACACCGCCGAGGTACAGCTCGCCCGGCTCGCCGGCCGCGACCCGGAGGCCGTTGTCGTCGCGTACGGACACATCGATGCCCCGGATGGGCCGTCCGATCGGAACGCCGGGTCCGGGTTCGGACGTCCGGCAGGTCCACCAGGTCACGTCGATCGACGCCTCGGTCGGGCCGTAGAGGTTGTGCAGTCGCGCGTCGTAGGACGAGGTGAAGCGGTTGGCGAGTCCGTGGCTCAACGCCTCGCCGCTGGCGATGACATGGCGCAGCGAGGGGCAGGGCGCGGTGGCGGTCTCGTTGAGGAAGGCGTCGAGCATGGTGGGCACGAAGTGGACGACGGTGATGTGTTCCCGGCGGATCGTCTCGGCCAGGTACTCGGGGTCCCGGTGGCCGTCCGGCCGGGCCATGACCAGCCGGGCCCCTGCGGTCAGCGGCCACAGGAACTCCCAGACCGCCACGTCGAAGGTGTAGGGGGTCTTCTGGAGGACGGCGTCCCCGGGGCCGATGGGGAACCACTCCTGCATCCAGCGCAGCCGGTTGACCAGCCCGCGGTGCGGGACTCCGACGCCCTTGGGCCGGCCGGTGGAGCCGGAGGTGTAGATGACGTAGGCGAGGTCCTGGTCGCCGGGCTCGCTGGACCGGTCAGGTTTCCGGTCTACGACGGCCTCGGGCTCCCCGTTGGTGGTGGCGTCGAGCGCGAGTACCGGTGCACGCAGGTCCGTCGGCAGCGCGGGTCGGCAGGTGTCGTCGCTCAGAATCATCAACGGCCTTGCCTCGTCGACGACATGCTCGACACGGCCCGCGGGCCAGGTCGGGTCCAGTGGCAGGAACGCGCCGTCGGCGAGGAGGACTGCGACGATGGCTACGACGAGGGCGACCGACCGTTGGGCGCAGACGGCGACGGTGGTGTCGGGTCCGACCCCGCAGTCACGGAGGCGCTGCGCCAACTCCTCCGACCGGAGGGCGAGTTCGCGGTAGGTGATGGATTCCGACTCGTCGGAGACGGCGGGTGCGTCACCGTCGATGTTCAGTCCGCGCCACAGCAGGTCCGCGGTGCGCGCTCCGTCGTCCCAGGCCAGCTCACCGTGTTCCGGCAGCACGGCAGCGGTCGGTGCCGGGTCGATGAGCCGTGTGAGCAGCCGGGCGGTCTGCGGATCGCCCAGCAAAGCACCTGTGGGCAGTGGCAGTTGTTCCATACGGACGGAGTCGGCCGCCCAGTCCGGGTGGGCGAAGCGCAGTCCGTCGTTGCCGACGACGACCGTATCGGGTCGCAGGCCGGCTGGGACGGGGGTGGCGAGGGTGTGCAGGAGAAAGGTGAACCAGGCGCGATAGCGCTCGCTCAACATGCCGACGCACAGGTCGAGTTCGTCCTCGGGGAGTCCGTCGGCACGCAGCTTGTCGGCCAGGGCCTGGCGCAGCCAGTCGATGATCCCTTCGAGGGTCAGTTCTCCGTCGTACGTCTCCGGTGTGGCGACGCCCAGGCCCGCACGGATGGCGTCGGCGTCGTCGCGTACCGATCGCGGTGTCGGCCAGGTGGGCTCCACCAGGATGAGGCGCGGTCCGGGAGAGCCTGGGGTGGTGAGTCGGGCGGCCAGATGCAGGCTGAGGGTCGCTGCGCCGCAGTAGCCGATCACGGTCTCCGGCCGCACGCCCAGGCGATCCAGCTCCAGGCCACAGGCGTGGGCGAGTTCGGCGATGTCCGCCGGGTCGGTGACCGGGGCGGTCACGGCGTCGATGCGGTAGAGAGCCTGGTCGGTGGTGATCGTGCCCGCGACGTCGGCCAGCGTCGTCTTGGGGGTGAACTCGTTGAAGTCCACGACCACCACGGGTCGTTGGTCACCCTCGCGCAGGGTCGTGATCCTCGCCGAGGGCTTCGCTTCGGAACTCATGCGGTGTCCGCGTCCTTTCGGGCTTCGTCGACGCCAGGAGTGAGGGCTGGTGCCGCCGATGGAGGAAGAAGTCCCAGCTGTGCCGCGAAGCCCGGGTGGTCGAGTACGGCGTCCAGGTGCAGCGTCACGTCGAACTCGCGCCGGATCAGCGCGATCAGGCGCACGGCGAGCAGGGAGTCGCCACCGAGGGCGAAGAAGTCGGCGGCGGCGGCGACGGGTTGGTCGCCCAGCAGCCGCTGCCAGATGGCCCGCAGCCTCGATTCGTGGTCAGCGGGTCCGGGTGCCGTGGCCGGTTCAGGTGCCGGAGTCCTTGGATCTTCCGGAGCCGGCGTCGTGCCGGGCGCGGCCGGACGGTCGGACGGGGGTGTCGCGGACGGCTCGGCGTCCAGCCAGTGCCGGCGGCGCTGGAACGGGTAGGGCGGCAGCACGACCCGTCGGCCCCTTCCATAGCCGAACTCCGTCCAGTTGACGTCGGCGCCGGCGGTCCACAGCGCGCCGACCGCGGACAGGAGCGCTTCGTAGGGCTCGTCACCCGGCTCGGTGCCCGGCATCGTGGCCAGGCACAGCGGCGGCGTCTCCTCCCCCTGTGAGCGCGCGAGGCCGGTCAGGGCCCGTCCTGGGCCGACCTCCAGAAAGACGGGATGGGGCATCACGCGTACTCGGGCCAGCCCGGCGGAGAAGGCGACCGGTTCCCGCAGGTGTCTGGTCCAGTATTCGGCGGAGTACTCCCTGACCGGTTCTCCGGTGAGGTTCGACATCACCCGCAGCCGGGGCCGGTGGTGGCGTACGGCGGCGGCGTGTTCACGGAACTCGTCGAGGACCGGGTCCATCAGCATGCTGTGGAATCCGTGCGACACACGCAACGGCCGTGCGGAGACGCCGTGTTCGTCGAGTGTCGCGGCGAGCGACGCGACGGCGTCGGGCGGTCCTGAGACCACGACGGCCTCGGGTCCGTTGCGGGCCGCGACCGACACGCCTTCGGGAAGCAGCGGTTCGATCTTCTCCTCCGCCGCGTGCACGGCGAGCATCGCGCCTGGCGGTGCCGCTGCCATGAGGCGTCCGCGTACGGCGACCAGGTCCAGGGCGTCCGGAAGGTCGAGCGCGTGGGCCAGACAGGCTGCGGTGTACTCGCCGATGCTGTGGCCGATGAGGACCCTGGGTTTGATTCCCCAGTCGAGGAGTTGGGCGGCCAGTGCGTATTCGACGGTGAACAGCGCCGGCTGGGCCAGCAGCGTGCCGCGCAGAGCCATCTCGGCGTCGGCGTCCGCGCTCTGCTTGAGCAGCAAGGTGCGCAGATCCAGACCGAGATGGCCGGTCAGCCGCTCACAGCACTCGTCGAGCACCTCCCGGAACCGGGGCAGTTCGTCGTAGAGGCCTGTCGCCATGCCCGGACGTTGGGCTCCCTGGCCGGGGAACATGAACCCGAGTGTGACCGCGCGATGGGCCTGGCGTGGCTGCGCCGACCGCAGCCGGTCGCGCAGGGTGTGCGGTGCGGCACCCACGACGGCGGTGCGCCAGGCCCGGGTGGCTCTGCCGACCTGGAGGGTGTGAGCGATGTCCGGGACGTCCGCCGCGACGGCGGTGCCGAGGTGGTGTGCGAGCCGGTCCGCCGAGGACAGGGCGGCCTGCCGTTCGTGAGCGGACAGTACGAGCAGCGAGGGGCGCGGGCGTGCCGGGGGTGGCGCGGGCTGTGGCGTCGCCTGTTCGACGATCGCATGGGCGTTGGTGCCGCCGATGCCGAACGCGCTGACCCCGGCGCGGCGCGGTCCGCCCTCGGCCGGCCAGGTGCGGGCGCGGTTGGTGACGTAGAACGGTGTGGTGTCCCAGCCGATCTCCGGGTTGGGTTCGGGGCAGTTGACCGCCGGTGGTATCACGCCGTCGCGTACGGCCAACACGGCCTTGATGAGGCCGCTCACGCCGGCGGCGGCATCGAGGTGTCCGAGGTTCGCCTTGATGCTGCCGACGGCGCAGAACCCGGTCTTGTCCGTGTGCTTCCGGTACGCCTCGGTGAGAGCGGCGATCTCGATGCCGTCGCCGACCTCGGTGCCGGTTCCGTGGGCTTCGACGTAACCGATGGTGTCCGCGGTGACTCCCGCGGAGCGCAGGGCCGCGTCGATCACCTCGGTCTGGCCCTCGGTGCTCGGTGCCGTGTAACCGACCTTGCGGCCACCGTCGTTGTTGATGGCCGAGCCACGGATCAACGCGTGCACGGTGTCGCCGTCGGCGTAGGCGTCACGGGCACGTTTGAGGACGACCAGTGCCGCTCCCTGGCCTACGACCGTGCCGTGTGCGTTCCGGTCGAAGGGCCGACAGTGACCGTCGGGGGAAAGGATTCCGTTGCGGGCGTAGACGTAGCCGGTGTGCTGGGGAGGCTGGACGGAGGCTCCGCCGGCGAGGGCGAGGTCGCAATCGCCATGGAGGAGGCTCTGGCGGGCAAGGTGGACCGCGACCAGTGAGGTGGAGCAGGCGGTCTGGACGGCCAGCGCGGGTCCGCGCAGGCCGAGTCGGTAGGCGAGGCGGGTGGCGGCGTGGTCCTTCTCGTTGCCCAGCATGAGCTGGAGAAGGTCCGCGTCCTGCGCTCCTCGCGGGTTGGTGAGCAGGTGGCGCAGGAGGTAGGTGTTCATTCCGGTGCCGACGAACACTCCTCCCCTGCCGTCGAATCCGCCGTATCCGGCCGCCTCCAAGGCCTGCCATCCGCACTCCAGGAGCACCCGCTGCTGCGGATCTGTGAGTTCCGCTTCGCGTGCCGAGTATCCGAAGAGTGCGGCGTCGAAGAGTTCCATGTCGTTGAGGACACCGCGTACCGGTACGTAGTCGGGGTTCTCGTAGTCGTGCGCGGGCACCCCTGCGGCGATGAGCTGTTCGGTGCTGAAGCGGGTCAGGGACTCCTCGCCGGCCTGAAGGCTGGACCACAGCTGGTCGACGGAGTCGGACCCGGGGAAGCGGCCCGCGAGGCCGATGACGGCGACGGCCGTGTCGTCGTCTGGTCCGGAGAGGGTTTCGTCGCTCATCCGGCGTTCACCTTCGTGTGCAGGTAGGCGGCCAGTTGCTCCACCGTCGAGTAGCGGAACATGTCGGCGAGCCTGAGTTGGCAGCCGGGATAGGCGGCGGCCAACTGGTTGCGGACCTGGGGCACTTGAAGGGAGTCGCCGCCCACGTCGAAGAACCGGTCGTCGTAGCCGAAATCGCTCGTCCCGAGAATCCGCTCCCAGATGTCGGCGACCCGATCCTCGATCTCCTCGACGGACTCGTCCGCATCGGCCTGGCCGCTCTCGTCCTCGGTCGTGTCGAACCCGCTCTGTCCGGTCCCCCCTCCTTCCGCCGGAGCGGCTGCCTCGCCGACCGGCCGGCCGGGGCTGGTGGCCATGAGCGCCCGTGCGGTCAACTCCCGCACGTCCACCTTGCCGTTCGCGGTGAGCGGGAAACCGTCGATGTCGGTCCAGAGAGACCAGAGGGAGGGGACGGCGTGCTCGGGCAGTTGCTCGGCGGCCAGCGCGCGCAGCCGTAGCGCATCGCAGGCTCCGTGAGCGGCGACGATGCCCGCAACGATGCGGGTCTCGCCCCCGCCGGTCGTCGTGGGGGCCGCGACCGCGTCCGTCACGTCCGGAAGGCCCCGCAGCACTGCGGCCACCTCCTCCAGCTCCACCCGGAATCCACGGATCTTGACCTGGTGGTCGCGGCGGCCCAGGATCCGCAGATCGCCCTCGCCGTCCCAGCGCACGAGGTCGCCGGTGCGGTAATGGCGCCGTCGGTCCGGCCCCCGCACGAACCGGCGTGCCGTCTCTTCGGCGTCGTCGAGGTAGTCGAGGGCCAGCCCTCGTCCCGTCGTGTACAACTCGCCGACGGCGCCTCGCGGGACGGGTCGCCCCTCTTCGTCGACGACCAGGACGTCGGTTCCGGCGATCGGCCGGCCGATCGGTACCGTGTCGCCGACGGCTGCGGCGTCGTCCAGGTGGTGGACCGTGGTGAAGGTGGTGTTCTCCGTCGGCCCGTAGCCGTTGCTTATCCGCAGGCCGGGGCAGCACTCCAGTACCCGGCGCACCTGGGCCGCAGGGACGACGTCACCACCGGTCAGTACCTGGTCGACCCCACCGAAGGCCGCCGGTTCATGGTCCGCCACCAACCGGAACAGTCCGGCGGTGAGCCACAGCCCGGTCACCGCCTGTTCGTTGAGGAAGCGGGCCAGCGCGGCAGTGGTCGGCTGCCGGTCGGGATGGATCACGATCGACCCGCCCGCCGCCAGCGGGGTGAACAGTTCCAGTGTCGACGCGTCGAAGGACAGCGGGGCGAACCGGAGGAAGCGCGCCAGTGCCTTCGGGCGCACCACTTGCGGGTCGAGGACCAGCCGCAGCACGGCGCGGTGGGGTATGCGGACCGCCTTCGGACGGCCGGTGGAACCCGAGGTGAAGGCGATGTAGGCGACCCGCTCCGGGTCAGGAGCGGCCGGGGGCGGCACGTCCGCGCACGGATCCAGGGGGCCCCAGGGTTCGAGGGGTTCGACCGGGACGGCGGTGAGCCCCGCGGCGGCGAGTTCGGCGGCCCGTGCCGGGAACGCCAGCACGGCCGCAGGGCGCACCACTTCGGCGACGCGCTGCACGACGGCGGCGGGGAGCCGGGGTTCGATGCCGATGTACGCGGCGCCGATCCGGATTGCGGCCAGTACGCCGACGATCTCCGCCGCCGACCGGGGCACGGCGACGACGACACGGTCGCCGTCACGGACACCTGCCGTGTGCAGGGCCGCGGACTGCGCCTCCACGGCACGTACCAGGGCGGCATAGGACAAGGTCGGGCGGCCGGGCACGGTCACGGCAGGCGCGTGCGGGTCGCGGGCTGCGGCCCGCGCGACGAGTTGCCACACATCGCCGGCCGTGACCGGGGACCCGTCAAGAATGTCCGTCGCCGGGGCGGCCCCGAACGCTTCGACGGGCGGGGCTTCGCTCGGTGCGGCGGTGACGGTCCGGATCTCCTGTTCCGGGTGGCCGGTCATCCGCCGCAGCATCGTCAGGAAGTCCGAGACCAGGAGCGCGGCTTCGCCCGGTGCGAGAACAGAGGTCGCGTACTCCATGCTCAGGAGCGGCCGGCGGCCCCATCGCTGCACGTACAGCAGGGCGTCGAGGGTCGCGCCGCCGCAGTGCCCCTCGTACAACCGGGCATCCAGTCCCGGAAGGGCGAAGTGGTCCGGCAGCATCTCGTCGTGCGCGGCGAAGCCCACCTGGACGAGGGGGTTACGGCGAGGGTCGGTGCCGGCGCCGAGGCCCTTGGCCAGTCGTTGGACGGGGACGTCCCGGGCGTCGATGGCGGCGCGGACGTCCCGCCCGACGTCCTGGACATAGTCGCGGACGGTCGCGGTGGTGCCGGGCTCGCAGCGTACCGGCAGGAGTGAGGTGCCCAGGGCGACCGTCGACTGCTGGGAACGGGTCGACCGGCCGACCCAGGACAGTCCGGTGATCAGCCGCGGGACGCCGGCCCGGCGGGCGACGGCCAGCGACCATGCGGCGAGCAGCACCACATTGCGGGTGACACCGCAAGTGGACGCCAACTCGACACAGGCGTCGCCGAGTTCGGTGGACAGCGGGACGGGAATGCGTACCCCCCGGCCGTCGAAGACGTCGGGACGGCGCAGGTCGCCGGGCAGTTCCAGGACGGTCGGTGTCGATGACAGTTCGCCGATCCGGCGGGTGGCGAGGTGTTCCGCGTCGGGGCGGGTCCAACTCGCGAGTCCTGGGGCAGGTTCGGTCGGTCCTCGACCCTGGTAGCGGTCGAACAGCTCGCGCCACAGCAGTCCGATGCTCCAGCCGTCGGCGACCACGTGGTGGACCAGCAGACTCAGCACATGGCGGCTGTCGTCGCTCTTGGTCAGGGTGAAGACGACGGGCGGGCGGTCGAAGGGGCGCAGCAGGGCGGGCGCCGCCGCCGCGAGCATGGCATGGACGGCGTCCACACCGGCCTCGCCGTCGGCGAGCGCCAGTTCCTGGAGACGCACGCGGGCCTGCCATTGGGGAACGACTCGGGCGCGCGGCCCGTCAGGTCCCTGGAAGTAGACCGTGCGCAATGCTTCATGACGGTCCGTCAGTTCTTGGACGGCGTCGAGCAGTGCGTCCCGGTCGAGTTCACCGCGCAGGTCCACGCTGAAGAGCAGGCGCCAGGGATGGCCCGCTTCCAGGTCCTCGCTCACCAGCATGGCGTTCTCGCCCGCGGTGACGGCGCGGTCGGCGCGCGGCGACGGCACGGGGTCCCGGCCGGTGTCCGCGGCGGGAACCGGGCGGGCCGCCGCGAGGGTCTCGGCGAGGGGCTCGCCTCCCAGCAGAGCGGCCAAGTCGATGGCCAGGCCCAGGTGTTCGGCCCGCGCGACGAGGTCGACCGCGCTGAGCGAGGTGCCGCCCAGGGCGACGAAGGAGGAATGGTGCGCCTCGGAGGGCAGGGTGTCCGGCTCGCGTCCGAGGGTCTGTGCGGCCGCTTCGATCAACGAAGGGTGCGTGGGTGCTTGGGCATACGTGCTCATGGAGTCTTCCGATCCTGCGTGATCAGAGTGCTGTTGGAGTCTGTTGCGCCTGCGGCGAGCCGTCGCGCGGTGGTTCGGCCTCGGGTCCGCGAGTGCGCTCGGCCCACGAGATGACGGGCCCGTTGACGAGCAGGCCGGCCACGAAGACCAGGGCGAGGATGAACCATCCTCCGGGCACGAACCGGGCGGTGCAGAAGGTGACGAGCACCGGGCCCGCGATGTTCGGCAGCGAGCCGCCCAGCGCGTACATCCCGCCGTAGACGCCATGGGCGCCGGCCGGTGCGAGACCGTAGCGGAACGACCAGTTGGCGCTCTCTCCCCACAGTTCGCCGAGGGTGAGCAGGGCGACGGTGACCAGGAGGACGCCGGTGGCGGCCAGGGTGCCGAACTGCGGTACGGCCGCGGCGCCGAGACAGGCACAGGCGAGGGCGGCGAACGCGGCGCGTTGCATGCGCCGGGCGCCGGGGACGGTATCGCTCCCCCGGGACAGCCTGACCTGGAGAGCGATCACCAACAGGGTGTTCCCCAGGATCATCCACGCCGCCAGCGGTGTGGGGACCCGGGTGTGGCCGATGACCCACAGAGGCAGTCCGACGGTCAGGATGGTGTTGCCGATCAGGGTGGTGCTGCTGACCACGGACACGGCGATGTAGGGGAGGTCGTATCCGCGCCGTCCGCTGTCCTGCTTCGCCCTGGCTGTCCCGCCGGGACGGGGGCGCGGCAGCCGCAGGCTGAGGATCGCGGCAGCCGCAGCGGCGACCGCCATGCCAAGGATCAGGGAGGCGTAGGCCGCTCGGGTGTTGATGCCGATCACCACGCCGGCGCAGAGCACACCCACCGAGAATCCGATGTTGGTGACCACTCTGCTGTATGCGGCGATGTGCACGCGTTTTCCCTTCGGCACCAGCTCGGCAAGGAGGGAACCACGCGACACGTTGCCGCCCGCCTCGACGATTCCGATGGCTGTGATCACCGGAAGGTACTGCCGGAACGAATGGACGAAGACGGCCGCGACGAGCAACAGGGAAAGCAGCGCCGAGCAGACGATCGACACGTCGCGGGAGTTCCAGCGATCGGCCAGTCTGCCGATGGGAATACCCAGTAGTACACCGGCCAGACCTGCCAGCGAGAATCCCAGTCCGACTTTCGACTGGGACATTCCACCCGCTTTCACGAAGAAGACGGCGCTGCCCGAGGTGTAGAGGCCATATCCGATCGTCGCGATGAGGTTGTTGATCTGAAGGACCCGTATGGGTCCGGGAGGCGGTAGTAAGCCGCTGATACGCACCACAAACTTACCCCCGTGGTGAACATGGAGTTGGCGGAGAATTCCGGCAGCGACAGCGCGCGGGGTGGTTGCCGCTGCCGCCGTCCGTCCGCAGTCAGGGCCCAGCCGATTCACTCTCGCCGTCGGTGGCAGGGAATGTAGCGCACGTCCGATCTTCAGCGTCAGCCATTTTAGGAAAACCTGAGGTTCACCAGCCGGCAACTCATCGGTAACTGACACGAGTTGACGCGAGGAACGATGGCGGACCGCGCCTACCCCGTCGGCGCTGAGCTGCGAAGAGGCCAATGTGCGGGAAGGTGCGGGAGCTTCTTCGAGTCTTCGGATCCGGGCGTTCCCGCCACCGTCACTGCCGCCCACGCGGCGTCCTCGGGCGTCGGACGCGAGCCGCAGCGCGCGTCGTCCGCGCACCGGGACGACGGCCGGGCGGGCACCGGCCGTGGCATCGGTGCGGTGGGACGGGTCATCGGCCGATTGCGGTCCGGGCCATTCCTCCGCTATCCGGACCGTTCCTGCTCGGTCCTGGCCGTTCCTCCGCGGCGCGGACCGCATGGGGCGGGTAGCCGATTCCGGCCTCGTCCCGGGGCGGCGGCGCCGGGGGCGGCTCACTGGACAGCGGGTCTCGGCTCTCGCGAAGGGTCAGCGTCGACTGGGCCTCACCTGCGGCCGACTTCCGGTGGTCCGCGCGAGGTGACGCTGGATCAGCGCGATGTCACCCATGTCCTTCACCCGGCCGAGGGCCGACTTCCAGGCGAGCGTGTGCGACAGCGAGAGGAACCGGGTGTCGCCGACGATGTCGGCCTCGTCGATCAGCCGGTCCGTGTCCAGGAGCACACCGCAATCGCGGATCGGGTGCCACCGGTCGAACACCTCGACCTGCCGGTCGGCCAGACCGACCCGCAGTCCGTACCCGGACGCCGTCGGTCCGGGCCTGCCCAGCTCGACGGCACGGGCCCAGGCGGCTCCTCGCGCCACCAGGTCCAGATCACCGATCACCGGCTTGAGCCGGTGCGCCAGCAAGGGTCCGCTGCCGGCGACGACGTAGTCGTGCGGCGGCAGATCGAGAGAGGCCAGCAGGTTCCTGAGGCGGGTTTCAGAAATAGACATCCGCACATCATGCGTGCCTCGGGGCATGAGGGTGGAGTTTTTTATTCATCCAGACCCGACGAATACATGGGGCACATGGGACTGGCAGGGCCAAAAGATCCATGGAACGGAGGCATTCATTCCGAATGGGATCCGAGATCCAAGGAGGAACGCGTGGACCCGCGAAGCACCTGGCATAGCTAAAGAGGACATCTCTCATCGATAGCAACCTATGCCCGATATACCGGACTCCCCCACGAGATCCAAGTGAGGCTTGCGGGCCGCATCGAACTCACCTAGGCTCGCCGCCATTCGAGCATTCAACGGGGGCGTTGCCGCTCGAACAGATCGTGAGACGTACGGCGCAGGATCGAGACCCGCCCGCATCAGGGCCCGATCCCAGAGTGCGCGTGCTCGGTTTTTGCCCCCCTGTAGGACCGGTTGCCCATCGGCTGGAAAGCCGCGACCGGACGCAGTGCGACGACGGGCCGGAAGGAAAAACAGCGTGATCACGGGGATTGTCGTTTATTTCGCTCAAGCGGTGCACGTATGAACGGGGAGTCTGTAACCGAAGCGGCAGCCGAACGTCAGCCGGCACCGGGCGAATTGAAGAACTGGCTCGCGGCGCAGTGGGCTGAACTGCTCGGCGCGCAACCGCAGGACGACGCCGATTTCTTCGCCTTGGGCGGCAGTTCCTTACAAGCGACGATTCTCACTTCCCGGATACGGCAGGCGGGTTTCCCTCATATAGGCCTTGTCGATGTGCTGGAACACCGCTCGTTCGCGAGACAACTCACGCTGGTGGCCTCGCAGGACGGTCGTGACCGCCCCGCGCCCCACTCGCCCCCGACCGCAACGACAACCCCGCCCGGCCTCTCGCACGGACAGCGGAACCGGCTGGCGATGGCCAGGGAGCGACTGCTCGCAGGCGAAGGCGGCGCACCCCCGCTCGCCATCCAGCTCGCGGTCGAACTCCTCGGCCCTGTCGACGTTCCCGCACTCGAAGCGGCGGTGCGCGACCTCGTCGTCCGCCATGTCGGCCTGCGCACCGCATTTCTCACCGCGGACGGCGAGATCCAGCTCAGGGAGGTGCCGCCGGAACTGCTCGACGGGCCGTACCTGACCATCCGCGATCTGCGCCATCACCCTTCCGACACCGCTTGGTCCGAAGCACTGGCCCTAGCGCAGGAACAAGTGAGCGCCCCAGTCGACTTCCGCGAGCCCCCTCTCGTGTCCACGCACCTCACTCTGTTGAGCGAGGATCGGCATCTGTTCACCCTGACCGTCGATCATCTGGTCAGCGATGCCACCTCCGCGGGCCTGCTCTGGCGCGATCTGGCCGAGTTCTACGAAGCGTCACTCGAAAATCGCCCGCCCGGACTCCCTCCGCTGCGCACGACCGCCCAACAGGTCCTCGGCGCACGGGAAGCACAATGGCGGGCCGGCGAGACACACATGCTGGACGCATGGGACAAGGCCCTGGCCGGGTTTCCGTACGCCCCTCAGGACGATCTGGCGCCGGTCGACGCAGCGGAGGAGTTCCGGCCGCCACAGCCCGCCGAGTTCACCCGGTTCACTCTGCCCGCTCAGGCCGCCACCGACTTCGAGTCGGCCTGCCTGACCACCGGGGTGACGCGCCACACGGCGGTCATGGGCCTGGTCTTCCACGCTCTGCACGCCCTCGACGGCAGGCAGGACGCCGTGGTGTGCTCCTCCCAGTCCGGCCGGACGGACGTCCAGGACGACCTGGTCGGCTGGCTCTCGGACAGTGTGATCGTCCGTATCGGCGGCCAGGACGGCGGCCTCGCGGTATCGGCGCTCGAACTCGTCCGGCGTACGCAGGAACGCCTGATGTTCGCCTACCGCAACCCGGTTCCGTTCAACGTGCTGGTCCAGCGCTACCAGGGCACCGTCGACGGCCGCACCCCGTACAAGCCGCACATCTACGTCCATCACACGGGAGACTCGCCGGTCGGCGCCCGGTTCGGTGCCACGCGGGCCCAGCTCCTGGACGAGCACGCCTCCGTCACCTTCTTCCCAGGGCCCAGCGTCCAGGTCGAACAGGACGGGGACGACCTCTCGATCGGCGTGAACACGGCCGCGGGACGCTATCCCGACGGGTTGGCCAACCGGTTCGGCGCACTGCTGCGCGACGCGATCATCCAGTTCACGGCGGAGGCCGCCGCCTAATGGGACCAGCCGGGTCGGAGAGACTCGGTGTCGTAGCCGCCAGCAGGTGAGCACTTTCGCCGCCGGAAGCAGTTGTAAGGCTGGTGTCAGTGGGCGGTTCGTAAGGCGATGTCCGTTTCTGGCTGAGGCGGGGGCAAGGATGCTGGTGGAGGTTGTGTCGGCTATTGCTTCCTGGCGAAGTTGCCGGTGTCGGCTTCGGTGAGGATGCCGAGTTTGACCAGGCGTTTCAGCTTGGCGCGGGCACCTTCGACGTTTTTCGCCAGCAGTTCGTGGCCGAGGGCTTCACAGACGTCCTTGACTCGTAGCGGTCCGGTCGCGTGGTTGAAGGCGTCGAGGATGCGGGGGTAGTCCGGGTGCTCAGGCAGGTCCGGCGCGACGACCGGGAGCCGGTCGGCGAGGCCGGTGACGGTCCTGCGGGTGATCGTGAGGTGCTCCAGGTGCGTCTCGGCCTCCTGCAACCGAATCTGCAGGTCGTCGATCTGTGCGCGGAGGTCCTCGGCCAGGGCCCGGGCGGCTTCTTCCTGGAGGTCCAGGGCGTCGAGCAGGGGCTGGATGTTCACGCTGCCGCCGCCGGTGTCTCGCGCCAGGTGGGGGCGTTCGCGCCGGTGAGGCGTCGGGTCATGACATGGGTCATCGCCCAGTAGACGCGGGAGACAGAGGAGGAGGGACGGTGCTCGTAGTCGCGGACCGGGCGCCGGTGCAGTATCAGGATCCCGTAGGTCTGCTCGACCCTCCACCGCTTCGGTTGCGGCACGAACCCCTTGATCTGCGGGTTGCGTTCGACGATCTCGACGTCGATGCCCAGGCCGGCGCCGTGCACGACGACCTGGTCCTTGAAGCCCTGGTCTACCAGGGCTTTGCGGACGGTTCCGCCGGCGTGCTCGGCGACCTGGTCCAGCAGGACGATGCCCGCGGCGTTGTCGTGGGTGTTCGCGGCGAGGACGACGACTGCGATGACCAGGCCGAGGACGTCCACGGCCAGTCCGCGTTTGCGGCCGGGCACCCGCTTGGCCGGATCGTGGCCACTCGTTGCGGCGGGGACCCCGGAGGCCACACGGACACTCCGGGTGTCCAGGACCACCGGGGTCGGGTCCTCTAATCGTCGGGCCCTCTCCCGGACCTGGCAGCGCAGGAGTTCATGGATGACCTGGTCGGTCCCGTCGTCCCGCCAGGCCGCGAAGTAGTAGTACGTCGCGCTCTTCTGCGGCAGGTCGTGCGGGAGATAGGCCCACGGCAGCCGGTCCGCCCCTGGTAGAGGATCGCGTTGACGATCTCCCGCATGCCGTAGGCGCCCTGATGACCGCTGACCGAGCGGTGCCGGTCCTTCCACGCGGTGATCACCGGCTCGATCAACGACCACTGCTCGTCCGATAAGTCACTCGGGTACGGCTTGCGTTCACTCACCCGAACACATCACCAGATCAACCACCGCGGGCCGACAGATTCCGCCCCGCCGCCACACCATCAGGCGACAGCAGATCCACTCAAAGGCTTACGAGCCGCCCAATAAGAGCTACACCTAAAAGCATTGGCACGGGGCGTCGCCAGGACCACCTCATGGCCCACATTGCCCCGTGGGAAGGCGACGAAGTCACATGACACTCTCATACCCCGCCGTGCTGGTGGTTGTCCTCCAGAGGACCGGACTGAGTGGGCCGGGCGATGCCTCCGGGATGCACCAACACCTTGTGGTCACTGTCGGGGTCGCGACGCGACGGCGTGAGTCGCGACCGCGGTGCTGCACCCCTACTTATCCACGGCGGACATGCCTACTTCGTCGTAGCGCTCTCCCGCGGCCTTCGGGACCTCCGTCTCGATGCGGGCGAGGTCGTCGGGGGTGAGTTCGACGTCGAGCGCGGCGACGTTCTGTTCGAGGTAGGTCCGGCGCTTGGTGCCGGGGATCGGGACGAGGTCCTCGCCCTGTGCCAGCACCCAGGCGATGGCGAGTTGCGCGGGCGTGACTTCCTTCTCGGCGGCGAGTTCCTTCACCTTGTCTGCGAGCCGCAGGTTGGCGGTGCGGTTGTCCCCCGTGAAGCGCGGACCGCTCCGGCAGGCGATGGTCTCGACGAGCGTCGGCTCCAGGACGGCGAGCTGCTTGACGGTGACCCAGTGGACGTCGACGACCGGCGCGTACATCACGCGGATGACGGAATCGGCGAGCTTCTGCTTGATCTCGTCGCCGCCCTCGTACGCGGCCACGACCTCCTGCGGGGCGGCGATGCCACCGAAGGTGTCCTGCCACTCCTCCTTCGTGGTGCGCTCCAGGAACACCGACGGGTGGCAGGGGTGGGCGCAGGCGTAGTGGATGTCCTCGCGCTCGAAGAGCAGACCGGCGTAGGCGGCGGCCGGGTCGAGGGTGAGGACGACCGTGCCGGGCCTCATCAGCGGGACGAGTTCCTCGGAGACCTTGCCGAGGACGACGTCCGGGACGGCGAGGACGACCACGTCAGCCTCGGCCGCGGCGGTGGTCGAGTCGGTCAGCTCGCGGCCCAGGTCGCGGATCAGCTCCTGGCCCTTGGGGGAGGCCTCGCTGAAGAGCACCCGGAAGTCGCTCTCGACCAGGTTGTTGGAGACGCGCTGGCCCATCTTGCCGGCGGCCCCGATGACGGCGACGGTCGTGGCGTCGGCCTGGGTCTGGATCTCGGTGGCCATTACTCGCTCCTCAGAAGGGTGTTGATGCTGTGCTGCGTCCACTGGTGTTCGAGCCGGGCGGTGACGTCGTAGCCCTCGTCCTGCCACGGGAGCCAGTGCTCCACGATCTGGTTGATCCGGCGGCCCGGACGGGCCGCCGCGACGGCCGCGATCATGCCGTCGTAGTTCAGGAGGCCCTCGCCGAGCGGGGTGCCCGCGTAGGTGAATCCGACCCAGCCGTCACGGCGGCTGAACGCGAAGTCCGCGACGCGGACGTCGCCTTGCTGGAGGGGCACCTGAGTCACATGCGGAAGGCCGGCGACGACGTCCAGGCCTTCATCGACGCCGACATCGCCTTCCACCTGGAATGCGCCCGCATCGCCCGCAACTCCGTCCTGAGCGACATCCTCCACAGCCTCCGGTCCCTGCTCCAGGTGTGGATGGAACGGGTCAGCGACCTGGCGGACACGGTCAGCGGCACCCTCTGCGAGCACGACGCCGTCCTCCAGGCCATCCGCGCCCGCGACCCGGAGGCCGCGGACCGCGCGATGGCGGAACACATGCGCATGGCGAGCGCACGGCTGCGGACGTCGATGGAGAACTGACGCCGACGACTCGCATGGGCCCTACGGCGTCGGTGTCACAGCCAGACGGTCGCCAGCCAGGCCGTCACGGCAGCGGTGAGGACGAGGGCCGCGTTCAGGGCCGCAATCGGAAGGGTGGAACGCGACCACCCCAACCGGCTGATGCTGCCCGGGTGCGGCGAGAAGGAAGAAGCTCACAGCGGCCGGGACTGCAACGGCTGGCCGCCAATCGCGCTGTGGGCATCACGGGGCCGGGGCCGCTCTACAGCAGGACCACAGCGTGCTGGTCAACGTTCAGCAGGCACTCGGTGTCACGCACGAACCTGACAGACCGTCGGCCACAGCTGAGAACACAGCAGCGCCCTCACGTCAGCAGAAGACCGAAGCTGCACCCTCTGGTAAGCGCAGGGCGCGGAAGGCCCAGGCCGTGCGGAAAACGACGGCCCGGCCCACCCTGGTAGAACTCATCCGCCGCCACCTCGCCGAGCAGAACGAGCCGCGTTCCGCCGCGGAAATCTCCACCGCACTCAGCCAGGCCCACCCCGAGCGCGACATCAAGACCAAGGTCGTCCGCGTCACCACCGAGGGCCTCGGAGACGTTGCCCTCGGCAGCAACACATCCGGCTACGACAGAAGGCGCCCTCTCGCGGCCCGTGCCCTGGTCAGCACCTTCTCCCGGTAGGGATTCGCCGGGCTAAGAGCTTCGGCCACCGCCACGGCTTCGTCGAGCAAGGCCAGTCCGCGTTCGGGCAACCCACTCACCAGGGGCGAGTCACTCTCCTCCACCAGGACGTACGCCAGCTTCGATCCGTAGATCTCCGGGTGGACCTGTGTCAGGAGACGGTAGATCCACAACCCCTCGGCACCTCGCACCACCCGCCTGTTGGCGCTCAGCAGCCTGACCTTCGCCAGCACGACCATGTCCCGATCCATCGATCCCCTTCGCCCCGCCCCTCACCGACCGGCGCATGCCTCACGCTGAGACAGCACGACGAACGCGCCGACAGCCGATGACGGATGTGGGCGCGAAGGCCGGAGAGTGGATGACGACGATTCTGCGGGCGCGCCACCACCTTCGACAAGGCTGTACGGGCGTGCCCTTGGTCCTACCGAAAGCGTCTCTGAACAGGCATGATGGACCTGACACTCACTCATGTCCTTGCCTGGAGCGAGAGGCACGCCCGGACCGGCGGATGCCGCACAAACAACGGGCGGCCGATCTCCGTGGCCGACCCTGCTCGTCGGAGCTGACGGGAAGGCAAGCCCGTGCGGGTCAGCCGCGTGAAAGAGTCCGGGCATGCGGTGGACGGTGTCGGCCTGCTGTGGGGTTGTTCAGCCGAGGTATCGGCCGAGCAGGAGGGCACCGAGGATGAGCGGGCCGAGGATGCCCATGAGATTGACGGCTTTCATCAGCGGGCCGTCGTCATGTCGGCTGATGGCATCGGGTGGTGCCCTTTTAGGCGCCGAGGCCGATGCGAGAGACGTGGGTGTAGGCGCCCCAGTCGGAGTCAGGGTGTTCGTCTGTGTCTCACTCACCCGCCCGGCCCTCTCGTCTGTCACATGTGGTGCTCTCCACGCAGGCCGAGGTCAGGGCGGGTGCGCAGGCCATCGACGATCAGGTCCAGGAGGCGGACAGTCCGGGCGCCCGCATCGTCGCCGGGCGGGATGCGCCACAGGACACTGAACTGGAGGAGCACATCCTGCGGGTCCAGGCCCGCCTTCAGCTCGCCCGAGGCGGCACCGGCGTCGAGGAGGACTTCGATGGCGGCGATGAAGGGGCTGTGGTTCGGGTCGTCGCGGCCGCCGTCGGTGGCGGCGTGGATGACGTCGGACAGGCCGTACTTGAGCTTCCCGTAGCGGGCGACCTCCTCCAGCCACCGGCGCAGCGCCTCCAGCGGCGGCAGGTCGGCGGCAAGCTGCCCGGCCAGGTCGATGACCTTCTGGATCTCGTGGTGGTACAGCTCCATGATCAGCGCTTCGCGGGTGGGGAAGTGCCGGTACAGCGTGCCCACGCCCACGCCGGCGCGCTTGGCGATCGCCGTCATGGAAGCACCGGTCGAGGCCGCGAACGCTTCGCCGGCGACGGCCAGGATGCGGGCGCGGTTGGCCACCGCGTCCGTGCGGGAGGCGCGGGGAACTGGCGAGGACATGGCGGGTCCGATCGGTCCGATTGCGAAACGGAAGGGCTTCCGTTACGGTCGAGGAGAAGCACCGGAAGGGCTTCCGTTTAATTTTGCCACACCTGTTGGAGGACAGTCATGCCGGAAACGGTCCTGGTCACCGGAGGCACCGGATACGTCGGCGGCTGGTGCATCGCCGAACTGTTGGAACGCGGCTACCGCGTCCGCGCCACCGTGCGCAGCCACAGCAGGGAGCAGGCGGTGCGCGACGCCGTCGCCACCCGGGTGGACGCCGAGGACCGGCTGGAGTTCGCGATCGCCGACCTGACGTCGGACGAGGGCTGGGACACGGCCGTGGCCGGCGTGGACTTCGTCCTGCACGTCGCCTCGCCGATGGGCGGGTCGGGCGCCACGCCCGAGGCCCTCGTCGCCGCCCGCGACGGTGCGCTGCGGGTGGTGAGCGCTGCCGCCCAGGCCGGCGTGCGCCGTGTGGTGATGACCTCCGCCGCGAACACCGCCAGCCCCTCCTCCTACACCGAGGACAGCGTCACCGACGAGACCCTGTGGACCGACCCCGAGGACCCGACGCTGATCCCCTACCGCCGCTCCAAGACCCTGGCCGAGCGCGCCGCCTGGGACTACATGGCCGCCTACGAGGGCCCGACCGAGCTGACCACGGTCCTGCCCGGAGCCGTGTTCGGGCCGATCCTGTCCACCGCCACGACCGGCTCGACCGGCATCGTCGCGCAGATGCTCAGCGGCGCCATGCCCGGCGTGCCCCGCATCGGCCTGGAGGTCGTCGACGTGCGCGACCTGGCCGACATCCACATCCGCGCCATGATCTCGCCCAAGGCAGCAGGCGAGCGCTTCCTGGCCACAGGCGAGTTCATCTGGATGGCCGACATGGCACAGGCACTGAAGAAGGAACTGGGCCGCGACGGTGAGAAGGTCTCCACCCAGGAGATCCCCGACGAGGTGGTGCGCGCCAACCCCGCCATGGGCGAGATCGCCCCCGCCCTGGGACGCCGCAACCGGCACACCACAGACAAGGCCCGCATCGTCCTGGACTGGCAGCCCCGCCCCGCCCCGCCCGCGTCACCGTCGCCGACTGCGCCCGCAGCCTGCTCACCCACGGCGTCGTCTGACGACGAGCACGCGCTCGGAGCGCGGAGCGCCTGGTTCACCATCGCTTCCAACCCTGAAAGAGGTCCCCCGTGCACGTGCTGGTTCTCGGCGCGACCGGCATGGTCGGCCACGGCATGCTCCACGCCTGCATAACCGACGACGACGTCAAGGCCGTGACGGTGATCGCCCGCCACACCCCCGCGCTGACGCATCCCAAGGTGCGGATCCTGCTCCACCAGGACTTCACCGACCTGACACCACTGCGCGAGGAGCTGACGGGGGTCGACACCTGCCACTTCGCGATCGGCACCTCCTCCGCGGGCGTCAGCGAACCGGACTACACCCGCATCACCCGCGACTACGCACTCGCGGCAGCCACCACCTTGCTGGACGCGAGCGACCGGAAACCCGCGTTCGTCTACGTCTCCGGCCGCAGCGCCGACAGCACCGGACAGACCTCCGTGATGTGGGCACGCGTCAAGGGCGCCGCGGAAAACGCGCTCCTCGCCCTGCCGATGCGCACCCACATCCTGCGGCCCGGCTACATCCGCCCCCTCAACGGCGCCCGCGCCTCCTCCACCACAGCACGCGCCTTCTACACGGCCACAGGCCCGTTGTTCCCGGTGCTGCGGCGCGCGTTCCCTGACTGGGCCACCTCCACCGAGGCCATCGGCCGAGCGGCGATCGCCCTCAGCCGCCCCGGGAACACCGAGCCCGCCATCGTGACCAGTCGCAACATCAACCGCCTCGCCGGCATGTGACCAGCGCCGCTGACTCCCCCACGTCACCGTCCGCCGCGACGCCGCGCATCACGGGGCGAAGGCTGCCCGACGCGGCCCAAGCTGCCACGCTTCGGCCTGCCGGATGGCCCCGGTGGCCCGAGTCCTCTTGAACTCAAGCAGCAGCCCGCCGACGGCGAGGCCGGCGACCGCGGTGAGGTGATGGAAGGAGAACGTGGGGCCGGGCGTGCAGCCCTCGGGCCGGGAACGTTCAGGAACACGCTTACGCCCCGGCCGTCGTGGAGGGCCGGGGCGTAAGCGTGTTCACCCCGCGGGTCAGCAGTTGACATGGGATCAGGGCAGCGAGATGAGCCGGCATGACGAGTTCACCCGCGCCACCGGCAGCCCCGTCTGCTTCTGCGAACCTGCCAGCCCCTGGCAACGCGGCTCGAACGAGAACACGAACGGCCTGCTGCGCCAGTACTTCCCCAAGAGCACCGGCCTGTCCGTCTTCGGCGCCGAAGACCTCGCCTTCGGCGCCGCCGAACTCAATAGCCGTCCCCGCAAGACCCTCAACTGGAACACCCCCGCGAATCTCTTCGCTGAACTCGTCGCAACACTGGAATGATCACCGTGTTGCGACGATGACTGGAATCTGCCGCTTGGTGGGGTGATGTCAGTCGCGCTGCCGCCGCGTCACGACAGGGGTGAAGAGCACCGCCGGGACCAGGCGGGGCCGACTGTCAGGTGGCGGTGGGCCAGGTGCGCAGCAGCGCGGCGATCTTCCCGGCGGTGCAGGCGGGGTCCAGAAGGAGGTCCTTGAGGGCGACGGCGTCCTCGCGGGCGGGCTTGACGGGAATGCCTGCGGCTTCGAGGTACATGACGCCGGTGGCGGCGGCGACGGCCATGTTGGAGCGTTCCAGCCAGCGGCAGCGGCCCAGGGTGTGAACGAGGGCGGCGGCTTTGGCGTACGGGCCGTCGTAGACGGGCTGTTCGAACACGTCTGCGCGGTGGCGTGCGACCGCGCAGACGGGGACGCCGTAGTCGTCAGGGGCCGGGTCGTCGGCTCCGGCGGCTTCGGCAACCTGCAGGATCCAGGGAACGTCGATGTGCACGTTCATCAAGCCGCGTGCGCTCCCCGCTTGGGCTGCTGGGCGTCTTCCGCGTCATCGAAGACGTTCTGGTGCTCGGCCAGGAACCGGGCGGCCGCGTCCACTGCGCGGTCGCGCAGGCCGCTGGTGTCGTCCTGCACCAGGCGGGCGAGGTAGTCGCCGATACTCAGGCCCAGGTCGGCGGCCCGCTTCCGTGCGAGTTCCGCCACTCCTTCGTCCACCCGCGCGCCCAGCTGTGTCTTCGCCATATCGGCATGGTAACAGTCGTTACCAGGTTGTGGGAGCAATCGCGGGAGGCGTGGCCTCATCCGTCCTGTCGCCGTCGAAAAGTGTGGCGACCAGTCTCGCGTGCGCCTTGGGGAGCCGGCCGCCACGCTGTTTGGAGCGGGCTTTGGCAAGCCAGGCGCCGAGTTGGACGGTTTCGCCGTCGCCTACGGCCTATGCTCGTGCGCCAGTCCGGCCGCCAGAACGGCGACCGCAACTCCGGACTGGCGAGCCGGCCGTTCAGGACACCGTGCGGATCAGCTTCCTGTTGGTGAACTCCTCGATGCCGAGACGGCCCAGCTCGCGGCCGAAACCCGAGCGCTTCACGCCGCCGAAGGGCAGCTCGGCGCCCTCTGCCCCGACGCCGTTCACGAAGACCATGCCGGCCTCGATCCGGTCTGCGACGCGGGCAGCCTGTTCGGGGTCGGTGGTGAAGACGTAGGAGCCCAGGCCGTACGGCGTGTCGTTGGCGATCCGCACCGCGTCGTCCTCGTCCGTGGCGGGGAAGACCATGGCGACGGGACCGAACAGCTCTTGGCGGGCAGCGGCATGCTCGGTGGTGAGCCCGGTCAGTACACCCGGTGAGAAGAACGCCCCCTGGCGCTCGCTGGAGCCGTGCAGGACGGCGCCTTCCGCGACGGCCTGGGCGACCTGCCGGGAGAGGTTCTCGGCGGCGGCCGCCGAGGACAGCGGCGCGCCGGTGGCTGAATCGAGCAGCCGGGCCGTGAACTTCGCGACGAACGCGTCGTAGAGCTCCGACACCACCACGAACCGCTTGGCCGCGTTGCAGGCTTGACCGGTGTTGTCGAGCCGGGCGGCGACCGCGGCTTCTACGACGGAGTCCAGATCGTTGGTGGACAGCACGATGAACGGGTCGGAACCGCCGAGTTCCAGGACGACCTTCTTCAGATGACGGCCGGCGATCTCGGCGACGGCCGAGCCGGCCCGTTCGGAGCCGGTCAGCGAGATGCCCTGCACCCGCGGGTCGGCGATCACGTCTGCGATCTGCTCATTGGTGGCGTACACGTTGACGTACGCACCCGTCGGGAAGCCCGCCTCTGCGAACAGCCGCTCCAGCAGCGCGGCGGTGGCGGGACTCTGCGGTGCGTGCTTGAGGACGATGGTGTTGCCGGCAGCCAGGTTGGGGGCGGCAAACCGGGCCACCTGGTAGGCGGGGAAGTTCCACGGCATGATGCCGAGCAGGAGGCCCACCGGGCCGCGCCGGATGACGGCGGAGCCGGTGCCGGAGGTCACCTCGATCGGTTCGTCGGCGAGGAATTCCTCGGCGTGGTCGGCGTAGTAGCGGTAGATGTCGGCGCAGAATCCGACCTCGCCCTCCGCCTCGGCGAGGGGCTTGCCCATCTCGCGCACGATGCTCGCCGCGAGTTCTTCGCTGCGGGCTTCGTGCAGGTCGCCCAAGCGGCGCAGCAGCGTGGCGCGTTCGGCGACTGTGCTGGTGCGACCCCAGCTCCCTGCGGCATGGGCGGCGTCGATGGCCGCGGTCACGTCGGCGTCGGTGGCGGTCGGGAAGGTCTCGACGACCTCTCCGGTGGTGGGGTCGGTGACGGCGTACATGGTGCCTCCAGGAAACGGAAGTGCTGGTGTGCAGTGGGAGCGAAAGGGAGGTCAGGGCCTCAGGACCGTACGTGCTCCGGTGTTCGACCTCAGGTCGGCGAAGGCCTGGGCGGCCTCGGCCAACGGCCGTGTCCTGCCGACCAGTTCGTCCAGCGGGAGCAGGCCGGACAGATACAGGCGGGCCAGCTTCGGGATGTCGACCTCTCCGACGCTGGATCCGTAGTTGCAGCCGAGGATGCGTTTGCCCTGGTCGGCGAGGTCGAAGAGGTCGAAGGAGCCGGTGGAGCCGGTGGGGGTCATACCGACGAGGACGGCGGCACCGCCGGGTGCCAGCATGCGCGGCAGCGTCTCGATCACCTTCGGGCTGCCGATGGCCTCGAAGGCGTAGTCCGCTCCGCCGAGGTGCTCCTGGCACCAGACGGCGACGTCCTCGGCGCCGTCGAGGGTATGGGTGGCACCGAACCGGCGGGCCAGGGCCAGGCGTTCGGCGGAGAGGTCCACGGCGACGATCGGGTCAGCTCCGAGGAGCCGCAGTCCCACCACTACCGAGAGGCCTACGCCGCCGGTTCCGATCACGACGGCGGACTGGCCTGGGCGCACGTCCGCGGTGTTCATCACCGCGCCGACGCCGGTGGTGACCGAGCAGCCCAGCAGTGCGCCGATGTCGAAGGGGAGCTCGTCCGGTACTCGCACGGCTGCGCTTTCCGGGACGACCAGTCGCCCGGTGAATGCGCCGAGGCCGAGGTAGGGCCACACTTCGGCGCCGTCGGCACCGGTGAAGGGGGTGGAGCCGTTGGGCAGGGTGTTGGCGAGGGCCTTCGTGCCGGTGCACAGCCAGGCCTGGCCGGCTGCGCAGCGGTTGCAGCGGCGGCACGGCGCGAACCAGCTGAGGACGACATGGTCGCCGGGCTGCACGGAGGTGATGTCGGGTCCGATGGCGGTGACCACGCCGGCGGCCTCGTGGCCGAGGACCAGTGGCCGGTCGGCGGGCCAGTCGCCGGACACGATGTGCAGGTCGGAGTGGCACACTCCGGCTGCCCGTACCTCGATCTCGACTTCGCCGGGACCGGCGGGCCGCACCGCGACGTCGCGCATGTCCAGTCCCGTCACGGGATCGAAGACGACGGCGGGGGTGAGTTGCGAGGACATCAGGAGGACTTCACTTCTTCCGTGCGGGGGGGTGGTCAGGCGGGTGTGAGGCTTGGCGGCCAGGACGTAGGCGAGGCCGAGGACGAACAGGACGGAGAAGACCAGGACCACGGCCCAGACCTGCACCCAGCTGCCGCCCGGAGGGGCCAGTTCGGTGCGCGGCCAGGCGATGTTGACTGCTTCGAACAGCAGCCACAGCACCGCGAGGATGTTGACGGCCAGGCCTGCCCGGCCCAGTCGTACGTGCCCGCCCGCCGGGTTCCAGCGGCCGGTCAGCCGGGCGATGAGCGCGACGACGGCGACGGCGAGGAAGACGAAGTAGAACCCGCCGGAGCCGAACGCGATCAGGGTGGCGGCGGCGTTGCCGTTGAGCCCGAGCAGGAGGCCGAGTGCGCCGAGGACAGCTGTCGCGATGAGTGAGGCGTAGGGGATCTGGCGGGGGCCGACCGTCGACAGCACGGAGGAGAAGGGCAGCTGGCGGTCGCGGGCGAAGGCGTACACGGCCCGGCCGATGTAGGTCTGGATGGAGATCGCGCAGGCAAAGAAGGCGATCAGTACGACGACGGTGAAGGGCTTCTCGCTCCAGCCGCCCAGCCCTGCCGTGACCGCCTCGAAGACGGGGTCGGTGAGCGTGCCGGAGACCGCGTCGCCGGGTCGTTCGAGAGCGAGGGTGACCGCGAGCCCGGTCAGCAGCACGGTGAACGCGACGAAGAGGTATGCCCGCATCAGAGCCCGGGGCACGTTGCGCCGCGGCTGCTCGGTCTCCTCGGCGACCTGAGTCGTGGCGTCGAAGCCCAGGAAGGCCCAGCCGGCCACTGCGACGCAGGTCAGGAATCCGGCTGTCGCCGATCCACCGGAGGCGCTCTCGGCGCCGAGCGTGTGGAACAAGGTGCTGAAGCCGTTGTGGTGGGCGAAGACCAGCAGGAACAGGCTGACCGCGATGGAGGCGACGCCCTCGGCGATGATTCCCGCGTTGAGGAAGTGCTTGACCGGATCGACTCCGAGCAGGTTGATGCCGAGGGCCACGGCGACGAAGACCACGCCGAGCAGCACATGGAGGGCGGTCGAGGGCGTGCCGTCGGCGAACAGCAGGTAGAGCCAGCTTGCGCCCAGGTAGGCCACGGTGGTGAGGGATGCGATGGCCGCGGCGAGGTAGATCCAGCCGACGAGCCAGCCCAGTCGGGGTCCTGCCAGGTGCCGTCCCCATTGGTAGACCCCGCCGGTGACCGGGAATTGGGAGGACAGTTCGGCATAGACCACGGCGACGAGCAGTTGCCCGAGGAAGGCGACGACGACCGCCCAGATCCATGCGGGGCCAGCGAAGACGAAGCCGAGCTGTACGACGGCGTAGATGCCGACCACGGGCGAGATGGTCGCGAATCCGATCGCGAAGACGGCCCATGCTGACAGCGTCCGTCTCAGTTCTTGCTGGTATCCGTACTCGGCGAGTTCGCCGGCGTCGGTGAGGGAGTCGTTCACCTGGTCTCCTGACAGTGACGTGCCGGGCGCGGCGGCCGCTGATGTCCGTGCACCCGTTGGCCGGTTCGCGTCTCCGCGCAGCTGCTTCCGGCCGAACACCGCTATTGGTCGTGCGACCAATTGCCTAATTGGTCGCTCACTCAATAGCATTCGCCCCATGACGTCAAGAGCTCCGGGAAAACGCGTCCGCAAGGCACCGGCCGAACGCCGCACCGAGATCGTCACCACGGCCGCACGAATCGGGCTGACCGAGGGCCTGGAATGCATCACCCTGCGCCGGATCGCCGATGAACTGGGCGTCCAGCCCGGGCTGGTCGGCCACTACTTCCGGGCAGTCGACGACCTGGTCGCCGAAGCCTTCTCCCACGCCACCATGACCGAACTCGACGGCCTGCTGCCGCCGCGCACAGGCGCCCCACTCGACACCTTCCGCCGCTTCTTCGGCCTCATCTCCAGTACCGAGTTCGACGACGTCAGCCAACTGTGGCTCAACGCCCGGCACCTCTCGCGCTACCGTCCGGTGCTGCGCGAGCACGTCGTCAGCCAGGAACTGCTGTGGTGCCGGCGTCTCGAAGAAGTCATCGCCGCCGGAGCAGCCGCTGAGGTCTTCCGTTGCGCCGACCCCTGGGGGGCCGCCTGCCGAGTTCTCGTCGCCATCGACGGTGCCAGCGCCTACATCAACACCAGCGCCGAGATGCGTCGGGCGCCGATCGCGGACATGCCGCGTGCCGTCGCCGAGGCCGAACTCGGCCTGGAGCGAGGAGCCCTCACCGCGGACTGAGCAACAGTCCGGACGCGGAGAACTGGATGCCAACCGCCCCTGCCGCACCCAGAACGGCTCTCCCGCATGCCGGCCTCGGAGTGACTGCGCAGACGCGCGAGCGCCATTGACGGGTCGGCGGCGGATGCAACTCCCTGCAACCCGAATCGGGGCCGGGCAGATGGTCGTTGGCCGGGTATGACGACGCACACCAGACCCGCCGACGCCGACCAGCTCGCCGGGGAGACCGCCGCGGTCGACCTGACCCTCGCCTAACTCACCGGGACCGTGCCCGCCGCGCCGGCACTCACCCCACTCGCCGCCGACTACATGGAGCAACAGGCCTCCGGACTCCTGTCCGGCGCGGTCATGCTGGATCCCGCGTTCTCTGTTCACCGGCACGCGGTGATGCCGCCCGCCGGGCTCGCCTGGCTGAAGACCGTACCCATGACCGAACCGGTCGCCGCCGCCGTCCACGCACTCGCCGGAGACGGCGGCGACCGCTTCTCCTTCCTCTCCCAGGAAGAACGAGTGATGGCCCTGGCCGCCTCCACCGCCGCCCGCCTCATCGCGCTCTACGAACCAACCGAAGCCCTGCAACGGCTGCATAAGGTGCGCGAGGTCGTATCGCGGCCATGACTTCAGGTGACGAGGTTCAGGTCCGCCGGCTGTTTCTGGAACGCGGCGGCGAGGAAAGGGCTGTCGAACCGCGCGAGAGCCGGCATGGCCGAGAACTTCGACGCGATGACCGGAGCCGGACTGCGTGACCGCAGCATGACCTGGACCGCCTCGGTATACCTGTCGATGGTCACCGAGCGCGCCGAGAAACGGTCCCTCGCCGACAGCACCCTGTGCGAGCGTCCCTCATGAGCCGACTCACCGTCGAACACCACGTCACCGGGATGGATCACCGGCATGGGAGTCGGCACCACCTTCGAGGTGACCGGACCGAAGCCGCGCCATGCGTGTGACAACGCATCGAGCGTGGCGCCGGCTTCGGAGTCCGCGCCCAAGTGCCCGGCCGGGCGTGGACGCGGTTGTCCCCCGCGCGAGCTACAAGCGGTGTCCACCACGGGGTGATGTCCGGGAGCGCAGGCGTTCGTAGCTTGTGCGCTACCGACGGAAGGCGAGAAATGACGACGATCATCCCCGGAGTGGACCAGGACGCGGCTGTCTCGCTGCGCCAGGTCGTGCGGGAATACGGCAGCAAGCAGGCACGGGTACGCGCACTCGACGGCGTGGACATCGGCTTCGCGCGTGGTACCTGGACGGCGGTGATGGGGCCCTCCGGGTCCGGCAAATCCACCCTGCTGCACTGCGCGGCCGGCCTGGAACGCCCTACCTCCGGGCAAGTGATCTTCGGGGACCGTGATCTGGCCGCCGCCCCCGAACGCGAACTGACCCAACTGCGGCGCGGGGACATCGGGTTCGTCTTTCAGAGCTTCAACCTTGTCGGCTCGCTCACCGCCGAACAGAACGTCGCCCTGCCGCTGCGGCTCGCGGGCCGAAAGGTGTCACTCAAGGACGCCCGGGCCATCCTCACCACCGTGGGGCTCGGCGACCGCCTACGTCACCGGCCCCGTGAACTCTCCGGCGGTCAGCAACAACGTGTCGCGGTGGCCCGGGCCATGATCACGCGCCCCGCGGTGCTGTTCGCCGACGAACCGACCGGAGCTCTCGACTCCCGGTCCGCGCGGACCGTGCTCCAGCTCCTGCGGTCGATGGTCGACGCCGCGCGGCAGACGATCGTCATGGTCACCCACGATCCCGCGGCAGCGGCATGCGCCGACTCGGTCGTCTTCCTCAGCGACGGTCGCATCGTGGACCACGTCCGTGGGTTGTCCGCCGGTGAAGTCGCCACTCGGCTCGCGGCTTTGGAGGCCTGATGTTCACGCTCTCCTTGGCGACGTTCCGTGAGCGCTGGCCGTTGTTCATCGGCGCCGTGATCACCGTTGCCCTCGGGGTCGCGATCGTGCAGTCCTCGCTGCTGATCGTCGTCTCCGCCGGCAAGTATGGGGAGGCCATCGCCATCCTGGGGCTGTCGTTGGGTGTCTCCACGTTTCTCGCTGTCTTCATTGTCAGCTCGACGTTCGCCTTCACCATCGCTCAGCGCCGCCGTGACCTGGCCCTGCTGCGACTCATCGGCGGCAGCCGCGGCCAGGTGAGGCGGCTGCTGCTGTGCGAAGCGCTGCTGCTCGGCCTCGTGGGCACCGTCCTGGGAGTCCCCGCCGGACTGCTGGTGATGACGGCACAGACGGCCCTGCTCGCGAGCCTGGACTTCCTGCCCGACTCGTTCGGCGCGGCCTGGCACGGCTGGATCCTCTACGTCGGAGCGGGCATCGGCATCGGAGTCGCGGAGGCCGGAGTGCTCGCGGCGTCCCGCAGGGCTTCGCGTGTGCGCCCGCTGGAAGCGCTGCGGGAAACGGGCGAGGCCGCGAAGGTCATGACGGTCTCACGCTGGCTGCTGGGTGTCCTGCTGCTCGCCATCGGTGTGATCCTCATGTCGATCGGCGTCGCGGTCGACAGTCCGAATGGCGCGATTCCCCTGTCGATCAACGCCATGCTCGCAGTAGCCCTCGGTCTCAACGCGCTCAGTCCGGCAGTGGTGCCCCACATCGGGCGGATCACGGGAAGCTTCGCGGGCCCCACACTCCCTGGCAGGCTCGCGCGGGCCAACCTGCGTGACGGCGTCCGCCGCAGCGCCTCCACCGCCGAGCCCCTGCTCATCCTGGTCGCCCTCATGATCGGGCTGGCCGGCACCTTCGACTCGCTTTCCGCGGGCGCGCACCACCAGTTGACCGAGGACATACGCGGGGACCTCGTGGCCTCCGGGCCGGTGGCCGCCGGAACCCCGGGGGTCGCGGACGTCTCGACCGAGTACACCCTTGAGGTGAAGGCCACGACCGTCTCCCACTACGGAGGCGACACGGACACGGACACCGACGACGCCGAGGCGCTCGCGGTCGACGCGGACGCCTACCCGAGGGCACATCACCTCGACCTGCGCTCGGGATCGTACGCCGACCTGCACGGTGACGCCGTCGTCGTGGCAGGCGGGACGCTGGGTTCCACGGCGCGTATCAGGGTCGGGGGCCGCGACCTGGCCCTGCGCGTGGTCGGAGTGCTGCCGCCGAAGCTGAACGGCGGACCGGAGTACATCCTGCCCCGCACCCTGGTTCCGCCGGCCGCCCTCGGGGCCGCACGGTCCATCATCCGTCTCGCGCCCGGTGCGGACGCCGCCTCAGTCGCCGCCAGACTGCCCGGGCCGGTGTCGACCGTGGACGACTGGATCGCACGGAGCGACTCGGCGCAGGACACCCTCAACACGGGGACGATGAAAGCCATCATGGGCCTGGCGGCCCTGTACGCCGTGATCGCCTTGATCAACGCGATCGTCATCGCCGCCGGGGAACGCCGACGCGAGTTCGCCGTGGCCAGGCTCACCGGGTTCAGTCGCGGACAGATCGTCACCGCGGCGCTGCTGGAATCGTCCGCCGTAACCGTCACCGGCCTGGTCCTGGGCTGGTTCGCGTCGCTCGCCGCACTCATCGGTATCAGTGGTGTCGCCGGCACACTGGTCGTTCCGTGGGCCATGTTCTGGTGGACGGTCCTTGGCGCGTTCATCGTCGTCGGTACGACCAGCGTGTGGACGAGTCTGAGTATGACGCGGCCGTCGCCGATCTCTCTGGCGGGCATCCGCGAGTAGAGACTGTTCAGTGTCGAAGCATCCGAACTCAAGTGGCGTTCTCGAAGGCGACCGGTGATCGCTGTCGACCCGTCGACAACGCAGGTCCACCTCCCAGGCCATGCACTCGACAGGTGAATCGCCTTGTCCCGGGGGTGCGTTGGACGATTTCGAGGTCGATGCCGAGGGTGGCGGCGTGCTCGACGAGGTGTTTGCGGTAGCCGCCGTCGACCCAGACCTTGCGCAGGCGGGGGTGGTCGGCGGCGGCCTGTTCCAGGAGGGTCCGGCCGGCCGTGGAGTCCTGGACGCCCGCTACCGTGACCAGGACTGCCAGCAGGAGGCCGCGGGTGTCGGTGATGATGATGCGTTTGCGGCCCACGATCTTCTTGCCCGCATCGATGCCCTCACTCCGCGCGGGAACACTGGTGGAGGTCTTCACGCCCTGTGCGTCGATCACGCCGGCGGACGTGGCGGCGCTGCGGCCTTCCTGGCGTCGCACCAACTCCCTTAAGGCTGCTGATGGCGCCGACGGTGCCGGATTCCCCCTGTTCGGGCAGCGGCGACGTCCCTCCGGGGCTGCGCCCCGACTGTCGGCATCAGCGTTCCCTCCTTTCTCTGCCTCCTCCTCCGCGTCTTGACACACACGGAAACGGAGGGCAGCCTTACTCGAGGAATTTCACTCCGCCACCTCAACTAGGCGGCATCCAAGGGTTTGGCGCATGAGCGGTTCGACGCTCAGAAGAGTCCGTCCACTTCCTCGAACAGCACGGCGCGCCTCCCGGGAAATTGATCACTCAAATGGAGTCTCCCGCGATGGGATAGTTTCTTCGCGAACCCTTCCATTCTCCTCTCCCCTCCTCCCCTTTTCCCTCACCGGAAGATCCACGCGCACTCTCGCGAAGCGGGAAAACGTTGTCACGATGGACGGGGACAGGCGACCCCGTCGCATCTTCCAGAAATTCGCCACGATAGGCGCACGAGAGATTCCGGGGTCGTTCATGAAGGTTTCCGATGTGCTGATCAGCGGTCTGGGGTCCTGTCTTCCCGACCGGGTTCCCATCGGATGGGCGGTCGAGCGGGACCTGATCGACCGGACCGCGGCGGAGCAGTACGGGATCACCAGTGTCACCGTCGCCGGCGAGGTGCCGGCGCCGGAGCTGGCGGTGCGGGCCTGCCGAGAGGCCCTCGAACGGGCCGGGCAGAGTGCCGCTTCCCTCAGCCTGCTGCTCTACGTCAGCGTCTGGTACCAGGGGCCGCACGGCTGGTGTCCGCAGTACTACGTGCAGCGGCACACGGGCGCCGGACAGGCGACCGCGGCCGAGGTCAGGCAGGGCTGCATGGGCATGTTCTCCGCGCTGGAACTCGCGGCGGCGCACCTCATGGCCTCCCCCGAGCACGAGGCGGCGCTGCTCACTTCCGGCGACAACTTCACCTCCGACCTGCTGGAACGCTGGCGTTTCAGTCCGCACTTCGTCATGGGCGACGCCGGCTCCGCCGTGGTGCTGAGCCGCCGTGCGGGCTTCGCCCGGCTCAAGTCCGTCAACGCCGTCACCCTCCCCGAGTACGAGGCCATGCACCGCGGACCCGAGCCGCTGTTCCCGCCCGGAGCGGGCCGACCCGGCAGGCTCGACTTCGGCGATTCCAAGGACCGCTGGCTGGACGGACCGGACCGGGATCCAGCGGGTCCGCTGAAGCTCGTGGCGGCGCAGGACGAGCTCGTCAGCCGCACGCTCGCCGAAGCCGGCATCACGATGGACGACATCTCCCGCGTCGCCTATGCGAACGGTTCCCGGGAACGCGTCGAGGGTCGCGCGATGATTCCGCTGGGGCTGCCGATGTCCCTTTCGACATGGGAACAAGGGCGTACCGTCGGCCATATCGGTGCCAGCGATCAGATGGTCGCCCTGGAACAGCTTCTGCTCTCCGGTGAACTGCGCGGCGGGGACCATTTCCTGATGCTCGGAGTGGGGCCAGGACTGAATATCGCGTGCGCGGTGATCGAGATCACCGAGACCCCGCACTGGTCCGCTGCCCCGTCGGCCGTCGTTTCATGAAAGGCGACTCATGGATTTCAGCCTGAGCGCTGAACAACAGGAACGAATCGATCGCATCAAGATGGCCGCGCAAGGACTTTCCGCCCCGAGGATCGGCGACGGATTACCAGGATCACACAAGGACACCTGGAAGAATCTGGGCACTGTCGGGCTATTGGGCGCGGCCGTCCCGGAAGAACACGGCGGCCAGGGATTGGGTGCTCTCGACACGGCCCTGCTGTACGAGGGTGCGAGCGACGGCGGTGCGGACACCGGACTGCTGTTCGCCGCCGCGGCCCATCTGTTCGCCTGTGTCATGCCGGTGCTGGAGTTCTCGCTCCCGCAGACGCGCAAGGCCCTGCTGCCCACGCTGTGTTCGGGCGAACTGACGGCGGGCAACGCCATGACGGAGCCCGACGCCGGATCGGACGTCTCCCGGCTCGCGACCACGGCCACCCGGGTCGACGGCGGGTATCTCCTCGACGGCGTCAAGAGCTTCGTCAGCAACGGCCCGATCGCCGACGTCTACGTCACCTACGCGACGACGGACCCGGACGCCGGCTACTTCGGCACCACCGCGTTCGCGGTGGACCGCGACTCCCCCGGGCTGTTCGCGGGAGAGCCCTTACGGAAATCCGCCCTGGCCTCCTGCCAAGCCGGTGAGGTGCGGTTCGACCGCTGCTTCGTACCGGACGACCGCGTCCTCGGCAGACCGGGCCAGGGGCAGGTGGTGTTCGGGACGTCCATGCGGTGGGAGCGTTCCTGTCTCTTCGCGATCTACCTGGGACAGCAGGAACGTCTCATCCGACGGAGTCTCCAACACGTCCGGCAGCGTCGGCAGTTCGGGAAACGTCTGGCCGACCTCCAGCCCGTCGCGGACCGGCTGGCGGACATGCGGCTGCGGCTGGAGAGCGGACGACTCCTGCTCTACCGCGCCTGCACCGAGATCGACGCCGGCCAGGACCCCGACCTGTGGGTCGCGTTGGCGAAGCTGGCGGTCTCCGAGGCCGCTGTCGCCACCTCGTTGGACACCGCCCGGCTCTTCGGAGGCCGCGCCTTCCTGGCGGAATCCGGGATCGAGGAGGAGGTGCGCGACGCCGCCCCCGCCACCACCTTCTCCGGCACCTCAGCCATCCAACGGCAGCTGATAGCCCGGGAGATGGGACTGTGAGCCTCTACCGCCCGGTGGCCGACGCTGCCGCCCGGACTCCGGACGCCCTCGCGGTCCGCGACCTCACCGACAGCCTCAGCTACGGCGAGCTGGACACGCGTGCCGACCGCTGTCTCGCCGCCCTGCGCGCCCACGGGGTCCGGCCGGGAGACCGCGTCCTGGTGTGGACGGACAAGACGGTCGCATCGGTGGCCGTGGCCCAGGCGGTGCTGCGGTGCGGTGCGATCCACGTCCCGGTGCCACGCGGCAACCCGGCACGACGGGTCGCCCAGATCGCGGCGGACGCCCGCCCGGTCCTCGTCGTCACCGACCACGACGAGCACATCGCCGGCGCCGTCCACGTTCCCTGCGGGGACCTCTTCCCGGAGTGGGACAACGGCCCGGCCGCGGCTCACCATCCGGTCCGGCCCGCCGACCCGGCGTACATCCTCTACACCTCGGGGTCCACGGGACGGCCCAAGGGCGTCTGTGTGAGCCACGGCGGCGCGCTCGCCTTCGTCGACTGGGCCTGCGGGGAGCTGCGCCTGACGGCGGCCGACCGGCTGGCGAACCACGCCTCGTTCGGCTTCGACCTGTCCGTCTTCGACCTCTACGCAGCCTTCCGGGCCGGCGCCTCGGTGCACCTCGTCGGAGAGACCCTCGCGCGGGCCGCGGAGCCGCTGGTCGACTTCCTGCTGGAGAGCCGGATCACCGTCTGGTACTCGGTGCCGTCCGCCCTGGTCCTCATGGCCGAGTACGGCGAGTTGCTGGAGCGCGGACCGGGGGCGCTGCGAGCCTGTGTCTTCGCCGGTGAACGCTTTCCACTGAAGACGCTCAAAGACCTGCGGCGCGCCTGGCCGGACGTCCGCATGCTCAACTGGTACGGCCCGACGGAGACCAACGTGTGCACCTCGTACGAGGTGACGGCCGCGGATCTCACCCGCACCACGGACATCCCGATCGGGTCACCCGTCGCGGGGGACGCGGTGTCGCTGGAGGCCGGAGAGATCGTGGTCGACGGCCCGACCGTCATGCTCGGCTACTGGGGTCGACAGCCGCAGACCGGGCCGTACCGTACCGGTGACCTCGGCCGGTACGACGCCGACGGCCGGCTGGAGTACCGGGGTCGGATCGACGACATGGCGAAGGTCCGCGGTCACCGGGTCGAGCCGGCCGAGGTGAGCGGCGTGCTGGTGACGCACGAGGCGGTGCGGGACGCGGTGGTGCTCGTGGTGGGCAGCGGCCTCGACGTCCGGCTGCACGCGGTGGTGATCCCCGAGACCGGACACGCTCCCGAGTTCGCGCAGCTGCGACGGCACTGCTACGACCTGCTGCCGCCGTACATGGCCATCGACGCGCTGCATACGGTCAGCGGGTTTCCCCGCACCGCGAACGGCAAGGTCGACCGCGCCGCGCTCCGCAGCCTGGTGGCGCAGGGGGCGGTCGTATGACGGGCGCGGTCTGGGACGCCTTCTGGTCGACGCTGCCCACCGAGCCCGGCGCCGCCCTCTGGGACTCCTCGCCCCGGCTGACCGCCGCCCGGCATCTGCCGCTGTTCCAGGACCACACCGATCCCTCGCTGCCACTGATCGATCTCGGATGCGGCAGCGGACGGCAGACGCGGTGGCTGGCGGGCCACTTCGGGCGGGTCGTCGGCCTGGACATCGCGGACGCTGCCGTGGAACTGGCCGCCGCCACCCACCCGGCGCCCAACATCGTCTACCGCCGCGCCGACCTGCTCGACACGGACACCGTGACGGCCCTGCACAGGGAGTTCGGCGACGCCAACGTCTACATGCGCGGGGTGCTGCACCAGCTCACCCCGGACGACCGGACGATCATGCTGGCGACGATCCGGCTGCTGCTCGGCGGGCGAGGCGTCCTCTTCGCCCAGGAGCTGACCGAGCACACCGGCTGGTACGTGGCCGAACTCCTCGCCCGAGGAGCCCAGTTGCCCAAGACGGCCGGGCTGGCCGCCCACTTCGACTTCGGCGCCCGTATCGCCCCCGCCGACGACGGGCGGCTGCGGCTGCTGTTGGAAGGAAACGGATTCGACGTCCTCGCCGATGACGACATCTCCCTGCACACCACGGAGCGCACCTCCGACGGGCAGCCGCTGGAGCTGCCGACGAGGTACGTCGTGGCGCGTGCGTCGGCACGGCCCTGACACCCGGAGGAACCGCAACCATGACGGACCTTGACCGCGTGACGCTGCTCGACGACCTGCTCCGCTATGTGACGGACGAACTCGCCACGGGTGTGCCGTCCCACCAGATCACCGCCACCAGCCCGCTGCTGGAGACAGGGATTCTGGATTCGGTGCGCACCGCTCGTCTGCTGGCGCACATCCGCACCGCGTACGGCGTGCGGGTGCCACCGGTGCACATGACCGGTGAGCACTTCCGCTCGCTGGAGTCGATCACCGACCTGATCCTGCTGCTCCGTTCGCAGACCGCCTCCCTCTGACACCTCGCGCTGACAGGAGCACGGATGACGTACGACTACGACATCGGCATCATCGGCGGCGGCCCGGCCGGTTCCACCGCCGCCTCCTATCTGGCCAGGGCGGGGCTGTCGGTCGCCGTCTTCGACAGCGAGTTCTTCCCTCGCGAGCACGTGGGTGAGTCCCTGGTGCCGGCGACCACACCCGTGCTCCTGGAAATCGGCGCCATGGACAAGATCGAGGCGGCGGGTTTTCCCCGCAAGTACGGCGCCGCCTGGACCTCGGCGAACGCGGACGACGTGGACCCGCTCGGCTTCCAGGTCCACGACCACGGTCTCGGGGCAGCCGACGTGCTGTTCAACGAACGCGACCAGTTGGGCGTGGACCGCGACTACACCTTCCACGTCGACCGCGGCCGGTTCGACCACATCCTGCTCAAGCACGCGGAGAGCCTGGGGGCGAAGGTGTTCTCCGGGGTGCGGGTACGAGGCGTGGACTTCGCGGACAGCGCGCGGCCCGTGCTGCGGGTCGGGCTGGGCGGGACGACCGCCGAGGTGCCGGTGCGGATGGTCGTGGACGCCAGCGGACGCGGCACCCTGCTGGGGCGGCAGTTGAAGGTCAAGGTGCCCGATCCGGTGTTCAACCAGTACGCCGTGCACAGCTGGTTCGAGGGACTGGACCGGGAGGCCCTGTCGAACGACCGGAACCAGGCCGAGTACATCTTCATCCACTTCCTGCCGCTCAGTGACACCTGGGTGTGGCAGATCCCCATCACCGACACGATCACCTCGGTCGGCGTCGTCACCCAGAAGGCGCGGTTCCGGGAGGGCAAGGACGATCTCGAAGGGTTCTTCTGGGACTCGGTGGCCAGCAGGCCGCTGCTGCACGACGCGCTGAAGAAGGCCGAGCGGGTCCGGCCCTTCAAGGCCGAGGGCGACTACAGCTACGGCATGACCAAGGTGTGCGACGACGGGATGGTGATGGTCGGCGACGCCGCACGGTTCGTCGACCCGATCTTCTCCAGCGGGGTCAGCGTCGCGATGAACAGCGCCCGGCTGGCCTGCGCCGACATCATCGCCGCCGCCGAGGCCGGCGACTTCAAGGCCTCCCGGTTCGACACCTACGTGACCAAGTTGCGGCGCGGTGTGTCGAGTTGGTACGAGTTCATCTCCATCTACTACCGCCTCAACATCCTGTTCACCGCCTTCGTCCAGGATCCCCGCTACCGCATCGACGTCCTGAAACTGCTCCAGGGCGACGTCTACGACGAGCAGGAGCCGGCCGCGCTGACCGCGATGCGTGACTTCATCGCCGCCGTGGAGGCCGACCCCGACCATCTCTGGCACCCGCTGCTGGGAAAGATGAAAGTGTCCCTCAGCTCCCGGGCCCTGTTCTGACCGCGCCGTGGGCGGTGCTGTTCGACATGGACGGAACCCTCGTCGACACCGAGGTCCTCCTGCTGGACGCGCTGTCGGAGGTGCTCGCCGCGTCCGGGGTACCGGCGAGCGCCCTGCGGCCGGAGGAACTGCGGGGCCGTGACGTCGCCGCGAACCTGGCCCGGCTGACCGGCCTCATGCGGACGCCGATGCCCGAGCGGGACCTCTACGCCCGCGTCAGTGCCCGCATGCTCCACCGATTGCGGCGCGGGATCACTCCGCTGCCCGGTGCCGTCGCGCTGCTCGGGGAGCTGCGGCGGGCTCACGTTCCGTGTGCGCTGGTGTCGTCCTCGTACCGGGCGATGGTGGACGCCGTGCTGCCCTCGCTGGGCCCGGCCGTGTTCACGGTGACCGTGGCGGGTGACGAGGTACGGCACCCGAAACCGCACCCGGAGGCGTACCTCACGGCCGCCGCCCGACTGGGCCTCGCGCCGGGTCGGTGCGCCGTCGTCGAGGACTCGTCCACCGGGCTCCGGTCGGGACGGGCCGCGGGCTGCGTCACGGTCGCGGTCACGGCGACAGCGGAACCGGTCGCCCTCGCCGTACCGGGCCTGACCGGGCTGACCGTGGGGCGCCTCGCGCGCCTGGTGGGCTCGGAGGCCGCACCGCGCACCGGTCATCGGGCAGCCGGATGAGGAGGGACGCTCTCGAACCGAGGCTCACGGGGCGGCGGGCACAGCGAGGTGCCGCCGCCCGTCCACAGCTTCCCGACACGCCGTACGACCAGGAGTCGCAGCCGCCGCTCCCGTCCGATCCCTCCACCGCAGAAAGTGGTGCATCGCCGTGAACAGAGCCCGGCCCCCGCGCTCGGAGCGGGCCGCGTCCCGCGGACACGTCACCAGGAGGCCCGCGTGAAGCCGGCCGGCATGTTCCTCAGCGGGCTCGGCTGCTGGCAGCCCGACGCCTTCCCCGCATCCGAGGCGGTCGCCGCGGGTCTGTACGACGCCACGGTCTTCGCGGAGAGCGGGCTGCGCGGTGTGCTGGTCGCCGGGCCGGACTCACCACCCGAGATGGCCGTACGCGCCGCGCGCACCGCGCTGGGCCACTCCGCCGGCGGGGCCGCCGCGATCGGTACGGTGCTGCACGGCTCGACGTTCTACCAGGGCCCCGAGATGTGGTCGCCGACCGCCTTCGTCATGCGGGAGCTGGGCATCACGGGGGCCACCGGCACCGAGATCCGCAACGGGTGCAACAGCATGCTCGCCGGTCTCGAACTGGCCGCCGGGCTGCTGCCGTTGCAGTCGGACCGCCGGCCGGACATCCTCCTGACCACGGCGGACAACTTCAACTCGCCCCTGTTCAACCGGTGGGACAGCGGGCCGATGGGGGTGATCGCCGCCGACGCGGCCAGTTCCGTCGTGATCAGCTCGCGGAGTGGCTTCGCCCGTGTCGACGCGGTCGTCTCCCGGGTCTACCCGGAGTTCGAGGCGATGGCGCGCGGCGACGAACCCCTGTTCCCGCCCACCGGTTCCACGGGCCGCCGAATTGACACCGTGGAGCGCGCCCAGCAGTTCAACGAGCGGGTGCGCGAGGTCGGCGGGATGAGCGTCGGCGACGGCATAGCGAAGGCCTGTTCGGAGACGGCGCAGGCCGCGCTGGACGAGGCCGGGGTCAAGGCCGCCGATCTGCGCTGGGTGCTGGTGCCCAACGGTGACGAGGCGACCACCCGCAACTGCGTCATGGAGCCGCTCGGCCTGGACGTCGCGCAGTCGCAGTGGGAGTTCGGCTGCGGGATCGGACACGCCTCGTCCAGCGACCAGTTCATCGCCCTGGACCATCTGCTGCGCACCGGACACCTCGACGCGGGCGACCACGTGCTCCTGTTCGGCGGCGCCCCGGGCTGGTCGGCCGCGGCCGCGGTTCTCACCCTCACCGAACTGCCGTCCTGGATCTAGGGATTGACGACGCCGACAGGAGGTGCCGCGTGACGGCTCAGCAGGACCAGGCCGCTCCGCAGCCGATCGCCATCGTAGGGATGGCATGCGAGTTCCCCGGCGCCGACGGCGTCTCCGCGTTCTGGCGGATGCAGCTCGACGGCGTGGACGCCACGTCGGACGTCCCGCCCGACCGCTTCCCCATCGACGCCTTCTACGATCCGCGACCCCGCACCCCCGGACGGATCGTGAGCCGCCGGGGCGGCTTCCTGCCCGACATCCGGGGCTTCGACGCGGCCTACTTCGGGATCTCCGGGCGCGAGGCGAGTCACATGGATCCGCAGCAGCGGCTGCTCCTGCAGACCGCCGCGGCGGCCGTGCAGGACGCCGGGCTGGCCTTGGACCGGCTGGCGGGCAGTCCGACGGCGGTCGTCGTCGGGCAGCGGACCGCCGAGTACTGGGATCTGCTGCGGGCGGCCGGGGCGCTGGACATCTACGCCAACACCGGCACGTCACGCAGCGTCCTGTCCGGCCGTCTGTCGTTCTTCTTCGACCTCCGGGGCCCGAGCACGTCCGTCGACACCGCCTGCTCGTCCTCGCTGGTGGCCGTGCACCAGGCGTGCGCCGCGCTGCGTGCCGGGGAGGCGACCCTCGCCCTGGCCGCGGGCGTCAACCTGGTGCTCACGCCGGAGGAGAGCATCACGTTCTCCCAGGCGGACATGTTGTCCGCGGACGGCCGGTGCAAGTTCGGCGCCGACGACGCCGACGGCTTCGTGCGCAGCGACGGTGTCGGTGTCGTCGTCCTCAAGACACTCGCCCGGGCCGAGGCGGACGGCGACCGGATCCACGCGGTCATCCACGGCTCGGCCGTCGAGAACGAGGGCCGCAGCAGCGGGTATCTGATGACGCCCTCGCAGACCGGCCAGATCGACACGATGCGGCACGCCTGCGCGCGCGGCGGCGTGGACCCGCGCGCTGTGGGCTTCGTGGAGGCGCACGGCACCGGCACCCCTACCGGCGACCCGATCGAACTCCGCGCCCTGGACGCGGTCTACGGCACCGGCGCGGGCCGCACGGCAGCGGACCCCCTGCTGGTCGGTTCCGTGAAGACGAACATCGGGCACACCGAGGCGGCGGCCGGGATCGCGGCGCTCATCAGGGCGGCCCTGTGCGTGGCGCACGGCGTCGTCCCGCCCGCTCTGCACAGCGGCCGGCTGACCGACGCCGTGGACTGGGACGGCATGGCGCTGGAGATCCCGCAGGCCACCCGCGAATGGGGCGGGGAAGGCGCCGTACGGTACGCGGCCGTCAGCTCGTTCGGCATCTCCGGAACCAACGCCCACGTCGTCCTCGGCGAGCACCGCCCCGTGCCCGTGCCACCGCGGACCGACGCACCCGGTCCGCACCTGCTCGCCCTGTCCGCCCGGACACCCACGGCGCTGCGCCGACTCGCCGCCGCCTACGCCGACTTCCTCGGACCCGACGGAGAGGGCCGCCGGCACACGCTGCGCGACCTCGGTTTCAGCACCCTGGCCCGCAGCACCCATCACCGGCACCGCATGACCGTACTGGCCACCGAACACGACCAGGCCGTACGGCAGTTGCGCGACGGCCGACCGATCGTCGCCGCCAGAAGCGCCGCGCGCTGGAAGACCGTCTTCGTGTTTCCCGGGCAGGGCTCGCAGTGGGCCGGGATGGGGCGCGGTCTGCTGCGCACCTCGGCAGTGTTCCGGGAGGCCGTCGAGGAGTGCGACCGGCATGTCCGGGCCGAACGCGGCTGGTCCGTGATCGAGCAGCTGACCACCGGCGACGAGGCGGCCTGGACCATCGACGTCGTGCAGCCACTGCTGTGGGCGGTCGAGGTCGGTCTCGCCGCGCTGTGGCGGTCGTGGGGAGTCACGCCCGATGTGGTGATCGGCCACAGCATGGGCGAGGTCGCCGCCGCCTGCGCCGCGGGCGCGCTGACCCTCGCCGACGGCGCCGCGGTGATCTGCCGTCGCAGCGCGCTGCTCAGGACGATCGCCGGTACCGGGACCATGGCCTCGGTGGACCTGCCCGCCGACGAACTGCGCCGGGAACTCGCCGGTGTACCGGACGTGGACGTCGCGGTGAGCAACAGTCCGCGGCGCACCATCGTCTCGGGCAGCACCCCGGCGGTGGAGAAGCTGCTCGACGCGCTGACGCGGCGGGAGGTGCTCACCCGGGTCGTCAAGGTGGACGTGGCCTCGCACAGCGCCCACGTCGATCCCCTGCTGGACACCCTGCGCACCGCACTGGAGTCGGTCCGCCCGCGCGCGGGCGCGACTCCGCTGCGCTCGACGGTGACCGGAGACCTGCTGACCGGCGCGGAACTGGACGCCGACTACTGGGTGCGCAATCTCCGCGACGAGGTCCGCTTCCACGCGGCCGTCGAGGCCGAGACCGCCGGCTGCGAGGCGGCGGCCGTCGTCGAGATCAGCCCGCACCCGATCCTCGGCGGGGCGGTGAAGGAGTGCCTGCCCGCAGAGCGCACCGGCGACCAGGTGGTGCCGTCGCTGCTGCGCGGCACCGATGAGCGGACCGCCCTGCTGACCTCGGTCGGACAGCTCCACCAGGCCGGGTGCCCGATACGTCTCGACGCCTTGTTCGACGACCCGGCCGCGTACGTGCCCCTGCCCGGCCACCCCTGGCAGCGCACCGAGTTCTGGTTCGCACCGCCCGCCGGGACGACCCCGACGGACATCCGGGCCGGACACCCGCTCCTCGGCACGCACACGGTCCTGGACGACGGTGCCCACCGCTGGGAAGGGCCGGTCGACCTGGACCGCAGCGCCTACCTCCTGGACCACCAGGTGCAGGGAATGGTCATCCTGCCCGGCACCGCCTACCTGGAACTGGCGGTGGCCGCCGCCGAGGCCGTCGGAGCCGAGGCCGTCGTCACGGACGTCCGCTACGAGAAGGCGCTCTTCCTCGCCCCGGACGCTCCGCCGACGCTGCGGGTGACGCTCCGACCGGACGGCCGGGCCTGGGCGTTCGACGTCTCCACCTACGACGGCACCGGGTGGACCCGGCACGCGCACGCCCGGGTCGAGAAGATCTCCGAGGGCACCCGCCTGCTCGACGTCCCCGAGGAGACACCCCGGCGC
This sequence comes from Streptomyces sp. NPDC090083, assembly GCF_044747445.1. NCBI lineage: Bacteria > Bacillati > Actinomycetota > Actinomycetes > Kitasatosporales > Streptomycetaceae > Streptomyces > Streptomyces sp. NPDC090083. The sequence goes on along the minus strand of NZ_JBIVED010000018.1, from coordinate 47,421 downwards.
ATCGCGGAACGCGCGCCCCACCCTCTTGCCGGCACCGAGTTCTACCGCCGGTTCGCCGCCCGCGGCAACGACTGGCACGGCGTGTTCCGGGGCGTCGGCCGGGTGTGGTGCGGCGAGGGGGAGGCACTCGCCGAGATCACTGTCCCGCCGGGCCTGTCCGAGCTGTCCGGCGGTGGGCGCCACCACGCCCACCCGGCGGTTCTCGACGCCTGCGGGCAGGTCCTCGCGGCGACTCTGCCCGACACGTCCGAACCCGGCGACCAGTACGCGTTCGTCCTGGGTTCCCTGGACGCCTTCCGCCTCCACGGACCTCTCACCGGGACCCTGCACAGCCACGTGGTACGACGAGACCTGACGGCCGAGTCCTTCAGCGGTGACGTCTCCGTCCGCGACGAACAGGGCACACTGCTGGCCGAGTTCCGCGGTCTGCGCATCCGCTGGCTGGTACGGCAGGAGGACCCCGGCCCGCTCACCGACTGGCTCTACCGACCCCGCTGGCTTCCCGCACCCCCGCCCACGCCCGCTCCTGAACCGGCCGCGGGCGCCTGGCTGGTCTTCGAGGACGAGGAGTTCGGGCCCCGACTGGCCCCGGCACGGGGCGCGCGGATCGCCGTACGCCCCGGAGAGCGGTACGGGCGCGACGACGACGGGACCTACCGCATCGACCCGTCCCGTCTCGACGACTACGCCCGGCTGCTGCGCGAGGCCGGACGCGACCGGCCCGGAGGCATCGCGGCCGTCGTCCATCTGTGGAGCCTGCGGACGTCACGGTCGTTCGTCGACGTTCCGCTGGGCCTCGGGAGCGCACTGCTGCTGGAGCGGGCCATGTCCACGGCCCGGTGGGAGGCACCCCTCCCCCGGCTCGTCCTCGTGACCCGGGGCGCGGAGACGGTGGTGGACACGGACCGAGCACCGGACCCGGAACAGTCCGCCGTATGGGGCTTCGGACGCACGACGGCGAGCGAACTGTCCGCCGTCCCGCACACCCTCATCGACGTGGATCCGGCGCGGGGCGCGGAGCAGACCGAGGCGCTGGCCCAGGAGATCACGGTCGGCGACCGGGACGAGGACCAGATCGCGCTCCGCGCGGACGGTCGCCACGTCCTCCGCCTTCACCGCGTAGCGCCGACACCCCGCCCTGACGAGGTCACCGGGGTGGTGCCGGGCCGCGGCCACGCCGTGCATCCGGCACGTGCGGTGTCCACGACGCGGGAGCCGACCGCCGACGAGGTGCGGATCGCCGCGGCCTACAGCGCGGTCGGCTTCCGCGACGTCCTCCGGGCGGCCGCGTCCCGCTCCGCGCACGACGACGGCCTGCCGGGCCGGGAGACGTCCGGCACGGTGACGGCCGTCGGCGCCGCGGTCAGGGGCGTGTCCGTGGGCGACCGAGTGGTGGCCATCACGCAACAGGGCCTGGGCACACAGGTCTTCGCCGATCGTCGGCTGACCCACCGGCTGCCCGGCTCCCTGAGCCTCGCCGAGGCCGCCACCGTGCCGATCCCCTACCTGACGGCGTGGTACGGCCTGGTCGAACTCGCCGCGTTGCGCGCGGGCGAGAAGGTTCTCATCCACTCGGCCACGACCGGCGTGGGCCTCGCCGCGCTCCAAGTGGCACGGTGGCGCGGCGCCGAGATCCACGCGACCGCCGGCAGCGACCGGCGAAGGGCCCTGCTGCGAGCGATGGGCGTGGCCCATGTGGCCGACTCCCGGGGCGACTTCGCCGGTCCTCTGCTGGCCAGGACGCACGGCACGGGCATGGACGTCATCCTCAACTCGCTGACGGGTGAGGCCGTCGACCAGAACATGAGCATGCTCGCCCCGTACGGGCGCTACGTGGAGTTGGCCGAACCGAATCCGGCTGCGGAGCGTCCGACAGACCCGCGCGGGCTGCCGCACGGCTCCTCCGTCCAGGTGCTCGACATCGATGCCTTCTGCCGCGAGCGTCCCGAGCGGGCGGGAGCGCTGCTCGACCGGGTACTGCGCTTGGTGGCGGCAGGTGAACTCCCGCCGCTGCCCGCCGAGTTGTACCCACTGGACGCGGTCGGTCCGGCGTTCGACGACATGCGCGCGGCCCGGCACACCGGCCGGGTGCTCGTGGACCTGGGGTCACCTCGGACCCCTCTTTCGACACCTCGGGCGGAGGCACCCGCACCGACACTGATGCGGCCCGACGCCACCTATCTGGTGACCGGCGGCGCCGGCGGCATCGGCTCCGAGCTGTCCCGCTGGCTCGTCCTGCGCGGCGCCCGGCACCTGCTGCTCACCGGCCGCTCCCTGCCGGGTACGGCGTCCACCTCGGGAAGCGATGCGGCCGCCCTGCTGGAGGAGCTGCGCGGTCAGGGTGTCGAGGTGCAGTACGCCCCGGTGGACGCGGCGGACGAACGGTCGATGCGACGTCTGGTCGAACATCGCCGCAGCACCGGCCACCCGGCGGTACGGGGCGTCTTCCACACGGCCGGCGTGTTCTTCTACAAGCCGATCGGCGAGACCACGCTGCGGGATCTGGCGGCCGTGCTCCGTCCCAAGCTGGAGGGCGGCCGGGTCCTCGACCGGATCTTCGAGGACAGCCTCGATCACTTCGTCCTGTTCTCCTCCGGAAACGCTCTCCTGGCCTCACCGCACGTCGCCGCGGCGGCGGCCGCCAACGCGGGCCTCGACGCCCTCGCCCGCGCACGCCGCCGCCAGGGCCGTGCGGCGCTGTCGGTCAACTGGGGCTTCTGGAGCGACCGGGGCATGGCTGCGCGGGCCGGCGCGCGACTCGGCCGGAACCTGATCCCCCGCGGCATGACCGCGTTCACGTCCGCGGCCGGACTCGCGGCCCTGGACCATCTTCTGGCCACCGGCAGCGGGGACACGCTGGTCATGCCGGTGGACTGGGCGGAATGGCGAGCCACTTATCCGGCGGCGGCCGCGTCCCCGTTCCTCCGGGACGTGGTGGATGGGGCGGGGACCCCCTCGGTAGCCGTCGCCCAGCCCACTCCACCGCGTGGGCACAGGACGATGCCCACCGCACCGGTACTCGTCGACCGGACGACCACGCCGACGCCGCAGGAGGGAGAGGCCACCGCCAGCGAGACGAATGGTGCGACGCGGACCGCCGGTCCGGACGACACCGCACACCGGACACCGGACGCATCGATGCCGACCGCCGACCGGTCGGCACTGTTCAGGAACGGAATCGCCGCCATCCTGCGCGTCGACGCCGACCACCTCGACCCGGAGCTGGACCTGACCAGCCAGGGCCTCGACTCGCTGATGGCCGCTCAGCTGCGGCAGGAAGTGCAGCGCTCACACGGCGTGCTGCTGCCGGTCGGCAAGATCCTCAGCCGGACGACACTCCGGGAACTGACGGATCATCTGCTCGCCGCCGCCCCGCCGGAGTGAGTGCGGCGCGGCGACCTCGCCGACGCACCGTACGAGCCCTCCGCGCACAGAGCATCCGCCGATGCGCCGAACAGCGAGACAAGGAAAAGAGAACCGGTGGACACCGACTCACTCGTCACGCACGTCCTCGCGGCCCTGGCACTGGTGATCACCGCCTCCTGGGCCTTGGGCGCACTGGCACGCCGACTCCGACAGCCTCCGGTCATAGGGCAGTTGCTCGCAGGAATAGCGCTTGGCCCGAGCCTGCTGGGACTGGCGCCGCACGGCATCTACGCGGCGTTGTTCCCGGAGGAGATCAAGCCGGTCCTGACGGCACTGGCCCAAGTAGCCCTGGCGCTCTTCCTGTTCGCCGTCGGCTACGAACTCGACCTCGGTCAGCTCCGTCAGCGCCGCGCGGTGACCACCGTCTCGCTGAGCGGCTTCGCCCTGCCGATGGTGATGGGAGCCGGTCTCGTCGTACTCCTCCCCGGGGCGTTCCGTTCCGTCAACGGCGGCCGACCGGTCGACGCGAACTTCACCCTCTACATGGCGGTCGCCCTCTCGATCACGGCGGTGCCCGTACTGGCCAGCATCATCAGGGACCAGGGGCTCGCCGGCAGCCGGCCCGCCACCATCGCGATGGCTGCCGCCGGCGTCATCGACCTGTTGAGCTGGCCCGTCCTCGCGGTCTGTCTGATCGGTGACGGACGGGATTCCCTGGGTGCCTGGCTCACCAGGACGGGGCTGCTGATGGCCTACGTACTGGTGATGGTCTTCGCCGTACGACGGCTGCTGGCGTGGTGGATGAGCCGGCCGGGCTCGTTACTGACCGATCCCGTACCCGTCGCCACCGCGCTGACCCTGGCGTCCGCGTGGGCGACCAACGCCCTAGGGCTGCATGTGATCTTCGGCGCGCTGTTGGCCGGTGTCGTCATGCCCCGTCAGCGCGACGGAATTCCCGACAGCCGGGTGCTGCGCCCGCTTCAGGAGACCGGAAGCCTGCTGCTGCCCGTGTTCTTCACCGTCTCGGGCTTGTCGGTCCAGCTCAGGGAACTCCGCCTCTCCGACGTGTTGTTGCTTCTCGCACTGTGCGTCGCCGCGGTGGCCGGCAAGGTGGCCGCCGGGTCACTGTCGGCCCGACGCGGTGCCCGGCTGCCGTGGCGGGACTCGGTACTGGTCGGGGTACTGCTCAACACACGGGGCCTCACGGAACTCATCGTCCTGAACGTGGGGTTGCAAGCCGGACTGATCGGGCCGCGCCTGTACGCGCTGCTCATCATCATGGCCCTCGTGACGACGGCGGCCACGGGACCGCTGATCCGCCCGCTCCGCCGGCCGACCGTGGCCGCCGAGGGGGCGCCGGCCGAACCCCGCGCCGACAACGGGAGGACTCCGAACGCCCAGCCGGGCTCCTCCCGGGCTCCGGAGACCGGCACCGAGGCGACTCCGTGGCCGCGAAAGTCGTAGCCGGCGGTGGCTTGGTCCTCGGGCTGAAGCATGAGGATGCCGGCCTTCTCAATCGTCGCGTGCAGCTAGGGCCCGCAGAGAACTGGCTTACGTTCTCCGGGGCTTGAGTCCCAGTTCAGCGCGGGGCATCGTGGACCGATCGGCTCTCACGCATTCGTTGTGCACGGGTACTCGACGGCTGATCGGTCCTTGCTGGTGGCTGGTGTTCCAGGCCGGGGCAGCGGTGGCGAGGACGAGACGGTCGGCGGCAACTGCCTCGCAACCGTCGACGAGTCTGCACAGCTCCTTCCTGATGTCCCGGTGGCCTTCGCTCAGTGCGGAGGTCTTCTTCGTTTCGCCCAGCCAGATCTCGTCGGCGTTGGCCAGGGAATGCCGGGCCGGGTTTAGAAAAAGACCTAGTGCCCCCCTCGACATACTGCTTGGCAAGGATCGGGAACGGTCTCTGCCGCTCCTCGTGCCGACGGTGCCTGGGGATGGCGGCCCCGGATTGTCAAAGTCCGTCCATCGTCCCATGTGATTGGAAGCCGAGCTGTGACCGAAGAGCCCTCCGTCGCACTTGTCCGCCCGCTGCACGAGATCCTTACGCACCACGCATCGCAGCGAGCGGACGAGCGGGTCTTCCAGGACTCCCGGCGCTCCGTCACCTACGGCGCTCTGGAGCAGCGCACCCGGTTTCTCGCCGGGCACCTCGCCGCACTCGGTGTGGAACGCGGTGACCGCGTCCTGCTACGCATGGGCAACCGGGTCGAGATGGTGGAGAGTTACCTCGCCGTCACGCGCGCGGGAGCCGTCGGCGTGCCGGTCGACCCACGCTCGTCCGACACCGAGCTCGCCCACCATCTCCTCGACAGCGGCGCCCGCACGGTGATCAGCGGCGCGGCGCAGCTGCCCCAGCTGCTGAGGACCGGTCAGAACACGGGGCTGGACTGCCGTCTGATCGTCGTCGGGGCCGCCGAACCGGTGGCGGGCGCCACGGACTTCGAGCACCTCGCCGTCACCCCGCCGCCCGCCGAGGCCAGGGACGACCTGGGCCTGGACGAGACGGCCTGGATCCTGTACACCTCCGGCACCACCGGACGTCCCAAGGGCGTCGTCACGACCCAGCGCAAGTCCCTCTGGGCCACAGCCGCATGCACCCAGCCGATCCTCGGCCTGTCCGCGACCGACCGCCTCGTGTGGCCGATGCCGCTGTACCACGCCGCCTCGCACAACATCGGTGTACTCGCCACGCTGGCCGTCGGGGCCTTCGCCCACATCCTGGAGGGCTCGGCCCCTGACGAGATCATGGAGACCGTCCGCAGCGAGCGGGCCACCTTCCTGGTCGGCTCCCCCACCACCTACCACCGCATGGTGGACCTCGCCCGCGAGCGCGGGCTCGAACTGCCGCAGCTGCGGGTGTGCATGGCGGCCGGCTCGGCCTGCCCGCCCGCGCTGCACGAAGCCTTCGAGGACGCCTTCGGCATCCGCCTCGTGGACAGCTACGGCAGCAGCGAGACCGGAGGCGCCATCACCACGCAGGCCCCCACCGGGCCACGCGTCCTGGGCACGGCCGGCACCCCGCTGCCCGGCCTGACGCTGCGTCTGACGGACGCGCTGACCGGTGAGGAGGTGACTGCCGGCCACGAGGGCGAGATCTGGGTGCACAGTCCGGCCACCATGACCGGATATCACAACGCCCCGGAGGCGACCCGGGCCGTGCTCGTGGACGGCTGGTACCGCACCGGCGACCTCGGCCGGCAGGACTCCGCCGGGAGGCTCACCATCACCGGCCGGGTCAAGGAACTCATCATCCGCGGCGGCGAGAACATCCACCCCGCAGAGGTGGAGCACGTCCTGGCCGGGGTGCCCGGCGTGGCCGAGGCCGCGGTGGCGGGCAAGCCCCACGCCGTACTGGGCGAGGTGCCCGTCGCCTACCTGGTGCCGGGTCCGGAAGGCCTCGGGGGCATCGACACGCGCGAGCTTCTGGCGACCTGCCGTCGGGAACTGTCCTACTTCAAGGTGCCCGACGAGTTCCACGTCATCGACGGCATCCCGCGTACGTCGACGGGGAAGACCGCACGTCAGCGGCTGGCCGAGCTGCCCGCGACGCTGCTCGTCGTCAATCCGTCGGTGAACGCCCGCCCCGATCTGGCCGCCGAAGGCCCGGCCGGAACAGCGCCCGTCGTGAGCCCGATGTCCGCCGACGCGCTCCTTCCGACAACGCGGCACGGGCTGCTCGGCCTGGTGCGCTCCGTGGTCGCGGACGTCCTCGGTCTGCCCATGGAGGAGGTGACCGCCGATCGGCCTCTGCACGAACTCGGCTTCACCTCCCTGTCCGCCGTGACCCTCCGCGACCGGCTGTCGACCGCCTCCGGCCACCGTCTCTCAGCCGCCGTGGCCTACGACTACCCGACCCCGCAAGCCCTCGCGCATTACCTCGACGGCCTGGGCGAGGACGGCCTCGACGCGGACAGCGCGGGGGACGCGGAGGCAACGGCGGTGACGGCCGGGTCGGACGAGCCCATCGCCATCGTGGCGATGGGCTGCCGCCTGCCCGGCGGAGCCCGGACGCCCCAGGAGCTGTGGGATCTGCTCGTGGCGGAGACCGACGCGGTCGGACAGCTTCCCGACGACCGGGGCTGGAACCTGGACCGGCTCCTGGGCGAGGAATCCGGCGGTGGGAAGTCGTCCGCCCGGCAAGGCGCGTTCCTGGAGGATGCCGGGCGGTTCGACGAGGCGTTCTTCGGGATATCGCCGCGTGAGGCGCTGGCGATGGATCCGCAGCAGCGCCTGCTGCTGGAGACGGCCTGGGAGACCTTCGAACGCGCGGGCATCGACCCGGGGTCGCTGAAGGGCAGCCGGACGGGCGTCTTCGCCGGTGTGATGTACGGGGGTTACGGCCCCGGCCTCCACGAGCGCGCCCCCGAGAACCTGGAGGGCTACCTCGGCAACGGATCGGCCGTCAGCGTCGCCTCCGGCCGCATCTCCTACACGCTGGGTCTGCAGGGGCCTGCGATCACGGTGGACACGGCGTGTTCGTCGTCGCTGGTGGCGATCCATCTGGCGGCACAGTCGCTGCGGCAGGGCGAGTGCACGCTCGCCCTCGCAGGTGGTGCCACCGTCATGTCGACGCCCGGTGCACTCGTGGAGTTCAGCCGCCAGGGGGCGCTCTCGGACGACGGTCGGTGTCGGTCGTTCGCGGCCGGGGCGAACGGCACGGGTTTCGCCGAAGGTGTCGGCCTGGTGCTGCTGGAACGTCTGTCGGACGCACGCAGGCTCGGGCATCCGGTCCTGGCCGTGGTGCGGGGGTCGGCGATCAACCAGGACGGCGCCTCCAACGGGCTCACCGCCCCGAACGGCCCCGCACAGCAGCGGGTGATCCGCACCGCCCTGGCACGGGCCGGCCTCGCTCCCGCCGAGATCAGCGCCGTGGAGGCACACGGCACCGGCACCACTCTCGGTGACCCCATCGAGGCGCAGGCTCTCCTGGCGACCTACGGTCAGGACCGTCCGGCCGGAGAGCCGCTCCTGCTGGGTTCGGTGAAGTCCAACATCGGCCACACCCAGGCCGCGGCCGGTGTCGCCGGCGTCATCAAGATGGTCATGGCGATGCGGCACGACACGCTGCCGCGCACGCTCCACATCGACGAACCCTCACCCCACGTCGACTGGAGCACGGACCGGCTCCAGCTCCTGACCGAATCCCAGCCCTGGCCGCGCACGGACACTCCCCGCCGCGCCGGCGTCTCCTCCTTCGGCGCAAGTGGTACGAACGCGCATCTGATCCTGGAGGAGCCGCCTGCCGAGCCTGTTGCCGAGGCCGTCACCGAACCGTCCGACGGGACGGGGATGCCGATGCTGCTGTCGGGACGGGGCGAGGGCGCACTGCGAGCCCAGGCAGCACGCCTGGCCGACTTCCTGCAACGCCATCCGGACCTGCCCACCGACACAGTGGCAGGCATGCTGGCAGGCTCACGCACCGTGTTCGAACACCGCGCGGCCATCACCGGAGACGACCGCACCGAACTGCTGACACATCTGCGGGCACTCGCGGACACAGACACCGACGAACACACCGGCGTGGTCCGCGGCTCCGGCCGCCCGCTGGGCGATCCCGTCTTCGTCTTCCCCGGACAGGGCGCCCAATGGCCCGGCATGGCCGTCAAACTCCTCGACCACGACGGCCCCTTCGCCCAGCGCATGCAGGAATGCCGCGAGGCATTGGAGCCCTTCGTCGACTGGGACCTGTTCGCCGTGCTGCGCGGTGAACCGGATCAGCCCGACTTCCACCGGGTGGACGTCGTCCAGCCGGCCCTGTGGGCAGTCAAAGTCTCCCTCGCCGCGCAATGGCAGGCCGCCGGCATCCGCCCCGCCGCGGTGGTCGGCCACTCACAGGGCGAGATCGCCGCCGCAACCGTCTCAGGCGCCCTCACCCTGACCGACGGCGCACGCATCATCACACTGCGCGCCAAACTGATCTCCCAAATCTCCGGCCGCGGCGGAATGATCTCCCTGGCACTGCCACGAGAGCAGGCCGAGACCATCGCCACCGACCTCGGACTGGACATCGGAGCACTCAACAGCCCCACCAACACCGTCCTCTCCGGCTCCCTCCACGCCCTCGACGAACTCAGTGCCTGGTGCGAGGAGAACGAGGTACGCCACCGACGCGTCCTCATCGACTACGCCTCCCACTCCGTGCACGCCGAGACCATCAAGGAACAGATCCTCGAAGCACTCGCACCCATCGCACCACGCAGCGGCGAACTGCCCTTCTACTCCTCCCTCACCGGCGGCCCCGTCGACGGCACCCACCTCAACGCCGACTACTGGTACCGCAACCTCCGCCACACCGTCGACTACCAAGCCGCCACCCGCGCCCTCGCCCACGCCGGCATCACCGCATTCATCGAAGTCAGCCCCCACCCCGTCCTCACCCCACCCACCCAAGAAACACTCGACGACCTCAACGAACACACCGAACACAGCACCGTCCTCGCCACACTCCACCGCGACCACGGCGACACCCACGACTGGACACACGCCCTCAGCACCGCCTGGACCCAAGGCATCACCCTCCACCCCACCACCACACCCATCCACCCCGACCTCCCCACCTACCCCTTCCAAGGCACCCGCCACTGGCTCACCACACCGACAGGCGGTGACCCGCAGTCGTTCGGCCTGCGCCCCGTCGCGCACCCGCTGCTGGGCGCCGCGATCCACCGCGCGGACGAGGACGGCGTGGTGTTCACCGGGCGGGTCTCCACGGCCACGCATCCGTGGCTGGCCGACCACGTGGTGCGCGGGTCCGTCCTGTTTCCCGGAACGGCCTTCGTCGAGGCCGCGATCCGGGCGGGTGACGAGGTGGGCACCCCCTGTCTCGAGGAACTGGTCCTTGAGGCCCCGCTCCTGGTCGGGGCACAGCAGACCGTCAGCCTGCAGGTGACCGTCGGGGCGCCGGACGCCTCGGGACGCCGTGCGGTGAGCGTCCACTCCGCGCCGCAGAGCGGTGCCGAATCGACGGCCGACCCCCTGTGGTCCCGGCATGCCCACGGCTTCCTGGTCCCCGCCCTGCCGGAGGACACCGCCGCCGAAGCCCTCGCGACCTGGCCACCGCAGGGCGCGCAAGCGGTGCCCGTCGAGGACGCCTACGAACGGATGGCCCAGGCCGGATACGGCTACGGCCCCGCGTTCCAGGGCCTGCGCGCCGCGTGGACCAAAGGCGCGGAAGTCTTCGCCGAAATCGCCCTGCCCGAAGGGGAGACGACCGACGGCTGGAGTCTGCACCCGGCCCTGCTGGACGCTGCCCTGCATCCCGACGTCCTGGGCGAAGTGGACAAGGATGTACCCGGCCCGCTCAGCCTGCCGTTCTCCTGGCACGGTGTACGACTGCACGCGGCCGGTGCCACCACGCTGCGCGTGCTGCTGACCCGGCCGGAGCAGGAGAGCGTCGCGCTGCTCGCCGTGGACCCGGCGGGAGCCCTCGTCGTCTCCGTGGGCGCCTTGTCGACGCGGCCCATGGGGGAAGCGGCTTCCGCGGAGGACGAGACCGTCCGGCAGATGCTGCTGCACACCCAGTGGCAGCCTGTGACGGCCCCGCCCGAACCTCAGCCCGCAGGCCGGTGGCTGACGGTGGGCCCCGACGCCGCCCGCACCGCCTCCGCCCTCACCGACGCGGGGTTCGACGCGCACGGGGTGCCGGACCTGACGGCGGACGTCTCGGGGCCCGCGCCCGACACCCTGCTCGTGTTCTGTGATCGTTCCGGGCCGGGGGCCTCCCACACCACGGCCGGCACCGGCGATGCCATGGCCGACACCGCGGCCGCGGTCCACGCGCGCGTGCAGGCAGCCCTCGCGCAGGTGCAGCACTGGTTGCGCGACGAACGGTACGAGGCCACTCGTCTTGTTCTCGCGACCCGTGGCGCCGTCGCGGCCGAGCCCGGTTCCGGTGTCGCCGACCTGGCCGGGGCCTCCGTGTGGGGCCTCGCCCGGACGGTGCAGGCCGAACACCCCGGACGTCTCGTCCTGGTCGACCTGGGCTCCGAGGCGAACTCGCCCGCCGCGGACGTGGCCGGGCTGCGCGCCGCCGTCGAGTCCGGCGAACCTCAGACCGCCGTTCGCGCAGGCGGTGTTCTCGTCCCCCGCCTGATGCGCGCCGCCGACCTCGCGTCCGAAGAACCGCGAACGCTCGACCCGGAGGGCGTCACCCTCGTCACCGGCGGAACCACCGGCCTGGGCCGGCTCGTCGCCCGGCACATGGTCACCGCACACGGCGCCCGCCACCTGCTGCTGCTGAGCAGAAGCGGACGCGCTGCCGACGGCGCCGATGACCTGATCGGCGAACTCACCGAACTGGGCGCGTCCGTGACGGTCGAAGCGTGCGACGTGGCCGACCGGGAGGCCCTGGCGACGGTGCTCGCAGGCCTCGACCGTCCCGTGACCGCCGTGGTGCACAGCGCAGGCGTCCTCGACGACGGGACGGTGTCCCGTCTTTCCCCGGAACAGGTCACCACCGTGCTGCGGCCCAAGGTGGACGCGGCACTGCACCTGCACGACCTCACGCGCGGCACCGACCTGAAGCACTTCATCCTGTTCTCGTCGGTCGCCGGCATCCTGGGCGGACCGGGACAGGCCAACTACGCCGCGGCCAACGCCTTCCTCGACGCCCTGGCCGAGCACCGGCGCTCGCTCGGACTGCCTGCCACCGCGGTGGCCTGGGGCCTGTGGGAGGACGGCGGTCTGACCGCGCATCTGGGCGCCACCGACCGCGTCCGCATCGCCCGCGACGGCGTCCGGCCGCTCGACGCCGAGCAGGGACGGGCACTGCTCGACGCCGCCGTCGCCCGGCGAGGCGCCGCCTTCGTGGCCGCCCTCTTCGACCACGCCGCCCTGCGGCGGCGTTCCGGCGGGGTGCCCACGCTGCTGAGCGGACTCGTCCGCGCCGTCACGCGGCGTACCGCCGCCGTCGAATCCGGTGACGCGCAGGGTACCGGCGACTGGCTCGCCGGACTCTCGGCGAAGGAGGCCGAACGCGCCCTGCTCGACGCGGTGCGCAAGCACGCGGCAGCGGTCCTCGGACACGAGTCGCCGCAGGCCGTACGCGCCGACAGTGCGTTCAAGGACATCGGCTTCGACTCGCTCTCCGCCGTCGAGCTGCGCAACCGCCTCAACACCGCGACCGGCCTGCGGCTGGCCCCGACCGTGGTCTTCGACCATCCGACGCCGCAGGCCCTGGCGGAGCACCTGGCCAAGAGCCGCGGCGGAGCCGCCGCCGCGGAGCCCCTCCCGGCGCTCCGGGCGAGTGCCACGCCGGACGCGGACCCCATCGCCATCGTCGCCATGGGGTGCCGCCTGCCCGGTGGGGTCGCGGGCCCGGAGGACCTGTGGGAACTGCTGCGCTCGGGAACCGACGCGATCAGCGACTTCCCCGACGACCGCGGCTGGGATCTGGACGCGCTGTACGACCCCGACCCGGACAGACCGGGCACGTCCTACTCCCGCAGCGGTGGCTTCCTGGAGGATGCCGGGCGGTTCGACGAGGCGTTCTTCGGGATATCGCCGCGTGAGGCGCTGGCGATGGATCCGCAGCAGCGCCTGCTGCTGGAGACGGCCTGGGAGACCTTCGAACGCGCGGGCATCGACCCGACCTCCCTCGGCAACAGCACGGCAGGCGTGTTCGTCGGCGCCATCGCCCAGGAGTACGGTTCGACCTTGCTGCACGAAGCCCCTGACGGGCTGGACGGCATGCTCCTCACGGGCAACGCCGCCAGTGTGATCTCCGGTCGGCTTTCGTATCTCCTGGGTCTACTGGGGCCGGCGATCACGGTGGACACGGCGTGTTCGTCGTCGCTGGTGGCGATCCATCTGGCGGCGCAGTCGCTGCGGCAGGGCGAGTGCACGCTTGCCCTCGCGGGTGGTGCCACCGTCCTGTCGACGCCCGGTACGTTCACCGCTTTCAGCAGGCAGCGCGCCATGTCTCCCGACGGTCGGTGCCGGTCGTTCGCGGCCGGGGCGAACGGCACGGGTTTCGCCGAAGGTGTCGGCCTGGTGCTGCTGGAACGTCTGTCGGACGCACGCAGGCTCGGGCATCCGGTCCTGGCCGTGGTGCGGGGTTCGGCGATCAACCAGGACGGCGCCTCCAACGGGCTCACCGCCCCGAACGGCCCCGCACAGCAACGGCTGATCCGCACCGCCCTCGCGCAGGCGGCCCTCACTCCCGCCGACATCAGCGCCGTGGAAGCACACAGCACCGGCAGCACCCTCGGTGACCCCATCGAGGCGCAGGCACTTCTGGCGACCTACGGTCAGGACCGTCCCGCAGGACAGCCGCTCCTGCTGGGCTCGGTGAAGTCCAACATCGGCCACACCCAGGCCGCGGCCGGCGTCGCCGGCGTCATCAAAATGGTCATGGCGATGCGGCACGACACGCTGCCACGCACGCTCCACATCGACGAACCCTCACCCCACGTCGACTGGAGCACGGGCCAGGCCGAACTGCTGACGGAGAATCAGCCGTGGCCGCGCACCGGTACCCCGCGCCGCGTCGGCGTCTCGGCGTTCGGGATCAGTGGTACGAACGCGCATCTGATCCTGGAGGAGCCGCCTGCCGAGCCTGTTGCCGAGGCCGTCACCGAACCGTCCGGCGGGACGGGGATGCCGATGCTGCTGTCGGGACGGGGCGAGGGCGCACTGGGAGCCCAGGCGACACGCCTGGCCGACTTCCTGGAACACCATCCGGACCTGCCCACCGACACAGTGGCAGGCATGCTGGCAGGCTCACGCACCGTGTTCGAACACCGCGCGGCCATCACCGGGAACGACCGCACCGAACTGCTGACACGTCTACGGGCACTCGCGGACACAGACACCGACGAACACACCGGCGTGGTCCGCGGCTCCGGCCGCCCGCTGGGCGATCCCGTCTTCGTCTTCCCCGGCCAGGGCGCCCAATGGCCCGGCATGGCCGTCAAACTCCTCGACCACGACGGCCCCTTCGCCCAGCGCATGCAGGAATGCCGCGAGGCATTGGAGCCCTTCGTCGACTGGGACCTGTTCGCCGTGCTGCGCGGTGAACCGGATCAGCCCGACTTCCACCGGGTGGACGTCGTCCAGCCGGCCCTGTGGGCAGTCAAAGTCTCCCTCGCCGCGCAATGGCAGGCCGCCGGCATCCGCCCCGCCGCGGTGGTCGGCCACTCACAGGGCGAGATCGCCGCCGCAACCGTCTCAGGCGCCCTCACCCTGACCGACGGCGCACGCATCATCACACTGCGCGCGAAACTGATCTCCCAGATCTCCGGCCGCGGCGGAATGATCTCCCTGGCACTGCCACGAGAGCAGGCCGAGACCATCGCCACCGACCTCGGACTGGACATCGGAGCACTCAACAGCCCCACCGACACCGTCCTGTCCGGTCCCGTGGAGACACTCGACCAACTCACCGCCTGGTGCGAGAAGCACCACGTGAGGCACCAGCGCGTCCCGATCGACCATGCCTCCCACTCCGTTCACACCGAGGCCATCAAGGAGCAGATCCTCGAAGCACTGGCACCCGTCGCACCACGCAGCGGCGAACTGCCCTTCTACTCCTCCCTCACCGGCGGCCCCGTCGACGGCACCCACCTCAACGCCGACTACTGGTACCGCAACCTCCGCCACACCGTCGACTACCAAGCCGCCACCCGCGCCCTCGCCCACGCCGGCATCACCGCATTCATCGAAGTCAGCCCCCACCCCGTCCTCACCCCCCCGACCCAGGAAACACTCGACGACCTCGCCGAACAGAGCGCCGTCCTCGCCACACTCCACCGCGACCACGGCGACACCCACGACTGGACACACGCCCTCAGCACCGCCTGGACCCAAGGCATCACCCTCCACCCCACCACCACACCCACCACACCCATCCACCCCGAGCTGCCCACCTACCCCTTCCAAGGCACCCGCCACTGGCTCACCACACCGACAGGAACCTCCCGCGGTGCGTCCGGAGTGGGCGCGGTCTCCACCTCGCATCCCCTGCTGGGTGCGGCCGTTGAACTGCCCGGTACCGAGACCGTTGTGTTCACCGGCAGGCTGTCGGCGGGCAAGCCCGCGTGGTCGGCGGACGGGCAGGCCGAGGGTGTGGAGCAGGAAGTGGACTGGCTCGTTGCGGAGTTGGCACTCGCTGCCGGCACTCAGCTGGGCAGGGGCCGGCTGCGCGCCCTGACCGCGCAGGCGCCGCTCGTCATGCCGCGTTCCGGCGCCGTCCAGATCCGCGTCACGGTCGGCGAGGGTGAAGAGCCCGGTGTCCGCACGGTCTCCGTGCACTCCCGGCGCGGCGACGACGCCCTGGGGTTGCCCTGGACCTGCCACGCGAGGGGTGAGCTGGTCGCAGCGGCGGCCGAGCCGGACTGGGACCTCGAGACCTGGCCGCCCGCGGACGTCATCCCGGTGCCCGAACCCGAGCTGCGCCTGGAGTACCGCACCCTGCACTCCGCCGTGCGGAGCGTATGGCGACGGGACAGCGAGGTGTTCGCGGAGATCCTCGTACCGGACGCGCTGCGTGAGGAGGCACGGAGGTTCGGACTCCACCCCGTCCTGGCACAGGCACTGCTCAGCCTGTCGGGCATGAAGGGCATCGCGCCCGAGAACGCCGACGCGTCCAGGCGGGTACGGGACTGGGGAGAGGTCTCGCTGCACGCGTCCGGGGCCTCCGTCCTGCGCGTCCGGGTCTCCCAGGGGCCGAACGGCTCGGTGTCACTGGCCGCCGCCGACGCCACTGGATCTCCTGTCCTCTCAGTCCCGGCGCTGCGGCTCGCACCCGTCGTGCGTGCGGAGCTCAGGGCATCGACCGTGGCGCAGCAGGACGCTCTGTTCGGCATCGAGTGGACCGCCGTGGACACACGGGCGAACAGCGCCGGCGCCGACGCCATGTGGGCCATCGTGGGCGAGGATCCCGTGCGCATGCGGTCCTCGCTGATGACCGCGGGACGCTACACGGAGACGTACCCGGACCTGACGGCGCTGGCGGCCGCCGTGGAGGAGGGCCGACCCGTCCCCGACGTCGTGGTGGTCCCCTTCCTGGAGCAGCCCGGCGAGCCGGGCGGGCGGGAACTGGTGGACGCCGTTCACGCCACCACGGACCGTGCCCTTCAGACAGCCCGTGCGTGGGTGAGCACACCGGCCTTCGACCGCTCCCGGCTGGTGTTCCTCACCAGTGGTGCGGTCCCCGCGGTGGCCGGGCCCGACGACACGTCGACGCTCGACCTCGCGGCAGCGGGTGTCTGGGGTCTGATCCGCGGGGCGCAGACCGAGTACCCGGACCGCTTCGTACTCGTGGACACCGACCTCGCCAAGCCCACCTGGCGCGCCCTGGACCGCGTGGTGTCCTCCACCGAACCGCAGTGGGCGCTGCGCGGACGGACAGCGCGGGTCCCGCGGCTGGCCCGCCTCGTACCGGGTGACGCTCTCCCGGGTCTGGACGCCGGCCCGGACGGTACGGTGCTGGTCACCGGCGGGACGGGCATGCTGGGCTCGGCCGTGGCCCGCCATCTGGT
Organism: Streptomyces sp. NPDC090083; assembly: GCF_044747445.1. Classification (NCBI taxonomy): domain Bacteria; kingdom Bacillati; phylum Actinomycetota; class Actinomycetes; order Kitasatosporales; family Streptomycetaceae; genus Streptomyces; species Streptomyces sp. NPDC090083. The sequence goes on along the minus strand of NZ_JBIVED010000018.1, from coordinate 30,574 downwards.
GACCGAGCACGGAGTGCGGGATCTGCTGCTGACGAGCCGTCAGGGCCCGGACGCGCCGGAGGCGGCGTTCCTGGAAGCCGAACTGACGGAGCTCGGGGCCCGGGTCGAGGTGGCCGCCTGCGACGTCGCGGACCACGAAGCCCTGGCCGCGCTGCTCACGGACCGGCGGATCGGAGCCGTGGTGCACACGGCCGGCGCGGCGGACGACGGCGGTCTCCCGTCCCTGACGGCGGAGCGCCTGAGCAAGGTACTGCGCCCCAAGGTGGACGCGGTCGTGAACCTGTACGAACAGGTCCGCGAGGCAGGGGTGGGGCAGTTCGTGCTCTTCTCCTCGGCCGCCGGCATCCTGGGCGGTCCCGGACAGGCCGACTACGCGGCCGCCAACACCTTCCTGGACGCGTTCGCCCACCACATGCGCTCCCGTGGCGTCGCCGCCACCTCGATCGCATGGGGTCCGTGGGCCGGGGCGAGCGGTCTGCCGAGGCAGGCAGGGAAGGACCGGCTCCCGGTGGCGCCGCGCGGAACGCATCCGCTCACCGAACGGCAGGGTCTCGGGCTCTTCGACGCTGCGTGGGCGGCGGGGCGCGGCCTCGTGATCGCGTCCCGGCTGGACTTCGCCGGACTGGCCGGCGACGCGGAGAGCGGCAATGTGGCCTCCGTCCTGCGGGCCATCGTGCACGTCGGCGCCCGCCGCACGGCCCGGGCCACGCCGGCGGAGCAGACGGACCTGCGACACCGCCTGGCGGCGATGAGCAGGGCGGAGCGGGAGACGGTGGTGACCGACCTCGTACGGGACCGGGCGGGTGCCGTCCTCGGCCACGCCACGCCCGGCAGCGTGGCCGCGGACGCCCCGCTGAAGAACCTCGGATTCGACTCGCTCACCGCTCTGCAACTGCGCACGGCACTCGTCGAGGCGACCGGGCTGAGGCTGCCGACGAAGGTGGCGTTCGAGTTCGACACACCTGTGGACCTCGCGGCGCACCTGATCGAGCTGATCCTCGACCCGGCGTCCTCACGACTCAACGGAACGGAAAGGTCCTCGGATGAGAATTGACAATGTGTTCATCGACTCGCTCGGTGTCACGCTGCACGAGTTCGAGCCCGTCGAGCGGGCTGTGTCCAAGGGGCTGATCAGCCAGGAGCTCGTGGACGCGAACGGGCTCACCGGCACCCATCTGGCGCACGACATCCCGGCCGTGGAACTCGCGATCTCCGCTGCGCGCGTCGCCATGGACCGGTCGAAGCTGCAACGCGAGGACATCACGCACCACGTGCACAGCGGTGTGTACTACCAGGGGCCGCCCGGGTCCTACGCCCCCGGATACGTGCTGCGCGAACTGGAGGTGGAGCCGGTCTCGTCCCTGTACCTGCGCCAGGGCTGCAACGGCATGCTGGGGGCACTGGAGGTGGCGGTCGGGCAGATGACGGGCGCCGCTCAGGCGGAGAGCGTCCTGCTCACCTCCGGTGAGAACTTCACCGCTACGGGCTCGGACCGCTACACGGGCATCGGCCAGGCGTACTTCCTCTCCGACGGCGGCGCCTCGGTCTGGCTCAGCGCGGACGAAGGGTTCGCGCAGGTCAGGTCGTTGAGCGCGGGCATCCTGCCGGAGCTCGAACGGTGGCATCGCGGTGACGGCTCGCTGCTGGCGGACGAAGGCCGTGAAGGCGACGCGGACATGGCTGAACGGGCCACTCGTTACAGCGAGACCGAGACCCCGCTCTCGGAGACCCTCGAGAAACTCACCCTCTTCAACCTGGGTGTCATCCGCCGGGCACTCGTCGACGCCGACCTGAATGCCGACGACATCGCCAAGGTCGTCCCGATCAACATCGACGGCCGGATGATCCAGTACTCGGTCATGATGCCGCTCGGCCTGTCCATGGACCGCTCCACGTGGGACTTCGGCAAGGGCATCGGGCATGTGGGCGGCGCCGATGTCTTCATCACGCTGGAGCATCTGGTCCGTACGCGCGAGGTGGCTCCCGGCGACCACGTGCTGCTGATCTCCCAGGGCCCGGGCTGGATGTGCACGGCCGCTGTCGTCACCCTCGTCGATCTTCCCACCTGGGCGCTGTGACGTCGCCGCGGCCGCATCCACCAGGCCGACCACGGTGGGCGCGGCCTTAGCGAACACGACGGAGCCGATGCCCCGTCCGGTGCCGACCGTAACCCGCTCCGGAGCCGGGACAGGCCGCCGGACTCAGCGGGGTACGGGCGGAGGACATCGACCTGGTGATGCTGCACGGCAGCGGATCCCCCCGCGCCGACGCGACGGAGTCGAGCGTCCTGCGCCACATCTTCCTCGGCGCCGGACCCAGTCGGCGGATGGCCCCATCAAGGCGATGACCGGCCACACCCTGGGCGGTCGGGACCTCCTCAGCCCTCTCATAGCGGTGCTCGCCGTGAAGGAGAGGAAGGTCCCCCCGGTCCTGATCGATGGAATCGCACGTCAGATTGAGGGGAAAACTTGTCGCCTTCATTAGAACTCAGTTTTCGACCCATTGTCCCTGACCCATTGAGCTGTTCCCGGCGACGAAGGCACCGTCATCCGGCCCATTGGCCGGTGCCCGCGTCCGAATACCACGTACGACGCGGCGTCCCTGGCACCGGGGGGTACTGTCCCGGCACGGAGTTCCGCCGATGACGCGGAACACCGCGAGCCTCACGGCCGTCCCCAGTCCAGGGGCCTCCGCACTGCCCACCACACCCCCGTTCGTCGTGCTTCTGGGCACCGACTACGCGGGCAAGTCGTCCGCGCTGATGGAAATCGCCGACCGCGCGCTCGGCTGGCATGTCGTCTCCATCGACGACGAGCTCCTGGACCCCGGGCACTCCCTGATCGGGAAGCTGCGCCGCAGCCTGGTCGCTGACGTCCTACCGGATCTGCATCACGGCTACTCCCTCGACTTCATGGTCAGCCTCTTGCAGACGGCGACGGTCCATCTGCGCGACAGCATCGAGCGCAGCCCGGACGGAATACCTGTTCTGGTCGACTCCTACTACTACAAGATCCTCGCCAAGTGCCGGCTGGCCGGAGTCGAGAGCCATCCCGCGTTCGACTGGTGGCGCACCTTTCCCCAGCCGCGCCGGGTGGTCTTCCTCGAGCTGTCGACGGCATCGGCCTGGAAGCGCTGCGGAGAAGGAGCCAGGACCAACTCCCTGGAGTACTACGGCGATCGGCCCGACCAGGTGTCGTTCGAGAAGTTCCAGTCCGACCTCCGCGAGGCCATGTGGGAAGAGGTCCAGCACCTTCCGGTCACCGTCGTTCAGGAGCAGGAAGACGTCTCGCGGACCGTGGAGATACTGAGAGAGGTGATGGGTCGTGCCATCGGTTGAGGCATGGACGGATCCGGCCCGGATGCGCAGTTACCGGGAGCGAGTCCGCACTGAGCAGGAGAGACTCAAAGCTGCGCTCGCGGATGGGGACGGCCACCAGCGCAGGGTCCTGAACGAACTGCTGGAGCACAACGCCGACACCGAATACGGCCGCGCCCACTCCTTCAGTGCGATTCGTTCCCTGGACGACTTCCGCAAAGCCGTGCCGATCAACGACTACGCGGCGCTGGCACCCTGGATCGAGCGGATGGCAGCGGGCGAGAGCAACCTGCTGAGCGCGGACGACCCGGCGGTGTACTTCACCAGCAGCGGCACCACGGGCGCCCACAAGAAGATCCCGGTCACCGCGGGCTTCATGCGCCGGACCTTCTTCCCCTTCTACTACGCGGCCTGGGCCCCGCTGATCGAGCACTTCCCCGATGTGCTCGACCGACCGGACGCGGTACTCAACCTGAAACACGACCCGCGTCCCGCACCACCGACCACCGCCTCGGGCCAGCCTCATGTCGGCGCCAGCCAGGTAGACCTCGGTTCCAGGTTCGGCGAGCCGCTGTCCGCCGAACCCGGCACCTTCGCGCCGTGGGCAACGCTCCCGGTGGCCGTCGAGGAGAACGACCACCTGGAGAAGACCTACCTGCGGCTGCGCCTCGCGGCGGAGAGCGATGTCCGCTGCGTCATCGGGATCAATCCGGCGATGGTCGCCGCCGTGCCCTACCAGCTCAACCTGTGGTGGCCCCGGCTGGTCAAGGAGATCTACGACGGCACGCTCGGCGGGCAACGGTACGGCAGCCCCGACCCGGAGCGAGCAGCCACGCTGGAGCGGCTGGCCGACCACTTCGGAACGGTGCGTCCGGCCCATGTCTGGCCTCGCATGCGGGCGCTGTTCTTCTGGACGACGGGTATGGCGTCGCTCTACCGACAGCGGCTGTGCGAGGAGTTCGGCCCTGGTGTGGCAGCGCTGCCTGCGCCCGTCGCCGCATCCGAGGGACCCGTCGGTGTGGCGCTCGACCGGCACGGCTCCGCCGGCTCCCTGGTGGTGACGGCGTCTGCCTACGAGTTCCTGGACGCCGAGTCCGACATCGGGCCCGACTCCTCGACCCTGACCATGAACGAGCTGGAGCCGGGCCGCGACTACCACGTGATCTTCAGTCACATCGGCGGCCTGTACCGCTACGCGGTCGGTGATGTGGTCCGGGTCGTCGACCGGGTCGGTGGCGTGCCACGGGTGGAGTACGCGGGCCGGAGCACCCGGTCGGACGCGGTCGGCGAGCGGCTGCGCGACGTCCAGGTCATCCGCGCGCTCGCCGCGGCCTCCCAGGCCACCGGCCTCGACGTCCGCAACGCCGCCTGCCGGGTGGCGGACCGGTCCGAGGGCGCCGTCGCGCACTACGAGTTCGCCGTCGCGGCCCGCGGCGACTGGAGCGAGCAGGAAACCGATCGTTTCGCCGCGGAGCTGGACATGGCCATCGGCCGGGAGGCCGCGACCTACGGGACGGCGCGTTCGGACGGCAGGCTGAACTCCGTGACCGTGCGGCGCCTTCACGACGACGCCTTCCTGCGTGACTGGCACGCGAGCGTCGCCACCGGAATCCGGCCCACGCAGGTCAAGGACCGACTGTTCCGGCAGGACCGAACACTCTGGGAGCGGCTGACCGGCACTGACCCGGTCAGCGGGAAGGACAAGGCATGACCGAGACACTGGACGCCGTCGAGCGGACCGCACTTCTGACGGCAGCGTTACGCGCGGTGGAGACCAGGCGTGAGGACCGTCTCTACAGCGACCCCTATGCGGCTCGGCTGGCCGGCGAGGGAGGTCCGGAACTCCTCCGCGAGGTCCGCGACGCCACCTTCCCCAAGGACTCGGTCCGCACCGTACCGAGCACCCCGGACTACAACGCCATCCGCACCCGGTTCTTCGACGACTTCCTCCAGGAGGCCGCGCAGGACCCGGCGATGCACCAGATAGTGCTGGCGCCCGCCGGGATGGACTCGCGCGCCTACCGGCTCGACTGGCCTTCCCACATCCGCTACTTCGAGGTCGACCGGCCCGCGGTTCTGGCCTACAAGACGGAGCGGCTGCACGACGTGGAACCCCGGGTCGACCATCGCGCGATCGCTCTCGACCTCACCTCACCCGACTGGGAGAGCGAGCTGATCGCCGCCGGCTACGACCCGGAGCAGTCATCCACCTGGCTGCTGGAGGGGCTGCTCTACTACATCCCCGGCGACGACGCACACCGCATCCTCGACCGGGTGGCAGCGATCATGAAGCCGGGCAGCCGGATCGCCGCGGACATCGTCAACGAGGCCGCGCTGACCCTGCCGAACATGCGTGAACTGCTCGACGTGTTCGCAGGCTGGGGCTGCCCGTGGCTGTTCGGCTCGAACGAGCCGGAAGAGCTGTTCGAGGGCCACGGCTTCACCGTGGAGGCCACACAGCCAGGCGAACCGGCGGCCGAATACGGACGCTGGCCCGACCCGGTGCCGGACCGCTCCGAGACCGGAGTGCGCCGGGTGTTCTTCGTCCACGGGCAGCGGAGCTGAGATGACGAACGCGACCGTAGTCGGCGCAAGCATCGCAGGTCTGACCGCCGCACTCGCCCTGAGCGGCGCCGGCTACGAGGTACGAGTGCTGGAACGCTCGGCCCCGCCTCCGGAGGGGCCCTTGGAGCAGGCCGTGCGGGACTGGCACCGGCCCACCCTGCCGCAGGCTGTCCACTCCCACACCCTGACCTCGGTCGGCGTACGGACGTTGCGCCGCCGGGCCCCGCAGCTGCTCACCACGGCCTTGGAAGCCGGCGCCGAACTGCTGGATCTCCTTGAGGCGTTGCCGCCGCCGGTCGAGAACCGTGCCCGTGAGGTCGGCGACGACGACCTGGTGGCCCTGGCTTGTCGGCGCAGCGTCCTCGAACTGCTCCTGTACCGGACCGTGCGGAACCTGCCACAGGTCCGGATCAGCCACGGAACGGTGGTCCGCGGGCTGGCGCTCGACTCCTCGGGCGAGCGGGTGCTGGGAGTGCGCACCGGCGACGGCGAGGTACTGCCGGCCTCGGTCGTGATCGATGCCACCGGCCGGCGTGCCGAGTCGCGCGACTGGTTGACGGCCGCCGGGATCCCGGTCGCCGAAGACCTGGTGACGCCCTCCGCCATCACCGGCTACAGCCGCCAGTACCGCCTGCGCGACACCGGGCGCCCCGGACCGCTCAACCGAGGCAACGCGACCGGCGGAGTGTGGGACCACTACGCCGCCGCACTCCACCCGGCGGACAACCACACCTTCGCCGTCGCGGTGATGGTGCCTCCGGGCGACCACGCGACGGCACGCCTGCGCGAGCCGGGCGCGTTCACCGCCGCCGCCCGGGCCACTCCCGGTCTCGGTGCCTGGCTTGCACCCGGTGTCAGCGACCCGCTCACCCCTGTCAATGTCATCGCCTGCCCACCGAACACACTGCGCGGCACGGTGACGACCCGACAGCGGCCGGTGGCCGGCCTGTTCGCGGTCGGCGACGCGGCGTGCGTCACCAACCCGCTGTACGGCCGCGGTATGTCGCTCGCCATGGACCACGCCTTCCAGCTCGCCGACCTGCTCGCCGGGGCGGCACCCGACCAGTCGCTCGGTGAAGCGGCCGCCCGGCTCGCCGAGCAGTACTTCACGCCCTGGTACCAGCTCGCGGCCCGGGACGACGCGCAGCGAGCCGCTCAATGGCAGGCGGCGACCAGTGGCGACCGGTCGCCGCCGCAGCAGCCCGGCGGCGGGCCGAGCCCCGCGCAGGTGCGGGCCGCGGCCCTCACCGACGGGCTGGTCTGGCGTTCCGTGACCCGCGTGATCATGGGGCTGAGCACTCCGGCCGAGGCGTTCGGCGACGAGAAGTTCCAGGCCCGGGTGGAGCAGGCGCCCCCGATCGATCCGGCGTTGCTGCCCGCGGCGCCGAGCCGGGAGGAGTTCCTCCGCCTGATCGCGGCGACGGAAGGAGCGTAGTGGAAACGAGCCTTCAGGCGCCCTCCGCGCGCGACCGGGCACGGTTCCCGCACGCCGAGGCCGTGCCCCCCGGTACGGAGCCGCGCCGGGTGCTGCTGGCCCCGATCACCGTGACTCCGTCCAAGCCTCTGACCCCGAGCCATCTCAAGGGGCTGCTGTGGACCGACGTGATGTACCGGGCCACCGCGCAGCTGGCCGAGGTGACCTATCGGTACAGCCCGACCACCTACCACCTCACGGAGCAGACCCTCGGGTTCTGGGAATTCCTCGACCGCACCGTTGGGGACACCGACTACTCCGGTCTCACTGAGGAGGGCATCGGCGAACTGTACGTCGGCTACCGGTCCGCAGGGCAACGGGCCGGCGTCGCCGCCCTGCGGACGTACGCGGAGGCGGTCGAGGTGCATGGCTGGGTCCACCCGGCGAGCGCCCGGGTCCTTGAGCTGTGGGCGGCGCACTACGCGCGCCTGGGCATGCACGACCCCGGGCTGCTCGCGCACCAGCCACCCGGCCTGGGGCTGGAGGAGATGATCGACCGCCTCGGCGCCGCCGGGATGTGCCTCGACCAGCGTGCCTACGGCGGCCCGGTCTTTCTCGACGCCACCCGGTACGGGCTGCCGCTGCGCCAGATCGTCGAGGCACAGGGCCGGCCCAACTACCTGGCCTGCGCCCTGCGGGAACTCATACCGCTGGCACCGCGGTTCGACGAGATGGTCCTGCTGTACGACCGTGAGCTGGAACCCGACTACCTGCTGCTGGAGCGCACGCTGTCCGTGTTCGGAGCAACCGTCCGCAGGGTCACTCTGGGCCGGGTGCCCATCGACGGGGAGGTCCGCTCCGCGCGCCACGGTGACTGGCACGACCACACCACCGGCGCCCTGCTGAGCAGGGCTGGGGCCGAGTACGGCGATCCGGTGCTGCGGCTGGGCATGCGGCTGTACTTCATCGCCGGTCTCGGCCAGGGCCAGCAGCAGTCCTTCCGCCACGAGGCGCTGCGCCAGAGTCTGGCGCGTGCCGCCCGGCTGCTGTCCTCCGGCAGGATCACCGACCCGGCGCCGCTGGCGGAGGTGCTCTCCCGGCACCGCGGTGACCACCTGTACGTCAATCCGTACCGGCTGACGTCCAGTCTGCTGGCCAGACACCGGCCGGCGCCGAGTCCCGGCCTGCTCTCGGCGGTCTACCTGTGACGACCTCCCAGGAACTGCTCCAGGAAGCGGTGGCCCGGCGTATCGTGACCGCGCGGCCCGAGCTGGCAGCGCGCTTCGACCTGCTGACCGCCGAGGGACTGCTGGCCGCGCAGCGGGAGATCACCCGGGCCGCGCAGGACGCCAAGGTGCTGGTGGTCTGTGTGCTGCGTGACTTCGGCCTGCCGGCCTGGGTGCGCGCCACGTGCGAATTCGCCCTCCGCGTCGACCGGTCCGCGGCTGCGGACTGGCGCCGTGACTTCACCCGGACCGTCTTTGTCGCCGGCAACCCGGCCAATCTGAAGGACAGGTTCTCCTTCGGTCATGTGGCCGACGACGGGTCGGCTGCCTGGCAGGGCCCGGCACCCGCCGAGGAGAGCACCTCCCTGCGCCGACTGCTGAAGCTCTTCGACGGCTCGGCCGAACTGCCGACTCGTCCCTCCGTGGCGGTACGTGTCCCGGCCGGCCACGAGCCGCAAGAGCGTGCTCCAGTCCGGCGGGAGCTGCATGTGGCCACGGCCGGGGTGACCATCGCCGAGTGTCTGGTCCACCTCAACCACCTGCTGGTCGAAGCCGTATTCGACGACATCATCTGCCCCGGGGACGAGCTGGTCGTTCGCCAGGCTCCATGGCTGCCGGCCTCGGGCAGTCCCTACGCGGCCCTGCGGGCCGGCGGCACTCCCGATCACCCGGACCGCCTCCGTGTCTACGCCGCCCTCACCGAGGAGATCCACGATGCATGAGACGACCGCCCGCCCGGCAGACAACCCCATCCGCTTCGGCTACCCCAGCTCTCCGCGAACGGCCCAGGAAATCCTCGCCTCCGCGAACGTGAGCGAGGACCGGGCGGTGCTCGCCCCCTATGACCTCGCCGATCCCTTCTCCGCACTGCGCCGCGGCGAACTCGACGTGATCGTCGTCAAGTTCGGCCCGCAAGAGCCGGATCTCGTCACGAGCAAGGTGCTGCAGTTCGAGTCGCGCGCCGTCATCGTGAGCGCGGACCATCCGCTCGCCGGCCACGACACCGTCTCCGTCGAGGATGTCGCCGCCTACGACGCCTTCGAACGCCCCGGTGACTTCCCCGAGTACCTGTGGGACGAAATCGTGCCGCGCCGGACCCCACAGGGCCGGCCGATCCACCGGCGCCACCGGGTGAACGGCATTCCGGAGATGATGGCCGTGGTCATGCGGTCCGAAGGGGTGCATCTCTCGGTGGCGTCGCTGGCGGACCTGGCGCCGCCGGCCATCAAGGTCGTACCCATACATGATCTGCCGCCCGTCCCGGTCTGCCTGGCCTGGTACCGGCACACGGAACTGCCTGGCAATGTGGCACGGTTCATCGCCGCCGCGGAGGCCGCGAGCCCAGTCCCCGCGGACGGCTGACTGAGCGTTTGGTCCGATGATGCGTGTGTGATCCCGTGTCAGTTCCGCGTCCCTTCGGGGTGGCTTCGCCGGTGAGTCTGCGAGCGCGTCGGCTCAGTCGGCCAAGGCCGTCGCTCGATGAACCGTCGCAGGCCAGTCCGTACGCCGTCGGTGGGAACGGTGGCGGCACGGCACGCCGCCTCGACCGCGAGGCCCTCGCCGATCGGCAGGCAGGCCGCCACGGCCGTCGGTGCGTGCCGGATGATCCGCCCGGCCAGCTCCTTCCCAGCGTCCAGGAGCTGGTCGGCCGGCACAACGGTGTTGACGAGGCCCAGCTCGGCGGCCCGAGCGGCCGGGATGAGGTCGCCGGTCAGGATCATCTCCAGTCTGTGCTTGCGGCCGATGTGCCGCGGCAGGCGCTGGGAGCCGCCGAAGGGCGGCGGGAAGCCGAGGATGATCTCGGGCCTCGAAGGTCGCGTGCTCGGCGACGATCGCGAGCGGGGCGGCCTCGGCGATCTCGCAGCCGCCGCCGTAGGCGAGGCAGTTGACCGCGACAATCACCGGCTTGGCGAACTCCTCGATCCGCCGGGTCGGCGTGTGGCCCCGGCGCACGATCTCGCGCAGCGCTCGTTATGGCCCAGCGGCGATGCCGGCGGCCAGTGAGGGGATGTCCGCACCTGCGCTGAAGGCCCGGTGCCCGGCGCCGGCCTGGATGACCGCCCGGACACTGGCCTTTCGGCTGCGCGGCGGGGGGCACTCCACCAGGACCAGCCCGGCATGCCGCTCGCTCTCCGTGCCCAGGGCGGCGAACCGGGCGAGTACCGTCGGGAAATCGTGGGTGTCGCCCCGTACCGGCGCACGTCGCGGCTCCCCTTCACGGCCGTAGTTCTTGAACGGGCCGGCCATCGCCTCCCTCTCGGTGTCCACGCTGATCACCGGACCCCCGCCGTCCTGGTGGTCGCGGGCCTGTTCGTCGAGGTTGTGGAACTGCGCGTCCCGGTCGGGATGTTGCCTACCTTCCAGGGTCTTGGCGTTGCTCTGCAGGCTGAAGACCTCCTCGCGCAACAGGTCGCCCACCGTGCCGGCCCACATCCTGAGGCCTTGCCGGGCGAATTCCTCGGCGCGCTTGCGGGTGAATGTGGTGAAACACCTAGGTCACAGCGTCAGACGGCCGTGTGAGCTTCTGAAGGTCTCCGGAGCCGCCTGCTACGCCCACGGCACCGGCGCGCCGCGAGTGGCATCGGCCTGAAGGCCTTTAGCTTGTTCGGGAATCGTGTGCACAACGCTGCGGCGTCCAGGCATTCTCCGCCGGGACGCGGTCGGACCGAGGGCGCCGGCCCTGCTCCTGAACAGGGCGCCGTCACCGGCTTCGGGACGGGTGGTCTCCTCTGAGGAACCCCGGTACACGGGCAGGTTCGGACGACCCGCTCCGGGTCCGGCACCAGGGCACATGAATCACGCGTAAGGAGCCGTGGTCCTCATATGTGTCAGCGTTGTGCATCAGCCGTGTAACTGGCTGATCGAGTACCTGTATGCCTTCGTACGAGGTGGTGGATCTGCGCTGAACACCAGTGGGACCGGCAGCATGCTGGAACGGGACAAGGGGACACGATGAGCCAACAACTCCGCTTCATGGTGTTGGGGCCCGTGCGCGCCAAGCTCGGAGACGTGGACATACCCCTCGGATCGCCGCTGCAGCGCACTGTGCTGGCCGTGCTGCTGCTACGACAGGGTTCCACCGTCGACGTGGCGGAGCTGGTCGACGCCCTCTGGGGCGACACCCCACCCGCGTCAGCCACGAACTCCATACGCGTCTACGTCCACAAGCTCCGCCGGCTCCTGGCTCAGGGCGGCGATCCCACTCTTCAGATCGAATCCGTGGGCAGCGGCTACCTCTTGACTCTGCCGTCCGGCTCCCTGGACCTGCTGGACTTCCACCAGCGGGTGGCCGCGGCCGAGCAACTGCGGGCCGAGGGTGATTCCACCGGCGCGATCGATCATCTGCGGAAGGCGCTGACGCTCTGGCACGGCTCGGCGCTGGCCGATCTGACGGGTGAGTGGGCGCAGTCCCAACGCTCGTTCCTCGACGGCGTCCGGCTTTCCGCGATCGAAGCACGCCTGGACGTGGAGATGGAAAGCGGGTCGTACGCGGAGACAGCGGTGGAGCTGACGGCCCTGGTGACGGCCTATCCACTGGACGAACGGTTCCGGGAGATGCTGATGCTCTCCCTTCACCTCACCGGTCGCACGGCCGCGGCACTCACCGTGTACCAGGAGGTACGAGACCTGCTCGCGGACGAACTGGGCCTCGACCCCGGCCCCGCGCTGCAGAGGATGTACGAACACATCCTGCACGCGAACAAGGAGTCGACGGCACAGACGGGTGATGAGCAGGACGGCCCCGTCGCCGAGCACACCAACACGTCCCAGGAACAAGGACTTTCGGACGTGTCCGGCCGTCCGTCTCCCGCCCAACCCGCACGCCTGCCCGAGCCCGAGCCCGAGCCCGTGCCCATGCCGACGCAACTCCCCAATGACCTGGTCGTATTCGCAGGTCGTGAGCCCGAACTCGAACGGCTCGCCCAGACGCTCGACTGCTGCACGACAACCGATCCGCGCGCCGCGCACATCTTCGTCGTGACGGGCACCGCGGGCGTGGGCAAGACCGCACTGGCCGTGCACTGGGCGCACCAGGCCGCGCCGCTCTTCCCCGACGGGCAGCTCTACGTCAACCTGCGTGGCTTCGACGCGCCGGGGACCGCCCTCACCACGAGCACCGCGTTGTGTGCGTTGCTGGAGGGACTCGGCGTACCGTCGGACGGTCTTCCCGCCAGCCTCGAAGCCAAGATCGCCCTCTACCGCAGGCTCTTGGCCGGACGACGGGTGTTGCTGCTCCTCGACAACGTGCGCAGCGCGGAGGACGTACGGCCGTTGCTGGCCGGAGCTCCCGGCTGCCTCACCCTGGTCACCAGCAGGTATCAGCTGTCAGGGCTCATCGTCAGAGACGGCGCCCACTACGTGGGTCTCGATGTCCTCTCGGACCAGGAGGCGGGCGAACTTCTCGTCAAGCGCGTCGGATCGCACAGGCTGGCCGCCGAGCCGGAAGCCGTCAGGGAGATCATCGAACGAAGCGGTGGCCTTCCGCTGGCCCTGGCCCTCGTCAGTGCTCGGGTGGCCACTCGGTCGGGGTTCCCGCTGTCCGCCATAGCCGAAGAACTGAGGGACAGTCCTACGCAGTTGGACGCCTTCAGTCACCTTGATGCCAGCCTGGACGTACGGTCGGTCCTGTCGTGGTCGTACCAGGATCTCTCCGACCAAGCCGCGCGTCTTTTCCGGCTGTTGTCGGTACATCCCGGTCCGTCGATCTCCCTGGACGTCGCTGCGGCGCTCGCCGACCTCACCTTGTCACACACCCGTCAACTGCTGGGCGAGCTCACCCACGCTCATCTGGTCGGCGAGAACGCTCCGGGACGCTTCTCTCTGCACAGCCTGCTGCGAGGCTACGCGAGCGAGTTGGCGCATTCGGTCGACGCAACCGGCGCACGACACGCTGCCCTCAACCGCGTGCTCACCTATTACGTGCAGACGTCCTGTCGAGCAGCGCTGCTGCTGTTCCCCGGTCTGCCGAAGAGCACGCTCTCCGACATCATCGGAGACGGGTCCGCATCACGATCGATTCCTGACCATGCGTCCGCCACCGCCTGGTTCACCGCCGAATACCCAGTGCTCCCGCTGCTCGTGGAGGAAGCCGTCGCCGCCGGTTCCGATACACATGCCTGGCAACTCGCCTGGCTGTTCATGGAGTTCGCGCAGGAACGAGGAAACTGGGACGACCAGATCAGCACGCTGCGCGCCGCGCTGAAGGCGGCTCGCAGAGCGCGGGACCGCCGCGGTCAGGCGGAGACACACCGCAATCTGGCCCGCCTGTACGCGGCGACCGATCGTCATCAGGACGCCTCCGTCCATCTGGTTGCCGCCCTGCGCCTTTTCGAGGATCTCGCGGATCTGAACGGTCAAGCGCGGACGCACGGAGTTCTCGGCCTCGTCTCCCTGCGACAGGGCAACGTCGACCTGGCACTGACGTCGTGCAGGCGCGCACTCGCCCTGTACGAAGAGCAGGACGACCGGACGGGGCTGGCGAAGTCTCTCAACAACGTCGGCTGGATCCTGGCCCACCTCGGTTCCCCGGGAACCGCGCTGGCGCACTGCCGTAGAGCACTGCGCCTGTCACAGGAGGTGAACGACCAGGTCGGCGAGGCCGCCTGCTGGGACAGCCTCGGCTATGTCCTGCACGAGCTCGGCAGGCACCGGGAGGCACTCGACTGCTACCACCGCTCGCTGGCCATCAACAGGGAGATCGGTGACCGCCGCAACGAGGCGGAGACGCTTGCCCATGTGGGCGACACGCATCGCGCGCTCAACGAGGACACGGCAGCGCGTGAGGCCTGGGAGCGAGCGCTCGTCATCCAGGACCCAGCCGCCATGCCAGGAGCGGAGAAGACCCGCGCCAAGCTGAGGGAACTGCGAGACCATGTCGCGCGGTGACGAGGACGCCTCCCCTGGATCGACGAAGGCGCACGGCTCCAGCATGGTCAGACGAGTTCCGGAGCCGCGGCAGTTGCCGACGATGGACGGGTGGACGGGCCCGTCGGAGCCGAGCACCAGGAAGGGCCGGCTGTCCCTCGCGCGAACGGCCGGTCGTAGGTGGGGCGCAGCACCATCACGGGGTGACTGGCCATACGCTGCTGAACCTCCGAGTCGAGCAGGTTCAGGAGCACGTCCAAGGACTGGTCCCGGTTCATTTCTGTTGCCGGACCGAACTCCGCACGAGGGTTGACCATCTCAACGGTGACATCGAACGGTTTCGAGACATCTGATGAATCCGGCGGAGCGACCAGGTTCATTCGGGCGGGTCTCTCGCTCAAATTCCTGACGTAGCGGTCGGTGTAGCAACGGGCTTCCTCCATCGAGACACCTGCCGCCTCAAGCTCGAACAAAAAGTACATCAGGCTGTCACTGAAATCCAAGGTGTCGATCTCAAATGCGATCGCTTCGGCGAGTTCCAGATCTCCTCGCGCAACTCCCGCACACAATTTCCATCGCGCTTCCATGTCCGTAGCAGGAGTATCCTGAAGAGCAGCGGTCAAGTTCTGCAGCGCGTCCCTGAAGTCGAGAAATACCTCAAGCGACAACCGCGCCACTCGGATGGCAGCTTCTTCTCTTTCGAACCCAGGCGGCACTGCGGCCGAAGCCGATATCCAGACATAAGATTGCCCCGTGCACCGATGAGCGAAAGCCCGCGATACGATCGGCAGTTCGCCCAATGCCGCCTGAATCAATGGATATCCATCGCAATCGATCCGATCCCGCTCAGTGCAACTCGCACCCTTGGCCACGCCCCCCAGTAGAATATTTTGAAATAAAGCACCACACGGAATATAGATGGCGAGCTCGCAGGGCAAGCCTCTCCGACACCGCATGTAAAGTCCTCCTTCGTCAGGAGCGAGCCGGACTTCCCTCGCTCGCACCTTCCCGCCGTCCGGGGCCAGCAGGCTAGCGCCCTCCCCACTGTGACGTAACGAGAGCAGAAGAAGTTCAATTCGAGCCCTACACTCCTGCTGAAAGCACCGCGGACCGGCCGTCGAGCCGCCGCGGCACGCACCGGTCTCGCTTCGATGTCGAAAAACTGCCAGACCCTGGCAAGGACCTGCGCGAGTATCGCAGGGCGCAGATCCGACTGACGTGAACGGGGGTGGCGATGAGCTTTCCGCTCAGAGTCCGCCAAGGGGGCGATGGCAAAATGAATAGCCCCACTCATCCGCTACGGGACACGCCTCCGCGCTACGGCCCCTTCGAATATGCGGTCATGCGCCGTCCAACTGCTTCAGCTTGGCACTGACCTGCGCGATGTCCGGATGGTCGAATTCCTCAAGAATACTGAGAGCCGCTCGCCAGGATTCAGCCGCTTTCTCAGGATTTTCAGCTGCCACGTGCGTGTCACCGATATGTATCAGGGCCTCGGCCACCAGATATCGATCGCCCATGGGCTGGTACAGCACGAGCGCCTGGTCGAAACAGTCGAGAGCCTGAGGATATTGCTTCAGATGATGATGAGCCCATCCAAGGCTGTCCAGCGCACCGGCCTCACCGGACGGGTCACCGATCTCCTGGTGAATGGCCACGGCCCGCCAGCAGTGAGTGATCGCATCGTCGAACTCGCCCCGCAGAATGTGAGTCCAACCCACCTCGTTGTAAACGTAGGCCTCTCCGCTCAGGTCTCCGACACCTCGGTAGAGAGCAGCCGCTCTGTCATAGTGCTCCAGAGCCTTCCCGTGTTCGCCGATCCTGTTGGCAAGGAATGAAATGAGCCTATGGGCACGTGCCTCGCCGAGCGGGATGTCAAGTTCGTGGAACAGCTCGACGGCACGTGACAGGTGACGCCGGCCCTCGTCGATCTGGCCCAGACGCCCCATGACGAAGCCCAGTGCCCGGTGGGCCAGAGCCTGACCTTCTCGGCTCCCTGCCCTGGCCGCGGCTTTCAAACCAGTGCGCTGGAGAACCACCTGGTCGCTCCAGTACCCATGGCGGTCCAGGAACCTCGTCAGTTGGCTGGCCAACTGCCAGGTGTGCCCCGCACGTCCTTGTTCAAGTCCGCTCTCCGCGGCGGCCAGAAGCGCGCCGCGTTCCGCCTCCAGCCAACGGTTCGCGGCGAGTTCATCGGCGAACTGCTCCGGAACCACGCCTGGTTGCGCGTCGGGCAGATCGACCGGCTCCTGCTGCAGCGGATAGAGCGTATGTGTCGCGTTGTGTGTCGTGTGGAGGTAATGATCCATCAGCCGGCGCGTAGCGGATTCCCGCTCGCCGGCCGTCTCCTTCTCCAGTGCCAGCTCCCCCGCGTAGGACGACAGCAGGTCATGACAGCTGAAGCGCGTCGGTGCGTGCTCGGTGAGCAGATGGGCGGCGGCGAGTTCGTCGAGCAGCATCCGCGTCTGACGCATCGGCAGGCCGAGCAGGCTCGCCGCCGTGGCAGGCGTCATGTCGGGGGCCGGCGACAAGGCGAAGAGGTGGAACAACCGCGCGGACAGCGGAGGCAGTACGTTGTACGACCAGGAAAAAACGGCCCGGACGTCGCTGCCCGGGTCCACGTCGGCGAAAGCGTCCAGGCTGCCCTGGCTGTCGCGAATCTGCGCGGCGATGGCGGACAGTGGGAAAGCCGGGCGTATCGCTGCCCGGGCCGCGACGATGGCCAGGGCCAGCGGCAGACGGGCACACCGTAAGACGACGTCGTCCACGGCCTCTGGTTCTGCCCTCACACGCGCCGGGCCCAGACGCTGAGCGAGGAAGGCACGGGCCTCCTCCGTGGACAGGATACCGAGTGTCAGTGTCTGGGCCGCATCCGAGACGATCAGCCCGCCCAGTTGGTTGCGGCTGGTGACAAGGGTGAGGCATCCAGGTACAGCCGGCAGCAGCGGACGGACCTGTTCGGTGTCCCGGGCGTTGTCGAGCAGGATCAGCATGCGCCGCCCGGCGAGCAGACTGCGGAAGAGGGCTGTCTGAGCAGCGAGTCCGGAGGGCACACGCTGAGACGGGTAGCCCAGGGCGTCGATGAGCGTACGGATCGCGGCGGAGGGTTCCAGCGCCGCGGCGGTGGGATCGAAGCCGCGCAGGTTCACGTACAGCTGGCCGTCCGGGAAGTGATCTGCGACCCTGCGTGCCCAGTGAACGGCCAGCGTGGTCTTCCCGACACCCGCCATGCCGCTGATGACCACCGTTCCGGCTCGATCTTCGCGGGACAGCAGCTCATCGAGGTCGTCGAGTTCGGCCTGGCGTCCCGTGAAGGCGCGCAGTCCCGCGGGGAGTTGCTCCACGGGGACGGCGGCAGCAGGAGAAGGTGCTGCTTGTGAAGTCTTCCCCGTGTGCGGAGGGGGACTTTGCGGGCTCCTCCCCGACTCCGAAGTCGCGGACGGCCCAGCGGACGCGGCCCGCTTCGACGAGTGGTCGCCGATTCCGCCGACAGCACCGCCGGCGTTTGCCGGGCTTACGGCAAGTGCGGGATCGGCAGCCAGCAGGCGAGCCTGCAACTCCCGCAGGCTCGGCCTCGGTTCGACACCGAGTTCACGTTTCAGAGCATGGCGGGTGGCGTCGAAGAATGAGAAGGCGTCGGCCTGTCGACCGCTGCGGTAGAGGGCGAGCATGCGGAGCTCGCACAGGCGCTCGCGCAGGGGGTGTTCACCGCTGAGCGAGACGAGCTCCGGAAGAATCTCCCGGTGTCTGCCCAGGTGGAGTTCGGCCTCGAATCGCGTCTCCAGCAGGCCCAAACGCCGCTCGATCAGCCGCGTGCGCGCGGCCTCAGCCACGGGACCTGGCACACCGGCCAGCGGCTGACCCTGCCAGGCGCCCAGAGTCGTGTGCAGCAGCCGTAGCGCTTTCTCCAACTCTCCTGCCGCAAAGAGTCGTTGCACCTCGGCTGCCCGGTCTTCGAACACCCTCAAGTCGAGGGCACCCTTCTCAAGAGGAAGCGCGTATCCGTCGGCAACGGACACGACCTGCCGTGAAGGTTGCCCGGGGGGCCGCTGCGGCTCCAGGATCTTCCGCAGACGTGACACATAACTCCGCACCACTGATACGACTCCAGGAGGAGGTGTCTGCCCCCACACCGCGTCGATCAGCTCACCCACCGTGAGAGGGCGCCCCTCGCGCAGCAACAGCGCCGTCAGAACAGCGACTTGCTGAGGAGGGCCGAGACGCAGGGAAGTGTCCCCCAGCCATGCCCGTACCGGACCAAGAACTACAAACCTGGCATCATGCAGATCACGCATATCCACCCAGGCAACCCTAGTGGGCGGTGTATGACACCCACGAAGAGTGGCGTGCACCAGCGTGGCGTACGGGTGGAACCTTGCTGACCAGGTATATGCGCACACCCATTTGACATGCGAATTCGTCACTCATGACGGCACAATTCGCTATTGATCCTTTCAGATTTTCTGGAATATCGTGCTCCGTTTCTGATGATGCCGGGTCGCACCGTCGGCATCGACGGCCTGACGGGCCCCTACGCGGCTTCCGCCTCGCGATCACTGCTGGAGGAATCGGTACGACATGCCCGACTGTCCCGGCGGACGCCGACCGCGGCCGGGGCGCCGACCAGGCGGGAGGAGGCGCGGTGATCACCGTCGACGAACCTCCGGACGTGCCCAGACTGGCCGCGCGGTGGGTGCGAGGTGCCCTGTTCACTCGACGCCCCAGCGTCGTGCGATCACTTGAAGCCCTTCGCGGCGCGTTCGCGGAGGTCTTGATCTTCTGGGCGTCGAGCACGCAGGCACTCGGCTCGGCGGGCCGGCCCTTCGGCTTGGCGCTTCAACTGACGCAGAATGCCGTTGAGTTGGTCGACGATGCCGTCCTTCTGTCACACGGCGAAGGTTCCGTAGACGGTGTCCCACGGCGCGCAGTCGTACGGCAGGCAGCGCCACGGGATCCCGGTCCGGCCCACGTACAGGATCGCGTCCAGGACCCGGCGCAGGTCGCGCTGGGGCGAGCGCCCGACGTCCAGGCCCTTGCTCCCGCGTTCGGTTCGCCAGGTGATCAGGGTGGACCCGATCACCTCCCACCGGGCATCGGGTGGATCGCTGGGGCGCGAGCGATGACGACGACCCATCCCATGATCACGTGTAGTGCCGGGACATATCCATCTGCGCGTCCCATGTCGCTCGGTAGCGAGAACATGACGTGCACGTCACATTGATTGACGCGTTGCGGGACAGGAGTCCCGGCACCAATCGAGCATTAACGGTGCGTCAAACCTCAGTCGTCAAGGTTGTGCACGCAGGGTCGAACTTCCCGTCCGGCCCCCTTGCGCGTCCGTTCGTGGACCTGACCCGAATGGAACGGGGAGAACATCATGAGGATGACCGTCATCGGCTCCATGGACTTGGCCGACAAGGAGGAGCAGGTCGTACGGGAGAGCTACGAGGTGCACGGAGCCGAACTGCACGGATATGTGGTTCGGTTGCTGAACGGAGACCGGCACAAGGCCGAGGACATCGTGCAGGAGACCCTGCTGCGGTTCTGGCTCAAGCAGGACCAACTGGACGGCCGCCGCATCCGGCCCTGGCTTTTCCGGGTTGCGCGCAACCTCGTCATCGACGCCCACCGCTCGCGTGGGGCACGGCCCGTAGAGGTCTGTGTGCCGGAGTCCGAGGAGCTGATGGCGGCTGAGGGAGACGAGATCCAGCAGATGCTGAACTCGGTGATCCTCCATGACGCACTGAGGTCGTTGTCCGAGGCGCATCGCGAGGTGCTGCGTCAGACGTTCCTCGTCGGTCGGACGGCGCAAGAGGCGGCAGAGGTCCTCGGCCTGCCGACCGGGACCGTGAAGTCGCGGGTGTTCTACGCCCTGCGCGCCATGCGGCAGGCCTTGCACGATCGAGACGTCGAGGTGGCACCCGACGGAGCGCTCTCCACCGTGTCCTTCCCTCCGCGCGGCACGGTGGTGGCCGAGCGACGCTTGGAATCCGGATCCCGTGCGGGACTCCTTCTCCCGCACGATACGGACGGCGTGGGCATCGCCCATCTCCAAGAGCTGGGTCGACGCCGGCTCCAAGAACGCCGTCATCGAGCACGGCGCCTGCCCAGGAATCGACGTTGCCCCTCCCTCCTTTGTACGACACCCGGTCGGTGTGCCGTCTGGTCGCGACTTCCACTCATTCGTGACTCGCCCAGCAGGTGAAGCCTGATCGGCATGCTGATGCTCTCCCCGGTCCGATGATGACGCGGCGGTTGCGGAGCACCGGCACTACGGTGCGGGCGCGGTCGATGCGGTGCTCGACGGCGTCGATCACGAACAGGGCGGGCTCTTCCTCGCCGAGCGCGCCGCGCACAACGCCCAGCGGATCGATCGACACCGGCAGTCCCACACTCCGCATCAGCCACCACAAGAATTCGTCAAATTTTTCCTTCTCACAGTGGTTCACCTCAGTACGAGCAGCGGAAATGTGTCCATCGGGAGGCCCGAGAGGGAATAGCGGACTTGTTGATCATCGCCAATCAGGAGGAGGTATTTTTACTCCATGCCACTTGTAAAGTCTCCGAAAGGGGCCATCCAAGAGGCCATCCCAGACGAGGTGAGTCTTAGGTTTGCCGACCATTTAATCGATGTGCCGTACCAACTGGGAAATGCTGGCCACACACGGTTTCACCTCTTCTTCTCTTTTCGTCTCGTTGAGTTCACAAGGGTGCCGGGCATGGCTCCACCTGGGCACGGTCGGGAACCGGACCGTATACGACAGACATCCTGGCACTCAGGAGTGTCACCGAACTGCCGCGGCCCCGCTCGGGGACATCACGACCGCACCACCGAACTACCGAACCACAGTGTTTTGGAGCCACACAGGAGTTTGCTTGACCCGCGTGAAGAACAATTCCTAGGCTCGACCACAGTTGACCAAAGGCGCACAGGAAAGGCTTTCAACCGACCCGCATCGGAACAAGTAGCGTCACCTCCGGTCACGACTGTCCCTCGGTGGGCAGTGGAACCCCCACACCTGAATGCAGAAAGACGGTATGTCGCAGTGACCACGCACATAGCAGGCCCCTGCCACAGTAAAGACAGGGCGGCGGCTCCGCCCACTTTCTCGACTCCCCACCGGACCTCATCCGACAGCCGATCCCGCCCAGAGGCAAGCCGCCGCTTCTACACGGCGCACATGGACACCGCCATGCACATCGTCGCCGCGGAACCCGATTTCTCCCGCCAGTTCGGCCGCGACGCCGCCGACACCTGCGGACGGAACCTCTACGAACTCCTCCACCCCAGCTCCCCCTCCCTCCTCAACCGGCACTTCACCCGGCTGTCAGAAGGACGGTGCACCCGCTTCAACGAGCGCATGGTCGGCCTCGGTGACGCCGGCCGGGCCTTCTCCGGAGAGCTGACAGGTATCGCCGTCCAGGACACCAGCGGACTACTGGCCGGCATCGTCGTACAAGTGAGGCCGGACAAAGCACCACCCGGCACCGACCCCGACGAAGGAATTCTCAAACCGCGCGAACGCCTGCTCAGCAAACTCGACGCACGCGTCCTCGAAGGAATCGCGAGCGGCGCCTCCACAGTCCAACTGGCAGCCCGCCTCTACCTCAGCCGCCAAGGCGTCGAATACCACGTCGGACTCATGCTGAGAAAACTCAAAGCACCAAACCGCGCCGCCCTCGTGGCACGCGCCCACTCCATGGGCATGCTCACCGTCGGCCAATGGCCACCCCGAGTCCTGCCCGAATTCATCAAATAACGACACCTCCCCCTACCGTTAATTGACATGCAGTGGACGCAGATCGAGCCGTTGCTCCCGGACCGGACGCCGACGCGGGGTGGCCGCCGGCGTGATCACCGGGAGAGCGGAACGCAGTGGGTGCACCTACCGGAGAAGTACGGCCGGCCTCGACGGCAAACGGAATCCATTACCGGTGCCACCATGGACCCGTACTCTCGCTCGAGATCGTCCGTCTCGGCGTCCGGCCGTTACGGGCCGAGGATGTAGATCCGACTCGTCCAGACGTCGACGAGAGGAAGCAGCGGCAGATCCTGCCGGCTGGCACCGGCGCACTCGGCTCTCACCGCGTACTCACACTGGCGGCGCAGCTTTTCTCGTCCAGTTGGGAGCGGGCTTCTTCCGCAGCGGCGCCATACGTACACAGGAAAAACCATCTAGGCCGGTCACACTCCCCCAGGGAAGGGCAGAGCCTCCGAGTTGACCTTGGTGGGCTGTTCAGGACAGCTGCCGAGGCCGACGGACCGTGCGATTCAGGAAATTCGTGACCGAAATGGACATACGGCGTCGATTCATTTTTGAGCGATCGGCACTAAAAAGCGAACCACGAAGAAATTATTCCTAGGGATCTCCCTAGACTGCCCTAAGTTACTGTGAAGTCTGCCTGCTTACTTAATTGCGACGTCGGATGCGACCACGCAAGGACGTCTTCTTCATATACGCGCTGGGGGCATCCGAGTGGCTCTATTTTCCGGGCTGAGGAATTCCGATAAAACGTTGACGCCGGATCCGGAAGTCTCTGCAGATATTCCCGCACTGGCCCGTGGTCCGGTCTTGTGCATCGCTGGGGCGATAGCGGCACTACTGCTCGTGGTGAGCAATCGGTTCGGGTATTCCGGAGACGAACTCTACTTTCTCGTCGCAGGTCAGCATCTGGACTGGGGGTATGCCGATCAGCCGCCAATGCTGCCCTTGCTGACCCATGTCATAGACGTCGTTTTCGGCGGTTCACTCGTCGCGCTGCGCACTCCTCCGGCCCTCATGGCGGCGGGGAGTGTGGTGATCGCGGCACTCACCACCCGTGAGCTCGGCGGACGGCGCCGAGCGCAGATCCTGGCTGCGGCGGCCTGCGCCCTGGCGCCGATCACGATCCAGTCCGGGCACCTTCTCATCACCAACGGCGTCGACATCTTCCTCGCGAGTGTCTCGTGCTGGCTGCTGGTGCGGTGGGTCAGGCTGCGTGACGACCGTCTCCTCCTGGCGACAGGCGCGGTCGTGGCCGTAGAACTCCAGGTGAAGTACCTGGCGGTCACCTTCTGGGTCATCGTCCTGGCGGCCGCGTGGGTGTTCGGGCCCCGTGAGCTGCTACGCCGTACGAAGCTCTGGATCGGTGTGCTGCTGGTCCTGATCGTGTCGGCACCCTCCCTGGTCTGGCAGGCACAGCACGGCTGGCCGCAGTTCGCCGTGTCCAAGGCGATTGCCGGTGAAGTCGCCGACAGTCACACGGACGGCGTTCGGGGGCTGCCGATCCTGCTGGGAGGAGCGGGTGCCATCGGGCTGCTGCTGATCGTCCACGGATTGGTCCGCCTGCTCGGCTCTCCACGTCTGCGCCCCTACCGTTTCCTCGGGTGGGCCTTCGTGGGCGTCGTTATCGTCTACGCGGTCACCGGTGGCCGTAGTTACTACGCCGGTTCGTATTTCATACCGGTCTGGGCCGCGGCCGTCGTCGACCTCCAGGACAGTGCCCGAATACGGAAGTGGCGTTGGTGGATCGCCACTCCCTTGGTGGCCGCGTCCATCGCCACGGTCCCCGCACTGCTGCCGGTCTATCCGCTGAGCAAACTCGCGGACATGCCGGACAAGGTGTCGATGGAGACCGTGGGCTGGCAGGAGATGGCGGATTCCGTGGCCGCCGTCTACGAAGCAATGCCCCCGGCAGACCGAAGCACCACCGCGATCGTGACGGATCACTACGAGCAGGCGGCCGCGCTCGAACGCTACGGCCCCTCCCGAGGGCTGCCGCCCGTGTACAGCGGTAACCGCTCCTACTGGTACTTCGGACGTCCCGCCGGCACGACCCGCCACGTCATTTACGTCGGAGCGAACACCGGGTATCTCGACAAGTTCTTCGGCACGGTGCGCAAAGCAGGACGAGTGGACAACCGCCTCGGCGTGGACAACATCAACCAGGGGATGCCCATCTGGTTGTGCGAGGGACCGAAGGAGTCCTGGGCAGTCCTCTGGCCGAAGTTGGATCACCAGGCCATGGTCATCAGGCGGGGCGACAGCTCCTAGCCTCGGCATCGATCATTCGAGACGGTCGCCAGGTGATCGCTCCGATCGATAGTGCCCCGTCGCGCGCAGAGGACGGTGGGGCACTATCGCGTGCCCCAAGGGGCAAAGTGTCTACAACCTCTCCCAGCCGAGAGGCCGAGGCGTAGAAGATGACGACTGTCACGACGCGCCGATGGAGACGAAGCCGAGCTGGAGATCCAATTCCAGGCGGTGCCAGCACTCCGGATCCACGTCTGCACTCCGGATCCACGTTTGCCGAACCTCTGCAATTGAACAATGCCGGTTGTTGCCCACGGGTTCGGGCGTTCCTTGATCGCTCCCTGCCCAGCTCCATGGACAACCACGAGGGGCGGGGCCGTCACCGCGGTCGCCGATCCTCATCACCGCAGACGACAAAGCTCTCACAGCCCCCGGGGCCCGTCCCGGACGGCTGTGACTGCCGCATGCGACATCAGTGCCGTTCTCCAGGTTCTGCTCCGGACCGGAGCAGAGAATTCACTGAGGAGTGCTAGTGATGCCACTGTCCCCGTTGTCAGAACGCAACGACTTCTCAGCCGTGATCATCAGGACCGACTTCACGGATGAGGCGGCGTGGCGGAGGGTGACCGCTCAACTCGAGAGTTCTTCCCACCACCACCGCGACTTGAGGAAGCACTACGTCGTGATCGACTCACCGGAGCTGGCCCACGCCGACACGGACACGATCCTGACCGCGCTGTCGGCCCGCAAGGATCTGAACGGCCGGATCAGCGTGGTGTTCGTCGCCGACAGCGCGACGATGCGCGCCGCCCACCACGCCCTGCTGGCGATCAGGACCCTGACCCGTAAGGACCTCGGCGACGACACCCACGAGGTCGTGGTCGGGTTCGGGCGCGAATTCCGCACGGTGCCTGGCGCTGTCAACGAGATCCATGCCAACCTCCAGCTGGCCAACATGAACTTCGAGGACTTCTCGTCGGTCGCGCGTGAGGACTCGGAAGGAGTGTTCCGCGCCGAACTCTCCACAGTCGATTGATCCGGCGCCGGCCTTCGCCGGCACCGACATTCGGGGTGCTGTGCGCGGCGAACCTCTTCGCCGCGCACAGCGACCTCGTGGCCGTCAGAGCGCCCGACCGGCGCTCTGGCGGCCGAGCCCGTCCACCCTGCACCCTCGACCGGTGCCGGGTCATGGACAGGACAACCGTCACGAACGTTCGCCGGCCTGGTTGACATCCGCGCGAATCAGGGGGGAGCACCACGGTGTTACTGGAACGCGAGTCCGCACTGGCGGAGGCCACAGCAGCCCTGCGCCGTACCGAGAGCGGACAAGGTTCGCTGCTGACCGTCGAGGGCGCTCTCGGAGCGGGCCGGACCACGTTTCTCGAGGCCGTGGCCTCGCTCGCCCGTGACCGCGGCTTCGTACTGCTCACGGCACAGGCGTCGGCCGCGGAGGAGAATTTCCGGCTCGGCCTGGTACGGCAGTTGGTCGACTCGCTGCGCGGAATCATCCCGCCCGACGACCTCGACCGCTGGCTTCGGCAGGCGAACCCCGCGCTGCCCGGCCACCTGCCCCCCAGCGCTCCCGCCGTCGGCCTGTTCACCAACATCCCACCGTGGTCCCGGTATTCGTGGCAACAGGCTCCGCGGTGGCTGGCGGCGCTCGTCGGATCGATTTCCGACGAACGCCCCGTGGTGATCATGGTGGACGACCTGCAGTGGGCGGACACCGAGTCGCTGGAAGCACTCGCCCTGCCGCTGGCACAGCGGGCGCGGCGGCGGATCCTCTTCGTCCTCTCCGCACTGCCCGGCGACGCACGCGGCAACCGACGGCAAGTCCGCGATCTGCTGTCTCCCCCGTCCGCTCAGGAGGATGAGCCGGCCTCGGCCGCGGTTCCTCTCCGGCCCGCGGAAAAGCCGCGCGACACGACCCTGAGACTGGCGCCGCTCGGCCTCGGCAGTGTCCGCACTCTCGTGGAAACGACCCTCGGGGAGGCCGCGGACCCGGTATTCGTGGGGACCGTGGCAGCACGTTCCGGCGGCAACCCGCTGCTGCTGCGGGCCGTGCTGGACGAAGCCCGGTTCCTCGGCCTGTATCCGACGGCCGCGGACGCCAAGACCGCCGCGACGCTGCGCCCCGAACACCTGCGCCAACGCCTCGGCGCGTTCCTGCAATCGCAGCCGGACCCGGTACGGCGGGTCGCCTACGCCCTCACCCTGCTCGGCGACACGGCGGCCGAGCAGTTCGTCGCCCGCCTCGCCGACGTCGACGACACGGAACAGGCGCAGGCTGTCGAAGTGCTGCGCCTCGCCGGACTGGTGGATCCGCACGCGTACCGGCTGACCTCGGGGACCGTACTGCACGACCTGCTGGAAGAGAACATGCCCGCCCAGGAGCGCACCGCGATGCGCGAGGTGACGGCCGAGCTGTTGCACCGGACCGGACATCCGGCGGAAGTCGCCGCGGAACAGCTGATGGCAGTGATCGCCCTGCGCGGCCCGCAGGCCGTGCAGATCCTGCGTACAGCGGCGGACAGCGCCCTGCGTCGTGGTTCACCGCGGGACGCCACACGCTATCTGCGCCGCGCCCTGCTCGACTCCTCGCTCTCGGGACACGACAGGGCCCGGCTGCTCGTCGATCTCGCCACCGCCGAGCGCAGCGTGGCCACGGCCGCTTCGCTGCGGCACATCGTGGAAGCCGTACCGCTCCTCGAATCGGTACGGGAACGGGCCGACGCCATGCTGACCCTGGGTCCCCTCCAGATGGATCCGCCGGCCTTCCGCATCGACGCCATCAGGGCCTCGATCGCCGAGGAACTGCGCCACTCGGGCGTCGAGGACCACGTGGAACGCGAGCTGGCGCTGCGCCTTGAGGCACGCGAACACATCCTGGCCGCTCAGGACCCGGTGCACCTCCAGTCGGCCTTGCGTCGCTTCCATGACCTCGGCCCGGCGCCCCGGCTGGCCACCACGGGTGAGCGGGAGTTGGTCACGTCCCTGATGCACATCGCGTTCGTCGCCAACGCCGTTCCGGCAGAGCGGTTGACACGGCTGTGCACCCAGTTGCTGGAGCAGGAACCGCCCACGGCCGCCCACGTCCACACCACACTCCCGTTGGTCATGAACATCCTCGCCGGCGGCGGGCGGACGGACGGCGCGGCCCAATGGCTGCGGAAGGCCAACCAGATCGCGCAGCGCCGGGGCGGTGACGTGGAACAGGCCGTCATCCGCTCCGAGCAGGCCCTCATCGCGCTCGCCGAGGGACACATGACCTACGCCCGGAACAAGGTCATCCAGGCCGACACGCTCGCGGGTCCGGAGACCAGCGGGCTGCCCACGGTGTGCGCCGCCGTCCTCGCGATCGTCGCGATGAACACCCGTGAGCCGGAACTCGCGGAACAACTCCTCACCCAGCACCGGCTCCACGCGGAGAACCAGCACCTGGCGGCGCTGCTGCACGTGGCCCGGGGCACGATCGCGGCGCGGCGGGACGAACCCCGCGCCGCCCTCGACCACTTCCTGACAGCGGGGCGGCGCACCCAGCAGATCGGCTGGCTCAACCCGGAGATCCTGCCGTGGTCGTCGTGCGCCGCCCTGATGCACCACCGCCTGGGCGAGCACGAAGAAGCACGGTCCGCCGCGCAGTTGGAGGTGGACAGGTCTCGCGCCTGGGGGTCAGCCGGCACGCTCGGGCGCTCCCTGGTCGCCCTGGGGCGGGTCACCTCCGGGCGGGAGGGTCCCGAGCTGATCGAAGAGGCCGTCCGCGTCCTGGAGAAGGGCAGCAACGGCTACGAGCTGAGCCGGGCTCTGTACGCGCTGGGAACTCATGGTGATACAAGACGTCACCGTCGAGTCGCCGCTCTCAAGCGGGCACACGACGTCGCCGACAGACATGACGATCCCGCGCTGATGAAGCAGATCCGCAGCAAACTCATCGAAAAGTCCAGAGAAACCGAAGCTCGGGGCAACCGGCTCACTCCAGCCGAACGTAAAGTCGCGCGTCTTGCCGCAGCCGGTCTGAGCAACTCGGAAGTGTCACGTCAACTAGGCACGTCGTCCCGGATGGTAGAAAAACATCTGACCAACTCTTATCAGAAACTTGGAATATCCGGGCGAGCGGGTCTGGCCAAAGCCCTTAAGGGCCTGGACCGTGATCAGCGCACCTGATTCGGGCATTCGAACAGGAACTGCCAGAGGAGAGACGGTTGCACCTCTTCTCCGCTTTTCGCCTCCCGGGCCGGTGGGGTCCACAAGGGTGCCGGACACGGCCCCGACCGGGCACGGACGGGAACCGGCCCGCACACGACGGACATTCCGGCACTCAAGGGAATCACCGAACGGCCGCAGCCCCGCTCCGGGACACCGCGACCGCACCACCGAACTACCGAACCACAGTGTTTTGGAGCCACGCAGGAGTTTGCTTGACCCGCGTAGAGACCAATTCCTAGGCTCGACCGCAGTTGACCAGAGGCGCGCAGGAAGGGCTTTCAACCGACCCGCATCGGAACAAGTAGCGTCACCTCAGGCCACGGCTGTCCCTCGGTGGGCAGTGGAACCCCCACACCTGAATGCAGAAAGACGGTATGTCGCAGTGACCACGCACATAGCAGGCCCCTGCCACAGTAAAGACAGGGCGGCGACTCCGCCCACTTCAACGACACCCCACCGGACCCCATCCGACAGCCGGCCCCGCACAGACACAAACCGCCGCTTCTACACGGCACACATGAACACCGCCATGCACATCGTCGCCGCGGAACCCGATTTCTCCCGCCAGTTCGGCCGCGATGCCGCCGACACCTGCGGACGGAACCTCTACGAACTCCTCCACCCCAGCTCCCCCTCCCTCCTCAACCGGCACTTCACCCGGCTGTCGGAAGGCCGGTGCACCCGCTTCGCCGAGCGCATGGTCGGCCTCGGTGACGCCGGCCGGGCCTTCTCCGGAGAGCTGACAGGTATCGCCGTCCAGGACACCAGCGGACTCCTCGCCGGCATCGTCGTACAGATCAGACCGGACAGAACACCACCCGGCACCGACCCTGACGACGAAATCCTCCACTCCCGCGAACGCCTGCTCAGCAAACTCGATGCACGAGTCCTCGAAGGAATCGCCAGCGGAGCCTCCACAGTCCAACTGGCAGCCCGCCTCTACCTCAGCCGCCAAGGCGTCGAATACCACGTCGGACTCATGCTGCGAAAACTCAAAGCACCAAACCGCGCCGCCCTCGTGGCACGCGCCCACTCCATGGGCATGCTCACCGTCGGCCAATGGCCACCCCGAGTCCTGCCCGAATTCATCAAATAACGACACCTTCCCCTGGGTCCGACTGCGGCATGCAGTCTCGCCGCGACACCCACGCGACGATGAACGACCCGGCCCCGCGCAGGTCCAGCGGCCGTACCGTCCCACCGGTACGGCCGCTGGCTCATGTGCGGCGCCCGGAACAACCGACGTCGACGCGGGAGAGCGGATCCCGCGCTCCCGCGTCGACAGGCACTGCTACTGCTCCAACTCACGGCTGATCAGGTCGAAGAGCTCCTCGTCACTGGCACCCTCCAGCCGATCGCCGAGGGACTCACCGACCGGGTCGCCATCGGCACCGTAGGACTCGATCTCCCCCAGGAGGCTCCTCAGCCTGGCACCGAGCAGCGTGAGCGCGTCCTGGTCGGGATCGGCCTTCATGATGTGGTCGATGCTGTTCTCCAGGTCGGCCAGCATCGACGCCACGGTCCCGCCCCCGCCGGACAGTTCGGTGTCGAGATGCTGCGCCAAGGCGGTCGGAGTCGGGTGGTCGAAGACCAAGGTCGCGGGCAGCGACAGGCCGGTGTCCTTGATGAGGCCGTTGCGCAGCTCGACGGCGGTCAGCGAGTCGAAGCCCATGTCACGGAAGGCCCGGTCGGCGACGACGCCGGTGATGTCGGCATGCCCGAGGGCCCGGGCTGCGGCGTGCCGTACGTGGGCCAGCAGCGCGTCGGCGCGCGCCTGGAGCGACAGGGTCGCGACCTGCTCGACCAGGGCCGGCAGTGCGGCGCCGGGACCGGAGGCCTCGGGGAGTGCCGTCATCGCTTCGGCGGCCTGAGGGAGTGTGGTGAGGAGGGGGCTGGGCCGACGACTGGTGAACGCCGGAACAAACCGCTCCCACTCCACATCCGCCACCACCACCGAACCACCACACCC
>NZ_JBIVED010000017.1:0-186260 GCF_044747445.1 Streptomyces sp. NPDC090083 | reverse complement strand
AACGACGCCCGTAATCGGTTCACTTCATGCCTGTCCACACCCTCAAGATGCTCTTGATCAGCACAAACGCACAGACCTAACGAAGCACTACTAGGGGCCGTGCTCACGACACCGGGGGCGCCCGCCGGTTGTCACGGCACCCGAAGCGGTCCTACGGGAACGGCCGCCCGGTGATCACCGCGGCGACCGTGCTCCCGCGCGGGAAGGCGCCTTCATCGGCCAGGGCGACAAGTCCGTAGAGCAACTTGGCGACATAGAGACGCTCCACGGGCATCCCGTGCCGCTGCTCGAAGTCCCCGGCGAAGGCGTCGAGTTCGGTGGGCACGCGCGCGTAGCCCCCGAAATGGAACCGGTCGTCGAGGGACCAGGAGCCCCGCCGGCCGCCGAAGGCGCGCTCCTGCAGCGCTTCCACGTCGGCATCCAGAAAGCCGCCCCTGAGGACCGGTATCCCCAAGGCGCGCTGGTCAGGGCCGAGTCCGGCGGCCAGCCCGGCCAGCGTGCCGCCGGTCCCGCAGGCGAGCGCGACGACATCGACGTCGGCACGCGCGCGCAGTTCCTCGCCCAGGGCCCGGCACCCGTGGACGGCAAGGGAGTTGCTGCCGCCCTCGGGGACGACGTACGCGTCCTCCGCGCCCGCCCCGCGCAGGATCGCGGCCAGCGTCCCCGGCTCGGACGCGTGCCGGTAGGTCGATCTGTCGACGAAGTGGAGGCGCATCCCGTCGGCCGCGCACCGGGAGAGGGACGGATTGAGCGGGCGGTCGGCCAGCTCCTGCCCGCGGACCACGCCCACCGTGCGGAGGCCCAGCAGGCGCCCTGCGGCGGCGGTGGCGCGCAGATGGTTGGAGTAGGCGCCGCCGAACGTGAGGACCGTCCGGCCGGCCGCCGCCGTGAGGTTCGGCGCGAGCTTGCGCCACTTGTTGCCGATCAGGTCCGGGTGGACCAGGTCGTCCCGCTTGAGCAGCAGCCGGACGCCGTGCCGCCGGAAGCGCCCGTCCGCGACCTCTTCCACCGGCGACGGGATCCGGGGCCGGAGGGCGGCGAGGTCGGGGCTGGTCACGGCACCATTGTCACCCGGACCGGGCGGATCACCCGGCGGTCACTTCAGATGGTCGTGGATCCGGGCACGCAGCCAGTTCATCGTGAAGCCCCTCGGGTCCACCTTTCCGGGCTGCCACTCCAGATGCCCGATCACCGACCGCTCCGACCAGCCGTGGTGGCGGCAGATCGCCGCGCAGACCTTCTCGATCGTCTCCAACTGGGCCTCGGGCCACGGGTCGTGGCCGTCGCCGAGGTTCTCGCACTCGAAGCCGTAGAAGTGGCGGTTGCCGTCGGTGTTGGCCTCGTTGTCGTGCGGGAGCGCCTTCTCGGCGATCACCGCGCGCAGGACGTCGTCGTCGCCGAGGCCGGCGTGGTTGGCGCGGCCGTAGCCGACGAGGTGGAGCCGGCCGTCCTTGGTGATGACGCCGTGGCAGAGCGGGCCGGGGAGGTCGGGGCGGCCGTCGCGGCACAGGGCCACCGTCCGGTCGGCGCCCTGGGTGACCGTGTGGTGGATCATCACGCCGTGGACGGGGCCCCACGGGCCCTTGTGGTTGCGGTTGTGGGTCCGCCAGTCGCCGACCTGGAGGACCGTGACGCCCTCCGCCTTCAGACAGGACAGGAAACCGTCCGCGGACATGGGTGAGGCCATGATCGCCTCCTTCGTGCTGTGCGACGGCCGCCGTTCGCGGTCGCCTGTTGTCAGTGCTTGTACTGACAACGGAGCACTTGGGCCTACTTGTTCGTACGGCGTGCGAGCCGATCCGGACACCCCCGGCACCGGTGGCCACTCGAACGACATTCGAGGTGAACGGCCCCTTTCCCACCCCCGTGAAGATCCATTCCCGCTCTTTCGGGTAATACCACCGGCACGCTCCGTGAGGAAGGCTGGTGCGCGAGAACGATGCCGGGCGCACGGGTGCCGGGCATGAATGGGGAGGGCATTTCTCTATGTCGGTAGGCGAAGAGGTCCGCGCGGAGCAGAACAAGCCGCAGCAGAGTCTTGGTACGGCGGCGGCGCGGAACCTGGCCACGACCACGAAGTCCGCACCGCAGATGCAGGAGATCAGCTCGCGCTGGCTGCTGCGCACACTGCCGTGGGTGAACGTGCAGGGTGGCACATACCGGGTGAACCGACGGCTGAGTTACTCCGTGGGCGACGGCCGGGTGACATTCGTGAAGACCGGCGACCGAGTCGAGGTTATCCCCGCGGAACTGGGCGAACTGCCCGCGCTGCGGGACTACGAGGACGAGGAGGTGCTCTCGGAGCTGGCCACCCGCTGCCGGCAGCGCGAGTACGCACCGGGAGAGGCGATCGCGTCGTTCGGCAGCCAGGCCGACGAGGTGTACCTGCTGGCGCACGGCAGGGTGGAGAAGATCGGCACCGGCCCGTACGGCGACGACACGGTCCTCGGAGTCCTCGCCGACGGCGCCTACTTCGGCGACCAGGCCCTGCTCGACCCGGACGCCATCTGGGAGTACACGGCCCGCGCGGACACCTCGTGCACGGTGCTGATCCTGGCCCGCGGGGACGTCGAGCAGGTCGCGGAGCGCTCCGAGACCCTGCGCGAACACCTCACACAGCTGCGCACGATCCCCGAGCAGCGCACCAACAAGTACGGCGAGAAGGCCATCGACCTCGCCGCCGGCCACTCCGGCGAGCCGGACATCCCGCACACCTTCGTCGACTACGACGCCCGGCCGCGCGAGTACGAACTGAGCGTCGCCCAGACCGTCCTGCGCATCCACTCGCGCGTGGCCGACCTCTACAACCAGCCGATGAACCAGACCGAGCAGCAACTCCGGCTCACCGTCGAGGCGTTGAAGGAGCGCCAGGAGCACGAGCTGATCAACAACCGCGAGTTCGGCCTGCTGAACAACTGCGAGTACGACCAGCGGCTCCAGCCCCACGACGGCGTCCCGAGCCCGGACGACCTCGACGAACTGCTCAGCAGGCGGCGCGGCACCAAGCTGTTCCTCGCCCACCCGCGCGCGATCTCCGCGTTCGGCCGCGAGCTGAACAAGCGCGGACTGGTCCCCGAGTCCATCGACGTCGGCGGCAACCGCATCCCGACCTGGCGCGGGGTGCCGATCTACCCGTGCAACAAGATCCCGGTCAGCGACCGCCGGACCACCTCGATCATCGCCATGCGCACCGGCGAGAACGACCAGGGCGTCATCGGCCTCCAGCAGGCCGGCATCCCGGACGAGATCGAGCCGAGCCTCTCGGTGCGCTTCATGGGCATCAACGAACAGGCGATCATCAAGTACCTGGTGACGGCCTACTACTCGGCGGCGGTCCTCGTGCCGGACGCCCTCGGCGTCCTGGAGAACGTCGAGATCGGCCGCTGGAGGTGACCTTCCGGCAGTTGGACGCGGTGTCCCCGGCCGACCGGGCCGGGACACCCCGGTCGTACGCGGCCGGCCGCGGCGCGGGCGTCACCGTCCGCGGACTCTCCGAGGGGGACCCCATGGCCGAGCTGAGGGGGGACCCCGTGGCCGGGACCGGGGCGGAGCCGAGACAGCGGGCCGCCGACGCGCAGCCGCCCGACGGGCACGAGGCGGCGGCGATCCTGGAGGGAGCCAGAAGATCCGTCGACCCCGCACTGCGCGCGGCGATCGACTCGCTGCCCGGCTCGATGCGCCGCATCGCGCTCTACCACTTCGGATGGGAGCACGCGGACGGCACCCCGGCCGCGGGCAACGCGGGCAAGGCGATCCGCCCCGCCCTCGTCCTGGCCGCCGCCACCGCGCTCGGCGGCGAACAGGCCCGGGCGGGCGCACTGCGGGCCGCCGCGGCGGTCGAACTGGTCCACAACTTCACGTTGCTGCACGACGACGTGATGGACCGGGACACCACCCGCAGACACCGGCCCACGGCCTGGACCGTGTTCGGCGACGCCGACGCGATCCTCGCCGGGGACGCCCTCCAGGCACTGGCCCTGCGGCTGCTCGCCGTGGACCCGCACCCGGCGGCCCGCGCCGCGGCGGCCCGGCTCGCGGACTGTGTCGTCGAACTGTGCGAGGGCCAGCACGCGGACACCGCCATGGAGACGCGGGCCCCCGCCGAGGTCACCCTCGACGAGGTGCTCGTCATGGCCGAGGCCAAGACCGGCGCGCTGCTCGGCTGCGCCTGCGCGGTGGGCGCGCTGTACGCGGGGGCGTCCGCCGAGGACGTCGAGGCGCTGGACGCGTTCGGCCGGCAGGCCGGGCTCGCCTTCCAGCTGATCGACGACGTCATCGGGATATGGGGCGACCCCGGCCGCACCGGCAAACCGGCCGGCGCCGACCTCGCCGTACGCAAGAAGTCCCTGCCCGTGGTCGCCGCCCTCACGTCGGGCACCCCGGCCGCCGCGGAACTCGCCGAACTGTACGGACTGCCGTACGAGGAAGGGGAGTTGGAACGCACCGTGCTCGCCGTCGAGCGGGCGGGCGGCCGGGACTGGGCGCAGGCCCAGGCGGCCGACCACATGGCGCGGGCCGTGCAGGAGCTGGCCCGGGCGATCCCGGACCCGCAGGACGCGGGCGGACTGCTCGCGCTGGCCGAGTTCGTGACCCGGCGCAGCAGTTGATGACTCCGGGGCCTGCCGGAACCGCGCGGTCCTGACCCCGCACGGACCCCGAAGGCCCCGGACCTAAGGGTCCCGCGCATCCCCACGGTGCGCGGGGCCCTCTCTTTTTTGGAAGCTCGGTTCGCCTCCGGGGCGCCGAAGCCCGTGTCGAGTGCCCGACCGTGCTCGGCCCTGCGGACCTCCGCGCGCTCGGGCACTCGACACGGGCGCGCCCCTTCGGCTCACTCGCCCGGTGGGTCCCGTTAGGCTCAACAGCCGTTCTGTTGGCGGTGGTTGAGAGGGAGGGGCAGGGCGTGGGTGTGGCGATACGGGTGGCGGGCGAGGACGACAGGGAGCTGGTCGTCCGGCTGCTGGACGAGGCCTTCCAGGACGACCCGGTGAGCGGCTGGGTCTTCCCCGACGCCGCGTACCGCCGTACGACCCACCACCGGCTGATGGCCGCCTTCGTCGACGTGGTGCTCGCCGGCGGCCGGATCGACCTGACCGAGGACGGCGCGGCCTGCGCGCTGTGGCTGTCGGTACCGGGCGAGGCGCATCCGGCGGCGGACGGCGTCGACGAGGCCGTGGAACTCAGGGAGTCGGTCGATCCCGGCAACGCGCGGGTCGAGACGATCGCCCGACTCGTCGCGGACTCGCACCCCGCCGGGCGGGCCCACGAGTACCTGTGGATGATCGCCGTCGCCCCCGGCCGGCAGGGCGAGGGACTCGGTGCCGCCCTCGTCCGGCACGTCCTGGACCGCTGCGACCGCGAGGGTCTGCCCGCCTATCTGGAGGCGAGCAGCGAACGCAGCGCCAAGCTGTACGAGCGCCTCGGCTACACCTTCACCGACCGCGCTCTCGATCTCCCGGACGGCCCGCGCATGTACCCGATGTGGCGCGAGCCGAGACCGTAGCCTGGGCGTATGCCCGAACACGAACCCGCCGCCCCCGTCCTGCACATCACCGAGCGCGCCCTCTGGGACGCGGCCCGCGAGCACGGGAGCTACGCGTGGTCGACCCGTGGCCGCACCCTCCAGGAGGAGGGCTTCATCCACTGCTCGACCCGCGACCAACTCCCGCGCGTGGCAGCCTTTTTGTACGGGTCCTATGACGGCCCGGACGAGCTGGTCGTCCTGGTCGTGGACCCGGCGCGGCTGGACGCGCCGCTGAGGTACGAGGCACCGAAGCCGGGCGGGGAGGAGTTCCCGCACGTGTACGGGGTGATTCCGGTGGACGCGGTGGTGGACGTCGAGGTGTGGACGGGCTGAGCCAGCCGGCTCAGGGGCGGTGGGGGAGTCCGCCGGTCTCCGGGTCACGGCCGGTCAGGCAGTAGACACCGCCCGCCGGGTCCCGCATCACCGTCCAGTGCCTGCCCCGCGAGACCACGGTCGCACCGAGGTGCTCGTGCGCGACGACAGCCGTGTCGATGTCCGCGCAGGCCAGGTCGAGATGGGCCGACGCGGGCCGCTCCTCGCCGAGCCGCTGGAGCAGGACGCGGATCGGCAGTCCGGGCGGGGGCTTGAGCACATGGAACTCGGGCAGCGCCCCCGGCAGCGCCGTCCAGTCGGGCAACAGGGCCTCCCAGAAGGCGAGTTCGGCGTCGTAGGAGCCGGGTCCCATGTCCAGGGAGACCTGGTCGAGGCGGGTGCCGGCCACGACCGGCGGTCGTACGGCCTCCCCGTGCCAGGGCACCGCGCAGAACAACTGCCCCGCGGGGGAACGGAGTACGGCCCAGCCGTCGTGCTCGGCGACGGTGTCCGCGCCGAGTCGCAGCGCGGACTCCACGAACGCCGGTACGTCCTCGACGGAGAAGTCGAGATGAGCGCCACCCGGGCCGTCCTCGACGCCCTGCACCTTCACGCAGGCGTCGGCACCGGCGGCCAGCAGGGTGACGAACTCGCCCCTGTCACCCCGGAGTTCGGACAGCGTGGTGTCCGTGGCCGCCGTCCAGAAGTCGTGGGCGGGGCCGAGGCGGCCGAGCGGGCGGTCGACGAAGGCGTGGGTCCAGCGGACGTGCGTAGCGCTCATGCCGTGATCGTAGGCGTGGGACGTGCTCAGTCCTCGCTCCGCTGCATGAACCGCAGCATGTTCCCGGCCGGGTCGCGGAACGCGCAGTCGCGGACGCCGTAGGGCTGGTCCGTCGGTTCCTGGACGACCTCGGCGCCGGACTCCCGGACGCGGGCGTAGAGGGCGTCGCAGTCGGTGGTGGTGAAGTTGACCCCGCGCAGGGTGCCCTTGGCGAGGAGTTCGGCCATGGCCTGCTTGTCGGCGGGGGAGGCGTCCGGGTTCGCGGCCGGCGGCTCCAGGACGATCTCCACGTCCGGCTGCGACGGCGACCCCACGGTCACCCACCGCATGCCCTCGAAGCCGACGTCGTTACGGATTTCCAGCTCCAGGACGTCGCAGTAGAAGGCGAGCGCCTTGTCGTGGTCGTCGACGGCGATGAAGCACTGGCGGAGTTTGAGATCCATGGAGCACAGGCTAGGGCTGGAGGGGCGGTCCCGCCCGGTTCGGCCGGGTAAAGGTGCGGGCCACGCAGGACGGGATCACCGCGCCCGCCTCGTGCGAACGGGCGCGGTAGGCGCTGGGGGTCTCGCCGACCAGTTCCGTGAAGCGTGAGCTGAAGGAGCCGAGGGAGGTGCAGCCGACGGCCATGCACACCTCGGTCACGGTGAGGTCCCCGCGCCGGAGGAGGGCCTTCGCGCGCTCGATCCGCCGGGTCATGAGATAGGTGTACGGCGTCTCCCCGTACGCGGCGCGGAAGCTGCGCTGGAAGTGACCCGGCGACATCAGCGCGGTCCGCGCGATCGAGGCCATGTCGAGCGGCTCCGCGTACTCGCGGTTCATCCGGTCCCGGGCCTGGCGCAGCCGTACGAGGTCGTCGCGGTTCACGGGGTCCAGGATGGCACGGGGCCGCTCGGGCCGGGGTGGGGACGACGAAGGGGCCCCGCCGGCGAACCGGCGGGGCCCCTTCCCCTGACCCGCTGACCGTCGATGGTGCACCGATCGCCGGTCGGACGGGCTGGGCCGACTGGGTGTCAGGCCTTCTTGGTCTCCCAGAAGATCTTGTCGATCTGGGCGATGTAGTCGAGCGCCTTCTGGCCCGTCGCCGGGTCGGTGGACGCCTTGGCGGCCGAGAGGGCCTTCAGGGTGTCGTTGACCAGCTGGTGCAGCTCCGGGTACTTCTCGAAGTGCGGGGGCTTGAAGTAGTCGCTCCAGAGCACCGAGACGTGGTGCTTCGCGAGCTCGGCGCGCTGCTCCTTGATGACGATGGCGCGCGCCTGGAAGTGCGGGTCGTCGTTGGCGGCCATCTTGTCCTGCACGGCCTTCACCGACTCCGCCTCGATGCGGGCCTGGGCCGGGTCGTACACACCGCAGGGCAGGTCGCAGTGCGCGCTGACCTTCACCTTGGGGGCAAACAGGCGGGAAAGCATGGAGCGTTCCTTCCTCGTGATCGTCTTCTCAGGTGGGACATTACTCCCTGGAGAAGCTGTTTTCGCGAGTGCCCCCATGGGCTTAGGACAAAAGTCCAGGGTCAGACTCAGACTGGTGGAGGATAGGACCGGGGAGGTGCCGGGGATGCCGGAGCTGTCGCAGGAGACCGAGCGCGGAAGGGCCGTACTGCCCTTCGGGACGGCCGAGGTGACCGGCCCGTCCATGGTGCCGACGCTGTGCCACGGGGATCTGCTCGTGGTGCAGTACGGGGCGCGGATCAGGCCCGGCGACATCGTCGTGCTGCGGCATCCGTTCCAGCAGGACCTGCTGGTCGTCAAGCGTGCCGCGGAGCGGCGCGACGGCGGGTGGTGGGTGCTCGGGGACAACGCGTTCGCGGGCGGGGACAGCACGGACTACGGCACCGTGCCCGAGGACCTGGTGCTGGGGAAGGTGCGGTTCCGGTACCGGCCGCCGAAGGCCGGTCAGCGTTCGCCGGTCGCGGTGGTCCGCTGGGCGCTCTCCGCGGCGAGGCCCGTCCTCTCCGACCGGTCGGCCTCCAGGCGCTTCCGGGCGCGGTAGGCGGCCACGTTCGCGCGGGTCGCGCAGCGGTCCGAGCAGTAGCGCCGGGAGCGGTTCGTCGAGGTGTCGAGATACGCGTTGCGGCACGGCGCCGCCTCGCACAGGCCGAGGCGGTCGACGCCGTACTCGGTGAGGTGGAAGGCCAGGCCCATCGCCGCGATGGCCGCGTAGCCGGCGGTGGCGTTCGACGGGTGGTCCGCGAGGTGCATGTGCCACAGCGGGCGGCCGTCGTCGTCGCGGAAGTTGTGCCCGGAGATCTGCGGGCTGACCGGGAACTCCAGCAGCAGCGAGTTCAGCAGGTTCACCGAGAGGGTCTCGTCGCCGCCGTCGGCCGCCTCGAAGACCGCCCGCAGCCGCCCGCGCACCGAACGGAAGCGGGTCACGTCGGCCTCGGTGGCCCGGCGGGCCGCCTCCTTGTTGGTGCCGAACAGATCCCGTACGGCCTCGACCGAGGTCAGGACGTCCTTGCCCCGGACCGGTTCCTCGGTGTTGACGAGGCGTACGGCATAGTCCGAGTAATAGGCCAGTTCCACTTGTAGTCCTTACGGAGGCGCTCTATGGTCGTGGATGCGGTCGGGTAACAGCTGATCGTGCTTCCAGGGTATTACGACGGTGAGTGGACAGGGGGTCCTCATGGAGACCGGTGTCGGAACCGACTGGCAGGCCTGGCAGGAGAGCTGGGACCGGCAGCAGGAGTGGTACATGCCCGACCGGGAGGACCGCTTCCGGATCATGCTCGACATGGTCGAGGCCCTCACCGGCCCCGCACCCCGCGTGCTCGACCTCGCCTGCGGCACCGGCACCATCACGGCCCGGCTGCTCGCCCGCCTCCCGGACGCCACCAGCATCGGGGTCGACCTCGACCCGGCCCTCCTCGCCATCGCCGAGGGCACCTTCGCGGACGACGACCGGGTCACCTTCGTGACGGCCGACCTCAAGGACCCGGAGTGGACGGCACGGCTGCCGTACGACTCGTACGACGCCGTGCTGACCGCGACGGCCCTCCACTGGCTGCACAGCGAACCCCTCGCGGCCCTCTACGGTCAGGTCGCGGGGCTCGTCCGCGACGGCGGTGTCTTCATGAACGCGGACCACATGATCGACGAGTCGACGCCCAGGATCAACGCGGCGGAGCGGGCGCACCGGCACGCCCGGATGGATCAGGCCAAGCGCGACGGCGCCCTCGACTGGGCCGACTGGTGGCAGCTCGCCGCCCAGGACCCCGTCCTCGCCGGTCCCACGGCTCGCCGCTACGAGATCTACGGCGAGCACGCGGACGGCGACATGCCCTCCCCGCAGTGGCACGCGCGCGTCCTGCGCGAGAAGGGGTTCGGGGAGGCGCGGGCGGCGTGGTGCTCGCCCTCGGACACGGTGTTGCTGGCGCTGAAGTAACCGGGCCGCGCGATCGGGGCGCGTGAGCAGAGCACGCGGGCGGGACAGGAGAGGGGCGGCACGGGGAATCCGTACCGC
The DNA here is from genome assembly GCF_044747445.1 of Streptomyces sp. NPDC090083. Lineage (NCBI taxonomy): Bacteria > Bacillati > Actinomycetota > Actinomycetes > Kitasatosporales > Streptomycetaceae > Streptomyces > Streptomyces sp. NPDC090083. Next base: position 176,190 of record NZ_JBIVED010000017.1, on the reverse strand, counting down.
CCCTCCAACTCGCCTGTTCCTAGAGCACCTTGGACAAGAAGCCCTGCGTGCGCTCGTGCTGAGGGTTCGTCAGGACGTCGCGCGGGTGGCCGGATTCGACCACCACGCCGCCGTCCATGAAGACCAGGCTGTCGCCGACCTCGCGGGCGAAGCCCATCTCGTGGGTGACGACGATCATCGTCATGCCGGACTCGGCGAGGTCGCGCATGACGTCGAGGACGTCACCGACCAGCTCCGGGTCGAGGGCCGAGGTGGGCTCGTCGAAGAGCATCAGCTTCGGGTCCATCGCCAACGCCCGTGCGATCGCGACCCGTTGCTGCTGGCCGCCGGAGAGCTGCGAGGGGTAGTTCTGCGCCTTGTCGGCCAGCCCGACCCGCTCCAGGAGCTGCATGGCGCGTTCCCGGGCCTCTCCCTTGTTGACGCCCCTGACCTGAACCGGCGCCTCGATGACGTTCTCCACGGCCGTCATGTGCGGGAACAGGTTGAAGCGCTGGAAGACCATGCCGATGTCCCGGCGCTTCACCGCGACCTCGCGATCACGCAACTCGTAGAGCTTGTCGCCCTGTTGGCGGTAGCCGACCAGCTCGCCGTCGACGTACAGCCGGCCGGCGTTGATCTTCTCCAGGTGGTTGATGCACCGCAGGAACGTCGACTTGCCGGAGCCGGAGGGGCCGATGAGGCAGAACACCTCGCCGGACTTCACCTCCAGGTCGATGCCCTTGAGCACCTCGACCGGCCCGAACGACTTGTGCACGCCCTCGGACTTGACCATGGGGACCGAGGAGTCGGCCGCGGCGGTGCCGTCGGTCTTGCTGAGTTCCGCGCTCATGCCGCGCCTCCCTTCGGACGGCCGATGGACAGCATGTTCGCCCTGATCTTCTGGAACGGGGTCGCCGGCAGCGCGCGGCTGGAACCGCGGGCGTAGTAGCGCTCGACGTAGTACTGCCCCACGCTCAGGACGGACGTCATGATCAGGTACCAGGCGGCGGCGAGGAAGTACATCTCCACCGGAGCGCCGGAGTTCTGCCCGATGTCCTGGGCGTAGCGGAACAACTCTGGATACTGGACGGCCGCCACGAGCGAGGTCGTCTTCAGCATGTTGATCACTTCGTTGCCCGTGGGCGGCACGATCACGCGCATCGCCTGCGGGATCACGATCCGGCGCAGCGTCTTGGCGTGGCTCATGCCGAGCGCGTGCGAGGCCTCGGTCTGGCCCTCGTCGACGGCGAGCAGACCGGCACGGCAGATCTCCGCCATGTACGCGGCCTCGTTGAGGCCGAGGCCGAGCAGTGCCGTCAGCAGCGGCGTCATGAAGGCCGACCAGTAGTTCTTGTAGATCGGCCCGAGGTTGATGTACTGGAAGACCAGGCCCAGGTTGAACCAGAGGAACAGCTGGACCAGCACCGGGGTGCCGCGGAAGAACCAGATGTAGAACCAGGCGATCGACGACGTCACCGGATTCTTCGACAGCCGCATGACCGCGAGCCCGATGCCGCCGACGATGCCGATGAGCATCGACAGGACCGTCAGCAGGAGGGTCTTGTAGACACCGGTCATGATCCGGTGGTCGAAGAAGTAGTCCGGCACGGCGTGCCAGTTGATCTTGCCCTGGCCGAACGCGTAGATGATCGCGACCAGGATCCCGATCGCGACGACGGCCGATACGTACCGTCCGTAGTGCCGGACCGGAATCGCCTTGATGGGGGCGCCCGGGGGCGCGTCGTGCGCCCCCGTCGTCCCGTCGATGTCAGTAGTCACGGATGTTGCCTCTCGGTGACGGCGGACCCGCGGTCACTTGCCGCCGTTGATCACGGACGACTTGACGGCACCGTCCTCGGCGCCCCACTTCGTCAGGATCTTCTGGTACTCACCGCTCTTGATCACGGCGTCCATCGCGGCCTGCAGGGCGTCCCGCAGCTGCGTGTTGCTCTTGGCGACCGCGATGCCGTACGGCGCCGCCTCGACCTGGTCGCCGACCAGCTGGAAGTCCTTGCCGCCGCCGGAGGACTTCACCGCGTAGGCCGCCACCGGGAAGTCGGAGGAGGCCGCGTCCGCACCGCCCGAGCGCAGGCGGGTCTGGGCCTGCTGGTCGTCGTCGAAGGGCTCGATGGTGATCTTCTTGCCGCCCGTACACTTCTTCGTCTCGGACTTGGCGAGGTCCTCGGAGACCGTGCCGCGCTCGACCGCGAGCTTCTTGCCGCACAGGTCGGACCACGAGGCGATGTTCTCCGTGTCGCCCTTGCGCGTGTAGATCGAGACACCGGCGGTCAGGTAGTCGACGAAGTCGACGCCCTCGCCGACCTTCTTGCCCGTGTCGGGGTCGACACCCTCCTGGCGGTTCTTGTTGTCCGTCATCGCCGACATGGCTATGTCGTAGCGGTCCGAGCGCAGACCGGTGAGCAGGGCGTCGAAGGTGCCGTTCTCGAACTCGAACTTCACCCCGAGCTGCTTGCCCATCGCGGCGGCCAGATCCGGGTCGAGGCCGACGACGTTGCCCGAGTTGTCCTTGAATTCGACCGGCGCGTACGCGATGTCGGAGCCGACCTTGACGACTCCCGCACTACGGATGGACGCGGGAAGCTTGGAGGCCAGTGGAGCCGCGCTCGTGGACGCCTTGCTCGAATCGTCCTTCTTGGTCTGGTCGCCGCAGCCGGTGAGCACCAGGGCACCGGCGACCGCGATCGCGCCGACCGTGGCCAGCCGGGTGTGCGGGGCGGTCGTACGGCGGGTGAATCTTGCGGTCATGGTGAGTTCCTCCGGCGTATGGACGGCAGTGCCGATGGGTCGACGTGAACACACACCTTTGAGTGTCGCGACCTCGTGTGATTAGGGCATCTTGCCATTCGGACTGAACCATTCAGGGGACTCTCCATGTCAAAATCGGATAACGGGTGACCCCCGAATCGCATCAGGTCGGTACATCAGGACGGCCCCCGCACGGACCATCTACGGGAATCACGCCTTCCGGCCGGAAGACCTTCGGTATGTCTCACGATGTGATCGATCATCGTTCCGCCGTCGGCGGACGGGATGTGACCTTCCGCCTATTGGACTCGTCCTCGGCGGTGTCCGTCCGGTAAGAAGGGTCTTTACACCCCTCATCCGGGGCTCAGGGCGCGTGTGCGGCGCGCCCGTCGCGCAGGTGCTCGTACGCATCAATTCCTGGATCCTGCGCGGTGCCCGCCCACCCCTCACCAGGGAGTGGCCACCCTCAAAATCAATGAAGACTTAAGGGGTAAGACAAAGTGGCAGCGGAGATCGTCAATCCTCGCAGCGACAGCAGTACGGATCAGGACGGCGGGGCCGAGCCCCTCGATTCCTTCGATCCGGCGTTCGCGCTGCACCGCGGCGGCAAGATGGCCGTGCAGACCACCGTGCCGATCCGCGACAAGGACGACCTGTCCCTCGCGTACACACCCGGCGTCGCGCGGGTGTGCACCGCGATCGCGGAGCAGCCGGAACTCGTCCACGACTACACCTGGAAGTCGTCCGTGGTCGCCGTCGTGACGGACGGTACGGCCGTGCTCGGACTCGGTGACATCGGTCCCGAAGCCTCCCTCCCGGTCATGGAGGGCAAGGCGATCCTGTTCAAGCAGTTCGGCGGCGTGGACGCGGTGCCGATCGCGCTGGACTGCACCGGCGTCGACGAGATCATCGAGACCGTCGTGCGGCTCGCCCCGTCCTTCGGGGGCGTCAACCTGGAGGACATCTCGGCGCCGCGCTGCTTCGAGATCGAGCGCAGGCTCCAGGAGCGGCTGGACATCCCGGTCTTCCACGACGACCAGCACGGTACGGCGATCGTGACGCTGGCCGCCCTGCGGAACGCCGCGCGGCTGACCGGGCGGGAGCTGGGCGATCTCCGGGCCGTCATCTCCGGCGCGGGCGCGGCCGGCGTGGCCATCGCCAAGTTCCTGCTGGAGGCGGGGCTCGGTGACGTCGCCGTCGCCGACCGCAAGGGTGTCGTCTCACGTGACCGTGACGACCTCACGCCCGTCAAGCGCGAACTCGCCGAGCTCACCAACAAGGCGGGGATCTCCGGGTCGCTGGAGGCGGCGCTGGAAGGTGCCGACGTCTTCATCGGAGTGTCCGGGGGTACGGTGCCGGAGCCCGCCGTCGCCTCGATGGCCGAGGGCGCGTTCGTCTTCGCCATGGCCAACCCGAACCCCGAGGTGCACCCGGACGTGGCGCACAAGTACGCGGCGGTCGTCGCCACCGGGCGGTCGGACTTCCCGAACCAGATCAACAACGTGCTGGCGTTCCCGGGGATCTTCGCCGGGGCGCTGCAGGTGCGGGCGTCCCGGATCACCGAGGGGATGAAGATCGCGGCGGCGGAGGCGCTGGCCGGGGTGGTCGGGGATGACCTGGCCGCGGACTACGTGATTCCGTCGCCCTTCGACGAGCGGGTTGCGCCTGCGGTGACCGCGGCGGTGGCGGCGGCGGCTCGGGCGGAGGGGGTTGCCCGCCGATAGCCTGCTTGAAGGGTCCCGACCGTCCGGGCGGGACCCTTCTCTCCCACCCGCCCGCCCGTACGGCGGGTTTGTGGGTGGGCGTCTGACGTGAGTGGTCAGGGCGCGTCGGCGGCTGCGGCCGTCCGCTCAGCCTCCCGCGCTCGATGGCAAGAGGGCATCTGTCACACGGTGAGGTAGTTCCCTGGCCAACCGGCGGAGCCTATCGTCAAGGTCATGTTCGCCGTCTACGCCGCCCGAATCGACCGCGACCAGCCGCTCTCCGGCCTTGAGTTGGGGGAGCGTCCCGCCCCCGAGGCCCGGCCGGGCTGGAGTGTCGTCGACGTCAGGGCCGCTTCCCTCAACCACCATGACCTGTGGTCCCTGCGCGGCGTGGGCCTCGCCGAGGACAAGCTGCCGATGATCCTCGGGTGCGACGCCGCCGGGATCGACGAGGACGGCAACGAAGTCGTCCTGCACTCCGTCATCGGCCAGACCGGCCACGGCGTCGGCCCCGACGAACGCCGTTCCATCCTCACCGAGCACTACCAGGGCACCTTCGCCGAGCGGGTCGCCGTGCCGACCTGGAACATCCTGCCGAAGCCCAAGGAACTCTCCTTCGCCGAGGCCGCCTGTCTGCCCACCGCCTGGCTGACCGCGTACCGCATGCTCTTCACCAACTCCGGTGTACGGCCCGGGGATTCGGTCCTCGTGCAGGGTGCCGGCGGGGGCGTCGCCACGGCCGCCATCGTCCTGGCCAAGGCGGCGGGGCTGCGCGTCTTCGCGACCAGCCGGGACGAGGCCAAGCGGAAACGGGCGCTGGAGCTGGGCGCCCTGGAGGCGGTGGAGCCGGGGGCACGGCTGCCGCAGCGCGTGGACGCCGTCATCGAGACCGTCGGCGCCGCGACCTGGTCCCACTCGGTCAAGTCCCTCAAGCCTGGGGGGACGATCGTCATCTCCGGTGCCACCAGCGGGGATCGGCCCTCGCACGCCGAGCTGACCCGGATCTTCTTCCTCGAACTCAAGGTCGTCGGGTCGACCATGGGCACCAAGGACGAACTGGAGGACCTGCTCGCCTTCTGCGCCACGACCGGTGTCCGCCCCGTCATCGACGAGGTACTCCCGATGGACCGCGCCCGCGAGGGCTTCGAACGGCTCGACGCCGGCGGACAGTTCGGCAAGATCGTGCTCACGAACGGCTAGCGGCCCATCCCTGCTCCCTGTCTCGATTCCCCGCCTCAGTTCTCTGCGTAAGCTCTCTGGCTCAGTTCCCCGTGGCAGTTCCTTGCCTCAGTTCCCTGCGTCGCGCGGCCGGTCCGGTTCTCCGGGCCGGCCGTTGGCGTGTGGCACACCGTGCGCGCCACCTTTCCCGTCAACTTAGGTTGACATGCGAGACGTGTCAACGTAGGTTGACGTCATGACCGAAGCAACGGATCTCGCCGAGCGTGCGGGTGACCGTGATCCACGGGTCGGCCTCCGTGCCGTCTCCGCGCTGCGCAGGCTGGTGGAGCAGTTGGAGGCGGTGCAGGTGCGCAGTGCGCGCAATCAGGGCTGGTCGTGGCAGGAGATCGCCGCGGAACTCGGTGTCAGCAGGCAGGCCGTGCACAAGAAGTACGGGAGGCAGTGATGTTCGAACGGTTCACGAAGGACGCCCGCGCCGTGGTGCAGGGCGCGGTGGAGCACCGCGAACGGTCGGGGTCCCGCTCCGTCGACCCCGACCATCTGCTCCTGGCACTCCTCGACCGCCGGGGCAGCCGGGCCTCCTTCGCCCTGACCGCCCTGGGCCTCGCCCCCGAGGACCGCAAGGAGTCCGTACGACAGGCTCTCGTCGAGGCCCGCCGACGTGCCGGGCTCTCGCAGGCCGAGGCCGACGCCCTCGCGGGGCTCGGTATCGACGTGTCGGAGATCGTCGCCCGGGTCGAGGAGGTGCACGGCGTCGGAGCGATGTCCGGTGACCGCAAGGACAAGGAGCCTTGGTCGGGTCGCCGTACCTTCAGCCGGGGCGCCAAGAGCGTCCTGGAGAAGTCCCTGCGCATCGCCGTCGCCCACCGGGACCGCCACATCGGCGACGAACACCTCCTCCTCGCCCTGACCATCCTCCCCGGGGTACCGGGTGAAGTGCTCGCCGACCACGGGGTGACCCATGAGGCCGCGACCCGCGTTCTCTACGGGGGAGGGGAGGAGAGGGCTGCGGGGTGAGGCGTGAGCGCCGATGGGGGGCGCCGATGGGGGGTGGGCGTGAGGGTTCGCGCGGGGTGGGGGAGCGGGCTCATGTCCCAAGGCGGGGCGCCGGGTCGAGGGGCGGGGCCCCGGAACGGCTGAGGCTCTGACCCCTGTCGACCCACCCGCCCGGTATCTCCGTCCGGCCGGGTGTCGATCCCTCCGGTCGGGTGTCGATCCGCCCGGCCGATAGCGATCCGCTCCCCGCTCAGGCCTTGCGCCCCCCGTTCAGGCCTTGCGTCCCCCGCCCCGCAGCACCGCCCCGATGTGCGCCGCCGCCGCGGACAAGTGGCGTCGCGTGTCCCGGAGTTGGTCCTCCGTGACGCCCCGGTCGCGGGCCGCGTCGCGGATGTCGTCGCGGAAGCGGTCCAGGAGCCGGTCCAGGTCGCGGGCCGGGTCGCCGGTGGAGTCCTCGTGGGCCCACGCCGGTTCGTACTCGGCGGGGAAGTCCTCCGGGGTCTCGCCGTACTCGGGTGTCGGTCCCGCCGACGGGGCCCCCGCCCCCGTCCCCCGAGTCGAGCCCGACTTGCCCGCACCGGCGCCCGCTCCCGGTCGCCCGAACCCGAAGTCCTTGCCGAACTCCTTGCCGAAGTCGCCGAACTCCTTGGCCAGTTCGGTCAGGCTCTCGCGGACCCCCGTGGGCCAGTCGCCCCGGGCGAAGTGGTCCTGGGCGTGTTCCTGGACCTGGCGGCCGATGCGCTGCATCTCCTCCTGGGCCTGTGCCCACGCCCGAGTCTGCGCCTCCTTGGCCTGGCGGCGGGCCTGCTGGGCCTCCTCGCGGGCCCGGCGGCTCTCGTCCTTGGCGCGGCGGGCCTGTTCCTTCCACTCCTGCTTGGCGCGGCGCATCTCCTCCTTGGCGGCACGCCACGACTCCTTGTCACCGAAGTCCGTGAAGTCCCCGGCGGGGGAGTCGTGTCCGCCCGTCCGGCCGCGCCCGGTCCTGGCGCCCTGCCGGGCCTCGGAGGCCGCCGCGCGCATCTCGCGGCGCAGGTCGCCCGCCGCGCCCCGGACATCGGCCCGGATCTCGGCGGCCAGTTCGGCCACCGACTCGCGGATCTCCAGCTCCAGGTCGGCCAACTCACCGCTGCGGTCGGCCAGTTCGGCCCGGCCCGCGTCCGTGATGGCGTACACCTTGCGGCCGCCCTCGGTGGTGTGGGTGACCAGGCCCTCGGCCTCCAGCTTGGCCAGGCGCGGGTAGACCGTGCCCGCCGACGGTGCGTACAGCCCCTGGAAACGCTCCTCCAGGAGGCGGATGACCTCGTAGCCGTGGCGGGGGGCCTCGTCCAGCAGCTTCAGCATGTACAGGCGGAGGCGGCCGTGGGCGAAGACGGGAGGCATGTCAGAGCACCTTCTTGTCGGTCGTGCCGTCGGCCGCGTCGGTGCCGGACGCACCGCCTGAGCCGGAAACGGAATTGTCCCCCGAGTCGCCCCGATCTCCGTCCGCAGGGGCGGGTGTGGTGCCGGCCGCGGCGTCCGGAACGGCTGCGCCTGCCGAGTCGTCCGAGTCGTCCGTGTCATCCGAGTCGTCCAAGTCGCCTGAGTCGTCTGACGAGTCCGGTGTCTTGGTCAGGTCGGGGCGTGGTGTCCTGTCGGCCCGCGTCGCCGTGGCGGCGGCACCCGTGTCACCGTCTCCCGTCCTGTCCCAGGCTCCGTCGCTCTCGTCATCCGTCGCCGGTCGCCGCAGCAGGGCGATCGAGCCGGAGACGGTCGTGGCCCGGAGCTTCCCGGTGCCCGCGCCCAGGCGACCGGTGATCTTGTGCGCGCCCCACTGGCCGTGCACGCGCAGCCCTTCGAAGGCGCTGGAGATCGAGCCGCTCGCCGTGTTGGCCTCGACGTCCGCGTCCGCCGGGTGCGGCAGGCGGATGGCGATCTCGCCCGAGACGTTCGTGAGCCGGACGTCGGTCGGGCCGTCCGGGTCGAGGTCCACGATCATCGAGCCGCTCACGGAGTCGGCGCGCACGGAGGGCCCCGAGCCCTCGACGACGGTGAGGTCGCCGGATACGGAGTTGAAGCGGAGGTCGCCGGTGACCGCCTGGGCCTCCAGGTTCCCGGAGACCGTCTCGGCGCGGACCGGGCCGGAGAGGCTCACGAGGGTCGTGTCGCCGGTGACCCCGCGCACCACCGAGGGTCCGCTGATCCCGGAGACCACGGCCGCCGCGCCGACCACCCCGACCTCGACCCGGGTGCTCGCGGGAACGGCCAGGGAGACCACCACGCTGCGCCGCCAGCCCTTGCGGTCGAGCCACTTGAGGAAGCCCTTCCAGGGCAGGTCCTCGTACGCCACCGTCAGCGTGCCGTTCGACTGGGTCACCACGAGGGGCGGGCCGTCGATCTCGGAGATTTCGAGACGGGCGGAACCCTCGTCGGTCCCTACGACGTTCACCGTTCCGTTGACGACGCGCACGTGGAGATCGCTCACGGGCTCGTCGAACGTGAGCTTCTTGGGCTCTGCGACGGACCACTCGGACATGATGCAGACCTCCTCGGCCGAACCGGACAGAAGATGACGCGCCATATCGCGTCTTCCGAGAAACACGATATATCGTGGATCCGGAAAGTCAAGACACCCGTTTCGGTGATCAACGACCGGTCGGTGGCCGGTCGGTGGCGGATCGACCATCGCCCGCCGCCCGCCGCCCGCCGCCCGCCGCCCGCCGCCCGCCGTGGCCCGTCCCCGCCACCCAAGGCTCAAGCGGCGGCAAAAGTGGGCAAATTGACCTAGCGTGTGACCATGTCGACGGAGAAGTCCCAGGCCAGGCCTCAGGCCGGTGCCGGACCGGGTGCCCTGCTGCTCTGCCGTGCCGACCCCGAGTCCGTCGCGCAGGCGGCCCATCCGCTCCGCGAACGCGCGCTGCTGACCCGTGCGGGCGACGACTGGAGCGTGCTCGTCCCCGAGGGCAAGCCCTGGGTGCACGACGGGGAACCGGTCGACCGCGTCCTCACCGGCTGGGCCACCGCGCTGGCCGTCGGCGCTCCCTGGCCCGTCCTCGCCCTGTGGTGGGACGCCGACCGCGCGGGCTACATCCTGGCCTCGGGGTTCCGCCGCCCGGTCGGCTACGTCTGGCTCACCGACGGCACCCCGGCGGGCGAGGACGAGGCGATGCGCACCTTCGCCGCCCGCCTCGGCCTGGATCCCGTACTGGACCTGCAGTCCCTGGACCAGCTGACGAGACCGGACCCTGAAGCCGACGCCCGCGCCCGCCTGAGGGGTCTTCTCGCGGTCCTCACGCGCGCGGGAGTGGCTCTGTCCGCCGGTCTCTCCCCGGGGGAGCCCGCCGACCGTCTCCGGGAGGCCGCCCGCGTCCAGCCCGACGCCCGGCAGGTCGAGTGGGCGGGCCTGCGGGACGCGATCCGCGCGGAACTCGACGCCGTCGACAGCAGCCGTCTCGGCCCCTGGATGCCCTGGTCCGGCACCCTCAGGGCGCGCGCCGTCGCCCTGGCCCAGCTCGCGGCGGGCCTCCCGCTCACGGTCCGGGGCCTACGACGCCGTAGCGGAGGCTGGGTCGTCGCGGGGGCGCTGCTCCTGGCCCACGGGGGGCTCGGCCTCGTCTGCGAGGTCGTCCGCCCGCGCGACTGACTCGGGCGGGCGGTGGGGCCGTAGCGACTACTCGTCGTCGTCCTCGTCGTCCAGCCGGGCCAGCCAGGTCGCCAGGCGTTCCACCGGGACCTCGAAGTCCGGGTTCAGGTCGACGAAGGTGCGGAGCTGCTCGGCGAGCCACTCGAAGGTGACCTCTTCCTCGCCGCGCCGCTTTTCGAGCTCTTCGATGCCTCGGTCGGTGAAGTACACGGGGGATTCTCCTGGGGGCGTGGGTCTGACACCTCCAGGTTATGCGTGGGGGAACGGTTCCGGTTCCGCACCTCCCTCCGGGTGGCCAGGGGTGCCGGCTCGCCGTCTTCCGCGCCCCCGGACACGCCAATGGGCCCGGCTCCGAGGCTTGGCGACTCGGAGCCGGGCCCACCGTGGAACAGGCCGAGGACTACGCCTCGAACACCTCGCGCACCAGCTGCTCCTGCTCAGCCTGGTGCCGCTTCGCCGAACCCACCGCCGGGGACGACGAGTGCGGACGGGAGATCCGCCGCAGCCGCTCCCCGTGGGGAACGTCCGCGCCGACCGCGAGGTCGAGGTGGTCGATCAGGTTGAGGGCGATGAACGGCCAGGCGCCCTGGTTCGCCGGCTCCTCCTGGGCCCACAGGTACTTCTCGACGTTCGGGTACTTGTTGACCTCCGCCTGGAGCTCCGCACCCGGCAGCGGGTACAGGCGCTCGACGCGGATGATCGCCACGTCCGTGGTGCCGCGCTTGGTGCGCTCGGCCTCCAGGTCGTAGTACAGCTTGCCCGCCACGAAGACGACCTTCTTGACGGCGGCCGGGTCGACCGTCGCGTCGCCGATGACCGGGCGGAACTGGCCCGTCGTGAACTCCTCCGCCTTCGACGCGGCGGCCTTGAGGCGCAGCATCGACTTCGGGGTGAAGACCACCAGCGGCTTGTGGTGCGGGTTGTGCACCTGCCAGCGGAGAAGGTGGAAGTAGTTCGACGGGAGGGTGGGCATCGCCACCGTCATGTTGTTCTGCGCGCAGAGCTGGAGGAAGCGCTCGACACGGGCCGAGGAGTGGTCCGGGCCCTGGCCCTCGTAGCCGTGCGGGAGCAGGAGCGTGACGCCGGACGTCTGGCCCCACTTCTGCTCCGCCGCCGAGATGTACTCGTCGACCACGGACTGCGCGCCGTTGACGAAGTCGCCGAACTGCGCCTCCCACATCACGAGCGCGTCGGGGCGGGCCAGCGAGTAGCCGTACTCGAAGCCCATGACCGCGTACTCGGAGAGGAGCGAGTCGTAGACGTTGTAGCGCGCCTGGTCCTCGGACAGGTACTGGAGCGGGGTGTGGTCCTCGCCCGTCTGCCGGTCGATGAGGACCGCGTGGCGCTGGCCGAACGTGCCGCGGCGGGAGTCCTGGCCGGAGAGGCGGACCGGAGTGCCCTCCAGGAGCAGCGAGCCGATCGCGAGCGTCTCGCCCATGCCCCAGTCGATCGTCCCGTCCTCGACCATCGTCGCCCGGCGCTGCAGCTGGGGCAGCAGACGCGGGTGGACGTGGAAGTTGTCCGGGATGTTGACCTGGGACTCGGCGATGCGCTTGACGACCTCGGAGGAGATCGCCGTGTTGACCGCGACCGGGAACTCGGCCTGCGGGTCCGACATGGGCGCCGCGCCCGGCTGGGCGGTCGCCTCGCGGACCTCCGTGAAGACCTTCTCCAGCTGGCCCTGGTAGTCCTGGAGGGCCTGCTCGGCCTCTTCGAGGGTGATGTCGCCGCGACCGATGAGGGACTCGGTGTAGAGCTTGCGCACCGAGCGCTTCTTGTCGATCAGGTCGTACATCAGGGGCTGGGTGAAGGCCGGGTTGTCCGACTCGTTGTGACCGCGGCGGCGGTAGCAGATGAGGTCGATCACCACGTCCTTGTTGAACGCCTGACGGAACTCGAAGGCCAGGCGGGCCACACGGACCACGGCCTCCGGGTCGTCGCCGTTCACGTGGAAGATCGGGGCCTCGATCATCCTCGCCACGTCCGTCGCGTACATCGAGGAGCGCGAGGACTCCGGGGCGGCGGTGAAGCCGACCTGGTTGTTGATGACGATGTGGATCGTGCCGCCGGTGCGGTAGCCGCGCAGCTGGGACATGTTGAGCGTCTCCGCCACCACGCCCTGGCCCGCGAAGGCCGCGTCACCGTGCAGTGCGAGGGGCAGGACCGTGAAGTCCGTGCCGCCCTTGTTGATGATGTCCTGGCGGGCGCGGACGATGCCCTCGATGATCGGGTCGACCGTCTCCAGGTGGGACGGGTTCGCCGCGAGGGTGACCTTGATCTGCTCGCCGTCCAGGCCGGTGAAGGTGCCCTGGGCGCCCAGGTGGTACTTCACGTCGCCGGAGCCGTGCATCGACTTCGGGTCGAGGTTGCCCTCGAACTCGCGGAAGATCTGGGCGTACGACTTGCCGACGATGTTCGCGAGCACGTTCAGGCGGCCGCGGTGGGCCATGCCGATGACGACCTCGTCGAGGCGCGACTCGGCCGCGCTGTCGATGACCGCGTCCAGGAGCGGGATGACGGACTCGCCGCCCTCCAGGGAGAAGCGCTTCTGGCCGACGTACTTCGTCTGGAGGAAGGTCTCGAAGGCCTCCGCCGCGTTCAGGCGGCGCAGGATGCGCAGCTGCTCCTCGCGCTCCGGCTTGGAGTGCGAGCGCTCGATGCGGTCCTGGATCCACTTGCGCTGCTTCGGGTCCTGGATGTGCATGAACTCGATGCCGGTGGTGCGGCAGTACGAGTCGCGCAGCACGCCGAGGATGTCGCGCAGCTTCATCAGGGACTTGCCGGCGAAGCCGCCGACCGCGAACTCCCGCTCCAGGTCCCACAGGGTGAGGCCGTGCTCGGTGATGTCCAGGTCGGGGTGCTTGCGCTGGCGGTACTCCAGCGGGTCGGTGTCGGCCATGACGTGGCCGCGGACCCGGTAGGAGTGGATCAGCTCGAAGACGCGGGCGGCCTTCGTCACGTCGTTGTCGTGCGACGCGTCGATGTCCTTGAGCCAGCGGACCGGCTCGTACGGGATGCGCAGCGACTCGAAGATCTCGTCGTAGAAGCCGCTCTCGCCGAGCAGGAGGTTGGCGACGATCCGCAGGAACTCGCCGGAGGCGGCGCCCTGGATGACCCGGTGGTCGTAGGTCGACGTGAGCGTCATGACCTTCGAGATGCCGAGCTTGTTCAGGGTGTCCTGGGAGGTGCCCTGGAACTCCGCCGGATAGTCCATCGAGCCGACGCCCATGATGACCGACTGTCCGGGCATCAGGCGGGGGACCGAGTGGACCGTGCCGAGGCCGCCGGGGTTGGTCAGGGAGACCGTGACACCGGTGAAGTCGTCCATCGTCAGCTTGCCGTCGCGGGCGCGGCGGACGATGTCCTCGTAGGCCTGCCAGAACTCGAAGAAGTTCAGCGTCTCGGCCTTCTTGATGCCGGCGACGACGAGCTGGCGGTCGCCGTTCGGCTTCACGAGGTCGATGGCGAGGCCGAAGTTGACGTGCTCCGGCTTGACCAGGGTGGGCTTGCCGTCCTTCTCCTGGAAGGAGTAGTTCATCGACGGCATGGCCTTGATGGCCTGCACCATCGCGTAGCCGATGAGGTGGGTGAAGGAGATCTTCCCGCCCCGGGCGCGCTTCAGGTGGTTGTTGATGACGATGCGGTTGTCGAAGAGCAGCTTGACCGGGACCGCGCGCACCGACGTGGCGGTGGGGACCTCGATCGACGCGTTCATGTTCTTCGCGACCGCGGCGGCCGGGCCGCGCAGCGTGACGAACTCCGGGCCACCGGTGGCCTCGGCCGCGGGCTCCGCCTTCGGCTTCGCGGCGGCGGGAGCGGCGGCCGGCTTGGCGGCGGGCGCCGGAGCCGGTGCGGCCTTCACCGGAGCGGGAGCCGCGGCCGCGGGCGCCGGCGCGGGGACCGCCGGAGCGGCGGGCGCGGCAGGGGCGGCCTGGGCCGGGGCGGCGGGTGCCGCCGGGGCGGGGGTGGTTCCTGCGGCCTCCGGGGCCGGAGTGCCCGCCGACGTCGAGGTCGGGGCGGCAGCCGCGCCCGGCTTGTAGTCGGCGAAGAAGTCCCACCAGGCTCGGTCAACCGAGTTCGGGTCCTGGAGGTACTGCTGATAGATCTCGTCGACGAGCCACTCGTTGGGTCCGAACGCCGCCGCGGGATTCTTACCCGCGGCTTGGTCGGACTCGGTCGAGATGGTCGAGTTACTGGGGGACTGTGACGACACGGCGGCAACCGCCCTCTTCCGCTTCACAAGGTGATGGACAGCGGGAATTAAGGCTACGCCCCCATGACGGCCAAGGTCAGGTCGGGCCGGTCCATCGTCGCGTAAGTCACATCGGAAAGTGTGTTTCGAGCGACGAAATGGCGGGAAACAAGCGTGGTTCCGCTACGGAAGAGGCGCGTCGATGCGGGCCGGACGCGCCGACGGCGCGGGCCTGTGCCTGATCACACGTGTCCGTCAGCGCGGACCGTCGTGGATCTTGGGGCTCCGGTTCGAACTTTACGTCAACTTGGCACGGATGACAGTCCCGGGAGGGTGACGATGATCCGGCAACCGCGGTCGGATTCGGCCACACCGATCCGGCCGCCGTGCAGATCCACCGCCCAGCGGGCGATCGCCAGGCCGAGGCCCGTACCGCCGTCGCTGCCGGGTCCGTGGGGCGAGCTCACCGCTCCCCGGTTGAACCGCTCGAAGATGTGCGCCCACTCCGACTTCGGGATGCCCGGCCCCTCGTCCAGGACCTCCAGCTCCAGCGACTCCGGCAGCGACCCGCGCCGCGCCTTGACCGTCACCCGGCCGTGCGCGGGGCTGTGCTTGACCGCGTTGTCGATGAGGTTGGCGACGACCTGGTGGATCCGCTCCGGGTCCGCGAGCGCGGTCAGCTCCGGCGGGGACACGTCCAGGTGCAGATGGACGTCCGTGCGCGTGTGACTCCCCGAGCCCGACGCGATGCCCCCGCGCGCCGAGGCGACCATGTTGGCCTCCTTGAGCACGCCGGAGAGATACGGCCACACCTCGAACCGGCGGGTCTTCAGCGGTACGACCCCGTTGTCCAGCCGGGAGAGGTCCAGCAGCGTCTCCACCAGCCGCCCGAGCCGCTCCGTCTGCTTCAGCGCCGTCCGCATGGTCTCCGGATCGGCCGCCGAGACGCCGTCGACGACGTTCTCCAGGACGGCGCGCAGGCCCGCGATGGGGGTGCGCAGCTCGTGCGAGACGTTCGCGACGAGTTCCTTGCGCTGGCGCTCCTGCGCCTCCAGCTCGTCGGCCATGACGTTGATCGTCCCGGCCAGGTCGCCCAGTTCGTCGCGGCGGTTCTCCCGCACCCGGCGGGTGTAGTCACCGTGCGAGATGGACCGGGCCACCGTGTTCATCTCGTCCAGCGGCGCGGTGAGCGAATGGGCCACGAACTGCGTTATCAGCAGTGTGGCGATCATCGAGAAGACCGTGATGAAGCGCAGCTCCGTCGCCGTGCGCATGGCGATCATCATCAGACCGGTGGTGATGAGCACCGCGATGACGACCAGCGCGCCCAGCTTGGTCTTGATCGAGAACGGGCGTACGCCGCCCCAGGGCTCCCCGGGGCTCCTCCGTGACGTCGGCCCTCCGCTCATGGCGTCGGTGTCTCCAGCGCGTAGCCCACGCCGTGCACCGTGCGGATCCGCTCGGCGCCGATCTTCCGGCGCAGCGCCTTGATGTGGCTGTCGACCGTGCGGGTGCCGGAGGCGTCCGCCCAGTCCCACACCTCGGCGAGCAGCTGCTCGCGCGAGAGCACGGCACGCGGGGTGTTCGCCAGGCAGACCAGCAGGTCGAACTCGGTGGGCGTGAGGTGGACGTCCTCACTGCGCACCCTGACCCGGCGCTGCGCGTGGTCGATCTCCAGCTCGCCCAGGCGCAGGATGCCCGAGCGCGGGGTGGACGCGGCCACCACGGCGCGCTCCACGCGGCGCAGCAGGACGTGCACCCGCGCGGCCAGCTCCCGCATCGAGAACGGCTTGGTCATGTAGTCGTCGGCGCCGACCCCGAGCCCGACCAGCATGTCGGTCTCGTCGTCGCGCGCGGTGAGCATCAGCACCGGCACCGGACGGGCGGCCTGCACACGGCGGCAGACCTCCAGTCCGTCGAAGCCGGGCAGCATGATGTCGAGGATCAGCAGATCGGGCTGCCAGGCCTCGGCGGTGTCGACGGCCGAAGGCCCGTCGCCCGCGGTCTGCACGAGGAATCCCTCGGCGCGCAGACGGGCCGCGATGGCGTCGACGATCGTCGGGTCGTCCTCGACCACCAGCACCCGGCGCTGCGCGCCCGGCGTGGCCGTGGCCGTGCCGTTGTGGGAGGTGTGTGTCTGCTCCATCGCCCGCCCCTGAAGTGTGCTTTCCGGAACCAGTGGGGTGATCCCATGACTGCGCTTGACGCTTGAATGATCGGCGTCAGGGAAGCAGAGTACGGGGAGTCACCGCGCCTTTGCTATCCAGGTCGGACGGCGAGGTGCACGACGTCGGGAACTCCTCGGGCAACGGGGATCTCTTCGGTACGCACCTGTTGGAACCCGGCATTCCATAAGGTTCGTTCAAATTCCGGAGAGGGTTGTGCGGACCATACCGCGAGTACCCCGCCCGGTCTCAACACCCTTGCGCAGCTTGCCAGTCCGGCCGCCGAGTAGAGGCTGTCGTTGCCCTCGGTGACGGTCCAGCCGGGGCCGTTGTCGATGTCGAGGCAGAGCGCGTCGAAAGTGGCGCACGTCTCATTGACGAAAGCGACAAGATCCGTTTCCACAATGGCCGTGCGCGGATCGGCGAAAGCGGACGCGGAGAGCGCGGACAACGGGCCCGAGCGGTGCCATTCGACGATCGCCGACTCCCGCTCCACGACGGTGATCCGGCCCCACCGCGGGTCCGCGGCGGCGTGCGCGAGCGAGAACCCGACGCCGAGGCCGCCGATCAGTACATGAGGTGCGGGGCGGGAGTCGAGGGCGTCGCGGGCCGCGTCGATCAGCAGCCGCTCCGAGCGCCCGTCCGAAGTGTCCATCAGGAAGCACCCGTTGGCGATGATCTGGAGCAACTCCCCGTGCCGGCGCAGCACCACCTCGCCGTAGGGACCCTCGCGCCGGTCCAGGACGACGGGCTGGACGGGGGAGTCGTGCCCCGATGCGGTGCCGTACGCGGTGGTCATACGAACCATCCTGGCAGTTTCACCGGATCGGGCAGCCGAATTAACCCACGGCGGGCACTTTCCGGGGCAAAGTACCGGCGGACGCGGTGGAAGGCTTACAGGTTGCTGTGAATCGGCCCTCGCGTGGCGTCGGTCATAGACAGCGGCAGGTGGGACGACGAAGGCTGGGGGCCGAACCAGAAGGAGCGCCTCACCGTGGAACGGATCGCGACGGCCGACACCCAGGCCTCCGCCACGCCTCCGGGCGGATCTCCGGCCGCCGCCTCCGGGTCGGCCTCGCCGCTGGATTCCGGGTTGCTGGACGCGATGCCGAGACAGCGGGAAGCGCTGGACGCCGCAGGGGAGTCGGGGTTCGCCGCGCCGGCCCCGGCGACCGCGCTTGCCGCGGGCCCGGCGGCGGTGTCGGCCGCCGCGTCGACCCCGGCCGTCCCCGCCGAGTACGTGCCGAGGATCGCCCCCGCCCTCACCGCACTGCGCGCCGTCCGCCCCTGGCGACTGCTCCCGACGCCCACCGGCACACCGTTCACCTTCTGTTACGGCGTGCTGCTCGTCGTCACCTCGCTGATCGCGCGGTACGCGGGACCCACGCTCGTCGGCCAGTTGCACCAGGCGTCCAGCACGGACGTCACCCACCTGCTCCGCGACCCGTTCCTCGTGCTGGTCGCGAGCGCGCTGTGGATCGTGGGCGGGATGGTGTCGCCGTACGCGTTCCTCTTCCTGCTGGTGCTGACCGCGCTGGAGCGGCGGATCGGCGGGGCACGGACCGCCGGGGTGTTCCTCTTCGGCCACATCGTCGCCACGCTCGCGACCGAGGGGACCGTGGGAGTCGCGGTGCTGGCGGGCCACCTCCCGGCCAGCTCCTTGCACCGGCTCGACTACGGCATCAGCTTCGGCGTCGCCACGAGCATAGGAGCCCTCGCCGGCCTCCTCCGTCCCTGGCTGGGCCTCCCGATGGTCGCCCTCTTCGGCTGGACCCTGATCCAGGCCCTCCTCGACTTCACCGACCCCATGACGAACTGGGGCCACCTGATCTCCCTGACGATAGGCGTCGCCGCCTGGCCGCTGATACGCCGCTGGGCCCGGGCGGCACGGCCGGCACGGGCCGCGAACACGGCACGGCCGGCCGGGGCCCCGCGGGTCGAGGCCGCGGAGGCCTGACGGGCTCGCGCGTCGGCGTCACGTGCCGGTGACGCGGTCGCGGAACTCCTGGAAGGCGTGCCAGGCCGAGGGGCCTCCCGGGGTGATCAGCTCTCCCGAGGCGCAGTCGAGCACCTTTCAGTCGAGGGCGCCCGCGAGGCGGAAGACGGAGGTGAGCACGTCGTCGCCGGAGCCGCGGACGTGCAGCATCACCGAGTCCACGGGGTCGTCCGAGCCGATGCCGAGTTCGATGGACCAGGTGGGTCCGGCGAGGTCGCCCCAGGTGGGGTCCGAGAGGTCGGTCGCGGGCTCGGCCCGGCCGATGGCGGCGAGGACCTCGTGCCGTCGACCGAGGGGGCGCGGGGAGTGGTCGGCGGGTATGTCCTGCGCCGAGGCGATGTCGTCGGGCAGGTCGAGGAGGAGAACGTCCCAGCTCATGCGGGCCTTCCAGGTCGGGAACGGGTGAGCGCGGCGCCGCGGGGTCAGCTCGGGCGGAGTCCCTCCGCCGGCTGCCGGGGCGCGAGTGTGCCGCGGAGCCGGTCGATGCTCGCCCGCCAGGGGTCCTCGTCCGGTTCCTCCCAGAGGTCCAGGAGTGCGGACGGGGCGGTCATGACACGGTCGAGGGCCCGGAGGGCGAGGGCGCGCAGGGCGGTGAGGTCGGGGACGGGTTCGTCCGGCCCGTAGTGGGGGTGGGCGGGTTCGCCGCCGGGGCACTGCGCGGCGACCAGGGCCGCCGCCACGACCGCCTGGTCGGCCGTGTACCCGTCGAGGAATCCGACGGTGTCGGCCGCTCGGGCGAGCGTGTCGCGGACCAGGCCCGGACGCGCGTCCGGCGAGGCGTCGTCGAGGTTGCCGCACCAGTCCGCGGCGGTGTCGTTGTCGAAGGGACCGACATCCCAGGTGCCCATTGCGTCTCTCCTGATCCCGATCGTGATCCTGACGGTCACGGTCACGGTGGCCGCGACGGTGATGGCGTCGCGTCTAGGGATGGTGGCAGGAGCCACTGACATTGGCCCCCGAGGCCGGCCCGCTCCCGATGGCGGCCACCGAGACCGGCCACCGAGGGTGCGCTCCACAGCGACCCCCGAGAGCGGGCACCGAGACCGGACCCCGAGGTTGGCCCCCGGGCGGGCCGCCGACCCCGCCCACCTCCTCGAAGCCCCGCGTTTCCCCGGGAAGCCCCCGCCCCCTTTCCGTGTTGACCTGCGCAGAGCCCCGGGCGCGCTGCCTGATCGCTCACGGCGAACAACCGCTGGGGAACAATCGAAGTCGCCCAAGCATTGAGTCGGCATAGCTCAACTTGACTGCCTAAGGGGAGATCATGGCTTCGACGTCCACACCGCTCACCCTGCCCGTGCTGCCGCTCGACGACGAGGTCGTGCTGCCCGGAATGGTGGTTCCGCTGGACCTGAACGACACCGATGTACGCGCCGCCGTGGAGGCCGCCCAGGCCGCCGCGCGGTCCGAGCCCGGAAAGCCCAAGGTCCTGCTGGTGCCACGCATCGACGGGACCTACGCCGGCACGGGCGTGCTCGGCACCGTGGAGCAGGTCGGCCGACTGGCCGACGGCGACCCGGGTGCGCTGATCCGCGGCCGCAGCCGCGTGAAGATCGGGGCCGGTACCACCGGTCCCGGTGCCGCGCTCTGGGTCGAGGGCACCGCGCTCGACGAGAGCCTGCCCGAGCCTCTGCCCGGCTCCGTTTCCGAGCTGGTGAAGGAGTACAAGGCGCTGGCCACCGCCTGGCTGCGCAAGCGTGGGGCCTGGCAGGTCGTCGACCGGGTGCAGGCCATCGACGACGTGTCGACCCTCGCCGACAATTCCGGTTACTCGCCCTTCCTGACCACCGAGCAGAAGATCGAGCTGCTGGAGACCGCCGACCCGGTGGCCCGGCTCAAGCTCGCCACCCAGCACCTCCGCGACCACCTCGCCGAGCAGGATGTCGCCGAGACCATCGCCAAGGACGTGCAGGAAGGCGTCGACAAGCAGCAGCGCGAGTTCCTGCTGCGCCGCCAGCTCGAAGCCGTCCGCAAGGAACTCCGTGAGCTGAACGGCGGCACGAGCGAGGGCGAGGAGTCCGACGACTACCGCGCCCGCGTTGAGGCCGCCGACCTTCCCGAGAAGGTCCGCGAGGCCGCGCTCAAGGAGGTCGAAAAGCTGGAGCGCTCCTCCGACCAGTCGCCCGAGGGGTCGTGGATCCGCACCTGGCTGGACACCGTCCTCGAACTGCCGTGGAACGAGCGGACCCAGGACGAGTACGACATCCAGGGCGCCAAGGCGATCCTCGACGCCGAGCACGCGGGCCTGGAGGACGTGAAGGAGCGCATCACCGAGTACCTGGCCGTGCGCAAGCGCCGTGCCGAGCGGGGCCTGGGTGTCGTCGGCGGTCGGCGCGGCGGTGCCGTGCTCGCCCTCGTCGGTCCGCCCGGCGTCGGCAAGACCTCCCTCGGCGAGTCCGTCGCGCACGCGATGGGGCGCAAGTTCGTCCGTGTCGCACTGGGCGGGGTCCGGGACGAGGCCGAGATCCGCGGACACCGGCGTACGTACGTGGGTGCCCTTCCCGGGCGGGTCGTCCGCGCGATCAAGGAGGCCGGGTCCATGAACCCGGTGGTCCTGCTCGACGAGATCGACAAGGTGGGCTCCGACTACCGGGGCGACCCGGCGGCGGCGCTGCTCGAAGTGCTCGACCCCGCGCAGAACCACACCTTCCGCGACCACTACCTGGAGGTCGAACTCGACCTGAGCGACGTGGTGTTCCTGGCGACGGCCAACGTGCTCGAAGCCATCCCGGAGGCACTGCTCGACCGGATGGAGCTGGTCCGGCTCGACGGCTACACCGAGGACGAGAAGGTCGTCATCGCCCGCGACCACCTGCTCCCGCGCCAGCTGGAGCGGGCCGGGCTCAAGGACGACGAGGTCGTCATCGACGAGAGCGCGCTGCGCAAGCTCGCCGGTGAGTACACCCGGGAGGCGGGCGTCCGCACCCTGGAGCGGTCGGTCGCCCGGTTGCTCCGCAAGATCGCGGCGCAGCACGAACTGGGCGAGCGGAAGCTGCCGTTCACGGTCACCGACGCCGACCTCCGCGGTCTCATCGGACGGCCGCACCACGTGCCCGAGTCCGCCCAGGACCCGGCCGAGCGCCGGACCGCGGTGCCCGGTGTCGCCACCGGGCTGGCGGTCACCGGCGCGGGCGGTGACGTCCTCTACGTCGAGGCGTCGCTGGCCGACCCGGAGACGGGTGCGGCGGGTCTGACCCTGACCGGTCAGCTGGGTGACGTGATGAAGGAGAGCGCGCAGATCGCCCTGTCCTTCCTCCGCTCGCACGGCGCCGAACTGGAGCTGCCCGTGGGCGACCTGAAGGACCGGGGCGTGCACATCCACTTCCCGGCGGGTTCGGTGCCGAAGGACGGCCCGAGCGCGGGTGTCACGATGACGACGGCCCTGGCGTCGCTGCTCAGCGGCCGGCTGGTCCGCACGGACGTGGCGATGACGGGTGAGGTCTCCCTGACCGGTCGGGTCCTCCCGATCGGCGGTGTGAAGCAGAAGCTGCTCGCCGCGCACCAGGCCGGGGTCACCACCGTGATCATCCCGAAGCGCAACGAGCCCGACCTGGACGACGTGCCCGCCGAGGTCCTGGACAAGCTGGACGTCCACGCGGTGACGGACGTCCGCCAGGTCCTGGAGCTGGCGCTGTCGCCGGCGACGAACGGCGCGACGCCGGAGGTTCCGGTGGCGGCGTGACGGACGTCCACCGGTAGGTGAAGGCCCGGGTCCCTCTCAAGGAGGGCCCGGGCCTTCGCCGTACGCCGGCGGGCGGCGGGTGCGGGCGAGGGCGGGAGCAATCGCCTGGTGGGGGAGTCGCGGACCGGGCGGACCGGGCGGGAGGGGGGTCCGGACGCTGCCGTCGGTCCGGCCCTGCGAAATACTGGCGGAGCTGCGGCGATGACGGTGTGTGGCGGAGACGATCACGAGCGGGAAAGCGAACCGATGGGTGCTGACGTGCGCAAGAGCGAGGACAGGGACGGCGACCGGCCTTCCGGAGGCGGTGACCGGCCGGCCGGTGACGGCGGGGTGCTGCCCGCGGGCGGCGACGAGCCCGTCGCGGACCACGAATACCTCTCCCTGGAACGCGAGTTGACGTTCCTGCTGCGCCGGGCCCGGGCCAACCAGGGCGAGATGGCCCGCGAGGTCCACCCCGACCTGGAGTCCGCCGCGTACGGCCTGCTGGTCCGGCTGGAGGAGTACGGCCGGCAGCGGGCCACCGAGCTGGCCGCCTACATCGGCGTCGGCAAGGCCACCATGTCCCGCCAGCTGCGCGCCCTGGAGGAGCTGGGCCTGATCGCCCGCGAGCCCGACCCGGCGGACGGCCGCGCCTGGCTGGTCGACCTCACGGACGAGGGCCGCCGCCGGGTCACCCACGTCCGCGAGGCCCGGCGCGCCCGCTACGTCACCCAGCTCTCCCACTGGGACCGCCGGGAGGTGGCCGAACTGGCCCGCCTGCTGCACGAGTTGAACGGCGTCATGGGCAAGTAGCGCAGAGCGGGGCCGGGCCGGGCGTTCACCACTCGACGTACACGACCGTCGCGTCGTCGTGCGTCTTGCTCCGCCGCAGATGCCTCCGCTCCTCCGCGTCGGCCCGCTCCAGCGCCCGCACCCGGCCGACCAGCTCCGCCGCCCCTTCCTTCCGTACGAGCGCGAAGCAGTCGGCCCAGTCGCCCTCGCCGAACTTCTCCACCCACCGGGTCGCGCCGTCGGTCAGGGCGGCGAGGGCGCGGACCTCGGCGCGGGGGAGCGTTCCGGTCACCGCGCGCTCCGCGACCGAGGGATCGGCGGCGGCGGTGAAGAAGCCGCCCTCCTTGTTGCGGAGCGTGGTGTCGATCACGGCGTCCGTCGCGAGAGCGGAGCGCGGGAGGCGGGACAGCCGGTCGTCGAGCAGGGCGGTCACCTCGCCGGACGGGTTTTCGGCCAGCAGCGCCGAGTCCGAGAGAACCAGGTATTCGATCTCCGCCGGAGACCAGCGGGCCAGGACCACGGTCGCCTGTGGGGTGCGCGGGTGAGAAAGGTCACAGGTGGGGGCGTGGGCCTCGGCTGTTCGGAGGATCGCCCGGGAGAGAATCTCCGCCAGGGTCAGATCCCGGCAGGAAACGGTCAGTTCGGTCAGCGCGCCCCCGAGGCGGGCGGTGTACCAGGGGACCGAATGCAGACAGCCCGTCCCGCCTTTCGGCGGGGTGACCCCGTCCAGGACGACCAGTGAACCGCCCTGCCCCGAGGCTGGCAGGCCGACACTCGCGAAGTCCTCGTTGGGGCGGCCCGGGTCGCCGGGTTCCGACACAAGTTCCGTACGCATTCGGCCAGTCTGCACGACCTCTTCACAGGCTTCGCAAAAACTTGGCAGGTACGGTCGAATGGGTGCGCTCGTGCAGGTCAGACGCCTGTTTTGGGAGGGAATGGATCACTCCGGGAATGCGTGGCGGCGAATCCTGCCAAAGCCCGCCGCTCACGTCCAACCGGCGCCGCGCACGAGCCTCCTGGGCAGGCCGCCGGAACTTGCCCGCCAACTCCCGTCCGGGGTTCACTCCTTCGGGTGGCGGGCCGGACGATGCGCGACCGCTGCCTACCGGCACTGGGAGGGTCGCCGTACCGGAGTGACGGAGCGTCACCCGGGCCCATGGGTATCACGAGTCAGGAATGCGAGCACCGGTGCAGAAAAAGCGGCCGCGGCGCACAGGCAAGCAGACGGCCCCTCAGGGGGGCGCCACCGGTGCCGCCGTGCCCGACCCCGCGGGCAAGGGACGCCGTACCCACGTCCGCAACCGGCTCATCATCGCGGTGGCCGTCGTGGCCGCCGCCATCGCTGCGGCCGGTGCCCCCTCCCTGATCACGGCCTCGGGACAACTGAGCGACTCCCAGGACCTGGTGACCCTCGCCGGGCAGACCCAGGACGCGCTGTCGCTGGCCCACTCCCTCGCCGACGAGCGGGACGAGGTCACCTCCTACATCGCCGCCGGGCGCCCCAAGTCCCAGGCCCCCGCCGAGGACCGCAGCGCCCGCGTCGACCGCCAGGTCGAGGAGCTCCGCGCCGACACCGACATCCCGGCCGCGCTCCGCTCGGACCTCGACGACGTCGCCGCCGTACGCCGCGCCGCGCTCACCGGCAAGAGCAGCGCGCTGCAGGCGCACGACGCGTACTCCGGAGCCATCACCGAACTGCACCGGCTGGCCGAGCAGTTGGCCGAACAGATGCCGCCGCGGGCCGGCTCGGGCGCCTACGCGCTCGCCGAACTCGACGCCGCCGTCCAACAGGCCGCCGCCACCCGCGGGCTGCTCCTCGCCGCCCTGAACGTGCCGTCGACCACCGAGACGGTCATCAGCCCGATCACCGGCCTGCCGGTCACCCAGGCCACCTCCACGAAGGCCCAGACGAAGGAGCGCGACGCCCTCAGCGCCGCCGCCCAGCAGGCCCGGCTGCGCTCCGACGCCGCCCTCGCCGACTTCCGCGGGACCGCCACGAAGGACGCCCTCGCGGGCTACGACTCCACCGTCACCGGGTCCGAGGTCAACTCCGCCGAGAAGTACCTCGCCTCCCTCACCGCCCAGCCCACGCTGTCCGACGACCAGTTGGACACCAGCACGAAGAAGCTCGACGCGGCGCTCTCCGCCCGGGTCGACCTGATGCGCGGCGAGGAGTCCGCGCTCTACGTCGACCGCGGCAAGGACCTCGCCCAGCTCCGCGACGACGACGTCAAGGCGCTGGAACTGCGCGTCGCGATCCTCGGCGCCCTCATGCTGCTCGCCGTGGGCATCGCCACCGCCATGGCCCGCACCCTCACCCGCCCGCTCTCGGTCCTGCGCCGGGGCTCGACGCGGCTGGCCGAGGCCGAGGACCCGGCGGCGGAGGAGCCGATCAGGTTCACCGGCCGCAACGACGAGTTCGCCCAGGTCGTCCGCTCGGTCAACGCCCTGCACGCGCACGCCGCCGCCCTCCACGAGCGCATCGGCACCCTGGAGGCCGACCGCAAGCACCTCGTCGGCCAGCGCCAGAAGATGGCCGACGCCCGCGAGGAGCTCCGCGCCGAAGTCAGCGACTCCGCGGTGCAGTTGGAGCGGCTGCGCACCAGCATCGGCGGTACCTTCGTCAACCTCGCGCTGCGCACGCTGGGCCTGGTCGAGCGCCAACTCGCCGTCATCGAGGGCCTGGAGGAGCGCGAGCAGGACCCCGACCGCCTCTCCACCCTCTTCAAGCTCGACCACTTCGCCACGGTGATGCGCCGCCACAGCGAGAACCTCCTGGTCCTCGCCGGCACCGACCACGTCCAACAGCACGCCGGCCCGGTCCCGTTGGTGGACGTGGTCCGCGCGGCGGTCAGTGAGATCGAGCGCTACGAACGCGTCCGCATCTCGGCGCTCCCTCCGCACGCGCACGTGGCCGGCTACGCGGCCGACGACATCAGCCATCTCCTGGCGGAACTGATGGAGAACGCCGCGTCGTTCTCCCCGCCGGACGCCCCCGTCGAGATCGCCGGCTGGCTCATGGAGAACGGCGAGGTCATGCTCTCCGTGCAGGACGAGGGCATCGGCATGCCCCCCACGCGCATGACCAGCCTCAACGCCCGCCTCACCGCGTTCGACCCGGACTCCCCCTACGACCAGGAGGGCGAGGAGGGCCTCGGCCTCGGCCTGTACGTGGTGGCCCGCCTGGCGCACCGCCACGGCGTCCGCGTCCAGCTCCGCGACCAGAAGCAGGGCGGCATCGCGGCGGTGGTGGTCCTCCCCGGCCCCCTCCTCCCCGCGGCCCCCGCGTCGGCGGTCCCCTCCGCCACCCCGCGTGCCACCGGCGACACCCACTCCTACTCCCTCCCCGGCGCCACCGCGGAGTCCAACTCCAACGTCCTGCACGGCCGTTCGGACCACAAGGACCCCCTGGTCGCCCTGGCGGAACAGGCGGTACGGGAGACGCCGGCGGAACCTTCGGCGGAGACCCCGGCGGAATCTCCGGCGGAGACAACGGCGGAACCTCCGGCGGAGATCCCGGCGGAGTCCCCGGCCGAGATGACGATGGAACTCCTGCTGCCCCTGACGGCGGAGGAGCCGGCGACCGCCGACGCCGTGGAGCACGCACGAGCCGAGGACGAGGACCCGGTCACCGACAAGGGCCTCCCCAAGCGCACCCCCAAGCTCACCCAGCCCGCCCAGGCCCCGCGCCAGCGGACCGGCTCGGTCGACGCCGACGCCCTCCGCCGCAGGCTGGGCGGCTTCCGCGCGGGAGCCTCCGCGGGCTACCGCGACGTAGAAGCGGAGATGGCCGAGCAGACCGGGCAGAACCCGGTCCCGGCACCGCGCAGCACGACCGAACGATCCGAGGAACCCACGGGGGGCACCGTCGAGGAGGCAAGCAGTTGACCGCGCCCAGTACCTTCGGACTGAGCAGTGAAGCCCGCAACCTGCACTGGCTGCTGAGCAACCTCGTCGAGGAGGTGCCCGGCATCCAGTCGGTCGCGGTCGTCTCCTCCGACGGGCTGCTGCTCCTGTCCTCCGACCCGGGACGGAACACGGAGGCCCGGGAGGCCGTGGAGACCAAGCGCTCGGGCCCGCGGGGCTCGGCCGCCGACCTCGCCACGATCGTCTCCGGCATCGGCAGCCTCACCATCGGCGCCGCGAAGCTGATGGACTCCGGCCCGGTGAAGCACACCATGGTGGCGATGGAGGAGGGCAGCCTCTTCGTGATGTCGATCAGCGACGGTTCGCTGCTCGGCGTGCACGGCTCCGCGGACTGCGACATGAGCGTCGTGGCGTACCACATGGCGCTCTTCGTCGGCCGCGCCGGCCACGTCCTGACGCCCGAACTCCGCAGCGAGCTGCGGAAGTCCCTTGAGGACGCGACCACCGGAAGTGCGCGATGAGCCGTACACCCGACAAACTCCCGGTGCGCGGCGGCGAGCGCAAACCCGCCCGGGTCCGCCCCTACTCGCTCACCGGCGGCCGGACCCGGTTCGGCCATGTCCTCCTGGTGGAGACCTTCGTGGCGGCGCTCGAAGCCCCGGAGGAGCGCAGGGAGTTGACGAACGGTTCCCTCAACACCCGGATCATGCCGGAGATGCGGGCCATCGTCGAACTCTGCCGCCGTATGCGCACGGTGGCCGAGATCGCCGCGCTGTTGAAGATGCCGCTCGGTGTGGTCCGCGTGCTCCTGAGCGATCTCGCCGACCAGGGAAAGATCCGTGTGTACGGAACCGGAACCGCTCACGGTACGGGCCGTCCTGACCGCGCTCTGCTGGAAAAGGTGCTGAGTGGACTCCGTCGTCTCTGACGCCGCCGCCTACGGCGTCTCCCCGCTCCTCAACGACGAGAAGCAACTCCTCGACGATGAGGAGCAGTTGCGGCCCTGGCAGCAGGACCGCACCCGTGCGCCCGTCGCCACGAAGATAGTCGTGGCCGGCGGCTTCGGCGTCGGCAAGACCACCATGGTCGGCGCCGTCTCCGAGATCCAGCCCCTCCAGACGGAGGCGCTGATGACCGAGGCCAGCGAGGAGACCGACGACCTCACGGGCACCCCGGACAAGGTGACCACCACGGTCGCCATGGACTACGGCCGTCTCACGCTCGACGACGACCTGGTGCTCTATCTCTTCGGCACGCCGGGGCAGCAGCGGTTCTGGTTCATGTGGGACGACCTGGTGCGCGGCGCGATCGGCGCCGTCGTGCTGGCCGACACCCGCCGCCTCAAGGACTGCTTCCCCGCGCTGGACTACTTCGAGAGCTGCGGGCTGCCGTACGTCGTCGCGGTCAACCACTTCGCGGGCAGCGAGCGGTTCGACCCGGAGGACGTGCGGGAGGCGCTGACGATCCCCGCGCACATACCTGTCATGATCATGGACGCGCGGCAGCGGATTTCGGCCATCGAGACCCTGCTCGCGCTCGTCGCCCACGCGCTGGACGTCACCCCTGAGTAGTCGCGACCAAGGAGCCACCACCCGTATGCGGAAGATACTCGTCGTCGGAGCCGGTCAGTCCGGGCTCCAGCTCGCCCTCGGACTCCAGTCGCACGGGTACGAGGTCACCCTGATGTCCAACCGGACGGCGGACGAGATCCGCTCCGGGCGGGTCATGTCGACGCAGTGCATGTTCACCACGGCACTGCAGCACGAGCGCGATCTCCAGCTGAACTTCTGGGAGTCCCAGGCCCCGAAGATCGAAGGACTCGGCGTCTCGGTCGCCGCCCCCGGTTCGCACGACCCGGGTCCGACGCAGCGGGCGATCGACTGGGTGGGCAGACTCGACGGGTACGCGCAGTCGGTCGACCAGCGGGTCAAGATGGCCGGCTGGATGGAGACGTTCGCCCAGCGCGGCGGCCAACTGGTCATCCACGGCGCGGCCGTCGGCGACCTCGACTACTTCTCCCGTACCTACGACCTCGTGCTGGTGTCGGCGGGCAAGGGCGAGCTGGTCTCGATGTTCGCCCGCGACCCGGAGCGGTCCCCGTACACCGAGCCGCAGCGGGCGCTGGCGGTCTCCTACGTCCACGGTCTGGGCCCGCGCCCGGAGCACCCCGAGTTCGAGGCGGTGCGCTGCAACCTGGTGCCCGGTGTGGGCGAGTTGTTCGTCATGCCGACGCTCACCACGTCGGGGCGCGCGGACATCCTGTTCTGGGAGGGCATACCCGGCGGGCCGGCGGACGCCTTCCACGGCATCAAGGACCCGGCGCGGCACCTCTCCCTGACCCTGGAACTCATGGAGAAGTTCACGCCGTGGGAGTACGAGCGGGCACGGGGCGTCGAACTGACCGACGCGGGCGCGACGTTGGCGGGGCGGTACGCGCCCACCGTCCGCAACCCGGTGGGCCAGCTCCCGGGTGGCGGGCTGGTGCTGGGCGTCGCGGATGTCGTCGTCGCCAATGACCCGATCACCGGGCAGGGCTCCAACTCCGCGTCCAAGTGCGCGGCTTCCTATCTCGCGTCGATCGTCGAGCACGGGGAGAAGGAGTTCGACCGGGACTGGATGACGGCCACGTTCGAGCGGTACTGGGAGACCGCGCGGCACGTCACCAAGTGGACGAACGCGATGCTGTCCCCGCCGCCGGAGCACATCCTCGACCTCATCGGTGCGGCCGGGCAGGTGCAGCCGGTGGCGGATCGGTTCGCCAACGGGTTCGACAACCCCGCGGACTTCGAGAACTTCTTCTACGAGCCGGAGAAGACGGGGGCCTACCTGGCCTCCGTTGCCGGGGCGTAGTCGCCGTCGGGGGTTGCGGGGAGTGGGCGGCTACCGGTTCGTTGCGGCTGGTCGCGCGGTTCCCCGCGCCCCTTTGGAGCGTGCATCCGGGCGGACGGCTCCCAGGATCGGGTAGGTCGCGATCGGGGAGACCTGGATCTTCTCGCCGGTTCTGGGCGCCTGGACCACCTTGCCGTCGCCCAGGTACAGGGCCACGTGGGTCGCCTTGGGGAAGTAGACGACCAGGTCTCCCGGGCGCAGGTGCTTGAGGGGGACTCTGGGCAGGGTGGCCCACTGCTCCTGGCTCGTCCGGGGGATGGGGGTGCCCGCGTGGGCCCAGGCCTGGGAGGTCAGGCCGGAGCAGTCGTAGGTCTTCGGGCCCTCCGCGCCCCACTCGTACGGCTTGCCGATCTGCTGGACGGCGTAGCGCAGGGCGCGGTCCCCGGCCCGGGAGGGTTCGCGGCTGTCGTCGCCCAGGGCGCCCGAAGTGACCAGTTTCCGCTGGGCCTTGTCGACGTCGGTCCTCTCGAAGTCGGCGAGGGCGGTGAGTTGGTCGGGGGTGAGGGCGGTGAGGAGTCTCTCGACGTCGGCCAGGCGCCGGGCGACCTCGTCGCGCTCCTTCTTCTGCCGCGCGGTCAGGGTGAGTTGACCGTCCAGGGCCTTGCGGGCCGCGCGGGCCAGGCCGTCGCTCTTCTTCTCCGTGCCGACCAGCCGGCCGATCGTCTCGGCCCGCTCGCGCGCCAACTGGCCGATGACATGGCCCTCGTCGAGCGCGTGCTGCGGATCGCGGGCGAGCAGGAGGCGGACGTACGGGGAGATGGCGGTGCTGTTCTGGTACTGCTCGCGGGCCAGCCGTCCGGCGGCGCCGCGGCTGTTCTGGAGGGAGAGGCGGGCGCGGGTCAGATCGGAGTCGAGCCGGTCGACCTCGGCGCGCTGCTTCCTCAGCTTCTCCTCGGTGGCGTTGTACGTCTCGGTGGCCTGTTCGGCGTCCTGGTAGAGGGACTGAAGGTCCGTCAGGAGTTCGGCGACGGGGCGCTGTCCGGGTGCCGGGGGTTCGGGCACGGCGGCGGCGGGCAGCGGTGCGAGAACGGCGCCGGCCGCCACCGCCGCCGTGCAGACCAGACGCAGAAGCCTTCCTGACACGTCATCACCTCCGGTGCGCGGCGGGCCGTCCGCCCCGCACCGTGAGCATCAGGCGGGGTCGGCGGGTCCGCGCGCCGGGTGTCCGCGGTTCGGCGTAACCCGGTCACTCGTGGGTGTCGTCCGGCTTGCCGCCCGGCGTGGCGTCCGGCTTGGTCCACGGCCATCTGAGTCCGCCGCCGAGCCTGCCCGTCCCTTCTCCGTCTCCGGTGGAGTAGACGTACTTCCAGCCCCTGGGCAGGCCGAGGCGTTTGCTGTGGGCGCGGGGGACCCGGCGGTAGACGAGGACCGTGGGCGGGCCGCCGGCGTCGTCGGGGACCGGGATGCGGTACGTCTTCGGCGGGGTGCCGGTCGGGCCGAGCAGCACGGGCAGGGACCGCCCGTCCATCGGGCCGCCCTCGAACGGGGTCTCTTCGCTCTTCACGGGACCAGTCTCAGCCATCCGCCGCGAGGTCCTGGACCAGCGCGGCGGTCTGCGGGTCCCGCCGGGCGGTCACCGACAGCACCGCCACGAACTGCTCCACCAGCCAGTCCCGCAACTCGTCGAGCGGCGGTTCCTTGTCCTCGTCGAGCCAGATCAGCGACGCGGCCTCCACGGCCGTGATCCACATCCGTACGGTCATGCGCAGCCGGGGGCCGGGGTCGGCGACCCCGAGATGGCTGAGGATGTGCACGGCGGCGGCCCTGCGGACGCCGTCCACGATGGCCGTCGTACGGGAGGTCTCCACGACGCTGCCGCCCTGGAGCAGGGCGCTGAAACCGGCGTCGTGCTGGTCGACGAAGCCGAGGTAGCGGTCCAGGGCGCGGGCGAGGCGGGCGACGAGGGGACCCTCGCGGGGTTCGTCGAAACACTGCTGGAGCTCGTCGGCGGCGGACCTGAGCGCGGCCTCGTAGAGCTGCTGCTTGCCGCCCGGGAAATACCGGTACACCAGGGGCCGCGAGACCCCGGCCGCCTCCGCCACGTCGTCGAGGGAGACCTCCTCGGGGGCGCGGTGCGCGAAGAGGGTGAGCGAGGCGTCGAGGAGCTGGCTGCGCCGCTCCTCGACGCCCAGTCGACGGTAGGCGGGGGTGGCAGGGGGCATGGGTGCAGGGTAGTCGGGCGGGTGCGGGCGCGTTGTGGCTGGTCGCGCCCGCCTGCCCGGACCCCCGGACTCAGGCCAGCAGGCCCGACGCCTTCCACAGCCGTCGCCCGACACCCCGGAGCACGCCGATGTCGTCCAGGAACTCCGTCAGTTTCCTCGACCCGTTCTGCATGACCTCCCGCCGATGCCCGCTCGCCCGCACCTGGGCGACCGCCTCGTCCCGGTCGAGACCCACGTTCGTGTAGACGTCGGGGTTGACGAAGGCGATGGAGAAGATCCGCGCGAACTCCCCCGAGGTGACCCGGGTGAACTCCTGGGACCAGCGGGGCGCAGTGATCATCTGGCGCCGCAGCTCCTCCCGCGCGTACCGGACGTGACGGGCCTCCTCGACGACGTGGATCCGGGTCACACCGCGCACCAGGGGCTGCACCCGCTCGTCCGGGAACGTCAGCCGCTGCATCCAGTCGAGGACCTCCTCGCCGAGCAGCGTCGCCGTGAACGAACCGGGGGTCGTGGAGATGGTCTTGAACAGCCGCCCCAGGTTCTGGTGGGCCCGGCTCACCGGGTACCAGGGGGTCTCGCCCCGGGATATCAGCCGCGCGAACATCTTCGAGTGCCGGCACTCGTCCTCGATCTCGGTGAGCGCGTACCGCACGTGCGCGCTCGTCGCCGCCTTGTCGTAGATGTGCCGGACGAGCAGCTGCATCAGGATCAGCTCGAACCAGATGCCGAGGGACGCGAGCGCCGCGGCCTCGTGCTGGGAGAGCAGGATGCGCTGCTCCTCGCCCATCCGTTTCCACAGCGGGGTGTCGTACAGGGACACCAGCTCCGGCGGCCAGAACCACTTGCCGTCCTCGAAGGGCGCGTCCCAGTCGAGTTCCTTGTCGGGGTCGAAGGAGTGCCTGGCGGAGGAGGCGAGCAGCCGCTCGGCCACCTGCTCACGGTCCTTGAGCAGGCCGAGCGCGTCGCGCAGCCCGTCGACCGCGTCGGCTTCCGTCAGCGTCGTCATGGTTCTCCCACCTCACGGCTCGCATGTTACCCGGGGTCACACCCCCAGTCTCTTATGAGACTGCTTGTCAGCAAGCTCGTCAATCCCCTGGGCGGGACTTCTTGGCCCGGATCCCCGTCTCACGACCCGAGCACCGCCTCCATCACCGCCTTCGCGATCGGTGCCGCGTCCCCGCCGCCGCTGATGTCCGAGCGGTCCGCCGACGCGTCCTCCACCACCACCGCGACCGCCACCCTCGGCTCGATGTCCCGCTCGCCCTGCGCCCAGGACACGAACCAGGCGTACGGCGTACCGGCGTTGCCGATGCCGTGCTGCGCGGTGCCGGTCTTGCCGCCGACCGTCGCGCCGGGGATCGCCGCGTTCGTGCCGGTCCCCTCGGTGACCACGTCCTCCATGAGTTCCCTCATCCGCACCGCGGTCGCCGGATGCATCGCCTGCCGGACCGGGCGCGACCCGGACGCCGACACCGTCTCGCCGCCGCGCCGGGTCGTCCGCTCCACCAGGTACGGCGCCCGCACCTGCCCGCCGTTCGCGACCGCCGCCGCGACCATCGCCATCTGCAGCGGAGTGGCCCGCGTGTTGTACTGCCCGATCGACGACAGTGCCAACTGGGCCTTGTCCACGGAGGTGTCGAAGGTGCTGGGGGAGACCGAGAAGGGGATCCGCACCCCGGCGTCGTTGAAGCCGAACGCCTCCGCCGTGCTGCTCATGGCCCGTACGCCGACATCCACGCCGAGCTTCGCGAACACCGTGTTGCAGGACCACTCGAAGGCGGACCGCAGCGGCGCGTCCGCACAGCCGTCGCCCTCGTTCGTGAGGGTCGTCGTCGTGCCGGGAAGCGTGTACGGGTCGGGGGACCTGGTCGCCGCGTCCAGGTCCGTCACCACCCCCGCGTCCAGCGCCGCCGCCGCGGTGACCACCTTGAACGTCGAACCCGGCGGATAGGTCTGCCGCACCGCCCGGTTGAGCATCGGCTTGTCCGGGTCCGCGTTCAGGCGGGCCCAACTGCGTTTCGCCGCACGGCCGTTGCCCGACAGGGTGCCGGGGTCGTAGGACGGGGTCGAGACCAGGGCGAGGACGCGGCCGGTCGACGGTTCGATCGCGGCGACCGCGCCGGTGCGGGTGCCGAGTCCGTCGTACGCCGCCTTCTGCGCGGCCTGGTCGAGGGTGGTGACGACGTTGCCGCCCGGGTTCTGGCCGCGCGTGAGGTCGTTCCACAGCGGGAACGGCGAGAGCGCCGAGTCGGTGCCGGAGAGGATGCCGTCCTCGGAGTGCTCCAGGAACGTCGTGCCGTACTCCTGCGAGGCGAAGCCGGTGACCGGGGCGTACAGCGGGCCGTCCCGGTAGGTCCGTTCGTAGCGGAGCTGCTCGCCGGAGTCGCGGGAGCCGGTGACCGGCCTGCCCCCGACGAGGATGCCGCCCCTCGGCTGGTCGTAACGGGCGATCGTGTGGCGGCGGTTGGCGATGTTGTCGTCGTAGGAGCGGGAGCGGACGATCTGGACGCGGGTGGCGTTCACCAGCAGGGCCAGCAGGAGCAGGGCGCAGAAGGCCGCGGCGAGGCGGATGTGGCGGGTCATGGCGTCGGTCACGCGGCCACCTCGATGTCGTACTGACGGCGGGACGAGTCGCTCAGCCGGATCAGCAGGGCCACGATCGCCCAGTTGGTGACGACCGAGGAGCCGCCCTGGGCGAGGAACGGCATCGCCATGCCGGTCAGCGGGATCAGCCCGGTCACCCCGCCCGCGATCACGAACACCTGGAGCGCGACGATCGACGCGAGCCCGACCGCGAGCAGCCGCCCGAACGGGTCGCGCAGCGCCAGGCCCGCCCGGTAACCGCGCTCCACGAGCAGCCCGTAGAGGATGAAGATCGCGGAGAGGCCGGCCAGGCCCAGTTCCTCGCCCGCCGTCGCCAGGATGAAGTCCGACTTCGCGGCGAAGCCGATGAGGATCGAGTGGCCGAGACCCAGGCCCGTGCCGAGCAGGCCGCCGGCCGCGAACGCGAAGAGGGACTGGGCGAGTTGGTTGGGTCCGTGGCCCGCGTCGATCGACGCGAAGGGCTGCAGCCAGTCCTGGACCCGGCTGTGCACATGCGGTTCGAACCGGCCGACGGCGACCGCGCCGAGGGCCGCGAGCAGCAGGCCGACCGCGATCCAGCCGGTGCGGCCGGTGGCGACGTAGAGGAGGGTCACGAACAGGCCGAAGAAGAGGAGGGAGGTGCCCAGGTCGCGTTCCAGGACCAGGACGCCCACGCTCAGCAGCCAGATCGCGACGATCGGGCCCAGCACGCGCCCGGTGGGGAGCTGGAGGCGCCAGACGCGGCGGCCGGCGTAGGCGAGCGCGTTGCGGTTGGCCGCCAGGTACGCGGCGAAGAAGACCGCCAGCAGCACCTTCGCGAACTCGCCCGGCTGGATGGAGAATCCGGCGATCCGGATCCAGATCCGCGCGCCGTTCACGGCCGGGAAGAAGACCGGGAGGGTGAGCAGGGCGAGCGCGGCGGCCACGCAGACGTACGCGTAGCGCTGGAGCACGCGGTGGTCGCGCAGGGCGAGCACCACGACGGTGAAGAGGGTCACGCCCAGGGTGGACCAGACGAGTTGGGTCGGAGCCGCCCGGTCGCCCGGGGTCTCCAGGTCGAGCCGGTAGATGAGGACGAGCCCCAGGCCGTTGAGGAGGACCCCGATCGGCAGCAGGAGCGGGTCGGCGTACGGCGCCCGCAGGCGCACCGCGATGTGCGCGAGGAGGGCGAGCACGCCGAGCCCGGCGCCGTAGCCGGCGGCGCCGGGCGGGACCGTGCCGTATCTGGCGAGACCGACAGCGCAGTAGCCGTACACGGAGAGGAGTACGGCCACGACGATGAGGGTGAGTTCGATGCCACGGCGCCGGGGGACGCGCACAGCGGGTGTGGGAAGGTCCGCCGTGACGGTGGTTCCGGCGTTGGTCATGTCCGGAACTTACCCAAATGGTGCGGGTTGTGTGCCTTGGGTGGTGCGTGTGTCTCGACCGTCAGCACCAGCGGGGCGCGGGACCGATGTTGTCGATGTACCGCGCCGAGCCCCAGGCCCAGGTCCCGTCCGTGAGCAGGTACCAGAGCGGGTTGCCCTGGACGTTCGAGCCGCCGGTCTTGCAGAAGATCGAGACGCGCTCGCCGCGGTAGGCGTACCGGATGATCCTGCTGCCGCGGTCCGGGCGGGAGCGCAGGGCGAGTTGGTCGGCGGTGACGACACCGCGGTACAGCCGCGGGTTGTCGTGGCCGCCCTGGTGGCCGTGGTCCCCGCGGTCGCCGAAGTCGTCGTCGCCGCGCTGGTTCCACCCGCCGTCGTCCTGGCGGCTGACACCCGGGTCTTCGTCACCCCAGTCGCCGTCGGCCACGGCGGGAGTGACGGCCGCGGCGGTGACCAGCGCACCGGCGGCGACCGCTATCCCGAGACGACGCAGGGAGAGGCTGAGGGACATGGGGGTACCTCCAGGAGTGGGGCGAACCTGACTATTCGCCACATTAGGAGGGGGGAGCGGGCGCCCGCGCGTCACACTGGTCCACATGAGCGCGGCCCGCGCGGGCGCGCCCCCAAGGGGCGCGGGGAACTGCGCGCCCAGCCACACACGACTCGCGGCCAACGAACCACCCGCACCCCGCCCCCGGCTCTCGACTAGCCCCCCGCAGAAGGCAACGTCAGAGTCGCCACCGCCCCACCGTCCTCCGCATTGGAGAACACCAACCGCGCCCCCAACACCTCCGCCTGCCCGAGCGCGATGGTCAGCCCCAGCCCGTGCCCCGTGGCCCCGCCCTCCGTACGGAACCGCTGCGGCCCGTGCCGCACGAGGTACTCCGGATACCCGTCCCCGTGATCCCGCACGGTCACCACCGCCCCCTCCACGGTCACCACCACCGACCCCCGCCCGTGCCGGTGCGCGTTGGCGACCAGATTCCCCAGCACCCGTTCCAGCCGCCGCCGGTCCGTCTCCACCCACTCGTCCCGCACGACGACGACCTCGCCCCCGCCCTCGGACCCCCGCACGACCCGCTCGGCCACCGCCCCCAGCCGCTCGGTGTCCAGCTCCACCTTCTCCCGGCGGGTGTCGAGCCGGGAGATCTCCAGCAGGTCCTCGGTCAGCGTCCGCAGCGCGGCCACCCGGTCCCGCACCAACTCGGTCGGCCGCCCCGGCGGCAACAGCTCCGCCGCCGCGTGCAGCCCGGTCAGCGGCGTCCGCAGCTCGTGCGCCACATCCGCCGTGAACCGCTGCTCGGTCAGCAGCCTGCCCTGCAAGGACGACGCCATCGTGTCCAGCGCGGCGGCCACCGCGGCCACCTCGTCCTGCGGCAGGTTCGCGTCCTTCGTACGGGGATCGTCCACCCGCGCGTCCAGGTCGCCCGCGCTGATCCGCCGGGCCACCTGCGCCGTCCCGTGCAGCCGTCGCGTCACCCGGGTCACCGCGAACGCGCCGACCAGCAGCGTCGCCCCGATCGCGAGGCCGGAGGACCACAGGATCGCCCGGTCGAGCCCGGCGATGGTGCCCGCGCCCTGCGAGTAGTCGACGGCCACGGCGAGCACCCGGTCGTCGTCGGCGGGACCCGCCGCCCACATCGTGGGCCGCCCCCGGTGCTTGCCGACCATCGTGCCGCGCTCCCCGGCGGCGGCCAACCGCCGCAACGGCTCCGGCAGATCCGCGGAGTCGACCCCGGCGCCGTGCACCAGCGAGTCCCCGGCCTCGTACTGGGTCGTCGCCGTCCGCAGCCGGGACAGCGCGAGGCCGCGGGCCTGGCCGACGGTCTGGTCGGTCACCGAGACATGCACGAGGACACCGAGCAGGGCGGCCAGCGCGCAGCACATCACGGTGATGAACACGCCGGCCTTGAAAGCGAGGGTCCCCGCCCACCGGGGCAGCGCGAGCCGGGTCACGGCGTGGCCGAAGGGGACGCGGAGGCGTCGGGCGCGACCGGGGTCGCCCGCCGCACCCCGTGCTTACGGCTCCCGGTCCGCAGGAACTCGTCGTGGGTCAGCAGCATCGCCTTCTGGTCCGCGTCCCAGGTCCACTGCACCCGGTACTCGTAGCCCGCCAGCTCCGAGGGCGAGCGGATGATCACCGAATGCCCGGCGAGTTCGACCCCGCTGACCGCGTCGTCGTTGCTCATGACCCGCACGAGCCTGTGCTTCTCGACCGTGTAGACCCGCACCGCCGTCATCTTGGTCGGCAGCAGCCGGAACCCGAGCGTCAGGTCGTCGCGTCCGTCGCCGGTCAGGTCGCGGTAGTAGGGCTTGAGGACGGGACACAAGCTGCGGTCCCCGCCCTTCTCGCAGTCCGCGACGCGCTCGGCGGTTCCGCGGTACGGAGCCTTCGCGCCCTGGTAGTCGCCGGGATGCGCGGCGATCTCCGCGCGCACGACGGCGACCGGGTCGACCTTGCGGATGTCGTCGCCGGGGACGGCGACGCCCTTCACGGTCTCCGTGTCCGCCTCGTCGAAGTCGTAGGCGGGGGAGGCCGCGGGCGACAGGCTCGGCCAGAGTCTGGCGGGGCTGGTCGCCGTCGGGGTCGCCCCCGCGCCCCGCAGCGCGCCGGTGTCACCGCAGGCCACGGCGGTCGCGAGCAGCAGGGCGACGGCGGCGGCGGTGCGGGCGGCGCGCACGCGGCGACCGGTGCGGCGGGGGCGACTGGGGGGCACTGCTCTCCTGCGGGGCGCTGGTGTCTGACCCGTACACCCTATTCGTAGGGAAGTCCCTTTTGTTCGTGTGCTCCGACGGAACGGGGGAAACGGTTACTCGGCCAGTTCCTCCAGCAGCCGGGCCGTGGACAGCCCCGTCCGCAGGTACTCGACGAACAGGTCGTTGTGGAGAGCCCACGGGGACCGGCGGGCACGGATCAGCCGAATCGCCTCCTCGGTGGAGTGGCCGCGGCGGACCAGCGCGTGGGCGACGACCAGACCCGACCGGTTGTAGCCGTGATAACAGCGGACGAGCACTTTCCGCCCCGCGTCCAGCGCGTCGCACGCGGCCACCGCCAACCGCATCACACCGGCCAGCTGCGTCCCGTCCAGCGGACCGTCCGGAATCGGCCAGACATGATGCTCGACGCCCGGATCGGGCCCGTGCCCCGGTAGCCGCAGCAACGTCTGCACGAGATCGAACTCGCCCCGCACCACCGCGAACTCCCGCTGCCCCGAACGCCCCCGGAACTCGTGCCCGCCCATCCACAGACCGGGCGTGATCTCGCTCCACGGACTGTCCGGAGCGGGTACGTCGGGTTGCTTCCTGCGCGTCCGCAACGGCGCCTCCCCAAGCCCCAGCGACTGACCCAAAGGTAACCGGGTTCTTGCCCCTTGAGCACCCCGCCTGTTCCCATGGTCGAGGGGTGATGGTGCATGAGCGGACTGCGCGTGATACCGACCTGGCGCCATGGTCAGGAACGGCTGTACGTCTGTCACACCGACGGACGGAACGTCGCCTGGTACGACCGGGAGGCGGCCCGGATCAACCTGCTCAGCGAGGACCGCAGAGAGGACGTCCTGCACGCCCTCGGCCCCTTCCTCACCGGCCCGGTCACCGTCGGCCCGCCACCGGTGCCGACCCCCGCCGAACTGGCCCGCCTGACCCTCCACCCCGACGACGACCTGGCCCCCAACCGCCCCGGCGAGGCCCTCCACGTCGCCCTCGACCGCGACCCGGGCCCCCCGCACCGGCTCCGCCCCGACCCCCGCCGCCGCGCCCTCGCCGCGGAACAGGCGGTGGGCGAGGCCCTCGACGCCCTCGACGGCGCGGGCTGGCACGCCCTCCACTCCATCCCCCTCCCCGGCGGCGACCGCCTCCACCACCTGCTCATCGGCCCCGGCGGCCTCTACGCCCTGCACACCCTCTACGCCCGCAGGCAGCGCGTCCGGGTGGCCGACCCCATGGTCACCCTGGGCCGCCGGGACCCCCTCCCCGTCCTCCGCCGCGCCCGCTCCGACGCGGCCCGCGCCTCCTACGCCCTCACGGCCGAGGTCCACCCGGTCCTCGCCCTGTCCGGCCCGGCCGACGTCACCACCACGACCCCGCTCCGCGAGGTCCGCGTACTCCAGGACACGGAACTCTCCGGACTGGCGAGGACGGGCGGGGTGCTGAAGCCCGCGGACGTGGAGGCACTGCACGCGATGGCTCGGGACCGGCAGACGTGGGGGAGGGTGTGAGGGGCGGCTGACACCGCCGGTCACGGCACGGACCCCGCCCGCCCGGCGTCGAGCAGCGGCGCCAGCAGATCCCCGTGCTCCTCCAGCCGCGCCCCCATGTCCGCTGCCAGAAAGGTGAGGCGGCGCACGGAACGGCACGCCTCGACCTCCTCCCACGTCACCGGTGCCGACACGGCCGGAGCCGGGCCCACCCGCAGCGTGTACGCCGCGGCCGTGGTCTTCCGGGCCGCGTTCTGGCTCCAGTCGACGAACACCTTTCCCGGCCGCAGGCTCCGCGTCATCCGGTGGACGACGAGCCGGGGGAGCGCCGCCTCCGCCGCCACGGCCAGTTCCTTCGCGTACGACACCGCCCGCTCCGAAGGCACCGGCGTGACCCCGGCCAGCAGATGCAGGCCCTTCGACCCGGACGTCTTGGCGTACGCCTCGATGCCGTCCGCCGCCAGCCGCTCCCGCAGCCACAGCGCGACCTCGCAGCACTCGACGACGGTCGCCGGCGCCCCGGGATCGAGGTCGAGGACGAGGCGGTCGGCGAGATCCGGCTCCCCGACGACCCACTGCGGTGTGTGGAACTCGGTGACGAGGTTCGCCGCCCACATCAGGGACGCCAGATCCTGCACCAGCACCATGCGCGCCGGCCCCTCCGAGCGCGGCACCTCGGCGGTGGTGACCCAGTCGGGTGTACCGGGCGGCACGTTCTTGGTGAAGAAGACCTGGCCGTCGGGCCCGTCCGGATAGCGCAGGAAGGACACCGGCCGGTCCCGCAGCTGGGGCAGCAGCACCCCGGCGGCCGTGGCGTAGTAGTGCAGCACCTCGCCCTTGGTGAAGCCGGTCCCCGGGTACAGCACCTTGTCCAGGTTGCTGAGCGCGAGCCGTCGCCCCTCCACCTCTGTGATCGGCGTCATACGATGAGAATCCCACGGAAACATGACGAACCGGACATGCGCCGGAGGGTCGTGAGCCGGAGGATCGTCAGCCGGAGAGTTGTGAACCGGACAGATGCCAGCCGGACAGGTGCGAGCCGGCAACGGAAGGCGGGTGCGGCAGGTGCGATCCATATGGAACGGCGCCATATCCTTCGGCCTGGTCAGCATCCCGATCAAACTGGTGAACGCGACCGAGAGCCACTCCATCTCCTTCCGCCAGATCCACACCGAGGACGGCGGACGCATCCGCTACCGCAAGGTCTGCGAACTGGAGGACCGCGAGGTCACCCAGGCCGAGATCGGCAAGGCCTACGAGGACGCGGACGGCACGATGATCCCCATCACCGACGACGACCTGGCCCAGCTGCCGATCCCGACGGCGCGGACGATCGAGATCGTCGCGTTCGTCCCGGCCGACCGGATC
The DNA here is from genome assembly GCF_044747445.1 of Streptomyces sp. NPDC090083. Classification (NCBI taxonomy): domain Bacteria; kingdom Bacillati; phylum Actinomycetota; class Actinomycetes; order Kitasatosporales; family Streptomycetaceae; genus Streptomyces; species Streptomyces sp. NPDC090083. The sequence continues at coordinate 134,710 of NZ_JBIVED010000017.1, read as the reverse complement.
GACCCGCTCCAGATGGACGCGGCGTACTACCTCTCCGCGAACGGCGTCCCCGCGGCCAAGCCGTACACCCTGCTGCGCGAGGCACTGAAACGCAGCCGGAAGGTGGCCATCGCGAAGTACGCGCTACGGGGCCGGGAACGGCTCGGCATGCTCCGCGTGGTCGACGACGTGATCGCCATGCACGGGCTGCTCTGGCCGGACGAGATCCGGGTTCCCGAGGGGGTCGCCCCCGACACGAGCGTCACCGTCCGCGACAAGGAACTCGACCTCGCGGACGCCCTGATGGACACCCTCGGCGAGGTCGACCTCGCAGACCTCCACGACGACTACCGCGAGGCGGTCGAGGAGATGATCACCGCGAAGGCCTCCGGCGAACAGCCGGCCGACTCCCCGGCCCCGGCGCCCAGCGGCAAGGTCCTCGACCTCATGGCGGCCCTGGAGAAGAGCGTCCGCGAGGCGAAGGAGTCGCGCGGCGAGCAGCCGGGCGCGGATGCGGGCGCGGAGACGGACGAGGAAGCGGACGAGGAAGCGGGCGCGGAGACGGGGAAGAAGGCCGAGGTCAGATCCATCTCGTCCCGGTCGGCCCGCGCGACCCCCAAACAGACCCCCGGCAAGAAGTCGACCTCCACGGCGACGAAGAAGACGGCCGCGGGGAAGAAGCCCACGGCTTCGACGTCGACCTCGGCGAAGAAATCGACAGGGGCCACCAAGAAGACCGCCGCAACCGCCAAGAGAACCCAGCCGAAGCCGACAGCGAAGACCACGGCGAAAACCCCCACGAAGAAGGCGACCCCACGCAAACGCACGGCCTGAAGCGGCAACTCGCGTGGCGGACACGGTGGATGGGCTGCGGCTTGCGCTGTGTGGGCGGGCGGCTCGGTGTTCTTCTCGGTGGGGGACGCGTAGCCCGGGTCGCCATTCCCGCTGTGTGGAGAGGCGGTCTGGTGCTGCTTCCGGCCGGGAGGCGCGGGGCCTGGGCCTCAACTGGGGTCGCGGACGCACTGGTTGGGCCGGGCTCCCGCTGCGTGGGCGGGTGGTCTGGTGCTGCTCTCGTCCGGGTGGCGCATGGCCTGGGCTGCAACTTGCTTCGCGGACACGCTGCTTGGGCCGGGGCTCCTGGTGAGTGGAGAGGTGGTCTGGTGCTGCTTCCGGCCGGGAGGCGCGCGGCCTGGGCCGCAACTCGCGTCGCGGACACATTGGTTGGGCCGAGGCTCCCACCGCACGGTCAGGCGGCCTCGTGCTGCTCCCGTCCGGGAAACGTGCGGCTCGGGTCGCGGCTCCCGCTGCGTGGTCAGGCGGTCTGGTGCTCCTTCCGTCTGGGAGATGCGCGGCCCGAGCCGCAACTCGCCTCGCGGACGCACTGCTTGGGCCGCACCTCCCGCCGCGTGGAAAGCCTGCCTCGTGCCGCCCCCGTCCGGCAGACACGCGGCCCGAGCCGCAACTCCCGCTGCGGGCAGGCCGTTTGAGGGCCTGCCCGCCCCGCGCTACCTCACCCGCCGAAGCGCCAGCACCGCGTTGTGCCCCCCGAACCCGAAGGAGTTGCTCAGCGCCAGGTCCCCGGCCACGGGCAACTCCCGCGCTCTGCCCGTCACCACATCCAGCCCGATCGCGTCGTCCACTTCCGCATCCCCCGCCCCTGCCCCGGCCCCGGTCCCCGCCCCCACGGTCGGCGGCACCATCCCGTGATGCAGGGTCAGCGCCGTCGCCACCGCCTCCACCCCGCCCGCGGCCCCTTGCAGATGCCCGAGATGCCCCTTGAGCGCGGTGACAGGAACGTTTCTGCCGCCGAACACCGCACGCAGCGCACCCGCCTCCGCGAGATCCCCCTCCACCGTCGCCGTCGCATGCGCGTTCACGTGGACGACGTCCACGACATGCCCGCCCGCGTCCCGCACCGCCCGCCGCACGGCGAGCGCGACCCCGGCGCCCGACGGATCCGGCGCCGCCATGTGGTGCGCGTCGGCGGACAGACCCCACCCGGCGGCCTCGCAGTAGATCCGCGCTCCCCGCGCACGAGCGTGCTCCTCGGCCTCCAGGACGAGGATGCCCGCGCCCTCCCCGTTCACGAACCCGTCCCGGTCCCTGCCGAACGGCCGTGACGGCGACGACCCGTCCACCACGCCCCGCGTGGACAACGCCCGCATCGCCGCGAACGACGCCATGATCGCCGGCGTGACGACCGCCTCGGCCCCGCCCGCGAGGGCGACGTCGATCCGGCCGTACCGTATGCGGTCGATCGCCGACCCGATGGCCTCGGTGCCGGAGGCGCACGCGGCGGTGACCGTGCGGGCCTCGCCGGTGATGTGGAGGTCGAGGGAGACCTGGGACGAGGCCTGCGACGGCACCGTCATGGGGGTGGTCAGCGGGGAGACCGCGCGCGGGCCCTTCTCGCGCAGCTTGCGGTCGCCGCCGACGAGGACCGACGCGTCCCCGAGGATCGTCCCGAGGCTGACCCCGATCCGCTCGGGATCGAGCCCGCTCTCGCGGGTGCCGCCCGCCGCGAACCCGGCGTCGCCCCACGCCTCCCGCGCGGCCAGCACCGCGAACTGCGCGGCCCGGTTCATCCGCCGCGCCGCCGCCCGCGGCAGCAGCTCCGCCGGGTCGACGGGCACGGCCCCGGCCACCCGCACGGGCAGCTCCGCGAACTCCTCGCCCTCCAACTCCCTTATCCCGTGCCGTCCTTCGAGCAGCCCCCGCCACAGCTCGCCGACCCCGACCCCGAGCGGCGTGACGGCCCCCAGCCCGGTCACCACCACCCGTCGCGGCCCGCGGCCCGCTGCCGTCGCCCGCTCCGGCCGCGGCAGATGCCGTACGACATGCTCCGCGTCGGCCAGTTCGCGCACCTCGGCGTCGGACGCGGCCTCGCCCGTGCTCCCGTCGAGGTCCCGGTGCCACACACCCCAGCGGCGTACGTACGTCACCTCTTCCGCGCCCGGGTCGACCACCCGCAGCGAGGTCACGCGGTCGCCCTCGCGGAACTCGGCGCCGGTGAGGTCGTCGGAGACGAGGTGCGGGATCGCGCCGGGGTTCAGCCTGCGGCACGCGCTGATGATGCGGCGGTCGCGGCCGAGCACCTCGTCGTGGTCCGTGCCGCCGAGCGGGGGCCGCAGGGTGACCCGGATGGTCTCGGGGGTCTCGGGGAGGGTGTGCGTCACGACCTGCCAGCAGGAGCGTCCGGCGTCGTCCGGGGTCAGCGCGATCAGGTCGCCCGGGATGACCTCGGCGGCGGACACCGGATGGGGAGCGAACGGAACGTTCGAGGAATCCGACGAGTCATGCGAATGGGGCGAATTGGGCATAGTTCTACACACTCCCTGGGTCGGAACGGACTTATGGTGCGATGCAAACCATCCCGAGTGAACTGGACGAAACCGGAAAAGGCCACGGTTGAACGGTGAACCGATTGCGCCCCTGAAGCTCTCAAGGTCCGCTGGAATCGGGTGAGTTGTCCACTTGATCACCAGGTTTATGTGTGGAACGTCACTTTCGCGACCGTCCCGGCCGCCCCAGCGCTCACTTGTTCCCTGGATTTAACGCAAGGCCCTCTGGCAACTCCCTTTCTACGCGCGTAACTTGAGCCGACTCCCCACAGGCACCCGGTATTCGGCAGCTAGACGAAGCACGAGGAGACCGCCAGCGTGTCCAGACCCGAAGCGCGCAGACCCCGCGCCCGCCGCACCGCCCAAGCGATCGTCGCGGTGGGCGCGGCGGGAGCGTTCGCCTTCACCGCCCTGCCCAACGCGTCCGCAACTCCCTCCGCGTCGGCGGTGATTGCCGAGGTGTACGGCGGCGGGGGCAACTCGGGAGCCACCCTGACCCGGGACTTCGTGGAGCTCGGCAACGCCGGTTCCGCGGCCTACGACCTCTCGGGCTACAGCGTCCAGTACCTGCCCGGCACACCGTCCGCGGGCTCCGCCTGGCAGGTCACCGCCCTCACCGGCGCGATCGCCCCCGGCGCCCGCTACCTGGTCGGCGAGGGCACCGGCAGCGGCGGCACGACCGCGCTGCCCACCCCCGACGCCACCGGCTCGATCGCGATGAGCGCCACCTCCGGCACGATCGCCCTGGTCTCCGGCACCGCCGCGCTGACCTGCAAGACCGCCGCGGACTGCGCGGCCGACCCGAACATCGTCGACCTCGCGGGCTACGGCACCGCGGTCGTCCGTGAGGGCAGTGGCCCGGCCGCCGGCGCCTCCAACACGGCCGCGGTCGCCCGCGCCGACTCGCTCGCCGACACCGACGACAACGCGGCCGACTTCACGAGCGGCAGCCCGACGCCGGTCAACTCGGCGGGCCAGACGCCCGGTTCGGGCGACGGCGGCGGTGACGGCGGTGGTGACGGCGGGTCGCCCACCGACCCCGGCACGGTCCGCGTCCACGACATCCAGGGCACGACCCGCCTCTCGCCGTACGCGGGCCAGACGGTCACCCGCGTCCCCGGCATCGTCACCGGCGTCCGCGTCAGCGGCTCCCTCGGCTACTGGATCCAGGACCCGACGCCCGACACCGACCCGCGCACCAGCGAGGCCGTCTTCGTCTACACCGGTTCCGCCAAGCCGACGGTTTCGGTGGGCGATTCGGTCCTGGTCACCGGCAAGGTCACCGAGTACTACCCGAGCAGCACCAGCCAGTCGAACACCGAGATCGGCGGCCCGACCACCACGGTCCTCTCCAGCGGCAACGCGCTGCCCGACGCCGTCGCGCTCAACGCGACCTCGGTCCCCGACGCCTACATCCCGACCGCGTCCGGCGGCAGCATCGAGGCCCTCGCGCTCCAACCGGCCGTCTACGCCCAGGACTTCTACGAGTCCCTGGAGGGCATGCGGGTCACCTTCGCCGACGCCCGCGTGGTCGGCGCGAGCGACGCGTACGGCGAGCTGTGGGTCACCGTGAAGCCCAAGGAGAACGCCACGGCACGCGGCGGCACCCTGTACTCCTCCTACGGCCAGCCCAACACCGGCCGTATCGAGGTGATGTCGCTCGACACGGCCTCGACCTTCCCCGCGGCCAACGTCGGTGACGAACTGTCAGGTGTCACCACCGGCCCCCTCGACTACTCGACCTACGGCGGCTACAACGTCCAGGCCACCCAGCTCGGCACCCTCGTCGACAAGGGCCTGAAGCAGGAGGTGACCCGCCGTCAGAAGAAGGACGAGCTGGCGGTCGCCACGTACAACGTCGAGAACCTGGACGCGCTCGACCCCCAGGAGAAGTTCGACCGGCTCGCCGAGGGAGTCGCGGTCAACCTCAACTCGCCCGACGTCGTGGCCCTGGAGGAGATCCAGGACGACAACGGCGCGACGAACGACGGCACGGTGACCGCCGAGGCCACCCTGAAGCGCTTCACGGACGCGGTCCGCGCGGCCGGCGGCCCCGCGTACAAGTGGCGTTACATCTCACCGACGAACAACGCGGACGGCGGCGAGCCCGGCGGCAACATCCGCCAGGTCTTCCTCTTCAACCCGAAGCGGGTCTCCTTCACCGACCGCAAGGGCGGCGACGCGACCACCGCCACGAGCGTGGTGAAGACCCGCAAGGGCGTCCAACTCACCTACTCCCCGGGCCGGATCGACCCGACCAGTGAGGCCTGGGCGAACAGCCGCAAGCCGCTGGTCGGCGAGTTCACCTTCCAGGGCGAGCAGGTCTTCGTGATCGCCAACCACTTCGTCTCCAAGGGCGGCGACCAGCCGATCCACGGCCGCTACCAGCCCCCGGCCCGCAGCTCGGAGACCCAGCGCGCGGCCCAGGCGACGGAGGTCAACACCTTCGTGAAGTCCCTGCTGGCGGCGGACAGGAACGCCAGGGCGGTCGTCCTGGGCGACCTGAACGACTACGAGTTCTCCCCGACGGTGACCGCCCTGACGGCCGGCAAGGTCCTCAAGCCCCTGATCACCACCCTCCCCGCCGCCGAGCGCTACACCTACGTCTACGACGGCAACTCCCAGACCCTGGACCACATCCTGACCAGCCCCGCGGTGACGTCCTTCGACTACGACGTCGTCCACCTCAACGCGGAGTTCGCGGACCAGGCGAGCGACCACGACCCGCAGATCGTCCGGATCGACCTGTCGAAGTGCCGTCGGCGCTAGGCCTGTCGTCGGCACCGGGGCTGTTGGCCGTCGAGGGGTGACGGGGCCCGGACGCCGACGTATGGTTCTACCGGTTACTACTGGTAACAACCCGCAGGTGGGAGGCCCGTCGTTACTCACTTTCGGGTGACGCTTCCGACGGGCCTGGGGTGGCGCACCATGGCGATGACGGAGCACGACCCGGTACCCACAAGGCCCGTCCGCCCGACGGGGCGTCAACCTGGTGCATCAGGCGCATAAATGGACGGTACAGGCGACAGTCACGGAAACACGACTGACTCGTAACACGATTCACGTATCGCTCATATCCCGACCGTCCGGTGGAGAAGGTGTGGGTGTGCGGCCAACAGGCCGCCACCCGCACACCGCACAGCCCGGAGTCCGGCCGTCGCCGTACCCAGGGAAGTGCCCGCACCATGCTGGGGGAACCCGTGACCTCTTCACCTTCCGTGTCCGTCCGCCGTCTGGCCGCCGCCGCGCTCGCGGCCGGCGCTCTCGTCGGCGCGGCAGCACTGCCGGCCACCGCTGCCGACCACCACGCGGTCCGGTCGAACGTGGAGATCAGCCGCGTGCAGTACGACTCTCCGGGACCGGAGGACCGCTCCAACCGCTCCCTGAACAACGAGTGGGTGGAGATCACCAACCGCACCCGCAGCGCCGTCAACCTCGACGGCTGGAAGCTGTCGAACAAGCGCGGCGAGACCTACACCTTCCACCACTACCGCCTGGGCGCCCGCGCCACCGTCCGCATCCACACCGGCGTGGGCCGCGACACCATGCGCGACCTCTACCAGGACCGCCACAACTACGTCTGGGACAACCGAGCCGACACCGCCACCCTCCGCAACGACCACCGCCGCCTCGTGGACGACACGTCCTGGGGCAACCACGGCGGCGGGCACGGGGGCGGCGGCCACAACGGCGGCGGTCACGGTGGCGGGGGCCACCACTGATTGCCTGCGGTACGACGTCATGACGCCGAGGCGATGACGTGATGACGGGCGGCGCGCTTCCCTGGACGGGGGGCGCGCCGCTCGCGTATGCGCTGGACGCGGGCCGGCCTCGTTCCGAACAGCGGTCAGGGGCGGGGGCGTTCCCTCGATGCCGAAGAAGCCGACGATTGCCTCACCCGGATCTGTCCCGGGACCACCGACAGGGACGTCAGGCTGTATCGGGCGGGCAAGTCGTCGGCCTTCGGACCCAACTGATGTGCTTGATTGGCTTGTTGATCCCGGAGTCCGGGCGGGTCCGGGACGTGGAGCGCGAGCGGGATTCAGGCCAGCCGAGAACTCGTCGCCTGTCGTGCCCAAGGTGCGCGGCTGGAACCGCGCACGGCAGAACGCCGGCGCTGTGGCTGATCAGTTCGTGCTGCTCGGCCTGGACTCCGACTTCGTCGGCCTGGTGGCGACGCGAACGTCTTCGGTGACGGCATCGTGCAGGCGTGGTCACGTCGCGGCCGGACCGCTTCCCCCTGATCCCTCACTTTCAAGTGCGCTTGTGGCGCGGTCTCGTTGGTGCGCGCCCTGTGATGGACCTGCGCTGCGAACGAGTCCATCGGGACGCGCCTCAGCGTCTCAGAGATGATGCTTTGACGTTTTCACCAGTCGACTGACGTTGTCGCGGGTGCTGACTCTGCGCTGGTCAAGATCGGTTCTGGTGTCCGGCTTGGACAGGGCCGTGATCTCCGTGAGTACGGATTCCGCGGTCTGGGCCAGGACTTCGTCATCTGTGAGCATCTGCACCCGGAACAGTGCCTCTTGGGCGTTGGAGCGCAGATCGTAGGCGCGGATCCGCACGGCGTCGGGATTCTCCGGTGGCGGCTGCTCGTGCTCGCAGAACCAGAGATGCACCAGGCAGCGGCGGTAGTTGAGGAGCGCGCCGGCGTAGGCGGAGTAGGCATCCAGCCGTTCCTGCCGGAGCTTCTCGCGGCGGGTGAACTGGTGCCCTCTGTCGGTGGTGCGCTGCTGAAACACCAGGGTGAGCCCTGACCCGAGCAGGGTCCCCAGAACGGCTATGGCACTGGCGATGATGGTCTCCACGTTCCCACCTGATCACGTGTCGTGGGTCCGGGTGAGGCGCACCCTAAATTCGACGGGGGCAACACGCTTTTCAACTGTGGGGGTGCCGAGCGGGGGTGCGTATAGGGGCGTTCGCCTGCGTTTATGGTCGGCCAGATGCTGAGACAGCGGTTGGCTTCGGTCTCGTCCGAACGGCCGCGAACGGCGCTGAATGAGACGGAACCTGAGACGGGCCGTGCTGCGTTGACCTGAGGTCAGGGCAAGGGGGTTACAGACCGCGCAGCGCCTCGTGCGGGTCGCCGTAAGTGCCCCAGCAGTCGATACTGCCGTCGTCGTTCAGACTGCGTCCGCGCCGCTGCCCTTGTGGCCTCTATCCCATCCGGCCGTACTTGATAGTGACCAGGTCTCCTAGGGCCATCATAGCGTTGAGGGGCGCGACTAGCTGCGATGGATGTCGTCGAGCAGGCCACAAACGGGTCAACTGAGGTCTAACTTGCTTGCTAATTAGGAGGCATCCGATGACCAAAACCCTTGCCAAGGGTGGCAACGCACCCCTGCTTGCAGGGAACCGCAAAGTCACCCTCACCGCACGCCAGACCGACATCGACGTGTGTGCCGTGCTCCTGTCACAGGACGGCAAGGTGCGCAGCGACGACGACTTGGTGTTCTACAACCACTCGGCTCAGGACGGCGTCGTCCTCGACGGGCAGTCTGTGAGCGCGGACCTGTCTGTTGTACCTGGCGCGGTTGATCGCATCGTCATCGTCGCCAGCATCGACCCACAAGGGCCGGCAACACACTTCAACGCAGACAACACCCCGCAGGCAGTCATCGACTCCGGAAGCACACAACTCACATTCATGCCCCCACCGTTCATCCATCGTGAGACGGCTGCCGTGTTGGTTGAGTTCTACCGACGGGCAGGAGGCTGGAAAGTCCGCGCTGTGGGGCAGGGCTGGGATACCGGTCTAGCAGGTCTGGCGACCGACTTCGGTGTCGTGGTGGACGATGACGGCTCGGCTCCGGACGCTGTAACGGAGTCGAGCGGCCCTGCTGGGGCCCCGGTGCCGGCCATCAGTCTGGAAAAGGTTCAGCGATCGGCACCAGGGCTCGTAGACCTCTACAAGGCTGCTCATGTATCTCTGGCAAAGAATCGTGTTGTCGGCCAGCGCGCAGCCGTCTACCTGGTCCTTGACCACTCCGGGAGCATGGGCGGGTTCTACGACGATGGCACCATGCAGCACCTCGCCGAGCAGGCACTCGGGCTGTCTGCGAACCTGGACGACGATGGCACCGTGCCGCTGGTGTTCTTCTCCCATGAGGTCGACCTGGTCACGGACATCAGTCTGGGTAACTACCAGGGTCGCGTCGAACGCCTACACACAGCTCTGGACTGGGGTGGTACCTGCTACGCGCCTGCGATGCAAGCCGTAGTCGACCACTTTCAAGCCAGTGGATCCTCTGATCCGGCGTTCGTGATTTTCCAGACCGACGGAGATCCCTTCGATCGGAGGGAGACCCGTGAGCTTCTGCGCCGAGTTAGCTCTCTACCAATCTTCTGGCAATTCGTAGGCTTCGGGCTCAGCAGAGACCTACGGTTCCTTAGAAGCCTGGACACTCTAGGCCATCGGACGGTCGACAACGCTGGGTATTTCGGGGCTGGTCAGCATCCGAGAAGGCGCTCAGACGCGGACTTGTATGACCGCCTCATGAAAGAGTTCCCAGATTGGTTGGTTACCGCGCGGGCTGCTGGTGTCATCCGGTAACGACCGTATTTGAGAGAGGGGCCATCATCAGCCGGTCGCAGGGCAGTCAGACAACCGGGCAGATGTCTTCCAGTTGGGATTGCCACCTCCGCTACAGGAGAGAGGCTGGGGTGTCCTGCCGGTGACTGGGGCTTCGAGGACTGGTGAGATGCCCAGCAACTCGACCGCCAGACACCTTCGTTGATCGTGGCCGACCGCTGCATCTGGCACGACAGCGACACAAACCTCAGCCGACGACAGCCAGGGGCCTGAAGCAGCGTGCGGAGGGTGAGGTGCGCATCGTGCCCATCCCGCCTCCGCTGCTGCGCCTGCTCCGTGAGCATCTGAAGGAGTTCGGCACGGCCAAGGACGGCAGGCTCTTCGCCAGTGAGCGGGGCAACGTCGTAGCGGCCTCGTCGTACTCGCGCGTGTGGAAGCAGACGCGAGAGCTGGCGCTCCTGCCCGAACAGGTCTCCTCGGTGCTCGCCTTCCGGCCGTACGACCTGCGGCACGCACGCGGGCGTGTCCCAGTGACTCAACTCCGGTGTGCCCGCACCGGAAGTGGCGGCACGCGCCGGCCACTCGGTCGACGTGCTGCTCAAGATCTACGCCAAGTGCATCGACGGCCAGGAGCAGGAGATGAACGAGCGGATCATGCAGGTCCTGGGGGAGGTGGATGGCCTCACTGACTGACACGACCGCAAGACTGACGAACCGGAGCCCCGGGCTGCCTAGCCCGGGGCTCCGGTCTGTCTGCGAGTATGTGGACGATCGCGTGTGATCAGTGGCTGGTTAAGCTCCCGGCCATGGCTAACGATCTCGGCTTCACATGCTCATGCTGCGGGGAGCACCACGCGGAGACTCCGATGAGCTACTCCACCATGGCTCCTGACGTCTGGGACCAGGACTTCGCAGACGATCCCGACAGCATGCTGTCCTCCGACCAGTGCGTCATCAAGGGTCAGCATTACTTCATCAAGGGCCTGATCGAGATACCGGTGATCGGCAGCGAAGACCTCTTCTCCTGGGGCGTCTGGGTCTCTTTGAGCCGGGACAACTTCGCCCGAGCTCTGGACATGTGGAACACCCCCGGGCGCGAAGCTGAGAAGCCGTACTTCGGCTGGCTGACCACTGAGTTGAGCCTCTACTCGCCCAGCACGCTCAACCTGAAGACGAACGCACACACCCGTCCACTCGGCCGGCGTCCCTTCGTCGAGCCGGAACCCACCGACCATCCCCTCGCCGTCGAGCAGCGCACTGGCATTACCCAGGACCGCATACGTGAGATTGCCGAGGCCGTCCTCCACCCCAATGGCGACAAGGTCTGATCTGACTCGCGAGACCGGCGGACGGTTGGTCTACAGGGGTACGTCGAAGGGGCGCCGAACACGCGCTGACCTGCCGCGAAGCCCCTCAAGATCAACACGCTATTACAACGTGATCACTGGCAAACGGCTGCTTTCGACGGCATCCGCCTGCATACACGCGAAGACCCCGTCTTCAGCTAGTGCGCTGATGGCGGGGTCTTTGGGCACCCAATACAAGGTGCCCCCGGCAGGATTCGAACCTGCGCACACGGCTCCGGAGCCCGGATGAGACCGTGCCTTCTTTGTGGTCCTGAGCTGCGGGGGAGCGGCATCCGCAGGGCTCGCTGAGCAAGGTCATCACGTCCCTATTACGTGGGCGGCCTGTCGAGCGGCGAGGCGGCGCCGTATGGTCGAAGGCATGATCTGGGGCAGCGGCGGGGACCAGGACGGCGGCACGGAGTTCACGGAGGAGGGCCTCGGGGCTGTCCTGCGTGAGGCGTGCGCGAAGGCCCAACTGGACCCGGATGGTGCCGAGTTGCTGAGGCTCGGCTCCAACGCCGTGTACCGCTTATCGAAGTCGCCGATCATCGTCCGCGTTGCCCGGGACCCCGACGTCCTGGAGGACATGGAGCGGGCGGTACGGGTCGCGCGGTGGCTGGAGGAGGAAAGCCTCCCGGCTACTAGGGTGCCGGCCGGCGTCACACAGCCGCTAGTGATCGGCGGTCGGGTGGTGACCTTCTGGGAAAGCGTCCAGGAGCACGAGGAGTACGCCACGGTGGGCGAGTTGGCCGACCTGCTCCGCCGACTTCACTGGCTTGAGGAACCCGAGTTCCTGAGGCTGCCGTACTTTGACCCGTTCGCGAAGCTGTTGGGCTCTCTGAGGCAGATGGAAGGCGTCCCGGAGGAAGACTGCACGTTCCTGGAGGACCGTGCCGCGAAGCTGCACAAGGACTACGACCGGCTGGACTTCGTCCTCCCCTTCGGGATGATCCACGGGGATGCGAGTATCGGCAACGTGCTCCGCCACCGGGACGGTCACGCGGTACTCATCGACCTCGACGGCTTCGCACTGGCCCCGCGCGAGTGGGATCTGATCCAGACGGCGATGTTCTACGACCGGTACGGCTGGCACTCGAAGGCTGAGTACGCCGAGTTCGTTCACCGATACGGCTTCGACGTCATGAACTGGCCTGGCTACGAGACCTTGGCGGATCTCCGCGAACTGATGATGGTGTCTTGGCTCGGCCACCAGGTCGCCAGCGGCGAGCGTGCGGCGGCGGAGTTCGGGCGGCGTGTGCGATCACTGCGTACCGGTGAGGGACGAGACGCGTGGGGCCCGTTCTGAGCGGCGGCCCTACGCGAGGGAGTCAGACGCTGACGTGAGCCTCAGAAGCCACCCAGAGTCTGTGTTCCTCGACTTGCTCCGTGAAGGCTCGCGCTTCGGTGGTGCTTCCGACGGCTGCGAGGCCCTGCCGAAACTCAGCGAGGTAGCTGACGCATCGGGCTGACTTAAGCTGTTCGCCGAGGTCCAGCGCATCGAGCGCCACTCTGCACGCCTCCTCGACGTCGCCGGCACGCAGGTGCGCATCTGCGAGAACCATCGTGGCGAAGAAGTCGCTTCGTATGTGACTGCCGCTCATGGCGTTCTCGGCGTGAGTAACGGCCTGCCGGGCGCTGTTGACGTCACGGAAGCAGTGCGCAGCCTCGGCGGCAAGCTCGGTCTCGTCGAAGTAGCTGATCCACTCGGGTTCGTCGTCGCTGTTGCGGCTCTCCAACGCCCTGGTTGCTGCGCTCAAAGCGGCTTCGCAGGCTCCTACGTCGCCAGTTCGGGCAAGCGCGCGGGCTTCCATCACGTGGAATTGGGCGCGCAGGGTCGGAGTAGCCACGGGAGAGATGCCCATGAGGGCCGCTTGGGCGAGGGTCGCGGCCTGGGTGAAGCGGCCGAGAAACGTCGCCTGATGACTCATGGCGGACAGGATGCTTCCGGCGAGTCGGCGGTCGTTGGCGTCCTGGGCCAGTCGGAGGGCCTGGAGGAAGTACCGCTGTGCCAAGCCGTGGCGGCAGGCGTCGTAGGACATCCAACCGGCCAGGAGAGTTGCCTCGGCCACGGTGGAGAACAGGGCCCGTCCGACTTGCTCGCTGTACTGCCCGCGCAGGAGCGGTGTCACTTCGGTGCTGAGGTATTGGACGGTTGCGTGCCGAGCGTGGTCGCCACCGAAACGGTCGTCCAACTCGGCGAACATGTCCGCCGTGGTCTTGATGGCGGCCACGTCTCCGAAACCGACGCGAATTCCGTCCCGGTACTGCCGAGGAACGGCCGGCTCGGGAGCGACCAGCCACCGAAGCGAGGCTTCGTTCCATGCGGGCTCGGACGGCTCGGCCTGTAACAGGGGCTCGTACCGGTTCAGATCGGCGCGCCATAGCAGGCCGACGGTCTCGATCGCTCCTTCGGGGCTTGCCGGGTAACTGGCGTCCAGGAGTCCGGTGTCTCGCTGACCCTCGTGGTTCAGCCCCAACTCGGCGGCGCTCAGGCCGTACGCCTCACACAGCAGAGGACCGTAGAAGTCGTCCGGCGCGCTATGCCCGTTCTCCCAACTGGCGATTCGGCGCTTCACGCTGGCGTCCGACGGAAGTTGGTGGCCACGGCGAAGCGCAACCTGACGCAACTCCCGCACCAACCGCGGCTGACTCCAGCCGCGACCTACACGGGCTTGCCGTAAGTGAACGCTGATCGGCTCCAGCGAGGACGTGACCGTTCCCTCCCCACTTGTACATGGGTGCGACTTCTAGGGCACGCGATTCTTTGACTTCCCGACCGAATGTACGCGCTGTTCACCGGTGTGCGCTGCAAGTAACCGGAGATCGTGGGCTGTTGACCCATGACGGGGGATGACGCGCGCACCCGGGACGCGTCATCCCCCGTCACCTCTCGTCATCTGCCCTCACCAGGATGATGCCCATGAGTCTGGACACCAGGCGGCATTGCGGCCGCAACTGGGTTCTGACCGAGGTGAGATGACGTGCAGAGGATTACCAGAAGTGGCATGGAATGGCTCTCCGCGGCAGCAGACGATCCCGCCGAGTGTCGGCAAGTCTGGGCGGACGATCCCCGAAGGCCCTGCGCGCTGTCGACCGGCCGATTCTTCGACGTGCTGAGCGTGGACCAGCGCCTCGGGATGGAGATGTTCGACCGGCTTCGACGGAATGGCCTGCTGCTCGGGCCGGCGGTCATCGACCGCAAGGCGCAGCGAGTCGGGTTTTTTCTGGGCTCGGATGGCCGCGAGGTCTTCACGTACTACCTCGAACGCGCAACGTCATCACCACCGTCGTACCGGTACCTCGACCGCGGCTGTGCCATCGTCGTCCCCGGAGCCATCCCTCTGGCCGAGGACCGCTACCAATGGCTTCGCGCACCCACGCGCCGACCGGAAGCCAATCCGCGGCGCCCGGTCGCCCTCGCAACCGTCCTGGTCGCCTCCGCGGAACTCCTGGCAAGGATGGACCGCTTCGACGAGGAGTACCCAACGCCCTACTCGGCGGTCGTTGCCCTCCCCGAGGAGACGACCACAGATGCCGGATGAGCCGCCCCACGGACGCGACGCTGCCGCGTGGTCGCCTCTCGACAGCGACGGCTGGTACGCGGCCAGAGACGCGACAACTGCATTGCGAGACGTCCTCGTTCGCGCCGGCCTGGAGAAGGACTTCCCATACCTGCGCGCGGACGTGAACGCTTTCGGGCACGGCCTCGTCGACTTGGGCCGAGTGTCCCCCGCCACGGCCGAGCGCCTCGCAGAACTCCTTCGCCTGGCGCTGGCAAGCGGATACCGCCGAGACGGAAACGACGGAAGTCACGGATCGTCCATTGCCGAAGAACACGAGGGAAGGGCCTGAGGTCATGACCGACCGGCGCGGAGTGGTAGCCAAACGAGCCGAGAACTTGTCGCCTGGTGTGCCCTACGTACGCGGCTGGAACCGCGCACGGCGAGGCGCCGGCACCCTGGCTGATCAGCTCGTGTTGCTTGGCCTGGACTCCGACTTCGCCGGCCTGGTGGCCGACGTGAACGTCTTCGGTGACGGGATCGTGCAGCTCGGGGCCGTTCGGCCTGAAGCGGCCGAGCTGGTGGCGCGGTTGATTGCGGCCGGGCTTGCTGCGGAGTCGAGTGACATGACGACGAAGGCGCCTCGGCTCTCGCCTCGGGAAGCTCCTGCGGCATGAACCACTGCTCGGTGGCGGTTGGTTGTCCTGCCGCTCGGCCGGGACCGGCGCCCCAGCGCCGCAGCCCGGACGAACGGCAGGACAACTGCTACTTCAGCTTGGGAAGCTGCGATCATTCATGGCTGCTTCGGGTGCTGACCAGGGCTAACGCTTGAAGTATGGCGCCGTCGGGTAAGGCTCCTTTTAGCACCGTGGTTCCCTGCTGTTCCCCGCTCGATCTGGTGCGCTTGTGGGGCGCCTAGCAGGGTGTAGGAAGCGCGGGACCTGCCCCCGCGCCGCGACTGCGTGGGCTCGCGGCCTCGTCAGGCTAGGCCGCAGGATGCTCAACTTGTTTCCATGCAGGCTGTCCTTGTTGCGTTGATCGCTGTCGTCGGCACCCTGGGCGGTTCCATCGTTACCGGGATCCTCCACAACCGCCATACCGACCGTGCCGCTGAACTTGCACGCCAGGAGAGGCACTGGCAGGAGCAGCGGACGGCCATTTGCGATCTCGCGGAGGCGTTGGTTGAACTCCGCCGTCGGCAAATCTGGCGCTGGTCAACCAGACGTGACTACGGGACTGGAAATGACACATACCGTGAGGCCAAAGACGCTTGCTTCGAAGCGCGCACCTTAGGCAGGTCTCGGCTCCTCCGGCTTCGACTCACCGGCGTTCCCGACGGCGTAGTTCATGCAGCGATGACCGCCTTCGATGTATCGATCACCATTGAAGAGGCCAGCGACTTAGAGGAGTTGGATCGAAGAGCAGAGACATCCAGAGCAGCGATGGACTCATTCGTAGCTGCTGCAGCGGATTACTGCGTCCACAGGTAGCCGAGTTTGAGCTCGGTTCCGAAGGTACCTTTGGGTCTGCGCAACGCAGCAGGAGGTGGCCCCGGCCGTGGCCGATCAGGCGGAGCGAATCCACGGATGGCCCTCGGCTGGCTGAACCCGCTTGGGAAGTTCGACCTTGCCGCGGTCCGGTAGGGGCCCGCCTCGTGCACTGCTATCGCACACGGCCGCTGGTTCGCGTCACCGTCCGCTGCCCGTTGATGTCACTCGTGGTTGTCAGAGGTCCAGCATAGGGAAGGGGCAGACCTCTAGCGGCTCACCTGACACATCGGCCTATCCCCACCAGACATGCCGACCTGCACACCGCCACAGCGCCCGATAAGTCCGCTGGCCATCATCCACCCGCTTGGAGAGTGCGAAGCCACCGAACCGCATAGGCTGGCTGCACTCGAGACAGGCGGGGGCTTCGTCGGCAATGCGGGGCACTGTTACGCAGTGACCGCTTCGTCGCGAAGCAACTTGGGATGCCCTCCTGCCTTGGCCTGCGGCGCCTCTCACCTGCGCTGATGGTCTGCCGACGTTCGCTACCGTCCGACGCTGTTCGTCGGCGTTGTCACGCAGTTAGACACTCAGGGTGCTTCGGGCTCGGGCAGTCGCCCGGCGACCTCTATGGCGTTCCTAGCCTCGGGCTTTCCCGAGTTGGGGCGTCCGAGGCTTGATCAAATAAGCAGAGAGTGCCCCTGAACTGCAACGATGGGATTTGTCTAGGGTCCTGTTGGCTGCACGGAAAGAAGCACTCTCCGGAGGAAGAAGCGTATCGGGTCACATAGCCGCGTGTTCGCATCGAGGGCGGCGGCCGGACGGTGGTCTCGCAGTCCGGAGGCGCGCTGCTGGTCGAGACCGTCCGCAAGGCCTGATTAGACACCGCCATATCGGCGGCGCTGACGCTGTGGCGGAAACCGCGTGCGGTGCACGATCCGGGCAGGATGCTGCTGGACGTGCCCTGACGGTCGTGCTGGGGCGGGACTGCCTCGCGGATGTCGCCACGCTGCGGGCCAAGCCGGCCGTGTCCGGGCCGGTGGCCTCCGACCCGATGGTCTCCGGCTCATTGACACCCCCGCGGCCTCCGGGAAGAACGCCCTGCGGGCCATTCGTGCCGCGCGGGCTGAAGTCCGCCGACGGATCTGGCGGTTGGCGGACCGGAAGCGCCAGATGTGGACGGGACGGTGACAGCACCGAAAGCTGCGACACACAAACACAGAGCCCCTGTAAGCAAACCGCGAGGACTTGCGCATGATTGGGGCTAAGGCGCTGGCACGCCCCCGTCTAAGCGGATGTCGTAGTTGGAACTCGTTCATCTGATGAACGTCGTCGAGCGGTACGTCTGATCATTTTCCGCTTTCTGCATGCTCGGGTTTGAAGTCATGCGGAGGAATGCGTAACGGCTGGTAAATCTGGCAGTAATCGACCTTCGCGGTGGTCTTCCCTACCACCACTTCAGTCCTGGAGCCACACATGCCCCAGCAGATGAACGGCGCGCAGCGACAAGCTGTCTGGATCAAGGCGCTGGCCGTGTTAGCCGCAGTTGCCGCAGCCGGCTTCGGAGCCTGGAAGGCCTTCGCCCCGGAGGACGGTGGCGGCCACAACATCAGCTGCCACGGGACGGCAGTCTGCGGTGAACACAACGATGGGAACACTGTCGGCAACAGCAACGGAAAGAAGTGAGCCGCCGCCTAGCTGCTGCCGTGATCGTGGCAATTTTCCTGATGAGCCTGACCACGGCTGGCTGCACGGACAACGTCTGTCACGACCAGGCCATTTGCGGTAGTCACAACGGCCACAACTCACTTGGCTCCGACGCTTCGGCTTCCAGCGACTCCGAGCATTCGCCGGACGCGAGCACGCCTGCCGACAGTGAAACGCCCTCCGCCGAGGCCACGACTGACAGCTCTGACTTCGGATCGGCCGCACAGGGCGGCTCGACGGACAGTGACCAGTTGACTGATGCCCCCCCGACCCGGCCCAGCCGTCCGGAGAGCGTGTCCCTCTGGACCCTCTGCCAGTCAAACAACGACGTGTTCGACTGCGGCGGCTTCAACAACCCGAGGACCGTCAGTGTGGGGGACCACACCTTCAACTACGTTGGAGAGACGAACCCAAACGATCACAGCACGGACTGGAAAATCTTGATGGGTATGGCCTCGACCACGTGCAGCACCATCACTCTCCAATTCGCTTCGGGAGACAGCCAGACCAAAGTCGGCCGGGAGGTGCGTCTGCGATTGACGCAGGAGCATGCCGCCGCGGTCGAGGAATCAGCGAAGGACGGGACGATCGGCAAGCTCACCGCGAACATTGCCGGAGGGGCATCGTTCAAGATCGAGGGTAGCGCGTCCTATGACACCAATGTGCTCGTAAACGGAAGCGCGATGTGCACCACGGTCTCCGGTACTTAGCCTCGATCGTTGAAGCCCACCGGCCAACACTCCCGCCACCGCTGACGGCGAGTCTCGACCGGCAGGCATGATCTGTCTTCTTGCCCTGGGTCTTGCCGGGGAACTTGGTGAGCTGGGTTTTTGCTGGTCGGAGGCGGTGGGATCGTGCGCCTGGTGGTCGTCGTTGGTCGTCATTGGCCACTGCCGAGCGACCTCGGACGGCCCAGAGTCGGCCCAACCGGCTGACTGCTTCAGACCTCGCTAATGCGGTACGGATCAGGCAACGGCGACAACGGCACGTCGAGTACGTAACCCAACAATGCTCGCGCAACCGCGTCGCGCTCCGAGTCCGGCTGACCTGGCCTCATCGAAAGGATCACACGGTCTCGGGTGACGACAGCGGCACCCGAGAATTTTGGGTCGGTGATCGAAGACTCATCCAACGTAACGTTCAGTTCTGCGAGAAGCTCAGATAGAGGGGCATCGAGAAGGTGCTGAGGACTCAGTACCTTCTGGGCGTGGCCGGTCGTCAGCTTTGATGTCTGCGCTCGGTCGTGCTCTGTCACGGGCCTGTCTCCTCAGCCGACCTTTGATGGGGCGCCAGGGTTCTTCCCTCAGGGCCGCGTCAGAACAACACCACCCTGAACGATCTCCCCATAACGGTGAGGACAGAGACACCAGTGCGAAGACCGTGCTCAGTTCATCAGCTTGGGAAGCTGGGGGTAGTTAGGGCGGTATCGGGTGCTGACCTGCGTGAATGGTCAAGGCTCGGCCTCGTCGGGCTCGGCCGCTTTCACCGTGGTTCCCCGCTGTTCCCCGCTCGATCTGGTGCGGTTGTGGTGCGACCGCTGAGACTTGGCAATGAGGTCAGTGCTCGCGTCGGCCGCACTCAGCTGGGTAGAGGACCGAACCTGGGAGGGCCTCGTACTGTACGTGGCCGAGTTGGAAGCACGCGGCGCCTGAGACGTCGGCCGTCAGTGCGTCGATCCACACGGAGGCTGCAGATCGTTCGGAATGCGGGCCGTGGACCTCGGCCTCGCCCGGTGTTTCGAAGGGGGTGCCTTCGAGCGTGGCGAGGGCGGTCAGAGTGCCGCCAGGCTGGAGTTCTGTCTCCTCGATGGTCATCCGCCAGTGAAACTCTGCCTCTGCCAGGAGTCGCTTGCCACGTTTCCCATGGACGAGAAGAGCGCTGCGACGGCCGCGAATGAGGCGTGCGATGGCGCAGCAGAGCGGGACGTCGGTGCCGTAGGGAGTGTCCACCCGATTGTTGCCGGCGGTCGGAAAGTAGCCCAGTGCGTCTGCCAGGAGCCCGAGGGCTGCCTCCTTGATGCGCGGCCGCCGGCCATGCTCGACGAGATCCAGCAGGATCGGGGTGGCAGCGTAGGCCGCCGGAAACACCATGGCAGCGTGGCTGCAGACGAATCCCCCACCGGCAAGCAGAGACGCGGCGTCGCCAGTCTCGTTGGCCGTGGTGGACACCGTCAGCAGTCGTAGTGCGTGAGCAACCCGCTCCGGTTCGTCGCACTGGTCCCACGTCGGGTTGGGTATCGCCGACCAGTCCACGGAGTCAATGGCATCAAGGGACACCCCCGCATTCTGTCGGACTGAGCCCTGAGCTTGGGAAGCTTGGGTTATGTAGGGCTGGTTGCCAGGTTGACCTGCGGTGGAGCAGAGCACCTGTCCAGCTGCCCACCAACTCAGTGTCCGCTGCTCCCCGTAGTTCCCCGCACGACCTGGCACGCATCTGGCACGATGCCTGTCCAGGTCTGACCAGATGTGGGGAGTGCCCGCTGCGTAACGCGCTGGCTGTCAGTGAGGCAGCCGGCTCTTTCACACCCGAGGTTGCGGCCTCAACCTCGCGGACAACATCACTGCAGAACCACGCAACGACACACTCAAGCTGCCCAGAGGATGGCGGAGCCTTAGCCGTCGTTGGACGCTGTCAAGTGGCTTCGGACGGCCCAACCTTGCTGATGCTGGCTAGGCTCATACGCTCAAGGCACTGTCGACCGCACACGGGGGGCGTGACTGGTGAACAGCATGGACGGCGGTCGGGTGGCCGCGCGCGGTTTCCAGTATCAGTACCTTCGTACCTTGGAAGCTCTACTGGCGGCCTTGGACCGCGCCGACGTCGAGGGGTGCAGAATCGAGGGCCCTGTCCCGGGCACTACGGCTGATGCTGTCGATGTCGTCGACTTTGATCTGGTCGACCGGGCGGGCGAATGTCTGCTGGCTGCCCAGGTGAAGAGTGCTGCTCCTGGCCGAGGAGTCAGCGCGCCGGAGGCATTCGCCGTGCTGGTCGAGATGGTCATCAAGTGTGACGCTGCGGCGTACGAGTTGATCACAGCTGCGGTGCCGGACGCCAAATGCCGTTCGCTTGCCGCGATCCTGATGGCCCGCAACCAGGATCCGGACGAACTCCGCAACCACCTAACTGAGTTACTGGCCATGGCTCCGAAGGCTCGTGCGCGATTGCAGGCACTGTCTGCGGAAGAGGTTCAGCGTCTGAGCCGGTGCCGGATCGTCTTCGACGTACGAGAAGAGACCGTCTTACGCAGCGACCTGCACGACCAGCTACGTCAACGGCGTACCCGGCACCTGGCTGGCCTCGGCGAGCGGTCTGCTGGATTGGTCTTGGGATATCTGACGGCTGAGGTCCTGCGACGGGCTGCGACCCCGCAAGAGGCCTTCTGGAGCATCGCGGATTTCGCGCAGGCGGTCTTGGTGGAAGACGACGTCCTGATCCGCGCGCTGGGTCGCAAGGATTGGGGTGTGATCTACGGAACT
This sequence comes from Streptomyces sp. NPDC090083, assembly GCF_044747445.1. Taxonomy (NCBI): domain Bacteria; kingdom Bacillati; phylum Actinomycetota; class Actinomycetes; order Kitasatosporales; family Streptomycetaceae; genus Streptomyces; species Streptomyces sp. NPDC090083. The sequence continues at coordinate 113,342 of NZ_JBIVED010000017.1, read as the reverse complement.
GTCGCACCCATACCGGACATTGTCCGCCCAGCGCTCCTTGCGAAGATCACCGCCGCTCTGACGACGGCGAGCAATTCTCCGAGCGGAGTGCAGGTCTGTGTGATCACCGGACTGTCTGGCATCGGAAAGTCGAGCACAGCAGCGGCCTACATCGCGGAGCACGCGGACAGGTACGACCTCATCTTTTGGGTAGACGCCTCCACGGCCGAATCCCTTTCAGCGTCCTTCCGGTGCCTATGTGGGCACCTGCGAGTGCTGCCCGATGATTGGCATTCTGCGCGCAACGTGGACTACCTTCGGGAACAGGTGCACGAACTGCTCAGCGCGCTGCCCGGGCGTTGGCTGATTGTGTTCGATGACGCCTTCGCCGACATGGTTGCGGCTTGGATTCCCCGCCTCGGCTGTGGGGATGTACTGATCACATCCATCGACGATGCCGGATGGACGTGGGCAGGGCATCGAGTAGCAATGGACAGAATGAGCACTGACCTGGCATGCGAGCTGATGACACGTCGGCTCGCTATAACAGGCAGTGACGCCGAACGCCACAGGGGAGCTCTGGTCTCTCTGGCAGAAGCCCTCGAAGGGTGGCCTCTTGCGATGGAACTGGCCTGCGGCTATCTCCGGAGCTGCGGCATCCCCATCGACCGGATCGACCAATATCGCCAGACGCTGCTGACACGAGCGTTGGAAGATCGCTTCTCCGTACCGCACGGCTACCCGCGCACCCTAGTCGCTGCGGTAGACGTAAGCATGACCCGGCTGGTCCACCTTCTAGCGGGACACCAACTATTGTCCTGGCAAGTGCGAGAAGTCCTTGGCTACCTGACGAACTTCGCCCCGCAACGCATTCCCATCCATCTGGCCGTAGTCAGCGCCTTCTTCGCCCCGGAAGACGTCCCGTCGACCCCGTTGCCCACGGCCGTCGATGAGGAGGACTTGCCAATTCGGGAGATTTTCCGCGCCCTGGTGAAGGTATCGTTCGTCCGCTATGCGGAGCCCCTGCCACCGCTGTCCAGCAATTCCCTGGTCGGCATCGACGACACCGTCTCGATGAATGCCGTTCTCCAGCAGATCCTCCGCCAGTACTACGAACACGCGCCAGGCAGCAAAGAAACGCTCTCCCGCTCTGCATTCCACACCGACCGCTGGCTGTACGTCTCCATGGAGGTCGGGCATGCCGACCGGAGCTGGGAATTGGCCCAGCACGCGGCCGCCCTTGCAGCGCACGCCCGCCGCAGGGACGTTAAGGACAACCACACAGCCGTTCTGCTCGGGAACCTTGCGGGATTCAAAAAACTCGAGGGAGAGGTCCGCGAAGCCATAGAGCTGCTGAGACTTGAGCTGGCCTGGCTGGACGAGATCGAAGCAGCGAATGAGCTCCTGCAGACTCAGACACGGATTCAATTGGCCCACGCCCATCAGATCGCGGAGCTGCCCGGAGAATCCAATCAGGCAGTTCAGCTGCTCACCCCTGTGCTCAATTATATCGAGCGCATTTGCCGGGACGAATCTGCACGGAATGCCGCCGCAGTGCTCACGGCAGAGGCTGCAGCAATCCTGGAAGAGTTACTGCGTCGACATGCACATGATGAGAATCTCGTGCGCCTGTACCGCGCCTTTACCGCTCTGAGTGGCAGGCTCCCCATGCCCTCCAAGGTCACCGAGATGGCGCAGGCACGGAATGTTGGACGCCTCTTCGAAGAGGGCAACGCCGAGGCAGCAGAACGCGCAGCGCGGGAGGCGCTGGCATCCTACGGCGGAATCTGGACAGGCAACTCTGCTGAAGTACAGCGGTTCCTGATTGAAGCCCTGGCTGCTCAAAGACGCTGGCAAGAGGCCGAGGCGGAGTTCGAGAGCTTCCTCGCCCATACTGGACCTCGTTCCTTGCACCGCTTCTCGGAACAGATGCTCGTGCACAACGTGGGCCTGGCCTGCGCGCTTGCCTGGGTTGTAGCGGAAGACGAGGCAGCGGCGGTACTGTTGAACCGAATCGTCAGCGAGATCGACGTGGATGCTCTCGCCAAGCAAGTGCCGCTCATCGAGCACACCCGCTATACGCTACTCAAGGCCGTGGCAGCGGCCACCCGCAACGACACGTCAGCCTTCGAGACATTGATGCAGGAGCTCGGTGCGCACCCGCTCGACAAGGAGACGGACGAGGAAGCCCCTTGGGAGGACCTTCTCCACCGCTTCATCCATCGGGTGCGTTACGTCGCGAGCACGACCTTCCATAAGAATCACCAGGAGCTCGGCGAGCAACTGTTGAAGGCTCTGCCCCCAGGTTGGCATCAGGATCCCGATGTGGCCCGCATCCTGAAACGGGCTGACGTAGACGTCCGGCTGGCTCTGAGCTCCGAGCCGCCCTTTGACACCCTCGGCTTCAATGCTCTTCCAGCGCCCGGCGCAGTCGGCCAAGACAGAGCGGTTGCCCTGGCCATCATGGAGCCCACACATATGTTGGCCGTTGGCACCCCCGACGGACTCGGTCTGGAGCTGCAAGTCCATCGAGTCTGCAACTCCGGGCTCCGATTGGTGGTCCTCGAAGCCTTCTCTGTCCCTACCCCGGCCGACTGGCAACTGCGGTATCACCGAGGCCAGCTCACCCTGAAGGACTCGGCTGGCGCCATACGTGCCAGCGCCCGCATCAAACCACCACAGGAGTGGATCGCCGCCGCGGACAGACTCCGCCGAGTCCTGGTGCTTTATGGATTCGGCTTCGACCTCGACAACCCGGCCCGGCGGAACGAAGCCTTCGGTAGTCACCAGGCCTTCTACAACCGTCTCCACTCCGCTGCAGCCCGTCGTCTCCTCGCCGCCGGCCTGGTGCCATGGAATCCCTGACAATCTCGGCCGGTGGCCTCTTCTCACGGCCGGCCGCCTACCCGAGTGCCGACCAAACCGCTTCATCCGAGCTGGACTGGCTTGGCGCGGAGCCATACCGCCTTTGCTGCGCCACACGACCTGGCTGCGCGCTGGTCTCCCAGTAGTTGCGGTGGTCCGTCGCGGCTGCAACTCGCGAGGGAATCCATCACCGCTACGCGGGCGCCATTGACGACGGCGGAGCCGAGAACTTCTGTTTGTGGACGCCCGCAACTGGGACCACAGGAAACCCTCATTGACCGCTGCTGCTCCTGACATTGGCACGAACCTCAGCCGACGAAAGTCAGCCACGACGGCGGGTGCACTGGCCAAGCACGCACGCGTATGCCTCGCTGTACCCCCACTGGCCCCAGCCACGCTAATAGCTTGTGTCGTCGGTTAGAGCAATCGGCGACGGTCGGTTTGTGACGAGGCGCGCGAGTCCCTCAGTTCTGGAAGCTGGCACGAACCTGATCAGTCGACAGCCAGCTCGCTCGCCTTGGCCACGCTACCGGTCCTTCTTAGTACGATTCGGGCCGTTTGCAGGGTTAAACGCATCGAGGAACCATGCGGCCACTTCTAGAGTGCACTCGTACAGAGCCAGCGCCTTCGTTCCCGTCAGCCCTTCATTGAGGCCATGTGCGATCTTGTGGCGTCGGTTCACTAGCAGTGAAATCTCGCGATATAGCCGCTGGTCATCCTGATCCAGCAAACTGCGCAGTTCATCTTCGAACGCTCCGCCGAAACGGCCAGCCAAATCGAGCATGTTTTCCGGAGACGGGTTCCTGGTCCTGGATATCCAGGTTTGCGCGTATGCCCGAAGAGGACCACCTGATTTAGCGTCCACATATGAACGAACTGATTCGTACACGACCTGTTCTAGATATCCACAGGTCCGAACTACGAAGAATCTGACGATCCAGATTCTCTCATCGTCCGTACTTGTGCTGGGTGGGTTTCTCACCCAATCTGCCACGGCATCAATGGATTGACTGAGAGCCTTCACCGTTCTGGGTGGCCACGAAGACGACAACTCCCACTCCTTATATCTGCGAGAATTGTCGTGTTGCCATTTCAATGCGCTTCCGGACGTACTCTTCAGTGGCTGTTGATCCTGCGATGGTGGCGATAGCTTCCTTATTGACCGTGAAAGCTCGTACGGCCTCTGTCACGGAAACTTCTGAAGGCAGAGACTCTGAGTCAATTCGCCGCATTAGGCCGACGTAGAGTGCTTCAGTGAGGGCAGCATTAACCTGTGAGCTCTGGAAGCGAAGTGCAGACTTGCCAGGCCCCCGCCACAGAAGATCGGAGCATTTGGCAAAAAGTGCGGAAACCTTATCCTTATCGAGGCCCTCTAGATTTCGGTGAGTGCCGAGGAACTCGTTCAAGAACTTCTTCTGGGGCCGGAAGTACTCGGATGCGGAGTAATAGAGGGCGATGATTCGCAGGATCAACTCTTGGTCACGGAGGCGCAAGGACTTTGTACCATAGAGACTTCGCCATACAGATGACCTGTTCAGCTCCTCCAGGAAGTCAACGAATTGGCCTGGGTAAAGGGCGATTCTAATCTCGTGTGGCGTCAGTTGTGTCCCGCCTGAATTCAGGCGCTCGAAGACTTGATAAATGGACTCAAGGGATTCATTGGTGCCGTCGGTCTTTACGATCGTGGCTTGAATGAACGTGTTATCCAGTTGGCGCCTTTGCTCGGGGCTAAGCGTTCGGTAGCTCAACCCCTTGAACTCGTCCGCCACGTTCTCTAGCGTGAACTCTTTTCCGGCATGTACGCCCTGGTAAAACGCGCCGAGTGTTCGGAGTCGCTGTTGTCCGTCTAGGACCAGGTAACGCCGGTCAACCTGCTGGACGAGCATGATCCCTGGAATTGGGTACCCCATGAGGAGGGATTCAATAAACCGGTCCATCTGCGGGCGGCGCCAGACGAATCCCCTCTGAAATCCAGCTACTTCCAGAGAGGGGTCGCCGTGCCCAAAGGTTGGGATGGTGATGTCGCCCCGTTCCAGCCGGCGTACCAATCCCTCGACGTCGAAGTCTGTACCTGTGTAGGTCACAGGCTCGGCTTCGGGTTCAGCACTGGAGAGGTCTTCGACCTCCTCGGGCGTCAACCTTTCATCTTCCACCTCTGAGCTGGATGGGTTCACGTTGTCGTCCGTCATGATCCCAAGATAGGGCAATTGTTGGGCGCTGACCTAGAAGCTGTCCGAGGCCAGTGCTCGCACCGTTCGGCTGTGAAGGACGGCCCAAGGAACCTGTGATGTATCGCCAGCACCCGTGCGGCCCGGCCCCCGGCCGGGCTGGAGCGGGGCGGAGACAGGAGCGCAGGCCCGGCCGGGGGCCGGGCCGCACGCGGGGAGCGGAGCGAGCCGCCTTGAATACGCAGTAGAGTTGGAACATTTGCAGTCCAACCCGCGGGTGCGGCGTAAGCGGGGCAAGCGTGCGGTGCAGGAGGTTGACCGTCGGGTGGTGGTTAATCCTCGGCAGGCTCGGGAACTGCTGACTGCGCTCACGTACGTGGGCGGGTACGACCGAGCGAGCGGCCGGCGGCTGAAGGCGTTCTTCGGGTGCCTGTACTACGCGGCCATGCGGCCGGGCGAGGCGCTGGGACTTCGCCGCTCCGACTGCACGCTTCCGGCGTCCGGATGGGGGCGTATCGATCTGGCGGAGACCCGTCCCACGGCTGGAAAGGCGTGGACGGACTCGGGGGAGGCACACGATCGGCGCGGCCTGAAGCAACGGGCCCACGGTGAGGTGCGCATCGTGCCGATACCGCCTCCGTTGGTGAAGCTGCTCCGAGAGCACTTGAAGGAGTTCGGTACGGCGAAGGACGGTCGGCTGTTCTCCAGCGAGCGGGGCAACGTAATCGCGGCCTCGTCGTACTCCCGGGTGTGGAAGCAGGCTCGGGAGCTGGCGCTCGTCCCGCACCAGGTGTCTTCGGTGCTCGCCTTCCGTCCGTACGACCTCCGCCACGCGGGCGTCTCTCAGTGGCTCAACTCCGGCGTACCCGCTCCGGAAGTGGCGGCTCGTGCCGGTCACTCGGTCGACGTCCTGCTGAAGATCTACGCCAAGTGCATCGACGGCCAGGAGCAGGAAATGAACGATCGGATCTTGAAGGGCCTGGGAGAGGGGGACGACACCGACTGACTGACACAGTCCACACGCCCCTCACACGAGCCCCGGAGAGATCCGGGGCTTCGTCGTGTCGGAGGCGCTGCTACGGGCCCCGCTCCTCAGGAACTGCCGGCAAACCGGCAGCTCCGGTCAAGGTGGCAGGCTCCAGAAGTCCCGCCACTACGGCCTGGATGATGACGTCGTTGGCTATCCGCTCGCTGCCTACTCCGGCGATGTAGAGCCGGAAAGACACGACCAACAGGAGTGCCCACCAAGGGGAGTAGAGCCAGCCGAGTGTGGCTGCCAGACCTATGAGGGCGTACGCGACGTTCTTCCGGAACTCTGCCTCGCCCACGGCTCGGTCGTACTCGTTGAACAAGTCGTAGTTGGCGATAAGGAGTTTGATACGAAGCTGCCTGGTCTCGCCGAGCACATCACGTGCGACAAGGTTGACCAAACCACGCTCGCCCTGCTCACGCCGAGGATCTCTGATCTCATTCGGATTCGGTACAGGTACTCGCCCTTGCGCTTGCAGGAAGTTGACCAGGTCATCGAACGCGAGCTTCGACACGCGAGGCGTGAGAGCCATCTGAATGTTCCTCAGTCGCGCCGTCTTCCGTGCTTCCTGCACGTTCACCGTGGCGACTCGGACCATCAACATGGCGCCGATGAGGTATGCGGCGAAGGCTGCGGACGCCAGCAATGTGGCGGGGCCCATCAAGCCGCCGAGGCGGTACAACGACGCCCACACCCCATGTGCTTGCTCCCGGGTCGGCACTCGATCTTCCACGATCAGCCAGAGCGTCAAGAGCCAGATGCACCCCGCCGACAGTGGTGCCCGGACGTCACGAAGGCCAGGCAGTAGGTTTCGCCAGCATCTCTCCTCCTTGATCCAACGTGCTGGCCGTGTGGGACAGCAGGGCCTTGGCGGAATCCTGAGCGGCCGAGCCCTAGAGGCATGCGGACAGCGGTGGGTTGCGTTGGCTGCTCGTCTGCATCCGGGATCTCGTACTGCGGAACCTCACATGTAGCCAGCGTGAAGGCTGGTGACGGGCCGCGTGGCCACATGCCCGGGATCTTCACTTGACTGCTGTCAGACGGAGAGACTCGGCCGCCTGCGTAGAGACTGGACAAGAAGGCGGCAAACGGCCGATGGCCTGCTGGAAAGGCCGTCAAGATCATTACGTCGTTATTACGTGATCACTGGCAAACGGCTGCTTTCGGCGGCGCCTGGCTGCACATACGCGAAGACCCCGTCTTCAGCTAACTCGCTGATGGCGGGGTCTTAGGCACACTTGCACAGTGTGCCCCCGGCAGGATTCGAACCTGCGCACACGGCTCCGGAGGCCGTTGCTCTATCCCCTGAGCTACGGGGGCGTGTCCGTCGCGGTGATCGCGGCGACGGGTAGAACCCTACCAGCTACTTGTGGGTGTCCATGAACAGGTTTCTCGGTGGTGAGGAAGGTGGTCAGGGAGGCGTGGTGGGGCGCTCGCAGGGGGTGGAAGTGGGGAAAACCCGGACGCGGTGGCCGGTCCCGACCTACTCTCGAGTTGTGCCAGGCGCGTCGGGTCGGGTGCTTGTTGTGGACGACAACAAGGTCATCCGGCAGTTGATCAGGGTCAATCTCGAGCTGGAGGGCCTCGAGGTCGTGACCGCGGCCGATGGTGCCGAGTGTCTGGACGTCATCCATCAAGTGCGGCCCGATGTCGTCACCCTGGATGTCGTCATGCCTCGGCTGGACGGGTTGCGGACCGCCGCTCGGCTGCGCAGCGACCCCCGTACGCGCGATCTGCCCCTCGCCATCGTCAGCGCCTGTACCCAGTACGAGGTGGACAGCGGGCTCGACGTCGGCGTCGACGCGTTTCTCGCCAAGCCCTTCGAACCTGCCGAACTCATCAGTCTTGTACGGCAGTTGATCGAGCGGGGGCGGCGGGAGCCGCAGGAGTCGCAGGGCCCGCGTGATCCGGCCGGCGGTCACTCCGGCGGCCACCTCGACGGGCTCTCCATCGGCGGTGCCCTCGGCGCCGGCGCGGGCGTCAGTGAAGGGGAGCGGGCCGGGCGTAGCGGGCGGGGTGGGTGCAGCGGCGGCTGAGTCGGCTGCCTCTCCTCCCTTTACCTCTTCCCTTTACCTCCGTCACATCTCCCGCGTCCACATCCCGGACCTTCGGACAAACCGGCTGGCCTACCCACCCCCCTCCTCCCATACGCTTGTCCCGTGACCCCCGTCGAGCTCTCCCGTACCGTGCTGTGCGCGGTGCGTCGTGCTGTTGAGGACGGGGAGCTGCGCGTGGCCGTGCCGGAGAAGGTCTCGGTGACCACGCCGGGGGCCGGTGGGTGGGGGGACTACGCCACCAACGTCGCCCTCCAGCTCGCCCGGCCCGCCGGGGAGACCCCCCGCCGTGTCGCCGAGGTGCTGCGGCCGCATCTCGCCGGCGCCCATGGCGTCAGCGGTGTCGAGATCACCGGGCCCGGGTTCCTCAACATCAGTCTCGGGAGTACGGCGTCCACCGCCCTCGTCGAGGAGATCCTGCGGCGCGGACCCCGTTACGGGTTCGCCGATCAAGCCGCCCGCACCCCCCACCCCGTCGGCCAACCCCGCCACCTGCACGCCCCCCACGACCCTCGCGCCCTCGTCCTCATGGACGTCACCGCCCGTCTCCTCCGCTCCCAGGGCATCTCCGTCCGCACCAGCTGCGAGACCCGGCCCGATCCCGAGTGGACCGCGGCCCTCCGCGTCGAGGTCGACGCGTACGGCACCCCGGCGGCACCGGTTCCTCTCGACGTCAACGTGCGACCCGTGCCTGCTCCCGACCTCGCCGGACTCCTCTCCCTCGGCCCCGACGCCGCCCGCTGGGCCCTGCTGCACGCCGCCGCCCACGACCGGCCCCGGCCGACTGCCGACCTCCTCGTACAGGGTGAGGGCAACCCCCTCTTCCGGGTCCGTTACGCCTACGCCCGCACCCGGGCCGTCAGCCGTAACGCCGCCGACCTCGGCTTCGCCGCCCGACCCGGCGACGTACAAGAAGACGTACGAGAAGGCACACAAAGGGACGGCGCCCCAACCGCCCCACCCCCCGCGCACACCCCACCCCTCCTCGCCCACCTCGCCGACCACCCCCGCCTCCTCGCCCGCGCGGCGGCCCACCGTGCGCCCGATCTGCTCGCCCGGCATCTGGTCGTCGTGGCCGACGCGGTGCTTCCGGTTCTTTCGGCCGTGCTTCCGCTCGGGGACGAGAAACCCTTGGCCGCCCACCGTGCCCGGCTCGCGCTCGCCGAAGCCGCCGGGGCGGTGCTTGCCGGTGGCCTCTCCCTGCTCGGCATCGACGCACCCGAACACCTCTGAGCGCCACGAAGTCATCCACGATCTGCGCGCCAGGAAGAGACAGAAGAGACACGCCATGAGCCGTTCCGCACACCCCGCCGGTCCCCGTCACGCCGATGTCCTGCCCGAGGGGCACTACTCCGGCCCGGCCGCCGACCTCAACGAACTCGACCCCAAGGTGTGGGCGCAGACCGTCGGGCGGGACGCCGACGGTGTCGTCACCGTCGGCGGTGTCGACGTGAAGACGCTCGCGGAGCGGCACGGCACTCCGGCCTACGTGCTCGACGAGACGGACTTCCGGGAGCGGGCCCGTGCCTGGCGCACCGCCTTCGGGCAGGACGCCGACGTCTTCTACGCCGGCAAGGCCTTCCTCTCGCGGGCCGTCGTGCGGTGGCTGCACGAGGAGGGGCTGAATCTCGACGTGTGTTCCGGTGGTGAACTCGCCACCGCGCTGTCTGCGGGCATGCCCGCAGACCGCATCGCCTTTCACGGCAACAACAAGTCCGTGAGCGAGATCACGCGGGCCGTCGAGGCCGGCGTAGGGCGGATCGTGCTCGACTCCTTCCAGGAGATCGTGCGCGTCGCCCATATCGCGCAGTCCCTCGGGAAGCGGCAGCCGGTGCAGATCCGGATCACCGTGGGCGTGGAGGCGCACACGCACGAATTCATCGCCACGGCCCATGAGGACCAGAAGTTCGGGATTCCGCTGGCCGGGGGACAGGCCGCCGAAGCCGTCCGGCGTGCGCTGCAGCTCGACGGGCTGGAGCTGATCGGCATTCACTCGCACATCGGGTCGCAGATCTTCGACATGTCCGGGTTCGAGGTCGCGGCCCACCGGGTGGTCGGGCTGCTGAAGGCCGTCCGCGACGAGCACGGCGTCGAGCTGCCGGAGATCGACCTCGGCGGCGGCCTCGGCATCGCCTACACCAGCGACGACGATCCCCGCGAGCCGCACGAGATCGCCAAGGCGCTCACCGAGATCGTCACCCGCGAGTGCGACTCCGCGAAGCTGCGGACCCCGCGGATCTCCGTGGAGCCGGGGCGCGCCATCGTCGGGCCGACGGCGTTCACGCTCTACGAGGTCGGCACCATCAAGCCCCTCGACGGGCTCCGCACCTATGTGTCGGTCGACGGAGGGATGTCCGACAACATCAGGACCGCGCTCTACGACGCCGAGTACAGCGTCGCGCTGGTGTCCCGCCGCTCCGACGCCGAGCCCATGCTCGCGCGGGTCGTCGGCAAGCACTGCGAGAGCGGGGACATCGTGGTCAAGGACGCGTTCCTGCCGGGGGACCTGGCGCCGGGTGACCTCATCGCCGTACCGGCGACGGGTGCGTACTGCCGTTCCATGGCGAGCAATTACAACCATGTGCTCCGGCCGCCGGTGGTCGCCGTGAAGGATGGGGAGTCGCGGGTCGTCGTCCGCCGGGAGACGGAGGAGGACCTGCTCCGTCTCGACGTCGGCTGAGCTGGCCGGAGGAAAGACAAGGGGTGTGGAAGATCTTCGGTCTTCCACTTCTCTGGAAATGAAATCGATGTCTCACGATCCGGACCATGGACAGAAACTCCCGTCCGGTGAGTGAGACTGGTCCAACCGATGACGGTATGAGGAAACGAGGTCGGATGATGCGTACGCGTCCGCTGAAGGTGGCGCTGCTGGGCTGTGGAGTGGTCGGCTCAGAGGTGGCGCGCATCATGACGACGCACGCCGACGACCTCGCCGCCCGGATCGGGGCTCCCGTCGAGCTCGCCGGCGTGGCGGTACGGCGGCCCTCCAAGGTCCGCGAAGGCATCGACCCCGCCCTCGTCACCACCGACGCGACCGCCCTCGTCGAGCGCGGGGACATCGACGTCGTGGTGGAGGTCATCGGCGGCATCGAGCCCGCCCGCTCCCTCATCACCTCCGCCTTCGAGCACGGCGCCTCCGTCGTCTCCGCCAACAAGGCGCTGCTCGCCCAGGACGGGGCCGCGCTGCACGCCGCCGCCGAGCAGCACGGCAAGGACCTCTACTACGAGGCCGCCGTCGCCGGTGCGATCCCGCTGATCCGGCCGCTGCGCGAGTCCCTCGCCGGTGACAAGGTCAACCGGGTGCTCGGGATCGTCAACGGGACGACCAACTTCATCCTCGACAAGATGGACAGCACGGGCGCCGGGTATCAGGAAGCCCTCGACGAGGCCACCGCCCTCGGGTACGCCGAGGCCGACCCGACCGCCGACGTCGAGGGCTTCGACGCCGCCGCCAAGGCCGCCATCCTCGCCGGAATCGCCTTCCACACGCGGGTGCGCCTCGACGACGTCTACCGCGAGGGCATGACCGAGGTCACCGCCGCCGACTTCGCCTCCGCGAGGAACATGGGCTGCACCATCAAGCTGCTGGCCATCTGCGAGCGGGCCGAGGACGGCGGGTCCGTCACCGCGCGCGTGCACCCCGCCATGATTCCGCTGAGCCATCCGCTGGCCTCCGTGCGCGGCGCGTACAACGCCGTGTTCGTCGAGTCCGACGCCTCCGGACAGCTCATGTTCTACGGCCCCGGAGCGGGCGGCGCCCCCACCGCCTCCGCCGTGCTTGGCGACCTCGTCGCCGTGTGCCGCAACCGGCTCAACTCGACCACCGGGCCCGGCGAGTCGGCGTACGCCGCGCTTCCCGTGTCGGGCATGGGCGCGGTCGTCACGCGGTACCACATCAGCCTCGACGTCGCCGACAAACCGGGTGTTCTCGCACAGGTCGCCACCGTGTTCGCCGAGCACGGTGTCTCGATCGATACGGTTCGGCAGCAGGGGAAGGACGGCGAGGCCTCTCTCGTCGTCGTCACGCACCGCGCGTCCGACGCCGCCCTCACCGGGACCGTCGAGGCGTTGCGCAAGCTCGACACCGTGCGGGGTGTCGCCAGCATCATGCGGGTTGAAGGAGAGTAACCAGCAATGACCCACCAGTGGCGCGGAATCATCGAGGAGTACCGGGACCGGCTCCCGGTGTCCGACAGCACGCCGGTCGTCTCCCTCCGCGAGGGCGGCACGCCCCTCGTGCCCGCGCAGGTGCTCTCCGAGCGCACCGGCTGCGAGGTCCACCTCAAGGTGGAGGGCGCCAACCCCACCGGGTCCTTCAAGGACCGCGGTATGACCATGGCCATCACCCGGGCCAAGGAGGAGGGCGCGCAGGCCGTCATCTGCGCCTCCACCGGCAACACGTCGGCCTCCGCCGCCGCCTACGCCGTGCGCGCCGGGATGGTCTGTGCCGTCCTCGTGCCGCAGGGCAAGATCGCGCTCGGCAAGATGGGCCAGGCCCTCGTGCACGGCGCGAAGATCCTCCAGGTCGACGGGAACTTCGACGACTGCCTCACCCTCGCCCGCCAGCTGAGCGACAACTACCCTGTGGCGCTGGTGAATTCGGTCAACCCGGTGCGCATCGAGGGCCAGAAGACGGCCGCCTTCGAGATCGTCGACATGCTCGGCGACGCGCCCGACATCCACGTCCTGCCGGTGGGCAACGCGGGCAACATCACCGCGTACTGGAAGGGCTACAAGGAGTACGCCGGTGACGGCGTCGCCGCGAGGACCCCGCGCATGTGGGGCTTCCAGGCCTCCGGCTCCGCGCCCATCGTGCGCGGCGAGGTCGTCAAGGACCCGTCGACGATCGCCACCGCGATCCGTATCGGCAATCCGGCCTCCTGGCAGTTCGCGCTGGACGCGCGGGACGAGTCCGGCGGGTTCATCGACGAGGTGACGGACCGTGAGATCCTGCGCGCCTACCGGCTGTTGGCCGCTCAGGAGGGCGTGTTCGTCGAGCCCGCCTCCGCCGCCTCCGTCGCCGGTCTGCTGAAGGCGGCCGAGCAGGGCAAGGTCGACCCGGGCCAGCGGATCGTCTGCACGGTCACCGGAAACGGCCTCAAGGACCCCGACTGGGCCGTCGCCGGCGCCCCGCAGCCCGTCACCGTCCCGGTCGACGCGGCCACCGCCGCCGTGCGCCTCGGCCTGGCGTAACCCCGCAGGACCCTGCGCGGACCCCGCACGGCAGGGAGATCCCTTCCGGGGGTGCACAGGGGGCTTACGACACGCATCGTGCGCCTCCTGTGCGCCCTATGTCGCCACGGAACCTTCCTTCGATAGGCTGTACCGAACCCGCCCGCCGCATATGCCTGCGCGCATGGCTCGGCACCGCGCCGTCTCCACGGCCCGAGGGTCTCCACGTACCTATCGGATGTCATCGAACTTCATCGAATGTCTTCGACAACCACGCAGCTCAAGGAGAGTCATCGAGCGATGGCCGGTCCAGCCTTCCGCGCCGCCGCCGTCCGGGTGCGCGTCCCCGCCACCAGCGCCAACCTCGGCCCGGGCTTCGACGCCTTCGGCCTCTCGCTGGGGCTCTACGACGACGTCGTCGTCCGTGTCGCCGACTCCGGGCTGCTCATCGACATCGCGGGCGAGGGCAGCGAGACCCTCCCGCGCGACGAGAACCACCTCCTCGTACGAGCCCTCCGCACCGCCTTCGACCTGCTCGGCGGACAGCCGCGCGGCCTAGAGATCGTCTGCGCCAACCGCATTCCGCACGGCCGCGGCCTGGGCTCCTCCTCCGCCGCCATCTGCGCGGGCATCGTCGCCGCGCGTGCCGTGACCATAGGCGGGGACTCCCGGCTCGACGACACGGCCCTGCTGGAGCTCGCCACCGAGATCGAGGGCCACCCCGACAATGTCGCGGCCTGTCTGCTGGGCGGATTCACGCTCTCCTGGATGGACGGCGGAGCCGCGCGGGCGATCAGGATGGACCCCGCGGATTCCATCGTTCCGGTGGTTTTCGTGCCCGGAAAACCGGTGCTCACCGAGACCGCGCGCGGCCTGCTCCCGCGCAGCGTCCCGCATGTCGACGCCGCCGCGAACGCGGGCCGTGCCGCACTGCTCGTCGAGGCCCTCACCCGGCGTCCCGAGCTGCTGCTGCCCGCCACCGAGGACCGCCTGCACCAGGAGTACCGCGCCCCGGCGATGCCCGAGAGCGCCGCGCTCGTGGACCGCTTGAGGGCGGACGGAGTTCCGGCCGTCATCTCCGGCGCGGGGCCCACGGTGCTGGCACTCGTCGACGCCGACAACGCCGACAAGGTGTCCCACCTGGCCGGCGAGGGCTGGGCCGCCAACCGGTTGGATCTCGACGCACAGGGCGCCTGCGTACTTCCGCTCGCGGCCCCCAGCGCGCATTGACTACATACCGTCGCCGGATTTCGAGAGGGGGAATGTTTGTTGGATCCGGTAGTGTTAATCTCAAGTCTGCACCCGACCCCACCATGGCGAGGTGCTTGTTGTCCCCGTCCGGGACAGACATTCTTCCGGGAGCCTCCCACGCCGCACCGTGTTCCGTACGGGCACTGAGCGGTTCGCCGGGCACGCTCCGGAGGCCGGGCACGTTCCGGAATCGGTGCGACCAAGCCACGTGACACAGACACTCGGTGCCACGGTTTTCGGAAGCGCCGTCACCACATATTTCTTCCGCCGCTTTGGCGGACCACCGCCCCGGCACGGTTCACACAGCAAGAACCGAAGCCGGACAGCACAACCGGTCGCCGAGCCAGACAGGCCGACGTCCGCTCCAGGGAAGGACCCTTCGTGAGCGACACCACCGATCTGATGGGCGCACGTGTCGAGGAGACCGCTGCCGCGCCCGCCACGGACGCCTCCGCGCCTGCCACCGGTGCCGGCTCCCGGCGGCGCCGCGGTACCGGCCTCGACGGCATGGTGCTGGCCGAGCTGCAGCAGGTCGCAACCGGCCTCGGCATCAGGGGCACCGCGCGGATGCGCAAGAGCCAGCTGATCGAGGTCATCAAGGACGCGCAGGCGGGCGGGGGTGCTCCGGCCAAGGCCGAGACCGCCACCGAGACCAAGCCGAAGCGCCGCGCCACCTCCAAGACCCGTACGGGCGACGAGGCGGTCGCCCCGGCCGAGCAGAAGGCCGAGAAGGTCGCCACCGAGAAGGCCGTGGCCCAGCAGCAGATCGACATCCCCGGCCAGCCCGCTGGGGGCCCCTCCCGCGCGAGCGAGACCGAGCGCGGGGGAGACGACGCCCCGGTGGAGCGCCGTCGTCGCCGTGCGACCGCCGAGGCCGGCAGCCCGGAGACGGTCGCCGCCGAGGCGAAGAGCGAGCCGAAGGCCGAGACGCCCGCCGCCGCGCAGGGCGAGGCCAGGGGCGACGCGGGTGACGACGGCCGTCAGGGCCGCCGGGACCGTCGCGACCGCGACCGCGGTGGCCGTCAGGACCGTGACCGCGGCGACCGCCGCAAGGGCGACGAGCAGCAGGGCGGCGGCCAGCAGCAGGGCGGCGGACGCCAGGACCGGCAGGACCGTCAGCAGCAGGGCCAGCAGCAGAGCGGTGGCCGCCAGGACCGGCAGCAGCGCGACAACGGCCCCCAGGACGACGACGACTTCGAGGGTGGTCGTCGCGGCCGGCGCGGCCGGTACCGCGACCGCCGGGGCCGTCGTGGACGCGACGAGTTCGGCGGCGCCGCGGGTGAGCCGCAGGTCGCCGACGACGATGTGCTGATCCCCGTCGCGGGCATCCTCGACATCCTCGACAACTACGCGTTCATCCGGACCTCCGGCTACCTGCCGGGCCCGAACGACGTGTACGTCTCCCTCGCCCAGGTCCGCAAGAACGGCCTGCGCAAGGGCGACCACGTCACCGGCGCGGTCCGGCAGCCGAAGGAGGGCGAGCGCCGCGAGAAGTTCAACGCGCTCGTGCGCCTCGACTCCGTCAACGGCATGGCGCCCGAACACGGCCGCGGCCGACCGGAGTTCAACAAGCTGACGCCGCTGTACCCGCAGGACCGGCTCCGTCTGGAGACCGACCCCGGGGTGCTGACGACCCGCATCATCGACCTCGTCGCGCCCATCGGAAAGGGCCAGCGCGGTCTGATCGTGGCCCCGCCGAAGACCGGCAAGACCATGATCATGCAGGCCATCGCCAACGCGATCACGCACAACAATCCCGAGTGCCACCTGATGGTCGTCCTGGTCGACGAGCGTCCGGAAGAGGTCACCGACATGCAGCGGTCGGTGAAGGGCGAGGTCATCTCCTCGACCTTCGACCGCCCCGCCGAGGACCACACCACGGTCGCCGAGCTCGCCATCGAGCGTGCTAAGCGGCTGGTGGAGCTGGGTCACGACGTCGTCGTGCTGCTCGACTCCATCACGCGTCTGGGCCGTGCCTACAACCTCGCCGCCCCCGCCTCCGGCCGCATCCTCTCCGGTGGTGTCGACTCCACGGCGCTGTACCCGCCCAAGCGCTTCTTCGGTGCCGCGCGCAACATCGAGGACGGCGGCTCGCTGACCATCCTCGCCACCGCGCTCGTCGACACCGGCTCGCGCATGGACGAGGTCATCTTCGAGGAGTTCAAGGGCACCGGCAACGCCGAGCTCAAGCTCGACCGGAAGCTCGCCGACAAGCGCATCTTCCCCGCGGTGGACGTCGACGCGTCCGGTACCCGTAAGGAAGAAATCCTGCTCGGCAGCGACGAGTTGGCCATCACGTGGAAGCTGCGCCGGGTGCTGCACGCGCTCGACCAGCAGCAGGCGATCGAGCTGCTGCTCGACAAGATGAAGCAGACGAAGTCGAACGCCGAGTTCCTGCTCCAGATCCAGAAGACGACGCCTACTCCCGGCAACGGTGACTAGTCGTTCCGCCGGCTGAGCCTCACGCCGACGGCTGTCGCAGTCCCGCGCCCCTGAAGGGGTGCTGAAGGGCCGCCCCCTTGTTCCACGAGGGGGCGGCCCTTCGCGTTGTCAGTGGCTCGCTGTACGATCTCGCCCTTCGGACTTGCTTTCGGCAATCGTCCGAACTTCTGATCCCGAGGGGGGACTTGAGTGGGTACGCCCATGCCTGGGGCCGGTCGGCACAGACGCCGGATCCGTTTCGGACTGCCTGTCGCCGCGGCCGGTATCGCCGCCGCCGTGACCGCCGCACTGCTGACGACGTCCGCCGACGCGGCCACCGCGCCGCCGACGCCGACCGTCAAGCCCGTCGTGTCCCAGCCGTCGCTCGCGACGCTGAAGGCGCGCATCGCGGGCGCGCAGGCCGGTGACGACACCGCGGGACGGACGACCAAGAAGTCGTCCCTGAGCGCGAGCACCACCGGCAGGACCGTCGACCCGAAGATCATCGGGGGGACGACGACCACCATCAACACCGCGCCGTTCATGGCGCAGCTCTGGTACTACGACGACAAGGGCACCACCGCCACGTCCGACGACATCGGCTTCTTCTGCGGTGGCTCGGTCGTCTCGCCGTCGAAGATCCTGACGGCCGCGCACTGCGTCAAGGGCTACAACTGGGCCAAGTACGGCGCCGTCATCACCAGCGCCACCCAGCTGCCCACCGACGGCGACCTGCACGGCGGCCAGGCCACCGCGGTCCTGCGCCAGTGGAACAACCCGTCGTACACCGTCTCGACGGACGGCGCCCCGAACAACGACATCGCGGTCCTCACCCTGGCGGCCCCCGTCAAGGCGACCCCGATCCGCATGACGACGAACACCGACACGGCGTCGTACACGGGCACCCCCGCCAAGACCGCCAAGGTCTACGGCTGGGGCCGCACCAGCTCCACCACGCAGGACATCTCCGAGACGCTGAAGACGGCCACGCTGCCGATCAACTCGGACGCCACCTGCACCGCCGCCTACGGCAGCGTCGACTACGTCAAGGGCCACATGGTCTGCGCGGGCACCCCCGCCACCGGCAGCGACACCGGTACGACGACCACCTGCAACGGTGACTCGGGCGGCCCGCTGGTCGTCGGCGGCCGGATCGTGGGCGTGGTGTCCTGGGGCGTCGAGGACTGTGTGGCACAGGGTGCCTACAGCGTCTTCACGAAGGTCAGCACGTACGTCGGCGCGGCCTACGCGCAGATCGACGACGGCAACCTCAGCTACACGGACAACAAGGCCGACGTCTACGCCCGCAAGTCCTCCAGCAAGGTGGGCTACGAGCTGGACTCCAAGGGCACCTCGCTGGCCGCGCGCCAGTCCCTCGGCGACTGGAGCGCGGTCAACCTGGTCCGCTCCGCCGACCTGAACCGCGACGGCTACCAGGACTGGATCTACCGGATCGGCAACGGTGCGGTCTACTGGGACCACTTCCAGCTCAACAGCGCCCGGGACGACGGCAGTTGGGTCAGCACGAAGATCTTCGCCAACTGGAAGACCCGCACCCGGATCATCGCCCCCGGCGATGTCACCGGCGACTACCTGCCCGACCTGATCTCGGTCGACAGCTCCGGCGTGCTGTGGATCTACCCGGGCAAGGGCAACGGCACCTTCAGCTCGCCCTCGCGCGTCGGCGGCGGCTGGAGCCAGTACAACATGCTCGTCGGCCACGGCGACTTCACCGGCGACGGCAAGGCCGACCTGCTCGCCCGCAACAAGAGCACCGGCGCCGTCTACCTGTACAAGGGCGCCGGCAAGTCCGGCTCGGGTGCCTTCGCGGCCCGCGTCAAGGTGCGCACCTGGGGCAGCTACAACGCCTTCGACGCGGTCGGCGACTTCACCGGCGACGGCAAGGCGGACCTCCTGATCCGCAACGCGAGCAACACGCTGTACCTCTACCCGGGCACCGGCAAGGCCACCAGCGAGATCTTCGGCACACCGAAGTCGCTCGGCACCGGTTTCCAGCAGTACGACATCTTCGGCTGAAATCGCAGGTGGGCGGGCGACTGACCCGCCGAAACGACTACACAGAGTGCCCATCGCCGTACGCGATGGGCACTCTGCGTCGTGCAACCCTTTCCCGAGTTTCCCTGTCTGACCTGGTGGAGCGACCATAGAGCGAGGATTGAGCGCTATCAGTCGCTTCGGCCAGGCCTGAACCCTGAAAGCAGGGGGTACCCGACCGGAACGAGATGCGAGGAGCCCATGTCCGCCGAGAGCACGCCGGAGCCCGCCATACCGGGCAAGGACGGCAACGACGGCCCGCGCCACCGCGCGAAAGGCCGTAAGAAGGACCGCAGTCCGCGGCACAGGGCCCTGCTCATCACGGCCTGGGTCGCCGCGGGCGTCGTGGTGCTGGGCGGTACCGGCGCCGGGTACGTGTACTTCAAGCTCAACGGCAACATCAAGAGCGTCGACATCAACCAGGCCCTCGGCACCGACCGGCCGGTCAAGGTCGACAACGGCTCCGAGAACATCCTGGTCCTCGGCTCCGACAGCCGCTCCGGCACCAACAAGAAGCTGGGCGGCGGCACCGACGACGGCAGCGCCCGCTCCGACACCGCGATGATCATCCACGTCTACAAGGGCCACAAGAAGGCCAGCGTGGTCTCCATCCCGCGCGACACCCTCGTGGACCGCCCCGAGTGCACCGACACCAAGGGCGTCACGCACGACGCGGCGCACGCCGTGATGTTCAACGAGGCGTACTCCACCGGCGGCGCGGCCTGCACCGTGAAGACCGTCGAGTCCATCTCCGGACTGCGCATGGACCACTACCTCGAAGTCGACTTCGCGGGCTTCGAGAAGCTCATCAACGAACTCGGCGGCGTCCAGATCACCACCACGAAGGACATCAAGGACCCGCAGAGCCACCTGAACCTCAAGGCCGGCCGGCACACCCTCAACGGCTCGCAGGCCCTCGGCCTGGTCCGCACCCGGCACGGCGTCGGCGACGGCTCCGACCTCGGCCGCATCCAGCTCCAGCAGGCGTTCATCAAGGCGCTCGTCAACCAGGTCAAGCACATCGGCGTCCTGACCAGCCCCACCAAGCTGTACCAGCTCGCCGACACCGCCACCCAGGCCGTCACCACCGACTCCGACCTCGGCTCGGTCAACTCCCTCACGTCCTTCGCCGACGGCCTCAAGGGCATCAGCTCCACGAACATGAACATGGTCACGATGCCGGTCGCGTACGACCCGGCCGACCCGAACCGGGTGATCATCGAGAAGTCCAAGGCCCAGCTGGTGTGGACGGCCCTGAAGAACGACCAGGCGATCCCGGCGGCGGCGACGAAGGGCACGGCGACCGGCGACGCCAAGGGTGTCGTGACGTCGTAGTACGGCCCGCGGGTGCGCCCCACGGTCCGCGGGGAATAGATCACCCAAGGCCCCCGTTTTGGGAGATGGCTCCAGTCCTGGCAGACTGGACAGTCGGCCCCGGTTCACGTCCCGCAACCCGCGGAGCGACCCGGTGCCCTCCCGAAACTAGGAGATACCTTGAAGCGCGAGATCCACCCCGAGTACGTCGAGACCCAGGTCAGCTGCACCTGCGGCGCGTCGTTCACCACCCGCAGCACGATCACGAGCGGCAACATCCGCGCCGAGGTCTGCTCCGAGTGCCACCCGTTCTACACGGGCAAGCAGAAGATCCTCGACACCGGTGGCCGCGTGGCCCGCTTCGAGGCCCGCTTCGGCAAGGCTGCAGCCGGCTCCAAGAAGTAGCGAGCCTCAACTTCGCCGGTCCACGGCCGCGCCCTTCACAGGCGCGCCGTGACCGGCGTTTTTGGTCGCCCGCCTTCCCTTTCTCCACCGCATTCCAGGAGCCCAAGATGTTCGAGGCTGTCGAGGACCTCATCGGCGAGCACGCCGACCTTGAGAAGAAGCTCGCCGACCCGTCGGTCCACGCCGACCAGGCCAACGCGCGCAAGCTGAACAAGCGCTACGCCGAGCTCACCCCGATCGTCGCCACGTACCGCTCCTGGAAGCAGACCGGCGACGACATCGACACCGCGCGTGAACTCGGCGCCGACGACCCGGAGTTCGCGGCCGAGGTCAAGGAGCTGGAGAAGCAGCGCGAAGAGATCACGGAGAAGCTGCGCCTCCTGCTGGTCCCGCGCGACCCCAGCGACGACAAGGACGTCATCCTGGAGATCAAGGCGGGCGCCGGCGGCGACGAGTCCGCGCTCTTCGCCGGCGACCTGCTGCGCATGTACCTGCGGTACGCGGAGCGCGTCGGCTGGAAGACCGAGATCATCGACGCCACCGAGTCCGAGCTGGGCGGCTACAAGGACGTCCAGGTCGCCGTGAAGACCAAGGGCGGCAACGGCGCGACCGAGCCCGGCCAGGGGGTCTGGGCCCGCCTGAAGTACGAGGGCGGAGTGCACCGCGTGCAGCGCGTCCCGGCGACCGAGTCCCAGGGCCGTATCCACACCTCCGCGGCCGGTGTCCTCGTCACCCCCGAGGCGGAGGAGGTCGACGTCGAGATCAACCCGAACGACCTCCGCATCGACGTCTACCGCTCCTCGGGCCCCGGCGGGCAGTCCGTCAACACGACCGACTCCGCGGTGCGCATCACGCACATTCCGACCGGAGTCGTCGCTTCCTGCCAGAACGAGAAGAGCCAGCTGCAGAACAAGGAACAGGCACTGCGTATCCTGCGCTCCAGGCTGCTCGCCGCGGCGCAGGAGGAGGCGGAGCGCAACGCCGCCGACGCCCGCCGCAGCCAGGTCCGCACGGTCGACCGCTCCGAGAAGATCCGCACGTACAACTTCCCGGAGAACCGCATCTCGGACCACCGCGTCGGGTTCAAGGCGTACAACCTGGACCAGGTCCTCGACGGCGACCTCGACGCGATGATCCAGGCCTGCGTGGACGCGGACTCGGCCGCCAAGCTCGCGGCGGCGTAAGGCACGGCACGGTTCGGCACGGACGAGTACGACACGGTACGACACGGAGGACATGCGTGCAGCAATCATTTGGGGAGCGACCCCCAAACCCCCGGGGGGTGCTGCTAGCAGAGGTGGCCCAGGCCACCCAGCGGCTGGCCGACGCCGGCGTGCCCTCGCCGCGCAACGACGCGGAGGAGCTCGCCGCGTTCGTGCACGGTGTGAAGCGGGGCGAGCTGCACTCCGTGAAGGACGTGGACTTCGACGCCCGCTACTGGGAGACCATCGCCAGGCGCGAGCAGCGTGAGCCGCTCCAGCACATCACCGGCCGCGCCTTCTTCCGGTACCTGGAACTCCAGGTCGGGCCGGGGGTGTTCGTGCCGCGCCCCGAGACCGAGTCGGTGGTCGGCTGGGCCATAGACGCGGTCCGCGCGATGGACGTCGTCGAGCCGCTGATCGTCGACCTCTGCACCGGGTCCGGAGCCATCGCGCTCGCCCTCGCGCAGGAGGTCCCGCGGTCCCGGGTGCACGCCGTGGAGCTGTCCGAGGACGCCCTCCAGTGGACCCGCAAGAACATGGCGGGCTCCCGCGTCGACCTGCGGCAGGGCAACGCCCTGGACGCCTTCCCCGACCTCGACGGCCATGTCGACCTGGTCATCTCCAACCCGCCGTACATCCCGCTCACGGAGTGGGAGTACGTCGCTCCCGAGGCCCGGGACTACGACCCCGAACTCGCCCTGTTCTCCGGGGAGGACGGCCTCGACCTGATCCGCGGCATCGAGCGCACCGCGCACCGGCTGCTGCGCCCCGGCGGCGTCGTCGTCATCGAGCACGCCGACACCCAGGGCGGCCAGGTGCCGTGGATCTTCACCGAGGAACGTGGCTGGGCCGACGCGGCCGACCATCCCGATCTCAACAACCGCCCGCGCTTCGCGACCGCCCGCCGGGCGACGCCGTGACCGCCGCCCGGACCATCGACCCGCAGCAGTACGCGTACGAGGAGGCCTGTTAGACATGGCACGGCGATACGACACCAATGACGCGACCGACCGCACGACGGGTCTGCGCGAGGCCGCGTCCGCCGTCCGCCGGGGCGAACTCGTGGTCCTGCCGACCGACACGGTCTACGGCATCGGGGCCGACGCGTTCTCCTCGGAGGCCGTCGCCGATCTCCTGGACGCCAAGGGCCGGGGCCGCAACATGCCCACCCCCGTCCTCATCGGCTCCCCGAACACGCTGCACGGCCTCGTCACGGACTTCTCCGAGCTGGCCTGGGAACTCGTCGACGCGTTCTGGCCCGGCGCCCTCACACTGGTCGCCAAGCACCAGCCGTCGCTGCAGTGGGACCTGGGGGACACCCGGGGCACGGTCGCCGTCCGGATGCCGCTGCACCCGGTCGCCATCGAACTGCTCACCGAGGTCGGCCCGATGGCCGTCTCCTCCGCCAACCTCACGGGCCACCCCTCGCCCGAGGACTGCGACGCGGCCCAGCAGATGCTCGGCGACTCCGTCTCCGTGTACCTCGACGGCGGTCCGACGCCCGGCAACGTGCCGTCGTCGATCGTCGACGTCACCCGCGAGGTACCGCTGCTGCTGCGCGCGGGCGCGATCTCGGCGGAGGAGCTGCGCAAGGTCGTACCCGACCTCGAGGTGGCGAATTGACAGCCCCTGACGCGGGGCGTGGCATAGGCAACGGGGAAGTGACGGGAACCTTCGGGCTCCCCATGGACAGCTTCCGCATCCTCCACGTCAGCACCGGCAACGTGTGCCGCTCGCCGATCACCGAGCGGCTGACCCGCCATGCCCTGGCGGACCGGCTCGGCGACCCGCTGTGGGGCGGGCTGATCGTGGAGAGCGCCGGGACGTGGGGCCATGAGGGCGCACCCATGGAGACCAACGCGGCGACGGTCCTCACCGACTTCGGCGCGGACCCCTCCGGGTTCACCGGCCGCGAGCTGCTCGACGACCATGTGATCCGCGCCGACCTGGTGCTGACGGCCACCCGGGACCACCGGGCCCAGGTCATCTCGATGGGCCACTCGGCGGGCCTGCGCACCTTCACCCTCAAGGAGTTCACCCGCCTGGTGAAGGCGATAGACCCGACGACCTTGCCGCCCCTGGAGGACGGCATGGTGGCCCGCGCCCGCGCCCTGGTCCGCGCGGCGGCGGCCCTCCGCGGCTGGCTCCTGGCTCCCACCGCGGAAGCGGACGAGGTCTTCGACCCGTACGGGGCGCCCCTGCCGTTCTTCCGCTCCATCGGGGACGAGATACACCAGGCCATCGACCCGGTGGTGACAGCGCTGACGGGTGTCCCCGCGAAGACCTGAACCCCGGCGGCGGCCGGACCGGCGGAGGCCCGCCGGTGGCCCGGCGCGCTACCCGGCTACGGCCGCGCGCCGCGCCCGGCCCGGGCCTACATTGGACGTACGTCATCGTCGACGCCCCGGAGTCCACCATGTCGGTCGTCCCCGCCCCTGAGGCCGATGTCCTGCGCCGGCAGGACCCCGAGCTGGCGGAGATCCTGCTCGGGGAGCTGACACGGCAGTCGACGACGCTTCAGCTGGTCGCCGCCGAGAACTTCACCTCGCCCGCCGTGCTGGCCGCGCTCGGCTCGCCGCTCGCCAACAAGTACGCCGAGGGATACCCCGGCGCCCGCCACCACGGCGGCTGCGAGATCGTCGACGTCGCCGAGCGCGTCGCCGTGGAACGGGCGAAGGCGCTGTTCGGGGCCGAGCACGCCAACGTGCAGGCGCACTCCGGGTCCTCGGCCGTGCTGGCGGCCTACGCGGCACTGCTGCGGCCCGGCGACACCGTCCTCGCGCTGGGACTCCCGTACGGCGGGCATCTCACGCACGGGTCGCCGGCGAACTTCTCCGGGCGCTGGTTCGACTTCGTGGGCTACGGGGTCGACGCCGAGACCGGGATCATCGACTACGCGCAGCTGCGCTCCCTGGCCCGCACACATCGTCCCAAGGCGATCGTCTGCGGGTCCATCGCCTATCCCCGGCACATCGACTACGCCTTCTTCCGCGAGGTCGCCGACGAGGTGGGCGCCTGCCTCATCGCCGACGCCGCGCATCCCATCGGCCTGGTCGCCGGGGGCGCGGCGCCGAACCCGGTGCCGTACGCCGACATCGTCTGCGCGACCACGCACAAGGTGCTGCGCGGGCCGCGCGGCGGGCTGCTGCTGTGCGGGAGCGGGCTGGCGGAGCGGGTCGACCGGGCGGTGTTCCCGTTCACCCAGGGCGGGGCGCAGATGCACACCGTCGCCGCCAAGGCCGTCGCGTTCGGCGAGGCGGCGACCCCGGCCTTCACGGCGTACGCCCATCAGGTGGTCGCCAACGCCCGGGTGCTCGCGGCGGGGCTGGCGGGGGAGGGGTTCGCCGTCACCACCGGCGGTACGGACACCCACCTCATCACCGCCGACCCGCTGCCCCTGGGCGTCGACGGACGCACCGCACGGGGTCAACTCGCCGCTGCGGGGCTGGTGTTGGACTGCTGTCCGCTCCCGCACGGCGACGCGCGCGGGCTGCGGCTGGGTACCGCCGCGGTCACCACGCAGGGCATGGGCGAGGGCGAGATGGCGACCATCGCGGCCCTGTTCGCGGGGGTTCTGCGCGGCCGGGTCGACACCCGGCGGGCCCGTGACGAGGTGCGGGATCTTGTGGGTGGATTCCCGCCCTATCCGGGCTGAACGGGGGTACCCGTACCGAGGTGCACAGCCACACGTGCAACCATCGTCGCTACCCGGAAGTCCCCAACCATATGCGCGCCTCGCTAGGGTGTGGGGCTGTGATGGCCAGCGAGACCTGTGGGGAAGCCTGTGCGTGAATACCTGCTGACGCTCTGCGTGACGGCCGCGGTGACGTATCTGCTGACCGGGCCGGTGCGTAAGTTCGCGATCGTGGCCGGAGCGATGCCGGAGATCCGGGCTCGCGACGTGCACCGGGAACCGACTCCGCGGCTCGGCGGTATCGCCATGTTCTTCGGTCTGTGCGCCGGCCTGCTGGTCGCCGACCACCTGACCAACCTCAGCGAGGTCTTCCAGAACTCGAACGAGCCGCGCGCCCTGCTCTCCGGAGCGGCCCTGATCTGGCTGATCGGGGTCCTGGACGACAAGTTCGAGATCGACGCCCTGATCAAGCTGGGTGGCCAGATGATCGCCGCCGGCGTGATGGTCATGCAGGGTCTGACGATCCTGTGGCTGCCCATCCCGGGCGTCGGCAACGTGGCGCTGACCCAGTGGCAGGGCACGCTGCTCACGGTCGCCCTGGTCGTCATCACCATCAACGCGGTGAACTTCGTCGACGGCCTCGACGGCCTGGCCTCCGGCATGGTCTGCATCGCCGCCGCCGCGTTCTTCCTGTACGCCTACCGGATCTGGTACTCGTACGGCATCGAGGCCGCCGCCCCGGCCACGCTCTTCTCGGCGATCCTGATGGGCATGTGCCTCGGCTTCCTGCCGCACAACATGCACCCCGCCCGGATCTTCATGGGCGACTCCGGGTCGATGCTGATCGGCCTGGTGCTGGCCGCGGGTGCGATCTCCATCACGGGACAGGTCGACCCGGACGCGCTCCAGCTGTTCGTCGGCTCCGAGAAGGCGGCGGTGCACCAGACGGTGCCCGTGTACATCCCGCTGCTGCTGCCGCTGACGATCATCGCGGTGCCGGCCGCCGACCTGGTGCTGGCCATCGTGCGGCGCACCTGGCGGGGTCAGTCGCCCTTCGCCGCGGACCGCGGCCATCTGCACCACCGGCTCCTGGAGATCGGCCACTCGCACAGCCGGGCGGTGCTGATCATGTACTTCTGGTCGGCGCTGATCGCGTTCGGTGCTCTGTCGTACTCGGTCAACTCGGCCTCGATGTGGATCGTCCTCGGCATCGTGTTCATGAGCGCGATCGGGCTCGTGCTGCTCCTGCTGCCGCGCTTCACGCCGCGGGCGCCGCGCTGGGCCGAGCACCTGGTGCCGCCGCGATATCGCCGCCGGAGGGCCGGAGTTGACCCTGTCGTGGTGTTGGCGGAGGAAGACCGTGACCCGCGCCCGCCGGTTGCTTCCGGTGTGTCAGGAGTCAACGGAGCGACTGCGGTCGGTGCCCGTTCGCGCCTTCTCGACGGTCGTAAAGCGGAGTCCTCGCGCTGACGCCAAGGTAAGAATCTGACTAAAGCGTTGCCATCTCGTGGGGGGACAAAGCCTCCCTATACCAGACAAGTTGGCCGCTATTTTGCACAGACGCGCACTGTCACTCTCATGTGTGACAGCAAGCACACCTTCTAGGTAAAGACCGCATCAAATAGTTTGTGATACGGTTCACGAGAACCCGGGACAGAGCCGAAGGACCGTAGTGCGACGGTCCATTGGCGTGAGGTTCTCTCTCATCCCGGGACTACGCTCGTCCATGACGACACGCCCCCCTTAGCAAGCGGAGTTGCCGCCATGCCGTCCAATGACGCCCGGATTCTCCTTCAGGCCGCTGTGCCCACAGCTGCCGTCGGCGCGATTGCCGCCGTCGTCAGTGGCGTGGTCGCGGGCGGCAAAGGAGCTGTCGGGGCAGCCGTTGCGACGCTGATCGTGATCCTCTTCATGGGAATCGGGCTCTACGTTCTGCAGCGCACTGCCAAATCGCTTCCGCACCTGTTCCAGGCGATGGGCCTCATGCTCTTCGCGGCGCAGATTCTGCTGCTGTTCATTTTCCTCGCCGCGTTCAAGCACACCACGCTCTTCAATCCCAAGGCCTTCGCGTTCACGCTGCTCGTCGACACCATCATCTGGACCGCCGCGCAGACCCGTGCCCACATGAAGGCCAAAATCCTCTACGTCGAGCCCGAGAAGTCGGGGCACTCGTCGTGAGAGGTAGGGCCGGTATAAGAGGGCGTAAGAGATCCTGCTATCGTCCGGTGCCAACTGCGGCATCGCGGGCGCGGGCATCTGAGCTGACGCCTGCTCAATCGCGAGGCTTGATGCCCCACTGCCGCCCCCACATCCGTAACACCAGTCCAGTGCCGAACCGCGGCCGTGCGCCGCGCCGACACAACGAGGTTGCCGTACCTATGCGCCACGCTGAAGGAGCCCGCGGTGAGTGCTGACCCGACGCAGGTGCTCGCCTTCGAGACCGACTGCCACATCTTCGACGGCTGTGGCTTCCCGGCTCCCGGCCTGCACTCGTTCCTGTTCAAGCCCCTTTTCGGGGATGGTGACAGCAACGTCTACTTCAACAAGACGATGCTGCTGGCGCTGCTTGGTTCGATCATCATCGTCGGGTTCTTCTGGGCCGCCTTCCGCAAGCCGAAGGTCGTCCCGGGGAAGCTGCAGATGGTCGCCGAGGCCGGCTACGACTTCGTCCGCCGCGGCGTCGTCTACGAGACGATCGGCAAGAAGGAAGGCGAGAAGTACGTACCGCTGGTCGTCTCGCTGTTCTTCTTCGTCTGGATGATGAACCTCTGGTCGATCGTCCCGCTCGCCCAGTTCCCGGTCACCGCGATCATCTCGTACCCGCTGGTGCTGGCCCTCATCGTCTACGTCCTGTGGGTCTCCCTGACCTTCAAGCGCCATGGCTTCGTGGGCTTCTTCAAGAACGTCACCGGCTACGACAAGTCGCTCGGAGCGGTTCTCCCGCTGGCCATGGTCATCGAGTTCTTCTCGAACCTGCTCGTCCGCCCGTTCACGCACGCGGTGCGACTGTTCGCGAACATGTTCGCCGGCCACACCCTGCTGCTGCTGTTCACCATCGCCAGCTGGTACCTGCTGAACGGCATCGGGATCGCGTACGCGGGCGTCTCGTTCATCATGACCCTGGTGATGACGGCCTTCGAGCTCTTCATCCAGGCCCTGCAGGCGTATGTGTTCGTGCTGCTGACCTGCACGTACATCCAGGGCGCGCTCGCCGAGAACCACTGAGCACCGCCCGGATCGTCTCGCACCGACTTGCCCCTTTTTCCAGAACCCCCTAAACGTCCGGTGGCCAACCCCCGCCGGTCCGTACAGAGAAGGAAGAATCAGCATGGCTGCCACTGAGACCCTCGCCGCCGTCTCCGGTTCGCTCGGCTCCATCGGTTACGGCCTCGCCGCCATCGGTCCCGGCGTCGGCGTCGGCATCATCTTCGGCAACGGCACCCAGGCTCTTGCCCGTCAGCCCGAAGCTGCCGGCCTGATCCGTGCCAACCAGATCCTCGGCTTCGCCTTCTGTGAGGCGCTCGCCCTCATCGGTCTGGTCATGCCGTTTGTCTACGGCAAGTGATCTTCGGATCCACGACAGCCCACTAGACGAAAGGCACTGACATGAGCCAGCTGCTCATTGTGGCGGCCGAGACGGAGAATCCTCTCGTCCCGCCGATCCCAGAGCTCGTCATCGGCCTGATCGCCTTCGTCATCGTCTTCGGCTTCCTCGCCAAGAAGCTCCTCCCGAACATCAACAAGGTTCTGGACGAGCGCCGCGAGGCCATCGAGGGCGGTATCGAGAAGGCCGAGGCCGCCCAGACCGAGGCACAGAGCGTTCTTGAGCAGTACAAGGCTCAGCTCGCCGAGGCCCGGCACGAGGCCGCGCGTCTGCGCCAGGAGGCGCAGGAGCAGGGCGCCACGCTCATCGCCGAGATGCGCGCGGAAGGCCAGCGGCAGCGCGAGGAGATCGTCGCCGCCGGTCACACGCAGATCGAGGCCGACCGCAAGGCCGCTTCGCAGGCACTGCGCCAGGACGTGGGCAAGCTCGCCACCGACCTGGCCGGCAAGCTCGTCGGCGAGTCCCTGGAGGACCACGCCCGGCAGAGCCGCGTGATCGACCGTTTCCTCGATGAACTCGAGGAGAAGGCCGAGGCGGCTCGATGAACGGAGCGAGCCGCGAGGCCCTGGCAGCCGCACGTGAGCGTCTCGACGCGCTGACGGACTCCACGTCCGTGACCGCGACGCGGCTCGCCGACGAGCTGGCCGCCGTCACCGCGCTGCTCGGCCGTGAGGTGTCCCTGCGCCGGGTCCTCACCGACCCGGCGCAGGACGGCGAGGCCAAGGCCCAGCTGGCCGAGCGCCTGCTCGGCGGTCAGGTCGGCGGCCCCGCCCTCGACCTGGTGTCCGGCATGGTGCGCTCCCGCTGGTCGCAGTCCCGCGACCTGGTGGACGCGCTGGAGGAGCTGGCGGCCACCGCCGACCTCACCGCCGCCCAGCAGTCGGGCGAGCTCGACGACGTCGAGGACGAGCTGTTCCGGTTCGGCCGGATCGTCTCCTCGAACACCGGGCTGCGCGCCGCGCTGACCGACCGCGCCGCGAGCGCCACGGCCAAGGGCGAGCTGCTGCGCGGCCTGCTCGGCGGCCGGGCCAAGCCGGCCACCGAACGACTGGTGACGCGCCTGGTGACCGCGCCCCGGGGACGTAGCCTGGAAGCGGGACTCGAGTCCCTGTCCAAGCTCGCCGCCGAGCGCCGCAGCCGCCTGGTCGCGGTCGTCACCACGGCGGTCCCGCTGAGCGACCCGCAGAAGCAGCGCCTGGGCGCCGCCCTCGCGAAGCTCTACGGCCGCCACATGCACCTGAACATCGACGTGGACCCCGAGGTCCTCGGCGGCATCCGGGTGCAGGTCGGCGACGAGGTCATCAACGGCTCCATCGCGGACCGCCTCGATGACGCCAGCCGCCGCATGGCGAGCTAGCAGCACCACAACAAAGACGTAGTAAGGCGGCCCGAGTTGGGCCGTGCAGAGGATTCACCTCGTTCAGGGGGGAGTCCCCCCATCCCCCCAAGTGAAACTTCGGGCCCAACAAGGAGAGCAGGGAACCCAGATGGCGGAGCTCACGATCCGGCCGGAGGAGATCCGGGACGCGCTGGAGAACTTCGTCCAGTCGTACAAGCCGGACGCGGCCTCGCGCGAGGAGGTCGGTACGGTCACCCTTGCCGGCGACGGCATCGCGAAGGTCGAGGGCCTGCCCTCGGCCATGGCCAACGAACTGCTGAAGTTCGAGGACGGCACCCTCGGTCTTGCGCTCAACCTCGAAGAGCGTGAGATCGGTACCGTCATCCTCGGCGAGTTCAGCGGTGTCGAGGAGGGCCAGCCGGTCACCCGCACCGGAGAGGTCCTGTCCGTCGCCGTCGGCGAGGGCTACCTCGGCCGCGTCGTCGACCCGCTCGGCAACCCGATCGACGGCCTCGGCGAGATCGAGACCACCGGCCGCCGCGCGCTGGAGCTGCAGGCCCCGGGCGTCATGGCCCGTAAGTCGGTGCACGAGCCGATGGAGACCGGCTACAAGGCCGTCGACGCGATGACCCCGATCGGCCGCGGCCAGCGCCAGCTGATCATCGGCGACCGCCAGACGGGCAAGACCGCCCTGGCCGTCGACACGATCATCAACCAGCGCGACAACTGGCGCTCGGGCGACGTGAACAAGCAGGTCCGCTGCATCTACGTCGCCATCGGCCAGAAGGGCTCCACCATCGCCTCCGTGCGTGGTGCGCTCGAAGAGGCCGGCGCGCTGGAGTACACGACCATCGTCGCCGCCCCGGCGTCCGACCCGGCCGGCTTCAAGTACCTGGCGCCGTACACCGGTTCGGCCATCGGCCAGCACTGGATGTACGACGGCAAGCACGTCCTCATCATCTTCGACGACCTCTCCAAGCAGGCCGACGCCTACCGCGCCGTGTCCCTGCTGCTGCGCCGTCCGCCGGGCCGCGAGGCCTACCCGGGCGACGTCTTCTACCTGCACTCCCGTCTGCTGGAGCGCTGCGCGAAGCTCTCCGACGAGATGGGCAAGGGCTCGATGACCGGTCTGCCGATCGTCGAGACCAAGGCCAACGACGTCTCGGCGTTCATCCCGACCAACGTCATCTCCATCACCGACGGCCAGTGCTTCCTGGAGTCGGACCTCTTCAACGCCGGTCAGCGCCCCGCGCTGAACGTCGGTATCTCCGTCTCCCGAGTCGGTGGTTCCGCGCAGCACAAGGCGATGAAGCAGGTCTCCGGCCGACTGCGCCTCGACCTCGCCCAGTACCGCGAACTGGAGGCGTTCGCCGCCTTCGGTTCCGACCTGGACGCCGCGTCGAAGGCCCAGCTGGAGCGGGGTCAGCGTCTGGTCGAGCTGCTCAAGCAGCCGCAGTACCAGCCGATGCCCACCGAGGACCAGGTCGTCTCCGTGTGGTCCGCGACCACCGGCAAGATGGACGACGTACCGGTCGACGACATCCGCCGCTTCGAGAAGGAGCTCCTGGAGTACCTGCACCGCAAGGAGCAGGGCCTCATGACCTCCATCAAGGAGGGCGGCAAGATGTCGGACGACACCCTCACCGCCGCCGCGGACGCGATCACCGAGTTCAAGAAGCAGTTCGAGACCTCGGACGGCAAGCTCCTCGGCGAGGACGCCCCGGCCGCGGCCAAGTGACGTAGGAAGGGACCTGACTCATGGGAGCCCAGCTCCGGGTCTACAAGCGTCGCATCCGATCCGTCACCGCGACCAAGAAGATCACCAAGGCGATGGAGATGATCGCCGCCTCGCGCGTCGTCAAGGCGCACCGCAAGGTGCAGGCCTCGACGCCGTACGCGAAGGAACTGACGCGCGCGGTCACGGCGGTCGGTACGGGTTCCAACACCCGGCACCCGCTGACCACCGAGGCGGAGACGCCGACCCGTTCCGCGGTCCTGCTCCTCACGAGCGACCGCGGACTGGCCGGCGCCTTCAACGCCAACGCCATCAAGGCCGCGGAGCAGCTGACCGCGCGCCTGGAGGCCGAGGGCAAGGAGGTCGACACGTACATCGTCGGCCGCCGCGGTGTCGCCCACTACAACTTCCGTGAGCGCAAGATCTCGGAGCAGTGGAGCGGCTTCACCGACGAGCCCACGTACGCGGACGCGAAGAAGGTCGCGGGTCCGCTGATCGAGGCCATCGAGCGGGACACGGCCGAGGGCGGCGTGGACGAACTCCACATCGTCTACACCGAGTTCGTCTCGATGATGACGCAGACGGCGGTCGACAGCCGCCTGCTGCCCCTCAGCCTCGAAGAGGTCGCGGAGGAAGCCACGCCCCAGGGCGAGATCCTTCCGCTGTACGACTTCGAGCCGTCGGCGGAGGACGTCCTGGACGCCCTTCTGCCGCGGTACGTCGAGAGCCGTATCTACAACGCGCTGCTCCAGTCGGCCGCCTCCAAGCACGCCGCCACGCGCCGCGCGATGAAGTCGGCGACCGACAACGCGGGAGACCTGATCACCACGCTCTCCCGTCTTGCCAACGCGGCCCGCCAGGCCGAAATCACCCAGGAAATCAGCGAGATCGTCGGTGGCTCCGCAGCCCTGGCCGACGCGACCGCGGGGAGTGACAAGTAATGACGACGACAGTTGAGACGGCCGTTGCCACGGGCCGCGTCGCCCGGGTCATCGGCCCGGTCGTCGACGTGGAGTTCCCCGTCGACGCGATGCCGGAGATCTACAACGCTCTGCACGTCGAGGTGGCCGACCCGGCCCAGGACGGTGCGAAGAAGACGCTGACCCTGGAGGTCGCCCAGCACCTGGGTGACGGCCTGGTCCGCACGATCTCGATGCAGCCCACCGACGGTCTGGTCCGCCAGGCCCCGGTGACCGACACCGGCGACGGCATCACCGTCCCGGTCGGCGACTTCACCAAGGGCAAGGTGTTCAACACCCTCGGCGAGGTGCTGAACGTCGACGAGCAGTACTCGGGCGACCGCTGGTCCATCCACCGCAAGGCCCCGAACTTCGACGAGCTCGAGTCGAAGACCGAGATGTTCGAGACCGGCGTCAAGGTCATCGACCTGCTCACCCCGTACGTCAAGGGCGGCAAGATCGGCCTGTTCGGCGGTGCCGGCGTCGGCAAGACGGTGCTCATCCAGGAGATGATCTACCGCGTCGCCAACAACCACGACGGTGTCTCCGTGTTCGCCGGTGTCGGCGAGCGCACCCGTGAGGGCAACGACCTCATCGAGGAGATGGCCGACTCGGGCGTCATCGACAAGACCGCGCTGGTCTTCGGCCAGATGGACGAGCCGCCGGGCACCCGTCTGCGCGTGGCCCTCGCGGGTCTGACCATGGCGGAGTACTTCCGCGATGTGCAGAAGCAGGACGTGCTGTTCTTCATCGACAACATCTTCCGCTTCACGCAGGCCGGTTCCGAGGTCTCGACCCTGCTCGGCCGTATGCCCTCCGCGGTGGGCTACCAGCCGAACCTGGCCGACGAGATGGGTCTCCTCCAGGAGCGCATCACCTCGACCCGAGGTCACTCGATCACCTCGATGCAGGCGATCTACGTCCCCGCGGACGACCTGACCGACCCGGCCCCGGCCACCACCTTCGCCCACCTCGACGCGACGACGGTTCTGTCCCGTCCGATCTCCGAGAAGGGCATCTACCCGGCCGTGGACCCGCTGGACTCCACGTCCCGCATCCTGGACCCGCGCTACATCGCGGCGGACCACTACAACACCGCGATGCGCGTCAAGACGGTCCTCCAGAAGTACAAGGACCTTCAGGACATCATCGCGATCCTCGGTATCGACGAGCTGGGCGAGGAGGACAAGCTCACCGTCCACCGTGCCCGTCGCGTGGAGCGCTTCCTGTCCCAGAACACCCACGTCGCCAAGCAGTTCACCGGCGTCGACGGGTCGGACGTGCCGCTCGACGAGTCGATCACCGCGTTCAACGCGATCATCGACGGCGAGTACGACCACTTCCCGGAGCAGGCGTTCTTCCTCTGCGGTGGTATCGAGGACCTGAAGGCGAACGCGAAGGAGCTCGGCGTCTCCTGACCCCGTGCTTCACCTGAGGGGGTGGGGCGTGTCCCACCCCCTCTTTCACGCCCCCTAGAATTGAACCCAACACCCGGCACGACCGCCGGGTGGTGACCCGAGGAGCCCACCTTGGCTGCTGAGCTGCATGTCGAGCTCGTCGCCGCGGACCGCCAGGTCTGGTCCGGCGAGGCCACCCTGGTCGTCGCGCGCACCACGTCCGGCGACATCGGCGTCATGCCCGGTCACCAGCCGCTGCTCGGTGTGCTGGAGTCGGGCCCGGTGACCATCCGTACGAGCGACGGAGGGACGGTCGTCGCCGCGGTGCACGGCGGTTTCATCTCGTTCGCGGACAACAAGCTGTCGCTGCTCGCCGAGATCGCCGAGCTGTCGGACGAGATCGACGTCCAGCGCGTGGAGCGGGAGCTGGAGCGTGCGAAGGCGGAGGGCGATGCCTCCGCCGAGCGCCGTGCGGACGTCCGACTGCGTGCGGTGGAGACGCGCTGAACCCAGCGACGACGCGATGATGTGACTCAGCCGCGGCTGGGACCGGAGGAATCCGGCCCCAGCCGCGGCTGAGGCGAATGTGGGTGTTTTTTCCGTTCCGTTACCTGTTTTACCTAGGAGACGAGGAGGTCGGTGTCGATGGTCCTCGCTCTGACTGTGTGCGGAATCGTGGTGGCCCTGGTTGTGGTGGGGCTGTTCGTCTTCGGCCTGCGCCGCAGACTCATCCAGCGTTCCGGCGGCACCTTCGACTGTTCGCTCCGCTGGGACGTCCCCGAGAAACCCGACACCAACGGCAAGGGCTGGAGCTACGGCGTCGCCCGCTACAACGGCGACCGCATCGAGTGGTACCGCGTCTTCTCCTACGCCTACCGTCCGCGCCGCACGCTGGAACGCTCGGCGATCGAGGTCGCGGGCCGCCGTCTCCCCGAGGGCGAGGAGGAACTCGCCCTGCTCTCCGACGCGGTGATCCTCACCTGTCTGCACCGGGGCACTCGGCTCGAACTCGCCATGAGCGACGACGCGTTGACGGGTTTCCTGGCCTGGCTGGAGGCGGCCCCGCCCGGCCAGCGGGTCAACGTGGCGTGACCGGGCACACCGGGTCGGGCACCTCGGCCTGACTGACGACGGCCGTGCGGGGCGGGGCCCCGACGGTCACGGTGACGTCCACCGGGCAGACCGACATGACCGCGGCGACGGCCGCGGTGGCGAGGGCACCGGCCGGTGCGGCCCAGGCCCGGACGGACTTCCTGGTGCTGTGGGACGTGGTGGACCTGCGCTTCATGGTTTCCCCCGTGGTGCGACATTTCGCTTGCTGCTGTGAGGGAACGATGCCCC
The DNA here is from genome assembly GCF_044747445.1 of Streptomyces sp. NPDC090083. NCBI lineage: Bacteria > Bacillati > Actinomycetota > Actinomycetes > Kitasatosporales > Streptomycetaceae > Streptomyces > Streptomyces sp. NPDC090083. The sequence continues at coordinate 77,417 of NZ_JBIVED010000017.1, read as the reverse complement.
GGGGCAGCAGTCCGCCCCCGGCGCCAATCGGCCCCCGGTACGGGGCCGAAAGACCCTCACGGGCGCGCGCCGGGGGCGTGTGAGGTGAGCAGCGCGCCGCGGGCGGACCGGAGAGGTCCGCCCGCGGCGGTCAGGGGGCCGAGGAGTGTGGGGATCAGCTCAGCCCGCTGTTGATAGCGGTCACCAGCTCACCGTTGCTCGTGTCGCCGCTGAAGTCCCAGAAGAACGCGCCGCCCAGACCCTGGGTCTTGGCCCACGCCATCTTCGTGCCGATGGTCGCCGGGGTGTCGTACGACCACCAGTTGTTGCCGCAGTAGGCGTACGCGGTGCCGGCGATCGTGCCGGTGGCGGGGCACTTGGTCTTGAGCACCTTGTAGTCCTCGATGCCCTGTTCGTAGGTGCCCGCCGCGGGGCCGGTGGCCGTGCCGCCGGGTGCGGCCTGGGTCACGCCGGTCCAGCCGCGGCCGTAGAAGCCGATGCCGATGAGCAGCTTGTCCGCGGGGACGCCCTTGGACTTGAACTTGGCGATCGCGTCGGCCGTGGTGAAGCCCGGCGTCGGGATGCCGCTGTAGGTGGTGAGCGGGGAGTGCGGGGCGGTCGGGCCGGTCGCGTTGAAGGCGCCGAAGAAGTCGTACGTCATCACGTTGTACCAGTTGACGTACTGGGCCGCGCCCGCGTAGTCGGCGGCGTCGATCTTGCCGCCGGAGGTGCCGTCGGCCGTGGTGGCGGCGGTGACGAGGTTGTTGCTGCCGAACTTGGCGCGCAGGGCCTGCATCAGGTTCTTGTAGGCCGCCGCGCCGCTGCTGTCGCAGGACAGGCCGCAGGCGTTCGGGTACTCCCAGTCGATGTCGATGCCGTCGAAGATGTCGGCCCAGCGCGGGTCCTCGACCAGGTTGTAGCAGGAGTTGGCGAACGCGGTCGGGTTGGCCGCGGCCTGGGCGAAGCCGCCGGACCAGGTCCAGCCGCCGAAGGACCAGAGGATCTTGATGTTCGGGTACTTGGCCTTCAGCTCGCGGAGCTGGTTGAAGTTGCCCGCGATCGGCTGGTCCCAGGTGTCGGCGACGCCGCTGACGGACTGGTCGGCGGTGAACGTCTTCTGGTAGTCGGCGTAGGCGTCACCGATCGCGCACTGGCCGTTCGTCACGTTGCCGAAGGCGTAGTTGATGTGCGTGATCTTCGCGGCGGAGCCGGAGGTCACCAGGTTCTTGACCTGGTAGTTGCGGTCGTAGGTGCCCCACTCGGTGAGGTACCCGAGCTTGATCTTGCTGCCGCTGGTCGGGGGAGTGGTGGTGCCGCCCGTGGTGTGCACGGCGACGGCGCCGCTGACCGGTCCGGTCTGGTCGGCGGTGTCGCGGGCCTGCACGGTGTACGAGTAGTCGGTGCCGGCGGTCAGGCCGGTGTTCGTGTACGACGTGGTCGTCACGGTGGCGACCTTGGTGCCGTCGCGCAGGACGTCGTAGTTCTTGATGCCCTTGTCGTCGGTGGCGGCCGACCAGGAGAGGTTCACCGAGGTGTCGGTGATGCCGGAGGCGGTGGGGGTGCCGGGGGCGGAGGGGGCCGCGTCACCGGGGACCGTGGTGCCGCCGTCGCAGCTTCCGCCGTTCAGGCGGCAGTTGGAGGGCGATCCGCTGCCGGCGCCGTTGAAGCCGAAGGAGACGGAGGCGCCCGCGGCGATGGTGCCGTTGTAGGACTTGTTCTTCGCGGTCCAGTGGGTGCCGGAGCTGGTGACGTCCGCGTCCCAGGCCGATGTGACGGACGTGCCGGAGGGGAAGTCCCACTCGACCGTCCATGAACTGATCGCGCTGGTACCGGTGTTCTTCACGGTCCACTGGCCGCCGAAGCCGGTGCCCCAGTCGCTGGACTTGGTGAAGGTGGCGGTCGCGGTCGAGGCGGCCTGGGCGGGACCCGCCAGTCCGACGAGCGCGGCGAGCGGAAGCAGCAGGGTCGCGAACCCGGCAACTGCTCGATGTCTGAAGCGCATGGAGCGCCTCCTCGGGGTGTCGGGGGTGTCTCGAGGATCGGGGCGCGACTGAGCCTTCGCACCCACGGTGCCGCGAGAATAGAAAGGTCTGGACCACGGGTCAATAGGTCTGGACCACTTCCGCGAGAGTGCGTTAAACCCCCGACTTCCCAGCGAATTCCGCCAGTTGGCTCCGGCGGCCCGGCTAGCGCTCCCCGCCCGGCACCCACAGCACGTCCCCGGTCTCCTGGTTGGCGGTGCGGGCCAGGATGAACAGGAGGTCCGACAGACGGTTCAAGTACGTCGCCGTCAGGGGGTTCATCACCTCGCCGTGGACTTCCAGGGCCGACCAGGTCGAGCGCTCCGCACGGCGCACGACCGTGCAGGCCTGGTGCAGGAGGGCCGCGCCCGGGGTGCCGCCGGGGAGGATGAAGGAGCGGAGCTTCTCCAGCCGCTCGTTGAAGTCGTCGCAGTCCGACTCCAGTCTGTCGATGTAGAACTGCTCGACCCGCAGCGGCGGGAACTCGGGGTTCTCCACCACCGGGGTGCACAGGTCCGCGCCGACGTCGAAGAGGTCGTTCTGCACGCGGGTGAGGACCTTGACGATGTCCTCGGGGAGGGCGCCGAGGGCGATGGCCGTGCCGATCGCCGCGTTCGCCTCGTTGGTGTCGGCGTACGCCGAGATCCGGACGTCGGTCTTGGCGACCCGGCTCATGTCGCCGAGGGCGGTGGTGCCCTGGTCGCCGGTCCTGGTGTAGATGCGCGTCAGATTGACCATACGGCCAGCGTAGTCAGGCCGCCGGGCCCCGGCGAAGGGGGCCAACTAGGCCGTACGGGCGGTCGAATGGCCCGTGCCGGTGTGATGTCCGTCAGATGAGACGTGACGCGCGTTACTAACCGGTCACACAGCGCCGCAGCTTCGCTAAGGTCCGCCGAGAGGCATACGGATACACGCTGTAAGCGTTTCAAAGGGGAGTCGCACAGTGGCACGGAAGCTTGCCGTCATCGGCGCCGGACTCATGGGTTCCGGTATTGCCCAGGTCTCCGCGCAGGCGGGCTGGGACGTCGTCCTGCGCGATGTCACCGACGAGGCGCTCAAGCGCGGTACGGACGGCATCAAGGCCTCGTACGACAAGTTCGTGAGCAAGGGCCGGCTGGAGGCGCACGACGCCGACGCGGCCCTCGGGCGGATCACGGCGACCACCGACCTGGACGCCGTCGGCGACGCGGACATCGTCGTCGAGGCCGTCTTCGAGAAGCTGGAAGTCAAGCACGAGATCTTCCGCGCGCTGGACAAGATCGTGCGCGAGGACGCCGTCCTCGCCTCCAACACCTCCGCCATCCCGATCACGAAGATCGCGGCCGTGACGGAGCGTCCGGAGCGCGTCGTGGGCACCCACTTCTTCTCGCCCGTCCCGATGATGCAGCTGTGCGAGCTGGTGCGCGGCTACAAGACGAGCGACGAAACCCTCGCCACCGCACGGGAGTTCGCCGAGTCGGTCGGCAAGACCTGCATCGTCGTCAACCGTGACGTCGCCGGGTTCGTGACGACCCGTCTCATCTCGGCGCTCGTCGTCGAGGCGGCGAAGCTCTACGAGTCGGGCGTCGCCACCGCCGAGGACATCGACCTCGCCTGCAAGCTGGGCTTCGGTCACGCGATGGGCCCGCTGGCCACCGCGGACCTCACCGGCGTCGACATCCTGCTGCACGCGACGAGCAACATCTACACCGAGTCGCAGGACGAGAAGTTCGCCCCGCCGGAGCTGATGCGCCGAATGGTGGACGCCGGTGACATCGGACGCAAGAGCGGGCAGGGCTTCTACACGCACTGAATCCGTACAGCCCCCTGACCTGTCACACGCAGGGGTGAATTCGGTATCGGTTCGCTCACAGACGGCAACCTCCCGGCACCTCACACAGTCAGAGGTTGCATCACCTACATCACGGAGTACGCCACCGCACTCACGGGGAGCGCATATGTACATCAGGGGCGACCACGTCGAGCTGGTCGTCGGGGGCCGCCTCGACGTCCGCAGCGCGGCGGACGCCCGTACGGTCCTGCACTCGGCCGTCGACGACGGAGTCGGCGATCTGGTGCTGGACCTGTCCGAGCTCGACTCCTGGGACGCCACCGGCCTCGGCGTGATCATGGGAGCCCATCGACGGGCCGGCCGCTGCGGCCGCCGCCTGGTGCTGCGCGACGTACCGCCGCAGATGCAGCGCCTGCTCGTGGCCACCCGGCTGCACCGCATCCTCGCCATCGAGGGCGGGATCGGCGTGGAGTCGCTGCCCAGGGTGTGACACTTCCCCCGAAAGCGTCACGTTCTCCCGAAGAGCCCTCGTCAGCCGCCCCGGACCGGTGCACCGCGCACAATCCTCACGAGACTGTGACGTCTCGGGCGGCCCGGTACCCCGGCCTGTCGTAGATACTGTGCGAAGGTTTAGGGTTCGGTCGCCCGCTGCCACACAACCCTTCGAGCGGGCCCGGACCAGAAGCGACAGCGCGGTGTGCACAAGGCCGGGAGGGGCCCTGGGTCCTGTCGACCCGTACACGACGCTTTTGGGGGCTAGGACCTATGGACCCGATCGACCGGGGACCCGAGGAGTACGGCCAGGACGGCGACGACACCTCGTCACGTCAGCGCCCGCCCCGGGAACCCCTGACACCCGACTTCGGCCAGCACACGCCCGCGCTCGCCCGCACCGTGCAACTGGTCACCGGCGACTACCTGCTCACCGTCAACCCCGTCGACGGCAGCGAGATCGAGGTCTGCCCGCCCGGCAGCCGCCCCGGCCGGCCCGCGAAGCGCACCGCCGCCGACCGCGCCGAGACGGACCGCGCCGCCACACCACCCGTCCCGCCGGGCCTGAACCGCCCCGCGCAGCCCCTCCTGGAACGCCAGGAGGAACGCGAGCGTCTCGTACGACTGCTCGCCCGCGGCCGTTCCGTACGCCTCACCGGGCCCTCCGGCTCCGGGCGCACCAGCCTGCTCGACCTGGTCGCCGAGGACTGCTCGGACCTCGCCCCCGACGGCGTGATCCGCCTCAGCGGCTTCCACCGCACCGCCGGCGACCTCCTGCACGACCTCTTCCACGTCGTCTACGACGCCCCCCTGCACCGGCCCGACCGGGACGAACTGCTCGCCCTGACCCGGGAGATCGGCGCGGTCGTCGTCCTCGACGACATCGAGTTCGGCGCCGCCGCGCTCGACGAACTCCTCGACGCGACACCCGAGTGCGCCTTCCTCATCGCCGCGACCCCGGAGGTCCCGGCACCGTCCGCGGGCTCCGCCGTCGAGGAGATCTTCCTCGGCGGCCTCGGCAGACCCGGCGCCGTGGAGGTCCTGGAGCGTGCCGTGGGCCGCGTCCTGACCGAGGAGGAGGCGAACTGGGCGGGCGACCTCTACTTCGAGTCCGAGGGCCTGCCCCTGCGCTTCGTCCAGGCCGGTGCCCTGCTCCGGCAGCGCGACGAACTGCGCGTCGGCACCAGCGCCGTCGAGGAGTTCGGCGTCTTCCAGGACGCGCCCCCGGCCGACGTGCCCTTCGACGCCCCGCCGCCCGACCTCGACGAGGCCGACGCCATACCCCTGCCGTCCCTCGGCGAGGCCGCCGCGCCCGCGCCGCTGCTCGCCGCACGGCTCAGCGCCTCGGCGCGGGCCACCCTGCGCTTCGCCGTCGCGCTCGACGGGGAGGTGCCGCACCAGGCGCATCTGCCCGCGCTCGTCGGCGACACCCACGCGGACGCCGCCCTCGGCGAACTCGCGGGCTGCGGCCTGGTCTCCCCGGTCGGCTCCCGCTACCGGCTCGCCGCCGGTGTCCAGACCCAGCTGGAGACCGCCGGATACGCCGACGAGGCCGCGTCCGGCGCCCTCATCGCGGCGCTGCACTACTCCTGGTGGGCCGGGCACCCCTCGGTCACGCCCGCACGGGTCTGCGCCGAGGCGGACGCCCTGCTCGCCGCCCTCGACGCACTCGTGCCGTCGACGACCCCGCCCGGCGACGGCGAGGAGAGCACTACCGTCCACCTCGCCCGCACGGCGGCCCCCGCGTTCGCCGCCGGGCTGCACTGGAGCGCGTGGGAGCGCGTGCTGCGGTCCGGTGCCGAGGCCGCGCAGCTCGCCGCCGATGCAGGTGAACAGGCCTACTTCCAGCACGAGTTGGGCGTTCTCGCGCTCTGCGAGGGCGATCTCGACGGCGCTCGCGCCGAGCTGGAGTCGTCCATCGGCCTGCGCGCCGCCGTCGCCGACAAGCGCGGCACCGTCGCGGGCCGCCGTGCCCTCGCCCTGGTCGCCGACCGCTCGGGCGTCGCGCTCGGCCTCGGCGCCGAGGCCGCCGAGGAACTGCCGGACGCCCGCCACGAGGAGTCGGCGTCGCCCTCCGGCGGCCCCCCGACGCCCTTCCCGCCGCTCCAGCTGCCCGCCGACACGTACACCCTCGTCTCGCCCCAGGTGGCCCCGGCCTCGGCCCACAACAAGCCCCGGGGCGGCCTGCGCGGCTACGCCCGGCGCAACCTCGTCGCGGCCGGCGCGGGCGTCCTGCTCGCCGCCGTCCTCGGCACGGTCGTCACCCTCGGCGCCACGTCCAACAACAACGCCGACAACCCGTCCGACAAGGTCGGCGTCAACCCGTCGGCCAGCCAGGGCGACGACGACGGCAGCCTCGGCGCCGACCCGGCGAAGAACGACGACGGCAGCGACACGGGCACGGCCACCAGCCGGCCCACCGATCCGGGCCCCGACGGCACGTACGGCACGTCGGACGACCCGACACCGCCGGGCAGCAGCGGCCGGCCCTCGGACACGCCGAGCGGGTCGGGAGGCAGACCGACGAGTTCGTCGCCGACCAGGTCCACGTCGCCGACCACCAAGCCGCCCTCCTCGCCGTCCACCCCGTCGAGCGGCTCCTCGTCGCCCGGCACACCGAGCGGCGGCTCGTCCTCGTCCGCGACGCCCAGCGGGGGCGCCTCTTCGTCCGCGACGCCCAGCGGCGGTACTACGGCCCCGTCCACCGACACCTCGGCAAGCGGTATCGCCTCAAGTGCCCCCGTGGAGACGGCCAGTTCGGCCGCGCCCGAGAGCAGCACGGTGCACACCCCGGGTTCGGGCACCCCCTCGGCGGACGTCATCTGACCCTCCGTACGACACGAAAGGGCCGGCTCCGATGATCGGAACCGGCCCTTTTCGCCGTCGTGAAGTCGGTGTCCGCCGACGCCTGTTCAGAACAGCCGCAGTTTGTCGTCCTCGATGCCGCGCAGGGCGTCGTAGTCGAGGACCGCGCAGCCGATGCCGCGGTCGGTGGCGAGGACCCGGGCCTGGGGCTTGATCTCCTGCGCGGCGAAGATGCCGCGGACCGGGGCGAGATGGGGATCGCGGTTCAACAGCTCCAGATAGCGCGTGAGTTGCTCCACGCCGTCGATCTCGCCGCGCCGCTTGATCTCGACGGCGACGGTCCGGCCCTCGCCGTCCCGGCACAGGATGTCGACCGGGCCGATGGCCGTCATGTACTCGCGGCGGATCAGCGTGTAGCCCTCGCCGAGGGTGTCGATGCGGTCGGCGAGCAGCTCCTGGAGGTGCGCTTCCACACCGTCCTTGATCAGGCCGGGGTCCACGCCGAGTTCGTGCGAGGAGTCGTGGAGGACCTCCTCCATCGTGATGATGAGCTTCTCGCCCGCCTTGTTGATGACGGTCCAGACGTCGGCCGGATCGTCCGGACCCCCGGAACCCTCCTTCAGCGTGCAGGGCGGCGACATCCAGTTGAGGGGCTTGTAGGCCCGGTCGTCCGCGTGGATGGAGACGCTGCCGTCCGCCTTCACCAGGATGAGACGGGGGGCGGAGGGGAGGTGGGCGGTGAGCCGGCCCGCGTAGTCCACGGAGCAGCGGGCAATGACGAGACGCATGGTCGGCAACGCTACTCGACGGGCGAGGGTCCACGCGATTCGCCCACCCGCCGTCTCCGGGCGCCGCCCCTGTTGTCCTGGAAGACCCGTGACGCCCCTTGTTCATTAGTGGCCGATTGTGGGCCCATTGGGAGTTCCCTATGTGCGCATTCTCCTGGTGCCGCCATCCTCCGTTGCCTACCGTATAAACGGGAGGTCGCGAGATGTGTACGCAGCGTGTTCGTAATCGTGGCCTCCCTCATCTGTCCGGCAACCCCCGCGCGTTGGGGGTGCGAGAGGAGAACCCATGTCGCTCGACGTCTCACCGGCCCTACTCGAAAAGGCCGAGCGAGGCGAGGTCGACGAAGCTGAATTCGTCGACTGCGTCCGGACCTCCCTGCCTTACGCATGGGAGATGATCAGCTCCCTGGTGGCTCAGCTGAAGGTCGACGGCGGTGCGTTCGCCGACAACCAGACGCCGCCGCCGGACGAGCAGGCACGCGGTCAGTTGCTGCGTGCGCTCGCGAGTGACGCGATACGCGGCGCGCTGCAGCGGCACTTCGGTGTACGCCTGGCCTTCCAGAACTGCCACCGGGTGGCGGTGTTCCCGTTGGACGGCTCGGTGGACGAGACGCTGGCCCGCTTCACCTCTGTGCGCAGTCAACTGCTGAACCAGTCCCCGGAGTTCAGGGACTGCTGACGCTGCGGACGGCACACTGCTTGCCGCTCCGTACGCGGGAGGTGTTCTGTACGGGGCGGCAAGCTCCCCGCGGTCCGCTCAGCCGAGCTGGGGGAGCACCTCGGCACCGAGCCGCCGTACGTTCTCCTCGGTCGCCGCGAGGTCCCCGGAGCCCTCGACGAGCAGGGCGAAGCGGGAGATGCCGGTCCGCTCGGAGGTCGCCGCGAGCCGGTCGACGCACAGCCGCGGGGTGCCCACCGGGTGCAGTCCGCAGAGCAGTTCGGTGTACGCGAGGGGGTCGCGCATCCGGCGCTCGCGGTCGTCCACGGTCACATGGGCGCCGAGTCCCTGCCGCAGCCAGCCCGGCATCGCCTTCACCAGCGCCTCGACGGCGTCGGCGCGCCGGTCCGCGATCTGGCAGACGCCGGCCGACACATGGGCCACGCCGTGGATCTCGTCTCCGGGCCGTCCGGCCGCCCGGGCCAGCTGCCGCCACAGGGCGACCATCTCGGCCTTCTCCTCGTCCCCGACATGCATGCCGAGGAGCATCGGCAGACCGCGCTCGGCCGCCAGCCGCACACTCGCGGGGGAGGTGCAGGCGACGACGACCTCGGGGCCCGGCGCGTCCGACAGCGCCTCCGACGGCCTTGGTACGACGGGCACTTCACGGAACGTGAAGCGGTCACCGGTGCCCGCGACCGACGGCTCGCGCAGCCAGCGCATCAGCAGATCGAGTGATTCCGGGAACCCCTGTTCGTACGCGGAGAGGCCGGTGCCGAAGACCTCCAGGTCGACCCACGGCCCGCCGCGGCCCACGCCCAGCGAGAAGCGCCCGCCGCTCGTCACGTGCAGCAGCGCGGCCTGCTCGCCGAGGGCGACCGGGTGGACGGTGGGCAGCACGCTGACGGCGGTGCCGACGCGGATGCGCCGGGTGCGGCCCAGCAGCAGCGCCGCCAGGGTGACCGCGGAGGGGCAGGTGCCGTAGGGCACGAAGTGGTGCTCGGCCAGCCAGGCCGTGTCGAGGCCTGCTTCCTCGGCGATCTCGACGGAGCGCACCGCGCGGTGCAGCGCCTCCCCCTGGCCCTGCCCCGGGAACTGGGCCGCCAACACAAAACTTCCGACGCGCATGGCTCTTCCTGCTTCCTTGGCTCCGACACGGAGCTCCCCCACCGGGCATAACCGTCCGACACGTGCCGAGGACACGGCCTGGCGGAGAGATTTGCGGATTGTCTGCAGAATGCCCGGCCCTGAGGGGGACTTGTGCGGGTTGATGCCCTTCGCGTACCCCTGTCCACGCCACGTACGCTGGACACAGCCCTTGCCTCCTGTATAGCCCCGTGAGGTGTTCTGTGTCCCCGCGTCGCAACCGACCCAAGGAGTCCGGTTCCTCCGGCCAGAGTGCCGACGACGACCGCTCGGGCCGCTACGGCGGCTGGCAGTCCACGGAGCAGTGGCAGGGCGAGGAGTGGAGCGTGCGCCATGTCGCCGGGGCGAGCGCGGAGGGAAAGACGTACCGCTGCCCCGGCTGCGACCAGCAGATCCCGTCCGCCGTCCCGCACGTCGTGGCCTGGCCCGAGCACTCGGGCGTCGACGACCGCCGCCACTGGCACAAGGCCTGCTGGAACGCGAAGGACCGCCGCACCACACGGGTGCAGCGGTCCAGGAACGCGCCGAGGTTCTAGGCCGGGTCCGGCCCGGCCCGCGGCTCACACGTCCCGCTTCTCCAGCAGGGCGACGGCGCCCGCGAACGCCACGGCGGTCACCCCGATGATGATCCACAGCGGGTCCCAGCCCGAAGGGCCGGAGTCCGTCAGGGAGTTGGAGTAGAAGACGCTCAGCTGGTTCGGGATCGAGTACTCGAACAGCTTCTGGCGTACGTCCTCCAGGGACTGCGAGAACATGAACAGCGCGATGACCAGCGGGGCGAGCACCGCGCCGATCATGACGGTGATCGCGCCCGCCGAGTGCCGGATGACCGAGCCGATGATCAGCGAGAGCAGCCCGAGCAGCGCGATGTAGAGCGAGACGCCGACGGTCCCCTTGAACCACTCGGCCGCGGACGGGTCCTTCGCGCCGTTGCCCTCCAGCAGCGCGACGTCCACGAAGGCGACGAACGCCGAGGACGCCAGCGTGACCACGAAGGCGATCGTGAAGAACACGATCGACTTCGCCGCGAGGACCCGGCCGCGGCTGGGGCAGGCGGTCATCGTGGTGCGGATCATGCCGGTGCCGTACTCCGAGGCCGTGGTCAGCACGCCGAGCGTGATGATGCACATGCAGCCCAGCAGCAGGCCGAAGAAGCCGAAGGAGAGCGGGTTCTCGCCGTGCAGCTCCGAGGAGGAGTTGCTGACGACGGCGGCGGCGAGCAGGCCGATGCCGACGACCAGGACCACGAACACCCCGAGCGTCCAGAGCGTCGAGCGCACCGACTTGATCTTCGTCCACTCGGAGGCGAGCGCGTGTCCGAGATGCGTGCGCACCACCGGGATCGGCGAGGTGTACCCGGCGTACGGCGCGGCTGCCTGCGGCATCGGGTGCTGGGGCGTACTCATCGGGCGTCCTCGGGCTTGGTCAGGTCGGCGGCGGGGGAGGGGGCGGCGGCGGGAGGGGCCGGGGCCGGGGTCGCGTCCGCGGCCGGAGCGGGCGCCGGGGCCTGAACCGCCGGGGCGCCCTGGGCCGGGGCCTGGGGCGGCTGTGTCGGCGCCTGCGGGGCCAGGGGCGCCGGGGGCCCGTACGGTCCCGGTGCCGCCGTGCCGGGCGCCGCAGGGGCGCCGTACGGGTTCGGGGCGCTGTAAGGATTCGCCGGGGGCCGGCCCATCGCGAACGGCTGGCCGCCGTGCTGCGGTGACGGCGGCGCGTACCAGCCCGGCTGACCCTGGCCCGGTACCGGCATCGGCGGCTGCGCGCCCGGCGGCGGCTGCTGCATCAGACCGGCCTTCTGGTCGATCGTCGAGCGGTAGTCGACGGCCCCCTGCGTCATCCGCATGTACGCCTCCTCCAGCGAGGCCTGATGCGGGGACAGCTCCCACAGGCGTACGTCCGTGGCGTGCGCGATGTCGCTGATCCGCGGCAGCGGCAGCCCCGTGACGCGCAGCCCGCCGTCCTGCTCGGGCAGCACGTGCCCGCCGGCCTCGGTCAGCGCGGAGGTCAGCTTCTCGCGCAGCTGGGGCTCGGTGTCGGGGGTGCGGACGCGCGCGAAGTCGGCGGAGTTCGCCGAGATGAAGTCCCGCACGCTCATGTCGGAGAGGAGCTGCCCGCGCCCGATCACGATGAGCTGGTCGGCGGTCAGCGCCATCTCGCTCATCAGGTGCGAGGAGACGAAGACCGTACGGCCCTCCGCCGCGAGCGCCTTCATCAGGTTGCGCACCCAGAGGATGCCCTCGGGGTCGAGGCCGTTGACCGGCTCGTCGAAGAGCAGTACCTGCGGGTCGCCCAGCAGCGCGGCGGCGATGCCGAGCCGCTGGCCCATGCCGAGGGAGAAGCCCTTGGAGCGCTTTCTCGCCACGTCCTGGAGGCCCACGACCCCGAGCACCTCGTCCACGCGCCGGGCCGGGATGCCCGAGAGCTGGGCCAGGCTCAGCAGATGGCTGCGGGCGCTGCGTCCGCCGTGCACGGCCTTGGCGTCGAGGAGGGCGCCCACCTGTCTGGGCGCGTTCGGCAGCTTGCGGTACGGGAAGCCGCCGATCGTCACCTGTCCTGACGTGGGGTTGTCCAAGCCGAGGATCATGCGCATCGTCGTCGACTTGCCCGAGCCGTTGGGCCCGAGGAAGCCGGTGACGGCACCGGGCCGCACCTGGAAGGAAAGGTTGTACACGGCGGTCTTGTCGCCGTAGCGCTTGGTCAGGCCGACAGCCTCGATCATGCTCCGCACCCATCGAAAGGATCAGGACAGCAGGGCACACGCCCCCGTAAGGGTTAGGAGGATATCGGTGCGCTGACGGTTCCGCCCAAGAGAAAGTAAAGCAATCCTCTCGGCCGGCGGAGGCCTACGCGTCCCGGCGCTTGAGGAGGACGTAGGCGCCGACGAGCGAGGCCAGCACCCAGAGGGCCATGATCGCGAAGCCGCCCCACGGGCCGTACGGCGCGGAGTCGTCGACCGGCGTGACCACCTGCATGATCTTGCTGCCGGCCTGGTCGGGCAGGTACTGGCCGATCTTCTTCGTCGCGGAGACGTTGCCGAGGATGTTGGAGATCAGGAAGAAGAACGGCATCAGGATGCCCAGCGACAGCATCGGCGAGCGGAGCATCGAGGCGATGCCCATGGAGAACATCGCGATCAGGGTCATGTAGAGCCCGCCGCCGATCACCGCGCGCAGCACGCCCGGGTCGCCGATCTCCGCCCTGTGCGAGCCGAGCATCGCCTGTCCGAGGAAGAACGTGACGAAGCTGGTCACCAGGCCGACGACGAGGCAGAGCCCGGTGGCCACCGCGATCTTGCCGAACAGGAAGGTGCCGCGCTGCGGCACGGCCGCGAGCGAGGTGCGGATCATGCCGGTGCTGTACTCGTTCGCCACGACGAGCACCCCGAACACGATCATCGCGAGCTGCCCGAGACTCATCCCGGCGAAGCTGATGAACGTCGGGTCGAAGGACAGCTTGTCCTTGGCGCTCATGTCGTCGAACTGGCTCTTCGACAGGGCCGAGATCAGCATGCCGAGCCCGATCGTCACCACCACGGCCAGCGAGAGCGTCCACACCGTCGACGCGACGGAACGGATCTTGGTCCACTCCGAGCGGATGACCTGGGTCGCCGCCATGTCAGCCCTTCTTCCAGCCGTCGCCCCAGCCCTGCTGCGGAGCAGGTGCCGCGGCCGGGGCCGCGGTGGGTGGTGCGTCGGAATGCGCGTGGTACTCCACCGACTCCGCGGTCAACTGCATGAACGCCTCTTCCAGGGAGGCCTGTTGGGGACTCAGCTCGTGCAGCACCAACTGGTGCGACGCGGCCAGCTCACCGATCTGCTCGGACTTGCCGCCGTCCACCTCCAGGGCCCCGCTGCCGGACTCGACCACGGTGATCCCGGCCTGGTGCAGCACGTCGAGCAGCCGCTCGCGCTGCGGGGTGCGGATCCGGACGTAGGAGCGCGAGTTCTGGTGGATGAAGTCCGCCATCGAGGTGTCCGCGAGGAGGCGGCCCTGGCCGATGACGACGAGGTGATCGGCCGTCAGCGCCATCTCGCTCATCAGGTGCGAGGAGACGAAGACCGTACGGCCCTGCGCGGCAAGGGACTTCATCAGGTTGCGGATCCAGTGGATGCCCTCGGGGTCGAGCCCGTTGACCGGCTCGTCGAACATCAGGATCTCCGGGTCGCCGAGCAGCGCGCCCGCGATGCCGAGCCGCTGGCCCATGCCGAGCGAGAAGCCCTTGGCCTTCTTCTTCGCCACCGCGGTGAGCCCGACGGTGTCCAGGACCTCGTGGACCCGGGCCGTCGGGATGCCGTTGCTCTGCGCGAGACACAGCAGGTGGTTGAAGGCGCTGCGGCCGCCGTGCATGGCCTTGGCGTCGAGCAGGGCGCCGATGTACTTCAGCGGGTCCTTGAGCCGGTCGTAGCGCTGGCCGTCGATGCGTACGTCGCCGGCGGTCGGGCGGTCGAGACCGAGCATCATGCGCATGGTCGTCGACTTGCCGGCGCCGTTCGGGCCGAGGAAGCCCGTGACGATGCCGGGTCTGACGGTGAAGGTGAGGTTGTTCACCGCCACCTTGTCGCCGTACCGCTTGGTCAGCCCCTCGAGCTCGATCATGCGGCCACGCTAAGACCGCCGTTCGGCGGATGCCACCCGAACGGGCAAACAGAGTCCGACGATGCAGGCAACAACCGTGAACGCCGTGGCCCAGGCGAACGCGTGCGGGAAGGCCGAGCCGCCGTGCCCGTGCGCGAGGACCGTCGCCAGGACGGCCGTGCCGACGGACCCGCCGAGCTGCTGCACGATCCGCACGGTGGTGCTCGCGTGCGGGATGCGGGCGCGGTCGAGGCCCTGGTACGCGCCGACCATGACCGCCATGTTCGCCGCGCTCACCCCGAGCCCGCGCACGGCCAGGGCCACCAGGAGCAGTCCCGCGCCGGGATGCGGGAGAAGGAAGGGGAGGGTGCCGAGCGCGCACAGCAGCATGCCCGCCACGGTGACCGGGCGCGGCCCGAGCCGGTCGGTGAGCGGGCCGGTGACCCGGGCCAGCAGGCTGCCGAGACCCTGCGGTGCCAGCAGCAGTCCGGCCGCGATCACGCCTTCGCCGCGCGCCTGCTGGTAGTAGAGGGGGAGCAGGAACATCCCGCCGAACAGGGCGAGCCCGTTCAGGAACGTGAGGATCGAGGAGACGGCGAACGCGCGGTCCCCGAACAGCCGCAGATCCACCAGGGGTTCGCGGACGCGCAGGGCGTGCCGGGCGAACAGGGCGATCAGCACGGCGCCCACCGGGATCGCGGTGGCGCGGGCGGCGCCGGTCTCGGACAGGCCGTAGACCAGGGTGGCGAGGCCGGGGGAGAGGAGCAGGAGGCCGGTCAGGTCCAGGTGGTGGCCGGGGCGCGGGGTGTCCTTCGGGACGCCGCGCCAGGCCAGGGCGAGGGCCAGCAGGCAGACGGGCACGTTGACGTAGAAGATCCAGCGCCAGCTGAGGTGGCCGACGATCAGGCCGCCGACGACCGGGCCGAGGATCGGTACGACCATGGCGGGCAGGGTGATCACTGCCATCAGCCGGCCGAGGCTGCGGCCGCCGGCGGCGCGCATGACCAGGGTCTGGAGCACGGGCAGCAGCAGTCCGCCGCCGATGCCCTGGATCACCCGGAAGGCGATCAGCGAGCCGATGTTCCAGGCGAGCCCGCACAGGAGCGATCCGGCGAGGAAGAGGCACAGCGCGCCGAGCCAGACGCGGCGGGAGTCGAAGCGTTCGACGGCCCAGCCGGAGACGGGGACGACCGTGGCGAGGGCGAGCAGATAGGCGGTGCTCACCCATTGCAGGCTCGTCGTCGAGGCGCCGAGGTCGTGGCCGAGGGTGTGCAGGGCGATGGAGACGATCGTGCTGTCGAGCAGTGGGGCGAGGGCGCCGAGCACGAGGATGCCGGCGAGTCTGCGGACGGCCGGGTCGAGGCGGTCGGCGGGGCGGACGGTGGTGTCGGACATGGTGATACCCCCTTTAGAGACGCTGCGTCTCTAAAGGTCGACGATAGACTGCACGGGATAAGAGACGCAAGGTCTCCTAGTGGGAGGTGCTGGCGATGGCCGGAGAACAGACGCGGCGGCGCGGGGCCGCGCTGGAGGCCGACATCCTGGACGCCGTCTGGGAGGAACTGGCCGAGGTCGGCTACGCCCGGCTCACCATGGAGGGCGTCGCCGCCCGCGCCCGCACCGGCAAGCAGGTCCTCTACCGGCGCTGGGCCAACCGCGCCGACCTCGTCAAGGCGGCCATGCCGCACCGCACCGGCTTCCTCGCCGACCAGCTGCCCGACACCGGGGAACTGCGCGCCGACGTGCTGGCGGTCCTGCGGCTCATGGTCGAGCGGCAGCGGGAGATCGGACCCGACGTCATCCGCGGGCTGCTCGCCGAGGCGCACGAACTGGACCCGAAGGTCTTCGGGATCATGCACGACGTCCTGCTGACGGTGCTCCGGCGGGCCGTCGAGCGGGGCGAGATCCCCACCGCCGACCTGCCCCGCCGAGTCGTCACCGTCCCCGCCGAACTACTGCGCTACGAGATGATCCTCTCCCTCGACCCGGTCGCCGACTCCGCCCTCGTCGGGATCGTCGACGACGTCTACCTGCCGTTGCTGCGCGCCCACGGCTGAGGCCCGCACCCCCGAAGGGAACGCGGGCCTCAGCCGTGCGGCAAACGCTTGCTCAGCGGGACTGCTGAGCCGGAACCCCGCGGGAGATGGGCTCGTCCTCGACCGGCGAGCTGGCGGCGGCCACCGCTGCTCCGGTGAGGGTGGCGAGCATCTCGCGCACGTTCGTCAGCTGGGCGTTGATGCTGTCGCGACGGTTCGTCAGGGCGGCCAGCTCGCGCTCGGACTCCGAACGGATGCGGTCGGCCTTGGCGTTGGCGTCGGCCACGATGTCCTCGGCCTGGCGCTGAGCCGTCTCCACCGTCTGACGCGCGCGGCGCTCCGCGTCCGTACGCAGCTTCTCGGCCTCCAGCCGGAGCTGCTCCGCGCGGTGCTCGATCTCCGCGAGGCGCTTCTCCGCCTTCTGCTGACGCGACGCCAGATCGCGCTCGGACTGCTCGCGGCGCTTGGCGAGGTTCGTCTCGAAGTCGGCGGCGGCCTGCGCGGCCTTGGCGCGGGTCTCCTCGAAGAGGGCGTCGGCCTCCTCGCGCTTCGACTGGGCGTCCTTCTGGGCCTCGCCACGCAGCTGGGAGGCGTCGCTCTTGGCCTTCTCGACGATCCGGACGCCTTCGTCCTCCGCCTTGGACTTGCGCTCCGCAGCGAACGATTCTGCGTCGTTACGGACCTGCTGAGCGGCGGACTCCGCGAGTTCGCGGTGCTGCTCGGCCGCGCGCCGCGCCTCCTCGCGCAGGTCCTTGGCCTCCTCCTCGGCGAGGCGGAGGATCTTCTCGACCCGCGCGCCGAGACCGGCGTACGACGGCTCGGCGTCGCTGACCTGGGCCTGGGCGTTCTGCGTTTCGAGGTGGAGCTCCTCGATGCGCTTTTCGAGAGCGGTGATACGGGCCAGAGCGCTGTCACGGTCGGAGACGAGCTTCGAGATGCGTTCGTCCACCTGAGCGCGGTCGTACCCACGCCGCACAAGCTCGAAGCCGTAGGGGGAAGTGTCGCTCATGGGGTTCCTGTCGAATGAGACCGGTGAGGTGATAGGTGGAATCCTAGGGGCCGAAGCGGTGTGTCATCGAGCGGATACGTGTTTGATCTGGAGAATGACACCTCTTTTGAGTGGCTAACCGTCGGACCGCTTGCCAGGGAACCGGTCAAAGGCCCCAGAACGCCCCGAACTTCACAGGGTCTTCTCATAACCTGTGCGGCGAATCATGTCGCGGACGCGGGGAGCGGTGCCTGCCGGACACCGTCGTTTTCCACCGGTCCCCTCGGGTCCCCGGTCCCTCCGGTCCGCCCGGCCCGCTCCGCCGGACAGACCCTAGCCTTCGACGGACTTGCCACCCGAACGAGTTGCGCCCGCCGTGGCCGCCGCCTTGACCCCGCCGTCCTTGGCCCCTCCCGGGGCCTCGAAGGACTCCAACGCCTCCAGGACGTCCTGGACACGGGAGATCTCGGCGTTGATGTCCTCGCGGCGGCGGACGAGCACTTCGAGATCGCGCTTGCCCTCCTCGACCGTGCGGCGGGCCTCGCGGATCGCCTCCGCCTTCAGCTCCTCCGCCTCACGGATCAGCGTGGACTTCTTCTGCTCGGCCTCCTTCAGGAGACCCTCGGCCTTCTTCACCGCGGCGATACGGACCTTGCCCGCCTCGGAGTTGGCCTCCGACACCAGCTCCTTGGCCTTCGCCTGCGCCTTGCCGAGCTGCTCCTCCGCGGCCTTGATGAGCGCGTCGCAGCGGTCGCCCGCCGACTTCATCGTCTCGGCCGACTCACGGCGGGCCCGCTCGTGCAGGTTCTCGATCTCCGCGGTGATGCGGTCGCGCAGCTCCTCGGACCGCTCCCTTATGGCGGTCGCGTCCCGGCGCGCGCCGACGAGCAGCTCGTCCGCGTCCGTACGGGCCTGCTCCACCCGGGTGTTGCCCTCGACCGTGCCCTCGGACACCAGCCGCTCGGCCTCCGTACGGGCCGCGCCCACCATCGAGTCGGCCTGCGCCTCGGCCTCCGCCGTCGTCTTCTGCGCCTGCTGCTGGGCCTCGTTGAGGAGTTTGTCCGCCTCGGCCGCGGTCTCCGTGATGAGGGTGTCGACCTGCTCGGCCGCCTCGGACCGCCGTTTGTTGGCCTCCTTGCGGGCCTCGTCCAGCGTCCGCTCGGACTCCTCGCGCGCCGCCGAGGTGACCCGCTCGGCCTCCGCCTCCGCGTCCGCCTTGAGCCGCGCGGCCTCGCCGCGGATCCGCTCCGAGTGCTGCTGCGCGGACCCGACCGTGTCGGCGGCCTCGGCCCGCAGCCGCTCCGCGTCCCCGGTCGCGTCCGAGATGAGTTTCTCGGCCTTGGCCATGGCCTCGGACCGCACCCGCTCGGCCTCGTTGATCGTCTCCGTCTGGAGCCGCTCCGCCTCCGCCGTCACCTCGGTGATGAGGGTGTCGGCCTGCGTCGCCGCGTCCGAACGGATCCGGTTGGCGTCCTCACGGGCGTCCGCCCTGGCCCGCGCCGCGTCCTGGTCGGCCTGCGCGATCGCGTCCGACGCCTCCGTGCGCACCCGCTGGGCGTGCTCGGCGGACTCCGCCCGCAGCTGCTCCGCCTCCGTGATGGCGTCCGAGACGGTGCGCTCGGCGAGGGCCTTGGCCGCCTCCGTCTCCTCGGCCGCCCGGCGCCGGACCCGGTTCGCGTCCTCGGTGGCCCGCTCCCGCTCGCTGTACGCGTCGGCGCGGACCCGGTCCGCCTCCTCCTGCGCTTCGCGCCGGGTACGGTCCGCGACATGCTCGGCGGCCGAGCGGATCCCGGTGATCTCCTCCTGCGCCTGCTCGTGCAGCCCGGCGACCGACTCCCGTACCTGCTGGGCGTGCTGCTCGGCGCCCGACACCATCTCGGTGGCGCGCCGGTCGGCCTCCTCCACCAGCCGCAGCGCCTCGGACTGCGCCTCCTCGACGCGCTTGCGCGCCGAGGCCAGCAGCTCCTCGCTCTGCTCCCGGGCCCGCTCGCGCTCCTGCCCGGCCTCCTCACGGGCCGACCCGAGAAGTTCCTCGGCCTCCCGACGACGCCGTACGGCCTCCTCCTGGGCGGCGGCCAGCGTCTCGGAGGCCTCCGTGGCCAGGCGCTCGGCGGCGGCCTGGGCCTCCGCGCGGACCCGGTCGGCGGTGTCCTGCGCCTCGGTCTTCAGCCGCTCGGCCTCGGCCGCGGCCTCCGACCGCAGGCGTACGGCGATGGCCTCGCCCTCGGCGCGGGAGGCGGACGCGTCGCCCGCCGCCTCGTTGCGCAGCCGCTCGGCCTCCGCCTCGGCCTGTGCCTGGAGGGAGCGGATGCGCTCGGCGGCCTCGCCGCGCAGGCGCTCCGCCTCCTCGGCGGCCTCGCGGCGGATCCGCTCGGCCTCCTCACGGGCGTCGGTGAGCGCCTGTTCGGCGGCGGTGAGCCGTTCCTCGGTCTCCGTGTGCAGCCGGCGCAGGCCCTCGGCGGCCTCCTCGCGGCGCGCCTCTATCGCCCGCTCGGTCTCCTCGCGCAGCTCCAGCGCGGCCTGCTCGGCGTCCGCCTTGATGCCCTCGGACTGCTCGACGACCTCCGCGCGGTGCCGCTCGGCCTCCTTGCGGGTGCGGTCGAGGGTCTCCTCGGCCTGCCGGCGCAGGGTGGTGGCCCGCTCGATGGCCTCAGTGCGGACCTTCTCACTGTCCGTGGTCGCGGTCTGGCGCAGCTCGTCGGCGTCGGCGCGGGCCTTGGACAGCAGTTCCTCGGCGGTCCTGGCCGCCTCCTCGATCTGCTGGACGGCCTCACGGCGGGCCTCGGCGCGGATCCGCTCGCCCTCGCCGACCGCGTCGGCGCGCAGCTGCTCGGCCTCGCCGCGCAGCCGGCGCGCCTCCTCCTGCAGCTCGACGGTCTTGGCGCGGTACTCCTTGGTGTCGTCCTTCGCCGCGCCCTTGAGGCCCTCGGCGATGTCGTGCGCCTGGGCGCGCAGCCGGTCGGCCTCGGCCTCCGCCTCGGAGCGGATCCGCTCGGCCTCCTCGGTGGCGGCCTTCGTGGTGTTCTTGGCGTCCTCGGACGCCTTGTCGAGGACTTCCTCGGCGGTACGGGCGGCCTTGGCGAGCTGGGAGGCGGTCTCCTCGGCGGTGAGGCTGCGCGCGTTCTCCTCCGCCTCCGCGACGATCTTCTCGGCCTTGGCCTGGGCCTCGGCGACGACCTGCTCGGCGTCCGACTTGGTGGACTCGGCCTCCTTGGTGGCCTCCGTCACCAGCCGGGCGACCTGCTCCTTGGCGGTCCGGGTGCGCTGCTCGTTGGCCGACTCGGCGCTCGCGAGGGCCTTGGCTGCGGCTTCCTTGGCCTCGGTGAGGACCTTCTCCGCCTCCAGGCGCGCCTCGCGCAGTGAGGTTTCGGCCTCGGCCATGCGGGTCTCGGCGGCCCGGCTCAGCTCGGTGGCCTGGCGGCGGGCGGAGTCCGACTCGTTGACCGTGGAGCTGCGCAGCTGCTCGGCGTGGTCGGTGGCCTCCTGGGCCTGGGTGGAGGCCGCGTTCAGCAGGCGCTCGGCGTCCGTGCGGGCACGGCGCAGGAGCTGTTCGGCCTCCGCGCGGGCCGCCTCGGCGTCCATCTCCAGCCGCTGCCTGGCCTCGGTGGCGACCCGCTCGGCCTCGGCGCGGGCGGCGGCCAGCGCCTGCTCGGCCTCGGCGCGCGACTCGTCCACGAGACGGCGGGCCTGCGACTCGGAGCGGGCGCGGAGCTGCTCGGCCCACGCCACGTTCTCGTTGACGTGGGACTCGACGGTCTGCCGGCGCTCGGAGAGCTCCTGGTCGAGCTGCTGGCGCCGGGTCACGGCCTCCTGGTGCAGCTCCGCCTGGAGGCGCGCGGCCTGCTCGGCGTGCTCCTGGAGGATGCGCTGGGTCTGCGCGCGGGCCTGGCTCAGCTCCCGTTCGGCGTCCTGCCGCAACTGGTCGGCCTGGACCTGGGCGTTACGCAGCATCTGCTCGGCCTGATAGCCGATGTCACCGCCGTCGTAAGCCGGTCGGGACATGAGGGTGCGGCGCGCCTCGTGCAGCTTGGCGCGCAGCACCTCGACCTGGTAGCCGAGGTCCTCGGCATGCTGGATCGCCTTTTCCCGCTCGGTCTTCAGCCGCTCCATCTCGGCCTCGAACCGAGAGAGGTGGTCGACGTCAGCCGCCGGCTCTCGCTCCTGGCGTTCGTAGCCCCGCACTGCGCGGTCCCATCCGTCCCCTGGTCGCGGTTTACTCCAACGAGCGCCGTCCATCCGCCGAACGGTGCTCCCGGGGAATGGTGTCAGATCAACGACGGAGCATGGGCTGCTGCCCGACGCTCGCCCCCCGAAACCCGGACCCCGGCATGCCGTTGCCCCGGTTGCGGGCGACGACCGACCCCAACCCTACCGGCCCATATGTACGAGGGTCAGTGCTCAGGTGACTCAACAGGCGCCGAAGTGACCAGTTCTGTCAGTACGCCATGGCAATCCTTTGGGTGCAGGAACGTGATCCGTGACCCCATGGAGCCGCGCCGGGGCTCGTCGTACAGAACGCGTACGCCCTTTCCCCGGATGTCCGCGGAGTCGGTGTCGACGTCCGCCGTACCGAAGGCGATGTGGTGGACACCCTCGCCGTTCTTCGCCAGCCACTTGCCCACGGCGGAGTCCTCGCGGGTGGGTTCGAGGAGCTGGAGGTAGGAGGCGCCGCCGTCGTCCGTGTTGTTGATCTTCAACATGGCCTCGCGCACGCCCTGCTCCTCGTTGACCTCGGAGTGGAACACCTCGAAGCCGTAGGTGGCACGGTAGAACTCCACCGTCTTGTCGAGGTCGAGGCAGGCGATCCCGATGTGGTCGATTCGCGTCAGCATGTATGTAGTGCAGCGCTCGCGCGGCGGTTACGCAACGTGCGCGCGATCACACCGACGGCCCGATGACGGGGTGTACTACCGCTCAGTACATTTCAAGTAAACCCTCGTTCACTCCTCAGCTGAAAAACGCTGGAAGGGGATCGCACCTCATGTCTGGAACGAACAGCACGACCTCGGTGATCGTCTCGGGTGCCCGGACGCCCATGGGACGCCTGCTGGGCTCCCTGAAGTCCTTCTCCGGAGCCGACCTCGGCGGCTTCGCGATCAAGGCCGCCCTCGACCGTGCGGGTATCGGTGGCGACCAGGTGCAGTACGTGATCATGGGCCAGGTGCTCCAGGCCGGGGCAGGGCAGATCCCGGCACGCCAGGCCGCCGTCAAGGCGGGCATCCCCATGGGCGTCCCGGCGCTCACCATCAACAAGGTCTGCCTCTCCGGCCTCGACGCCATCGCGCTCGCCGACCAGCTCATCCGTGCAGGTGAGTTCGACGTGATCGTCGCGGGCGGCCAGGAGTCCATGACCAACGCCCCCCACCTGCTCCCCAAGTCCCGCGAGGGACACAAGTACGGTGCGATCGAGATGCTCGACGCGATGGCCCACGACGGCCTGACCGACGCCTTCGAGAACATCGCCATGGGCGAGTCCACGGAGAAGCACAACACCCGCCTCGGCATCGGGCGCCCCGAGCAGGACGAGATCGCCGCCCTGTCCCACCAGCGCGCCGCCGCGGCCCAGCAGAACGGCGTCTTCGAGGCCGAGATCACCCCGGTCGAGATCCCGCAGCGCAAGGGCGAGCCGGTCGTCTTCAGCAAGGACGAGGGCATCCGCGCGGAGACCACGGCCGAGTCCCTCGCCCGGTTGCGCCCCGCGTTCAGCAGGGACGGCACGATCACCGCCGGCACCTCCTCGCAGATCTCGGACGGCGCGGCGGCCGTGGTCGTGATGAGCAAGACCAAGGCGCAGGAGCTGGGCCTGGAGTGGATCGCCGAGATCGGCGCGCACGGCAATGTGGCGGGACCCGACAACTCCCTCCAGTCGCAGCCGTCCAACGCGATCCTGCACGCCCTCAAGAAGGAGGGCCTGGAGGTCGAGAGCCTCGACCTGATCGAGATCAACGAGGCCTTCGCCGCCGTGGCGGTGCAGTCAATGAAGGACCTCGGGGTGTCCACGGAAAAGGTGAACGTCAACGGCGGCGCCATCGCCCTGGGCCACCCCATCGGCATGTCCGGCGCCCGTCTCGTCCTGCACCTGGCCCTGGAGCTGAAGCGGCGCGGCGGCGGGGTCGGCGCGGCGGCGCTGTGCGGCGGCGGCGGTCAGGGCGACGCCCTGATCGTGCGGGTGCCGAAGGCCTGACAGCAGTATCTCTCGTAACGGAACGGAGCCGTGATGCAGGACGTCGCCTCGCTGGTGGCCCAGGCCAGGGAAGGCCGGCCGCGCGCCGTGGCCCGGCTGATCTCCCTGGTGGAAGGGGCCTCCCCGCAACTGCGGGAGGTCATGGCGGCGCTCGCACCGCTGACCGGCGGGGCGTACGTCGTGGGCCTCACCGGTTCGCCGGGCGTCGGCAAGTCGACCTCGACGTCCGCGC
Organism: Streptomyces sp. NPDC090083; assembly: GCF_044747445.1. Taxonomy (NCBI): domain Bacteria; kingdom Bacillati; phylum Actinomycetota; class Actinomycetes; order Kitasatosporales; family Streptomycetaceae; genus Streptomyces; species Streptomyces sp. NPDC090083. The sequence continues at coordinate 53,745 of NZ_JBIVED010000017.1, read as the reverse complement.
TGGTCACGGCGTACCGCAAGCAGGGCAGGCGGGTCGGCGTGCTGGCCGTCGACCCGTCCTCGCCGTTCTCCGGCGGTGCCCTGCTCGGCGACCGCGTCCGCATGTCGGACCACTCCTCCGACCCCGGCGTCTACATCCGCTCGATGGCCACCCGCGGCCACCTCGGCGGCCTCGCCTGGTCCGCCCCGCAGGCCATCCGCGTCCTGGACGCGGCGGGCTGCGACGTGATCCTGGTGGAGACGGTCGGCGTGGGCCAGTCGGAGGTCGAGATCGCCTCCCAGGCCGACACCAGCGTGGTGCTGCTGGCCCCGGGCATGGGCGACGGCATCCAGGCGGCGAAGGCCGGGATCCTGGAGATCGGCGACGTCTACGTCGTCAACAAGGCCGACCGTGACGGCGCCGACGCGACCGCCCGCGAGCTGAACCACATGCTGGGCCTCGGCGAGTCCCGCGGCCCCGGCGACTGGCGCCCCCCGATCGTCAGGACGGTCGCCTCCCGCGCCGAGGGCATCGACGAGGTCGTGGAGGCCCTGGAGAAGCACCGGGCGTGGATGGAGGAGCACGGCGTCCTCGCGGAGCGCCGCGCGGCCCGGGCGGCGCGCGAGGTCGAGACGATCGCGGTCACCGCCCTGCGCGCCCGCATCGGCGACCTGCACGGAGACCGCCGGCTGAGCGCTCTCGCGGAGCGGATCGTGGCGGGGGAGCTGGATCCCTACCGCGCGGCGGACGAGCTGATCGAGGGCATCACGCAGGGCTGACGCGGTGGCGGGGGCCGACCCCCGGTCGATACGCTGACCGCATGTTCCTCCTCTTGGCATAGGGCCCGCCCGGCCCGCGCACGGCAGCGATCCCGTCGGATCGCACGGGACCTGATCGCGTCCCACCACCGTCGCGCGGCGCACAGGCGTCCCTTTCACCTGCCTCCAGCTGAGGAACCCCTCGCATGCCCGCGCCCTCTTCCACGCCGACTCCGGCGTGCCCTTCGTACGCCGCCGTACTCCAAGTCCCCTACGCCCGCCGCACGTTCGCCGCGGCGCTCGTCGGCCGCCTGTCGTACGGCATGGTCTCCCCGGCGGTCCTCCTCGCGGTCGTCCGCGCCACCGGCTCCTACGCCGCCGCCGGCACGATCATGGCCGCCTTCGGCACCGCGACCGTCCTCCTCCTGCCCCTGCGCGCCGCCCTGGTCGACCGCCACGGCCCCCGCCGCGCCCTCCCACCCATGGCCCTCCTCTACGGCGGTCTCCTGTGCGTCCTCGCGGCGGTGACCCGGAGCCCCGGGACGCCGGAGGTGGTGCTCGGCGCGGTGGCCGCGCTCACCGGCGTGTGCGCGCCCCCGCTGGGACCCACGATGCGCTCCGTCTGGGCCGAACTCGTGGGCGAGCGCGGGCTGTTGCAGCGCGCGTACAGCCTCGACGGGGTCGCCGAGGAACTCCTCTACGTCGTCGGCCCGTTGGCGGTCGGCGCGGTGCTCGGCTTCGCTCCGCCGGCGGTGGGGGTGCTGCTCAGCGCGGTCCTCGTCGTCACCGGGACGTTCGCGTTCGTCATGTCACCGGCACTGTCCGGGGTCCACGTGCCCGCGGGCGGCGCGCGGGGGTCGGGGCTCGCCCGGGTCCGCGGTCTGCTCGGCCCGGTCGTCGTGGCGGCCGGGACGGGGCTCGCGTTGAGCGCCGTCTACCTGCTGGTGACGGTGTTCGTCGAGCAGCGGGGGTACGGCGACGGTGTCGTGCCGTGGGTGCTGGCGGCGCTCTCCGCGGGCAGCGCGGTGGGCGGCCTGCTGAACGGGGCGGTCGCCTGGCGTACGGCCGCGCGGGTCCGGTTGTCCGGGGCGGCGCTGGGGCTCGGGCTGGCGTTGGCCGCGGCCGGGTTCGCGACGGGGGTCTGGTCACTCACCGTCGCGGTGGGGTGCGCGGGGTTCTTCGTGGCACCGGCGCTGACCACGGCGTATCTGCTGGCCGACGAGATCGCGGTGCCCCGCGCGCGGACGCAGGCCGGGGCGTGGATCAACATGGCGGTGAACGCCGGGAGTTCGGGTGGGTCGGTGGCGGCGGGGCTGCTGGTCGGGCGGCTGCCGCTCGGGGTCTGTTTCGTGGTGGCCGGGGTGGTGGCGGGGGGTGCCGGGATGGTTGCCTGTCCGCCGGCGCGCTGGGGCCGGCCGCGCAGTTCCCCGCGCCCCTGAGGGGCTGCCGTGAGCCGGAGCCTTTCCGTGCGGGCCCGTGTCCTCGGCCCGTCACGGCGTGTGAGGACGAGGCCCCTTCAGGGCCGGTCGGGGGTCTGGGGGCGGGGCCCCCAGACTGTCCCGTCACCCGGGTCAGGGGCGTCCCCGCTGGCCGCGCAGGTGTTCCGCGATCGGCTTCAGTGTTTTGTCGAGTTCCGACAGACCTTCCGGTGTCACGAGGTCGATGAAGTGCCGCCGGACGGACGCCACATGGTGGGGCGCGACCTTCTTCATCGTCTCCAGGCCGTGCTCGGTGAGCACCGCGTACAGCCCGCGGCGGTCCGACTCGCAGTTCTCCCGCCGGACCAGATCCGCGTTCTCCATCCGGGTGATCTGATGCGAGAGGCGGCTCTTGGACTGGAGCGTGGCGGCGGCGAGATCGCTCATCCGCAGCCGTACGTCCTCCGCTTCTGAGAGATTCACCAGAATCTCGTAGTCGTTCATCGTCAGGCCGAACGGCTGCAGATCCTTTTCGAGTTGGTATGTCAGCAGCCTGTTGACCTCCAGGTGGGTGCGCCAGGCGCACTGCTCCTCATCGGTCAGCCAGCGCGTGGCCGTCTCGGTCTCCATGAATGAAGTCTACCTAAAATGTTGAAAGGCGAACTAGTGAGGGTGGCGTGACGGCGCGCACATGTTCGACGTCACACTCCGCAGACTACCGCTCACAGCCCGAAGCGACGCTGGAGATCTCCCAGCTGTCCGGGAAGGCGCGGTGCGCCCGCTTGCTGTGCGGGGCCTGTGCGGGCCCCACCCCCGCCGGGTACCCCCGGCTCGTGCGGAACGGCCCCCGTGGCCTGCTCGGCCATGAGCGCCTCGGACGACTGGAGCAGCACCGTGCCGGCCCCGACGAACTCGAACTGGTGCTCCTCGCCGGACGCTCCGCCGATGCCCGTCATCGCACGTAGGCCGCCCATCAGGCCGGTCATGTACGCGTGGTCGTAGTGATGGCACGGGGAGGGGCAGTCGGCCCAGCCGACGAGGGCCTGGGGGTCGACTCTGATGGGGGGTTCCATGAACACCACCGGGCCGTTCGAGGCGGCCACGAACTTGCCGGTTCCGATGAGTGTCAGAAAGCCGGGAACAATCGACTGCTTGAGAGCGAGACTTGGCTGAAAAGCAAGCAAGTTGCCCGAGCGAATGGTCAGGTTGCCGTCGTCGAGGTCGTACGAATTGACGTCGAAGGCCCGGTCGGCGAGCAGCATCTTGCCCGAACCCTCCGCCACGACCCAGTCGCTCGCGTGCAGAGGCGAATGGAACGACGTACGGACAAGTCGGTCGAGTCGCCCGTGCCCGATGCCGTTGAACTCCATCGAGCCGTAGTAGGCGATCATCTTCCCCTTCTGCAGGAACCACTGGCTGCTCTTCAGCTCCACGCAGAAGGTGTACTTGTTGACGTTGTCGTCGACCGGGAGGGTCATCGGGTCGAAGACCGTGGGGCCGGGCCCCGCGTACTGGCTCACAGCTTCTCCTCCGACGCCTGGACGTACACCGCGCCGCTGCCGCTCAGCTCCAGCTGGAAGGCCTCGCCGGAGCCCCGGCCCACCATGTCCCGCCAGCCGAGCGCGGCGGACAGCTTGTTGCGTACGTCGCCGTGGTGGGCGACGTAGGCCTGCGGGTCGACGTGGACGGGGCGGCCGGGGGTGATCGGGACCTCGAAGACACCGCCGTGGGCCATCACCGCGACCGAGCCCTGTCCCTGGAGCGTGGTGGTGAACAGGCCCTGGCCGGTGACCTGGCCGCGGACCATGCCCATGACGCCGCCCTGCGAGCCCATGAACATGGTGCCCTGCTGGAGGGTGCCCTCGAAGGCGAGGAGGCGGTCGGCCTCCACATAGAGGGTGTCCCCGCTGAGGTTGATGATCTGGATGTGGTGGCCGCCGTGACCGAACATCACGGTGCCGCTGCCCTCCACGGTCATCAGCGGGGTCGCCTCGTTGGCCACGCGGCGTCCGATCATCGACATGACGCCGCCCTGGCCGCCCTGGATGTTCGGGGTGAAGGAGACGTCCCCCTTGTAGGCGAGCATCGCGCCGCGCTGGCTGAACAGCCGCTGGCCCGGCACGACCGTGGCCTGGATCATCTTCGAGTTGATCTCGGTGAACGCCATGTCACATGTCCCCCGCGATCGTGTTCCGCTCGCTGGGCTGGACGTAGACGAGGCCGTCGCCCTCGAAGCGGATCTGGAAGGCCTCGCCGCCGCCCTCCCCGAAGAACGTGCGGAAGGTCACACCGGACTGGAAGGACTGCTGGAGGTTCCCCTGGTGCGCGATGTACGCGCCGGGGTCGACCGTCAGCGGGTACTGCCGGCTGACCCGGAGCACGACGGCCGGGCCGTCCGACATGATCGCCGCCTGGCCGTGTCCCTCGACGGTCGTCGTGAACAGGCCGTTGCCCTGCGAGGCGCCGCGCAGGCCGGTGAACGTCGTGCCCGTCCGCAGCCCCGCGTCCGTCGCCAGCAGGTTGCTCGACTCGACGTACAGCTTGTCCCCCTGGAGGCTCACGAGGTTGATCTCGGAGGCCCGGTCCGCGAACCAGCAGGTCCCCTGCCCCCTCACCTCCATCACCGTCATCTGCTCACCGGTGAGCCGCCGGGTCACCATCCCCCGGATGCCCTCACCGCCGCCGGTCATCTTCTTGAAGGCCATCTGCCCGTCGTACGCGACCATCGAGCCGTTCTTCGCCTTCACGGCGTCCCCGGTCATGTCGACGGCGAGCACCTTGCTGCCCTGGAGCCGAAACATCGCCACGCAGCGAAGGTAGCCGCAGGGGCGCGGTGGAGGACAGGGCCCGTGGGTGGAGATCGACCCTGATCTGTCCCCCTAAGGGCGGATCTACGCGGTGTCGCGGGGCGCGTGCGCGGTCAGCCGGATGACCGCGGTGCCGGCGCGCAGGTCGACCGTGGACCAGGGCGGCGCCCCGTCCTCCTCGTCGTCCCGCATCACCAGGGCGCTCTGCCGTTCCTTCAGTTCGGTCTGCTTGCCCGGCGACAGGCTCGCGTGCAGCTGCTCGAAGCCGGTCGCGGATATCTGCCCCTGCCGGCCGGCGTTCCGCCAGGGCAGCACGCCCGCGCGGCCGGCCTTCAGCAGCAGCTGGTCGAGGAAGGCGAACGCGGTCAGGAGGACGACCAGCCCCGGCAGGGTCATGAAGAACACGAACTGCACGGGAGCTCCCGGAACGTCGGCTGCGGACCCCCAGTCTCGGCGCGCCCAGCCGTTTGCCACAATGGGTGAACGTTTGTGCTCGCGTTCACAAACTGTGGACGTCTCCCTCCCCGAAGGTGACCCGTGGACATCAAGACCGCCACCGCCATCCGCCGCCTCCGCCTGGTGTCGGCCCCCGAAGCCGTGTCCTTCCTCCTGCTGCTCGTCTGCTCGGTGCTGAAGCGGACCACGGACTTCAACGCGGTGCCCGTCATGGGCATGGTCCACGGCGTGCTCTTCGTCCTCTACGTCCTCTTCTGGGCCGACGCCTGGAACCGGACCAAGTGGGGTGCCAAGACGGCCGCGTTGTACTTCGTCCTCTCCGTGCTGCCCACCGGCGGCTTCTTCGCCGAGCGCAAGCTCAAGCGCGAGGCCGAGAACGCGGTCATCGCCTCCCGCGCCCGCCAGGAAGGAATCGTGAACGCATGATCGTCGCCTTTTCCGTGACGCCCCTCGGTGTCGGCGAGGACGTGGGGGAGTACGTCGCCGACGCCGTCCGCGTGGTCCGCGAGTCCGGCCTGCCCAACCGCACCGACGCGATGTTCACGTCCGTCGAGGGGGAGTGGGACGAGGTCATGGACGTCGTCAAGCGCGCCGTCGCCGCGGTCGAGTCCCGTGCCCCCCGGGTCTCCGTCGTCCTCAAGGCGGACATCCGCCCCGGTGTGACGGACGGCCTCACGTCCAAGGTGGAGACGGTCGAACGGCATTTGGCGGAGTAGGGGGAGTGCTACGGGGTCGCGCGAGGGGCGACCCCGACGCGCTGTCCAGCCGCTCCGAAACCTCCCGCAGCGCCGATCCCTCCGGGGGGCGCTCCTCATCGCGTCGAAGGCAAGCTTCCTGACGGCCCACGAGGAACCCGCCCCCGAGCCGCCTCCGGACAACCGCGGATCCTCCCCGACGCCCCCCGGGTGACCGGCGTCGACGCCCACGGCCGCGCCCCGGGCGCGTAGATCCCGCCGACGAGTTCGGCGCGGCCGGGCATGCGAATGCCTCCCCTCCACCGAGGGCCAACTGAAGGCACCCGCACCCGCCCCGGCCACCGGGGACACCGCGCACGCCGCTCCACTGCGGGGAAGTCCCTGTCCTCTCGTCGATGGCGTGTCGCTCCGCCACGAGAGTCGACTCACTCAGCCGTCGAAGGCGCGTTGCCCTCCTGCCGGGAGCGCCCTGCACCGCCTCCGAAGCATCCCGCCCCGCCCTCATGGCCGCCGCCAACCGCCCCGTTCCACCACCGGAGGCAACTCCCCACCCACCTGGACGCGCCCAGTTCGACACGCCCTCATATGTCTACTTGTGTGTGGGTATCGGCCCGGTCGATCTTCGGAACGTGGTTCCTGGACCCGGGCGTCGATCACTCCTCAATCACTGGAGGGCGCTGTGCGGCCGGAGGGCTACGACTACGACACCTACAGCCGACTGGCCGGGCCGCTCACCGAGCCGTCCGGTGGGTCGTACCAGGTGCAGTACACCTCGCTCCTCTCGCGCGAGCCCCACCGAATACGCGCTGTCCTCCTGATGAGCCTCGCCCCGGTGCTCACCGCCGCTTTGCTCGTCTATCTCGTCTGGCCCTCCCACTGGGTCGAGCGCGAGGGCGGTCAGGAGTGGATGGTCTGGCTCGACGTCACGATGCTGATAGCCATCGGCCTCATCGAGCTGTTCATGGTCGTCAACGTGGCCTCCGTCGCCCACGCCACGCTGGTCGCCCGCGACCCGATCCCCGTCGCCCCCGCCCCCGGCACCCGCGTCGCCTTCCTCACGACGTACGTCCCGGGCAAGGAACCGCTGGCCATGGTCCGCGCCACCCTCGAAGGCGCGGTCAGGGTCACGCACACCGGGCCCGTCGACGTGTGGCTTCTCGACGAGGGTGACGACGACCAGGCCAAGGCCCTGTGCGCCGAGTTGGGCGTACGGCACTTCACCCGGCACGGCGTCCCGGAGTGGAACCGGCCCAAGGGCGTCCACAAGGCCCGTACGAAGCACGGGAACTACAACGCCTGGATCGCCCTGCACGGCGGCGACTACGAGTTCTTCGCCTCCGTCGACACCGACCACGTCCCGCTCCCCAACTTCCTTGAGCGGATGATGGGTTACTTCCGCGACCCGGACGTCGCCTTCGTCGTGGGACCGCAGGTGTACGGGAACTACCACAACCCCGTCACCAAGGCCGCCGAGTCGCAGCAGTTCCTCTTCCACGCCCTGATCCAGCGCGCCGGCAACCGCTACCGCGCCCCCATGTTCGTCGGGACGAACAACGTCGTACGCATGGCCGCCGTCCGGCAGATCGGCGGGCTGTACGACTCCATCACCGAGGACATGGCCACCGGGTTCGAGCTGCACCGGCACCGCAATCCGGTGACCCGTACGCACTGGCGGTCCGTCTACACCCCGGACGTGCTCGCCGTCGGTGAGGGCCCCGCCTCCTGGACCGACTTCTTCACCCAGCAGATGCGGTGGTCGCGCGGCACGTACGAGACGCTGATCAAGCAGTACTGGAAGGCGCCGTTCACGATGCCTCCGGGGCGGCTGTTCTCGTACACGATGATGCTCGTCTACTACCCGATGACGGCCGTCAACTGGCTGCTGGGCATCACGAGTTGCTTCCTGTTCCTGTGGTTCGGGGCGTCCGGCACCCAGGTCGCCGCGTCGGTGTGGCTGATGCTCTACAGCGACGCCGCCGCGCTCCAGATCGGGCTGTACCTGTGGAACCGGCGGCACAACGTCTCCCCGCACGAGCCGGAGGGGTCGGGCGGGCTGGCCGGCATGGCGATGTCCGCCCTGTCCGCGCCCATCTACCTGAAGTCCTTCGGCGAGGCGCTCATCCGCCGGCCGAGCCGGTTCGTCGTCACTCCCAAGGGCGGCGACGCCAGTCCCGACCGGGTGATGACCTTCCGCATCCATCTCTTCTGGGCGCTCGTCCTGGCGACCTCGCTGGCCGGCTCCGTCGTCCTCGACCACACGCACGCGGCCATGCGCACCTGGGCCGTCCTGGGCATGGTCATCTCCCTTGCCCCGCCGGCGATCTGGGCCGGCTCGCTGCTCAGGGAACGCCGGGAGCGGCGGTCGCTGCTCGGCGGTGCGCGCACCCTCGACACGGCCGAGCCCGCGCTCGCCACCACCGGGGCGGGTCCGTCCGTCTCCAGCACCACGACAGGGGGCAACTGACCATGGCTTTCCAGCCGTCCCAGAGAACCAGGAAGACCGTCCTCGGTATCGGCGGCGTCGCCGTGCTGGCCGGTCTCAACGCCCCGGCGGCACTCGACTTCGCGAGCGAGCAGTACCACGACTACAAGATCACGCGGCCCGAGTACATGGCCAAGTACGGCTCCTGGGACCAGATCGACATCCCGAAGGAGTACCGCACCAACGCCATCCACGCCTCGCTGCTGCACACCGGCAAGGTGCTGATCGTCGCCGGATCGGGGAACGAGCAGAAGAAGTTCGACGCGGGTTCCTTCGACACCGTGCTGTGGGATCCGAAGGCCAACACGTTCAAGAAGATCCCGACCCCGGTCGACTTCTTCTGCGGCGGCCACAGCCAACTCCCCAGCGGCAACCTGCTGGTGGCCGGCGGCACCGCCCGCTACGAACTCCTCGACGGCGAGGTCAAGCGGGCCGGCGGCGGCATGCGCGTCAAGAACGAGAGCCCGAACAAGGCGATGTTCCTCAAGAAGGGCACCGTCTTCCGCTCCCCGGCCGGCGTCGACTACGTCACCCGGTTCGACGTCACCGTCCCCAAGGCCAAGCGCGAGTTCAAGGTCACCTACAACGCCCGCGGTGTGATGCAGCCCTGGCAGACCAAGGTCACCGCGAGCGAGGTCCGCGTCTTCGTCGAGGCCTCCGAACCGGGCCCGATGTCGGTCACCGAGAACCAGGCCCAGTACGACATCGTCGGCCTCAAGGGCAAGGACGCGGACAACACGTACGGCCTGAGCGAGAAGATCACCCTGCAGAAGCAGGACTACCAAGGCATCCGCGCCGCCTACGAGTTCGACCCGAAGGCGGAGCGGTACGTCCCCGTCGACCCGATGGAGAAGGCCCGCTGGTACCCGACCCTCGTCGGCCTCGACGACGGCCGCGTCCTCGCCGTCTCCGGCCTCGACGACGTCGGCGTCATCGACCAGGGCGACAACGAGATCTACGACCCGAAGACCAAGAAGTGGACCCCGGGTCCCAAACGCTACTTCCCCACCTACCCGGCCCTCTTCCTCACCAAGGGCGGAAAGCTCTTCTACCCGGCCTCCAACGCCGGCTACGGACCGGCCGACAAGGGCCGTGAGCCGGGTCTCTGGGACCTGAAGACCAACAAGTTCACCAAGGTCGCCGGGTTGCGCGACCCCGACGAGACCGAGACCTCGTCCTCGCTCCTGCTGCCGCCCGCACAGGACCAGAAGGTGATGATCCTCGGCGGCGGAGGCGTCGGCGAGTCCAAGAAGTCGACCCCGCGCACCGCGGTCGTCGACCTCAAGCAGGACAGCCCGGCCTTCAAGGACGGCCCCCGACTCCCGCAGGGCACGCGGTACTTGAACAGCGTGATCATGCCGGACGACTCGGTCTTCACCACCAACGGCTCCTCGGACTACCGCGGCCGCAGCGCCAGCAACATCTTCAAGGCGCAGTTCTACGATCCGAAGGGCAACGCCTTCCACGAGGCCGCCGCCCCCATGATCGGCCGCAACTACCATTCGGAGGCGCTGCTGTTGCCCGACGGCAGGGTCGTCACCTTCGGCTCCGACCCGCTCTTCGACGACCAGGCCAACACCAAACTGGGCCACTTCGAGCAGCGCATGGAGATCTTCACCCCGCCCGCGCTGCACAGGAACGGCGCCAACAGGCCCGTACTGCAGGACGGTCCGGAGACCCTGGACCGGCACCACCGCGCGACCTTCCGCACCGACCACCCCGAACGGGTCGTCAAGGCCCGTCTGATGCGGCCGAGTTCGGTCACGCACACCACCGACGTCGAGCAGCGCTCCATCGAACTCGGCCTCGTCAAGGACGGCAGGTCGGTGACGGTGGACGTCCCCAAGGACCAGGCGCTGGTGCCGCCCGGCTGGTACATGCTCTTCGTGACGGACGCGCAGGGCACACCGTCGGAGGCCAAGTGGATCCAGGTCCGGTGAGGTCGGCCGCCGGAGACTGAACGCCCTTGCTACGCCTTGGAGTTGCGCGCCAGCTCCAGGGCGTACTCGGGCCACCACTGCCCGGCGTTCGGACCGCCCTCGCAGGTGCCGTCCGAGGCGCCGGGCCGCTTGATCCAGAGATAGGCGTCGAGGGTGGCCTCGCCGGTGTCGGTGGTCGGCCGGGTGCCCAGGCCGCGGCCGGGCGGGTTGCACCAGGCGCCGTCCAGCGGCCCGTTGCCGTTGCGGCTGGTGTCCACGACGAAGTGCTTGCCGCCCAGGTCGCGCGACAGCTCGACGCCGTACTTCTTCGTCACCGCGTCCGTCTGGAAGTTGGACACGTTGAGCGAGAACCCGTCGGCCTCCTGGACACCGGCCCGCTTCAACGGCTCCACCAGCTTCCCGGGGTCCCTGATCCAGGCCGGGTTGCCCGCGTCGAGGTACACCCGCGTCCCCGGCTGCTGCTTCAGCCGGACGACCGCCTCGCTCAGCAGCCGCTCCCGCTCGTCCTGGTACTCGCCGGGCGTGCAGCCGTCCACCGTGTGCGCGACGGCGTCCGGCTCCAGCACGACCAGCGCCTTCGAACTCCCCAGCGCCTCCGCGAACTTGGCGATCCACGCGCGGTACGCGTCCGCGTCCGCCGCCCCGCCCGCCGAGTGCTGGCCGCAGTCGCGGTGCGGGATGTCGTACGCCACGAAGAGCGCCGTGCGCCCCTCCTGGCGCGCGGCCGAGGTCGCCGCCCGCACCACGGGACCGGGGTCGAGCTCCCCGGCGGGCCACAGCGCGGCCGGCTCGTCGGCGATCCGCTTGAGCAGGGCGGCGTCCTGGGTGCGCCCCTCCCGCTCCCACAGCTGGATCTGCTCGGCCGCCGGGCTCGCCGGGTCGACCCAGAAGGTCATGTCGCCGACCGGCCCCTTGGACCGGGCACCGGCGACGGAGGCCTCGTCGACGTCGGACGCGGACGAACAGCCCACCGCGAGGCCGAGCACCGCGAGCGCCGCGAACGTGGGGATCAGCCGGGACATGCTGCTCCTTGCGCGAAGGGATATTGAAGGACAATCAGTAAGTAATCCTGGCATAAGGGGTGTCGCCCGCCCCGGTGCGACACCGGGCACACGGGTACCGCCGCGTGGTGTCACCGGCGTGCCTCCGGAGCGCTCCCGGGGTCTCGCGGGACCGAAAGGCGAGACGGGGCTGACCACGATGTGACCGGCCGGTAAGGTCTGGTGCCGTGCCGAAGCCCCTCAGTCTCCCTTTCGACCCCATCGCCCGTGCTGACGAACACTGGAAGCAGCGCTGGGGAAGCGTGCCCTCGATGGCCGCCATCACCTCGATCATGCGGGCCCAGCAGATCCTGCTCGCCGAGGTCGACGCGGTCGTCAAGCCGTACGGACTGACCTTCGCGCGCTACGAGGCGCTGGTGCTGCTCACCTTCTCCAAGGCCGGCGAGCTGCCCATGTCCAAGATCGGCGAGCGGCTCATGGTGCATCCCACCTCCGTGACGAACACCGTGGACCGCCTGGCCAGGTCCGGCCTCGTCGCCAAGCGCCCCAACCCCAACGACGGCCGCGGCACCCTCGCCTCGATCACCGACAAGGGCCGCGAGGTCTGCGACGCGGCCACCCGCGACCTGATGGAGATGGACTTCGGCCTGGGCGCCTACGACGCCGAGGAGTGCGGGGAGATCTTCGCGATGCTCCGGCCGCTGCGGGTCGCCGCGGCGGACTTCGACGAGGAGTGAGCCGGGCCGCCGACCCGGGGAAAGATCGCCCGGAACGGGTGGTTACGCTCGTCCTCATGAAAAAGAGCGTGTTCACCCGCTACCGCGTTTTGGCGTACACCACGGGTGTGCTGCTGGTCCTGCTCTGCCTGAGCATGATCGCCAAGTACCTCCTGAAGATCGACGGCGCCGGGAGCTTCACCGAGGTCGTCGCCATCGCGCACGGCTGGCTGTACGTCCTCTACCTGCTCTTCGCCTTCGACCTGGGCTCCAAGGCCAAGTGGCCGGTCGGCAAGCAGCTGTGGGTGCTGCTCGCGGGCACGATCCCGACGGCCGCGTTCTTCGTCGAGCGCAGGATCAGCCGCGAGCTGGAGGGCCGGTTCGCCGAGCCCGCTCCGGTCGCCGCCGAGGTCTGAGCACCACCGCCTCCACCGCCGTACGAGTCGCGTACGGCGGTCAGCCATCGACATTTACTAGGACGTCCTAGTAAATTCGACGGTATGGACGCTGACGCCATCGCAGAGGGCCGCCGACGCTGGCAGGCCCGGTTCGACGCCGCACGCACGCGTGAGGCCGACTTCTCCACGCTGTCCGGGGACCCGGTCGAGCCGGTGTACGGGCCACGCCCGGGGGACCGGTACGACGGCTTCGAGCGGATCGGATGGCCCGGCGAGTACCCCTACACGCGCGGGCTGTACGCCACCGGCTACCGGGGGCGGACCTGGACGATCCGGCAGTTCGCCGGGTTCGGCAACGCCGAGCAGACCAACGAGCGCTACAAGAAGATCCTGGCCAACGGCGGCGGAGGCCTGTCCGTCGCCTTCGACATGCCGACCCTCATGGGCCGCGACTCCGACGACCCGCGCTCGCTGGGCGAGGTCGGCCACTGCGGGGTCGCCATCGACTCCGCCGCCGACATGGAGGTCCTCTTCAAGGACATCCCGCTCGGCGACGTGACGACCTCCATGACCATCAGCGGACCGGCCGTCCCCGTCTTCTGCATGTACCTGGTCGCCGCCGAGCGCCAGGGCATCGACCCGGCCGTCCTCAACGGCACCCTCCAGACGGACATCTTCAAGGAGTACATCGCCCAGAAGGAGTGGCTCTTCCAGCCCGAGCCGCACCTGCGCCTCATCGGCGACCTCATGGAGTACTGCGCGACGGGCATCCCCGCCTACAAGCCGCTCTCCGTCTCCGGCTACCACATCCGCGAGGCCGGCTCCACGGCCGCGCAGGAGCTGGCGTACACCCTCGCCGACGGCTTCGGATACGTCGAACTCGGCCTGTCCCGCGGCCTGGACGTGGACGTCTTCGCCCCCGGCCTGTCGTTCTTCTTCGACGCGCACGTCGACTTCTTCGAAGAGATCGCCAAGTTCCGCGCGGCGCGCCGCATCTGGGCCCGCTGGATGCGGGACGTCTACGGCGCGACGACCGAGAAGGCCCAGTGGCTGCGCTTCCACACCCAGACCGCAGGCGTCTCCCTGACCGCGCAGCAGCCGTACAACAACGTGGTCCGTACGGCGGTCGAGGCGCTCGCGGCCGTGCTCGGCGGGACCAACTCCCTGCACACCAACGCCCTGGACGAGACCCTCGCGCTGCCCAGCGAGCAGGCCGCGGAGATCGCGCTGCGGACGCAGCAGGTGCTCATGGAGGAGACCGGGGTCGCCAACGTGGCCGACCCGCTGGGCGGTTCGTGGTACGTCGAGCAGCTCACCGACCGGATCGAGGCGGACGCCGAGAAGATCTTCGAGCAGATCAGGGAGCGCGGGCTGCGGGCCCACCCGGACGGACAGCACCCGATCGGGCCGATCACCTCCGGCATCCTGCGCGGTATCGAGGACGGCTGGTTCACCGGTGAGATCGCCGAGGCCGCGTTCCAGTACCAGCGGTCGGTGGAGAAGGGCGACAAGCGCGTCGTCGGCGTCAACGTGCACCACGGCTCGGTCACCGGCGACCTGGAGATCCTGCGGGTCAGCCACGAGGTGGAGCGGGAGCAGATCCGGGAGCTGGGCGCGCGCAAGGGCGTCCGGGACGAGGCGGCCGTGGCGGGCGCGCTGGACGCGATGCTCGCGGCGGCGCGCGACGGGTCGAACATGATCGGCCCCATGCTGGACGCGGCGCGGGCCGAGGCCACGCTCGGCGAGATCTGCGGGGTGCTGCGGGACGAGTGGGGGGTGTACACCGAGCCCGCGGGGTTCTAGAACCCGCCCGTCCCTACGGGGTGTTGAGTGAGGTGAGCCCCAGCAGCAGGACCTGGGTGAGGCTGCGGACCCAGCGTTCGTCGGCCGGTTCGGCGCTCACCAGGGTGCGGTGGACGACCGCGCCCGCGACCACGTCGAAGATGAGGTCGGCGGTGCGGGCGGCCTCCTCGGGGTCGGTCTCCGGGGGGAGTTCGCCGCGCGCCTGGGCCCGCGCCCTGCCCTCCAGGACCAGGCGTTTCTGCCGGTCGACGATCGAGGTGCGGATGCGCTCGCGCAGGGCGTCGTCGCGGGTCGACTCGGCGACCACCGCCATCAGCCCGCTCTTGGCCTCGGGGCGGGCCAGGATCGCCGCGAACTGGAGGACGACGCCCTCGATGTCGGCGGCCAGCGTGCCCCGGTCGGGGAGGCGGAGCTCGTCGAAGAGCTCCGCCACCGCGTCGACGACGAGTTCGTTCTTGCCCGCCCAGCGGCGGTAGAGGGTCGTCTTCGCGACCCCCGCGCGGGCGGCGACGTCCCCCAGCGTGAGCCTGGACCAGCCGAGTTCGACCAGGGCCTCCCGCGTGGCCGCGAGGATCGCGGTGTCCGCCGTGGCGCTGCGCGGGCGTCCTGCGGCGCGCGGGGCGGGAGTGCTGCTCTGCATCGCACGACCATAACCGTCGGGTCCTGTGGCGCAGTGAGGGAGATCACCGGATACCGGTGTCCGGGAGGCCCCTCGTGCCATTACGCTACGGGTCGTAGCGTAACCAGCGGGCGCGGGGTGGGGACCCGGCGCAGGACAGCACTTACCGGACCGGCTTTCACAACGCTTTTCATTCACACGCGCGGACGGGGGAGGATAGACGCATGCAGCCACGGAACATGTCCATGAGCGGAGTCGTCGACCTCGCCGCGGTGAAGGCGGCCCAGGAGGCCAAGGCCAAGGCGGAGCAGGCGCGCGCCGAGTCCGCCCGGCAGGGCGGCGGCGGGGCCGTCTCCCCGGCCGACCTGGTGATCGACGTAGATGAGGCGGGGTTCGAGAGCGAGGTCCTGCAGCGGTCCACCGAGGTCCCGGTCGTCATCGACTTCTGGGCCGAGTGGTGCGAGCCGTGCAAGCAGCTGAGCCCGCTCCTGGAGCGGCTCGCCCTCGACTACAACGGACGCTTCGTCCTCGCCAAGATCGACGTCGACGCCAACCAGATGCTGATGCAGCAGTTCGGGGTGCAGGGCATCCCGGCCGTCTTCGCGGTGGTCGCCGGCCAGGCGCTCCCGCTCTTCCAGGGGGCCGCCGCCGAGTCGCAGATCCGGCAGACCCTCGACCAGTTGATCCAGGTCGCCGAGCAGCGCTTCGGTCTCACCGGGCTGGCCGTCGACCCCGACGCCGGGCAGGGCGAGCGTCCCGAGGCCGTCGCCGAGGTGCCCGCGGGCCCCTACGACGCACTCCTCGAAGCCGCCGTACAGGCCCTGGACGCCGGGGACTTCGGCGGGGCCGTGCAGGCCTACAAGAACGTGCTGAGCGACGACCCGGGCAACTCCGAGGCGAAACTGGGGCTCGCCCAGGCCGAGTTGCTGCACCGGGTGTCGGCGCTCGACCCGCAGCAGGTGCGCACCGAGGCCGCCGAGAAGCCGGGTGACGTGCCGGCGCAGATCGCCGCCGCCGACCTGGACCTGGTGGGCGGTCACGTCGAGGACGCTTTCAGCCGGCTGATCGACACAGTGCGGCGCACGGTGGGTGACGACCGGGACGCCGTACGGCTGCGGCTGCTGGAGCTGTTCGAGGTCGTCGGCGGGGATGACCCCAGGGTGACGGCGGCCCGGCGGGCACTGGCGAGGGCGTTGTTCTGAGCGGGGCACGGGGCCGGTTCTGACCAGTCGGTAAACCTCGTGACCTGTGATGCCGGAGTGAAAGATCTGCCGACAGAGTGTCACTGCGGCCGCGCTTTACCAAAACTTGGTAATCGCGGCCGCTGTTACTTGGAGTAAGTCAGGCCCCTTGATCTGTCGGATTCCGTCCGGAACTCAACTGATTTGTCCTGGCCCAGGATGGCACCCAGCGTCGTCGACCGATACCGGCGGGTCGTTGTTCGGTTATCCGGCCGTTACTACCCAGTAACGAAGCCCCTTGTGCGGGCGGCGAGAATGCACCACGATCGGCGACGCTCGGTCCATTTCCGTACCCCGACAGCCGGTCGGGTCGCCGGAATCTCCTGGGTCCCCACCGAGTAGAGCCGGAAACTATGGAGTCGGCTCTTGGGCAGGGGGGTCTTCGCCGCTCGGCGGAGCCTGTCCAGCAAGGTTGTGCGTGATGTGCGTCAGGCGCGACCAGTGGTTGTCGCTCGGGGGTGATCGCCGGTGATCGGTGCGCGGTTCGCGCCTCCGAGGACGGGCGCTCCCCTTCCCGAGGACGTAGCACTTCTCCCATCCCTGCCCGGCTGAGCCGCCAACTGGGGGCAGTCAGGGCCAGGAGATGTACGTCCGAGAAGGAGGAAATATGGAGTCCCAGGTGCGTGGCGGGACCAGATGGAAGCGCTTCGCTGTGGTCATGGTGCCCAGCGTCGCCGCTACGGCGTGTATAGGTGTGGCCCTCGCGCAGGGTGCTCTCGCCGCGTCGTTCAGCGTTTCCGGCCAGTCGTTCAAGGTGACGGCCGACCAGCTCGACGGCACGGGCTTCGCTCAGTACGGGGCGCTCGACTCGGGTTACAACCTGGACGGCAGCAAGTCGCTCCACCCGGTCGCGGTCTCGTCGTTCAAGTCCGCGTCGATCACCAACATGTGCCAGTCGGTGGTCACCCCGAACATCCCGCTGCTCGGGTCCGTCAGCCTCGTGCTGAAGGCCGGCGGCGGCGGTACGCCCGTCCAGGCCGACAACCTGTACATCGACGTCGAGGACCTCAGCGCCGACGCTGTGTTCCACAACATCGACATCGGTGTGGCGGCCGGCAACACGGGCGCCGACAAGGGCGGCAAGGGTCCGGGCATGAAGGGCGGCAGCGAGGCTGCCAACCCGTACGGATTCGCGCAGCAGGCCGAGTCGGCCACGCTGACCAACGTGAAGCAGACGGCGTGGGCCACCACTGCCGGAACCTTCAAGCTCAGCGGGCTGAAGATGTCGGTCTCGGCCGGCACGCACGAGTGCTACTAGGCACGTGACGGCGGGCGGGGGAGCCGGTGGCGCCCCCGCCCGTCCACCTTCCACCCGCACCTTCACGCGAGGTGCACCTCTCCACCACAGCAACGCCGTACCAGGGAGCTGTTTTCCATGAGCGCCGAGACCCCTGCCGCACCCGGCCAGTTCACCCGCCGGAGGCAGCAGTTCCGCGCCTGGCGTGGCACGAGGCCGTTCTGGGCCGGTCTGTTCGTCATGCTCGGCGGACTCCCGATCGCCTACTTCCCGTACGCGCATCTCCAGATCGGGCATCTGACGCTGGCGATGGCGACCACCGCGGGCGCCGGGTCCCTGATCATCGGTGTGCTGCTCGTCGTCCTGGGCTTCAGCCTCTGGTTCCAGAAGCACGTGCGCACCTTCGCGGGTGTCGCGGCGATTCTGCTGGCGCTGGTGTCCATCCCCGTGTCCAACCTCGGCGGCTTCCTGATCGGCTTCCTCTTCGCCATGGTCGGCGGGGCGCTGGCCGTGTCCTGGGCGCCGGGCGCACCGCCTGAGCCGCAGGCGCCGGAGGACGTACAGGGAGAGGGCGGCGCCCCGGCCGCGGCCGCGCCGTACGAGGCGGCACCGCACGACTCCGCGTCGTACTACGCCAAGCCGCAGGAGCCCGCGCCGTACGAGTCCGCCGACGGTACGGACGAGCCGAACGATCTGTCAGGAACGAGCCCGGTGAACAACGGGGCGAACGGGAGGCACAGTGCCGGCTGACGAGGTGACCCACGGGACTGATGTGGACGAGTCCCGTGTGAGAACCGGGCCGCGGCATGCGGCACCCAAGAAGCCGCTGTTCACCAGGCTCCACATGCCCGCCGGCAAGGCGATAGCCACCGTGGCGATGCCCACCGCCGTCATCATGGGCCTGGGTCTCACGTCCTCGCTGGCCCTGGCCGACAACGGTGCGACGGCCTCGCCGTCGTCGAAGAGCCTGACGGCCGACGAGTACAAGGACTGCGTCGCGGCCCTCGCCAAGTCCACGGCGAGCGCCACCCCCTCGGCGTCGCCGTCCACCAGCGCCAGTGAGTCCGCCGACTCCTCCAAGGACGACGCGACGCCCTCGCCCTCGGCGACGGACGGGTCGACGTCGGACGACTCGGACTCGGGCAAGACCTCTTCGTCGGATTCAGGTTCCGACGACAAGGCCGCCAAGCCCACGCCGTCCGCCTCCGCGAGCAAGTCGGCGGAGTCGAGCGGTTCGTCCGGCAGCACCGCCACCGCGACGCCCTCGGCGTCCGCGAGCAGCGGCGGCCTGCTGGACAGCATCGGCGACGCCATCACCGGGATCCTCACCGGCGGTACGTCGAAGTCCGACAGCACGGCGAGTGCCACCCCGACGCCGACCGCGTCCGCCTCGGCGAGCGCCACGAAGGACACGTCCTCGGACGGTTCCTCCAGCGCGTCCGACACCGTCAAGGACACGACGAAGAAGGTCACCGACACGGTCAAGGACACCGTGAAGGACACGACCGACGCGGCGTCCAAGGCGGCCGAGGACACCAAGAAGGCGGCCGAGGACGCGGCCACCACCACGGCCACCCCGAGCCCGTCCGCGAGCGCGAGCACCGACACCTCGGACTGCCCGGTCGCCACGGACGACACCAGCGGCGTCGACAACAAGGTGCTGCTGCCGGACGATCCCTGGTACCTGAACGCGAGTTCGCTGCTCCTCAAGGGCGCCGACTACCAGGGCGTCGTCGAGGTGAAGACGGCCAACGGCTCGGTCAAGAAGGTCCTGAAGTATGTCATCTCCGGCGGCACCGACATCGGCGACCTGCACCAGACGGTCGACGACAAGCAGTCCGGCAAGACGTACCACGTGCAGGCGGCCTCCGGCTCGACCTCCACGATCCGCGACGGCGACACGGTCATGTACACCGAGTCCATCTCGGGCAACCTGTTCGGTCTGATCCCGATCACGTTCGACCCGGACAACCCGCCGCCGCTCAACATCCCGCTGATCTACTTCACCAACGTGAAGGTGGTCCAGGCGGGCCAGTTCGGCGGCACGCTGACCGTCCCGGGCCTGCGCAGCTACCAGAACTGACCCCGCCCACAAGCCCGTTCGGGAGCCGCGCACAGAACTGAGGGCGCCCCCTTCTCCAGGGGGCGCCCTCAGTGCCGTGCGACAACCGCCGGCGGAGCGTCAGTTGCGCTCGCCGCCACCGAGGTGGTGGACGCGGAGCATGTTGGTGGTGCCGGGGACGCCGGGAGGCGAGCCGGCCGTGATGATGAGGGTGTCGCCCGGGTTGAAGCGGTTGATCTTGGCGATCTCCGCGTCGACCATGTCGACCATCTCGTCCGTGCTGTTGACGAACGGCACGACGTGCGACTCGACGCCCCAGCTGAGCGCCAGCTGGTTGCGGGTGCCCTCGTCCGTCGTGAAGGCGACGATCGGCTGCGAGGCGCGGTAGCGGGACAGCCGGCGGGCGGTGTCACCCGACTGCGTGAAGGCCACCAGGGCCCGGCCGCCGAGGAAGTCGGCGATCTCGCACGCGGCACGCGCGATCGAACCGCCCTGCGTACGCGGCTTCTTGCCCGGCACCAGCGGCTGCAGGCCCTTGCTGAGCAGCTCCTCCTCGGCCGCGACGACGATCTTCGACATCGTCTTGACCGTCTCGATCGGATACGCGCCCACGCTCGACTCCGCGGACAGCATGACCGCGTCCGCGCCGTCCAGGATCGCGTTGGCCACGTCGGAGGCCTCAGCGCGCGTGGGGCGGGAGTTGGTGATCATCGACTCCATCATCTGGGTCGCCACGATCACCGGCTTGGCGTTACGGCGGCAGAGCTCCACCAGGCGCTTCTGCACCATCGGGACCTTCTCCAGCGGGTACTCCACGGCGAGGTCGCCACGGGCCACCATCACCGCGTCGAAGGCCGCGACCACGGCCTCCATGTTGGCGACCGCCTGCGGCTTCTCCACCTTGGCGATGACGGGGACCCGGCGGCCCTCCTCGTCCATCACCTTGTGGACGTCGTTCACGTCGTGGGCGTCGCGCACGAAGGACAGGGCGACCATGTCGCAGCCCATCCGCAGGGCGAAGCGCAGGTCCTCGACGTCCTTCTCGGACAGCGCGGGCACGTTCACGGCCGCGCCGGGCAGGTTGATGCCCTTGTGGTCGGAGATGACACCGCCCTCGATGACGATCGTCTGGACCCGCGGGCCCTCGACGTCCAGGACCTTCAGCTCGACGTTGCCGTCGTTGATGAGGATCTGGTCCCCGCGCGAGACGTCACCGGGCAGGCCCTTGTACGTCGTACCGCAGATGGTCTTGTCGCCCGGGACGTCCTCGGTGGTGATGGTGAACTCGTCACCGCGCACCAGCTCGACGGGACCCTCGGCGAAGGTCTCCAGGCGGATCTTCGGGCCCTGCAGGTCGGCGAGGACGCCGATGGCACGGCCGGTCTCCTTGGCCGCGGCACGGACGCGGTCGTACCGCCCCTGGTGCTCGGCGTGGGTGCCGTGGCTGAAATTGAAGCGGGCCACATTCATGCCGGCCTCGATCAGCGACACCAACTGCTCGTGGGAGTCGACCGCGGGGCCGAGAGTACAGACGATTTTCGAACGGCGCATGGGACGATCCTATCGGTTTGTTTCGCTACGGAATATTCCGTCTGGCGGAAGATACAAATGGGCGGGCGGGCGCTCAGGCGTTGGAATTTCCGACCAGCGCATAGCTCTGCGTGGCGATCTCCCATTCCTCGTCCGTCGGCACCACCGCGACCGCGACCCGCGCGGACGCGGGTGAGATCAGCCGCGGCTCGTCGCTCCGTACGGCGTTCAGCGCCCCGTCGACCCCGAGCCCCAGCAGCTCCAGGCCCGTGACGGCAGCTTCCCGCACGGCACTCGCGTTCTCCCCGACTCCCGCTGTGAAGGCGACCGCGTCCACCCGGCCGAGCACCGCGCAGTAGGCGCCGATGTACTTCTTCAAACGGTGAATGTAGATGTCGAAGGCGAGTTCCGCCTGTTCGTCGCCCTCGTCGATCCGGCGCCGGATCTCCCGCATGTCGTTGTCCCCGCACAGTCCGATCAGACCGCTCCTCTTGTTGAGAAGAGTGTCGATCTCATCCGTGGACATTTCGCCAACACGCATCAAATGGAAGATGACGGCCGGATCCAGGTCTCCCGACCTGGTCCCCATCACCAGACCCTCCAGCGGCGTCAGCCCCATGGAGGTGTCCACGCACCGGCCGCCGCGCACGGCGGAGGCCGACGCCCCGTTCCCGAGGTGCAGCACGATCACGTTGACGTCCTCGGGCGCCTTGCCCAGCAGCTTCGCCGTCGCCCGCGACACATACGCGTGCGAGGTCCCGTGGAAGCCGTAGCGCCGGATCCGGTACGCGTCGGCGGTCGCCACGTCGATCGCGTACCGCGCGGCCGACTCCGGCATCGTCGTGTGGAACGCCGTGTCGAACACGGCCACCTGCGGCAGATCGGGCCGCAGGGCCATCGCCGTACGGATCCCGACGAGGTTCGCCGGATTGTGCAACGGGGCCACGGGGACCAGCCGTTCGATCTCCGCGAGCACGGCCCCGTCGATCACGGTCGGCGCGGTGAAGGTCTGCCCGCCGTGCACCACCCGGTGCCCGATGGCCGCCAACTCCGGTGAGTCCAGGCCGAGTCCGTCCCTCGTCAGCTCTTCCGCCACGGCCTTCAGGGCGGCCGCGTGGTCGGGGATCGGCCCGGTCCGCTCACGGACGGTGTCCGTGTCGACGTGGGTGTGCCGGAGGCGGGAGGTCTCCTCGCCGATCCGCTCGACCAGCCCGACCGCGAGACGGGTGCCGGCCGCCATGTCGAGCAACTGGTACTTCACCGACGAGGAGCCGGAGTTGAGGACGAGGACACGGGTCGCGGTCACTGCTGGGTTGCCTTCTCGTTCGGGGTCTGTGCCTGGATCGCCGTGATGGCGACGGTGTTGACGATGTCCGAGACGAGGGCGCCCCGGGACAGGTCGTTGACCGGCTTGCGCAGCCCCTGCAGCACCGGCCCGACCGCGATCGCGCCGGCCGAACGCTGCACGGCCTTGTAGGTGTTGTTGCCGGTGTTCAGGTCGGGGAAGATCAACACGCTTGCCTGGCCCGCGACTTCGGACTCCGGCAGCTTCGTGGCGGCGACGCTGGGCTCGACGGCCGCGTCGTACTGGATGGGTCCCTCGATACGCAGGTCGGGCCGCCGCAGTCGGACCAGTTCGGTCGCCTCGCGCACCTTGTCGACGTCGATGCCCGAGCCGGACGTACCGGTCGAGTACGACAGCATCGCGATCCGCGCCGCCACCCCGAACCGCTCGGCGGTGGCGGCCGACTGGATGGCGATGTCGGCCAGCTGCTCGGCGTTCGGGTCCGGGTTCACGGCGCAGTCGCCGTAGACGAGGACCTTGTCGGCGAGGCACATGAAGAAGACGGACGAGACGATGTCGGCGTCCGGCTTCGTCTTGATGATCTCGAAGGCGGGGCGGATCGTCGCGGCGGTGGAGTGCACGGCGCCGGAGACCATGCCGTCGGCGAGGCCCTCCTGGACCATCAGGGTGCCGAAGTAGTTCACGTCGGCGACGACGTCGTAGGCCAGCTCCACGGTCACGCCCTTGTGGGCGCGGAGTGCGGCGTACTTCTCGGCGAAACGGTCGCGGAGCCCGGAGGTGTGCGGGTCGATCAGCTGGGCCGCGCTGAGGTCGATGCCGAGATCGGCGGCCCGCTTGCGGATCTGGTCCTCGGCGCCGAGGAGCGTCAACTCGCAGACACCGCGCCGCAGAAGGACCTCCGCGGCGTGCAGGACGCGGGGTTCGGTGCCCTCGGGCAGGACGATGCGGCGCTTGTCGGAGCGGGCCTGCTCCAGGAGCGTGTGCTCGAACATCATCGGGGTGAGCCGGTCGCTGCTCGGCGCCGAGACCCGCCTCAGCAGGTCGCCCGTGTCGACGTACCGCTCGAAGAGGCCGAGCGCGGTCTCCGCCTTGCGCGGGGTCGCCGCGTTCAACTTCCCCTCCAGGGAGAAGAGTTCGGCGGCGGTGGGGAAGGAGGTGCCGGCCACCGAGATCACCGGGGTGCCCGGCGCGAGGCGGGCGGCGAGGGTGAGGACACCGTCGGAGGGCCGCTCGTTCAGGGTGAGCAGCACACCGGCTATCGGCGGGGTGCCGGCGCTGTGCGCGGCGAGCGCGCCGATGACGAGGTCGGCGCGGTCGCCCGGGGTGACGACGAGACAGCCCGGGGTCAGCGCGTTCAGGAAGTTGGGCAGCATCGCCCCGCCGAAGACGAAGTCCAGCGCGTCGCGCGCGAGCCCCGAGTCGTCCCCGAGGAGGACCGTGCCGTGGAGGGCGTGGGTGATCTGGGCGACGGTCGGCGCGGAGAGGGCGGGCTCGTCCGGCACGACGTAGCAGGGCACCGGCAGCCGCGTCTCCAGCCGGGTGGCGATCGTGTCCCGGTCCTCGCGGGCGACCCGGTTGGTGACCATCGCGAGGACGTCGCAGCCGAGGCCGTCGTAGGCGCGGTACGCGTTGCGCGTCTCCGCGAGCACAGACTCGGCGGTCTGCTTGCGGCCGCCGACGACGGGGATCACCGAGGCGCCGAACTCGTTCGCGAGCCGGGCGTTGAGGGACAGCTCGTCCGGGAACTGGGTGTCCGCGTAGTCGGTGCCGAGGACGAGGACGACGTCGTAGTCACGGGCGACGAGGTGGAAGCGGTCGACGAGCGTGGACACCAGCTCGTCGGTGCCCTGCTCGGCCTGGAGGGTGGAGGCCTCGTGGTAGTCCATGCCGTAGACGGTCGCCGGGTCCTGGGACAGCCGGTAGCGCGCCCGCAACAGCTCGAACAGACGATCGGGGCCGTCGTGGACGAGGGGGCGGAACACCCCCACCCGGTCGACCTGCCGGGTCAGGAGTTCCATGACCCCCAGCTCGACGACCTGACGGCCGTCGCCGCGGTCGATCCCGGTCACGTACACGCTGCGCGTCACGGGTGCGTTCTCCCTCTGGATGGTCGTGTTCCGGCCGCCGTGTTCCTGCCCCGGACAGCCGCGAAAATCGCCCACCGAGGGTGAGCAGAACCATCTTGACAATACCTCCGGGGGTGGATAAGACGCCCGCCGGCTAGGGCGGCGCACGGGAGCCGCCGGAGCGCGGAACATCGCATAACGGACCGAACCGGCACCCCCGGGACAGGCGGAATCGGCAACCCTGTGAAGGACGTGAAAGAATCACCCTGGCTCACCGGTCTCAACAGCGAGCAGGAGACACAGCACGATGCGCATCGGAGTTCTCACCGCAGGCGGCGACTGCCCCGGCCTGAACGCCGTGATCCGGTCGGTCGTGCACCGAGCGGTCGACAACTACGGCGACGAGGTCATCGGCTTCGAGGACGGCTACGCCGGACTGCTCGACGGCCGCTACCGCACCCTCGACCTCGACGCGGTCAGCGGCATCCTCGCCCGCGGCGGCACGATCCTCGGCTCCTCCCGGCTGGAGCGGGACCGGCTCCGCGAGGCGTGCGAGAACGCGCTGGACATCGCCCGCGACTTCGGGATCGACGCCCTGATCCCGATCGGCGGCGAGGGCACGCTGACCGCCGCGCGCATGCTGAGCGACGCGGGCCTGCCGGTCGTCGGCGTCCCGAAGACCATCGACAACGACATCTCGTCGACGGACCGCACCTTCGGCTTCGACACGGCGGTCGGCGTCGCAACGGAGGCGATGGACCGCCTGAAGACCACGGCCGAGTCGCACCAGCGGGTCATGGTCGTCGAGGTCATGGGCCGGCACGCGGGCTGGATCGCGCTGGAGTCCGGCATGGCGGCGGGCGCGCACGGCATCTGCCTGCCCGAGCGCCCCTTCGACCCCGCCGACCTGGTCAAGATGGTCGAGGAGCGCTTCGCCCGCGGCAAGAAGTTCGCCGTCGTGTGCGTGGCCGAGGGCGCGCACCCCGCCGAGGGCTCCATGGACTACAACAAGGGCGAGATCGACCAGTTCGGCCACGAGCGCTTCCAGGGCATCGGCACGGCGCTGGCCTACGAACTCGAACGCCGCCTCGGCAAGGAGGCCAAGCCGGTCATCCTCGGCCACATCCAGCGCGGCGGCGTACCGACCGCGTACGACCGGGTGCTGGCGACCCGCTTCGGCTGGCACGCGGTCGAGGCCGCCCACCAGGGGCAGTTCGGCCGGATGACCGCGCTGCGCGGCACGGACGTGGTGATGGTGCCGCTGGCGGAGGCGGTCACCGAGCTGAAGACGGTGCCGAAGGACCGGATGGACGAGGCGGAGTCGGTCTTCTAGCGAGACCGAGCCGGCCTTCGGGCGGAGCGCCCGCGGGGCCCTGCGCCCACCGACAGGCATCGGGGACTCCACCGGCGCGGCGGGCTCAATAGGCACTCCTCTCCACCATGGCCCAGAACCTGCTGATGATCTGGTCGAGGAAGTCCCGGCCGGCCTCGCCCGCCTCGACGGCGGAGGCGCCGCCGCCCCAGCTGAGCGTCGCGACCATCTGCGCCTGGTAGTCCTCGTGCAACTCCTGGAGGGAGTCCTCCAGGAGCCGCCGGTCCAGGGGCACCATCTTGCCGATCGGCCGTACGTACGCCTGCCACCGCGTGGTCATCGCGCCGCGCAGCAACTCCGCGAGCTTGGCGTCGCGTCCCGTGATGCTGACGAAGTCGGGCAGCGAGAGATCGAGGAGATCGGCGAGCGCGGCCGACTGCCGCTCGGTGCCGCGCCACTGGTCGCTCTCCTCCATCCGCAGATACACGAGGAGTTCGAGCCCGACGGCCCGGGCGACGTCCTCCGGCGCGAGGCCCCGGGCGAGCCGGTGCTCACGCAGTGTGCGTGGCCTGCCGATGAGTTCACCCGCCGAGCACCACAACACGCCCGCGAGCGCGGTGAGTTCCGGCCCGGACGGCGCGGTGAGTCCCCGCTCCCAGGCGATGACCAGGTCAGGCGTGACATACGACAGCCCGTACGAGGCGCGCATGCCGTACGCGACATGCTCGGGCCCCATGTTGAGCGCGGTTCGGAGCCGGCGGGCGGCGGGCGCGTCGAACGGCGGGGTGGGTGGCGGAGGCGGCGTGGACGGGCTGGGTCGAGCGGGGGGTCGGCGCACGCGCCACAAGCTAGGGGCGCCCGCGTGCGGTGACTACGGTCTGTTCGGCCAGGATTACGGATTGTAGGAACGTACGGATCCGGTCGCCCGGCGGCTCCGTACCGGGCCCGGGCCGGGCGGGACCGGTGACTCTGCGTGGTGAAACCGGGGGCGGAGGGGCGCGCAGGAAGCACCCCCGCCCCACTGAATATGCCGCCCCGCCTTGCCATATGCCGGTGCGGGCAGCTTCGGGGGACGGCGCGCCGGGGTGGAGTGTGCGGCCGGGGTTCGAAGGGGAGTGCGTTTGTGGTGGGGGCGGTGATCGGGTGTGGGGGGATGTGGGGGGTGGCGGGAATTCGATGGTGGGGCCTCGCGGCAGAGGCGGGCGTGGAGGCGAGCCGGGCGGGCGCTGCGACGGCCTAGGCTTCGCCGGGTGATTGAGACCATCGTGTTCGACGTCGGCGAGACGATCACCCGAGACGACCGGTACTGGGAGGCGTGGGCCGATTGGCTCGACGTTCCCCGCCACACCGTCTCCGCGCTCGTCGGAGCCGTCGTGGCCAAGGGCCAGGACAACGCGGAGGCGCTCCGTCTCGTCCGGCCGGACATCGACGTCGCCGCCGAGTACCGCGCTCGCGAAGCGGCCGGCCAGGGCGAGTACCTCGACGAGAGCGACCTCTACGACGACGTCCGCCCGGCCCTGTCCGCGCTCCGCGCACTCGGGGTGCGTGTCGTCGTCGCCGGGAACCAGACCCCCCGCGCCGGCGAGTTGCTGCGCGCCCTCGACCTGCCTGCGGATCTCGTCGTCACCTCGGGCGACTGGGGTGTGGCGAAGCCTCAACCGGACTTCTTCGACCGGGTACTTGAGGTGGCCCGATCGGCACCGGACCGGACGGTCTACGTCGGTGACCATCCCGCCAACGACATCTTCCCCGCCAGATCGGCGGGCCTCCGTGCCGCGCACATCCGCCGTGGTCCCTGGGGACATCTGTGGGCCGATGACCCCGAGGTCGTGGCGGCGGCGGACTGGCGCATCGACAGTCTTGCCCAGCTCGCAACGATCGTGACGGGCCGACCGTAGCGTCGCGTCCCGACGGTCCCGGTCGGTGGCGCAGTTCGCGCAGGCGTATTGCTTCGACCCGGTCCGGTCCGGACCGGACGCCCTCAACTGGAGCCTGTATGGCGATGTTCACGAGTGACGGACTGGGCAGGCGGATCGCCTACTACCGCAGCATCGTCCGCCCGAAGCTGACGCAGCGACAACTCGCCGACGCGGCGTGTGTCGCCCTCGGTACGGTCCGCAAGATCGAACGCGGCGAACGCGGAGTCACGGACGCCACCCTCGAAGCCATCGCACATGCATTGGGCGTCGACCCGACCTGGCTGCGAACCGACCGAGACCCCGCGCTGCGGGCCTTGCACCATGCGCTGCCCGCGCTTTCTGCCGCGATCGCCGCCTACGACATGCCCGAGGACGGTCCGACGCGCCCGCTGCCCAGCCTGCGCGCGGCCGTGGCCGAGGCCGTCGACTGGCGGCTGGGCGCCCAGTACACGCGCATCGTCCGGACGCTTCCCGAGCTGATCACCGAACTCACCCGCGCCTACCACCAGGCCTCCGCCCACAAGCGGTCCGACCTGGCCGCGCTCCTGGTCAGCGCCTACCGCTCCGCCGACGCCGCCGTCTACAAGTCCGGCGCCCTCGACCTGTCCGCGCGCATGGTCGAGCTGATGAGATGGGCCGCTCCCGAGGCCGGAGATCCGCTCTTGTCGGCCTCCGTCGCCTACGTCCGCACCGAGACGTTCTTCGCCGCCCACGCCCATGCGCCGGGGCTGCGCGCACTGGAACACGCGCTCGACTCCGCACCCGCCCCCAACACGCCGCCGGAGATCGCGACTCGGGGTGCGCTCCACATGAGGGCCGCTGTCATCGCCGGCCGAGCGCGCGATGCAGGGGTGGCGGCCAGCCACCTGAGAGAAGCCCGCGCTTTCGCGGACCAGGTCACCGGGGGCGTCTACCACGGCACCGCGTTCGGGCCCGACTCCGTCCGCATCCATGAGGTGTCCGTCGCTGTCAGCCTCGGCGACGGGCATACGGATCGCGCTCTCACCATCGCGAACGAGTGGACACCACCCCTCCATCTGCCGGCCGAGCGACGCTCCGGGTTCTACATCGAACTGGCTCGTGCCCAACTCCGGTCAGGCGTCGCCGATGACGCCTTCGAGTCGCTGAAGACCGCCCGACGGATCGCCCCGCAGCACACCCGAGAGCACCCGTGGGTCCGTGAAGACGCCGCGACGCTACGCCGGTTGAAGCGCGCCGACTCGGAGTCCCTCACCCATTTCGCCGAATGGTGCGCCGCGATCTGAGCGAGCCATGCCAAGTACCCCTGCCCGGGGTACTTGTGGCCCTCTCGCGCCCTCACCATCGGGCAAGGAACGCGAACAACGTCATTGAACATGCGGCCGGCCTGTCCCGCCTCATACCCAAGCCTCTCCCGCGAGAAGGGAACGCCCATGACCGTCACCCTCGACCACCCCGCCGACACCCGCACCCGGGACCCGCAGGAACTCCTCAACGCAGTCGCCCCGCACATCACCGAACTGACCATGAACGTCTTCGAGTCGGGGATGAGCATCTGGGACCGTGAGACAGCACTGCTGCTGCGGGATCACACGATGGTCCGCGACATGGCCGAACGGGTCCTGGGCAACGCCGTCATGTACGTGCTCGGCTCCATCGAGAACCCGGACGTGCACCTCGGCGTGGGCAAGCTGGTCGACCTCGGGGTCCATCAGCTCATCCTCGACACGCCCGTCTGGTTCGGCATCTGCCGCCTGTACAACGACGGCCGGTACAAGCATCACGCCCCGTTCATCCAGCGCCGGAACGACGGCCTGTGCCTGCGGACCGGTGACTTCCTGAAGGGGCAGGGCTGGCCCGTGGACGAGGAGTTGTGGGCCATCGACGGTACGGACTGCTCACCGTGCGACGACAAGGTCCCCGACAGCCACTGACCGGCCACTACAGTCGGCCCCGCCCTCCCGTTCCCCGGGGAGGGCGAGGGCTCCAGCACCCCGACCCGACGCAGAGGAACGACACCGTGCCCGTACCCCATGACATCCCGGCCGAGACCGAACTGTGGGACGCCTACGCGGAGTCCGCCTTCAAGGGCGATGCCGAGCCGACGTTCTGCTGGACGCAGTACGCCGGTCACGGGCCCGGTCCCGAACTGCTCGGTGATCCGCGCAGCGTGCTGGAGATCGGGTGCGGTACCGGGCGGGCGCTCGCGTACCTGGCGCAGCGCGGGGTCGGCGCGCAGGGCGTCGACCTCTCTCCGGTCATGGTCAGGAAGACGAGTGAGCGATGGGGCGGCACCGGGGCCGGGTTCGCATGCGGTGAGGTCCTGGAGTACCTCGCCTCGTGCGACGACACCTACGACGCGATCTACTCGATCTTCGGCGCTGCCTGGTTCACCGACCCGGGCCGCCTGTTCCCGCTCGTACGGGCACGGTTGAATCCAGGCGGCGTCTTCGTGTTCTCGCAGCCGCCCGCCATCCCCGGCGCGTACGGCCCGCAGGGCATGTACAAGGGAGGTTTCGCGGGCAAGGCCATGTTCACCTACCGGTACAGCTACCGCCCGGCCGTCTGGGAACGGCTGATGCTCCGGGCCGGGTTCTCCTCGGCCGTGGCGACTGTCCTTGACGCGCCTCGGCCTGGTTACATCGGGACCTTGGTCGTGCGGGCCGGGGCCTGAGGGGGACATCCGGCTTCCCCCGCATCGCCATCCGCTCCGCTAAGGCTTTCTCGCCGCCCTCGCCCGGTGTGCCGCGACCGTGGTCCGGCTGGCGCAGGTGTTGGAGCAGAAGCGGCGGGTGCGGTTGCGGGACTGGTCGGCGAAGTAGTTCTCGCACGTGGCGGCGGCGCAGCGGCCCAATGCCACCGCGGGATCGCCGGCGGTGATCAACGCCAGCTTGGCGGCGATCAGTTGGCCGGTCCAGCGCTTGGCCGGGGTGCCGTCGCGGCTGAAGTGGAGGTGCCAGCCGTCATGGTCGTCGTGGTCGGAGAGGTGCATCTCCGGCGGGTAGTCGCGCAGCAGGCGGTGGACGGCCTCGGGGGCCTCGCCGTCGACCGACTGGGCCAGGGCCGCGCGTACGAGGTCCGGCAGGTCGCCGTAGTCGCCGTCCGGGGGCGGGGTGATCCCGTGTTCCGTGAAGAACGCGCCGACCAGTTCGCCCTGTTGGTCGAGGGTCCCGGTGTTGGCCAGTTCCACGGCCAGCTGGGTCACGTTCCCCATGTAGTCACCGTATGGCACTTGACCGCCTACATCGCCGCTTCCTAGTGTAGGCGCCATGGTAGCCGATGACGCCTACATGGCCCGCCGTCTCCATCTCCTCGGAGAGTGGGACGCGGCCCTCTCCGTCCTGGAACCGGACACCGAGCCCGAGTTGCGCGCGGAGATCGCCGTCGACCGCTGGTTCTTCCGGAACGAGGGGCACGACGAGGCCGAGAAGGCGGTCGCCGTGCTCGCCCCCGCATCGCCGGCCGCGCAGCTGCTCATGGCCCGACTCGCCTACAGTCGCCTGCTGTTCGGGCACGAGCCTCGTGCCGACGACCGTGCCGCGGCCGAGGCCGGTTACCGTGCGGTGGCCGAGAACGGTGACGAGAGGACGCGCGGGTGGGCCGAGTACCACTGGGCCGTCCTGCTGGACAACATCGACGAGGACGCGGCCGGCGCCGTTCCGCGATACCGCGTCGCCCTGGAGATCGCCGTGAAGACCGGCGACGACTACTTCGAGTCCTACGTCATCCGGCACCTCGCACCGCACATGGAGCCCGCCATGCGGATGGCCATGCTGCGCCGCTCACTTCATCTGCGCGCCGCACTCGGCGCCCGGCCCCAGACCATCGCCTCCCAGGCCCTCCTCGCCGACAATCTCCCCGAGGGAGACCCCGAACGCGCCGAGCTGACAAGAGTGTTCCGCTCCGGCGCGGAGGAACTGGGCATCGGCTGGCTCCTGTCGGGGGAGTGACACGCGCGGCCCGAGAAGGTCACCCCTTGACCGCCCCGCCCAGTGCGAACCCGCCCCCCAGCCGCCGGGAGATCAGCACGTACAGCAGGATCACCGGTGTCGAGTACACGACGGAGAACGCGGCCAGCTGGCCGTAGGCCACCATCCCGCGGTTGCCGAAGAACTCGTTGATGCTCACGCTGGCCGGCATCTGGTCCGGGGTGAGGAGCAGCATGAAGGGGACGAAGAAGTTCCCCCACATCATCACGAACGAGAAGATCGTGACGACGGCGACGCCGGGGCCCATGAGCGGGAGCACGATCCGGATCAGGGACTGGAGGGACGACGCGCCGTCCGTCCAGGCGGCCTCCTCCAGTTCCTTCGGCACGCCGTCCATGAAGTTCTTCATCAGCCAGATGGCGAAGGGGAGTTGGGAGGCGGCGAAGAACAGGATGGTGCCCTGCATGGTGTCGATCAGGTTGACCTGGACGAACAGGGCGTACACCGGGACCATGATCGCCGTGATGGGCAGGCTCGTGGTGAACAGGATGGTGAGCAGGAAGGGGCGGTTCAGGCGGGACCGGAACCGGGAGAGCGGGTACGCCGCGAGGGCCGCGCACACCACTGTCAGCAACGTGCCGCCGCCGCACAGGATCAGGCTGTTGAGCAGGGGCGTGAAGGTGATGTCCGGCTTCAGGACGGCGTCGAAGTTGTCGAGGGTGACGCTGCTGGGGGTCTTCACCCGCAGCCCCGCGTGCGGATCGAGCGAGGACAGCACGACCCAGGCCAGCGGGAGCGCGAACGCGGCGGCCACGACGAGGAGTCCGGCGTCCGCCGCCAGACGCCGGCTCGTCCGCCGGGAGAGCCGGGAGCGGCCCGGGGAGAGCGCGGGGCCGGGGGAGGGGGCGGGGGTGAGGGTCATGGGTCAGACCTCCGTCCGCAACAGGCGTACGTACACGAGGGAGAAGAGCGCGCCGACCAGCAACAGCAGCAGGGCGACCGCCGTGCCGTAGCCGATCATGCTGTTCTGGAAGGCCTGTTCGTACATGAAGAGGGGGAGGGTCTGGCTCTTGTCGCCGGGGCCGCCTCGCGTCATCACCCAGATCAGGCCGAAGACGGAGAGGGTCTGGAGCGTGTTCAGCATCAGGTTCGTGCCGATCGAGCGGCGGATCATCGGGAGCGTGATGTGCCACATCCGGCGCCAGCCGCCCGCGCCGTCGACCTCCGCCGCCTCCGTGATCTCCTTCGGGATCTCGTCCAGGGCCGCCGAGTAGACCAGCATCGAGAACGCCGTGCCCCGCCACACGTTCGCGAACGACACCGCCAGGATCGGGAGCGTGAACAGCCAGTTCTGGGACGGGAGATGGAGCCACACCAGGATCGCGTCCAGGGTGCCCTCGCGGCGGAAGAAGGCGTAGAGCAGGAAGCCCGCGACGACCTCCGGGAGCACCCACGCCGTGACCACGATCGCGCCCGTGACGGTGCGGACCGGTTTCGAGGCGCGCTGCATGAGCGTGGCGAGCGCCAGCCCGAGGGTGTTCTGGCCGATCAGCGACGACACCACCGTGAACACCAGCGTCAGCCATACGGCGTTGAGGAACTCCGAGTCCCCGAAGGCCGCACGGAAGTTCGCGAAGCCCACGAACGACGAGTGGGCCTGGCCGGTGAGCTGGAGGTCCGTGAAGGCGATGTAGGCGCAGTAGCCGATCGGGACGGCCAGGAAGAGGAGCAGCAGGACCAGGGCGGGGGAGAGGGGGAGGTAGTGGGTGAGGATCCGGGTCCCGGTGCGGGTACGTCCGCTGTTGCTCACGTCCGGCCGCGGCACGACCTGTCGGGGCTGGCGGCCGGGCGCGGACTTCGGCGGGTTCGGACCCGGCGCGTGCCGGGGTGCCGTGGTCACTTCCGCGTGACCTGGTTGTCCGTGGCCGACTTGAGTTCGTCGTCGTACGAACTCGCCGCCTTGTCCACCGACATGTCACCCGTCGTCACGCCCTCCATCGCCTCCTGGATGGCGGTCGAGACCTTCGGGTACGCGGGGTACGCCGGGCGGTAGTGCGTGCTGGCGACCAGGTCCGTGAAGAACTTGATGCCGGGCTGCGCGGTGGCGTAGGCGGGGTCGGCGGCGACGTCCTTCCGCACGGAGATACCGGAGTTGGCGATGTACCACTTCTCGGCGTTCGCCTTCGTCTGCATCGTCCTGATGAAGTCGAAGGCCAGGTCCGGGTTGCCGGCCTTGGACGGGATCGCCCAGGTCCAGCCGCCGGACATGCTCACCTTGCCGGGAGCCTGGCCGCTCTGCGTGGGCATGTAGGCGAGCCCCAACTCCGTGGACCACTCGGGCCATTCGTGCCCGCTGCCCTTCAACCAGGCCTGCGGCAGCCAGGATCCGTCGAGCGCGATGCCGAGTTTTCCCTTGGGGAGCAGCTCACCGGCCACGTAGGTCTGGATGTTGGGGTCGAGGGCGTCCGAGACGTCCGGGCCGAGCTTGTCCTTGTACACCGTGCGGACGAAGGAGAGGGCGTCCCTGAAACCCTGGCCGCCGGCGATCCACTTCTTCGACGAGCGGTCGTACAGGGGGTCCGTGGTGCCGTCGTTGGTGCCGTAGAGCAGCATCTCGAAGCCCTGCATGGTGGCTGCCTCGCCGGCGGGCTTTCCGGTGTAGACGTTGAGCGGCGTGACGCCCGGGACCTTCTGCTTGATCGTGCGGGCCGCGGCGAGGACGTCGTCCCAGTTCTTCGGCTGCCAGTTCGCGGGCAGGCCCGCCTTCTTGAAGATCCCCTTGTCGAACCAGAGCCCGCGGGTGTCCGTGCCGTCCGGGACGCCGTACGTCTTCCCGTCCTCCGCCTTGGCCGCGGACTTCGCCGTGTCGACGAACTGGTTCCAGTCCGCCCACTTGTCGAGATACGGGTCGAGGGGCTTCAAGTACCCGGACGTGATGTCGCTGTTGATGAGGAACGTGTCCTCGTAGACCAGGTCCGGGGCGGTCTTCGGGGAGCGCAGCATCTGCTGGAGCTTTGTGTAGTACTCCGAGTCCGGGGCCTTGATCGGGACGAGCTCGACCTTCTTGCCGGGGTACTGCTTCTCGAACTGCTTCTTCATGTCGGCGAGATAGGTGTCCATCACCTTGATGGAGTTGTCCGTCGACTGCTTGAAGGAGATCTTCACCGTGTCCGGATCGCTTCCGGATCCGCTGCTGCACGCGGTGAGGGCGGTCGCGGCGAGGGCGAGGGCGATCAGGGGTGTGAGAAGGGCAGTTCGGCGGGGGCGGGCGGCGGTGGGGCGCACGGGCACGACCTCCTACGGGCTCACTACGTTGTGGCCTGGGCGGATGGCTGCCCGGTGAAGGTAAGTGGAGTGGTCTAGTCAGGTCAATGAGTCTGCGCGGGATTGGGCTTCGGCGGCTTCCGCGGGGGCGTTGGCCCGGGTGTAGGCGGCGGCCGCCTGGAGGTACGCGGTGCGGGCTGCGGCGGGGTGGCCGGCGGCCCGGTGGGCAAGGGCGAGGTTGTTCAGGGACTGGCCCTCGCCGAACCAGTCCTCGAACTCCCTGCAGATCTCCAGGTCCCTGCCGTGCGCCTCGATCGCCTCCTCCACCCGGCCGGCCCCTCGCAGGGCGAGACCGACGTTGTTCCATGTGCTGGCCTCGCTGTGGCGGTCCCCGAGATCCTGGAACAGGAGGCGGGCGCGGGTGTGGGCGGCGATCGCCTCTTCCGTCCGGGCCACGCGTTGCAGGGCGAGGCCGAGGTTGTTCCACGTGCTGGCCTCGCTGTGGCGGTTCCCGGAAGCCCGGTGCAGGTCGCGGGCGCGGGTGTGGGCGGCGATCGCTTCGTCGGTCCGGTCCGCGTGCTGCAGCGCGGTGCCGAGGTTGTTCCATGTGCTGGCCTCGCTGTTGAGGTCATCGAGGTCCTGGAACAAGTCGCGGGAGCGGATGTGGGCGTCGACGGCCTCGCTCGACCGGCCTGCGTACAGCAGGGCGAATCCGAGGTGGGTCTCCGCGACGGCCTCGGCGCGGCGGTTTCCCGCGCGGTGGGCCGCCTCCCGCGCGATACCCGCCACGATGCCCCAGTCGTCGAAGAACCGCCGCCACTCCAGGTACTTCGCGAGGCACTCGGCCAGCCCTGTGGCTGTGTCCGCGAACCGCTCATCGACCGCCCACCCCACCGCGGCCACCAGCCCCGCCCTCTCCTGGTCGAACCACGCCAGCGCCTGCGCCCGGTCTCCGAACCGTGGTGGCTCCACCTGGCCGGGCAGCCACCGCAACCGGTCATCGGCCGCGTCGGCCCATCGGTGATAGAACGCCAACGCCCGTTCCCGCGCTGCCTCACCTTCTTCCCGCAGCCCCGCGTCCCTCGCCACCACACCTGCCCCGAAAGCCCGGACAAGGTCATGGGCCCGCCACCGTGCACCGAACGCCGTGCGGGCGGTGGATCGCACAGGTGTCACGAGATGGGTCGTCGCCAGTTCCTCCAACAGGCGCAGCGCGGAACCGGGTTCGAGGCCGGCCAGGGCCGCGATCGCCTCCGCCCCGGTCTCCGCGCCCGGAGCCAGGCACAGCAGCCGCAGCAACCGCGCCTGGTCGGGCGGCAGTCGGCGGTACGACGTCTCCAGCACGGGCCGCAGCACCAGCGACCGCCCGTACAGGTCCGCCCCGGGGCTTCCCCCGTCGAGGACGACCGTCGGGTCCCCGGCCTCCCGGATCTCGGTCACCAGCGAGGCGATGTCACGGTGTCTCCGCCTGCGCAGCATCCCGGCCGCGATCTGCAGGGCGAGGGGCAAGTGCCCGCAGAGAGCGGCCAGTTCACGCAGGGCGTCCGGCTCCCGCCCCGGTCGTTCGTCCCGCTCGTCGGTCTCGTGCAGGGCCCGGGCCACCAGCGCGACGGACTCCTCCGGCGTGAGCGTCTCCAGGTCGATGAGCCGGATCGCGAGGGCGTCGGGACGGTCCCGGGAGGTGATCAGCACCCGGTGACGATCGGTCCCCGGCAGCAACGGCACGTACTGCGAGGGGTCGGACGCGTTGTCCAGGATCAGCAGCATCCGCTCCGGGCGCGCGGCCAACAGCCCCCGGTACACGTCGTACTGCCGATCCGCGGTCGGCGGGAGGTCCGCTCCGCGCACACCCAGCGCGTCGAGCAACGCGAGGACCGCCTGGTCGGCGGTCACCGGGTCGTCGTCGTAGCCGCGCAGGTCCACGAACAGCGTCCCGCCCGGGAACCAGCCCCGCGCCCGAGCCCGGTGCGCGGTCTCCACCGCCAGCGCGGTCTTCCCGATCCCGCCCATCCCGGTGACGGCGAAGATGAGCAGCGGGAGGGTGGACGCGTCGTCCGTGTCCGGGGTCAAGTGGGGGAGCAGCCGGTCGAGTTCGGCCGTGCGCCCGGTGAAACCCGGTGGCCGGGGCGGCAGCGTCGCGCTCGCGCTGGGCACCGGGCCGTGGGTGGTACCCCGCGCCCTGCTTCTCCTACCCCCGCCCGTCGACCCGTTTGCCGACGACGGGTCCGTGGAAGGTCCCGCCCCGGAAGTCGATGTGATCCCCGCCGTACGCCGCTCCGCCGCGCCCCCGATGGGGCTCCTCCTCGGAGTCGGCGGAACCCGAACCCTCGCGAGGCCGGTGCTTCCCCAGCAGCGCGACCGTCACCGACGCGGCCTGCCGGGCGGCGCGTTGCTGTGAACCGGAGGCGTCGGCGCGGGACTTGCCGTCGTCGGCGCGGTCGCTGATGCCGCGGACGACCAGGGCGTTCACCCGGCCGTTCAGATGGGCTGCCTGGAGTGCGCCGAAGCCCTCCATCTCGATCGCGCCGGCGTCGTTGTAGTGGCCGCGGACGAACCGGGCGATCTCGGACCTGGCGTCCGCCAGCACCACGTCACCCGTCGCGATCGGCACGAAGTGCGCCCGCACGTCGGGCATGTCCCGTACGGCGGACCGCGCCGCCTGTTCCAGCGCGTGCGACCCGGGCAGAGCCTTCGGCCGGACCAGGAAGCCCTCCGGCGTCTGCTTCCCGCCGTGGATCTCGTACACCTGCGTCCCCACGACGACGTCGCCGATCCCGATGTCGTCCTTCAGGCTCCCGGCGACCCCGACGAACAACACGGCCTGCGGATGGAGCCAGTTGACGAGCTGGGAGGTGAGCGCGGCGGCCCGGTCGGCGCCCACGCCCAGTTCGCTGAGGGCGATCCGCCAGGGAGTGCCGGGGAGCCGGCCCCGCTCGACCCGGGTTCCGTCGGGGTGGACGAGTTCCTCTCGCTCCTCGACGTGCGCGCGGACCGCGTCGTATTCGAGAGGGAGTGCGGTCAGGACGAGGACGGTGGGCTGCGGCTCCGGCACACTCATAAGGTACTGCGGGGGAAGGGAATCGAGTGCCGGAACAGGACGTGACGGTCGGGCAGTTGCTGCTCGCCGAGTACCAGAGCATCAAGGACGAGCAGAAGGCGAGGATCGGGTTCAGGGACAACCTGCTCTACGTCACGCTGGGCGTCGTGGCCGCCGTCATCGCCGCCGCCGCGCAGGCCGAGCGGGCGTCGATGCTGCTGGCGTTGCCGCCGGTGTGCGTCGTGCTCGGGTGGACGTATCTCGTGAACGACCAGAAGATCTCCGCGATCGGGGCGTACGTCCGCGACGAACTCGCGCCCAGGCTCGCCGCGTTGGCGCAACCGGGCGGTGGCTTCCAGGCGTTCGGGTGGGAGACCGCGCATCGCGGGGACCGGCGGCGCAGGTCCCGTAAGGCCACACAGACGGCGGTGGATCTGACGGCGTTCTGTGTCGTGCCGCTGGCCGCGCTGGCGGTGTTCTGGGCCGACGCGCCCGGTGGTCCGCTCGTCGCCGTCTCGGCCCTGGAGGCGCTCACCGTGGCGGGGCTGGCCTGGCAGGTCGTCCGGTACGCGAAGGCACCGTGAACTCCCTTACGGGCCCGCGCGGTTGACCCGCACCCGGGCCGCCGCCCCGGACGGCCCGCCGCTCACCCCTTCACCCACCGGTACTGCAACTCCGGCCGGCCCACGGTCCCGTACTGCGGACTGCGGGCCGCCCTGCCCGCCTCCACCAGGTGCTCCAGGTACCGCCGGGCGGTGATCCGGGAGATCCCGACCGCCTCCGCGATCCCCGCGGCGGTGAGCCCCTCCCCGCAGTCCCGCAGGGCGACCGTCACCCGCTCCAGCGTCGGCGCGCTCAGCCCCTTCGGCAGTGCGGCGGGCGACGGTGCGCGCAGCGCGGCCAGTGCCCGGTCGACCTCGTCCTGGCCGCTCGCCTCACCCGCCGCCGCGTGGAACTCGGCGTACCGCACCAGCCGGTCCCGCAGCGTCGCGAACGTGAACGGCTTCAGCACGTACTGGACGACCCCCAGCGACACGCCCTCGCGCACCACCGCCAGGTCCCGCGCCGACGTCACCGCTATCACGTCCGCGTGATATCCGGCCGCCCGCAGGGACCGCGCCAGCTGCAGCCCGTGCGCGTCCGGCAGATGCAGGTCCAGCAGCAGCAGGTCGACCCGCGTCCGCTCCAGCGCCCGCCGCGCCTCCGCCCCGGTGTGCACCTTGCCCACCGCCACGAACCCCGGCACCCGGCCGACGTACATGACATGCGCGTCGGCGGCGACGGGATCGTCCTCGACGACGAGGACGCGGATCGGATCGGCCGTGGTCATGAGTCGCCACCTCTGGAAACAGAACCCTGGGACGACGCGCGCACGCCGTCCTCTCGCGCCCCCCACAGCGGCAACCGCACCTCGAACACGGCCCCGCCTCCCTCCGCCTCGGCCACCGTCAGCGTCCCCTCGTGCCGGTTCACCGCCTGTCGTACCAACGCCAGCCCCAGCCCCCGGCCCGCCGGTCCCGCCGGCTTCGTCGAGAAGCCGCGCTGGAAGACCGCCTCCGCGTGCGCCGGGTCGACACCCGCTCCGGTGTCCGCCACCCGGAGGAGGAGCGCGGAGCCGTCCGCGGCGGCCTCCGTGTACGCCGTCACCGTGACCCGTGCCCGCAGGCTGCCCTGGGCCGCGTCGACCGCGTTGTCGATGAGGTTGCCGAGGATGGTCACCAGGTCCCGCGCGGGCAGGGAGTCCGGCAGGAGGCCGTCGTCCAGGCCGCTGTCCTCCGACACGACCAACTCGACGCCCCGCTCGTTCGCCTGAGCCGTCTTGCCCAGCAACAGGGCTGCCAGCACAGGTTCGTTGACCGCCGAGACGACCTGGTCGGTCAGGGTCTGGGCCAGTTCCAGTTCGGCCGTCGCGAAGTCCACGGCCTCCTCGGCGCGGCCCAGTTCGATCAGGGAGACGACCGTGTGCAGACGGTTCGCCGCCTCGTGGGCCTGCGAGCGGAGTGCTTGGGTGAAGCCGCGCTCGGAGTCCAACTCGCCCATCAGGGACTGGAGTTCGGTGACGTCCCGCAGGGTCACCACCGTGCCCCGGCGCTCGCCGCCCGACACCGGCGAGGTGTTGACGACCAGGACGCGGGAGTCCGTGAGGTGCACCTCGTCGACCCGTTCCTCCGAGGACAGCAGCGCTCCCGTCAGCGGTGCCGGCAGGCCGAGACCGGCCACCGAGTGGCCCACCACGTCGACGTCGGGGCCGACGCCCAGCAGCTCCCGCCCGCCGTCGTTCATCAGCGCCACCCGGTACTGGCCGTCGAGCATCAGCAGCCCCTCGCGCACCGCGTGCAGCGCGGCCTGGTGGTAGTCGTGCATGTGGCTCAGCTCGGTCGCGTTCATGCCGTGGGTGTGGCGGCGCAGCCGGGCGTTGACGACGTACGTCCCCACGGCACCCAGTGCCAGCGCGCCGGCCGCGACGCCGATGAGCGCCGTCACCTGGTCCTGCACCCGCTGGGTGATCGCCTCGACCCGGATGCCCGCGCTGACCAGGCCGATGACCGTGCCGCCGCGCTCCACCGGGGTGACCGCGCGGACGGACGGGCCGAGCGTGCCGGTGTACGTCTCGGTGAAGGAGCGGCCCTTCAGGGCGGGCTCGATGTGGCCGAGGAACTTCTTCCCGATCTGCGAGCGGTCCGGATGGGTCCAGCGGATGCCCTGCGGATTCATGATCGTGACGAAGTCGACCTCGGTGTCCCGCTGGACCCGCACGGAGTACGACTCCAGACGCGCGGTCGGGTCGGACGTACCGATCGCCTCCACCACCGACGGCGAGTCCGCGACCGAGCGTGCCACCGCCATCGCCTGCCGGCCCGCCGCGTCCTCGGCCTGGCTGCGGTCGCTGACGTAGGTGAACAGCGCGTATCCGGCCACCACGACCGCTATCAGCACGGCCTGCATGGCGAAGAGCTGGCCGGCCAGGCTGCGGGGTCGGGGGACGTGCGGGAGGCGCATGCCGTCAGTGTGCCTCCCGGACATGGCGTGAACTAAATGAACGGAAGGGTGACCGGGCTCACAGGCCGGGAGATAGTCACCGCAACCCCGGAAGGAGCCGCCTCCCGGACGGGTCCGCACCTCCCTCGGTACGGACCGCTGTGACACCCCAGAACGTCCCGGACGTGAGCCGCACTCGCAGCCCGGGTTCCGCCGGTCGTGAGCCGCACGCCGGATGATGCCGACGACGTCGTCAAGGAGGGCAGCCGTGGCCAGCACCCCCGCTCCCGCACCTGCCGCACCCCCCGCGAAGCGGGACCGCACCCACTACCTCTACATCGCGGTGATCGTCGCGGTCGCCCTCGGCATCGCCGTCGGGTTCGCCGCGCCGGACTTCGCCAAGGAGCTGAAGCCGCTCGGCACGGGCTTCGTCGCGCTGATCAAGATGATGATCTCGCCGATCATCTTCTGCACGATCGTGCTCGGCGTCGGCTCGGTACGGAAGGCCGCCCAGGTCGGCAAGGTCGGCGGGCTCGCGCTCGGCTACTTCGTCGCGATGTCGTTCGTCGCCCTGGCCATCGGCCTGGTCGTCGGCAACATCATCCACCCGGGCAGCGGCATGCACCTGACCGAGGCCGTCAAGGGCGTCGGACACACGCAGGCCGAGGCCGCCGCCGAGGGCCCGGTGGACTTCCTGCTCGGGATCATCCCGACCACCTTCGTCTCGGCGTTCACCGAGGGCCAGGTCCTCCAGACGCTGCTGATCGCGCTCCTCGCGGGCTTCGCGCTCCAGGCCATGGGCCGCACCGGCGAGCCGGTGCTGCGCGGTGTCGAGTACATCCAGAAGCTCGTCTTCCGCGTCCTCGGCATGATCATGTGGGCCGCGCCCGTCGGTGCCTTCGGTGCCATGGCCGCCGTCATCGGCGAGACCGGCATGGACGCGCTCAAAGCACTGGGCACGATCATGGCCGGCTTCTACATCACGTGTCTGCTGTTCGTCGTGATCGTCCTCGGCACGCTGACCAAGCTGGTCGCCAAGGTCAACCTCTTCCAGCTGCTGCGCTACCTGGGCCGCGAGTTCCTGCTGATCGTCTCCACCTCCTCGTCCGAGTCCGCGCTGCCGCGGCTCATCGCGAAGATGGAGCACCTGGGTGTCAGCCGCCCGGTCGTCGGCATCACCGTGCCGACCGGCTACTCCTTCAACCTCGACGGCACGATGATCTACCTGACGATGGCCTCGCTGTTCATCGCCGACGCCATGGACCAGCCGATGAGCATCGGCCAGCAGATCGGCCTGCTGCTCTTCATGATGGTCGCCTCCAAGGGCGCGGCCGGTGTCTCCGGCTCCGGCATCGCCGTCCTGGCCAGTGGCCTGCAGTCGCACAAGCCCGCCCTGGTCGACGGTGTCGGCCTGATCATCGGCATCGACCGCTTCATGAGCGAGGCCCGCGCGGTCACCAACTTCGCCGGCAACGCCGTCGCCACGCTGCTCATCGGCACCTGGACCGGCGAGGTCGACAAGGAGCGCGTCAACCGCGTCCTCGCGGGTGAACTGCCCTTCGACGAGAAGACGTTGCTCGACGAGAAGAGCGACGACGACCACGTCGACGGCGTGCCCGAGCAGGGCGGCGAGAAGGAACTCGCCAAGGCCTGACCGCCCCCCGACACGGGGTGCCCGGGCCGACCTGAACACGGTCCGGACACCCCGTCGACGCCGGGCGGCTGGGTGTCCCCCCGTCGCTCAGCCGCCCGGTCCCCACAGGGATGTACTAGCGTGCCGTGCCGTGCCGGAAACCTCCGGCGCGCACGGCACGTTCGCGTTCGGCGGGAGTCACGGGGGACATGGGAATGAAGATCGACTGGGACCGGCGGCACTGCGCCCGGCACGGTCATGTGACGTACGCGCCCGACGAGACGGCGCTACGGGACCGGCTGCGCGCCGGGACCGGGCTCGGGGAGGCCTGGCGCTGCCTGCGCTGCGGCGACTTCGTCCTCGGCGAACCGCATGGCTCGGGCCCCGCCGACCAGGCCCCGTTG
Source organism: Streptomyces sp. NPDC090083 (assembly GCF_044747445.1). Classification (NCBI taxonomy): domain Bacteria; kingdom Bacillati; phylum Actinomycetota; class Actinomycetes; order Kitasatosporales; family Streptomycetaceae; genus Streptomyces; species Streptomyces sp. NPDC090083. The sequence continues at coordinate 10,775 of NZ_JBIVED010000017.1, read as the reverse complement.
GTACCGCGCGGGAAGGTGCTGCGGGACCTGTTCATCCTGCGGTTCCTGGCGATCGAGCGGGCCGTGCGCGGGGTGTTCATCGTGCTGGTGGCCGCCGCCGTGTGGAAGTTCAGCAACAGCCAGGACTCGGTGCGCAGGCTCTTCGACGAGTACCTCGACGTCTTCCGCCCGGTCTTCAAGCACTTCCACTACGACCTCGACCACTCGCCGGTCGTCGGCACCATCCAGAAGACCTTCGGCTACAAGCACTCCACGCTGGTCCTGGTCGCCGCCCTGCTGCTGGCGTACGCGCTGATCGAACTCGTCGAGGCCGGCGGGCTCTGGTACGCCAAGCGGTGGGCGGAGTATCTGACGGTGGTCGCGACCGCCGCGTTCCTGCCGCTGGAGATCTACGAACTCACCGAACACATCAGCTGGCTGAAGATCGCCACCCTCGTCCTCAACATCCTCGCCGTCCTCTACATCGCCCTCGCCAAGCGGCTGTTCGGCCTGCGCGGCGGGCGGAAGGCCTTCGACGAGGAACGCGAGAGCGCGTCCCTGCTGGAAGTGGAGACGTCGGCAGGCGTCATGGTCTGACGGCACCGCCCGGCCGCCCTTGCCCTGACGCCGACGTCAAGGATTACCGTCGTAGGCATGCGAATCGGCGAGCTGGCCGAGCGGGCCGGGACCACGACACGGGCGCTCAGGTACTACGAGTCGCGCGGCCTGCTGCCCGCGCGGCGCGGAGGCAACGGGTACCGGACGTACGACGAGAGCGATCTGAAGCTGCTGCGGCAGATCAGGACACTGCAGGACTTCGGGTTCGACCTGGAGGAGACGCGGCCCTTCGTGGAGTGTCTGCGGGCCGGGCACCCGGAGGGGGATTCGTGCCCGGCCTCGCTCGCCGTCTACCGGCGCAAGCTGGCCGAACTGGACTCCCTCATCGGGGAGTTGCAGGCGGTCCGCGCCGAGATCGGGGTGCGGCTCGCGACGGTCGAGGAGCCGGAACCGTTGTGCGAACTGGGAGGACGGGAACTGTGAGCGGCGTTGTGGATGGCACGGACGTCATGGACGTCACGGACGAGAATTTCGCGGCCGAGGTGGTCGGGGCGGAGTTGCCGGTACTGGTGGAGTTCACGGCGGACTGGTGTCCTCCGTGCCGGCAGATGGGGCCGGTGCTGCGGGCCCTCGCCACCGAGGAGGCCGACCGGTTCAAGGTGGTGCAGTTGAACGTGGACCGGAATCCGGAGACCACGAACGCCTACAAGGTTCTCTCGATGCCCACGTTCATGGTGTTCCGGGGCGGCGAACCGGTGAAGGCCATGGTGGGCGCCCGGCCCAAGCGGCGACTGCTGGAGGAACTCGCCGACGTGATCTGAGCCCGGAGAAGAGAAAATCCCCCGAGCAATTGCGCTCGGGGGATTTCTTTGCGTATATTCAATGGTTCGCGACTTAGCGGGAATTGAGTCGCAAAGAGGCTTAGTGAGCACAGTATATATGTCCGGGAGTGGAATTGTCAAACAGCGATGAAATTCATGGTGAGCAGGAATTCATCGACGGTCTGTACGCACGCGTGGACGCGCTGCGCGGCGCCACCGAGGACTCCGTCACCGACGCGCTCGGGCAGGGCAACACGCCCATGCAGGCCCGGCTGGAGCGGGACATCCTGGTCGCCGAACGCTCGGGGCTGCTCGCCGCGCTGAACGCCGTGGACGGCTCGCTCTGCTTCGGCCGGATCGACCTGACCTCCGGCGTCAGCCACCACATCGGCCGCATCGGCATCCGCTCCGACGACGCCGACCTCACTCCGATCCTGATCGACTGGCGGGCCGACGTCGCCCGCCCCTTCTACCTGGCCACCGGCCACACCCCGATGGACCTGCGCCGCCGCCGGCACCTCACCACCGACGGCCGCCGCGTCACCGCCCTGCACGACGAGATCCTGGACCTCGGCGACGCCACCCGCACCGGCCACGAGGACCCCACCGGCGACGCCGTCCTGCTCGCCGCGCTCAACTCCGCCCGCACCGGCCGGATGAGCGACATCGTGCAGACCATCCAGGCCGAACAGGACGAGATCATCCGCGCACCCCATCGCGGGGTCCTCGTCGTCGAGGGCGGGCCCGGCACCGGCAAGACCGCCGTCGCGCTGCACCGGGCCGCGTATCTCCTGTACGAGCACCGGGAGTTGCTCGCCAAGCGGGCCGTCCTGATCGTCGGCCCGAACCCCGCCTTCCTCGGATACATCGGCGAGGTGCTGCCCTCGCTCGGCGAGACCGGCGTGCTGCTGGCCACCGTCGGCGAACTGTTCCCCGGCGTGCAGGCCAAGGCCACGGACAGCCGGGCCGCCGCCGCGGTCAAGGGCCGCGCCGACATGGCCGACGTGCTCGCCGCCGTCGTCCGCGACTGGCAGTCACTGCCCGACCCCGTGATCGCGATCGAGCACGACCGCGAGATCCTCATGCTCGACGACGGCCTCGTCCGCGTCGCCCGCGACCGCACCCGCGAGGCCCGCCTCCCGCACAACGCGGCCCGTGAGTACTTCGAGGGCCACATCCTCAACACGCTCACCGAGATGGTCGCCGAACGCATCGGCACCGACCCCTTCGACGGCACCAACCTCCTCGACCCCAGCGACATCACCCAGATCCGCGACGAACTCGCCGAGAACCCCGAAGTCTGGGCCGCCATCGACCAGTTGTGGCCGCGACTGACCCCGCAGTTCCTCGTCGCGGACTTCCTCGCCGATCCCGTGGGCTACGTCTCCGACGACGACGCGGACGCGATCCGGCGGCCGGTGACGCGCGAGTGGACCGTGGCGGACGTACCGCTGCTCGACGAGGCCGCGGAGCTTCTCGGGCGCGACGACCGGGTGCGGCTCGCGCGGGCGCAGCGCGAGCGGGAGGAGCAGGTGTCCTTCGCCCAGGGCGTGCTGGACGTGTCCTTCGCCTCGCGGACCTTCGAGTTCGAGGACAAGGAGGAAGGGGATCCCGAGGGGTCCGAGGTGTTGTCGGCCCACGACATCATCGACGCGGAGCGCTTCGCCGAGCGGCACGAGGAGTCGGATCACCGCAGCGCGGCGCAGCGGGCGGCGGCGGACCGGACCTGGGCGTTCGGGCACATCATCGTGGACGAGGCACAGGAACTCTCCCCGATGGCCTGGCGGTTGCTGATGCGGCGGAGTCCCACGCGGTCGATGACGCTGGTCGGCGACCCGGCCCAGACGGCGGAGCCGGCGGGGGTGGGTTCCTGGTCGGAGATCCTGGCCCCGTACGTCCAGGACCGCTTCGACCACACGCGGCTCGGGGTCAACTACCGGACCCCCGCGGAGATCATGGACCTCGCGGCGTCGGTCGTCCGCGCGGAGAACCCCGGCTTCCGGCCGCCGAGTTCGGTGCGGTCGACGGGGGTACGGCCCTGGGTGCGGGCGACCGACGACCTGCCGGGCGCCGTTGCCAAGGCCGTGGGTGAACTCGCGCCGGCCGAAGGGCGGTTGGCGGTGATCGCGCCGCGCGATCTGCATCGGCGACTGGCGGCGCGGCTGGACGGGGTGACGGCGGGGGCCGAGCCCGACCTGACGCGCGGGATCGTGCTGCTCGACCCCCGGCAGGCCAAGGGGCTGGAGTTCGACTCCGTGCTGGTGGTGGAGCCGGGACGGTACGGGACGAGTGACCTGTACGTGGCGCTGACTCGGGCCACGCAGCGGTTGGGGGTTCTGCACACGGGGGCGTTGCCGCCGAGCTTGGCCGGGGCGGCCGGGGTGTGAGGGCGGGCGTCTCCGGGGGGCGCTGTTAGGACGGGCGCAGCCAGACGGTGGCCAGTGGGGGCAGGGTGACCTGGATGCTGGCCGGGCGGCCGTGCCATGGCTGGGGTTCGGGCTTGACCGGGGCCGGGTTGGTGATGCCGCCGCCGCCGTAGCGGGCGGTGTCGGTGTTGAGGGTCTCGTGCCAGGCCGGGACGTCGTCGGGGACGCCCAGACGGTAGTCGTGGCGGACGACGGGGGAGAAGTTGCTGACGGCCAGGAGAGGGGAGCCGTCGGCGTCGTAGCGCAGGAAGGCGATGACGTTGTCCTCGGCGGAGTCGCCGGTGATCCACTGGAAGCCGGCCGGGTCGGTGTCCAGCTGCCACAGCGCCGGAGTGTGCCGGTACACCTCGTTGAGATCGCGGACGAGGTCGCGTACGCCGCGGTGGTCGGCCTCGGCGCCGTAGGCCGGGTCGACCAGCCACCAGTCGGGACCCCGGGTCTCGGACCACTCCGCGCCCTGGGCGAACTCCTGCCCCATGAAGAGGAGTTGCTTGCCGGGGTGGGCCCACATGAACCCCAGGTACGCGCGGTGGTTGGCGCGCTGCTGCCACCAGTCGCCGGGCATCTTGGAGACCAGTGACCGCTTGCCGTGGACGACCTCGTCGTGCGAGATCGGCAGGACGTAGTTCTCGCTGTACGCGTACACCATCGAGAACGTCATCTCGTGGTGGTGGAACTTGCGGTGCACGGGCTCGTGGGACATGTAGTCCAGCGAGTCGTGCATCCAGCCCATGTTCCACTTCAGCCCGAAGCCGAGACCGCCGAATCCGCCCGGTCCGATGTGGTGCGTGGCCCGGGTGACACCGTCCCAGGCGGTGGACTCCTCGGCGATGGTGACGACACCGGGCACCCTGCGGTACACGGTCGCGTTCATCTCCTGGAGGAAGGCCACCGCGTCGAGGTTCTCCCGGCCGCCGTGCTCGTTCGGCGTCCACTGGTCCGGCTCGCGCGAGTAGTCGAGGTAGAGCATCGAGGCGACCGCGTCCACGCGCAGGCCGTCGATGTGGAACTCCTCGCACCAGTAGACCGCGTTCGCCACAAGGAAGTTGCGGACCTCGCGGCGCCCGAAGTCGAACTCCAGGGTGCCCCAGTCCGGGTGCGCGGCACGCAGCGGGTCCTCGTGCTCGTACAGGGGGCGGCCGTCGAACTCGGCCAACGCCCACTCGTCGCGCGGGAAGTGGGCCGGGACCCAGTCCATGAGGACGCCGATGCCGGCCTGGTGCAGCGCGTCGACGAGGAATCTGAAGTCGTCGGGGGTGCCGAGGCGGGCGGTCGGGGCGTAGAAACCGGTGACCTGGTAGCCCCAGGAACCGCCGAAGGGGTGCTCGGCGACCGGCATCAGCTCCACGTGGGTGAAGCCCAGGTCCTTTATGTAGGCCGGGAGTTGCTCCGCCAGCTGGCGATACGTCAGTCCCGGCCGCCAGGACGCGAGATGCAGCTCGTAGACGGAGAACGCGGCCTCGTGGGCGGGGACTTGGGCGCGCCGGGCGAGCCACTCCTCGTCGCCCCACGTGTAGTGCGAGGCGGTGACGATCGAGGACGTGCTCGGAGGGACCTCGGTACGGCGGGCCATCGGGTCGGCGCGGAGCGTCCTGGACCCGTCCGGGCGGGTGATCTCGAACTTGTACAACTCGCCCTCGCCGATGCCCGGCATGAACACCTCCCAGACGCCGGTGGCACCGAGGGAGCGGAGCGGGGCGCCGGTGCCGTCCCAGAAGTTGAAGGTGCCGGCGAGGCGTACGCCCTGGGCGTCCGGGGCCCACACCGTGAACCGGGTGCCGGGCACGCCCTGATGCGTCATGGTCCGCGCGCCGAGCGCCTGCCACAACTCCTCGTGCCTGCCCTCGCCGATCAGGTGCAGGTCCAGATCACCGAGCGCGGGCAGGAACCGGTACGCGTCCTCGACGTCCTGGACAGCACCGTCGTACGCCACGCTGAGCCGGTAAGCGGGCACGTCCCGCAAGGGCAGCAACCCCGAGAAGAAACCGTCCCCGTCGTCATGCAGCTCCGCCCTCAACTCCCCTGCCACGACGGTCACTCCAAGAGCGAACGGCCGGAACACCCGGAACGCGACTCCGCCGGGGACCGGGTGGGCGCCGAGTACGGAGTGGGGGGCGTGATGGGTTCCGTGGAGGAGACGGCCACGATCCGTGGCGTTCAGGGCGGGGGAGATGGCGGGGGTGGGGGATGCGGGTGCGGTCGGCTCCGGGACGTCGACGGAGGCCGACTCCGTGGGCTCGACCGGGTCCGGGAGGGTGGCAGTCGTCGGAGGTATGACGGTCTCCGTGGGGTCGACCGGGTCCTGGGCGGGCCCGGACGCCGACACGGGGCTCGGGTCCAGCGTGGGCTCCGGCACCGACGCGAGGTCCGGTTCCGGGGTGGGGCTCGGCTCGGGCGCGGGTGTGGTGCCTGTCGCGGCAGCGGCTTGCTCAGGCGTGGAGGGCGCCCGTTCCGGTGCGAGGTCCGGCTCGTCCGCCGCGGTACTCATCCGTTCCGCCCCGGCACTCGCCTCCTCCGGTGCGGCAGCCGTCCGCTCCGGCTCAGTGGGAGCCGCTTCCGGATCCGTGACCGCGTCCGTGTCGGCGCTCACCGTCCGCCGCGTCGGCTTCTCGGCCGCGCTCGTCTTCCTGGCCAGGCCCTTCTTCGCCGAACTCTTCTTTCCGGCGCCCTTCTTGGCCACGGCCTTCTTGCCCGCCGCCTTCTTCGCTGAGGCTCGCTTCGTCACGGTCTTCCTCAAGTCGCCCGTCTTCGCCACGGCGTCAGCCGCCGAACCTGTCTCCACTGAACCCTGATCCACCGACCCCGGATCCACAGAACCCGTCTCCACCGGAACCTTCGCCGTCACGCTGGTCCGCTTCACCGACGTACCCGACTTCTTCGCGGCGCCCGTCTTCGTCATGGCCTTCTCCGTCGCAGCTCTCGTCGCCGAGGTCTCGTCCGCCGAACCTGTCTCCGCCTCGGCGTTCTTCGGCGCCGGCCTGCTGCCCGCCGCCTTCCTGCCCCCGGCCGCCCCCTCTCCGCGCACAGCCCCTTCACCTCCCGGCCTCTCTCCCACGCGGCCGTCTTCCTCGGCCGTCCTCTCCGGGCGGGGACGGTTGGACGGTGGGCGCGGGGTCACGATCGAGGCCTCCTGGGCGGGGTGAGGGTGAGGGAGCGGGGGGGGCTACGTCGGATCTGACAGGCGTCGTACCGCCGACATCGGCACCGCCAGCCAATCCGGCCGATGCCGTGCCTCGTACAGGACCTCGTAGATCGCCTTGTCCGTCTCGTAGGCGCGGAGCAGGACCGGGTCCGTGCGCGGGTCGGTGCCCGTGACCTCGGCGTATCCGGAGCAGTACGCCGCCCGGCACATGTCCGCCCAGCCCGGCACGGCCGGAGTCGCGGAGTGGGCCGCGTAGTCGAAGGAACGGAGCATGCCCGCGATGTCACGTACCGGTGGCTGGGGCATGCGGCGTTCGGCGAGGGGCCTGGAGGGTTCGCCCTCGAAGTCGATCAGTGACCATTCGCCGGACGGCGAGTAGAGGCACTGGCCGAGGTGCAGGTCGCCGTGGATGCGTTGGGCCGTCCACGTCTCGCCCTCCGCCGCGAGATCCGCCAGCGCGGTGAACGCCGAGCGCAGGCCGGGAACGTAGGGGCGGAGCACCGGTACCGCCTGCGCCGCCGCGTCCAGGCGTTCGGTCATGCCGTGCACCAGGAGTTCCAGTTGGGCGTGGCCCAGGGTGGTCGTGGGGAGCGCGCGGGCCAGGGCCACGTGCACCTCCGCCGTCGCCCGGCCCAGCGACCGCGCCTGCTCGCCGAAGTCCTCGCCCTTCGCCAACGCGTCCAGCGCCAGTTCCCAGCCGTCGGACGCGCCCTGCACGAAAGGCTGGAGGACTCCGAGGACGTACGGCTCGTCGGCCAGCTCCGCCCGGAGCCATGCCGTGGGGGCGGGCACCCGGGGGCAGCCCTCCTGGGCGAGGGCCAGCGGGAGTTCGAGGTCGGGGTTGGTGCCGGGGACGATCCGGCGCAGGAGTTTCAGGATGTACGTGTCGCCGTAGACGACCGAGGAGTTGGACTGTTCCGCGGTCATGAGGCGGGGGGTCAGGCCGGGGCCGAACTCCGGCGCGTCCGGGGCCCGCTCGAAACGCAGCCCGCCGATGCGGGCCCTGGTGCGCAGCGCCTCCAGGAGCACCTCGGCGGGCCGGGGGTCGTACAGGGCCTCGTACACCGTGCGTCCGGCGAGCGGGCCCTTCTCCACATGTCCGATCAGCGCGGGCGCGAGCCGGGGTGGCAGCGCCTCGCGCACGCCTATGAGGAGTTGGTAGCAGTCGCCCGGCGCGGGGGACTGGTGGGCCCGGAGCAGGAGGTGGTAGAGGCCGAGCGGGCCGTCCACCGGAAGCAGCTCCGTCGCCGCCACCAGTGAGAAACCGGTGACGGGACGGCCCTTGCCCGCGAACCACCGCTGCCTCGGCAGCCAGTCCCGCAGGAGGGGATCGAGGGACGCGAGGAGGCCGGCGCCGGGACTGGTCCGGCCGGAAATTGTGACAGTCTCCGCCATAGGTGCCACATTCCTTTCCCCGGGGGGTGGTCGGGGTGTCACTGTTGCGTGCCCCGGGCGGGGCGGGGGAAACCGAAACCGCCCCACCCCACCGGGATCCAGCAAGGAACTAGGCGGCTTCCTTGCGGAGCCTGAACCAGTAGAAACCGTGTCCCGCCAGCGTCAGCAGGTACGGCAGCTCGCCCACGGCCGGGAAGCGCACCCCGCCGAACAGTTCGACCGGATGCCGTCCGTTGAACGCCCGCAGGTCGAGTTCCGTCGGCTGCGCGAACCGGGAGAAGTTGTTCACGCACAGCACGAGGTCGTCCTCGTACTCGCGCAGGAACGCGATCACCGCCGGGTTGGACGACGGCAGCTCCCGGTACGAACCCAGTCCGAAGGCCGGGTTCTGCTTGCGGATCTCGATCATGCGGCGGGTCCAGTGCAGCAGCGAGGAGGGCGACGACATGGACGCCTCGACGTTGGTGACCTGGTAGCCGTAGACGGGGTCCATGATGGTCGGCAACGACAGGCGGCCGGGGTCACAGGACGAAAAACCTGCGTTGCGATCCGGTGTCCACTGCATCGGCGTGCGCACGGCGTCGCGGTCGCCGAGCCAGATGTTGTCGCCCATGCCGATCTCGTCGCCGTAGTAGAGGATCGGCGAGCCGGGGAGCGAGAGCAGCAGGGCCGTGAACAGTTCGATCTGGTTGCGGTCGTTGTCCAGCAGCGGGGCCAGCCTGCGCCTGATGCCGATGTTGGCGCGCATACGCGGGTCCTTCGCGTACTCGGCCCACATGTAGTCGCGTTCCTCGTCGGTGACCATTTCGAGGGTCAGCTCGTCGTGGTTGCGCAGGAAGATGCCCCACTGGCAGCCGGACGGGATCGCCGGTGTCTTGGCGAGGATCTCCGAGACGGGGTAGCGGGACTCGCGGCGGACGGCCATGAAGATGCGGGGCATGACCGGGAAGTGGAATGCCATGTGGCATTCGTCGCCGCCGCTCTGGAAGTCGCCGAAGTAGTCGACGACGTCCTCGGGCCACTGGTTCGCCTCGGCCAGCACCACCGTGTCGGGGTACTGGGCGTCGATCTCCTTGCGCACCCGGCGGAGGAACTCATGGGTTGCCGGAAGGTTTTCGCAGTTGGTGCCCTCGGCCGCGAACAGGTACGGGACCGCGTCCAGGCGGAAGCCGTCGATGCCCAGGTCCAGCCAGAACTTCAGCGCCGAGATGATCTCTTCCTGGACGGCCGGGTTCTCGTAGTTGAGGTCCGGCTGGTGGGAGAAGAAGCGGTGCCAGAAGTACTGCTTGCGGACGGGGTCGAAGGTCCAGTTGGAGGCTTCGGTGTCGACGAAGATGATGCGGGCGTCGGGGTACTGCTTGTCGTCGTCGGCCCACATGTAGTAGTCGCCGTAGGGGCCGTCGGGGTCGCGGCGGGATTCCTGGAACCACGGGTGCTGGTCGCTGGTGTGGTTCATGACGAAGTCGATGATGACGCGCATGCCGCGTTGGTGGGCGGAGTCGACGAACTCGACGAAGTCGGCGAGGTCGCCGAACTCGGGGAGGACGGCGGTGTAGTCGGAGACGTCGTAGCCGCCGTCGCGGAGGGGGGACTTGAAGAAGGGTGGCAGCCAGAGGCAGTCGACGCCGAGCCACTGGAGGTAGTCGAGTTTGGCGGTGATGCCCTTGAGGTCACCGACGCCGTCGCCGTTGCTGTCCTGGAAGGAGCGGACCAGGACCTCGTAGAAGACGGCGCGTTTGAACCAGTCGGGGTCCCGGTCCTTGGCGGGAGTGTCCTCGAAGGTGTCCGGGACGGGCTCGTTGACGATCATATGGCGGGTGACCCTCCGATCTGCGGCGACGGTCGCAGGACGGTGAGGATGTGCGCGGGCCGGTTGCCCGGCTCCAGGCGCACATAGTTGGCCCTGCCCCAGTGATAGGTCTCACCGGTGAGCTCGTCGCGCACCGGCACCGACTCGTGCCATTCCATGCCGAGTTGCGGCATGTCCAACGAGACCGTGGCCTCCTGGGTGTGGTGCGGGTCGAGGTTCGCGACCACCAGAACCGTGTTCGAACCGCTCCGCTTCGAGTACGCGATCACCGCCTCCTGATCCACATGGTGGAAGTGGAGGTCACGCAGCTGCCGGAGCGCCGGACTGCGGCGCCGGATGTCGTTGAGCCTGCCCAGCAGTGGCGCGATGCTCCGTCCTTCCCGCTCGGCCGACGCCCAGTCACGGGGCCGGAGTTGGTACTTCTCCGAGTCGAGATACTCCTCGCTGCCCGGTCGCAACGGGGTGTTCTCGCACAACTCATACCCGCTGTAGACCCCCCAGGTCGGGGAGAGGGTGGCGGCGAGTACCGCCCGTAGTTCGAAGGCGGGGCGGCCGCCGTGCTGGAGGAACTCGTGGAGGATGTCGGGGGTGTTCACGAAGAGGTTGGGCCGCATGTAGGCGGCGGCCTCGCCCGACAGTTCGCT
>NZ_JBIVED010000016.1:0-219984 GCF_044747445.1 Streptomyces sp. NPDC090083 | reverse complement strand
CCAGCTCTCCCTGCACTACGGCGCGGACGACCTCGGCTCGATCATGCTGGAGGAGAACGTCGTCTCCTCCGCCGGCGCCAAGCACCGCTCCAACCGCCTGGAGATCATCGACCTCATCCGCAAGGCGGGCCGGGTCCCCGCCCAGCGGACCACGACGTACGAGCACATCGTCGTCCACGACGACCCGGCGAACGACCCGGTCGACGAGCGCGTGATGTCCCACATCTCGTCCACGGCCATCGAAGGCGGCACGGCCCACCCGGAGTTGAAGCTCCTGTCGGCCAACTGACCAGCCCGTGCTGACGATTCACACCGCCGACCGGGGCGGGGCCGTCGCCGTCGAGGGCGCGAGGGTCGTGGGAGTGGGGACCCTGACGGAGATCCGGTCCCGCTTCCCCGGAGCCCGGGTGCGGAGTTGGCCGGGCACCCTCGGCCCCGCCCGCGTCCACGAGGGCCCCCTTCCGGACGCCCCGAGCCCACGCGAGCGGATCCACGCCGTGCTGAAGCTGGGCGCGGTGGCGGTGCTGGAGCGGTACGCCGACACCCCCGAACTCCGCGCGGCGGCCGCCCGGAACGACGTGGCCGTCCTGCCCGGCACCCACACACCGACCCTCCGCGAGACCGCCCGCGCCGACCTGGCCGTGTTCGACGACACCGGCGAATGCATCGCGACGGTATGCGCAGGCCGCCTGGTCCACAGACGCCGCTAGCCCGCCAGAAACACGTCCCCGCATCGTCACAGGGCTCAGCCCAACGCCCGATCTTTTCAGGGGCGCGACCCAGTGCCGCTCAGCTCAACGCCCAGTCTTTTAGGGGCGCGGGGCTGTGTCGTTGTGCGGCTCCGCCGCGAGGGCGCGACCCAGCGCCGCTCAGCTCAACGCCCAGTCTTTTAGGGGCGCGGGGAACTGCGCGACCAGCCACGACGCACCGTCACCCGAAGCCACACCGTCACTCACACCCGCACCCTCACTCAAGACCCCGTCACCCACCAAACGCCTCCCCGAACGCCCCCGCAGACTGCTTCACCCCACTGCAGTCGGTCGCCGCATCGTCGTCGGACGACCCACTCGCACACTGCTGGTCCCGGAACGTCGACCACATCGACACCCACGCAACCCGCTTCGACTCGGCGAACCCCCGCACCTGCGCCGCGTCCGAGAGGGAGAACGTCTCACCGGAGACGTCGTTCACCCCGAGCATCGACGTGAGCGCCATCCCCTGCCACGCCCCCGCGTCCGACAGCCCGAACACCTTCTTCAGCTGCGTGTGCGTGGCCTTCGCCGAGGTGATCGCGTAGTCGCCCATGTCGCCGGTGTAGGACTCCCCGTAGTTCATCGTCATGATGTTGACCGTGGAGACCGCGACCGCGTTGTCGTTGGCGGACTCCAGCAGCGCGAGACTGTCGGAGTCGAGACCGGACGGCATCACGGGCAGCGTGAAGGAGACCTTCAGGCCACTGCGTTCCTTCTGGAGCAGGGCTATCGCCTTGGAGCGCAGGGCGACCGACGCCGAGTCGGTCAGCGCGTCACCCTCGATGTCGAAGTCGGCCTGGGTCGAGCCCGCCGCGTCCAACGCCTCCCCGTACGCCTTTGCGAGCGCCGACGCACTCGTGCAGGTCTCCGCCAGCTCCTTGCCGGACGCCCCGCCGAAGGACACCCGGACGCTCGCCCCGGAGGTCTTCAGCGCCGAGATCCGGGACGTCACCGCCGAGTCGTCGAGCGCGGTCGTGCCGTTCCACTCCGGTGTGCAGCTGCTCCCCTCGGCGATGACGAAGGACAGGTTGTACGTCGACGCGGACCCCGCGCCGTCCATGGCGGAGGCGGTCGTGGCGCTGACGTAGGGCGCGTAGGCCGTTGCCGACGACGAGCCCGATGAGCCCGACGAGGCGGACGACGACGGTGTCGGGGCGGCGCTCCCGCCCGCTTCGAGGGCCGCTCCCGACGAGTCGTCGGAGCCCGAGGAGCATCCGGTGACCGTGAGGGCAAACAAGCAGGTGAGCCCGGCCGCCGGTTTCAGGAAACTCCTCATTGAGCATGCACCCTTTCCGTCTCGGGACGGTGATTTCTGTCTCAGGATGGAAACAGAGTCGGTTTCCGAAGCCTAAATGAACCACATGGGGCTGTGTCTTACGAAGACAGAAAAACCATAGGTAACCCACGGGAATCGACGAACGAAACGGTCAAGTCGGGCGGCGAAGCGGAGCATTGAGGACACTACCGACACCGGCCGTTCATAAGGCATTTCCTGGGTTCTCTAAGAGAAGGCACAGGCTGCGCCGTTTTTCTGGGCGGGCTCACAAGAGAAACAGAGTTTCGGTCACATAAAGCCCGCCTAATGTCTGGGGAATGCAATCCGAGTCCGCCATCGAAAACCGCGCCTCTGCGCGGGGTCGCCGCCGCAAAGCCGGCAACGGGTCCGCGGAAGGTCCCGTGTTCGTTGACAACTCCGGCCGCCGGTCAAAGGTGCTGCGCCGGATCGGCCTCCTCATGGGCGCCGTCTGCCTCGGGTACGCGTTCGTACTCGGCATGGCGTTCATGGGCTGGGGCATCTCGCTCAACCCCTCCTCGCTGCTGCCCTTCGGCGGCGGCCAGGCCGGTTCGGCTCCCGGCGGCGGCTACGGCCCCGACGGCGGCAGAGGCGGCGCGGCGCCCTCCGGTGTGCCGACCGGCGCCCCGACCGACATCCCCTCGGGCACCCCCACGGGTGCGGCCCCGTCCTCCTCAGCCACCGCACACTGACCGGAGCACCACCGCAGCCATGACTACGACGACTCCTTCGCGCGGGCGCCGGCGCGCCCCCACCCGGATGGAGCGCGCGGCCGGCAAGGCCGCCGCGCTCCAGCGACCCCGAGTGATCCTCGCCCTGCTGCTTCTGCTCGGTCTCACCTGTGTGATGCTGCTCGACGGCTACCTGCGCGCGGAAGTCGGCGGCGACCAGCGCGTCCGGGACGGCGCGAGCGCCGGCAAGGTCCCGGACAAGGTCCTCAACGGCGGCCCGATCCTGACCTTCCGGAACGGCAAGCCGGTCACCCAGACCATCCCGAAGAAGACCATCGTCCTCACCTTCGACGACGGCCCGAACCCCACGTACACCCCGACGGTCCTGAAGATCCTCAAGAAGTACGACGTGCCGGGCACGTTCTTCCTGGTGGGCTCGATGGTCTCGCGCTACCCGGGCATCGTGAAGCAGATGGTCGCGCAGGGCAACGAGGTCGGCATCCACACCTTCACCCACGTCGACCTGTCGTACCAGAGCGACGCCCGCGTCAAGCGGGAGATGGAGCAGACCCAGCTCGCGCTCGCGGGCGCGGCCGGGATCACCACCACGCTGTTCCGCGCGCCGTACTCCTCGGAGACGGACGCGATCGACAACTACAGCTACCCCGTCTACAAGAAGCTCGGCGCGTCCGGCTACACCAGCGTCTTCGTCGACACCGACAGCGACGACTGGAAGCAGCCGGGTGTCGCGAAGATCATCAAGTGGGCGACGCCGTCCGGGACTTCGGGCTCCTCGGTGCTCTTCCACGACGCCGGCGGGGTGCGCACGCAGACCATGAAGGCGCTGCCCCAGTACATCGAGAAGATGAAGGCGAAGGGCTACACGTTCACCACGGTGAGCGGCGCCATCGCCAAGAACAGCGCCGCCCGGCGGGCGAGCGGGACCGGCGCGGGTGCCGGGGCGGGCGCGACCGCGGGGACGGGCACCGGCACGGTCGAGGCCGGCGCCCAGCCGTCCGCGGCACCCTCCGCCGCACCCGCGGGCAACGGCAGGGCCCCGGTCGACTCGGCCGTCGGCGGCGCGGGCGGCACCGGGGGAGCGGGCGGCAACGGCTCCAGCAACGGGATCTCAGTCCTCCAGGGCGCCCACCGCGAGGCCACCGGCATGACCCTCTACGAGGGCAAGGCGCTCATCTACGCCGTCACCGTGGCGGAGTGGGTGGTGCCGGGACTCGCGGCGGGCCTGACGGTCGTCGGCATCGCCGTGATGAGCCGCTTCGGGATGATGCTGATCCTCGCCCGGCGCCACTACAGACAGCGCAACAAACGCAGGTTCAGCTGGGGACCGACCGTCACCCGCCCGGTGACCGTCATCGTCCCGGCGTACAACGAGAAGGAGTGCATCGCCAACACCCTTGAGTCGCTGGCGAAGAGCACCCACCCGATCGAGGTCATCGTCGTCGACGACGGCTCCTCGGACGGCACCTCCGAGATCGCCCGCGAGGCGGCCCGCTCCTTCGGCATGACGAACGTCCGGGTCATCCGCCAGGAGAACGCGGGCAAGCCCGCCGCCCTCAACAACGGTGTCCGCAGCGCGAGTTACGACATCGTCGTGATGATGGACGGCGACACCGTCTTCGAGCCCGACACCGTACGGCACCTCGTGCAGCCCTTCGCCGACCCCGAGGTCGGCGCGGTCGCGGGCAACGCCAAGGTCGGCAACCGCAACACGGTCATCGGCGCCTGGCAGCACATCGAGTACGTGATGGGCTTCAACCTCGACCGCCGCATGTACGACCTGCTGCGCTGCATGCCCACCATCCCGGGCGCGATCGGCGCGTTCCGCCGCGACGCGGTGCTCCAGGTCGGCGGCATGAGCGAGGACACCCTCGCCGAGGACACGGACATCACCATCGCCATGCACCGCGAGGGCTGGCGGGTCGTCTACCAGGAGCACGCCAAGGCCTGGACCGAGGCCCCCGCCTCCCTCAAGCAGCTCTGGTCGCAGCGCTACCGCTGGTCCTACGGCACCATGCAGGCCCTGTGGAAACACCGCAAGTCCCTGACGGACAAGGGTCCTTCGGGTCGCTTCGGCCGGGTCGGCATGCCTCTGGTGGTGATCTTCCAGATCATCACGCCGGTCTTCGCCCCGCTGATCGACGTCTTCACCGTCTACTCGATGATCTTCGTCGACTTCTGGGCGTCCCTCGCGATGTGGTTCGCGGTACTCGGCATCCAACTCCTGTGCGCGGCCTACGCGTTCAGGCTGGACCGGGAGAAGTACCGCTATCTCCTGATGATGCCGCTCCAGCAACTGGCCTACCGCCAGATGATGTACCTCGTCCTCATCCACTCCAGCATCACCGCCCTGACCGGCGGCCGGCTGCGCTGGCAGAAACTCAAGCGCACCGGCGAGGTCGGTACACCGGCGGGGGCGAGCTGATGAGCTGGGAACAGCAGCAGGGCCACGGCGGCGGCTATGTCCAGCCCCAACAGCCTTACGGTCACGACGGGTTCGGCGATCCGCAGCAGTACGGCCAGCACCCGCCGACCGCGCCGCAGCAGCAGCCGTACGCCCAACAGCCCTACGTCCAGCAGCCGTACGCCCAACAACCGTACGAGCAGCAGCAGTACGCCGACTACGGGCAGCCGCCGTACGCGACGGCGCCCCTCCCCGTCGTGGACCCGGAGCCGGACCCGGACCCGGACCCGGAGCCAGTGCCGGAGCCGGTGGCCGAGGAGGTCGTGGATGAGCCCGCGCTCGCGCCCCGAAAGGCGGGCCGGGACCGGTACTTCGACACCCTGCGGGCCGTCGCGCTGATCCGGGTCGTGACCTACCACACCTTCGGGTGGGCCTGGTGCGGGATGGTGTTCCCGTCGATGGGGATCATGTTCGGGCTGGCCGGGACGCTGATGGCGAAGTCGCTGGAGCGGCCCGCGTTCAAGGTGGTCAGGAGCCGGATGCGGAGGCTGCTGCCGCCGTTCTGGTTCTGGGGCTTCTTCGTGGTCGTCGCGATGATGATCCACGACTGGATGCCGGGCTGGCAGATCGTCTTCTGGATCGTGCCCGTCGGCGATCCGCCGGGCAACGCCTGGGGCACGCAGGCCTGGGAGATCCTCTGGTACCTGCGGACGTATCTGTGGTTCGTGATGCTCTCGCCCGCGCTGCTGTGGATCTTCCGCAAGGCGCCGATCCCGGTGCTGCTGCTGACCCTGGTGCCGATCGTCGTCCTGAAGTTCGTGTGGGCGGGGCCGGACAACCGCCTGGGCAACGAACTCTGGGACCTCTCGACGTACCTCTTCTGCTGGGTCCTCGGCTTCGCCCACCGCGACGGCGTGCTCCAGAGGCTGAAGCCCTTCCTGGTGGTCACGCTCTCGGTCGCCGCGATCGCCTTCGGCGGCTGGTACGCCTTCACGCACCAGGCCGAGGCCGGCGGCACCTACGACCTGGACGAGAGTCCGCTCGCCCAGGCCTATTGGTCGGCCGGCTACGTCATGCTGCTGATGTGGGCCAAGGCCTACTTCGCCATCGACTTCGCCTGGCTGACGCGCTTCAAGCGGCTCGACCGGATCGTCACGGTCTTCAACGCGCGGGCCGTGACCATCTACCTCTGGCACGAGATCGCGCTGGTGCTCGCGGTGCCGCTGACCGACCAGTTCTGGAAGGTGCCCGCCTTCGAGAAGTGGCTGCCGCTGGGCAGCCAGTGGTTCATGTTCGGCATCGGCTGGATCCTGATCGCCGTGTTCGTCCTGCTGTGCGGCTGGGTGGAGGACGTGGCCGGGAGGAAGAAACCCCGGTTGCTGCCGGGGTGAACCTGCGCGCTGCGGGCCGGGCGCCTTCGGGATGCCCGGCCCGTGCTGACACAATGGGCCGGTGACCCGCGCATCCCTGGACAAGCAGCCGCACGAAGTCGCCTCGATGTTCGACGACGTGGCGGAACGGTACGACCTCACCAACGACGTGCTGTCGCTGGGCCAGGACCGCCGATGGCGCAAGGAGGTCACCCGGGCGGTCGACGCCCGCCCCGCGCAGAAGATCCTGGACCTGGCCGCCGGTACGGCCACCTCCTCGCTCCCCTTCGCCCGCAGCGGCGCCTATGTCGTCCCCTGCGACTTCTCCCTCGGCATGCTCCAGGTCGGCAAGAAGCGCCACCCCTGGCTGCCGCTCACGGCCGGCGACGCGACGAGGCTGCCGTTCAAGGACGACACGTTCGACGCCGTGACCATCTCCTTCGGGCTGCGCAACGTGCAGGACACCGACACCGCGCTGCGTGAGCTGTACCGGGTGACCAAGCCCGGCGGCCGTGTGGTGATCTGCGAGTTCTCGCACCCGACCTGGGCGCCGTTCCGCACGGTCTACACCGAGTACCTGATGCGCGCGCTGCCGCCGGTCGCCCGCGCGGTCTCCTCGAACCCGGACGCGTACGTCTACCTCGCCGAGTCCATCCGCGCCTGGCCCGACCAGCCCGCGCTGGCCGAGCGGCTGCGCAAGGCCGGCTGGTCGAAGGTGGCGTACCGCAACCTGAGCGGCGGGATCGTGGCCCTCCACCGCGGCTTCAAGCAGGCCTGAGCCCGGCCTTCGGGTACGGCGACCCGAGCACGTCCTCGGGCAGGGGTCCTTGCTACGGCCCCGGGTACGTGCCCTGTGGACGGCTTCAGGGCCTGCGGTCGGGGTCCGTCGCCCGGGTCCCGCTACCCGAGCACCTCGGCGTACGGGTCGCCCGGCGGCTCGTCCAGCTCGCGCCGCATTCCGCCGCCCGGGGGCCGGGGGATGCGCGGCTCGCGCATGCCGCCCCCGCCGTCGCCCTCACCGAAGTCGCACCAGACGTAGACCACGGAGTCCCGCGGTACCTCGGCGTCGGGCTGCGGGTACTGCCGTACGACGTAGTCGACGACGGCGAGATGGAAGTCGGGGCGGTCCGGAGAGTTGATGAAGAGCCCGCGCGACCGGGCCGTCTCGCGCGCGTCCACGGCCATCAGACCGACGAGCCGTGGCACGCGCACTTCGGGTGTTTTGGGTGTTATGCGCACAGATGTCACCCCCAGCGGTACTCGAAGGGTAACCCCGGTCCGCCCCCGGCCGGAAGCGTCAAGTGTCTTTCTGTAGCGAATGGTTACCCTGGGTTACAGTTCGAGCCGGTAGCAGTGGCCCTCCTCCTCGCGGGTGGGCGTGGTGAAGACCTCGGCGAGGTGCATGCCCAGCCGCCGGGTCACCGCGATCGACCGCGTGTTGCGGGCCAGGACCATCGCCACCACGCTCGGCACCCCGGCCGCCCGCACCCGCTCCAGGGTCGTCTCGGCCGCCGCCGTGGCATACCCCTGGCCCCAGAACTCCCGCCCCAGCCGCCACCCGATCTCGATCTCGCCCGTCGGCCCCCACGCGTGCGGCCACGGCTGGGCGCCGGTGAAGCCGATGACCCGGTCCTCGGCGTCGAGCATCGTCCACAGGCAGAAACCGCGTTCCGCGTCGTGCCGGCGCTGGCGGGCGGTCAACTCCTCGTAGACGGACAGCTCCGCGGTCCTGCCGCCGTGGAACTCCATGACATCGGGGTGGTCGAAGGCCCGGTGCCAGGCGAAGGCGTCCTCGTCGGTGGGGACACGGAGCCGTACTGCGGGGAGAGCTCGGTTCACGGGGCAGCCCTTCAGCCTGGTGATCAGTGGCGCTGAATAGACTGCCCATGTCCAGTGCCGGTCGGCACGCAGATTCCGAACTTGGGGAGATCCCGCCGTGACCGAGCCCCTCTCCGAAAACACCGCCGATGTGATCGTCGTCGGCGCGGGGCCAGCCGGCTCCGCCACCGCCTACCACCTCGCCAAGTCCGGACTCGACGTCCTCCTGCTGGAGAAGACCGAGTTCCCGCGCGAGAAGGTCTGCGGCGACGGCCTCACCCCGCGCGCCACCAAGCAGCTCGTGGGCATGGGCATCGACATCTCCGAGGAGGCCGGCTGGCTGCGCAACAAGGGCCTGCGGATCATCGGCGGGGGTGTGCGCCTCCAGTTGGACTGGCCCGATCTCGCCTCCTTCCCGGACTACGGCCTCGTCCGCAAGCGCGACGACTTCGACGAGCAGCTCGCCCACAACGCCCAGAAGGCCGGTGCCCGCCTCTACGAGCGCTGCAACGTCGGCGCCCCGATCATCGACGAGCGCACCGGCCGGATCACCGGCGTCCACGCCAAGCTCGGCGAGGAGAAACGCGAAGTCACCTTCCACGCGCCCCTGGTGGTCGCCGCCGACGGCAACTCCACCCGGCTCTCCCTCGCGATGGGCCTGCACCGCCGCGAGGACCGCCCGATGGGCGTCGCCGTCCGGACGTACTTCACCTCGCCCCGCCACGACGACGACTACCTGGAGTCCTGGCTGGAGCTGTGGGACCGCCGCGGCGCCGAGGACCGCCTGCTGCCCGGCTACGGCTGGATCTTCGGCATGGGCGACGGCACCTCGAACGTCGGCCTCGGTGTCCTCAACACCTCCGACTCCTTCAAGGAGCTGGACTGGCGCGAGGTGCTGAAGGCGTGGTGCGCGTCCATGCCCGAGGACTGGGGGTACACCCCCGAAAACATGACCGGCCCGATCCGCGGCGCCGCCCTCCCGATGGCCTTCAACCGTCAACCTCACTACACGAAGGGGCTGCTGCTCGTCGGCGACGCCGGCGGCCTGGTGAACCCCTTCAACGGCGAGGGCATCGCCTACGCCATGGAGTCCGGCCAGATCGCCGCCGACGTCATCGTCCAGGCCCACGCCCGCGCCACCCCGTCCCAGCGCGAACTCGCCCTGCAGCGCTACCCGCAGGTCCTCAAGGACACCTACGGCGGCTACTACACGCTGGGCCGCGCCTTCGTGAAGCTCATCGGCAATCCGAAGGTCATGAAGATCGCGGCCCAGCGCGGCCTGACGCACCCGCTGCTGATGAAGTTCACCCTGAAGATGCTGGCCAACCTCACCGACCCGACGGGCGGCGACGCGATGGACCGCATCATCAACGGCCTGAGCAAGGTGGCACCGAAGGCGTAGCGGCAGCCGCGGGTCGCGACTCGGGGCTCGGGCCGGCGACGGGGGCCGGGCCTACCGCCGCGAGGCGGTCAGTCGCCGAGTGCGGCGGTCTTGGCGGCCCGGCGGGCGAACACCTCGTCGCGCCGGTCCGCCATCTGCCGCAGCGCCTCCCTGCGGTCGCGCTTGGAGAGGCGGTCCAGATACACCTGGCCGTCGACGTGGTCGGTCTCGTGGGCGAGGCAGCGCGCGAAGTACCCCGTGCCCTCGATCACCAGCGGGTCGCCGTGCTTGTCGAGCCCGCGCACCACCGCCCGGTCCGGCCGCGGCACGTCCATCACGGCGCCCGGTACCGACAGGCAGCCCTCGCCCTCGTCGAGCAGCCGCCGCCCGGCGGGGTCGAGCGGGTCGAGGACCGGGTTGACGATGTGTCCGACATGTCGGACACCGTCGTCGTCGAGGCAGTCGTACACGAACAGGCGCAGATCGACGCCCACTTGGTTGGCCGCGAGGCCGGCTCCGTCGGCGATGTACATGGTGAGGAACATGTCGTCGATGAGCGCGGCGAGGTCGGGCCCGAACTCGGTGACGTCCCGGCACGGGCGGTGCAGGACCCCCTCGCCGACCTCGGTGACGCGCCGCACCGAGCCGCGGCGGGCGTCGGGCGCGGGCCGGGGATGGGAGTCGACGGGGCTGCCCTGGACGAAGACACGAGGCATGGATTGCTCTCTTCCGGTTTGACGTCCGGCGTACTGGTTAGCCGAACTGGAGAAGAGAGCCTGTCAGGGAAGCGGCGAACTCCGGTAGTGGGAACGCCCCGTGGGTCCGGGGTGACCGGAGGACACGCCGAGGGGACCGCTGCCCCCGAGCGGCAGCGGTCCCATGCTCACGGCGTCGTGCGCGGGCTCAGAGCACCCGCACCGCACCGGTCGGCATGTCGTAGGACAGCGGCCGCTCCACGATGCCGGTGGAGGGGTTCTGCGCGCCGACGAACATGCCGTCGCCCACGTACACCGCCACGTGGTAGGCGCTGCCCGCGCTGCCCCAGTACAGGATGTCGCCGGCCTGCAGGTTGCTCAGGGAGACCTGAGTACCGGCGGTCGACTGGTCCTGGGAGACACGCGGCAGGCTGATGCCCACCTGCTTGAAGGCGGCGCCGACGAGTCCCGAACAGTCGTAGGCGCTGGGGCCGGTGGCGCCCAGGACGTACGACTTGCCGATCTGCGCCTTCACGAAGGACACGATGGCCGCGGCCGAACCGGTGGCCGTCGACGAGCCGGTGCTCGTGGACGCGCTCGTGGTCGTCGCCGCGGACAGGGTGGTCCGCTCGGAGCTGCGCGAGGCCGCGCGCTCCGCAGCGGCCTTGCGAGCGGCCTCCTGGGCCGCCTTCTTCTTGGCCTCCGCCTTCTTCTTGGCGTCGGCGAGGTCCGCCTTCGCCTGCTTCGCGGCATTCGCGGCGGCCGTGTCACGCTCCGCCTGCAGCTGGTAGTTCGCCGCGGCCTGCTGGGTGGCCGCTGCGGACTGGGCGACCTGGGTGGCCAGGTCGGCGGTCAGGGTGGGCAGTTGCAGGGTCTGTGTCGTCTCAGCAGCGTTGGCCGAGGCTGCACCCGCCGCCGCCATGCTGAGTACGCCACCGGCAACTCCGGCCCGCACGGCGATGTTCGTCGTCGCGCTGCGGCGGGGTTTCCGGTGGCTGCGTATGTGAGCGGTGTGGGACATGAGACCAACCGGTATCAGGGGCTCCTCCATACCTTCAAGAAACGTGTGCTGCGCCACAATTGTTCAACGGGCGTCATCAACCCCGGGTGTGTCGTTCCTTATTGACGCCGTAACGGACATTGCGGACCTGGGCGATCAGGCCCGTGATCACGGTCTTTCGTCGGTACGTCCGAATTGCCCGCTGCTTACCACCTGTTGGGACCGGTGGCCAAGCCCCGTTCTCATGGGCCTCTCATGAGTGTGGCGGAGGTCACGGAACGGTTACCGGAATGCGTGCGTCCTGCGCGGGTGCCGCCGGCGGGTGACTTCGTGAACGCGCGCACGCGTCCACACCGTGTCGCGCGCCTCCCTCTGATGTGTGAACGCGCTTCCTCTATCAAGCCGCCACGTCCAACTCCAATTTGCATGCAAGGGAACCCTCTTGATATTGAGACGACCCCTTCGGCCTGCGGTGACGAGCGCGAATGTCACCTCTCGTGATCACTCGGACGCTTCGCGTGCGAAGATCACCGCTCATCCGGCTTGATGATCGTTCGTCAGGTGGTGGAGATCACAAAGCTTGTGCAATACCCCGTGTCGCAGATCACAGAGCGCCGGGCATAAGATGCGAGGCAGTTGGGCTTGTGACCTGCTTCACATGTTCGCGATCTTCGTTGGGACGAACGGGGATTGAGGGGCACGTGGGCCGGAAGCGGACCCGATGCCATCGCCAGCAGTCAGTGCCGACTGAGAGGAGCGAGGAGCGGTGAACGCGTATGCGCCCATCCTCGTACTGGGAGCCCTCGGGGCAGGCTTTGCGATCTTCTCCGTGGTCATGGCCACGCTGATCGGTCCGAAGCGGTACAACCGGGCCAAGCTCGAAGCGTACGAGTGCGGCATCGAGCCGACCCCCACGCCGGCCGGCGGCGGGCGCTTCCCCATCAAGTACTACCTGACGGCGATGCTCTTCATCGTCTTCGACATCGAGATCGTCTTCCTCTACCCCTGGGCCGTCACCTTCGACGCCCTGGGTGTTTTCGGGCTCGTGGAGATGCTGCTCTTCGTGCTCACCGTCTTCGTCGCGTACGCGTACGTATGGCGGCGCGGCGGCCTGGAATGGGACTGAGGGGCCTTACACCATGGGACTCGAAGAAAAGCTGCCGAGCGGTTTCCTGCTGACGACCGTCGAGCAGGCCGCGGGCTGGGTGCGCAAGGCGTCCGTCTTCCCGGCCACGTTCGGCCTCGCCTGCTGCGCCATCGAGATGATGACGACCGGCGCCGGACGCTACGACCTGGCGCGCTTCGGCATGGAGGTCTTCCGCGGATCTCCCCGCCAGGCGGACCTGATGATCGTCGCGGGCCGGGTCAGCCAGAAGATGGCGCCGGTACTGCGGCAGGTCTACGACCAGATGCCGAACCCCAAGTGGGTCATCTCCATGGGCGTGTGCGCCTCGTCGGGCGGCATGTTCAACAACTACGCGATCGTGCAGGGCGTCGACCACATCGTCCCGGTCGACATCTACCTCCCGGGCTGTCCGCCACGGCCCGAGATGCTGATGGACGCGATCCTCAAGCTCCACCAGAAGATCCAGTCCTCCAAGCTCGGCGTGAACGCCGAGGAGGCGGCCCGTGAGGCGGAGGAGGCGGCGCTCAAGGCACTGCCCACCATCGAGATGAAGGGCCTGCTGCGGTGAGTGACGCGAACGGCACCAACGGAGCCGACCCGGAGCAGGATCCGGGCGCCTCCAACCTCCCCAGCCCGCGCGGCGAGGGCGAGGAGATCCGCGTCCAGCGCGGCATGTTCGGCGCCAACAACGGCGGCGACACCTCCGGCTACGGCGGCCTGGTCCGCTCGGTCCGCCTCCCGGGAGCCGCCAGCCGGCCCTACGGCGGCTGGTTCGACGAGGTCGCCGACGAACTGGAGGGCGCCCTGGAGGAACAGGGCCTGCTGCCCGGCAACGCGATCGAGAAGACGGTCGTCGACCGCGACGAGGTCACCTTCCACGTCGAGCGCGAGCACCTGGTCCGCGTCGCCCGGACCCTGCGCGACGACCCGGCCCTGCGCTTCGAGCTCTGCACCGGCGTCGGTGCGGTGCACTACCCGCACGACAAGGGCCGCGAGCTGCACGCCGTCTACCACCTGCGCTCGATCACCCACAACCGGCTGATCCGCCTCGAAGTCAGCGCCCCGGACAGTGATCCGCACATCCCGTCCCTGGTCGCGGTCTATCCGACCAACGACTGGCACGAGCGCGAGACGTACGACTTCTTCGGGATCGTCTTCGACGGTCACCCGGCCCTGACGCGGATCATGATGCCGGACGACTGGCAGGGCCACCCGCAGCGCAAGGACTACCCCCTCGGCGGCATCGCCGTCGAGTACAAGGGCGCCCAGATCCCGGCTCCGGACCAGCGGAGGTCGTACTCGTGAGCACGCAGTCAGCATCCGCCTCCGCCGCCTCGGCGCGCGAGACCACCGAAGGCACCGTATATACGGTCACCGGTGGCGACTGGGACGAGGTCGTCCAGTCCGCGGCCAAGGCCGACGACGAACGCATCGTCGTCAACATGGGGCCCCAGCACCCCTCCACGCACGGGGTGCTCCGCCTGATCCTGGAGATCGACGGCGAGACGGTCACCGAGGCCCGCTGCGGCATCGGCTACCTCCACACCGGAATCGAGAAGAACCTCGAGTACCGCACGTGGACGCAGGGCACCACGTTCGTGACGCGCATGGACTACCTGACGTCCTTCTTCAACGAGACCGCCTACTGTCTCGCCGTCGAGAAGCTCCTCGGCGTGGAGGACCAGATCACCGAGCGGGCGAAGATCATCCGGGTGCTCCTGATGGAGCTGAACCGGATGTCCTCCCACCTGGTGTGCATCGCCACCGGCGGCATGGAGCTCGGCGCCACCACGATCATGATCTACGGATTCCGCGATCGTGAAATGATTCTCGACATCTACGAGCTCATCACGGGCCTGCGGATGAACCACGCGTACATCCGCCCCGGCGGACTCGCCCAGGACCTGCCGCCCGGCGCGGTGGACCAGATCCGCGAGTTCGTCAAGAAGATGAAGAAGAACCTCCCCGAGTACGACAAGCTCGCCACCGGGAACCCCATCTTCAAGGCCCGTATGCAGGACGTCGGTTACCTCGACCTGGCCGGCTGCATGGCGCTCGGCGCCACCGGCCCGATCCTGCGCTCCACCGGCCTGCCGCACGACCTGCGCAAGGCGCAGCCGTACTGCGACTACGAGACGTACGACTTCGACGTCCCGACCGCCGACACCTGCGACTCCTACGGCCGCTTCCTCATCCGTCTCGAGGAGATGCGCCAGTCGCTCCGGATCGTCGAGCAGTGTCTGGACCGGCTGCAGCCCGGCCCGGTCATGGTCGCCGACAAGAAGATCGCCTGGCCCGCCCAACTCGCGCTCGGGCCGGACGGGTTGGGCAACTCGCTCGACCACATCAAGCAGATCATGGGCACCTCCATGGAGGCCCTGATCCACCACTTCAAGCTGGTGACCGAAGGCTTCCGCGTGCCGCCGGGACAGGCGTACGCGGCGGTCGAGTCGCCCAAGGGCGAACTCGGGGTGCACGCCGTGTCCGACGGAGGCACCCGCCCCTACCGGGTCCACTTCAGGGACCCGTCCTTCACCAACCTTCAGGCCATGGCGGCGATGTGCGAGGGCGGCCAGGTCGCCGACGTCATCGTCGCCGTCGCGTCCATCGACCCCGTGATGGGAGGCGTCGACCGGTGACCACCAGTTCCTCGGAGCAGGGCGTCAGTCTGGGTATGCCCCAACTGCCCGCGCCCGCCTACCCGGACGATGTCCGGGCCCGGCTGGAGGCCGACGGGCGGGAGATCATCGCCCGCTACCCGGACTCCCGCTCGGCCCTCCTGCCGTTGCTGCACCTCGTGCAGGCGGAAGAGGGGCATGTCACGCGCACGGGACAGCAGTTCTGCGCGGAACTGCTGGGGCTGACCACGGCCGAGGTCGCCGCCGTGGCGACCTTCTACTCCATGTACCGGCGGCGGCCGAGCGGTGACTACCAGGTCGGGGTCTGCACCAACACCCTGTGCGCGGTGATGGGCGGCGACGCGATCTTCGAGTCCCTCCAGGAGCACCTGGGCGTCGGCAACGGTGAGACCACCGACGACGGCAAGGTCACCCTGGAGCACATCGAGTGCAACGCGGCCTGCGACTTCGCGCCCGTCGTGATGGTCAACTGGGAGTTCTTCGACAACCAGACCCCCGCCAGCGCCCGGCGCCTCGTCGACGACCTGCGTGCGGGCGCCGCGGTGGAGCCCACGCGCGGGGCGCCGATGTGCACCTTCAAGGAGACCGCGCGGATTCTCGCCGGCTTCCCCGACGAGCGGCCAGGGGCCGTCGAGGCGAGCGGCGGTGCGGGACCCGCGTCACTGGTGGGCCTCCGCCTGGCCAAGGGAGAGACCGCACCCGCGCGCGTGGTCCATCCGCGGGGCTCCGGTGCTCCGCAGGACGAGTCGCCGACGACCGAGCACCTCAGTTCGCACGACGCGCCGCAGGACACGTCGGCCTCCGACCCCGACCACCCGGCGGGGCCTGTCGCCGAGGAGGGGGAGTGATGACCTTGGCACCCGAACTGAAAGACCACAGCCCCGAGAAGCTGCTCGCACCCGTGCTGTCGGCCTTCTGGGACGAGGACGAGTCCTGGACTCTGGACACGTACCGGAGGCACGAGGGATACGAGGGGCTCCGCAAGGCGCTCGCGATGTCGCCGGACGACCTCATCGCGTATGTGAAGGACTCCGGTCTGCGCGGTCGCGGTGGCGCCGGCTTCCCCACCGGAATGAAATGGCAATTCATTCCCCAAGGGGATGGAAAACCGCACTATCTAGTTGTCAACGCCGACGAGTCGGAGCCCGGGACCTGTAAGGACATCCCGCTCCTGTTCGCCAACCCGCATAGCCTCATCGAGGGCATTGTCATCGCGTGTTATGCCATCAGGTCGTCTCATGCCTTCATCTATCTGCGTGGTGAAGTAGTCCCCGTATTGCGGCGGTTGCACGAGGCCGTGCGCGAGGCCTACGCGGCCGGCTTCCTCGGCGAGAACATCCTGGGCAGCGGACTCGATCTCCAGCTCACCGTGCACGCGGGTGCGGGCGCGTACATCTGTGGCGAGGAGACCGCGCTGCTCGACTCGCTCGAAGGCCGCCGCGGTCAACCGCGGCTCCGTCCCCCTTTCCCTGCGGTCGCGGGCCTCTATGCGTGCCCGACTGTCGTGAATAACGTCGAGTCGATCGCGTCAGTTCCCGCCATTCTGCAAAAAGGCAAGGAATGGTTCAGGTCGATGGGCAGCGAGAAGTCCCCGGGCTTCACGCTCTACTCGCTCAGCGGCCATGTCACCACTCCCGGTCAGTACGAGGCGCCGCTCGGCATCACACTCCGCCAGCTGCTCGACATGAGCGGCGGGATGCGGGCCGGACACCGCCTCAAGTTCTGGACGCCGGGCGGGTCCTCCACGCCGATGTTCACCGACGAGCACCTCGACGTCCCTCTTGACTACGAAGGAGTCGGTGCCGCGGGTTCCATGCTCGGCACCAAGGCTCTGCAATGTTTCGACGAGACGACCTGCGTGGTGCGAGCCGTCACCCGCTGGACCGAGTTCTACGCCCACGAGTCCTGCGGCAAGTGCACACCGTGCCGTGAAGGGACGTACTGGCTCGTGCAGTTGCTGCGCGACATCGAGGCCGGCAAGGGCGTCATGTCCGACCTCGACAAGCTGAACGACATCGCCGACAACATCAACGGCAAGTCCTTCTGCGCCCTCGGCGACGGCGCCGCCTCGCCGATCTTCTCCTCGCTCAAGTACTTCCGCGAGGAGTACGAGCAGCACATCACGGGCCGGGGCTGCCCCTTCGACCCGGCCAAGTCCACGGCCTGGGCCGACCGCACGGAGGTGAACGCATGACGGTGACCACGAACGCCCCCTCGGGAGGGGGCGAAGCGGCGGTCCCGCCCGAGGATCTCGTCTCGCTGACGATCGACGGCGCCGAGATCAGCGTGCCCAAGGGCACCCTGGTCATCCGCGCCGCCGAGCAACTCGGCATCGAGGTGCCCCGGTTCTGCGACCATCCCCTCCTCGACCCGGTCGGCGCCTGCCGCCAGTGCATCGTCGAGGTCGAGGGCCAGCGCAAACCGATGGCGTCCTGCACGATCACGTGCACGGACGGCATGGTCGTCAAGACCCAGCTCACCTCGCCGGTCGCGGAGAAGTCGCAGCACGGTGTGATGGAGCTGCTGCTCATCAACCACCCGCTGGACTGCCCGGTCTGCGACAAGGGCGGCGAGTGCCCCCTGCAGAACCAGGCGATGTCCCACGGCAACGCCGAGTCCCGCTTCGAGGGCCGGAAGCGGACCTACGAGAAGCCCGTCCCGATCTCCACCCAGGTGCTGCTGGACCGCGAGCGGTGCGTGCTGTGCGCGCGCTGCACCCGCTTCTCCAACCAGATCGCGGGCGACCCGATGATCGAGATGGTCGAGCGGGGCGCGCTCCAGCAGATCGGCACCGGTGAGGGCGACCCCTTCGAGTCGTACTTCTCCGGGAACACCATCCAGATCTGCCCGGTGGGCGCGCTGACCTCGGCGGCGTACCGATTCCGCTCCCGCCCCTTCGACCTGGTCTCCACGCCCTCGGTGTGCGAGCACTGCGCCGGGGGCTGCGCGACCCGCACCGACCACCGGCGCGGCAAGGTCATGCGGCGGCTGGCCGCCGTGGACCCCGAGGTCAACGAGGAGTGGGTCTGCGACAAGGGGCGCTTCGCCTTCCGGTACGCGCAGCAGCGCGACCGGCTGCAGACGCCCCTCGTGCGGAACGCGGACGGCGTCCTGGCGCCCGCGTCCTGGCCGGAGGCCCTGGAGGCCGCCGCCCAGGGGCTGTCGGCCGCGCGGGGCCGCACCGGTGTGCTGACCGGCGGTCGCCTCACCATCGAGGACGCCTACGCGTACAGCAAGTTCGCGCGCGTGGCGCTCGACACGAACGACATCGACTTCCGCGCGCGCGTGCACAGCAGCGAGGAGGCCGACTTCCTGGCCGCCCGGGTCGCGGGCCGCGGCCAGGACCTCGACGGCAACGGCGTCACGTACACCTCCCTGGAGAAGGCGCCCGCCGTTCTGCTGGTCGGGTTCGAGTCCGAGGAGGAGGCGCCCGGCGTCTTCCTGCGGCTGCGCAAGGCCGCACGCAAGCACGGTCAGCGGGTGTTCTCGCTCGCCACCCACGCCACGCGCGGTCTGGAGAAGGCGGGCGGCACGCTGCTGCCGGCGGCTCCCGGTACCGAGACCGAGTGGCTGGACGCGCTCGCGAGCGGCGTCGGTCTTGAGGACGACGGCGCGAGTGCTTCGGAGGCGTTGCGCTCCGAGGGCGCGGTGATCGTCGTCGGCGAGCGGCTGGCCGCCGTCGCCGGGGGTCTGACCGCCGCCGTACGGGCCGCGTTCGCGACCGGGTCCCAGCTGGTGTGGATTCCGCGCCGGGCCGGGGAACGGGGTGCGATCGAGGCAGGCGCGCTGCCGTCGCTGCTGCCGGGCGGTCGTCCGGCCACCGACCCGCGCGCGCGTGAGGAGGTCGCCGCCGCCTGGGGCGTCGCCGAACTCCCGCACCGCTACGGCCGCGACGCCGGTCAGATCGTGGAGGCCGCCGCCGGTGGTGAGCTGCGGGCGCTGGTCGTCGCCGGGGTGGAGGCGGGCGATCTGCCCGATCCGGCACGCACGCGTGCGGCTCTGCACGAAGTGGGCTTCCTGGTGTCGCTCGAACTGCGGCCCAGCGAGGTTACCGAACACGCCGACGTGGTGTTCCCGGTCGCGGCGGTCGCCGAGAAGGCGGGCACCTTCCTCAACTGGGAGGGCAGGGTCCGCTTCTTCGACGCGGCGCTCAAGCCCGACCAGATGACCCGCACCCTGGCCCCCACCGACGCCCGCGTCCTGCAGATGCTGGCCGACGCCATGGACGTACACCTGGGTCTGCCCGATCTGCGCACCACGCGCGCGGAGTTGGACCGGCTCGGTGCCTGGGACGGGCCGCGGGCCAGTGATCCGCTGGAGACCGCGGGCGTGCTGCCCCGGCCGGCCGCCGGGGAGGCCGTGCTCGCCGGGCACCGGCTGCTGCTCGACCAGGGCGCGCTCCAGGAGGGCGACGAAGCGCTCGCCGGCACCCGGCACGCCGCCCACGCGCGCGTGTCGGCCGCCACGGCCGCCGAGGCGGGCGTCAAGGACGGCGACGCGCTGGCCGTGACCGGCGGCTCCGGAACCGTCGAACTCCCGCTGCGGATCACCGAGATGCCCGACCGGGTGGTCTGGCTCCCGCTGAACTCCATCGGCGGGGGCGTCGCCTCCGACACCGGGGCGCTGCCCGGCGCACTCGTCCGCATCGGCCCGGCGAAGCCCGTCGCCGAAGCCCCCAAGGAGGTGGAGGCATGAGCCCGTACCCGTACCTCGCTGCCGAAGACCTCTCGATGTTCGGCCGCGACCCCTGGTGGCTGGTCGTCGTCAAGGCGGTGTTCTGCTTCGCCTTCCTGATGATCACCGTGCTGTTCTCGATCGTCTGGGAACGCAAGGTCGTCGCCTGGATGCAGCTGCGCATCGGTCCCAACCGGCACGGCCCCTGGGGCATGCTCCAGTCGCTCGCCGACGGCGTGAAGCTGATGCTCAAGGAAGACCTGATCGTCAAGCGCGCGGACAAGCTGATCTACATCCTCGCGCCGGTCGTCGCGGCCATCCCGGCCTTCATGGCGATCGCGGTGATCCCCTTCGGGCCCGCCGACAACGAGGTGTCGATCTTCGGCCACCGCACCACGATGCAGCTCACCGACCTCCCGATCGCGATGCTCTACATCCTCGCGGTCGCCTCGGTCGGCATCTACGGCATCGTGCTCGCCGGCTGGAGCTCCGGCTCCACGTACCCGCTGCTCGGCGGTCTGCGGTCCTGCGCGCAGATGATCTCCTACGAGATCGCGATGGGCGCCGCGTTCGCATCGGTGTTCCTCTACTCCGGGTCGATGTCGACGTCGACGATCGTTGAACAACAGCACGACCGCTGGTACATCATCCTGCTGCCGGTCTCGTTCATCATCTACGTCGTCACGATGGTCGGGGAGACCAACCGCGCCCCCTTCGACATGCCGGAGTCCGAGGGCGACCTGGTCGGCGGCTTCAACACCGAGTACTCGTCGATCAAGTTCGCGCTCTTCATGCTCGCCGAGTACGTGAACATGGTGACGGTCTCCGCGGTGTCGACCACGCTCTTCCTGGGCGGCTGGCGGGCTCCGTGGCCGATCAGCTCCTTCTGGGAGGGCGCGAACCACGGCTGGTGGCCGATGCTCTGGTTCGTCATCAAGGTCCAGCTGCTGCTGTTCTTCTTCATCTGGCTCCGCGGCACCCTCCCGCGCGTGCGCTACGACCAGCTGATGAAGCTCGGCTGGAAGGTCCTCATCCCGGTCTCCGTGGTCTGGCTGATGCTCGTCGCGACCGTACGGACCCTGAAGAACGAGAACTACGACTTCGCCGACATCGCCCTCTACGTCGGCGGCGGCGTGCTCGTCCTGCTGTTGCTGTCCTTCATCGCGGACATGTTCCGCCAGAAGGCCAAGGACGACGCGCAACTGGCCGAGGAACCGGCCGGGTTCGACGCGATGGCGGGCGGATTCCCCGTACCGCCGCTGCCGGGACAGGAGTTGCCTCCGGTGCCGCGGCGCCCCTCGCGCCGCGAGCGGGAGTTGATTGTCAGTGGTGGGCCGGACACTGGCAGTGACGGATCCCTGGATGGAAAGGAGGCGTCCGATGGCTGAGGAGCCCAAGGAGACCAAACCCGGTTTCCAGAACCCCGTGGCCGGCTTCGGCGTGACCTTCAAGGCCATGTTCAAGAAGCGGCTGACCGAGCAGTACCCGGAGCAGGAGAAGACCACCGCCCCCCGGTTCCACGGACGGCACCAGCTCAACCGCCATCCGGACGGCCTGGAGAAGTGCGTCGGCTGCGAGCTGTGCGCCTGGGCCTGCCCCGCCGACGCCATCTACGTGGAGGGCGCCGACAACACCGACGAGGAGCGCTACTCGCCGGGCGAGCGGTACGGCCGCGTCTACCAGATCAACTACGCCCGCTGCATCCTGTGCGGCCTGTGCATCGAGGCGTGCCCCACGCGCGCGTTGACGATGACCAACGAGTTCGAGCTGGCGGACAGCAGCCGCGCCAACCTCATCTACACCAAGGAACAGCTGCTGGCGGGCCTTGAGGACACCATGGTCGACAGCCCGCACGCCATCTACCCGGGGATGGACGAACAGGACTACTACCGGGGCCTGGTGACGGAGGCCGCGCCCGGCACGGTGCCCCAAGTGGCCGTCTCCAAGGGTGAGAAGCCCGAGGAAGAGGGGGTGGAAGCATGAGCCCGCAGTCCGTCGCCGCCGCCTACTCCACCTCCACCGGCGAGGCCTTCCAGTTCTGGATCCTCGGCACGGTCGCGGTGATCGGCGCCCTGTCCACCGTTCTCATGAAGAGGGCCGTGCACAGTGCGCTGTCCCTCGCCGGGACCATGATCATCCTGGCGGTGTTCTACCTCGCCAACGGCGCCTACTTCCTGGGCATCGTGCAGATCGTCGTCTACACCGGCGCGATCATGATGCTGTTCCTCTTCGTGGTGATGCTGGTCGGCGTCACGGCCGCCGACTCCCTGACGGAGACCATCAAGGGCCAGCGCTGGCTGGCCCTTCTCTGTGGGCTCGGTTTCGGCATCCTGCTCCTCGCGGGCATCGGCAACGCCTCGCTCACCCAGTTCGGCGGCCTGAGCACGGCCAACGCCAACGGCAACGTGGAGGGCCTGGCCGCCCTCATCTTCACGAAGTACGTGTTCGCCTTCGAGATCACCGGCGCCCTGCTGATCACGGCCGCCGTCGGCGCCATGGTGCTCACGCACCGCGAGCGCACCGAGCGGGCCAAGACCCAGCGCGAACTGTCCGAGCAGCGCGTCCGCGAGGGCAAGCACGTCCCGCCGCTCCCCGCTCCGGGTGTCTACGCCCGGCACAACGCGGTGGACATCGCGGGCCTGCTGCCCGACGGCACCCCGTCCGAGCTCACGGTCAGCAAGACGCTCCGCGACCGCGGCCAGCTCCGTGACGTGTCCAGCGAGGCGCTCGACGATCTGCGGGCCCTGGAGCAGCGCGCCGAGGAGCGCCTGGAGCGGACCGAGATCGAGCCGGCGAGCCTCAAGCGGACCGAGGAGGCGTCGAAGTGAACCCCGTCAACTACCTCTATCTCTCCGCCCTGTTGTTCACGATCGGCGCCACCGGAGTGCTGATCAGGCGGAACGCGATCGTCGTGTTCATGTGCATCGAGCTGATGCTCAACGCCTGCAACCTCGCGTTCGTCACCTTCTCCCGGATGCACGGCAATCTCGACGGTCAGGTCATCGCCTTCTTCACGATGGTCGTCGCCGCCGCGGAGGTCGTGGTCGGGCTCGCGATCATCGTGTCGCTGTTCCGTTCCCGCCACTCGGCCTCGGTCGACGACGCCAGCCTGATGAAGCTCTGAGGGGTCGCTGAATCGTGGAGAACCTGATTGCGCTGCTGGTAGCGGCGCCTCTGCTCGGAGCGGCCGTACTGCTGTGCGGCGGCCGGCGGCTCGACGCCGTCGGCCACTGGATCGGCACGATCCTCGCGGCCGCCTCCTTCGTGATCGGTGTCGTCCTCTTCACCGACCTGCTGGGGAAGAGCGCCGAGCACCGGACGCTCATGCAGCACCTGTGGACCTGGGTCCCCGTCGAGGGCTTCCAGGCGGACGTCACCTTCCGCCTCGACCAGCTGTCGATGACCTTCGTCCTGCTGATCACCGGCGTCGGCTCGCTGATCCACCTGTACTCGATCGGGTACATGGAGCACGACGAGCGCAAGCGCCGCTTCTTCGGCTACCTGAACCTGTTCCTCGCGGCGATGCTGATCCTCGTCCTCGCCGACAACTACCTGCTGCTGTACGTCGGCTGGGAGGGCGTCGGTCTCGCCTCCTACCTGCTGATCGGCTTCTGGCAGCACAAGCCCAGCGCGGCGACCGCCGCGAAGAAGGCCTTCCTGGTCAACCGGGTCGGCGACATGGGCCTGTCGATCGCCATCATGCTGATGTTCACCACGTTCGGGACGTTCGCCTTCGGGCCGGTCCTCAGCCACGTCGGTGACGCCTCCGAGGGCAAGCTCACGGGCATCGCCCTGATGCTGCTCCTCGCGGCCTGCGGCAAGTCCGCCCAGGTGCCGCTGCAGTCCTGGCTCGGCGACGCGATGGAGGGCCCGACCCCGGTCTCGGCCCTCATCCACGCGGCGACCATGGTGACCGCCGGCGTGTACCTGATCGTCCGCTCCGGAGCGATCTTCAACGGCGCGCCGGACGCACAGCTGGTGGTCACCGTCGTCGGTGCCGTCACGCTCCTGTTCGGTGCGATCGTCGGTTGCGCGAAGGACGACATCAAGAAGGCCCTCGCCGGCTCGACCATGTCGCAGATCGGCTACATGGTGCTCGCCGCAGGACTCGGCCCCATCGGCTACGTCTTCGCGATCATGCACCTGGTGACGCACGGCTTCTTCAAGGCCGGGCTCTTCCTCGGCGCCGGTTCGGTCATGCACGGGATGAACGACGAGGTCGACATGCGCAAGTACGGCGGCCTCCGCTCGTACATGCCGATCACGTTCGTCACCTTCGGCCTCGGCTACCTCGCCATCATCGGCTTCCCCGGCCTGTCCGGCTTCTTCTCCAAGGACAAGATCATCGAGGCGGCCTTCGCCAAGGGCGGCACCGAGGGCTGGATCCTCGGCGGCGCGGCCCTGCTGGGCGCGGCCATCACGGCGTACTACATGACGCGCGTGATGCTGATGACCTTCTTCGGCGAGAAGCGCTGGCAGCCCGACGAGAACGGCAACGAGCCGCACCCGCACGAGTCCCCGAGGACCATGACCATCCCCATGATGGTGCTGGCGATCGGCTCGGTCGGAGCGGGCGCCTTCTTCGGGATCGGGAACCGCTTCCTGCACTGGCTGGAGCCCATCACCGGCCACGAGGAGGGCAACTCCCCGGTCAGCGCCCTGACGGTCACCCTGGCCACCATGGTGGTCCTGATCGTCGGCGTCGCCATCGCCTGGGCGCAGTACGGCCGCAAGCCGGTCCCGGCCGTCGCCCCGCGCGGCTCGCTGCTCACCCGGGCCGCCCGCCGCGACCTCCTCCAGGACGACTTCAACCACGTCGTCCTGGTGCGCGGCGGCGAGCACCTCACCCGCTCCCTGGTCTACGTCGACCACACCCTGGTCGACGGCGTCGTCAACGGCACGGCGGCCTCCATGGGCGGCCTCTCCGGAAGGCTGCGCAAGCTGCAGAACGGCTATGCGCGGTCGTACGCGGTCTCGATGTTCGGCGGTGCGGCCATCCTCGTCGCCGCGACCCTGCTGATGAGGGCGGTCTGATACCGATGTCCTTTCCCCTCCTGACAGCGACGGCGGTGCTGCCGGCCCTCGGGGCGGTGGCCACGGCCGCCGTCCCGGCCGCCCGGCGCACCGCCGCGAAATGGCTGGCGCTGCTGGTCTCGCTGGCGACGCTCGCGCTCGCCGTCACGGTCCTGGTCCGCTTCGACCCGGGCGGCGACCGCTACCAACTCACCGAGTCCCACGCCTGGATCGCCGCCTTCGGGGTCCGCTACGAACTGGGCGTGGACGGCATCGCGGTCGCGCTCCTGGCGCTCACCGCCCTGCTGATCCCGTTCGTGATCCTGGCGGGCTGGCACGACGCCGACCCCCTGGAGACCGGCAACAAGCGCTGGCGGCCCACCCAGGGCTTCTTCGCCCTCATCCTTGCGGTGGAGGCGATGGTGATCATCTCCTTCGAGGCCACCGACGTCTTCCTCTTCTACATCTTCTTCGAAGCCATGCTGATCCCGATGTACTTCCTCATCGGCGGCTTCGGGGACCGGGCCCACGAGCACGGCGACGAGGCGGCGGCCACCCAACGGTCGTACGCGGCGGTCAAGTTCCTGCTCTACAACCTGGTCGGCGGCCTCATCATGCTGGCGGCCGTGATCGGTCTCTACGTGGTGGCCGGGAACTTCTCGCTCACGGAGATCGCGCAGGCGCGGGCCAACGGCTCGCTGCACATGGCGACGAACACCGAACGCTGGCTGTTCCTGGGCTTCTTCTTCGCCTTCGCGGTGAAGGCGCCCCTGTGGCCGCTGCACACCTGGCTGCCCAACGCGATGGGCGAGGCGACCGCCCCGGTCGCCGTGCTGATCACGGCGGTCGTCGACAAGGTCGGCACCTTCGCGATGCTCCGCTTCTGCCTCCAGCTGTTCCCGGAGGCCAGCAAGTGGGCGACGCCCGTGATCCTCGTCCTCGCCGTGATCAGCATCATCTACGGCGCGCTGCTCGCGGTCGGGCAGCGGGACATCAAGCGGCTGGTGGCGTACGCGTCGATCTCGCACTTCGGGTTCATCATCCTGGGCATCTTCGCGATGACCAGCCAGGGCCAGTCCGGCGCGACGCTGTACATGGTCAACCACGGTATTTCCACGGCCGCGCTGATGCTCGTCGCCGGCTTCCTGATCTCGCGGCGCGGCTCGCGTCTGATCGCCGACTACGGAGGGGTGCAGAAAGTCGCCCCGGTGCTCGCGGGCACCTTCCTGATCGGCGGTCTGGCCACCCTGTCGCTGCCCGGACTCGCGCCCTTCGTGAGCGAGTTCCTGGTCCTGGTCGGCACGTTCTCGCGCTATCCCGCGATCGGGATCATCGCCACCTTCGGCATCGTCCTCGCCGCGCTGTACACCCTCGTCCTCTACCAGCGGACGATGACCGGCCCGGTGAAGCCCGAGGTCGCCACGATGCCGGACCTGCGCCCGCGTGAACTCCTGGTCGTCGCCCCGCTGATCGTGCTGCTGATCTTCCTGGGCGTCTACCCGAAGCCCGTCACGGACATCGTGAACCCGTCGGTCAAGCAGACTCTGTCCGACGTACACAAGAAGGATCCCAAGCCCTCGGTGGAGGCGGCCAAGTGAGCGCAACAGCCGTCCACAGCCTGTGGACAACGGCGGCAACGGCCGACCCGATCTCGAAGATCCCGGCGCCGAAGATCGAGTACGCGCAATTGTCGCCCACCTTGATCATCCTCGGCGCGGCGCTCATCGGGGTCCTGGTCGAGGCGTTCGTCCCGCGCAAGTCCCGTTACTACGCCCAGGTGTTCGTGTCCGCCGTGGCGCTGTGCGCCGCCTTCGCGGCGGTCGTGGCGCTCGCGGCGGACGGGTACGGCACCACCAAGGCGCACATCGCCGCCATGGGCGCCATCGCCGTCGACGGGCCCGCCCTGTTCCTCCAGGGCGTGATCCTGCTCTCCGGACTGGTCGGCCTGTTCACCTTCGCCGAGCGCAGGCTCGACCCGGAGGCGCACGGCAGCCGCGTCGACTCGTTCGCCGCGCAGGCCGCCTCCGTACCGGGCAGCGACAGCGAGAAGGCCGCCGTCAAGGCCGGGTTCACCACCACGGAGGTGTTCCCGCTCCTGCTCTTCGCGGTCGCCGGAATGCTCGTCTTCCCGTCGGCCAACGACCTGCTGACCCTGTTCGTCGCCCTGGAAGTCTTCTCGCTCCCGCTCTACCTCCTGTGCGCCCTGGCCCGCCGCAAGCGGCTCCTGTCGCAGGAGGCCGCGGTCAAGTACTTCCTCCTGGGCGCCTTCGCCTCCGCGTTCACCCTGTTCGGCACCGCGCTGCTCTACGGCTACGCGGGCTCGATGTCGTACTCCACGATCGCGCAGGTCGTCGACGGCTCCATCACCAACATCAACCCCGCCCTCGCGGACACCATGGGCAACGACGCGCTGCTGCTCATCGGCGGCGCGATGATCGTCATGGGGCTGCTGTTCAAGGTCGGCGCGGTGCCGTTCCACATGTGGACGCCCGACGTCTACCAGGGCGCGCCCACCCCGGTCACCGGCTTCATGGCCGCCGCCACCAAGGTGGCCGCCTTCGGCGCGCTGCTCCGCCTCCTCTACGTCGTGCTGCCGGGCCTGCGCTGGGACTGGCGGCCCGTCATGTGGGGCGTGGCGATCATCACGATGCTGGGCGGCGCGATCGTCGCGATCACCCAGACCGACATCAAGCGGCTCCTGGCGTACTCGTCGATCGCGCACGCGGGCTTCATCCTCGCGGGTGTCATCGCGACCACCCGGGACGGTGTCTCGTCCGTGCTGTTCTACCTGGGCGCCTACTCGTTCGTGACGATCGGCGCCTTCGCGGTCGTCACCCTCGTCCGGGACGCGGGCGGCGAGGCGACGCACCTGTCCAAGTGGGCGGGGCTCGGGCGCAGATCACCGCTGGTCGCGGCCGTGTTCGCGGTGTTCCTGCTGTCCTTTGCGGGCATTCCGCTGACGGCCGGGTTCGCCGGGAAGTTCGCCGTGTTCAAGGCGGCGGCGTCCGGTGGCGCGGCCCCGCTGGTCGTGGTCGGTGTGCTCTCGTCGGCCATCGCGGCGTTCTTCTACATCCGCGTGATCGTGCTCATGTTCTTCAGCGAGCCGCGGCCCGACGGCCCCACCGTCGCGGTCCCGTCCCCGCTGACCATGGCGACGATCGGCGTGGCCGTGGCGGCCACGCTCGTCCTCGGTGTGGCCCCGCAGTACTTCCTGGACCTGGCCAACCAGGCCGGGGTGTTCGTGCGCTGAGCACAGGCCGAAGGCCCCGGTTCCCCGCGCGGGAGCCGGGGCCTTCGCGTGTGCGCGGTCAGACCGCCGGACAGACGACCTCGGGGTTCCAGGCGGCGAACAGGCCCACCGGGTTGGGCTGGTAGAGCCAGGCGTGCAGGGTGAAGTAGCCCGGGAGCTGGTCCCTCTGGAAGGTCTGCCCGAACAGCGTCGGCGCCGCCTGCCCCGAGTCCTTCACGACCCACTCCACCGCGACCAGCTTGCGCGTGCCGCCGCTGGACGTGCCCGTGTACTCGTTCGTGAACCCGTCCGCGTAGACGAGGGCCGCGGGCTTCCGCGGGTCGACCGAACCGATGTTCGCCGGGTTGACGTAGTGGTAGCCCATGCCGCCCGCGGTGGGGTCGGCGACGCAGGTGTCGGTGCGCGCGTAGCCGCCGGCCGCGGCGGACCCCTCGTACCCGTACGTGCCGGTGGCCTGGGTCGTCCTGCTCAGCTGGGTCCACACGGCCGGATCGGGGTGGGGTGCGGCGTGGGCCGGGGCGGCGGTCAGCGCGAAGGCCGCGGCGGTCGCCACCGCGGCGGCGGCCTCGACGGCACGCAGGGACCGAGGGGACATGGTGGGACTCCTTGGCTTCGGGAGGCGTCCGCACGCACGGCGCGCCGTCCGTTCGGGGCGTGGCGGGCCTCCGCGGTCCCGCCCCAGCAGCATGGTCCGGCCGAATCGGTCGCGCCATGTGACGGGAGCCATCCGGTTGACCACAGCCGGTCACCGCCCGACGGGCCGCACGGCCACCGCCCGCCGGGCCGCACCGGTCACCGCCACCGGGCCGCACGGCCACCGCTGCCGGACGCCACCCGCCACCGTCACCGTCACCAGCCTGTGGATAACTCCGACGCTGTCGGTGCGGAGCCCTATCGTGGACGCAGTGGTCGAGGGACGACGCACGGGGGACGAGCGATGCACGGGATGGGCGGGACGGTTGTGACGACCGAAGTACGGACGCCGGCGGCACACGGCGAGAGCGAGGCACTGGCCACGCTCCACCGCGTCTTCGGCTACGACAGCTTCCGCGGCGAGCAGGAAGCGGTCATCGAGCACGTGGTGGCGGGCGGTGACGCCGTCGTCCTCATGCC
Source organism: Streptomyces sp. NPDC090083 (assembly GCF_044747445.1). Classification (NCBI taxonomy): domain Bacteria; kingdom Bacillati; phylum Actinomycetota; class Actinomycetes; order Kitasatosporales; family Streptomycetaceae; genus Streptomyces; species Streptomyces sp. NPDC090083. The sequence continues at coordinate 190,766 of NZ_JBIVED010000016.1, read as the reverse complement.
GACCGGCGGCGGCAAGTCGCTCTGCTACCAGATCCCGTCCCTGGTCAGACCCGGTACGGGCGTGGTCGTCTCCCCGCTGATCGCGCTGATGCAGGACCAGGTGGACGCGCTGCGGGCGCTCGGGGTGCGCGCCGGGTTCATGAACTCGACGCAGGACTTCGACGAGCGGCGCGTGGTCGAGGCGGAGTTCCTGGCCGGCGAGCTGGACCTGATCTACCTCGCGCCGGAGCGGCTGCGCCTCGACAACACGCTGGACCTGCTGTCGCGCGGCAAGATCTCCGTGTTCGCGATCGACGAGGCGCACTGTGTGTCGTCCTGGGGTCACGACTTCCGCCCGGACTACCTCTCCCTCTCGGTGCTCGGGGAGCGGTGGCCGGACGTCCCGCGGATCGCGCTCACGGCGACGGCCACGGACGCGACGCACAAGGAGATCACCCAGCGGCTGAACATGCCGAGCGCCCGGCACTTCGTGGCGAGCTTCGACCGGCCCAACATCCAGTACCGGATCGTGCCGAAGGCCGACCCCAAGAAGCAGCTGCTGAGCTTCCTGCGCGAGGAGCACGCGGGCGACGCGGGCATCGTGTACTGCCTGTCGCGCAAGTCCGTCGAGACCACCGCCGAGTTCCTGTCGCGCAACGGCATCGAGGCGGTGCCGTACCACGCGGGCCTGGACTCGGGCACCCGCGCGGCGCATCAGTCGCGGTTCCTGCGCGAGGAGGGCCTGGTCGTCGTCGCGACCATCGCCTTCGGCATGGGCATCGACAAGCCGGACGTGCGGTTCGTCGCCCACCTCGACCTGCCCAAGTCGGTGGAGGGCTACTACCAGGAGACGGGCCGTGCCGGGCGGGACGGCATGCCGTCGACGGCATGGATGGCGTACGGCCTGAACGACGTCATACAGCAGCGCAAGATGATCCAGTCCAGCGAGGGCGACGAGGCGTTCCGCCGCCGGGCCGCCGCGCACCTGGAGGCCATGCTCGCGCTCTGCGAGACCGCGCAGTGCCGACGCGGTCAACTCCTCGCCTACTTCGGCCAGGACCCGGACGCGGCGGGCTGCGGCAACTGCGACACCTGCCTGACTCCGCCGGAGACATGGGACGGCACGGTCGCCGCGCAGAAGGTCCTGTCGACGGTGGTGCGCCTGCAGCGGGAACGGGGCCAGAAGTTCGGCGCCGTGCAGATCGTCGACATCCTCATGGGGCGCCGCACGGCCAAGGTGATCCAGTTCGACCACGACCAGCTGTCCGTGTTCGGCATCGGCGAGGATCTCGCCGAGGGCGAATGGCGCGGTGTCGTACGGCAGTTGCTGGCGCAGGGGCTGCTCGCGGTCGAGGGGGAGTACGGCACGCTGGTGCTTACCGAGGCGAGCGGGACGGTGCTGCGGCGCGAGCGGGAGGTGCCGCTGCGCAAGGAGCCGAAGAAGCCGGCGGGTTCCTCGCGCTCGGGGTCGTCCTCGGGCCGGGGCGAGCGCAAGGCCAAGGCGGCGGCGGTGGAGTTGCCGGAGTCGTTGCAGCCGGCCTTCGAGGCGCTGCGTGCCTGGCGTGCGGAGCAGGCGCGTGAACAGGGCGTTCCGGCGTACGTCATCTTCCACGACGCGACGTTGCGGGAGATCGCCACGGCGTGGCCGACCTCGGTGGGGCAGCTCGGGGAGATCAGCGGGGTCGGCGAGAAGAAGCTGGCGACGTACGGGGAGGGCGTGATCGGGGTGCTGGCCTCTCTGGGCGAGGCACCCGCGGGGTCGTCAGGGGCAGCTCCGGCGGGTGCGGGTGCGGGTCCTGGTGCTGCGGTGCCCGTGCAGGCACAGGGCCAGGCACAGGCACGGGCGGCGGCTCCTGCAACGGGGCGTGCGGCGAAGGATGTCGACCCCGGGGCGGACTACTGGCCGGAGATGGACGCGGAGCCGGAGCCGGAGGACTGGATGTAGGGGACCGGAAGGGGCGACCCGGAGGAGCGACCCGGAGGGTGAGCGACCGGGGGTGAGGCGTGGGTGACTTCGGAACTCGCAACGGGACAGCCGGGCGGCCCCGGCACTCTCACCCCGGCACCCTCACCCCAGAGCCGTGAGCCCAGGTGCGAACACGATCAGGAGGGGCAGCAGGGGGACCAAGGTCGCGACCGTCGTCGTCAGGGCGCGGTGGCGGCGGCCCAGGCGGGGGCGGGGGTCCAGGAGACGGTCGACGCGTTCGCCGAGGAGGCGGTGGCTGGAGGCGCAGGAGAGGACGCCTCGGTGGTTGTTCAGTTCGATGAGGGCCAGCGCCGTCGTCAGGTGTCCGCATCGGCGCGAGGCGGTGTCGTCCGCGGCCAGTTCGACCAGCCGGTGGGTCTGGTCGCAGAAGTGGGCGAACAGCGGGACGTGCGGAAAACCGGAGGCCAGCGCCGTCGAGAGATGGAGCAGCCAGTCGTGGTGGGCGCGGGCGTGACCGCGCTCGTGGGTGAGGACCGCGTCCAGCTGGTGGCCGGTGAGGCGGTGCAACGCGCCTGTGGTGACGACCAGTTGGGGCGGATGGCCGGGCATCCACCAGGCGTCCGGGTACTCGTCCTCCAGCACCAGCAGGGGGCCGCGCGCCGCGGGCAGTCCGGCCGGCAGATCGGGAGCGCGCTCCCGCAGATGCGCACGGGCCTGACCGCGTCGGCGCCTCGCCTCGGCGAGTTCGCGGGCCAGCATCGCCGTCGTCCAGGCGGCCCCGCAGGCCAGTGACAGCGTGAGGGCGACCGCCCAGGCCGGGGCGGCGGAGAGATCGTAGGCCGCGGTCACGGCGGGCGGAGCGGGGGCGAAGACGTGGTCGCGGACCGTGTGGAAGACGGCGGCGGCACCCAGCACCAGGGCGGCGAGACAGCACAGCAGGACCGTGGCGACCAGGCACTGCCACACCCACAGGCCGACCACGGGTTCCCGCTCGGGCCACACGGCCCGGGTCAGCGCACGCGGAGCCGGCACGGCGGCCGAGAGGGCGACGACGCTCAGCAGGAGCAGGCAGACGGTCATGCCACGGGCTCCGGATCCTGGTCGGCGGAAGAAACGGAAGAAGAAGAGAAGGCAGGGGTGGAACGGATGGGCGTAACGGAAGAACGGAATGCGCGGGTGCGGCTGTACCCGGGGGCGGGCGCACGGCATGTGCGTCGCCCGCCGCCAGTATGACGGCACGGACGACCGGCGTCAGGTGTACGGCGACCACCGGCCGCACACGGCATGCGGCCCCCGAACGCCCCCGACCCACCCGCCGGCCACGCCACCGTCACCCCCGCCGCCGACGTCACCCTGCGACCGCCACCTCACCGCGCCCCCGCTCACGCCAGCTCACGGCCGCGACCTCATCCTCGTGGCACGACCCGTCCGGTGACCTCGCCCAGGCCCACGCGGGTGCCGTTCGCCCCGGGGGCCCACGCCGAGAGGGTCACCTCGTCGCCGTCCTCCAGGAACGTCCGCTTGCCTGACGGGAGTTCGAGGGGGTCGCGGCCGTTCCAGGTCAGTTCCAGCAGGGAGCCGCGCTCGCGTTCGACCGGGCCGCTGACCGTGCCGGAGCCGTACAGGTCGCCGGTGCGGAGGGACGCGCCGTTGGCCGTCATCTGGGCGAGTTGCTGGGCGGCCGTCCAGTACATGGTGGAGAACGGTGGCTCGGAGACCGTGTGGCCGTTGATGGCGACCGTGATGCGGAGGTCGTAGCCGCCGGGTTCCTCGGCCGAGTCGTCCAGGTAGGGGAGGAGTTCATGGGTGCGCTCGGGCGGGGCGACCCGGGAGTCCTCCAACGCGTCCAGCGGGGTGATCCACGCCGACACCGACGTGGCGAAGGACTTGCCGAGGAAGGGGCCGAGCGGGACGTACTCCCAGGCCTGGATGTCGCGTGCCGACCAGTCGTTGAGGAGGCACAGGCCGAACACGTGCTCGCGGAAGTCGGCGAGCGGCACCGGCGTGCCCATCGCCGACGGCGTGCCCACCACGAAACCGACCTCCGCCTCGATGTCCAGGCGCACGGACGGGCCGAAGACGGGCGCGGGGTCGGCGGGGGACTTGCGCTGTCCGGACGGACGTACGACATCCGTGCCCGAGACGACGACCGTGCCGGCGCGGCCGTGGTAACCGATCGGCAGGTGCTTCCAGTTGGGGGTCAGCGTGTCGGGGGCGTCGGGGCGGAAGATGCGGCCGACGTTCCGGGCGTGGTTCTCGGAGGCGTAGAAGTCGACGTAGTCCGCGACCTCGAAGGGGAGGTGCAGGGTCACCGACGAGAGGGGGTGGAAGTACGGGGCGATCGTGTCCTGGTGGGAGGGGACCGTCACCCACGCGGTCAGCGCGCGCCGGACGTCCGACCAGGCCGTGTGGCCCGCGGCGAGCAGCGGGCCCAGACTCGGGTGCGCGAGGAGGGAGACGTACGGCGAACCGAGGGCCTCCGCCGCCGCGCCCGCGTCGAGGACGTGGTCGCCGAGCCGGACACCGACGGTCCGTTCGTCCGAGCCGACGGGCGAGAAGACGCCGTAGGGAAGGTTGTGCGGGCCGAAGGGGTCGCCCTCGGGAAGATCGAAGGGGGGCATGGGTGCTGCCTCACTCTCGTACGTACTCGCATGTGGCCGGGCCACACGTTACGGGTGAGTTGCGCGAACCGGCAGTGTCTAAAGAGTTCGCAATGTCCGAATAGGCCTTGTCGGAAGAGGCAATTCCGGCTTAGCGTCCTTTGGGGGGACACGGACGGGGTGGGTCCGGTCCGTAGAGGGGGACACGTGGGGGGACCCGTGGCCAAGCGCTTCAGCGGCATGCCTTTCGAGGCCGACCGTGAAGTGCCGGGCCTCATCGTCAAGTTCGGCGACTATCCGCTGCATCACGGCGGGGTGGGCGCGATCCGGAGTCTGGGACGGCTCGGCGTGCCGATGTACGCGATCACGGAGGACCGTTACACACCGGCCGCCGCGTCCCGGTATCTGGAGCGCGCGTTCGTCTGGCCGACGACCGGCACGGAGGAACCCGGGCGGCTGGTGGAGGGCCTGCTGCGCATCGGGCGCCGCATCGGCCGGCCCACCGTCCTCATCCCGACGGACGAGGAGGCCGCGGTCCTGATCGCCGAGCACCAGGACGCGCTCGGCACCCGCTTCCTCTTCCCGCGGGTGGAACCGGAGCTGCCGCGACACCTCGCGAGCAAACAGGGCCTGCACGAACTCTGCGCCGAACACGGCATCCCGAGCCCGACGGCCGCCTTCCCGCGGTCCTACGACGACGTCGTCGACTTCGCGGAGAAGGCCCGTTTCCCGATCGTGGCCAAGAACAGGGAGGCGTTCGTACGGCGCTCCCGGCCGGCCGTGAACGGGACGACGAGGATCGCGACCCGCGAGGGGCTGCTCACGCTGGCCCGGGACTGGGGCGAGCAGCCCGGGGTGATCCTCCAGGAGTACCTGCCGAGGGAGGAGGCCGAGGACTGGATCGTGCACGCCTACTTCGACCAGGACTCCACGCCGCTCGCGATGTTCACCGGCGTCAAGGTGCGTTCCTGGCCGCCGCACGCGGGCATGACCGCGAACGCGTACGTGGTCGACAACCCGGAACTCGCGGACATCGCCGCACGTTTCATCAAACAGATCGGCTTCACCGGCGTCATCGACCTCGACCTGCGCTTCGACCGGCGCGACGGCCAGTACAAACTGCTCGACTTCAACCCCCGCATGGGCGCCCAGTTCCGGCTCTTCGAGAACGAGTCGGGGGTGGACGTGGTCCGCGCCATGCACCTCGACCTGACCGGCCGCCCCGTCCCCGAGGGCGAACAGCGCGCCGGCCACCGGTACATCGTGGAGAACATCGACCTGCCCGCCCTCCTCGCCTACCGCCGCAGCGGCTATACGACACCGCACGCGCCGCCGCGGCCGAGCGGGACGGAGCTGGCCTGGTTCGCGGGTGACGACCTGCGGCCGTTCTTCACGATGCTGGCCCGCTTCGTGCGCCCGGGCGCGAGGCACCTCTACCAGCTCTGGCGCACCAACCGGCGCGGCAGCGGCAGCGGCACCAAGCCGTAGCCCAAGCGGGCCGGTGGATGACGACCGCCGCCGAGGCGCGCCTACGCCCACCGCCGCCGAAGCGTCCTCATCCCCGATAGCCCCCGAGCGTCCTCAACCCCGGCAGCGCACGGTCCCGGAAGTCGAACAGGGCCAGGTTCTCCCATGCGTTGCCGGAGGCCGGGTCCGTCGGGTCCCAGCCGTCGCCCGGGCGGTAGGTCCACACGCCCTCCCAGTAGCAGTAGCCCAGGCCCTTGTCGCCGGGGACGTTCGCCATCAGGTCCGCCACCGTCCGCAGCCAGGCCGCCTGGCCTGCCGGGGTCGCCGGGTAGCCCGGGGTCAGCTGGGAGGGGTCGTACATGATGTCGTTCGTGGCGTCCTCGCTCTCCAGCGTGAACGGGTACGCCGTCTCGGCGATCAGGACCGGCTTGCCGTAACGGGTCGCCAGATCGGCCAGGTTGGCCGCCGCCGCGTCCGGGGTGCCGTGCCAGAAGGGGTAGTAGGACTGGGCGATGATGTCGAAGTCGACGCCGTCGGCGACCACGTTGTCGTACCACCAGCGGGACGTGCCGTTGTCGCCGCCGGAGGCGATGTGGAGCATCGTGCGGATGCGCGGGGTGGTGTCGCGGGCCGCGTTCAGGCCCGCCTTGAGGAAGGCCGTCAGGTTGCCCCAACCCCCGGCGTCGTCACCCCAGTTCTTGCCGGTGGGCCAGAGCAGGCCGCCGTTGATCTCGTTGCCGATCTGGACCAGGTCGGCCGGGGTGCCCTGGCGGCGCAGCGCGCCCAGGACGTCGGCGGTGTGGTCGTGGACCGCCCGTGTCAGGCCCGCCACGTCGAGGTCGGCCCAGGCCGCGGGCTTGGTCTGGTGGGACGGGTCGGCCCAGGTGTCGGAGTAGTGGAAGTCGACCCAGATCCCGATGCCCGCCCGGCGCAACCGCCTGGCCAGCGGCAGGATGTGCTGCTTGGTGTTGTAGCCGTCGGCCGGGTTCACCCACACCTTGAGGCGGGCGTGGGTGACGCCCGCGTCGGCCAGGATGCGGACCGGGTCGTCCCGGCGGCCGTCCGCCCGGCGGTAGACCGCCCCGTGCGCCTCGTCCTTGGGGAGCGAGGAGATGTCCATCCCCCGGATCTCCAGCCGGCGCCGGCCGTGCCCAGCTCCGGCCGAGCCCCCGGTCGACGTACCGGCACCGGTACCGGCCACCGCCGGCGTCGCGCCCAGCACCGGCACGGCGAGTGCCGCCGCCCCCGCCGCCGTAAGAACACTGCGTCTGCGCATCACGAAGTTTCCCTTCAGCAAGTAGCCAAGAAGACAAGCAAGTTGAGCTGGGCCGAGCCGAGCCGAGACGAGCCGCGTCCGGGTCAGCTTGGATCCCGGAAGACCTCCACCCCGCCCGCCGGTACCGCGACCCTGCTTCCGTCCGGCAGCACCACCTTCACCTCGCTCCCGGTGTGGTTCACCGCGAAGCGAAACGTCCCCGACTCGCCCTCCCGCACGACGAGTTCGACATCGCGCGGCAGCCCGGCCGGGGTGATCCCGGCGTCCGCGAGGGCGAGGCCCACCACGGCGGCCAGGTCGTCGCCGGTGAGACGCGTGGCCAGGTACCAGGCCGCCCCCGACCCGGCCGCGCGCCGCGTCAGCGCCGGGCCGCCGGACCCGCGCCCGCCCTCGAACCGGGCCAGGACCTCGCAGCCGTCGCCCGGCACCACGACCTCCGACCACAGGTCCGCCGTGCGCAAGGCGCCGTCCGCCGTCCGGACCGACACCGTCTCGCCCGGCAGCAGCGGGTCGAACTCCTCGACGGTCAGGCCGAGTACGTCCCGCAGTGCCCCCGGGTACGCGCCGGGATGCAGCGTGTCGTTCTCGTCGACGATCCCGGAGAAGAAGGAGACCAGCAGGGTCCCGCCCGCCGACACGTACCGCTCCAGGTCGGCGCCCGCACCGGCCGGCGCAGCGTACAACTGCGGTACCACCAGCAGCGGATACCGCTCCGGGTCGAGGTCGGCGAGTCCCGTCGGCGGCACGAAGTCCACCGTCAGGTGCCGGTCGTACAGGGCCTCGTAGAACGCGTCCAACCGCTCGCGCGCGTCCAGGTCCTGGCTCGGCCGCCACTCCAGGCTCTGCGCCCACCAGGAGTCCCAGGACCACACCATCGCCACGTCGCCCCGGGTCCGGGTGCCGCGTAGCCCGTCCCGGCCCAACTCCGCGACCCGCCGCCCCAGTTCGGTGACCTCGCGCCAACCGCGGTTGTCCGTACCGGAGTTCGCCAGCATCGCGGTGTGGAACTTCTCCGCGCCCGACGGCGACTGCCGCCACTGGAAGAACATCGCGCCCTCGGAGCCGCGCGCCACATGCCCGAGCGAGTTGCGCGCCATCTCACCGGGACGCTTCGCGGGGTTGTACGGCTGCCAGTTGACCCCCGACGTGGCGTGTTCCAGCAGCAGCCACGGGCCGCCGCCGGCCACCGAGCGGGTCAGGTCGGCGGCCAGCGCCAGGTTCACGTGGGTACGGCGGCCGTCGGTCATCAGGTAGTGGTCGTTGGTGACGAGGTCGACCTCCTTCGCCCAGGCCCAGTAGTCGACGCCCGGGCCCTGGCTCGGCGCGACCATGAAGTTGGTGGTGACCGGGACGCCGGGGGAGAGGCGGTGCAGGATGTCCCGCTCGGCGGTGAAGTTGGCGCGGGCCTGCGCGTCGGCGAAGCGCCGGTAGTCCAACTGCTGGGTGGGATTGCACACCGACGGCGTCGCGCGGGGCGGGGTGATCTCCTCCCAGTCGCCGTACTGCTGGCCCCAGAAGGCCGTTCCCCAGGCGTGGTTGAGGGCGTCGAGGGTGTCGTACCGCGCACGCAGCCAGTCCCGGAAGGCCGCCGCGCAGGTGTCGCAGTAGCAGGCGAGGACGGGGGCGCCGTACTCGTTGTGGACGTGCCAGAGGATCACGGCGGGGTGGCTGCCGTAGCGCTCGGCCAGTGCGGTCGTGATCGTGGCCGCCGCCGCCCGGTAGCCGGGGTGCGAGTGGCAGATCGCGCCCCGCGAGCCGAAGGCGAGGCGCACGCCCTCGCGGGTCACGGGCAGCGCGTCGGGGTGCGCGCGGTAGAACCACGCCGGGGGGACGACGGTGGGGGTGCCGAGGTTCACGGAGATCCCGGCCGTGTGCAGCAGGTCCATCACCGTGTCGAGCCACTCCCAGTCGTACGTGCCGGGGCGCGGCTCCAGGCGGGCCCAGGAGAAGACCCCGAGGGAGACGGCCGTGACACCGGCCTCCCGCATCAGCCGTACGTCCTCCTCCCAGACCTCCTGCGGCCACTGCTCGGGGTTGTAGTCACCTCCGAAGGCGAGCGGCAGACGGTCGTGCGGGGCGGGGGACGGCATGGGTTCACTCCCGGGGAATCGGCGACTGGGGCGACGGAAATGCTGCTGATTCTGTGATCGTGCACATGCAGGGATGTGGCGTCCAGCCGTCAGCAACAAGTAGGTAACCCCAGGGTTCATCCATTGACAAGGGTCCGAAACAATTCTCTACTGTGCACGGTCACAGAGCCGTGCGGGGCACGACGGGACATCCGATGGGACATCGGGGGCCGGCTCGCACTCAGTCAGGGGAGATGAAGATGTCGATCCACCGCCACCAGTTCAGCAGGCGCAGCATCCTTGCCGGGGCGGCAGCCGTAGGCCTCACGGGCACCCTCGCCGCCTGCGGCGGTTCCGACGACGACTCCGGCAAGAGCAGCGGGCCCGTCAAGCTGACCTACTGGTCCTGGGCGCCGAACATGGACAAGGTCGCCGCGATCTGGAACAAGAAGAACCCGGACATCACGGTCACCGTCTCCAAGCAGGCCGCGGGCAAGGACATCGTCTCCAAGCTGATCACCGCGAAGAAGGCGGGCAACGCCCCCGACCTCATCCAGGTCGAGTACCAGTCGCTGCCGACGCTGGTCTCCAACGACGTGCTCGCCGACATCTCGAAGTACGCGAAGTCCGCCAAGTCCCAGTTCGCGGACGGACTCTGGAGCATGGTCACGCTCGGCACCGACGCGGTCTACGCGATACCGCAGGACTCCGGGCCGCTGATGTTCTTCTACCGCGAGGACCTGTTCAAGCAGCACGACCTGACCGTCCCCGCCACCTGGGACGACTTCGCGAAGACCGCCCGCGCCGCCAGGAAGGCCGTGCCGAACGCCTACTTGACGACGTTCTCCTCCAACGACCCCGGACTGTTCGCCGGGTTGGCGCAGCAGGCCGGTGCCAAGTGGTGGACCGTGGAGAGCGGCGGCAAGTGGACCGTCGGCATCGACGACGCGGCCACGAAGAAGGTCACCGACTTCTGGGGCGGGCTCGTCCAGGAGGGAGTGATCGACAACCAGCCGATGTACACGCCGGCTTGGAACAACGCGCTGAACAAGGGCACCCACCTCGCCTGGGTCTCCGCCGTGTGGGCGCCCGGAGTGCTGGTCAGCTCGGCCCCCGACACCAAGGGCAAGTGGCGCATGGCCCCGCTGCCGCAGTGGAGCGCGGGCGAGGACGTCACCGGCAGCTGGGGCGGCTCCTCCACCGGCGTCTCCACCGACTCGAAGCACGCCGACGCGGCGACCAAGTTCGCCAACTGGCTGAACACCGACCCCGAGGCGCTCGCCGCCCTGGTCAAGGAGGCCGGCATCTACCCGGCGGCCACCAAGGGCCAGTCCGGCTCGGTCCTCACCACCCCCGAGTTCTTCCCGAACCAGACCGACTTCTACGACACGGCCGCCAAGATCGCCGCCACCACGGCGGCCTCCGCCTGGGGTCCGAACGTCCAGGTCGCCTACGACACCTTCAGCGACGCGTTCGGCACCGCCGCCAAGGCGAAGAAGGCCGCGCAGTTCGACACCGCGCTGGCCACCATGCAGGCGAAGACCTTCAGCGACATGAAGAAGCAGGGCTTCAAGGTGACCGAGGCATGACCGCCACTCCGCTCAAGGGCTCCGACCGCACGACGGCCGGGCCCTTGGCGGACGGCACCGCCACACCCGTCCGCCCCCACCGCGTCCGCCGTCGTGGCCGCAGCGCGCCGTACTGGTTCCTCGTACCGGCCGTGCTCCTGTTCGCCGCCTTCACCGTCGTGCCGATCGGGTACGCGGTGTGGCTCAGTCTCCACAAGGTCCAGGTCAAGGGCATCGGCCTCGGCAAGGGCGCCCGCCGGCAGGTCTGGAACGGCATCGGCAACTACACCGCCGTCTTCGAGGACTCCGAGTTCGGCCACAGCGTCCTGCGCGCCTTCGGCTACGGCCTGATCGTCATCCCCACGATGCTCGGCCTGGCCCTGGTCTTCGCGCTGATGCTGGACACCCCGCGGGCCCGCAGCGCCACGTTCGCCCGCCTCGCGATCTTCCTGCCGTACGCCGTCCCCGGCATCATCGCCGCCCTGATGTGGGGCTTCCTCTACCTGCCGACGGTCAGCCCCTTCTACTACCTGCTCCGCGAGTTCGGACTCCCGCAGCCCGACCTGTTCGACGGCGGCAACCTGTACCTCTCCTTCGCGAACATCGCGGTGTGGGGCGGCACCGGCTTCAACATGATCGTCATCTACACCGCGCTGCGCTCGATCCCGCAGGAGATCTACGAGGCCGCCCGCATCGACGGCGCCTCCGACCTGAAGATCGCCCTGCGGATCAAGATCCCGATCGTGATGCCGTCCCTCGTGCTCACGTTCTTCTTCTCGGTCATCGCCACCCTCCAGGTCTTCACCGAGCCCATGGCCCTCAAGCCGCTGACCAACGGCCTCTCCAGCTCCTGGAGTCCGCTGATGGCCATCTACGACGCGGCCTTCCTCAGGTCGGACATCTACGGCGCCTCCGCCACCGCCGTGGTGCTGGCCCTGGCGACCTTCGCGCTCTCCTTCACGCTGCTGCGCGTCTCCGACCGCTACACCCGGGAGGACCGGGCATGACCCCCCTCACCCTCACCGCCACCGACGCCCGCCCGGGCCCCGCCCGGCGCAGGCGCACCGCGTGGGTGCCCACCCTCGTGCTGATCCTCGGCTCGCTGTACTGCCTGATCCCCGTGGTCTGGGTGGTCATCGCCGCCAGCAAGGGCCGCGGCGAACTCTTCTCCACGTTCACCTTCGCGCCCGGCACCGGCTTCGCCGACAACCTCAAGCAGCTCAGCTCGTACCGGGACGGCATCTACTGGCAGTGGATGGTCAACTCCCTGTTCTACGCGGGCGGCGGCGCCCTCCTGTCCGCCGCGGTCTCGGCCGCCGGCGGCTACGCGCTCGGCCGATTCGCCTTCAGGGGACGGGAGTTCGTCTTCAAGCTGATGCTGGCCGGCGTCCTCGTCCCGAGCATCGTGCTGACCGTCCCGCAGTACCTCCTGCTGTCGAAGCTCGGCCTGGCCGACTCCTACTGGTCGATGCTCCTCCCGTCGATCCTCTCCCCGTACGGCGTCTACCTCGTCCGCATCTACGCGGCCGCCTCCGTCCCGGGCGAACTCCTCGAAGCCGCCCGCATGGACGGCGCGAGCGAGTGGCGGATCTTCTCGCGGATCGCGGTGCCGATGATGATGCCCGGGCTCATCACGGTGTTCCTGTTCCAGTTCGTCGGCATCTGGAACAACTTCCTGCTGCCGTACGTGATGCTCGCGGACGACAGCAAGTTCCCGCTCACGCTGGGCCTTTACACCCTGCTCAACCAGGGCGCCTCCCAACCCGCGCTCTACACCCTGGTCATCATGGGCTGTTTCCTCGCGATCCTCCCCCTGATCGCGCTGTTCCTGGTGATCCAGCGCTTCTGGTCACTGGACCTGCTGAGCGGTTCGGTCAAGGCGTGAGCGTGAGGCGCAAACCCCCCACCATCCACGACGTGGCCCGGGAGGCAGGGGTCTCCCGGGGCACCGTCTCCCGGTTCCTGAACGGCGGCCACTACGTCTCACCGGCCGCCCGCACCGCGGTGGAGACGGCGATCAGGAAGACGGGCTACGTCGTCAACCGGCACGCCCGCTCGCTGAGCACCGGCCGGTCGGACTCGGTGGCGTTCCTCCTCACCGAGCCGCAGGAGAAGTTCTTCGAGGACCCCAACTTCAATGTCCTGCTGCGGGGTTGCACCGAACACCTGGCCCGCCACGACATCCCGCTGCTGCTGATGCTGGCCTCGTCGAAGGACGACCGCCGCCGCCTCACGCGGTACATCACCTCGGGCCACGTCGACGGCGTCCTCCTCGTCTCCAACCACAGCGGCGACCCGGTGGCGGCCGAACTCCGGTCCGCGGGCATCCCGTTGGTGGCCTGCGGCAAACCCCTGGGCACGGCCTCCAGGTACAGCTACGTGGCGGCGGCCGACCGCGACGGCGCCCAGGAGATGGTCCGCCACCTCATCGCGCGGGGCCGCCGCCGCATCGCCATGGTCACCGGCCCGCTGGACGCCCCCGGCGGCCCCGACCGGCTGGCGGGCTACCGGGACGTCCTCACCGAAGCGGGCCTGCCGCACGACCCGGCCCTCGTGGTGGAGGGCGACTACCGCCGCGCGGGCGGCGAGGCGGCGGCACGGTGTCTCCTCGCCCGGGCCCCGGACATCGACGCGGTCTTCGTGGCGTCCGACCTGATGGCCCTCGGAGTGGTCGACACCCTCCAGAAATCCGGCCGTTCGGTCCCGGACGACATCGCTGTCGGAGGCTTCGACGACTCGGCCGCGGCCACCTCCATCACCCCGGCCCTCACGACCATGCGCCAGCCCTACGACCGCATCAGCGCCGAGATGGTCCGCATGCTCCTGGCCCAGATCGCCGGCGAGGACACGTCCGGCGTGATTCTGCCTACGGAACTGGTGGTACGGGACTCGGCATAACGGTCGTAATTGTCAAACCAACCGGAACTCGGGTTAACGCATGTGAAGGCAGCAGCCGTCCGGTTCGTGTCGAGTCGGTGGGGCTTTCCATCCGTATTCTCTGATCATGGCCGCACCCCTCGCATATGCACTGATCGCCACCGACCTGGACGGGACGCTGCTGCGCGGCGACGACACGCTCTCCGACCGGTCCCTCGCCGTGCTCGCGCGGGTGGCGGCGGCCGGCGCCCGGCATCTCGTCGTCACCGGCCGGCCCGCGCCGAGGGTGCGGCCCCTCCTCGACGACCTCGGCTCCAAGGGCCTCGCGGTGTGCGGACAGGGCGCGCAGTTGTACGACGCCGGCGCGGACCGTCTGCTCTGGTCGGTCACCCTGGACCGGGAGTTGGCGGAGACGGCGCTCGGCAAGATCGAGGCGGAAGTGGGCCAGGTGTACGCGGCGGTCGACCAGGACGGCGTCGACGGCCTCACGCTCATCGAGCCCGGCTATCTGATGCCGCACCCCACGCTCCCCGCGGTGCGGGTGGGCCGGCGGGACGACCTCTGGTGCGAACCCATCAGCAAGGTGCTGCTCCGTCACCCGGACCTGGCGGACGACGAGTTGGCGGCCACGGCCCGCTCGGTGGTGGGTTCCCTGGCGTCGGTCACCATGTCAGGACCCGGCACCGTCGAACTCCAGCCACTCGGCATCACCAAGGCGACGGGCCTGGCCCTGGCCGCCCGGCACCTGGGCCTGAGCCCCGCCGACACCATCGCCTTCGGCGACATGCCGAACGACATCCCGATGTTCGACTGGGCGGCCCACGGAGTGGCCATGGCCAACGCCCACCCCGAACTCAAGGCGGTGGCCGACGAGGTGACGTCCTCGAACGAGGACGACGGCATCGCGGTGGTGCTGGAAAGACTGCTCGGCTGAGCCCTGAACGGCCCCGCAGGGGCACGTTCAGGGGCGCGGGGCTGTGACGACGACCCGCCGTGGCCGGCCCGACGGTCCTAGTAGGCGCCGTACACGTTGTCGATGGAGCCGTAGACCGCCGCGGCGTAGTTGCACGCGGCCGTGATGTTCGCGACCGGGTCGTACGGGTCGAACGACGTCCCGGCCACGTGGTACGCGTTGAACGTCGGGTCGATCACCTGGAGCAGACCCTTCGACGGCGTGCCGGCCGCCGCGTTGGAGTCCCAGTTGTTGATCGCGTACTGGTTGCCGGACGACTCACGGATCACGTTGCGGTAGATCCCGTTGTACGTACCCGGAATCCCCTTCTGCGCCATGATCGCGAGGGACTCGCGGATCCAGCCGTCGAGGGTGTTGGGGTACCCGGCGACCGTGGTGGAGGTGGTCGACGTGGTGGCCGCGGACGCGGTGGTGGCGCCGACGATCGGCAGGGCCAGGATCGCCGCACCGGTGCCGGCGACGACGACGCGGCGGACGAGGCGGGCACGGCGGGACTGAGCGGTTGCAGGCATGACGAGGTTCCTCTCCGTCGCCTGCGAGGTGAGCTGTCGGGTTCGGGCTGGGAGGTGCCCGGCCGCGCCCTTGCGGACGTGGCTTAACCCCTAGCCGTCCCGGTCGCGTGACCGGTCCGGCGACTTACCTGGTTCCCCCGCTCCTGCCGTGCGAGAAGTTCGTGACTGGGATGCCGGGCGGCGGCAGGATTCGGCGTTCCGCTCGACAGGCCGGGAAACTATGCGAGAGCACATGTCCGGAACAAGTGGCGGAATCACACCTCACCCCTATTGACCTTGGTCTGAGGCGTATGGGGCACTTGATCCTTTGCGTGAGCCAAGGGTCAACTGTCCATCGCCGCAAGGAGAAACGCGGGCAGGCCGGGACACAGGCCGCGCACAGAAACGCGTGACCCAACTCACGGCGAGGTGAAGAACGGCAAATCGGGCATTCAACCTCAACTGGCAGTTCTCGGAATCCTTTTCTCCCACGTGCGATGGAAGATCACTTCTTCGCCCTCGGTGCAGATGACCTCATTCGAGGTGAGAAAGTCCGTTTCGTCGCACGTGATCTCCGACCGGGTCCGCACCCTCGTGTCCCAGCCCAGCTCCGGCCGGTGCAGCCGGATCGACCACTCCGAGCGGGTGCGCGCGGACAGCGGATCGGACGCGTCGATCGTGTACGCCTCCACCGCGTCCTCGGTGAACTCCAGCCCGTCCGGATACACGCGCGTACCGCCGTACCGGGGGTCCACTTCGAGCCGCCACTCGCCCTTCGCCACATCCCGCACGACCAGCCGCTCGGGCCGCGGTTCGTCCAGCGTGGCCGGGTAGTTGACCCCGAGCGGCTCCGCCTCCTCCGGTTCCTCGAAGTGCACGGTCTCCGTCAACTCCTGCTCCCGCACCGGGAGTTCGAGCGCACTGCCCTCGGGGTCCAGCGTGAAGCCCGCCGCGGACTCCGGCTGCGGCCAGATCCACGGCCAGTACGCCGACGACACCGCGAGCCGGATCCGGTGACCGGGCGGGAACGCGTGCCCGATGCCGTTCAGCTCGAAGGTGACGTCCTCGGCGGTACCCGGCGTCCACGGCACCGCCCGGTCCCGCCCGTGCCGCGCCGACAGGTTGAGCACACCCCGGGTGACCAGGGTCGAGGAGCCGTCGGGGGCGACGTCGCAGAGCCGGGCGACCACCTGCCCGCGCGGCACCTCGCAGGTCAGCCGCAGCCGCACCCTCGGCCGCCCCAGCACCCAGGTCTCGGCCGGCACCTCGAACTCGAAGCACGCCGACCGCGCGTCCTCGTCCCGCTGGTCCGGCGGCAGGTCGGCGTCGTTCCCGAAGGGGAAGAACCGGCCCGCGTCGACCCCGGTGTGCATGGGCGAGCGGACGACCGCGGGGGCGCCCCGGAGGCCGTAGGTCGTCGTCTTCACGTGCGGCGAGGGCCACGCGGGTTCGCCGACCCAACGGCCCGGGAGGGTGTCGTAGACCGTGGCCGGTGGGTGGGAGTCGCTGACGTAGGCCCGCAGGACGGGGTCCGTCATGACGCCCGTGTCGATGCCCTTGAGGTGCTGGTCCCACCAGCGGAGGGTCTCCTGGAGGAAGCCGATCGCGGGGCCGGGCGGCAGGCCGCGGTCGGGGTACTGGTGCGACCAGGGGCCGATCAGGCCGCGCACGCGGTCCGGCGGGAGATGTGCGACGAGCCGGAGGACCGTGTCGCGGTACGGGTCGTGCCAGCCGCCGACCGCGAGGACGGCCGCGTCGATCGCGCCGTAGTCCTCGCAGACGCTGCCGTGCTTCCAGTAGTCGTCGCGGAGTTGGTGGGCGAGCCAGGTGTGGATGAACGGGTCGATCCGTTCGAGGCGCTCCAGCCACAGGTCCCGCCAGGCCGGCCCCGCGTACTGGGGGTCCGGCGGGCGGGCGACGAAGGCGAGCATGGTGGCCGCCCAGGCGTGCAGGTCGACCGCGAGGGCCGAACCGCCCATGTAGTGCACGTCGTTGTCGTAGCGGTCGTCGGTCGAGCAGACGGTGACGATCGCCTTGAGGGGTTCGGGGGCGAGGGCGGCGATCTGGAGGGAGTTGAAGCCGCCCCAGGAGATGCCGAACATGCCGACCCTGCCGGTGCACCAGGGCTGTGCGGCAAGCCAGTTGACGACCTCGACGCCGTCGGCGAGTTCCCGCGCGTCGTACTCGTCGCCGGGCAGGCCCTCGCTGTTGCCGTGCCCGCGCACGTCGACGCGGACGGAGGCGTAGCCGTGGCCCGCGTACCAGGGGTGGCGCTGGGCGTCGCGGGGCGCGGTCCAGTCGGTCAGGCGGTAGGGGAGGTATTCGAGCAGCGCGGGGACCGGCTCGTCCGTCACCGGGCGCCACACGCGCGCGTAGAGCCGGGTCCCGTCGGGCATCGGGATGCGGATGTCCTCGTGGGTCGTCTCGTGGGGGAAGGACGTACGGATGCGCATGTGGGGACCCCGCAGCTTCAGTGGACCGGGTGCATGGTGCGGCGCAGCCAGGGCGCGGCGGCCATCACGGCGAGGCCGGCGGCCACCGCGATGGCGCCGTTGACGCCGAAGTAGGCCGGCTTGGAGACGTCGTCGTAGAGCTTCACGGTCTGGGCCTGGATGCCGTTGGCGAGGGCGAGGGACAGGAACCAGAGGGACATGGTCTGGCTGGAGAAGGCGGCCGGGGCGAGCTTGGTGGTGGCCGACATGCCGGAGGTCTCCAGGAGGATGTCGCCGAGGCCGAGCAGGAAGTACGAGCCGACGATCCACCAGGCCGACATGCGGTAGGCGTCGCCGCTGTGCCCGCTGGTCGGCAGGACCATCAGCAGGAAGGACAGACCGCCGAGCACGACGCCGATCGCGATCTTGTTGGAGGCGTGCGGCTGGCGGCGGCCCATGCGGACCCAGAGCGCGGCGACCACGGGCGCGAGCCCGACCTCGAAGGCGCCGAGCGCGGAGGCGTACCAGCCGGCCGGGAAGTCGAAGCCGAGGATGGTGGTCTCGGCGTTCGACGCGGCCAGCAGCATCATCGTCGAATACGCCTGGAAGAGAATGAAGTTGAAGACCGTGGAGGCCAGGAACAGCACGATGTACGGGCGCAGCCGGCCGCGTTCCTCGGGGGTCACCCGCGGGCTCATGAACATCACCGCGAAGTACACGGCCGGCGCGACGACCGAGACGACGGTGAGCAGGTCGACGAAGCGGCCCATGGTCAGCCACCCGGCGAGGGCCAGCGCGGTCGCGAGGACGGCGGCCACCAGGATGCCGGCGACGATCAGCCGGACCGCGCGGCGCATCGCGTCCGGCGCGAGCGCGAACTCGGCGGTGTTCCTGCGCCCGGCCAGGTGACGGCGGCCCGCGACGTACTGGATCAGCCCGAAGGTCATGCCGACCGCGGCGGCGGAGAAGCCCCAGTGCCAGCCCCTGTGGTCGCCGAGCCAGGCGGTGATCAGCGGGCCCGCGAAGGCGCCGATGTTGATCGCCATGTAGTAGAGCGCGAAACCGGCGTCCCGGCGCTCGTCGTCGGTGCGGTAGAGCTTGCCGACCATGGTGGCCACGTTGGGCTTGAGCAGGCCGGTCCCGGCGCTGATCAGGCCGAGGCCCACCCAGGTCATCGTGGGGGTGGGCACGGCCATCGCGTAGTGCCCGCAGGCGATCAGGATGCCGCCCCACAGCACCGCGCGGTACGAGCCGAGGATGCGGTCGGCGAGCCAGCCGCCCGCGACCGAGACGAGATAGACCAGCGTTCCGTAGGCTGCCGACACGGACGCGGCCGTTCCGGAGGACATGCCCATGCCGCCGTGCGCGACGGTATCCGCGAAATAGAGAACGAGGATGGCCTGCATGCCGAGGAACGAGAACCGCTCCCAGACCTCCAGTCCGGAGAGCGTGAGCAGTCCCTTGGGCTGGCCGAAAAAGGCGTGGTCGTCCTTGGGTGGTGGTTCGTTGTCGGGCTGGGCTTCGAGCGCGGTTCGAGACACCATCCCCTACTTCCGCGTATGTCGATACATATCCGTTCTTATCAGGTGATCAAAAACATACCGGTCGTGATCCGATACCGCCCGTGCTGGACGGGTGGGCGGCATGGGTGATCGAAAGCCGACCGGATACGCTGACTTGAGTGATGCCAGCGACCTATCGACAAACCGTGTGACCGCCCAGGGACACCAGCAGACAGGAGACCCCTCGTGACCGTCGTCGGGCCGTTCGGGCTGAGCGTGCGGGACCAGGCTCTGGAAGCCGATGTCCAGGCCGGATTGGCGGCAGTCGAGGAGGGTCTGCTCGAAGCCACCAAGAGCGAGGTCCCCTTCATCACGGAGGCCGCCCAGCACCTCGTGCGCGCGGGCGGGAAGCGGTTCAGGCCGCTCCTCGTGATGCTCGCCGCCCAGTTCGGCGACCCGTACGCGCCGGGTGTCGTGCCCTCGGCGGTCGTCGTCGAGCTGACCCACCTCGCCACGCTGTACCACGACGACGTCATGGACGAGGCGGCCGTACGGCGCGGGGTGGAGAGCGCCAACACCCGCTGGGGCAACTCGCTCGCGGTCCTCACCGGCGACTTCCTCTTCGCGCGCGCCTCGCACACCCTGGCCGACCTCGGCCCCGAGGCGGTCCGCGTGCAGGCCGAGGCGTTCGAGCGGCTCGTCACCGGCCAGATCCTGGAGACCGCGGGACCGTCCGACGGGCGCGACCCGGTCGAGCACTACCTCGACGTGCTCGGCGGCAAGACCGGCTCCCTGGTCGCGGTCGCCTGCCGCTTCGGCGCGATGATGGCCGGCTGCGACGACACCGTCGTGGACGTCCTCACCCAGTACGGCGAGCGGCTCGGCGTCGCCTTCCAGCTCGCCGACGACGTCCTGGACATCGCCTCCGACGGCCACGAGTCCGGCAAGACCCCGGGCACCGACCTGCGCGAGGGCATCCCCACGCTGCCGGTGCTGCGGCTGCGCGAGCGGGCCGACCGGCTCGGCCTCGCCGAGGACATCGCCCTGTGCGAGCTGCTCGACTCCGACCTCGCGGACGACGCACGGCACGCCGAGGCCCTGGCCCGGCTGCGCGCCCACCCGGCCCTGGAGCAGGCCCGCCGCGACACCGTGCGGTACGCGGAGGACGCCCGCGCGGCGCTCGCCCCGCTGCCGGAGTGCGACGCGAAGGACGCCCTCCTGGAGATGTGCGACGCGGTGGTGCACCGGGCGGGCTGAGGTCCGCTCAGTAGCCGCCTCCCGTGCCGGAGGCGGCCTTCTCCATGGCCTTCGCCCCGCTGGGTGTCACCGCCCACCAGGTGCCGTCCACTCCCTGGCCGTGGGCCTCCTTCGGCCTGCTGTCCTTGTCGTACCGGTACAGGGGCCATCCGGCCAGCGTGAGCTGCGAGCCCCCGCCGGTGCGCTTCACCGTGGAGACGAGGCTCTTGTGGACGCCCTTCACGGTCACGGGACCCTTGACGGTCGCCGCGGGCCAGACCACGGCACAGGTGCCGTAGCAGCTGACCTTCGTGGGGTGCGCGGAGTCCGCGTCGAAGCGGTAGAGGACGTAGCCCTTGCCGTCGGTCACGACGGTGCCGAGCCTGGCGACCTTCGCGGTCATGAGGGTCGTCCCGGTGGTGGCCGCGGCGGGCGTCGCGTCCGAGGCGCCGCTCGCGCTGCCGCTGCCGCCGCTTGCGCAGCCTGCGAGTGTGAGGGCGAGGACCGCGGCGCCCGTGGCCGCGTATCCGGTGAGGTGTCCGGTGAGGTGTCCGGTGGTGGCGTGCATGGCGACCCCCTTGGTCGATGCGTCGGGCCCGCGTGGCGCGCCGGTGCGGTGTACCGGAGCTGTGTGCCGGCGCGGTGTGGTGCCTGTGGTGCCACCTAGTTGTACGTATTTGAGCCGAATGCGACTCGATGTGACGCGCATCACTTGGTGTCTTCGCCTCGAACCGCGGGGAACCCTTACGGGTCCGGGGAGTTGGCGGCTCCGGGTGTCATACCGCAGGAGTACATGGAGTTGCCTCCCGGGTCTGACGCTTACGAGTGGCGGATTTGGTCAGATGGAGAACACGGAAAACACCACTCCTCACCGATTCGGGTGAGAATGGCGGCTCAGGGTGGAACGACCATGGGACGAGCACAGGACGGACCGGCCGCCGCCGACGACGGAGGTAAGGCAGACATGGCACCGTACGAAACCGACGACAGCACGGACGCCGACGAGGTCGAGGACCTCCGGTCCGGGCGGCGCAGGGCGGCGCGGTACATCGTCCCGGTCACCGTGGTCGGGGTGGCGGCCGCGACCATCGGCCTGGTTCCGGCGCTCGCCGACTCCGGCGACCCGAACCTCCCGAAGATCACCGCCCAGCAGCTCCTCGACAAGATCGCCAAGTCGGACGTCCAGCAGCTGTCCGGCACCGTGAAGATCAGCACGGACCTCGGCCTGCCCGACCTCGGCGGCCTGGAGAGCAGCATGCTGTCCGGGGCCACGAAGTCCGGCGACGGCTCCTCCGCCGACCCGTCCGCCAAGCTCACCGAGCTGGCCACCGGCACCCACACCCTGCGCGTCGCGGCCGACGGCCCCGACCGGCAGAAGGTCTCCCTGCTGGAGAACGCGGCGGAGTACAGCCTCATCCACAACGGCAAGGACGTCTGGGGCTACGACAGCAAGTCGAACGAGGTCTACCACGGCACGACCGAGGCCGGCTCCGCCAAGAGCGACGAGACCCGGGCCACGCCCAAGGGCCTCACCGACGAGGCGCTGAAGTCGGTCGACGACACCACCTCGGTCACGGTCGACGGCACCGAGCACGTGGCGGGCCGCGACGCCTACAAGCTGCTGATCAAGCCCAGGCAGTCCGGTACGACGGTCGGCGCGATCAGCGTCGCGGTGGACGCCAAGACGGGCCTGCCGCTCAAGTTCACGCTGACTCCCGCGAGCGGCGGCGCGGCCGTCGTCGACGTCGGCTTCACCCAGCTCAGCCTCGCCAAGCCGGCCGCCTCGACCTTCGACTTCAAGACCCCCAAGGGCGCGAAGGTCACCACGGAGGACGGCGCGACCAAGGCGGCCCCCGACCACTCGGCCCCGTCCGGTGACACCGGCCGCACGGACAAGGGCCTCGGCAAGGGCGACGACGCCCCCACGGTCATCGGCAAGGGCTGGAACTCCATCGCCACCTTCGACACCGGCGGCCAGGGCGTCCCGACCGGCTCCTCGGCCGGCGGCGGCGACCTCGGCGGCTTCCTCGGCTCGCTCGGCGACCAGGTCAAGGGCGACTTCGGCAAGGGCACGGTCTTCTCCACCCGCCTGGTCAACGCCCTGGTCACCGACGACGGCAAGGTCTACGTCGGCGCGGTCACCAAGAGCGCGCTGGTGAAGGCGGCGGACGCGGCGAAGTGACCATCGGCGGTTGACCAACTGCCGTAGAGGGACCAGGAATTGAGGGAGCCGATGGGCGAACCGTCCGCCGAGGTGCCGGAGCGGGGAGACGCGGGCGGCGGTGTCATCGCCACCCGGGGGCTCACCAAGCGCTTCCGCGGCGGGCAGCTCGCCGTGGACGGTCTCGATCTGACCGTCCCGGCGGGCAGCGTCTTCGGCTTCCTCGGTCCCAACGGCTCCGGCAAGACCACCACCATCCGCATGCTGATGGGCCTGATCGAACCCACCTCCGGCACGGCCCGCGTCCTGGGCCGCCCCATGCCGAGATCCGTCCGCACGGTCCTGCCGCACGTCGGCGCCCTGATCGAGGGCCCCGCCCTGTACGGCTTCCTCTCCGGCCGCGACAACCTCCTGCGTTACGACGCCGCCGACCCGACCGCCGACCCGCGCACCCGGCGCGCCCGCGTCGCCGCCGCGCTGGACCGGGTGGGGCTCACGGCCGCCTCGGGCAAGAAGGCCAAGGCGTACTCCCTGGGGATGAAGCAGCGGCTGGGGCTCGCGTCCGCCCTGCTCCAGCCCCGCCGCCTGCTCGTCCTGGACGAGCCGACCAACGGGCTCGACCCGCAGGGGATGCGGGAGATCCGTTCCCTGATCCGGGAGTTGGCGTCCGACGGCACGACCGTCTTCCTCTCCTCCCACCTCCTCGACGAGATCGAGCAGGTCTGCACGCACGCGGCCGTGATGGCACAGGGCCGGCTGATCACCCAGGGTTCGGTGACCGAGCTGGCGGCGGGAACCAGAGGACGGCTCTTCGTGGCGACCCCCGACCCGGGGGACGCGGCACGGGTGCTGAAGGAACTGGGCCTCGCCGACGTGGTCGTGGCGGACGAGCGGGTGACCGCGGAGCCGCCCGATCGTGAACTCGCCGAGGTGAACGAGGCGTTGGTGACGGCGGGGGTGCGGGTGCGCGGGTTCGGGGTCGAACGGGCCTCCCTGGAGGACGCGTTCGTGGCGCTCACGGGGGAGGGCTTCGATGTCGCGGGCTGAGGCGGCGGTCGCCGAACCGGCCGCCGTGCGGGCGCCCCGGGTGATGTGGACGTTCGGGCTGCTGCGCAGCGAGTTGGCGACCACGTTCCGGCGCTGGCGCACCCTCGCACTGCTCGGGGTGCTGGCCGCCGTGCCGATCCTGGTCGGGATCGCGGTCAAGGTGGAGACGCGGGACGGGTCGTCCGTCGGACGGGGCGACGGCGGGGGCGGCGGGCCCGCGTTCATCGCCGAGATCACCAACAACGGGCTGTTCCTGGTGTTCACCGCGCTGGCCGCGACCCTTCCCTTCTTCCTGCCCATGGCCATCGGGGTGGTCGCGGGTGACGCCATCGCCGGCGAGGCCAGCGGCGGGACCCTGCGGTATCTGCTGGTGGCTCCGGCCGGCCGGACCCGGCTGCTGCTCACCAAGTACGCGACGGTGATCACGTTCTGCCTGGTGGCGACCCTGGTCGTGGCGCTGTCCGCGCTGGCCGTGGGCGCGGTGCTGTTTCCGCTGGGAGATCTGACGACCATCTCCGGTACGCAGATCAGCTTCGCGGAGGGGCTGGGGCGGGCGCTGCTCATCGCGCTGGTGGTGGCCGCGTCCCTGGTCGGGATCGCGGCCCTCGGCCTGTTCGTCTCGACCATGACCAGCAGCGGTATCGCGGCGATGGCGACCACCGTGGGGCTGCTGATCACCGTGCAGATCCTCGACCAGATTCCCCAGCTGCACGCGCTCCAGCCGTACTTCTTCTCCCACTACTGGCTGTCCTTCGCCGACCTCATGCGCGAACCGGTGTACTGGGACGACCTGGTGAAGAACCTGGGTCTCCAGGCGCTGTACGCGGCGGTGTTCGGGTCGGCGGCGTGGGCGCGGTTCACGGCGAAGGACATCACGGCGTAGGCGCGCGGCGGCGCGGCGGGCCCGGTTCCGCGGGGCTGTGCGGGGCCGCGTCCTACGAGGCCGCGGTCTCCGACTCCTCGAAGAGGAAGCGGGCGCGCGGGGTCTCCCGGGTGAAGAACGTCTTCGCCCTGGCCAGCGCCTCGGTGTCCTTGAGCACGTCGCCGGGGGCGCTGCCGTTGCCGAGCAGGACTCCGCCGAAGCGCATCTTCAGGTACGCGGCCGAGTTGTTGAGCGTGCCGACCAGCGGGTCGGCCACCACGGGCTGGTCGTCGGCGAGGGCGGAGACGCCCCAGAGGGTGCGGCCGGCCATCGTCGTCCTGAAGTCGGCGCCGGGGACGCGCAGCCAGTCGGACCAGTAGTCCAGGTAGCGCTTGGTGAGGCCGGACAGGGAGTACCAGTACACCGGCGAGGCGATCACGATGTCCGTCGCGGCGAGGGTGGCGTCCAGGAGTCGCCGGACGGTGTCGTTCTCGTCCGGCTGGACCACGCCGACGACTCCGTCGGTTCCGTTGGTTTCGCCGGTTCCGTCGTGGCGGATGTCCAGGAAGTCGGGGAGCGGGTGGTCGGCGAGGCGGATCCACTCCGTTTCGGTGTCGGGGGGCAGTTGTTCGGCGGCCCTGCGGGCGAGGAGTTCCGTGTTGCCGTCCGGGCGGGCGCTGCCGAGGACGAAAAGGAAGCGGCGGGTCATGGGTCCCCCAGGTTTATGCGGCGCGCGGGTTTTATCGCTGTGTGCATTATATGCGTGCGCAAGTGTCTGTCCATGGGGGTGTGCGGTGGGTGGTTGCGGGGTGCGGGGTGCGTGGGTGTGGGAGCGCGTCAGGGGGTGGGGGGTTCTGTGTGTGGGGCGGGTGCGGGTGCGTCGTGGCTGGTCGCGCAGTTCCCCGCGCCCCTGACGGCGCGCCCGCGTGTGTGGAAACGGTCCTGCGGCCCTGACGGGGCGGTCTCGCGGTGTGTGGGGTCAGAAGGTGGGGGTTGTGCCTGTCAGGCGGGAGAGGGGGGCCGTTTCCCGGGGTGGGGGGCCGGTCAGGTCGCCCACGCGCCAGGACGGGACCCAGGGGACCCGGTAGACGTCGATCACCGACTCGATGGACTTGATGTACTGGGCGAGCTGGCGGGGGAGCCGGCCGGGGGCGTCCGCGACCAGGACCACCGCGTCCAGGTCCAGACCCGGCGGAGCCTCACCGCGGCGGAAGACCTCCAGGGCGCGGGTGACCGCGGCCAGGCCCGCCGCGTGGGTGCGGGCGACCAGCAGGATCGACGGCGGGTCCTCCGGGGCCGGCCAGTCACGGCCGCAGTCCCGGCCGCCGTAGACGGAGGCGAGGGTGGTGACGCCGGTGCCGCCGTGAGTGGCCACCCAGGAGAAACGGCGGGGAGAGGCGGGGATGTGGGCCGGGACGCCGGTGGGGACACTGGAGGGGCGCCCGGGTGTCTCCGGTGCTCCCGCGTGCGGACCGTCGTCCAGCGGCACCGGCCCGCGGAGCCAGATCTCCGGGCCCTGCCGTCCACCTGTCTGCATCACCGAGCTCCTCCCTCGTGACCCCGCCGATCCTCGTGGCGTTCTCCAGGGTGCGCGACTCGCCGGAAACTCCTGGGACGAGGCTGTGACGTCGCGGTGACCTGAGAACCGGAGGGGAGCGGAGAGACTCAACAGTACGCGTAGGAACGGATCTTGACGCCGGGGAGTTCGTGCCCGTCGGCGGTGGGGAGCACCATGGGAAGCACAGCCACCGCCGGCCGACTCTCCGACGCATGCGAGTGAGGGAACCGATGACTCGACTCAGCCGCGAGAAGAAGCGGGAGCAGAAGCGAGCCGCACGCTCGGCACCCGCGGTGTCACCCTTCGAGGTACGCGTACCTGTTGACGGCCCCGGCGCCGGAGGCGCCTCGATCGGCGGCGTGCCGGTCGCGGTGGCCGTCGGCGAGGAGATCCAGCAGGCGGTCCTGACCCACCTCCATCGCATCGCCACGGCCACCGGCCGCCCCGTCCACGCGACCGTCCACGACGCCCGCATCGGCTATGTCGTACCGCTCCAGATCGATCCCGACGGCTCCACCCATTTCTCGGCCGAGCCGTGGGCGATGGGCGGGGGCGAGGGCAGGGACGGCGGCGGTGGCGCGGCTGCGGGGGAGCGGGCCGGTGCGGCGCCGGACGCGGAGCCGGCGCCGGAGCCCGAGGACCGGCGTCCGAGCGGTGACCCGGCCACCCACCGGCTCCGGGCGGTGCCGGAAGAAGCGGAACAGGGCGTGGTCCCCACCTTCCCGCTGCGGGCCGTTCCCGAGTCCGCCGGGGAGACGCCGCCCACCTTCCCGCTGCACGCCGTACCGGAGTCCGCCCTCGGCCGGGTCCAGCCGCCCACGGGAACGTTCGGACCACCGCCGGCGATGGACACCGCACCGGTCCAGGCTGAAGCAGCCCGCCCCGACCCCCTCAGGGGCGCGGGGAGCGGCGCGACAGGCCCCCACGCACCCGCACCCCGCGACGAACCCGGGCCCCCCGCGCCCACCCCGGCACAGACCCCCGCCTCCGCCCCCATCCCCGACCTCGCCCTCACCGCCCCCGAACCCGACCCCAAGCCCACCCCGGCCCGCGGGTTCGACGCCGTGGCCGAGGCCGTGCTGGGGGACGAGCCGGTGACGACCGACGGGGCCGGTACCGCGTTCCTGGTCGAGCCGATGGTGCGGATCAACGACGCGGTCAAGGCGGGCCGTATCGAGGAGGCCGCCGCGCTCGCGGAACGGACCGTCACGGACGCGGTGAACGCGCTCGGCGCGGAACACCCCGAAGCCCTCCGGCTGCGTGAACTCGCCGCCTACATCGCCTACTTGGCGGGCGACCCGGTCCGCTCCTTCCACCTCTCCCTCGACCTCTCCCGCATCCGCCACCGCGCCCACGACGCGGAGTCGGCCTACGGCAACGTCCAGAGCGCGGCCACGGCCTGGCGTGCCGTGCGCGACCCGGAGCAGGGCCTCGCCCTCGGCCGCGACCTGATCGACCTGTGGACCGCGCTCGCCGCGGAGGATGGCCCGGCGGCCGACGACATAGAGGAACTGGAGTCCGCCCGCGCCCGCATGGGCCGCCTCACCGAACGCGCCCGCAGGGCCGCCGACTGAACCCCGCCGCCTAGGCGACGCAGAACTCGTTGCCCTCGGGGTCCGTCATCACCACCCATGTCCCGGCCGGCTCCGACACCCGCCGCAGCAGGCTCGCGCCGAGCCCGGTGAGCCGTTCCACCTCGGCCTCGCGCCGCTCCGGGCCGGGGTGCAGGTCGAGGTGCAGACGGTTCTTGACCGTCTTCGGCTCCGGTACGCGCTGGAAGAGGATGCGGCGGCCGAGGCCGGTGCCGCGCTGCTTGTCGTAGGGGTCGTCGGGGTGCCGTACGGCCATCAGGTCGCGGAAGGCCGGGCGGCCGTGGAAGGGGACGGTCGCCGCCGCGGGCAACGCGCCCATGTCCAGGAGCTGCTGGACCAGGGCGCTGTTGTCCTCGGCCTCGTAGTGGAGTGCGGCGGCCCAGAAGTCCGCCTGGGCGTGCGGGTCCGCCGCGTCGATGACCAGTTTCCAGTGGAGGGGGGTGGTGGGCGCGGCCGGTTCGGGCGTCTGTGTCATGGCCCTCACTCTGGCACCGGCCCGGCGCGCCCGCGGGGCTACGCCTCGACCGTGTCCGCGGGGCTCGCCGCGCCGGCCGGGTCCGCCGGGGTCGCCGCCGCCCTCGCCGCGTCCGCCGGGGTCGCCGCCGCGCTGTTCCGCCGCAGCGCCGCCGCCGTGGCCCTGTCCCGGTGTGCCGTGCGCCAGGCGTCCGTCGTGAGCAGGGCCAGGGCCAGCCACACCAGGGCGAAGCCCGCCCAGCGCGCGGGGGGCATCGACTCGTGGAAGTACAGGATGCCCAGCAGGAACTGGAACACCGGTGCCAGGTACTGGAGCAGGCCGAGGGTCGACAGCGGGACGCGGATCGCGGCCGCGCCGAAGCAGACGAGGGGGAGGGCGGTGACGATGCCGGTGGAGGCGAGGAGGGTGGCGTGGCCCGCGCCCTCCTGGGCGAAGGACAGGGTGCCGTGGGCGTTGAGCCACAGCAGGTAGGCGAGCGCGGGGAAGAACTGGATCGCGGTCTCCGCGGCCAGTGACTCGATGCCGCCGAGGTTGACCTTCTTCTTCACCAGGCCGTACGTGGCGAAGGAGAACGCGAGCGTGAGGGAGATCCACGGCGGCCGGCCGTAGCCGACGGCCAGGACGACGACGGCGGCGAGACCGACGCCGACCGCGGCCCACTGCGCGGGGCGCAGCCGTTCCTTCAGGAGGAGGACGCCCATCGCGATGGTGACGAGCGGGTTGATGAAGTAGCCGAGGGAGGCCTCGACGACGTGGCCGCTGTTCACGGCCCAGATGTAGACGCCCCAGTTGACGGTGATGAAGGCCGCGGCGATCGTCACGAGGCCCAGCTTGCGCGGCTGGCGCAGCAGTTCACCGGCCCAGGCCCAGCGCCGGATCACCAGGAGCGCCACGGCGACGAAGGCGAGCGACCACACCATGCGGTGGGCGAGGATCTCGGCGGCGCCGGCCGGCTTCAGCAGCGGCCAGAACAGCGGGACCAGGCCCCACATGCCGTAGGCCGCGAAACCGTTCAGCAGTCCTATGTGGTGCTGGTCGCCCTTCGGCCTCCCGCTCACGGGCCCCTCCTTCGCACGTGCCCCGCTCGGCCGCGTCGGCGCGGCCAGCACGAAGGTAGCGCCGAGCGGGCCCGGCTGTCATGCCCGTATCGCCATACGGTCATGACGCCGCCGGTGAGGGGAGGCACCCCGGAGCCCCGCGACGGTCCCGGTCGGCACGCCGTGACGACCGGGGAGGCGGGTCAGCCCTTGAGCGCGAGGGCGATCGACTCGCTGATCGGCGTGGTCGGGCGGCCCGACAGCCGGGACAGGTCGCCGGAGGGGACGACCAGTTCGCCCTGGGCGATGGACGCGTCGACGCCGGCGAGGATCGCGGCGAACGGCTCGGGCAGACCGGCGCCGGTGAGGATGCCGACGAGCGTCTCGCCGGGCACGTTGGTGTAGGCGATCTCCTTGCCGGTCTGGCGGCTCACCTCGGCCGCGTACTCAGCGAAGCCCCACGCCTCGTCGCCGCCCAGCTCGTACGTCTGGTTCTCGTGGCCCTCGCCGGTCAGCACGGCGACGGCGGCAGCCGCGTAGTCGGCCCGGGAGGCGGCGGAGATCCGGCCGTCACCGGCGGCGGCCACGACGGCGTTGTGCTCCAGCACGGGGGCGAGGTTCTCGGTGTAGTTCTCGTTGTACCAGCCGTTGCGGAGCAGGGTGTACGGCACTCCGGACGCGAGCAGCGCCTGCTCGGTGCCGCGGTGGTCGTCGGCCAGGGCGGCGGTGAGGGTGCCGGGGGCGCTGGTGTAGGCGAGGAGGGCGACACCGGCGGCCTTCGCGGCGTCGATGACGACCTGGTGCTGGCCGACGCGGCCCTTGTCGAACTCGTTGCCCGAGATCAGCAGCACCTTGTCGCCGGCGGCGAAGAGGGTGTCGAAGGTCTCGGGGGCGTTGTAGTCCGCGACGGCGATCTTCACGCCGCGCTCGGCGAAGTCGGCGGCCTTCTCCGGGGTGCGGACGACGGCGGTGACGTGGTCGGCCGGAACCTTCTCCAGCAACTGCTCCACGACGTGGCGGCCGAGGTGTCCGGTGGCTCCGGTGACGACGATGCTCATGGTGATGGCTCCTTGTGGGGCGTGCGGTACGCGATGGGTGATGCGGTGCGTGGCACTAACCCTAGGACTGGCGCTAACTCTTGGAAAGTACCCACTTTGAAGTAAGGTACTGGCATGGCAGTAAGCACAGTGGTGTCCGGCAGCAGCGTCACGGTCGACGGCGAGGCGATGTGTCCGCATCGCCTGGTCATGGAGCACGTCACGTCCCGCTGGGGCGTCCTCGTCCTCATCGCCCTCCTCGACCGCCCCTACCGCTTCAGCGAACTCCGCCGCGCGATCGGCGAGGTGCGGCAGGTGAGCGAGAAGATGCTCGCGCAGACCCTGCAGACCCTGGAGCGGGACGGCCTGGTCCACCGCGACGCCAAGCCGGTGATCCCGCCGCGCGTCGACTACTCCCTGACCGACCTGGGCCGCGAGGCCGCCGTACAGGTCCGGGGCCTGGCCCAGTGGACCCAGGACCGGCTGGGGAAGGTGCTGGAGGCGCGGGAGGCGTACGACACGGCGAAGGGGCGGGCCGGCACCGAGGTGCCCGGGCCCGCCCCTTCCGTGCGGCCGTAACGGTCAGCCCACGACCGTCCAGGTGTCCCCGCCCGCCAGCAGCGCGGCCAGGTCGCCCTTGCCGTTCTGCACGATCGCCGTGTCCAGCTGGTCGGCCATCTGCGTGTCGTAGACCGGCCGCTCCACCGAGCGCAGCACCCCGATCGGGGTGTGGTGCAGGGTGTCCGGGTCGGCCAGCCGGGACAGCGCGAACGCCGTCGTCGGAGAGGCCGCGTGGGCGTCGTGGACCAGGATCTCGGCCTCGTTCGCCGGGGTCACGTCGACCACCTTCAGATCGCCGCTCGCCGCGTCCCGTACGACCCCGCGCGCCCCGTCGGCGCCGAACCGGATCGGCTGCCCGTGCTCCAGCCGGATCACCGCCTCCTCGGCCCGCTCGCGGTCCTTCAGGGCGTCGAAGGCGCCGTCGTTGAAGATGTTGCAGTTCTGGTAGATCTCCACGAGGGCCGTGCCGGGGTGGGCGGCGGCCTCGCGCAGCACCTGGGTGAGGTGCTTGCGGTCCGAGTCGATCGTCCGGGCCACGAAGGACGCCTCCGCGCCGATCGCCAGCGACACCGGGTTGAAGGGCGCGTCCAGCGAACCCATCGGCGTCGACTTGGTGATCTTCCCCAGCTCGGAGGTCGGCGAGTACTGGCCCTTCGTCAGGCCGTAGATCCGGTTGTTGAAGAGGAGGATCTTCAGGTTGACGTTGCGGCGCAGGGCGTGGATCAGGTGGTTGCCGCCGATGGAGAGCGCGTCGCCGTCGCCGGTGACCACCCAGACGCTCAGGTCCCGCCGGGACGCGGCCAGTCCGGTCGCGATCGACGGCGCGCGGCCGTGGATCGAGTGCATGCCGTACGTGTTCATGTAGTACGGGAAGCGGGAGGAGCAGCCGATGCCGGAGACGAAGACGATGTTCTCCTTGGCGAGGCCCAGTTCCGGCATGAAACCCTGCACCGCCGCGAGGATCGCGTAGTCACCGCAGCCGGGGCACCAGCGCACTTCCTGATCGGACTTGAAGTCCTTCATGGACTGCACTGCCTCGGCCTTGGGGACGAGCGAAAGCGCCTCGATCGTGCCCGTGCCTTCCGTGGACGTCTCAGCCATCGATGGCCTCCTTGAGAGCCGTGGCGAGCTGCTCAGCCTTGAACGGCATGCCGTTCACCTGGTTGTACGAGTGCGCGTCCACCAGGTACTTCGCCCGCACCAGGGTGGCGAGCTGACCGAGGTTCATCTCGGGGATCACCACCCGGTCGTAGCGTTCGAGGACCGCGCCGAGGTTCCGCGGGAAGGGGTTGAGGTGGCGCAGGTGCGCCTGTGCGATGGACTCGCCGGACGCGCGCAGCCGCCGTACCGCCGCCGTGATCGGGCCGAACGTCGAACCCCAGCCGAGGACCAGCGTGCGTGCCCCGTGCGGGTCGTCGACGCGCAGATCCGGTACGTCGATGCCGTCGATCTTGGCCTGGCGGGTGCGGACCATGAAGTCGTGGTTGGCGGGGTCGTAGGAGATGTTGCCCGTGCCGTCCTGCTTCTCGATGCCGCCGATGCGGTGTTCCAGGCCGGGGGTGCCGGGGATCGCCCACGGGCGGGCCAGGGTCTGCGGGTCGCGTTTGTACGGCCAGAAGACCTCGCTGCCGTCGTCCAGCGTGTGGTTCGGGCCCTGGGCGAACTGGACGGTGAGGTCCGGGAGTTCGTCGATGTCGGGGATGCGCCAGGGCTCGGAGCCGTTGGCCAGGTAGCCGTCCGAGAGGAGCATCACCGGCGTGCGGTAGGTGAGCGCGATCCGCGCGGCCTCGATCGCCGCGTCGAAGCAGTCGGCCGGCGTGCACGGGGCGACGATCGGGACCGGCGCCTCGCCGTTGCGCCCGAACATCGCCTGGAGCAGGTCGGCCTGCTCGGTCTTGGTCGGCAGCCCGGTGGAGGGTCCGCCGCGCTGGATGTCCAGGACGAGGAGCGGGAGTTCCATCGACACGGCGAGCCCGATGGTCTCGCTCTTCAGCGCGACCCCCGGACCGGACGTGGTCGTGACGGCGAGGGAACCGCCGAAGGCCGCCCCGAGGGCCGCCCCGATGCCCGCGATCTCGTCCTCGGCCTGGAAGGTGCGGACGCCGAAGTTCTTGTGCCGGCTCAGCTCGTGCAGGATGTCCGAGGCCGGGGTGATCGGGTACGAGCCCAGGAACAGCGGGAGGTCCGCCTGCCGGGACGCGGCGATCAGTCCGTAGGACAGGGCCAGGTTCCCGGAGATGTTGCGGTAGGTGCCGGTCGGGAACGCGGTGGCGGCCGGGGCGACCTCGTAGGAGACCGCGAAGTCCTCCGTCGTCTCGCCGAAGTTCCAACCCGCCCGGTACGCGGCGATGTTGGCGGCCGCGATGTCGGGCTTCTTCGCGAACTTGGTGGTGAGGAACTTCTCGGTGCCCTCGGTCGGCCGGTGGTACATCCACGACAGCAGGCCCAGCGCGAACATGTTCTTGCTGCGCTCGGCCTCCTTGCGGGTGAGGCCGAACTCCTTGAGCGCCTCGACCGTGAGGGTGGTGAGGGGGACGGGGTGCAGGCTGTAGCCGTCCAGCGAACCGTCGTCGAGCGGCGAGGCGGAGTAACCCACCTTCTGCAGCGCCCTCTTGGTGAACTCGTCCGTGTTGACGATGATCTCCGCACCGCGCGGAACATCGCCGATGTTCGCCTTCAGGGCGGCCGGGTTCATCGCGACCAGGACGTTCGGCGCGTCGCCCGGGGTCAGGATGTCGTGGTCGGCGAAATGCAGCTGGAACGACGAAACCCCCGGCAGGGTGCCTGCGGGGGCGCGGATCTCGGCCGGGAAGTTCGGCAGTGTGGAGAGGTCGTTCCCGAACGACGCGGTCTCCGAGGTGAAGCGGTCGCCGGTGAGCTGCATCCCGTCACCCGAGTCACCGGCGAACCGGATGATCACCCGGTCCAGGCGTTGGACGTCCTTCACCCCCGCCGGTTTGCGTTGTTCCCCGACCAACGTGCTGTCGGCTCCGTCGGCCTGCTCCGCTGGGCTACTGACCTGGCTGGTCACTGAACTGGACCTCCTCTTCGAGGACGCTGTCCGGGCATGGTCGTACCGCCGACCCTCCCAGGATCAACCCTACGTCTGTAAGGGTCGCCTTCCTGCGGCCGTTCGCATGATGGACGCTGTTTTGAGACGGCGTGGCACCCTGACTTGTCATGATTTCCTGCCCCCCGGCACTTCCTTCGGCGACGCTCCCGTGCATTGTCCGGTTCTCGAAACCCACTGACAGTGGACTGACAGTGGACTGACGGCGATGAACAACCCCCGGTCGGCGACCGGGCGGCTGACACAGTGTCAGTTTGTCAGGAGTTGAGGTACGTGAGGACGGCCAGAACACGCCGGTGATCCCCGTCACTCGGGGACAGTCCCAGCTTCAGGAAGATGTTGCTGACGTGCTTCTCGACCGCGCCGTCGCTCACCACGAGCTGCCGCGCTATCGCGGAGTTCGTGCGTCCTTCGGCCATCAGCCCCAGCACCTCGCGCTCCCGCGGGGTCAGTCCCGCCAGC
Source organism: Streptomyces sp. NPDC090083 (assembly GCF_044747445.1). Classification (NCBI taxonomy): domain Bacteria; kingdom Bacillati; phylum Actinomycetota; class Actinomycetes; order Kitasatosporales; family Streptomycetaceae; genus Streptomyces; species Streptomyces sp. NPDC090083. The sequence goes on along the minus strand of NZ_JBIVED010000016.1, from coordinate 156,507 downwards.
ACGTCCTGCTTACGGCTGCGCCCGAGCAGCTGCGCGACGACCTCGGGGTCCAGCGCGGTACCCCCCGAGGCGACCCGCACCACGGCGTCCACGAACTCCCGCACCTCGGCCACCCGGTCCTTCAGCAGATAGCCGACGCCGTGCGTGGAACCGGCCAGCAGTTCGGTGGCGTAGCGCTCCTCCACGTACTGCGACAACACCAGCACGCCGAGCCCGGGATGCGCCTTGCGCAGCTCAACGGCGGCCCGCACGCCCTCGTCGGTGTGCGTCGGCGGCATCCGTACGTCGGCCACGACCACGTCCGGCAGCGCGCCCTGCGCGGCCAGGTCGGTGATCGTCTTCACCAGCGCGACCCCGTCACCCACTCCGGCGACCACGTCGTGCCCGCGGTCGGTCAGCAACCGGGTCAGGCCCTCCCTGAGCAGCACTGAATCCTCGGCGATGACCACCTGCACCCTGTCCTCCACGATGTTCGGCCCCCCATTGCCACCCTGCCCGGCCCACGTCGACCCGCGTCCGTCCACAGAACAGGTCCAGCATTCCAGGGTTCGCGACCTGGTGCGGGCGGGGGAGGGAATCGGAGGTCGGAATCGGGGCCGTAAGGGGGGTGGGAACCGGGGCCGGAACCTGGGTCGGATCGGGATGGGAACCGGGAGCGGGGACCTGGGCCGGACCGGGATGGGAACCGGTAGTGGGAACCGGGAGCGGGGGCGCCCCCGGGCTGTCACCCCCGCCAGGGCAGTTCCGCCGTGATCCGGGTGGGGCCGCCCACCGGCGAGTCCACCACCAGAATCCCGTCCACCGCGTCCAGCCGCCCCGCGAGACCCGCGAGCCCGGAACCGCCGGACGCGTCCGCCCCACCGACCCCGTCGTCCACGACCTGGAGCATCAGCCGGTTCTCCACCCGCCACACATCCACGGCGACCCGCGTCGCCTTCGCGTGCTTGCTCACGTTCTGCAGCAGCTCGGAGACGGTGAAGTACGCGATCCCCTCGATCGCCGCCGCGGGCCGCGCGGGCAGATCCACGTCCACCTGCACCGGCACGGTGCACCGCGAGGCGACGGAGGACAGCGCGGCGTCGAGACCGCGGTCGGTCAGTACCGCCGGGTGGATCCCCCGCGCGAGGTCCCGCAGCTCCTGCAACGCCGTCTTCACCTCACCGTGCGCCTCGCCCACCATCCGCGCCGCCGCCTCCGGGTCCTCCGTCAGCTTCTCCTTCGCCAGCCCCAGATCCATCGCCAGCGCCACCAGCCGCGCCTGCGCCCCGTCGTGCAGGTCGCGCTCGATCCGCCGCAGATCCGCCGCCGCCGTGTCGACCACGACACCCCGGTCGGACTCCAGCTCGACCACCCGCGTGGCCAGCGTCGACGGGCCGAGCAGCCCCCGCACCATCACCCGGTCCACCATCGTCAGCGCCCGCACGATCCACGGCGTGGCCAGCGTGAACAGCAGTCCGATCAGCGCGGTGACGGCGATCTCGAAGGGGTTGTCCAGATAGACCTGGTGGTGCTGGTCGCCGTAGAGCTGCAGGCCGCCCTGGCCGGCGTAGACCGGGAAGACCCAGAACCACAGCGGGTAGGTCAGCAGGGCCCAGCCGTAGGACCAGAAGCTGAGGGCGACGACGAAGGAGAAGACCGCCCACGGGAAGTGCAGCACCGCGTACAGCAGGTGGCGCCAGGACGTGCCGCTCTTGAGGACCGCGCCCATCCACGCCATCGGGCCGTTCTTCTTCAGCCGCAGCGGCTCGGGGTCGGCGACGTCCAGGCCGAGCAGCAGGCGGGCCCGTCCCCGCTCCAGCGCGCCGAGACCACGGCAGCCGGCCAGCGCGCCCGCCAGGACCGGGACACCCAGGAACGTGATCAGCAGGCCCGCGCCGAGCGACACCATCGTGACGGCGTAGCTGAAGAGCAGGACGCTGATCGGCAGGCTCAGCAGGACGTAGCCCAGCTCGCGCCAGCTGCGTGCCTCGACCGGTGCGCGCAGCGCGGTGGGCAGCCGGCGCCGCGTCCGCTCCTCGGCGACCGTCCCGTGCATTCCGTACCCCTGCCCGTACTCCGTGGCCATCGGTGCCGTCCCGTTCTAGTCGTAGTACCAAGTGCTCGTATCCGCAGCCGTGCTGTCCTATCTCCAGACTGGTCGACGGGCCGCCCGCGAACCATGGAGTCCGTCGGCGTCCCGGACGGGGGGTTTTCCCTACCCCGCGGCGCCGCCGTGTCGCGGTCCCGTGGTGGCCTACGACGATGACGGGTGCCGGACACGCCGTCGACCGCGCCGGTGCGGGCGGCGGGGCCGCGCGTGCCGGAACGGTCGGGGTGACGGGGTCTTCGGCGTGGACGGAGGGGGAGGGGAGGAGGGAGTGGGGAGGGGGAGTGGGGGCGGGGCGCTAGCGCCGGCCCTCCGCCTCCTTCTCCTTGGCGGTGCGTTCGCGCCAGGGCAGTTCCGCGGTGACGGTCGTGGGGCCGCCGACCGGGGAGTCGAGGACGAACAGGCCGTCCACCGCGCCCAGCCGCTCCGCGAGGCCGCGCATGCCGGTGCCGCCGTTGAGGTCGGCGCCGCCGCGACCGTCGTCCCAGACCTGGATCAGCAACCGGTCCTCCGACCGCCACACGTCCACCGACGCCGTACGGGCACCGCTGTGCTTGCTGATGTTCTGCAGCAGCTCGGAGACGGTGAAGTACGCGATGCCCTCGATCGCCGCGGCCGGGCGCTCACCGATGTCGGCGGTCACCTTCACCGGCACCGTGCAGCGCGAGGCGACGGAGGACAGCGCGGCGTCGAGGCCCCGGTCGGTCAGCACCGCCGGGTGGATACCGCGCGCCAGATCCCTCAACTCCTGGAGCGCCAGCTTCACTTCACCGTGCGCCTCGTCGACCATCGCGGCGACGTGCTCGTCGGCCTGGCCCTCCAGCAGTTTCTCCTTGGCCAGCCCCAGCCCCATCGCCAGATTGACCAGCCGGGCCTGCGCCCCGTCGTGCAGGTCGCGCTCGATCCGCCGCAGGTCCGCCGCCGCCGTGTCGACCACGACACCGCGGTCCGACTCCAGTTCGGCGATACGGCGTTCCAGCTCGTCGGAGGGGGAGAGGAGGCCGCGCACCATCGCGCGGTCCACGTTGGCCAGCCCGCGCGCGATGAACGGCAGCACCGGCCACAGCACGAACAGCGAGGTCAGCGTGACGGTGAAGGTGACGATGCCCCACGGCAGCCGCATCCCGTCGTACAGCACCGTCCGCCAGGCCACCGGGTCCTTCAGCGCCATCCACACCCGCTGCACGAGCCCGCCGCCCTTGCGCAACGGCAACGGGCTCGGCTCGTCGATCCGCACCCCGAGCAGCAGCCGGGCCCGGCCCCGCTCGAACTTCCCGATCAGCCGCGCGCCCATCAACGCCAGCGCGAGCAGCGGGAATCCGACCACGGTGACGGTCAGCCCGGCGCTCAGGGACAGCGTCGTCGCCACATAGACGAAGCCGAACACCGATATCGGCAGATTGGCCAGGAGATGCGCGATCTCCTTCCAGGTGTGCCGGTCGTAGGCGAAGCGGGCCGACGGCAGCGGCTCGTCGAGCTCGCCACCGGGTGCCGCCGGGTCGGCGTAGGGGATGCGTACGGTCATATGGGCCAGCGTGCCGCGTCACGCGCCCCGGCGCCATGAGGTCCGCCGCCCGGGTCTCCTGGGGAAAACCCCACCAAGCGTCTCCGACGGATCTTCGGGGCGCCACGGACTGCTTACTGTCTCTTTAACAGGGCCTAGACTCCCGTGCGTACGGATCGTCGAACACAGCGGTCACCTGCGTCACCGGGGCAGCACAGACATCAAGGGCACGGGCATCAGGTGCACGGAATCGGGTGCACGGACATCAGGTGCACGGACATCAGGTGGAGGAGGGGTCGGACGTGCGGGAGATGGTGCAGGGGGCCTTGCGGGCGACCTTGCCGGGGAGCGTGCCGTCGGCCGGGCGGGAGCCGACCGCGGTCGTCGTCGCGGCGGACTACTTCCGGTCCTACTCCGTCGTCGGGCTGCTCGCCGTCGTCGGCGTGCTCTTCGTCGCCGTGGCCTTCGGCGCGGGCCGCCTGCTGCGCCCGGTGGTCCCGACCCCCGAAAAACTCCTGACGTACGAGTGCGGTGTCGACCCGGTCGGCGAGGGCTGGGCACACACCCAAGTCCGCTACTACGTCTACGCGTTCCTGTACGTCGTCTTCGCCGTCGACTCGATCTTCCTCTTCCCCTGGGCCACGGTCTTCGCCGCGCCCGGCTACGGCGCGACCACCCTCGTCGAGATGTTCATCTTCCTCGGCTTCCTGGCCGTGGGCCTGCTCTACGCATACAAGAAGGGCGTCCTGGCATGGACGTGACGACACCGGACTCCGACGGGCAGCCGGTTCAGCCGGTGTACCTCCCCGAGCCGAAACGCCTGGGCGCCCTCGCCCGCCTCGCCCCCGAACCCATGAAGGTCGTCCTCAACTGGGGCCGCCGCTACTCCCTCTGGGTCTTCAACTTCGGCCTCGCCTGCTGCGCGATCGAGTTCATCGCCGCGTCCATGGCCCGCCACGACTTCATCCGCCTCGGCGTGATCCCCTTCGCCCCGGGCCCGCGCCAGGCCGACCTGATGGTCGTCTCCGGCACGGTCACGGACAAGATGGCCCCCGCCGTGAAACGCCTCTACGAGCAGATGCCCGAGCCCAAGTACGTCATCTCCTTCGGCGCGTGCAGCAACTGCGGCGGCCCGTACTGGGACTCCTACTCGGTCACGAAGGGTGTCGACCAGATCATCCCGGTCGACGTCTACGTCCCCGGCTGCCCGCCCCGCCCCGAAGCGCTCCTCCAGGGAATCCTCAAACTCCAGGAGAAGATCGCCCGGGAGTCGCTCGGAGAGCGGTACGGCGTGAGCACGGCCCGCCCGTCCACGGCCGCGCTGCAGAGCGGCTTGGTTCCGGCACCGGTGCGGGTGGCTCCGCCGGGGGCCGCGCCTGGTGCTGGTGAGGGTGCGGGCGTGAGTTCGGACGCGGGGCCTGACGTCGGCACGGGCACGGGGGCCGACGCGGGCTCCGGTGCTGGTGCTGGTGCTCGTGCTGGTGGTGATTCCGGCTCGGCTTCCGGCCCGGCTTCCGACTCGGGGGCGGGTCCGGCGTCGGGTTCCGGAGGACCGGAGTCGGACTCGAACCCGGCGACGGGGGATGCCCGATGACCGCCGTCGGCTGGCTGCCCGCCCCGGTCGAGGACCTGTTCGGTACGGAGGCCACCGCCGAGGAGGCCTACGCCCTCCTCACGGTCGACGTACCCCCCACCGCCTGGCTCGCCGCCCTCCGCACCGCCCGCGACGACCTGGGCTGCACCTACTTCGACTGGCTGAGCGCGGTCGACGAACCCGGCACCGGCTTCCACGTCTCCGCCCACGTCGTCGCACTGTCACCGGTACGCCGGCTCCTCGTCCGTACGACCGTCCCCCACGAGACCCCGGCACTCCCCACCGCCGTCGACGTCTACGCGGGCGCCGCCTGGCACGAGCGCGAGACCCACGAAATGTTCGGCGTCGACTTCGAGGGCCACCCGGCACTGGACCACCTCCTCCTCCCGGAAACCTTCGAAGGCCACCCCCTCCGCAAGGACTTTGTCCTCGCCGCCCGCGTCGCGAAGGCCTGGCCCGGCGCCAAGGAACCCGGCGAGTCCGACCACGGCGCCCCCAAACGCCGCCAGATGCTGCCCCCGGGCGTCCCCGACCCGAACGACTGGGGCCCGCTGAAGGGCCAGCTCCCCGCGGCCCCGGCCCGCCCCGCACGAGGCGCGGGACGCACCGCGGCCGAACGCCCGGCCCGAGCGGCCCGCCCGGAGGGCGAGTCCCCGGCCCGCGCGGCGGCTGACCGCCCCGCACGACGGGCGCGCTCGGCTTCGGAAGGGTCGGCGAGTCAGGGAGGTACGACCGGCGGCACGCTGCCGTCGGCCACCGGTGCCGGGGCTGCCCGTTCAGCCGACGGTGTTTCGTTCCCGGGTGCGGACACCTCGGCCCGCGAGACGGCGACTCCGGCGAGCGAAAGCGGGGTGCCGTCGCCCGAGGGCCAGGAACAGGAACAGGGCAAGGGGCAAGGCCAGGACGAGGGCCAGCGGCAGGGGGAGTCGGCCGAGGGTGCTCACGCCCCTGCGGTACGGCCTGCGGGACCGCGCCGGGCGCGCAGCGCGAGCGAGGGTTCGGTGAGCCAGAACCAGGAAACCGGCCAGGGAACCGGTACCGACCGCGCGGAACGGGGCTCGGGAACCCCGGCCGCGCCCCGCCGCAACCGCAGCGCCTCACAGGGCTCGGCAAGCCAACAGGGGACGGACTCGACACCCCCTCGCCGCTCCCGCAGCGCAAGCGACGGCTCGGCATCGCAACAGACCCAGGCGCCGACAGCCTCGGCGGAACCGGGACCAGCACCCGACGCGGAATCGGCCCAGGCGCCAGCATCGACGCGATCGGACAACACCGCCCAGCGCCCAACCGCTCCCCGCGCCACGGACGCCCCGTGGCACAACGCCCGCCCAGCTTTTGCGGAACCGGAGCCGAAGCCGAAGCCGACGGTGGAGTCGGAGTCGGAGCCGACGGTGGGGGCAGAGCCGGAGCCGACGGTGGAGCCGGAGCCGGAGCCGGAGCCGACGGTGGTGTCGGAGCCGGAGGTGGGGTTGGAACCGGAGGTGGGGTTGGAACCGGAGGTGGCGTCTGCGTCTGAGCCCGAGGGCGCGTCCGCGCCGGTGTCTGACTCCGAGGCTGCGCCCGCGTTGGAGCCGGAGCCGGAGGCCGAGACCGAGGTGGAGTCGGCGGCGGCGCCCGATGCCAAGCCCGAAGCCAAGCCTGAGGCCGGGCCTGAGTCCGAACCCGGGTCCGCGTCCGAGGCCAGGCCCGAGTCCGAACCCGAGTCCGAACCCGGGTCCGCGTCCGAATCGAAGCCGAGCCCTGCCAAGGAGCCGGCCGACGGATCGCCAACCGAAGCCGACTCACCCCCGCCCTCCGAGGCCTCCGTCTCCGAGGACCCGGCCCGCGAAGACCCAGCCCCTGAACCCGCAACCCCCGAAGACCCAACCCCCGACACCCCCACAGGAGGCCCGCGGTGAACGACGCGCTAGACGTCGCCCTGCGACTCCTGATCGTCTTCGTCGTCTTCCTCACCTTCCCCCTGATCGTCGGTCAGACCGAGCACAAGGTGATGGCCCACATGCAGGGCCGCCTCGGCCCCATGTACGCCGGCGGCTTCCACGGCTGGGCCCAACTCGTCGCCGACGGAGTGAAGTTCGCCCAGAAGGAAGACATCGTCCCGGCGGAGGCGGACCGCCGTGTCTTCCAACTCGCCCCCGCCGTCGCCCTCCTCCCGTACCTCCTCGTCCTCCTCGCCATCCCGATCGGCCCGGGCGAGGGCGCCGTGGGCCAGGTCCTGGACGCGGGCATCTTCTTCGTCCTCGCGGTGATGGGCGTGAGCGTCCTCGGCTCGCTCATGGCCGGCTGGGCCTCCGCCAACAAGTTCTCCCTCCTCGGCGGCCTCCGCACCGCCGCGCAACTCCTCGCCTACGAACTCCCCATGCTGCTCACCGCCGCCTCCGTGGCGATGGCGGCCGGCACGGTCTCCCTCCCCGGCATCGTCGACGCCTTCCACTGGTGGTGGCTGCCCTGGCAGATCGTCGGCGCGATCGTGTTCTTCGTCGCCGGCCTGGCCGAACTCCAACGGCCCCCCTTCGACATGCCCGTCGCCGACTCCGAGATCATCTTCGGCGCCTACACCGAATACACCGGACTCCGCTTCGCCCTCTTCCTCCTCGCCGAGTACGCCGGAATCGTCGTCCTGTGCGGCCTGACCACCGTCCTTTTCCTGGGCGGCTGGCACGGTCCCTGGGGCGCGGACGGCCTCGGCTGGGTGTGGACCCTGCTGAAGACCGCGATCCTCGCCTTCGTCGTCATCTGGCTCCGCGTCACCTATCCCCGCCTGCGCGAGGACCAGCTCCAGAAACTCTCCTGGACCCTCCTCGTCCCCCTCTCCCTCGCCCAGATCGCCCTCACCGGCGTCGTGAAGGTGGTGTTCCTCTGATGTCCCACCCGTCGCCCGGCCACCACTCCTCGACGACGCCCTCCGAGCGGCCCCGGTTTTCGATCCCCGGCTCCGGCCTGGCCAAGGGCCTGGCCGTCACCCTCCGCACGATGACGAAGAAGACCGTCACCGAGCAGTACCCGGACACCCAGCCCGACCTTCCGCCCCGCACCCGCGGAGTCATCGGCCTGTTCGAGGAGAACTGCACGGTCTGCATGCTCTGCGCCCGCGAGTGCCCCGACTGGTGCATCTACATCGACTCCCACAAGGAGACGGTCCCGGCGGCGACCCCCGGCGGCCGCGAGCGCAGCCGCAACGTCCTCGACCGCTTCGCCATCGACTTCTCCCTGTGCATGTACTGCGGTATCTGCATCGAGGTCTGTCCTTTCGACGCGCTGTTCTGGTCCCCGGAGTTCGAGTACGCCGAGACCGACATCCACGAACTCACCCACGAACGCGACAAGCTCCGCGAGTGGATGTGGACGGTCCCGGCCCCACCGGCCCTCGACCCCGCCGCCGAGGAACCCAAGGAGATCGCCGCCGCCCGCAAAACCGCCGACAAGCTGGCCGCGACACAGGCCGCCGAGGCTGCGGAGGTGGCAGAGGCCGCGCAGCCCAACCTCACCGAGGCGTCGCCCATCACCCCCGTCGACCCCGCCGAGCCGCCGGAGGGCCAGTCATGACCCTCGCCGCAACCGTCACTGCCGCCGCCGCCACGGTCACCGCATCCACGGCAAGCACCACCGCCACCGCCGGCAACCCGCACGGCTTTCTCTCCCCGACCGGCGTCGAGATCGCCTTCCTCCTCGTCGGCCTGGTCACCTTCGGCGCGGCCCTCGTCACCGTCACCACCAAGCAGCTGGTGCACGCCGCCCTGTGGCTCGTGGTGGCCCTCGGCGGTGTCGCCGTCGAATACCTCCTGCTCACCGCAGAGTTCATCGCCTGGGTGCAGGTCCTCATCTATGTCGGTTCCGTAGTCGTACTCCTTCTCTTCGGGCTGATGCTCACCCAGGCCCCCATCGGCCGCTCCCCGGACGCCGACTCCGGCAACCGCTGGGCCGCCCTCGCCGTGGCGGTCGCCGCCGCGGCGGCCCTGGTCTGGGTCGTCGTGGACGCCTTCCGCGCGACCTGGGTGGACCTGGACGGTCCGGCCGCCGGCTCGACCGCGGTCACCGGCGCGAGCCTGTTCCAGAACTGGGTCCTCCCCTTCGAGGCTCTCTCCGTCCTCCTCCTCGCGGCACTGGTCGGCGCGATCGTCCTGTCCCGCAAGGCGAAAGCCGAGTCGAGCTCTCCCCCTGTGAACTCCCGACCGGCGACCGGTAGTTCCCCATCCGTACCGGATTCCCGCAATCACACGTTCGGGCTAAATGCCCCGCCTCAAGGCAACGATCCGGCCGAAGAGCAAACCTCCACCGACCGGCCCGGCTCCATCGAGCAGCCAGGCTCCGCTGACCGGCCCAGCTCCACGGAGCAGCCCGGCTCCACCGACCGGCCCAGCTCCGCCGAGCGGAAGGGAGCCCGCTGATGCACCTCGTCTATCCCGCCGTGCTCGCCGTCCTCCTCTTCTGCACCGGCGTCTACGGCGTCCTCGCCCGCCGCAACGCGATCCTCGTCCTCATGTCGGTCGAGCTGATGCTCAACGCCGTGAACCTGAACCTCGTCGCCTTCGACGTCTGGCTCAGCCGGACCGCCGAGGAGAAGCTGCACTCCGGCCAGGCGCTGACCCTCTTCACCATCGCCATCGCCGCCGCGGAGATCGGCATCGGCCTGGCGATCGTCCTCGCCGTCTACCGCGCCCGCGGCACCTCGGACATCGACAAGCTCCGCGACACGGCCGAGGGCCACGAGACGGACGGCCCGGACGGAACTGACGGCCCGAACGGAAACCTCGGCCCGGACGGCAACGGCGGCGGCAACGACCGCGGCAACGACAACGACAACGGCCCCCAGCCCCCCACGGCCAAGAAGGCTGAGGCCACCGCGTGACCACGACCACCCTCGCCGTCCTCGTCCCCCTCCTGCCGTTCCTCGGCGCCGCGGCCGGCCTGCTCCTGGGCCGCACCGCCCCCGGGTTCGTCCGCCCGCTCGCCGTCCTGCCGTCGCTCGCCGCGCTCGCGCTGGCCGCGGTCGTCGCCGTACGCCAGGGTGGTGACGCGGCCGTCGACGCCGCCACCGAACTGACGCCCACCGGCTCGGTCCCCGTCGAACTCGCCCTGCACATCGACGGCTTCGCCGCCCTCGTCGCCGTACTCGTCGCCTTCGTCGCCACCTGTGTGCAGATCTACTCGACGGGCTACCTGCGCGACGACCCGCGCTACCCGTCGTACGCCGCCCTCGTCTCTCTCTTCACCTCCGCGATGCTCCTCGTCGTCTACTCCGGCGACCTGATCGTGCTGCTGGTCGGCTGGGAAGTCATGGGTATCTGCTCCTACTTCCTCGTCGGCCACTACTGGGAGACCCCGGAGGCCCGCGCCGCCTCGGTCAAGGCCTTCCTCGTCACCAAGCTCGGCGATGTCCCCTTCCTGATCGGCCTGTTCGCGCTCGCCACCGACGCCGGGTCCTTCCGCATCACCAAGGTCCTGGACAGCGTCGCGCACGGAGGGCTGCACCACCCGACGCTGATCGCGCTGCTGCTCCTGGCCGGCGTGGCGGGCAAGTCGGCGCAGTTCCCGCTGCACACCTGGCTCCCCGACGCGATGGCGGGTCCCACGCCCGTCTCCGCGCTGATCCACGCCGCGACGATGGTCGCCGCCGGTGTCTACTTCGTCGCCCGGCTCCTCCCGGTCTTCGAGGCCTCCTCGGCCGCGATGGTCGTCCTCGCCGTCATGGCCGCCGTGACGATGGCCGGGTCCGGCCTCGCCGCGCTCGCCCAGGACGACATCAAGCGCGTCCTCGCGTACTCGACGATCGGCCAGCTCGGCTACATGACCGGCGCCCTCGCCGTCGGCGACCGCGGTGCCGCCGTCTTCCACCTCCTGTCCCACGGCGCCTTCAAGGCGCTGCTGTTCCTCGCGGCCGGTGTCGTCATCCACGCCACCGGCACCAACTCGCTCGCCGCCATGTCCCGCATGGGCGGCGTCCGCGCCCGCGTCCCCGACGCCTTCTGGACGATGACCGTGGCGCTCCTCGCGCTCGCCGCGATCCCGCCGTTCAGCGGCTTCTTCTCCAAGGAGTCCGTCCTCGGCGCCGCCGAACACGCGGCCACCGGAGACACCGCGCACATCCCCGGCGCCGCGGGCTGGATCGTCCTCGTCGCCGGTCTGCTCGCCGCCCTCCTCACCGCTGGATACGCGACGCGCCTGTGGCTGCTCGCCTTCCACGGCAAGGGAGTCGAAGCTCCGGATCACGGCAGGCAGCCCCTGGCGATGAACGCCGTGCTGTGGGTGCTCGCCGTCCCGTCCCTCGCCCTCGGCGGGCTCGCCTACCGCGTGCTCCCCGACTGGTTCGACGGACGGGACCTCACACCGACGCTCACCACCTCGGTGCTCGGCACGGGCGTGGCCCTCGTCGGCGTCGTCGTCACCTACGGCGCATGGCGCCAGACCACCGCGTTCGCGGCCGGCGCACCCCTGGGTGCGGTCGCCGCCCACCCGGAGGGCGACGCCGGACTCGTCGAGGCCGAGGCCATCGCGAGCCACACACCCGCCTACGGAGACGTCGCCTCGGCACCCGACCCGGCGGACCCGGGCCGCCTCCTGCTCGGCCCGCTGCATCGCCACGCGGCCAACGGCTTCCACCTGGACGCCGTCTACGGGGCGCTGTTCGTCCGCCCCGTGCTGGCGGCGGCGGATCTCGTCCGGTTCCTCGACCGCGAGGTCGTCGACACCTACGTACGCGGCGCGGGCACCCTGCCCCGCCTTCTCGGGGCCGCCGTCAGGCGCGCCCAGACCGGCAATCTGCAGACCTATGTGAGCGCGCTGCTTGCCGGCACCGTCGTCCTGACGGTCGCCGTCCTCCTCGTCGCCACGGGAGCGTGAGCAGGCGTGATCGATATCAACGAGTCCGTGATGCAGGTCCTTCTGGCGTTCATCGTCGTCGGCCCGCTCCTCGGGGCCGTCGCGGCCCTGCTGCCCGCCCCGCCCGGGCTGAAGGGGAAGTCGCCCGAGCAGGCCGTACTGCGGCACGGTGTCACCGTGACCGGCGTGATCCTCATCGCCGCGATCGTCCTCGCGCTCGGCTTCGACCACGACCATCCGTCGAGGATGCAGGCCACGACCGACATCAGCTGGATCCCCGCACTCGACGTGCGCATCCACCTCGGCATCGACGGCATCTCCCTCCCCCTCCTGGTCCTGACCGCGCTGCTGACCTTCCTGTGCGCGCTCTACTCCTACTTCAAGATGCCCGCGGGACCGTCGCCGAAGGCGTTCGTCGCCCTGATCCTCGTCCTGGAGTCCGGCACCCTCGCCACCTTCGCCGTCCTCGACCTGATCCTCTTCTTCCTCGCCTTCGAGACCGTCCTGATCCCGATGTACTTCCTCATCGCCCGCTGGGGCGGTGCCGGGCGGACCCAGGCCGCCTGGAAGTTCATTCTCTTCACGCTGCTCGGGTCCGTCGTCATGCTGCTCGGCCTGCTCCTGATCGGGATCAAAGCGGGCACATTCGACATGGTGGCACTCGCCACTGACAACGGCCGGTCGCTGACCACATCCGTGCAGGTCATCGCCGTTCTGGCGATCGGGATCGGGCTCGCGGTCAAGACGCCGATGTGGCCGCTGCACAGCTGGCTGCCCGACGCCCACACCGCCGCCCCGACCGTCGGCTCGGTCCTGCTGGCCGGTGTGCTGCTGAAGATGGGCACGTACGGGTTCGTCCGCATCCTGCTGCCGGTCGCCCCCGACGGCATGCACACCTTCGCGCCGTACCTCGCCGCCTTCGCCGTGGTCGGCATCGTCTACGGCTCCCTGGCCTGCCTCGCCCTAGCGAAACGGGGCGCGAAGGGCGACCTCAAGCGCCTCATCGCGTACTCCTCCGTCGGCCACATGGGCTTCGTCCTGCTCGGCATCTCGACGATGACGCCGACCGGCGTGAACGGCGCGCTGTTCGCCAACATCGCCCACGGCCTCATCACCGGCCTGCTGTTCTTCCTCGTCGGTGCCCTCAAGGACCGCACCGGCACCACCGACCTCGACACCCTCGCGGAGGAGACCGGCGCGGCCCTCTACGGCAAGGCCCCGCGCCTCGGCGGCCTGCTCGCGTTCGCCGCCGTCGCCTCGCTCGGACTGCCCGGACTCGCCGGATTCTGGGGCGAGATGCTGGCCCTGTTCGGCGCGTTCGAGCCCGCCGCCGGCCTGAGCCGCCCCGCGTTCCTCACCTTCATGGCGATCGCGGCCTTCGGCACCCTCCTGACGGCCGCGTACATGCTCGCCGTGGTCCGCCGCGTCTGCATGGGCGCCGTGGCGCAGGAGGCCCCGAAGCTCGCCGACGTCCAGACGTACGAGTTCGCCGCGTGGACCCCGCTCGTCGTCCTCACCGTCGCCGCCGGCCTGTGGCCGAAGGCACTCCTCGGCCTGACCGACCCGGCCGTGCAGCAGCTGCTCTCAGGAGGCACCCGATGAGCGCCCTGGCCCAGCCTCTCGCGGAGTCGATGGTCCAGTCCGTCGACTGGCTCGCGATCGCACCGCCCACCCTCACGGCGGTCGTCGGCCTGGTGGTCCTCGTCGCCGACCTGTTCCTCCATGAGGCGAGAAAAGCGCTCCTGGGCTGGGTGTCGGTCGCGGGCCTGGCCGCCTCCGCCCTGATGCTGCTGCCCCTCCTGGACGGCGACCGCGCCACCTTCTGCCTCACCGGTGACGCGACGGCCTGCAGCTACACGGCGGACCGCTTCACCCTGGTCATCCAGGTCCTCGTCCTCGGCGGCGCCCTCCTGGCGGCCCTTCTGTCGATCACCACCCTGAAGGACGCCGACAAGGGACTCCCTGAGGGGGAGTACTGGTTCCTGCTGCTGTCCTCGGCGGCGGGCGCCGTCCTGCTGCCCGCCTCCCGTGACCTCGCGACCCTGATCGTCGCCCTGGAGGTCGCCTCCCTGCCGGCCTTCGCCCTCGTCGGCATCCGCCACGGCGACAGGAAATCCGCCGAGGCGGCCCTCAAGTTCTTCCTGTCCTCGGTCACCGCGACCGCGGTCAGCCTGATGGGCGTCAGCTTCGTGTACGCCACCACAGGCACCCTGTACCTCACACGGATCGCCGACCGGATCCAGCACGTCGACGGCCAGTTCCACACCCTCGCCCAGACCGGCGTCGTCCTCACCCTCGTCGGCTTCGCCTTCAAGACGGCCGCCGTCCCCTTCCACTTCTGGGTACCCGACACCTACGTAGGAGCACCCCTCCCGATCGCCGCCTACTTGTCGGTCGTCGGCAAGGCGGTCGGCTTCTCCGGCCTGATCCTCGTCACCGTCGTCGCCTTCCCGTCCTACGCCCACGTGTGGGGCCCGGCACTCGCCGCCCTGGCCGCCCTCACCATGACGGTCGGCAACCTGGGCGCCCTGCGCCAACAGGCCACGCGCGCGTACAGCGCGGTACGGCTGCTCGCCTGGTCGTCCGTCGGCCAGGCCGGCTACCTCCTGGTGCCGATCGCCGCCGCCGCGTACTCCAAGGACGCCCAGAAGTCGATCGGCTCCACCGTCGCCTACGCCCTCATGTACGCCGCCGTGAACCTCGGTGCCTTCGCGGTGGCCGCACTGGTCGGCCGGAGCAGGGCGCTCAACCGGATCAGCGACTACCGCGGCCTGTACGCGTCGAACCCGCTGGCCGCCCTGCTCCTGGCGTTCTTCCTGCTGTGCCTCGCCGGACTGCCGCCGGGGATCATCGGGCTCTTCGCGAAGGTGACCGTCTTTTCGGCGGCCGTCGACGCGGGCCTGGGCTGGCTCGCGGTCGTGATGGCCGTCAACGTGGTGATCGCGCTCTTCTACTACCTCCAGTGGACGGCCCTGCTGTTCCGCGCCCCCGAGGGCGAACACACCAAGTACCGCGTCCCCGCACCCCTCACCGCCGCGATCGCCCTCACCGGCGCCCTCGGGATCGCCCTCTCCGGAGCACCCCAGCTGGTGCTCCGCTTCGCCGGCACCGGGCTCTTCTGAGCCACCGGCACATACCACCGTCCTCACCCGGACGGCCCACGCCCGGCGCCGCACGCACAAGGGAACTAGTGGCCCTCGCCTGGCGTTGACCAGTGCGGAAGGGTCCACTGGACGTGCACCACGACACCAGTGGCATCAGAGATCAAGCAAGCAAAGGGTTCCCCTGCTGCACGATTTGGAGGGCGTACCGTGCACCGCCGGCACAACGGGCTCAGGACCGCAGTTCTCCTCGGGGGACTGTCGGCACTCATCATCGTCATCGGCAGCTTCTTCGGCCGCACGGGCCTCGTCGTAGCGGTCGTGATCGCGCTGGGCACCAACGCGTACGCGTACTGGAACAGCGACAAACTGGCGCTACGCGCGATGCGCGCCCGCCCGGTGAGCGAGTTCGAGGCCCCGGCCCTGTACCGGATGGTCCGCGACCTCTCCACCCAGGCCCGCCAGCCCATGCCCCGCCTGTACATCTCGCCCACGGAGGCACCGAACGCCTTCGCCACGGGCCGCAATCCGCGCAACGCCGCGGTGTGCTGTACCGAAGGCATCCTGCGCATCCTGGACGAGCGCGAACTGCGCGGAGTCATCGGCCACGAGCTGAGCCACGTCTACAACCGGGACATCCTGATCTCGTCGGTCGCCGGCGCACTCGCCTCGGTGATCATGTTCCTGGTCAACTTCGCCTGGCTGATCCCGATCGGCCGCTCGAACGACGACGACGGCCCCGGCATCCTGGGCATGCTGATGATCATGATCCTGGGGCCCCTCGCGGCCACACTCATCCAACTGGCCATCAGCCGTTCCAGGGAGTACGAGGCCGACGCCTCGGGCGCCCAGCTCACCGGAGACCCCCTCGCCCTCGCGAGCGCCCTGCGCAAGCTCGACGCGGGCACCAAACAGCTCCCGCTGCCCCCGGAGCCCCGCATCGAGACCGCGAGCCACATGATGATCGCGAACCCCTTCCGCCCGGGCCAGGGACTCTCCAAGATGTTCTCGACACACCCGCCGATGGCGGAGCGCATCGCCCGGCTCGAGAAGATGGCAGGTCGCCCTCAGTGAAAACCATCCTGAACGTCATTTGGCTCGTCCTGAGCGGCTTCTGGCTGTTCCTCGGGTACCTGCTCGCAGGCGCCCTGCTGTGCATCACCATCATCGGCATCCCCTTCGGGATCGCCGCCTTCCGCATCGGCGTCTACGCCCTGTGGCCCTTCGGGTACACGACGGTCGAGCGCCAGGACGCGGGCGCGCCCTCCTGCGTCGGCAATGTGCTGTGGCTTGTCCTCGCGGGCTGGTGGCTGGCCCTCGCGCACATCGTCACCGGCATCGCCATGTGCATCACGATCATCGGCATCCCGTTCGGCATCGCCAACTTCAAGCTGATCCCCGTCTCGCTGTTCCCCCTGGGCCGCGAAATCGTGTCCACGGACCAGCCGTTCGCCACCCGCTGACGGCGGGCATCGGTGGGGGCGCCGAAGTACGTACTGCTGTCGTACGACGAAGGAGCCGGGACCACCGGCGAGCATGGCTACGAGCAGCCCTGGGCCCTGTGCCAGGACGCCGACGACCTCTTCGCCGACTCGCCCACCCGTGCGGGAGACGTACGAACTCCTCGGCTGCACACCCGAGGGCGCCCTGCGAGCGGCCCTCGCACGCGCGCGTGCCGACGGTTCGGCCCCGCTCGGCCCACTCACCCTGGAGACCCTCGACAAGAGCGGCGGGGGAGTGGGCGAGTGGCGGCTGGAGGACGTGCGTGTCGTGGGCGAGCGCCCGTGCGCGCGTGACCTGTCGCTGAGGGATGTCACCGTCGAGGCCAGCCAGTCCGGCGGCAATCCCCGCGACCATCCGCAGCGCCCGCACCTTTCCCCGGGGTATCGGTTACGGGGTGCAAACGGCGAACCCTTGGGAAGATGCCGGGACTTGGCCCACATCCAGGAGGACCGCCCCGAACAACTGGAGCCCCCGCTCCACCTGTTGGGCTGCTCCCCGCGCGGCGCGCTGCGGGCGGCGCTCGACGGCGGGGAAGAGGACCTGGGCCACGTCAAGGTGGTCCGCGTCGACTCGTCCGGCCGGCCCGTACAGGCCGCCGCCGAGGGCGAGTTACGGGCCTGGATCCCGTCCGCGCGCGGGCCGGGCCTGGTCGACCTCACCCTCGACCCGTGGTCGGAACGGCCACCGCTCGCAGCCCGGGAGGTGTGGGACCTCTGGGGCGAGGGCCGCCCCTCCGAACCGAACCGCTGGGCCGGTTGCGACGCCACGGCCCGCCGTTTCTGGCTCGGCACGGCCCTGGCGAACCACTCCCACGCGTCCCCGGACCGCCCGCCGGGCACCACCTACCACCTCGACGGCAGCCACATCACCGACCCGCCCGGTTTCTTCTGCGCCCTGGGCGAGGCGGTCAACGGCCCCGCCGGATACTTCGGCCGGGACCCGGACACCCTGGACGACTGCCTGCGCGGCACCTGGGGAGCCGCCCCGCCCCTCACTCTCGTCTGGCACGACGCCGCCGTCGCCCGCGCCTCCCTCGGCGCCCCTCCGCACCCACCGACGTTCGACGACATCCTCACCCTGCTCGCCGACCGGCACGTCGACGTCCGCCTGACGTGACGACCGCACGTCACCGCGCCGCACAAGCCCACACCGCGCCGTACCAGCCCCAACCCGCCCCGTGCCGGGCGCACAGCCCCGCCCCACACCGCGCCGCACGCCCCGCCCGCCGAGGTCCAGAACCGGCACGTTTTCCACAACCACCGCGTTGTCCACAGCCCGGCCCGACTGTCAGTGGCGCGCGGCACCATGAACCCATGACCGAGAACGAGCAGCAACTGCTGACCCGGGTGGCCGCCGAGGCCCGCAACACCCGCCCGTTGGGATGGACTTCACTCCCCGCGCCCGTGGACGAGGCCACGGTGACCCGCGCCGAGGCCGCCCTGGGCTTCCGCCTGCCCCCGCTGCTCGCCGCGCTCTACACACGCATAGGAGACGGCGGATTCGGCCCCGAGTACGGCCTGTTGCCCCTGCTCGGCAACCCGCCGGCCGGCGAGCCCGCCGCCGTCACCCAGTACCTCGCCAACCGCGCGAGCGGTGACAAGGACCCCGACTGGCCGTGGCCCGAGGGCGTCCTGCCGATATCCCACTGGGGCTGCGCGATGTACGCGTGTGTGGACTGCCGCTCCCCGCAGGCCACGGTCCTGCTCTACGAGCCGAACGCCGATGAGGCCGACCACGCGTGGTACGTCGACGCGCCCAGCCTCGCCGACTGGCTGCGGTCCTGGCTCGACGGCACGGGCTGGTACGCGGACCTCGACGACGCCCCCGAACCGACACCGTGGCCCGACCTCCGCATACGCACGACGGCACCGGCGTCCTGAGGAGCCGCCGCGGGCCGGAGACGGCTGCAACCACCACACGCACGCGTGACGTCCTGTTCATCAGCACGGTCGAACATTGCTGCGACAGGCCGTGCGCACGGATCGACGAACACAGCCTGGACGGACGGAATTCACAGCTCCGGACCAGTGCAAGCACAGCGGGAGAGGGCAGGTTCACGGCATGGGCATCATCAGCTGGATCATCCTGGGACTGTTGGCCGGAGCCATCGCCAAATTCCTGCTGCCAGGACGCGACCCGGGCGGCTTCGTCGGCACGACGATCATCGGCGTCGCGGGCGCGTTCATCGGCGGCTGGATATCGGCCCGTTGGCTGGACCACCCGGTCGCGAAGAACTTCTACGACGGCGCCACCTGGGCCTCGGCGATAGGCGGCGCCCTCGTCCTCCTGATCGTCTACCGCATCCTGTTCGGCAACTCGCGCAACTAGCGCCTGCCCTGCGGACCCTGTCGCGGACGCCGGGTGAGGGCGTGGCAGACCCGCCCGCATCGCCAAAGGCGCGGAGCGGGCAGACGGAAGGGTGGGCACCGATGGCGCCCACCCTTCCGCGTATCCCGTACCCGCGTATCCCCGCACCCGCTCCGCACAGTGGGCGCAGGAAGCCTGGTCCTACCGGTAGTTCACGAACTGCAGGGCGAAGTCGAAGTCCTTGCCCTTGAGCAGGGCCTGCACGGCCTGGAGGTCGTCGCGGCTCTTGGAACTGACCCGCAGTTCGTCGCCCTGCACCTGGGCCTTCACGCCCTTGGGACCCTCGTCGCGAATGATCTTCGCCACCTTCTTCGCGTTCTCCTGGGAGATGCCCTCCTCGATCGACGCGAAGATCTTGTACTCCTTGCCGGAGAGCTGCGGCTCACCGGCGTCCAACGCCTTCAGCGAGATGCCGCGCTTGATCAGCTTGGACTGGAAGACGTCGAGGATCGCCTTGACCCGCTCCTCGGAGTTCGCCTCCATGAGGATCTTCTCCGCGTTCCACGAGATCGAGGCACCCACGCCCTTGAAGTCGTAGCGCTGGGAGATCTCCTTGGCGGCCTGGTTGAGGGCGTTGTCGACCTCCTGCCGCTCGACCTTCGAGACGATGTCGAAACTGGAGTCGGCCATGTCCTGTGGCTCCTTGTATCGGGGTGCGTATCGATGCGTATCGATATGTGTCACTGCGTATCGGCGTGCGTGGGGGCAGCCGCCGAGCCCGTGTGGGCCCTGGGCCGCATCCGCATAAGCCTAGCCACCCCCTCCCCTCCGAGCGCCGGTCAATCGGGTGGCGAAGCACCCCTGTGCATCGGGTATCGTTTACGTCGTTGCCACGGAGCACCGCCGAAAAGCGGTGCGAGGGGCTTCAACCCCGGCGGTGTGCCCGAGCGGCCAAAGGGAGCAGACTGTAAATCTGCCGGCTTCGCCTTCCCAGGTTCGAATCCTGGCGCCGCCACACGACCGAAAGGGTCTGTGATCAGCAGCAATGCTGATCACAGACCCTTTCGTCGTTCCCGGGGTCACGCCTCGGGCGTTCCGCAGCGCTCACCCCCGCTGCCACCAACCTTGACGTGCTCGTGCCACGGCCCTACTGTCGCGGCACCGCGTTCATGTTGAAACACAAAGTTTACATACATGAACAAGTGATCCGCCAACCGAGTCAACAGAGCAGACAGGAAGGCACCCCCCATGCGCATGCGTACGCTGCTCACCTCCCTGGCCACCGTCGTCGCCGTCACCGGCGGCCTCGCTCTCACGGCCCCCGCCGCGTCGGGCAGTACCGGAATTGCCGCCTCCCCGCAGGCGGACCCCTCCGTCGCCCCCGGCGGCAACTTCGACCTGTCGGTCTGGCAGCTCCAGGAGCCGGTCGGTTCCCCCGGCTCGCCCACGACGATCTCCTCGTCCCGGCTCCAAGGGGCCAACGGCTTCCAGGACTCGTACTTCTACACGGACACCCGCGACGGAGCGATGACCTTCTGGGCGCCTGAGAAGGGCGTCACCACCCCCAACTCGAACTACGCCCGTTCCGAACTGCGCGAGATGAACCGCAGCGGCAGCGCCGCCGACTGGTCGCTCAGCGGCACCCACACGATGAAGGCGACGCTGAGGGTCGTCTCCGTCACGTCGAACGTCTGCGTCGGCCAGATCCACCTCGGCACCGGCGGCAGCTCCACCAAGCCGCTGCTGGAGCTGTACTACCGCTCCAGCGGCGACATCGTCCTCGGCACCGAGAACTCGCCCTCCGGCGGCCAGACCCTGCACACCGTGGGCAACGTGCCGGTCGGCAAGACATGGAGCTACACGATCGGCGTCTCGGGCGGGAACACCATCAACCTGACGGTCAACGGGAGCACCACGCACTACTCCATCCCGTCGTCCTTCAACGCCTACAAGCAGTACTTCAAGGCCGGTTCGTACAACCAGTCGTCCTCCAGCAGCACCACCAAGGGCGCCCGCGTCGCCTTCTACGGCCTCACCGTCGCCCACAGCTGAGCACGCCCGAGCGAGCCTCGACAGCCGGTCCGGCCTGCGGCGGGGCAGACTGATCCCATGTCGTCACGCCGCAGAAGCTGCCCCGAGTGCCGTCGTGAAATCGCCGTCGTGGCCGGACGGTTCGCGCGCCACGACCCACCCGGCGCCCGGGAGACCGGCGACCTCGTGTCCTGCCCCGGGTCCCGCCGCCAGGCGGAACTCGGGGCGGCACAGCCCGCGTTGGACGGCTACGTGGTCCCGGAGTTCCCCGGCCAGATGCCGCTCTTCTAGACGCCGGAAAACCCCGGCTGGACGCCGGGAAACACCGGCGCCTCGCCTCTACGGCCCGTCAGTTCCCGGCCACCGACTTGACCGCCACCGATACCGGCGCGGACCCGCCGATCAGCTCCAGCGTCAGCCCGGCCGTGGCGGGCGTCTCCACCAACTCCGCGAGTACGGCGGCCACATCGTCCCGGGGGATCGAGCCGCGCCCGGTGCGGGCCTCCAGCCGGACCAGCCCGGTGCCGGCGTCGTTCGTGAGCGCACCGGGCCGCAGAATCGTCCAGTCCAGTGCGTCCAGGCCGCGCACATGGGCGTCGGCCTCGCCCTTGGCCCGCAGGTACACGTCGAAGACGTCGTCCCCGGAGTGCGCCGGATCCGCGCCCATCGAGGACACGACGACATGACGCCGTACGCCCGCCAGGACCGCCGCGTCGGCGAACAGCACCGCCGAACCCCGGTCCACCGTGTCCTTGCGGCCCGTGCCGCTGCCCGGGCCCGCGCCCGCCGCGAAGACCGCCGCGTCCGCGCCCCGCAGCCGCGCCGCGACCTCCTCGACCGGGGCCGACTCCAGGTCGAGCACGAGCGGTTCGGCGCCGGCCGCCCGCAGATCGTCGCCCTGTCCTGCGTTGCGGATGATGCCCGCGACCTCGTCACCGCGCGCGGCGAGCAGGCGCTCCAGCCGCAGCGCGATCTGACCATGACCTCCAGCGATGACAATGCGCATGCCTTCGACCGTACGCCCGGACGACCGCACGCGCCGCACGACTTCAGCCGCGCCCCAGCGGCGCACACCCGAGCCGGACGCGCCGGGCGCGCGGAGCAGGGTCCGGGCGCCTCAGGCGTACGCCCCGGCGCAGCGGCGGCGGCTCACGACAGCTCGCCCCGTCCCTGCCGGGGCAGCCCCAACTCCGAGCCCGCCGCCGTGTTGCAGTACTCCCGCACCGCACTCGTCCGTGCCACCACGCGCCCCCGGTGCACCACGATCCGGCTGTACGCCAGGGACAGCGCGCCCGCCAGCCGGTCGCCGCGCACCGCGAGCAGCTCGGCCGGAAACCCCGCCTCGACCCGCACCTCCGGGAGGCCGAGCGCCGCGCGTGCCGCCGAACTCACCGTGTCGTAGGCGTCCTCGGGCCGCATCCCGTGCCGCGAGGCCAGCAGGTAGGCGGCCTCCAACGGGTCGCCGCGGCCCACCGGGTTGGACACGTCACGCAGGGCGCCGCTGCCCGCCGCGACCTGGACGCCGGCCGTGCGCAGCAGCCGTACGGGAGCCGTGCCCCGGCGGTCGACGCCGCCGCAGCCGCCCTGCGGCAGGCACACCACCGTCACGTCGGCGGCGGCGAGTTGGTCCGCGATCCGGGTGACCGTGTCCGCGGGGAGGCGCCCCAGGCCGCCGCACGGGCCGAGTGTGACCCCGGGGCGCATTCCGCCCGCGACCGCCGCCAGCCGGGCCAGTCGGGTCGGGTCGGCCGCGTCCGTGTGCAGGTCGACCGGGCAGCCGTGCTCGGACGCGACCTCCAGGACCGCTTCCACGTACCCGGTCGGATCGGGGTCCAGATCTGGACAACCGCCCACTACGGAGGCACCCATTTTCAGCGCGTCCCGCAGCATCGCGAGCCCGTCCGCCCCCGCCACCCCGGTGAGCAGCCGGGGCATCGCCACCGTCGTCAGCTCCGCCAGCCCGCGCAGCGCCCGTCGCGCCTGGAGGACGGCGGCCAGCGCGCTCAGCCCCTGGACGTCCCCCACGCGCACGTGTGCCCGCTGCGCCGTGGCCCCGTGGCCGAGTTGCAGCAGCGCGGCCTCCGTGGCGCGGCGCTGGACGTCCTCGGGGTCGTAGGAGACCGGTCCGCCGTGCTCGGCCGACAGGGCGGTGTCACTGTGCGTGTGCGGTTCGGCGGGGGCCGGGAGGAGGAGATAGCCGCTGAGGTCGACGCGCGCGCCGCACGCGCGTGTGGCGTCCGTCGCCAGGCTGCCGGCCGTGCCGACCGCCTCGATGCGCCCGCCGCCCAGCCGTACGTCCACGGTCCTGCCGTCGGTCAGGCGGGCCCCGCAGAGCAGGAGCGCGGCCGGGTCGGCCGGTCCCGACGCACCTGAGGAACCCGACGACGAGTGGGGCGGCTGGGGCTGGCTGTCGGGCATCGCGCTCCAGGGGCTCGGGGCTGCGGGGCTCGGGGCTGCGCAAAGGGGCGCAAGATCACGCAGAGTGAGTCGAGCCTAGGGCGGTGATCCGCTCACGGCCGGGAGGAGCGCAATAGTCGTACCGGTGTGGTCCCCCGTACGGGAGGGGCTTCCGAGGCCGCTGGGAGGGCCGTGGAAGCGGCTGGAGCGGGGCCGCGAAACGGATTTGGGCGATCGGTCGCCGAGCGTGTAATGTCTTCATCGCTCGCCCCAATAGCTCAGTCGGTAGAGCGTCTCCATGGTAAGGAGAAGGTCTGCGGTTCGATTCCGCATTGGGGCTCTGGTGTGAAAGGTTCTCGTCGCAAGACGGGAGCTGATCGCATCACAGCGGTGTAGCTCAGTCGGTAGAGCAAGCGGCTCATAATCGCTGTGTCACCGGTTCAAGTCCGGTCACCGCTACTGACAGTAGCCGATTGCGGGGTCGGTCCTTCGATCGGCTACTCTGTTATGCGTTCATAGTCCCATCCGTTCGTCAAGGAGCACTCCTGTGGCTGCCACCGACGTCCGCCCGAAGATCACGCTGGCCTGCGTGGAGTGCAAGGAGCGGAACTACATCACCAAGAAGAACCGGCGTAACAACCCGGACCGACTGGAGATGAAGAAGCACTGCCCGCGTTGCAACGCGCACACCGCGCACCGCGAAACGCGTTAAGAATCAGGCTCGTACGCGAGGCCGTCCCCGAAGTCCGGGGGCGGCCTCGCGTCGTTCTCCACACAGCAGGCCGCGACAGCAGGCCACACGGCAGCAGGAACATCAGGAGGTACCGGGCCATGGCGCTCGACCAGTCCTTCGTGGGGCGAACCTACCCGCCCACCGACCCGTACGAGGTGGGCCGGGAGAAGATCCGTGAGTTCGCGGAGGCGGTGGGTGACACCAACCCCGCCTACACGGACCAGGAGGCCGCCAAGGCGCTCGGTCACCCCGATGTGATCGCGCCGCCGACCTTTGTCTTCTCCATCACGTTCAAGGCCGCCGGACAGGTCGTCCAGGACCCGCAGCTCGGCCTCGACTACAGCCGCGTCGTGCACGGCGACCAGAAGTTCGTCTACGTCCGCCCCGTGCGCGCCGGCGACCGGCTCACGGTCACCTCCACGATCGAGGCGATCAAGTCGATGGCGGGCAACGACATCCTGGACATCCGCGGCGAGGTCCACGACGAGGCGGGCGAGCACGTCGTGACCGCCTGGACCAAGCTCGTGGCCCGCGCGGCGGAGGAGAACTGACATGACGGCGAAGATCGCGTACGACGACGTCGAGGTCGGCACCGAACTGCCGGCCCAGGCCTTCCCCGTGACCCGCGCCGTCCTCGTCCAGTACGCGGGCGCGTCCGGGGACTTCAACCCGATCCACTGGAACGAGAAGTTCGCCAAGGAGGTCGGGCTCCCGGACGTCATCGCGCACGGCATGTTCACCATGGCCGAGGCGGTCCGCGTGGTCACCGACTGGACCGGCGACCCGGGCGCGGTCGTCGAGTACGGCGTCCGCTTCACCAAGCCCGTCGTCGTCCCGAACGACGACAAGGGGGCGACGGTCGAGGTCAGCGCCAAGGTCGCCGCCAAGCTCGACGACAACACGGTCCGCGTGGACCTGGTGGCGATGAGCGCCGGACAGAAGGTGCTGGGCATGTCACGGGCGGTCGTACGACTGGCGTGACCGGTCGACCGCCGGTCGATGTGCCGGGGTAAGGGGCGTCCGCAATGAAGGGCGCCCCTTACCCGTCCATCCGGACCCCCTCGGCTCGCGCGCCCGCCCACCCGTTCATCCCGGCCCACGCCCCCTCTTGACTTAGTTAGTGATTGAGTACTAACTTTCTCGCATGGTCAGGATGAGCGCAGAAGAGAGGCGCGAGAGCGTCATCCGCGCGGCGATCGCCGAGTTCGCGCAGCGGGGGTACTACGGCACCTCCACCGAGGCGATCGCCAAGCGGGTCGGGGTCTCGCAGCCCTATCTCTTCCGGCTCTTCCCGGGCAAGAAGGCGATCTTCGCGGCGGCCTCGATCAGGTGTGTCGAGGACGTGTGCGAGGTCGTCGAGAAGGCGGCCGACGGGCTGGAGGGCGACGAGGCCCTGCGTGCCATGGCCGACGGTTATGTGCGACTCATCACGGAGCACCCCGAGAAGCTCCAGATGCAGATGCAGACGTACATCACGGTGTCCGCCGCCGAGGCGGAGGGCGACCACGAGTTCGGCGAGGCCGTGCGGAAGGGCTGGATGCGGCTCTGGGACATCGTGCATGTGCCCCTGGGGGCGGATGTGGACCGGACCACGACCTTCCTGGCGTACGGAATGCTGATCAACACCCTTACGGCCATGGGGTTTCCGGCGAAGCACCGGGTCTGGGAGGGGCTGTACCCGGAGGCCCGTGTCACCGGTCGGCTGGAGAAGTCGTAGCGACGGGCAACAGGCGGATTCCGCGCTTTTTCATGAGCGCAAAAGTTAGTCATCAATAACTAATCACCAGTAGCGATCACCCACTGGGGGAGCGATGTCAGAACAGACCGCACCGCGCGGGGGCATGGTCTGGGCCCTCGTCATCACCAGCGTCGCCGGCTTCATGGCGGCCCTCGACAACCTCGTCGTCACCACCGCACTGCCGTCCATCCGCAAGGACCTCGGGGGCGCGCTCGGTGACCTGGAGTGGACCGTGAGCGCCTACACGCTCACCTTCGCCGTCCTGCTGATGTTCGGCGCGGCGCTCGGCGACCGGTTCGGCCGCCGCCGGCTCTTCCTCATCGGCATCACCGTCTTCACCGGCGCCTCCGCCGCCGCGGCCATGGCGCCCGGCATCGAGTCCCTCATCGCGGCCCGCGCGGTCCAGGGCGTCGGCGCGGCGATCATGATGCCGCTGACACTGACCCTGCTGACGGCGGCCGTGCCCGCCGCCAAGCGCGGTATGGCGTACGGCATATGGGGCGCGGTGAACGGACTCGCCGTCGCCTCGGGACCCCTCATCGGCGGCAGCCTCACCGAGCACATCTCCTGGCACTGGATCTTCTGGCTGAACGTCCCCCTCGGACTGGCCCTGCTCCCGCTCGCCCGCCTGCGTCTCTCCGAGTCCCACGGCACCGGCGCCCCGCTCGACCTCCCCGGCACCCTCCTCGCCAGCAGCGGCCTCTTCGGCATCGTCTACGGCCTGGTCCGCGGGCCGGCCGACGGCTGGACCAGCTCGCTCGTCCTCACCGGACTGTTCGCCGGGAGCGCGCTCTTCGCCGGGTTCGTCATCTACAGCGTCAACGCCAAGAACCCCATGCTCCCGATGCGGCTGTTCCGCTCCCGCGCCTTCTCCGGGATCAACGCGGCGAGCCTGCTGATGTTCCTCGGGATGTTCGGGTCGATCTTCCTGCTCAGCCAGTACATGCAGGGCGTCCTCGGCTACTCGCCCACCGAGGCGGGCCTGCGGATGCTCCCCTGGACCGGCATGCCCATGCTCGTCGCCCCCGTCGCCGGCATCCTCTCCGACCGCATCGGCGGCCGTCCGGTCGTCGCCGCGGGCCTCTTCCTCCAGGCGGCCGGCCTCGGCTACATGTCCTACGTGGTCACCACCGACGTCTCCTACGGCGCCCAGCTGCCCGGCCTGATCCTCAGCGGCATCGGCATGGCCCTGTTCTTCGCACCGGCCTCCAACCTGGTCATGTCCAGCGTCCGTCCCCAGGAGCAGGGCATCGCCTCCGGTGCCAACAACGCGCTCCGCGAGGTCGGCGGCGCGCTCGGCATCGCCGTCATGGCGTCGATCTTCTCCTCCCAGGGCGGCTACCAGACCGCACAGACCTTCGTCGACGGTCTGAAGCCCGCCCTGGTCACCGGCGCCGCGGTGGTCGCCCTCGCCGGAGTCGCGACCCTGTTCATCCCGACGCGACGCCGGTCGGCACAGCTCGCGGCGGTGGCGTCCTCGGAGTCCGACGCGGCGGCCGGGTCCGCGGACTCCGGCCCGGTGCTGGAGAACGCCGGTCGCTGAGCCGGACACCCCGGCACGCGCACGCGTGGGGCCCCGCCGACATCGGCGGGGCTTCTCGCGTGCGCGGCTTCGCCGGTGCGGCTCCACGCGTGCGCCCGCGCTGCGGAACGTCCGCCCTCCTCGGCACGCGTCGAGCCCGCCGCCCCGGAAGCGGAGCCCGCACCCCGCCATCCCGGTGTTGTCAGTGCCGTCTCGTAGTCTTGGGCGCGTGCAGGAACTCCACGATGCTCCCCTCGCCCCCCTGACCACCTTCCGGTTGGGCGGTCCCGCGACCCGGTTGATCACCGCGGCCACCGACGCCGAGGTGATCGACGTCGTGCGCGAGGCCGATGACTCCGGGACGCCGTTGCTGGTCATCGGAGGCGGGTCGAACCTGGTCATCGGGGACAAGGGCTTCGAGGGCATCGCCCTGCGGATCGCCACCCGCGGGTTCGTGCTCGACGGCACGCGGCTGGAGCTGGCGGCCGGCGAGGTGTGGACCGACGCCGTCGCGCGGACCGTCGAGGCCGGGCTCGCCGGGGTCGAGTGCCTCGCCGGTATCCCCGGGTCGGCGGGCGCCACCCCGATCCAGAACGTGGGGGCGTACGGCCAGGAGGTCTCCGCCACCATCACCGAGGTCGTCGCCTACGACCGCGTGGCCCGGGAGACGGTCACCCTCACGAACGAGGAGTGCGCCTTCTCGTACCGGCACAGCCGCTTCAAGGCCGACCCCGAGCGCTATGTCGTGCTGCGCGTCCGGTTCCGGCTGGAGGACGCGGACGGGCTGTCGGCGCCGGTCAAGTACGCCGAGACGGCCCGCGTCCTCGGCGTCGAGCCCGGCGACCGCGTGCCGCTCGCACGCGCGCGTGAGACCGTCCTCGCGCTGCGCGCGGGCAAGGGCATGGTCCTGGACCCCGAGGACCACGACACCTGGTCGGCGGGTTCCTTCTTCACCAACCCGATCCTCACGGACGAGCAGTTCACCGCGTTCCACGCGCGCGTGAAGGAGCGTCTCGGAGAGGGCGCGGAGCCGCCCGCGTACCCGTCGGGGGAGGGGCACACCAAGACCTCCGCCGCCTGGCTGATCGACAAGGCGGGCTTCACCAAGGGATACGGCAGCGGACCCGCCCGTATCTCCACCAAGCACACCCTCGCCCTCACCAACCGCGGCGAGGCGACCACCGAGGACCTGCTCGGCCTCGCGCGCGAGGTCGTCGCCGGTGTCCACGCCACCTTCGGGATCACGCTCGTCAACGAACCGGTGACGGTCGGCGTCAGCCTCGACGGCCGGTAGACCCCGCTCGGCCGGCCTCAGTAGGCCAGCCCCACGCCCTGCTTCACCGTCCCGGGATCGCCGGTCATCGTCAGCATCGCGTGGGCGACGTCGGCGCGGCCGATGAAGCGGCCCCTGGCCGGGAAACCGCCGACCACCGTGCGGTAGGTGCCGGTCAGCGGCTTGTTCTGCAGACGCGGCGGGCGGACGCTCGTCCAGTCCGTGGCACTGGCGGCGAGGGCCGCCTCCATGGCCCGCAGGTCGTCGTAGACGTCCTTCAGGAGGGCGGAGACCAGCCCGCGCGCGGTGCGGTCGAGGAGCCCGGCGTCCGCCGGGTCCGGGCCGACGGGACCGGCGCTCACCACCAGCACCCGGCGCACCCTCTCCGCCTCCATGGCCGTCAGCACCGTCCGCGTGAGCCGGCTCGCGATGCCCGCCTCCTTGCGGCTGCGCGCACCCAGCCCGGACAGGACCGCGTCCCGGCCCGCGACCGCCGGGCGTACCGCCTCCGGGTCGGTGAGATCCGCGCGGACCACCTCCAGGCCCGCGCCGCGCACGGTCAGCCGCGCCGGATCCCGTACGACCGCGGTGACTTCGTGGCCCGCGGCCAGCGCCTGGCGGACGATCTCCTGGCCGATGCCCCCGGTGGCACCGAAAACGGTGAGCTTCATGGCACTCTCCTGCTCCTCGGCAAGGTGGGTGAGTATTCACTCACCCTCGTCTGCCTCTAGGGTGGGTAAGCACTCACTCATTCGTCAAGCCCGAACGGACCGGTCATGGAAACCCTGAAGCCCGCCCGGGTCCGCATCCTCGACGCCGCCCACGCGTTGATGCTCACCGTCGGCCTGGCCAAGGCGACCACCAAGGAGATCGCCAAGGCCGCGGGCTGCTCCGAAGCCGCGCTCTACAAGTACTTCGCGAGCAAGGAGGAGCTGTTCATCCGCGTCCTCGCGGAACGGCTGCCCCAGCTGACCCCACTCCTGCGCGGCCTCGCCGACGAACCCGGACGGCACTCCCTGGAGGACAACCTCACCGAGATCGCCCGCCGGGCGGCCCTCTTCTACGAGCAGAGCTTCCCGATCGCGGCCTCCCTGTACGCCGAGACCCAGCTCAAGCGGCGCCACGACGAGACCCTCCGGCAGCTCGGTTCCGGCCCGCACAAGCCGATCGAGGCCCTGGACGCCTACCTGCGCGCCGAACAGGCCGCCGGCCGGGTCCGTCCCGACGCGGACACGTTCGCGGCCGCGTCCCTCCTCCTGGGCGCCTGCGCGCAGCGCGCGTTCGCCTACGAGGCCGCGGAGACCGGCGCCCGTCCGCCCGTGGACGAGTTCGCGCCCCGCCTGGCCCGGACCCTGCTGGGCGGAATCTCCGTTGCCGGGGACCCCGCCTGACCGCGAGCCTTGCCCCATGAGGCATCCCGAATGAAGCTGAGACTCCGCGAGTTCAGACCCCGGACCGGCCCGCACGAACACCGGGTCGTCCAGCCCGGCCGGCCCCTGCGCCACACGTCACTGCGCGACCCGGCGCCGTTCGGGACGCTCATGGGGGATCACGACGGGCTGAGCCGGCTGGCCGGGCTGTTCTCGTTCGCCGCGCACTCCCGGCACACCATCGTCCACATCCCGCTGCGGGACGGCGTCCCGCCCGACGAGGGCTGCGGGGACCTGGTCGACCTGGTGGTGGCCCACCAGGAGGCGGGGCTGCGGCCCTCCAAGTGGCCCGGACTGCGGCGCTCGCTGGGACGCGGCACCCCGCTCACCGTGCGCACGGACGAGGCCCGTACCGAGCGGCACGCGCGCGCGTGGGAGGAACGGCCGTACGCCCGCGGCCGGTTGCGGCACAGCACGCACGCGCGTACGTACTTCCTCATCGGCGACCGTGACGTCCTCGCCACCGCCGCCGCCCACTTCGCCCACGCGGCCGGCTGGGGGCCGCGGGAGAAGCGGGTCGTCAAGGGGCACTCGGCGTACGTGACCTCCTTGAGCAGCGAACTGCTTCCCTACCCGCACGGCTCGCGCTGCCCCGAGGTAGCGATCTGCTTCAAGCCGTATCCGCCCTACGCGCACTTCAGTCGACCGGGGCGCTGAGCCAGTCGTCGACGCCCGAGAGCAGCTTGGACTTCATGTCCTCCGGGGCGGCCGAGCCGCGCACCGACTGCCGGGCCAGTTCGGCGAGTTCGCGGTCCGAGAAGCCGTGGTACTGGCGGGCGATCTCGTACTGGGCGGCCAGCCGGGAGCCGAACAGGAGCGGGTCGTCGGCGCCGAGCGCGAGGGGGACACCCGCCTCGAAGAGGGTCCTCAGGGGTACGTCCTCGGGCTTCTCGTAGACCCCCAGGGCCACGTTCGACGCCGGGCAGACCTCGCAGGTGATGCCCCGGTCGGCAAGCCGCTTCAGCAGGCGCGGGTCCTCCGCCGCGCGGACGCCGTGACCGATACGGGTCGCGTGCAGGTCGTCCAGGCAGTCCCGCACCGAGGCCGGGCCCGCCAGCTCACCGCCGTGCGGCGCCGACAGCAGACCGCCCTCCTGGGCGATGGCGAAGGCCCGGTCGAAGTCCCGTGCCATACCCCGGCGTTCGTCGTTCGAGAGCCCGAAACCGACCACACCCTGGTCCGCGTACCGCACGGCGAGGCGGGCCAGTGTCCGCGCGTCCAGGGGGTGCTTCATCCGGTTCGCGGCCACCAGGACCCGCATCCCGAGCCCGGTCTCCCGGGAGGTCGTCTCCACCGCGTCCAGAATGACCTCAAGGGCCGGGATCAGCCCGCCCAGGCGCGGCGCGTACGAAGTCGGGTCCACCTGGATCTCCAGCCAGCCCGAGCCGTCCCTGACGTCCTCCTCGGCGGCTTCGCGGACCAGCCGCTGGATGTCCTCGGGCTCCCGCAGACACGACCGCGCCGCGTCGTACAGCCGCTGGAAACGGAACCAGCCCCGCTCGTCCGTCGCGCGCAGCTTGGGCGGCTCCCCGCTGGTCAGCGCCTCGGTGAGGGCGTCGGGCAACCGCACGCCGTACTTGTCGGCCAGCTCCAGGACGGTGGTCGGCCGCATCGACCCGGTGAAGTGCAGGTGCAGATGGGCTTTCGGCAGTTCAGAGACATCACGTACACGCTCCATCTGGGAATCCTGCCGTACGTTTCCGCCGTCCCGGTACCACTTTCCCCGATAGTGGTCTTGCTCGCACACAGCAGCGGGCCGCCTCCCCGGAGGGGAAACGGCCCGCACGCACGCGTGGAGACACGGAAACTCAGTCCGTGGCCTCCGCCAGCAGCTTCTGGATCCGGCTGACGCCCTCGACGAGGTCCTCGTCACCCAGGGCGTACGACAGCCGCAGGTAACCGGGGGTCCCGAAGGCCTCGCCCGGGACGACCGCGACCTCGGCCTCCTCCAGGATCAGCGCGGCCAGCTCGACCGAGTCCTGCGGGCGCCTGCCGCGGATCTCCTTGCCGAGCAGCGCCTTGACCGACGGGTAGGCGTAGAACGCGCCCTCGGGCTCCGGGCAGAGCACGCCGTCGATCTCGTTCAGCATGCGCACGATCGTCTTCCGGCGGCGGTCGAACGCCTCGCGCATCTCCGCGACGGCCTTCAGGTCACCGGAGACGGCGGCCAGCGCGGCCACCTGGGCCACGTTCGAGACGTTCGAGGTGGCGTGCGACTGGAGGTTCGTCGCGGCCTTGACGACGTCCTTCGGGCCGATGATCCACCCCACCCGCCAGCCGGTCATGGCGTACGTCTTGGCGACGCCGTTGACCACGATGCACTTGTCGCGCAGCTCCGGGAGGATCGCGGGCAGCGAGGTGAACTTGGCGTCGCCGTAGACGAGGTGCTCGTAGATCTCGTCCGTCATGACCCACAGGCCGTGCTCGACGGCCCAGCGGCCGATCGCCTCGGCCTCGGCCTCGCTGTAGACGGCGCCGGTCGGGTTCGACGGCGAGACGAAGAGGACGACCTTCGTGTTCTCCGTGCGGGCCGCCTCCAGCTGCTCGACGGTGACCCGGTAGCCGGTCGTCTCGTCGGCGACGACGTCCACGGGGACACCGCCCGCGAGACGGATCGACTCCGGGTACGTCGTCCAGTACGGCGCCGGGACGATGACCTCGTCGCCCGGGTCGAGGATCGCGGCGAAGGCCTCGTAGATCGCCTGCTTGCCGCCGTTGGTGACGAGGATCTGCGAGGCGTCCACCTCGTAGCCCGAGTCGCGCAGCGTCTTCGCGGCGATCGCGGACTTCAGCTCCGGGAGACCGCCGGCCGGGGTGTAGCGGTGGTACTTGGGGTTCGAGCAGGCCTCGATGGCGGCCTGGACGACGTAGTCCGGGGTCGGGAAGTCCGGTTCACCCGCGCCGAAGCCGATCACCGGACGTCCGGCGGCCTTGAGGGCCTTGGCCTTGGCGTCCACGGCGAGGGTGGCGGACTCGGAGATCGCGCCGACTCGGGCGGAGACCCGGCGCTCGGTGGGAGGGGTTGAGGCGCTCATGGGGGCCATCGTTTCAGACCGGAAACCCGCCCGGCACACCGGTTTCACAGACTGAACAGGATGGGGCAGGCACTGAACAACCGTCCGGATTCCCGCCCCGGCCTGGGTGATCTTCCTCCGGCAATCCCCGTACAGGCACTTTCTGTTCGACGACCGGCGCCGGAGCACGTACACTCCTAGCTCGTTGGCCTTCAACAGCCGCGCCCTACTGGGTGCACACCGAGCACCCGGGCGGATGCGGTACGTTGGGGACGTCACAAAGGGTCGTAGCTCAATTGGTAGAGCACCGGTCTCCAAAACCGGCGGTTGGGGGTTCAAGTCCCTCCGGCCCTGCTACACACACCTTCACCAGGATGTGTGCGCAGCGCATGTACGTACAGCAATGCACCGCCGTGCGGCTCAGACCGGGCGCGGCACGGCCACGACCCGGGAACAGGTGAGGATGAATGGCGGACGCCGTGGGCTCCATCGACACTCCTGATGCCCAGGACGAGGTGTCGGAGTCCAAGAAGAAGCCCCGCAAAGGTGGCAAGCGCGCCAAGAAGGGCCCGCTGAAGCGCCTCGGCATCTTCTACCGCCAGATCGTCGCGGAGCTCCGCAAGGTCGTCTGGCCGACGCGCAACCAGCTGACGACGTACACGACCGTCGTGATCGTCTTCGTCGTCATCATGATCGGTCTGGTGACCGTGATTGACTATGGACTCAATCACGCCGCGAAGTACGTCTTCGGCTGAGGCCGGAAGCGAAGGGCGCCCTGACCGGCGCCCCTTTCGCGTGTTCCACCCCCATGTATCCAGGAAGAAGCAGCCACGTGTCTGACCCGAACCTGAACGAGGCCGTCGAGCCGGACGAGTCCGTGGAAGACGAACTCGACATCGTCGAGGGCGCGGACGAGGAGCTGGACGAGGTCGAGGCTGCAGACGCCGACGCGGGCGAGCCCGCCGAGGAAGCCGCCGTGCACGTCGAGGACGAGGACGAGGAAGCGGCCGAGGACCTCGACGACGAGGCCGTGGCCGAGGACGACGAGGAAGAGACCGAGCCGGCCGAGCCCGTGGACCCCGTCGTCGCCCTGCGCGAGGAACTGCGTCTCCTTCCCGGCGAGTGGTACGTCATCCACACGTACGCCGGTTACGAGAACCGCGTGAAGACCAACCTGGAGCAGCGCGCCGTCTCGCTGAACGTCGAGGACTACATCTTCGCGGCCGAGGTGCCGCAGGAAGAAGTCGTCCAGATCAAGAACGGCGACCGCAAGACCATCAAGCAGAACAAGCTCCCGGGCTACGTCCTGGTCCGCATGGACCTGACGAACGAGTCCTGGGGCGTCGTCCGCAACACCCCCGGCGTCACCGGCTTCGTGGGCAACGCCTACGACCCGTACCCGCTGACCCTGGACGAGATCGTCAAGATGCTCGCCCCGGAGGCCGAGGAGAAGGCCGCGCGCGAGGCCGCCGAGGCCGAGGGCAAGCCCGCTCCGCAGCGCAAGGTCGAGGTCCAGGTGCTGGACTTCGAGGTCGGCGACTCGGTCACCGTCACCGACGGCCCGTTCGCGACGCTGCAGGCGACGATCAACGAGATCAACGCCGACTCGAAGAAGGTCAAGGGCCTCGTCGAGATCTTCGGCCGCGAGACGCCGGTGGAGCTCTCCTTCGACCAGATCCAGAAGAACTAGTCCTCCCTGGACATACGGCTTCCGAGCAGGTCAGACGGGCTGTCAAAAGCCTCTCTGACCTGCTCGGTTTTTAGTCGCACATGGATACCCGTTATCGTTGTGCGGTATGCCTCCATCCGGATTAACCGGACGGCGGCCGAAAACTCTCACTAGGACCCGGAGAGAGCAATGCCTCCCAAGAAGAAGAAGGTCACGGGGCTCATCAAGCTCCAGATCCAGGCCGGCGCGGCCAACCCGGCTCCGCCGGTCGGCCCCGCGCTGGGTCAGCACGGCGTCAACATCATGGAGTTCTGCAAGGCCTACAACGCGGCCACCGAGTCGCAGCGTGGCTGGGTGATCCCGGTGGAGATCACGGTCTACGAGGACCGCTCCTTCACCTTCATCACCAAGACTCCGCCGGCCGCGAAGATGATCCTCAAGGCCGCGGGTGTCGAGAAGGGCTCCGGCGAGCCGCACAAGACCAAGGTCGCCAAGATCACCCAGGCGCAGGTCCGTGAGATCGCCACGACCAAGATGCCCGACCTGAACGCCAACGACCTGGACGCCGCGTCGAAGATCATCGCCGGCACCGCCCGTTCCATGGGCATCACGGTCGAGGGCTGACCTTCACCTCGCAGGAAAGACCGTGGCAGGGCCTGCTCGGCCCACACCACGACTCCTCAGAACACACACAGGAGCAGTAGTGAGCAAGCGCAGCAAGTCTCTCCGCGCTGCGGACGCCAAGATCGACCGGGAGAAGCTGTACGCCCCGCTCGAGGCCGTGCGTCTCGCCAAGGAGACCTCCACCTCCAAGTTCGACGGCACCGTCGAGGTCGCCTTCCGCCTGGGTGTCGACCCGCGCAAGGCCGACCAGATGGTCCGCGGCACCGTGAACCTCCCGCACGGCACCGGCAAGACCGCCCGGGTCCTGGTCTTCGCGACCGGTGACCGTGCCGAGGCCGCGACCGCCGCCGGCGCCGACATCGTCGGCTCCGACGAACTCATCGACGAGGTGGCGAAGGGCCGGCTGGACTTCGACGCCGTCGTCGCCACCCCGGACCTCATGGGCAAGGTCGGCCGCCTCGGCCGCGTGCTCGGCCCCCGTGGTCTGATGCCGAACCCCAAGACCGGCACCGTGACGCCGGACGTGGCGAAGGCCGTCAACGACATCAAGGGCGGCAAGATCGAGTTCCGCGTCGACAAGCACTCGAACCTGCACTTCATCATCGGCAAGTCGTCCTTCGACGACACCAAGCTGGTGGAGAACTACGGCGCGGCCCTGGACGAGATCCTCCGTCTGAAGCCGTCCGCCGCCAAGGGTCGCTACATCAAGAAGGCCGCGATCAGCACCACGATCGGCCCCGGCATCCCGGTCGACCCGAACCGCACCCGCAACCTCCTCGTCGAGGAGGACCCGGCCGCCGTCTGAGCCCCGCGCTCACCCCGGCAGCCGCGTCCAGCGCGCGTCAGCATCGGACGAGCCCCGCAACCTTTCCGGTTGCGGGGCTCGTCCTCTTTTCGGACGGGGTGTCAGTGCCCTGCGCTAGCGTTCTTGGCAGGCACAGCAATCGCATAGGGGTGGGGACGAATGAAGAGCACGACCGTGCGCCGGGTGGGACTCTCGATCGCGGTGGCGACCGCGCTGGCCTCCGTGGCCGCCTGCGGTTCCTCGGGTTCCTCGGGTTCCTCGGATTCCTCCGGGGGCTCCGGCAAGGACGACAAGGCCGTCGGCAAGGGCGCGACCCGGGTGAGCCCCATCGCGGCCCTGCGCAGCGCCGAGCAGTCCACCGACAAGGCGGACTCCGCGAAGGTCGAGTCGTCCACCGTGATGGGTTCCCTGATGTCCATGGACGCCAAGGGGAACCTCGGCTGGGGCGACGGCCTCACCGGCACCCTCACGATGACGTACACCGGCGGCACCCTGGCCGACACGATGCGCGCGGCGGGCAGCACCTCGATGGAGGCCCGCTATCTGCCGGACGCGTACTACGCCAGGATGGGCGAGAAGTTCGCCGAGCAGGCCGACGGCAAGCACTGGATCAAGTACGACTACGACGACCTGGCCAAGCTCGGCGGCAGCTCCGGCGCGTACCTCAAGGACCAGATCCAGAACTCGACGCCGAACCAGTCGGTGAAGCTCCTCCTCGCCTCCGGTGACGTCACGAAGGTCGGCACGGAACCGGTCCGCGGCCAGCAGACCACGCACTACGCGGGCACGGTCGACGTCGCCGACCTCGCCGCCAAGAACTCGAACCTCACCGCGAGCCAGCTCGCCGCCATGAAGAAGCAGCTCACCGCGGCCGGCGTCACCACCGAGCACGTCGACATCTGGATCAACACCCAGGACCTCCTGGTCAAGAAGATCGAGAAGGGCCAGATGTCGTCCGGCCAGTACACCCAGACCGCGTTCTACAGCGACTACGGCGTGAAGGCCGACGCGACGGTGCCCCCGGCGAGCGACACCGAGGACTTCACGGCCCTGCTGAAGAAGCAGGGCCTGACCCCGGGCAGCGGCGACACGGCGACGGGGTCCGGCACGAGCTCCTGAACAGGGCCCGACTGCGGCCGGGCCCACGGGAATTCGGAAGA
Organism: Streptomyces sp. NPDC090083; assembly: GCF_044747445.1. Lineage (NCBI taxonomy): Bacteria > Bacillati > Actinomycetota > Actinomycetes > Kitasatosporales > Streptomycetaceae > Streptomyces > Streptomyces sp. NPDC090083. Next base: position 119,197 of record NZ_JBIVED010000016.1, on the reverse strand, counting down.
CCCCCGGCACCGTCCGGGGTTAGGCTCACGGCTCTCGCTGTGCGGCGGCCATGCGTTCCCTGTGTCCCACGGGTTCCTCGCGGCCGTCGCGTTCCGTTCCCTGGGGGGAAACACATGAGGTCTTCCGTACGCCGTTCCGCACACCGCGGAGCCACCGGTGCCGGGCTCGCCGCCCTGCTCCTCGCCGGGGGAGCGGTCGGCTGCTCGAAGGGCGCCGCGGACCGGTCGCCGGACATGGCGCCCGCCGCGGCCGTCGCCGACGCGGCGAAGAAGACGGAGGACATCACCTCGCTCCGCTACCGGATGGCCGGCGAGATGCCGGGCGAGGGGACCATCAGGGCCGAGGCGGCGATGACCACCGAACCGCAGGCCATGAGCATGAAGATGACCTCGTCCAAGTCCGGCGGGACGGTCCAGCTGCGCGTCGTCGGCAAGGCGCTCTACATCAACGGCGGCCCCGGGACGGCGAAGGAGCTGGGCGGCAAGAGCTGGCTGAAGCTCGACACGTCCGCCCTCGGAGGCGTGGGCAACGACCTGACGGCCAACGCGACGGGCGCCGCCGAGGCCGACAAGAACCCGGCCGCCGAGACCGCCTTCCTCACCGGCGCCAAGGACGTGAAGAAGGTCGGCACGGAGACCGTCGACGGAGTGCGCACCACCCACTACGCCGGCAGGGTCACTCTCGCCGACGTCAAGGCCGCCGCCAGGAGCGAGGACAAGGCCACCGGCGAGCGGCGCCGGAGGAGCGTCGAGCAGTACGAGAAGATGGGCGTCGACGCGATCACCATGGACATGTGGATCGACGGCGACCACCACGCCAAGCGGTTCCGGATGCGCGGCGAGGCCGACAAGGGCCCGCTGGACATGACGGTCACCTTCCTCGGGCTGAACCAGCCGGTGACGGTCACCGCCCCGCCCGCGAAGGACACGACCGACCTCGCCGAGCTGATGAAGAGCGCCCAGGGCTGAGCCGTACGGGCGGATTTGCTTGAGCCTGCGGCGTTCACGTACTCTGCTCCAGAAGCCAAAGACCGCTGGTCGTTGCCGTGCCTGTCACAGGGTGTGGCGACCGAAGGATCCGCTGAACAGTGGACGACCCGCGCAGGTGGACTGGATGTGCTCCCGGGAATGCCGTTTCCGGTCGAGCTACGCCCCGTGCGCCCGCGCCGGGGCGTTTTCTCTGTCCCAGCCCCTTCTGAGCGGTCCTCATCACCCGGAAGGAGGCCGACGCTCTATGGCAAGGCCCGACAAGGCTGCCGCGGTAGCCGAGCTCGCGGGACAGTTCCGCGACTCGAACGCCGCCGTGCTGACCGAGTACCGGGGTCTCACCGTGGCGCAGCTCAAGACGCTGCGTCGTTCGCTCGGTGAGAACGCCCAGTACGCCGTGGTGAAGAACACGCTGACCAAGATTGCGGCCAACGAGGCCGGGATCAACACGCTCGACGACCTGTTCAACGGTCCGACGGCGGTCGCCTTCATCACCGGTGACCCGGTGGAGTCGGCGAAGGGTCTTCGTGACTTCGCCAAGGACAACCCGAACCTCGTCATCAAGGGCGGTGTCCTTGACGGCAAGGCGCTGTCCGCCGACGAGATCAAGAAGCTCGCGGACCTCGAGTCCCGCGAGGTTCTGCTCTCCAAGCTGGCGGGTGCTTTCAAGGGCAAGCAGACTCAGGCTGCGCAGCTCTTCCAGGCGCTCCCGTCGAAGCTCGTCCGCACCGTGGACGCCCTTCGCGCCAAGCAAGAAGAGCAGGGCGGTGCCGAGTAATTCGGCTCGCAGCATGACCGCCGCCTGAGGCTTCGCGCCGCACGGCAGCGGTCGTAGCGGGCCGAACGTACGCCCGCCAGACATGTACACACCGGCACCAGCCGAAATTAGTGGAAGGAAGCCATCGTGGCTCTCACCCAGGACGAACTGCTCGCCGAGTTCGAGACCATGACCCTCATCCAGCTTTCCGAGTTCGTGAAGGCGTTCGAGGAGAAGTTCGACGTCACCGCCGCCGCCGCGGTCGCCGTTGCCGGTCCCGCCGCCCCCGGCGCCCCGGTCGAGGCCGCTGAGGAGCAGGACGAGTTCGACGTCATCCTCACCGGCGCCGGCGAGAAGAAGATCCAGGTCATCAAGGTCGTGCGCGAGCTGACCTCCCTGGGCCTCAAGGAGGCCAAGGACCTCGTGGACGGCGCCCCGAAGCCCGTCCTCGAGAAGGTCGCCAAGGAGGCCGCCGAGAAGGCCGCCGAGTCCCTCAAGGGCGCCGGCGCCTCGGTCGAGGTCAAGTAACACCTCCGAGGCCGTGAACGGGGTCCCAAAGACCTTGTAACGCCTCACCCCTGAAGAGCGATCATCCATCTGGGTGGTCGCTCTTCGGCGTTCCTGGGTCGGGTGAGCGGCAGCCTTGCGATCAGGGGTTCGCGGAGTATGGTGATCTTCTTCGTGCCTCCGTGGCATCCCTGGTGGCATGTGGTGTGGGCCATGGAGGCCTTGACGAACCGCACGCAGCGCGCAATTCTCAGGACGCGTCGTCACAACGATCCGAATCCGAGGCATGGATCGGCGGCGAAGAGGGCAGTATCAACGCGTTGAGGACGTGAGCTTGCCGAGGGTGTTGAGCACGACGAGGGTCGCAGAAAAGCGGGGCTGGACATCAGTGCGCCGAGTGGCTACACTGACCCTTTGCGCTGCCTGTTAGCTGCTCCCTGCCCGTCACCAGGGGCATGCCCTCACTTGAGCATCGACGACCGGACCATCTCTGACCTGGCCTTTCCGGGCCGACTCAGGAAGTCCGTGTCTCCTTGCCCCTGCGAGGGGCCGGTACGCGCGTAGTGAGTCCGAGCCCTCGGAAGGACCCCCTCTTGGCCGCCTCGCGCACTGCCTCGACCGCGAATATGAACAACGGCGCCAGCACCGCCCCGCTGCGCATCTCCTTTGCAAAGATCAAGGAGCCCCTCGAGGTTCCCAACCTGCTCGCGTTGCAGACCGAGAGCTTTGACTGGCTGCTCGGCAACACCGCCTGGCAGAGTCGGGTCGAGGCGGCTCTGGAGTCGGGTCAGGACGTCCCCACCAAGTCCGGTCTGGAGGAGATCTTCGAGGAGATCTCTCCGATCGAGGACTTCTCCGGGTCGATGTCGCTGACCTTCCGCGACCACCGTTTCGAACCTCCCAAGAACAGCATCGACGAGTGCAAGGAGCGCGACTTCACGTACGCCGCCCCGCTCTTCGTAACCGCTGAGTTCACCAACAACGAGACCGGCGAGATCAAGTCCCAGACGGTCTTCATGGGCGACTTCCCGCTCATGACCAACAAGGGCACCTTCGTCATCAACGGCACCGAGCGTGTCGTCGTGTCGCAGCTGGTCCGTTCGCCGGGTGTCTACTTCGACTCCTCCATCGACAAGACGTCCGACAAGGACATCTTCTCCGCCAAGGTGATCCCGTCCCGGGGTGCCTGGCTGGAGATGGAGATCGACAAGCGCGACATGGTCGGTGTCCGCATCGACCGCAAGCGCAAGCAGTCCGTCACCGTCCTGCTCAAGGCTCTCGGTTGGACGACCGAGCAGATCCTCGAGGAGTTCGGCGAGTACGAGTCCATGCGCGCCACCCTGGAGAAGGACCACACCCAGGGCCAGGACGACGCGCTCCTCGACATCTACCGCAAGCTGCGTCCGGGCGAGCCCCCGACCCGCGAGGCCGCGCAGACGCTTCTGGAGAACCTCTACTTCAACCCGAAGCGCTACGACCTCGCCAAGGTCGGCCGCTACAAGGTCAACAAGAAGCTGGGCGGCGAAGCCCCGCTCGACGCCGGTGTGCTGACCGTCGAGGACATCATCTCGTCGATCAAGTACCTGGTGAAGCTGCACGCCGGTGAGACCGAGACCGTCGGCGACAACGGCACGACGATCGTCGTCGAGACCGACGACATCGACCACTTCGGCAACCGCCGCCTGCGCAACGTCGGCGAGCTCATCCAGAACCAGGTCCGCACGGGCCTGGCGCGTATGGAGCGTGTCGTCCGCGAGCGGATGACGACCCAGGACGTCGAGGCGATCACGCCGCAGACCCTGATCAACATCCGGCCGGTCGTCGCCTCCATCAAGGAGTTCTTCGGCACCAGCCAGCTGTCGCAGTTCATGGACCAGAACAACCCGCTGTCGGGTCTCACCCACAAGCGCCGTCTGTCGGCTCTTGGCCCGGGTGGTCTCTCCCGTGAGCGGGCCGGCTTCGAGGTCCGTGACGTGCACCCCTCGCACTACGGCCGCATGTGCCCGATCGAGACCCCCGAAGGCCCGAACATCGGCCTGATCGGCTCGCTCGCCTCCTACGGCCGGGTCAACGCGTTCGGTTTCGTCGAGACGCCCTACCGCCGGGTCACCGACGGTGTCGTCACCGACGAGGTCGACTACCTGACCGCCGACGAGGAGGACCGCTTCGTCATCGCCCAGGCCAACGCGCCGCTGGACGACGACTTCCGGTTCGAGGAGTCCCGCGTCCTGGTCCGCCGCCGCGGCGGAGAGGTCGACTACGTCCCCGGTGACGACGTCGACTACATGGACGTCTCCCCGCGCCAGATGGTGTCCGTCGCGACCGCGATGATCCCGTTCCTGGAGCACGACGACGCCAACCGTGCCCTCATGGGCGCGAACATGATGCGTCAGGCCGTTCCGCTGATCAAGTCCGAGGCGCCGCTGGTCGGCACCGGCATGGAGTACCGCTGCGCGGTCGACGCCGGTGACGTCCTGAAGTCGGAGAAGGACGGTGTGGTCCAGGAGGTCTCCGCGGACTACATCACCACCGCCAACGACGACGGCACGTACACCACGTACCGCCTCGCCAAGTTCTCCCGCTCGAACCAGGGCACCTCCGTCAACCAGAAGGTTGTCGTGGACGAGGGCGCCCGGGTCATCGCCGGCCAGGTGCTGGCCGACGGTCCCGCGACCGAGTTCGGCGAGATGGCGCTCGGCAAGAACCTGCTCGTGGCGTTCATGCCCTGGGAGGGTCACAACTACGAGGACGCGATCATCCTGTCGCAGCGCCTCGTCCAGGACGACGTCCTCTCCTCGATCCACATCGAGGAGCACGAGGTCGACGCCCGTGACACCAAGCTGGGCCCCGAGGAGATCACCCGGGACATCCCGAACGTCTCCGAGGAGGTCCTCGCCGACCTCGACGAGCGCGGCATCATCCGGATCGGTGCCGAGGTCGTCGCCGGTGACATCCTCGTCGGCAAGGTCACGCCCAAGGGTGAGACCGAGCTGACCCCTGAGGAGCGCCTGCTCCGCGCGATCTTCGGCGAGAAGGCGCGCGAGGTGCGCGACACCTCGCTGAAGGTGCCGCACGGCGAGATCGGCAAGGTCATCGGCGTCCGCGTCTTCGACCGCGAGGAGGGCGACGAACTGCCGCCCGGCGTCAACCAGTTGGTCCGCGTGTACGTTGCGCAGAAGCGCAAGATCACCGACGGCGACAAGCTGGCCGGCCGACACGGCAACAAGGGTGTCATCTCGAAGATCCTGCCCATCGAGGACATGCCGTTCCTCGAGGACGGGACCCCGGTCGACATCATCCTGAACCCGCTGGGTGTCCCGTCCCGAATGAACCCGGGACAGGTCCTGGAGATCCACCTCGGCTGGCTCGCCAGCCGCGGCTGGGACGTCTCCGGCCTCGCGGACGACTGGGCCCAGCGCCTCCAGGCCATCTCGGCCGACCAGGTCGCCCCGGGCACCAACGTCGCCACCCCCGTCTTCGACGGTGCGCGTGAGGACGAGCTCGCGGGTCTGCTCCAGCACACCATCCCGAACCGCGACGGAGAGCGCATGGTGCTCCCGACCGGTAAGGCCCCGCTGTTCGACGGCCGCTCCGGCGAGCCGTTCCCGGAGCCGATCTCGGTCGGCTACATGTACATCCTGAAGCTGCACCACCTGGTCGACGACAAGCTGCACGCCCGGTCGACCGGTCCGTACTCGATGATCACCCAGCAGCCGCTGGGTGGTAAGGCGCAGTTCGGCGGTCAGCGCTTCGGCGAGATGGAGGTGTGGGCGCTGGAGGCATACGGCGCCGCGTACGCCCTCCAGGAGCTGCTCACGATCAAGTCCGACGACGTCACCGGCCGCGTGAAGGTCTACGAGGCCATCGTCAAGGGCGAGAACATCCCCGAGCCCGGCATCCCCGAGTCCTTCAAGGTGCTCATCAAGGAGATGCAGTCGCTCTGCCTGAACGTGGAGGTGCTGTCCAGTGACGGTATGTCCATCGAGATGCGTGACACCGACGAGGATGTCTTCCGCGCAGCGGAGGAGCTCGGCATCGACCTGTCCCGGCGCGAGCCGAGCAGCGTCGAAGAGGTCTGACGGGAGTCCGGAGACCTGCCGCGCGCAGGTCTCCGGCCCCAGGACCCCCGTATCAGACCCCAAGACTTACAACCCTGAGAGGGATTGACGCATAGTGCTCGACGTCAACTTCTTCGATGAGCTCCGGATCGGTCTGGCGACCGCTGACGACATCCGTCAGTGGAGCCACGGCGAGGTCAAGAAGCCCGAGACCATCAACTACCGCACGCTCAAGCCCGAAAAGGACGGACTCTTCTGCGAGAAGATCTTCGGTCCGACCCGGGACTGGGAGTGCTACTGCGGCAAGTACAAGCGCGTCCGCTTCAAGGGCATCATCTGTGAGCGCTGCGGCGTCGAGGTGACCCGCGCCAAGGTGCGCCGTGAGCGGATGGGCCACATCGAACTGGCCGCGCCCGTCACCCACATCTGGTACTTCAAGGGTGTCCCGTCGCGTCTGGGATACCTCCTCGACCTCGCCCCGAAGGACCTCGAGAAGGTCATCTACTTCGCGGCGTACATGATCACGTTCGTCGACGAAGAGCGCCGCACGCGTGACCTGCCCTCGCTGGAGGCGCACGTCTCCGTGGAGCGTCAGCAGGTCGAGAACCGGCGTGACTCCGACCTCGAGGCCCGCGCCAAGAAGCTCGAGACCGACCTGGCCGAGCTGGAGGCCGAGGGCGCCAAGGCCGACGTGCGCCGCAAGGTGCGCGAAGGTGCCGAGCGGGAGATGAAGCAGCTGCGCGACCGTGCGCAGCGCGAGATCGACCGCCTGGACGAGGTGTGGACCCGGTTCAAGAACCTCAAGGTCCAGGACCTGGAGGGCGACGAGCTGCTCTACCGCGAGCTGCGTGACCGCTTCGGCACGTACTTCGACGGTTCGATGGGTGCCGCGGCGCTGCAGAAGCGCCTGGAGTCCTTCGACCTCGACGAGGAGGCCGAGCGCCTCCGCGAGATCATCCGCACCGGCAAGGGCCAGAAGAAGACCCGTGCGCTCAAGCGCCTCAAGGTCGTCTCCGCGTTCCTGCAGACCAGCAACAGCCCCAAGGGCATGGTGCTCGACTGCGTGCCGGTCATCCCGCCGGACCTCCGTCCGATGGTGCAGCTGGACGGTGGCCGCTTCGCGACCTCCGACCTGAACGACCTGTACCGCCGTGTGATCAACCGCAACAACCGCCTGAAGCGCCTTCTCGACCTCGGTGCCCCCGAGATCATCGTGAACAACGAGAAGCGCATGCTCCAGGAGGCCGTCGACGCGCTCTTCGACAACGGCCGTCGTGGCCGCCCGGTGACGGGCCCCGGCAACCGTCCGCTGAAGTCGCTGTCCGACATGCTCAAGGGCAAGCAGGGTCGCTTCCGTCAGAACCTGCTCGGCAAGCGTGTGGACTACTCCGCGCGTTCCGTGATCGTCGTCGGTCCGCAGCTGAAGCTGCACCAGTGCGGTCTGCCGAAGGCCATGGCGCTGGAGCTCTTCAAGCCGTTCGTGATGAAGCGCCTGGTCGACCTGAACCACGCGCAGAACATCAAGTCGGCGAAGCGGATGGTCGAGCGCGGCCGCACGGTGGTCTACGACGTCCTCGAAGAGGTCATCGCCGAGCACCCGGTCCTGCTGAACCGTGCGCCCACGCTGCACCGCCTCGGCATCCAGGCCTTCGAGCCGCAGCTGGTCGAGGGCAAGGCCATCCAGATCCACCCGCTCGTCTGCACCGCGTTCAACGCGGACTTCGACGGTGACCAGATGGCCGTGCACCTGCCGCTCTCCGCGGAGGCGCAGGCCGAGGCCCGCATCCTGATGCTGTCCTCGAACAACATCCTGAAGCCCGCCGACGGCCGTCCGGTGACGATGCCGACCCAGGACATGGTGCTGGGTCTGTTCTTCCTCACCACCGACGGCGAGCTCCGTGACGTCAAGGGCGAGGGCCGCGCGTTCGGCTCCACGGCCGAGGCGACCATGGCGTTCGACGCCGGCGAGCTGGCGCTCCAGTCGACCGTTGACATCCGCTTCCCGGTGGGCACCATCCCGCCGCGTGGCTGGGTGCCGCCGGTCCGCGAGGAGGGCGAGCCGGAGTGGCAGCAGGGTGACACCTTCCGGCTGCGTACGACCCTGGGCCGCGCGCTCTTCAACGAGCTGCTGCCCGAGGACTACCCGTTCGTCGACTACTCGGTGGGCAAGAAGCAGCTCTCCGAGATCGTCAACGACCTGGCCGAGCGCTACCCCAAGGTCATCGTGGCGGCGACGCTCGACAACCTGAAGGCGGCCGGCTTCTTCTGGGCGACCCGTTCCGGTGTCACCGTGGCCATCTCCGACGTCGTCGTTCCCGAGGCGAAGAAGGAGATCGTCAAGGGCTACGAGGCGCAGGACGAGAAGGTCCAGAAGCAGTACGAGCGCGGTCTGATCACCAAGGAAGAGCGCACGCAGGAGCTCATCGCGATCTGGACCAAGGCGACCAACGAGGTCGCCGAGGCGATGAACGAGAACTTCCCCAAGACGAACCCCATCTTCATGATGGTTGACTCGGGTGCCCGAGGAAACATGATGCAGATGCGTCAGATCGCCGGTATGCGTGGTCTGGTGTCGAACGCCAAGAACGAGACGATTCCCCGTCCCATCAAGGCGTCCTTCCGTGAGGGCCTGTCCGTGCTGGAGTACTTCATCTCCACCCACGGTGCCCGTAAGGGTCTGGCCGACACCGCCCTGCGTACCGCCGACTCGGGGTACCTCACCCGTCGTCTGGTCGACGTCTCCCAGGACGTCATCATCCGCGAGGAGGACTGCGGCACCGACCGCGGCCTCAAGCTGCACATCGCGGAGCGCGGCGCGGACGGTGTCCTGCGCAAGGCCGACAACGTCGAGACCAGCGTGTACGCCCGTGCGCTGGCCGAGGACATCACCGTCGACGGCAAGGTGCTGGCCCCGGCCAACACCGACCTCGGCGACGTCCTCATCGACGAGCTGGTCAAGCACGGCATCGAGACGGTCAAGACCCGTTCGGTCCTGACCTGCGAGTCCGCCGTCGGCACCTGCGCCATGTGCTACGGCCGCTCGCTGGCCACCGGCAAGCTGGTCGACATCGGTGAGGCGGTCGGCATCATCGCCGCCCAGTCCATCGGTGAGCCCGGCACGCAGCTGACGATGCGTACCTTCCACACCGGTGGTGTGGCCGGTGACGACATCACCCAGGGTCTGCCCCGTGTCGTCGAGCTCTTCGAGGCTCGTACGCCGAAGGGTGTCGCCCCGATCTCCGAGGCCCAGGGCCGCGTGCGGATCGAGGAGACCGAGAAGACCAAGAAGATCGTCGTCACCCCGGACGACGGCAGCGACGAGACGGCCTTCCCGATCTCGAAGCGTGCCCGTCTCCTGGTCAGCGAGGGCGAGCACGTCGAGGTGGGCCAGAAGCTCACCGTGGGTGCCACCAACCCGCACGACGTGCTGCGCATCCTGGGTCAGCGTGCCGTCCAGGTCCACCTGGTCGGCGAGGTCCAGAAGGTGTACAACTCGCAGGGTGTGTCGATCCACGACAAGCACATCGAGATCATCATCCGGCAGATGCTCCGCCGTGTGACGATCATCGAGTCCGGCGACGCCGAGCTGCTGCCCGGCGAGCTGGTCGAGCGCTCCCGCTTCGAGCAGGAGAACCGTCGTGTGGTGCAGGAGGGCGGTCACCCGGCCTCCGGTCGTCCGCAGCTCATGGGTATCACCAAGGCCTCGCTGGCCACGGAGTCCTGGCTGTCGGCGGCGTCCTTCCAGGAGACGACCAGGGTCCTGACGGACGCGGCGATCAACGCCAAGTCCGACTCCCTGATCGGCCTCAAGGAGAACGTCATCATCGGTAAGCTCATCCCGGCCGGTACGGGCCTGTCCCGCTACCGCAACATCCGGGTCGAGCCGACCGAGGAGGCCAAGGCCGCGATGTACTCGGCCGTCGGCTACGACGACATCGACTACTCGCCGTTCGGCACCGGCTCCGGCCAGGCCGTTCCGCTGGAGGACTACGACTACGGTCCGTACAACCAGTAAGCGAGCAGGCTGAGTTGAACTGAAGGGCGGTCACTCCGTTGCGTACGGGGTGGCCGCCCTTCGGCGTTCCCCGGTGCCGTTCAGTGCGGTGCCAGCTCCCAGGCGGTGACCACCACCGTGGCGACGGCGGCCAGGGCGCCGATGCTGGCGAGCGGCCAGCGGGAGCGTTCCAGGGAGTCCAACCGCTGTTCGTGGTCGGCGAGTCGGCGGTCGATCTGGTCGCTGCGCTGGACCAGCAGCGCGAGTGAGCCGTCGACCCGGGCGAAGCCGGCCTCGACGGTTCCGCGCAGCCGTTCCAGTTCCACGGCGAAGGCGATCGGGTCGGACGGGGAGGAGGGCTCGTTCACGCGTCCTCCCGTCCCGGCGCGGCCACGACCGGCTCCAGCAGCGCGCCGTCCCCGGCCGCGGGCACGTCGGTGCGCAGCCAGGAGGGCAGCAGCGCCTGTACGGCGGGCAGGGCCATGATCCTGGTGACGCCGGCGGCGTCGACGACCGTCGGGAGCAGGACGCACAGGCCGACAGTGGTCTGCACAACGGTACGGAGGGTGCGCTTGGCGGCCTCTGACATGGGTGGACCTCGCTTTCCGGGTGATTCAGGAGCTGTACGGGACCTTTCAGCGCGGCCCAGGAGGTGGCGCCGGGCCAGCCGTCGGCGGCGGAGCCGGTGTAGCCGAGCCTGCGCCGCCACGTGGCGTAGGAGGCCTTGTCGACGGCGGTCCACTGGGGGCCGGGGCCCGCGGTGTACGCCGAGCAGCCGACGGCGACCAGGCGCTTGCCCATCGCGGCGGTGACGATCGCGGACCTGGGCTGGGCTGGGGTTCACCGCGGTCTTGATCCCGCTCCACACCGACTTGATCAGCTAGAAGTTCCCCTTCATCGGCTTGTTCATCCTGTCCTGGCCCTTGGCCGCCTTGCCGGCCCCGGCCTCGTACTTGACGCGACGTACCGGCCGAGACCCGGGCTCGTCGCGCTGTGCGCGGGGGGCGGGTGTGGTCGGCCTGGGGTGTGCGTCTTGCTGCTGTCGCTGTAGCGCGATGCGGGCACGGTCCGGGGCCGGCGGCCGGTCGAGGTGTTGGTACGGCGGCGGAGGCGGCGCCGTACGGGGTTCGACGAGGGGCGGGTCCGGTGCGCGTTCGCCGTGCGAGCAGTCAGCAATCAGCAGTGAGCGGTGCGGGGTCAGCGGTGAGCTGTCAGCAGTGACCTGTGAGTGGTGAACCGTGAGCCATGGGGCGTGAGGTGTGAGACGTGAGCTGTGCTTACGGTCGCCCGCCCCGGCCCCGCCCCGCCTCCGTCAGCGCGTCCGTCCATCCCGCTGCGTACGCCCGTGACTCGCGCGTGAGCAACTCCTCGTACAGCCGGTCGAGCAGGGCCTCGCGGTTCGGCGCGGGGGAGCGCAGGAGGTGGGCGAGGTGGGCGTAGGTGTCGATCGGCTGGTGCGGTGAGTTGCTCGGGCCAGTCGCCATGTCGGCCTGCTTTCCGGTCTGTCCGCTGGGCTGGTGGTACAGGTGGCGCTCCTGAGGCGTTCGAAGCGTCTGTTCGAACTAGTGTACGAGTAATCTCGGATGGCGTTTCGTGTTTGCCGAACCCCGCCGCCCGCTCGATGCTCCGGACCTGCGGTGATACGGGGTGCGGTGGCAGTTGTGCCGGCTTGGTGAAGCAGGAAACGGCCGGATGACGGGAGCCGGCCGGCACCCTCGGCGAGGGCACCGCCGCTCCGATCAGCCGAAGAAACGCGCCAGTTGGACCGTCGACGGCGCCGCGTCCGCCGCCACCCCCTCCGGCCCCGCTGCCTCCTCTGGCCTTTCTGGCCCCTCTTTCTTCTTCCTCTTCTTCGGCTCGCTCCCGCCCCGCGCCTCCCCGCCGCCGGTGTCCGTGTCGCTGTCGTACGACGGGCGCGGTACCGGTGCCGGGGGGTTCGGCTTGTCGCCCTCCTCCGAGTTGACGGAGGCGAACATCCAGTTGGCGGAGGCGAGATGGTCCACGACGGCGGCCAGCAGATGGTCGGTCACCGACCAGTCGGCCGCCGCCGTGCAGCTCCCGGTGGAGGGCGCTGTCGTGCGGCAACTGCCGTATGAGCACGGTGAGTCGGCGCGCGGAGAGCCGGTCGCGGTGCCAGTCGAGCAGATCGATGCCGTAGTAGCGGAGCAGGTCCGCTTCGAGGGCCTCGGCGTGTTCGTCGACGAACCCGACGAGGCTCAGCCTTCCCCCAGGCCGAGCCCGGTCTCCTTGCCGTAGGCCTCCAGGATGGCGGCGATGTCCTGCATGCGACCTCGTGCTGTTCGAAGCGGCTGAACTGCTTCTCGCCCAGCAGGAGTCGGAGCAGCCCGTCCACGTCGTTGTCGTCGAGCTTGCGCAGCGCCTTGGCGGTGGCGCGGGTCAGCTCGGCGGGGAGGGGGGGAGGGTGTGGGGGAGCGGGGTGGGACGGGCGAGCCTGCCCGTCCCATACCGGTGGGTCAGGACGCGGCGTACGCGGCGTCCTTCATCACGAAGCCGGCCAGCGGCGAACCGTCGGCCGCCGACATCGCGCTGAACGTGATGCCCGGCCGCGCCGCCGACTTGCGGGCCAGCTTGATGTCGTCCGACGCGGTGACCTGGCCGCGCGGGATACCGAAGCGGTACGTCACGGTCGAGCCGTCGCTCGCCCGCACATCCGTGAACTCCAGCCCGAGGGCGCGGACATCGGCGAACGGGCGGTCGGCGATGTCGTACCGGTAGACACCCGTCGAACCGGTCACCGCGTCGACCCCGCCGCCGCCCATGAAGAACGGGAGCGTGTCCTCGTTGAACTGCATCAGCGAGAACTTCAGGGTCAGGTCGCGGTCCGAGTACACGAAGTGCACCGGGCTGACGGCCTGCCACACGTCGACCGGCTCCAGCTTGTCCTTCTTGCTGAAGGTGACGCCGTCGCCGGAGGTGAACCCGAGGTTCTTCCAGCTCGACCAGTCGGTCGCCCGTCGGCGGAGGTCCGGGTACGAAGAAGGCCCCGCCGGGGGATGGCGGGGCCTTCGGTCTGTGCGTGCATGGGGGGCGGGGGATGGGGGATGGGCGGAGGGGGGAAGGGGGTCAATAGACGTCCACGTACACCTTCATCACCGTGACGTAGCGGTTGGCCGCGGAGTAGAGATAGTCGGGCAGCCAGCGCGGGCCGTCCTGCTCCTCGACCTCGGTGACGAGATTCGTGCCATACGTGATGTCGGCCATCGCCAGGACGGCCTGCCGGGCGTCGTTGGCCAGGACGTGCGCGGCCTGCTTGGTCGGGTCGTACACCTCCAGCTCGATCAGTGGCTGGTCGACATGGCGCTCGCCGACCCAGGCGCCGCCGCGCCGGTTGACGAACACGGCGGCGGCCGTGCCGTCGAAGCCGATCGGTGCCTGTACGTCGACGATCATCACCTCGACGTCCGGGAAGGTGCTCGGTGGAGTGGGTGTGGTCATGCCGGGTCACCTCGGGGCAACTTCGGGAAAGCGTGCGGGACGCGACGAGGCGCTGAGCGGCCGACCTGCGGGCGCAGCTCCGCCGCTGCACCAACTGTGACAGACGAGCGTGCGCGCACGCAACTAAAGGCGAGGCGTCGGCGGGACGGCGGAGACCTGGGGTGGGTGGGGGAGGGGGCTCTGGGAGCCGGGAATTGCTGGCCGGGAGGCGAGGAGGCGAGGAGGCGAGGAGGCGGGGGAGAAGCCGGGGGAGTCGGGGGCTGGGAGCGGGGAGGGAGGGGTCAGTTCCCTCTACCGCGAACTACCGCGAAGCCGGCCGGCCGGTCACTCGGTCACCAGCATCCGCGCGCCCTCGTGGTCCGCGTGCTCCGACCCCGCCGCCGGCACCTCGTTCGGCAGGAACTGCTCGACCACCCGCACGAACATCTCCCGCCGGTCGGCCGGGACTCCCAGCAGGTCGGCGACCTCCTCCAGCGTGGGCCGGCGGCCGGACCCGGCACCGGGCGCGGAGGAGGCCAAGTAGTCGTGCGGGTCGGCGAGTTCCTCCGCGGTGAGCCGGCCGGAGCGGATGAGCATGTCGCGGACCGGCACGCCCAGCACGCGGGCGAGCCTGCGCGTGGTCTCGAGGTCCGGCATGCTCTGGCGCTGCAACAGGCGGGTGACGGCGGCCCGGTGGACGCCCGCCTCGTCCGCTATCCGGGACTTGCCGCCGCCGCGCGGGCTGTCGATGTCGTAGCCGCGGTCGCGCATCAGGTCCTCGACCCACGCGGCGAACGCGTCCAGATCCTGGCTGGTCATCTGTGTGCTCGCTTCCTTTGGATGGCGGCGAGTTTAGCTTGCTTGCGCGCACAGAATTACGTGCTCGCGTGCAAGCGCTGAGGAAAATCTACCCAATTAGGCGGGGCTTCGGTGGAGATGGGGGTGCGGGGACCGGTTGTGGGGGCCGGTTTCGTGACGGGTTGTCGTCACAGCTGTGAGGTGAGTGACCGCAGTTTACGTTGCGGGCGCGCGCGCAATCTGTAAACCTGGACGGCCCGGATGGCACGTGCCAAACGCCTGTGCCACCCCCCGTCCGACAGGGAGGTCCCATGTCCACCGACTCCTGCCCGCCACCACGCCCCTACGACGAACCCGCGGGCTGGCAGAGCGCCGCCGCCTGCTCCGGGCTCCTGCCCCAGGCCGTCTTCTCGAAGAAGATCAAGGAGGCCGCCCCCGTCCTGCGGGCCTGCGCCCGCTGCCCGGTACGGCGCAACTGCGAGCGGATCGTCGCCCCGGCCGACAACTGGTTCGACGGCGTCTGCGGCGGTCGGCTCTACCGCTCCGGGCGCCCGGTCGACATCCCCGCACACCTCATCCCGGTCCTGTCGGCGGCGCCGGCTCCGCGGGGAGGCTCCCTTGTCTGACCGGAGTCCGGCGTCCGCCGCGGCGGACCCGACCACGCACGCCGCCCTCTGGATCGGCACGCTGCTCCAGCAGTTCCCCGAACTCACCGTCGAACTCGCCCCCGGCCGCGGCGACTTCACCCACCCCGCCCCCGCCGCACCGCCCCCACCCGACCTCGCCGACCGGCTCCGCGAGGAGCGCGCCGAGGCCCTCCGCCTGGAACAGCGGCACGGAATCGTCGCCCCCGGCCACAGCGCGGCCCCGCTGCGCCTGCACATCTCCGACACGATCCGGGACATTACCGACGGCGTCGTCGAGCTAGAGGAGGCCGTGCGGGAGCGGCTCGGGCTGCCTCGGGCGCGGCGGGTGCCCGTGCCCGAGCGGTTGCGGCGGATCGCCGGGCTGCTCGACGCGGTGGCCGCCGACGCCGTACTCGCGGCGCATGTGCGGGACGAGACACGGCGGATGGCGCGGCGCTGCGCGCGGGCGCTGGGCGACACCGAGACCGTCGTGCGCGTGTCGGGCCGTTGCCCCTGGTGCGACTCCGTCTCGCTGAGGGCCTTCCCGGACCGGGGCGCGGTGCTCTGCGTGAACCCGGCCTGCCGCTGCGAGGAACCGGACTGCGGCTGCCACGACGACCCCGCCTACCGGCACACCTGGGACGAGGGGGAATGGGACCGATGACGACGTTCGCCAGGAGCGGGATGCCCACGCTGATCCCCGGCCCGCTCGCCGCGCAGGAGGCCGGGGTCGCACCCGCCACCATCCGCAAGTGGGTCCAGCTCGGCCACCTGACCCCGGTCGCGAAGGCCGGGCGGGCCCAACTGTTCCGCCTGGAGGATGTGTTCGCGGCGGAGCGGGTGGCCGGTGGCGGGCGGTGTGTCCGGTGAGGGTCGGCGGCTGCCGCGTTCCTATAGGAAGCGCGGGGTTGTTCCGGCCGTCAGCCGCAGGTGGATCCGGCTCGGTGATCTGACCCCGGTGGCCCGGGCCGGACGGCCCCGACCGCTCCGCCGGAGGGCGGGTCCGCCGTAGAACCGGAACGAGCCGCCGACGGCCACAGCCATGACCACGGCCCAGGTGCACTAGCCGAAAGGCCGACTGCCCCCGCTCGCCGCGACCACCTCCGCTCGCCGCGACCACCTCCGCTCGCCGCGACCACCTCCGCTCGCCGCGACCACCTCCGCCCGCCGCGACCACCTCCGCCCTCCGCGACCACCTCCGCTCTCCGCGTCGGCCCGCGCTTCTCCTCTCTACTACCGCCGCCCGCTCCCGATTTGTATCGCCGCCTTCGTTTCCCTTCCCCCTCCCTACCTCTGCCCCCCGGGACGACCGGTGGTGGCCCCCTTTATGCCCCCGGAGGGAACCGGTGCCGTTTTCTGCGCGTTGGAGCATGATGAAGGGATTCGGTCTTCGGCGCCGGGGGAGGTGCTCTGTGTCGTACCCGACACCGTGGCAGGGACAGGGGCAGGGATCGCCGCAGCCCTGGCAGGGTCAGAGCGGGGCGTCGATGCTGGCCGCGACCGCCGACCGGGAGCGGACGGTGGACGTGCTCCGGGCCGGTTTCGCCGAGGGGCGGCTGCGTGAGGACGAGCTGGAGAAGAGGGTCGCGCGGGCCTACGACTCCCGGACCGTGGGCGAGCTGATGCTCCTGGTCGCCGATCTGCCCCAGGGTCCGCAGGCCGCACCCGTGTTCCAGGGACCGCAGGCGGGCTTCCGCCCGGTGCCGCCGACGTTCCTGCCGCCCCCGGTGCCGCCGACCAACGGCAAGGCGGTCGGCTCCCTGGTCTGCGGGCTGCTCACCGTGCCGACGATGGGCCTCACCGGCATCCCCGCAGTGATCCTCGGCCACACCGCCCGCGCGGAGATACGCAGGACCCAGGAGGGCGGCGACGGACTCGCGCTGACCGGGCTGGTCTTCGGTTGGCTCGCGGTAGCCGGCTGGACCCTGATGCTGCTGCTCCTGATCGCGGCCGCCGCGAGTTCTCCCTGAGAGCTCCAGCTGGGGGCGACCGGAGGGGCTGACTGGAGGGGCTCACCGGAGAGGGACTCCGACTGGTGGCGACTTAGGGGTGCTCCGGCCGAGGTTCCGTCAGAGGGCTCCGGTCGAGGTCTCCGCCCCGCGAATCCGAGAGCCCCGCCCCGCACATCCGAGAGCCCCGCCCCCACCCCCACCGACCCACCCCTCCCCGCCGTAGATTCGAAGATCGCGGACGATGCCCGGCTTCGGCATCCCCCGTGTCGGCCCATGGCTGCCACCCATTTGTTTTGACCGCAGCGAATGAGGTAGGTACGCTCAGACCTTGTGCCTGGGGTGTGCCCTGGCTCTCGTGCGTGCCTTGAACCGCACTAAGGGAGCCGACACTGGCCACCGCAATCTGCGCCCCTTTTGCTCACCGGCGAAAGTCTGCGGGATTCGACACACCCGACCGCGTGGGTCGGCGACGTTCCAGGTTAGCTTCACCATCGGCACACAGAAACCGGAGAAGTAGTGCCTACGATCCAGCAGCTGGTCCGGAAGGGCCGGCAGGACAAGGTCGAGAAGAACAAGACGCCCGCACTCGAGGGTTCCCCTCAGCGTCGTGGCGTCTGCACGCGTGTGTTCACGACCACCCCGAAGAAGCCGAACTCGGCCCTGCGTAAGGTCGCGCGTGTGCGTCTGACCAGCGGGATCGAGGTCACCGCTTACATTCCGGGTGAGGGACACAACCTGCAGGAGCACTCCATCGTGCTCGTGCGCGGCGGCCGTGTGAAGGACCTGCCCGGTGTTCGCTACAAGATCATCCGCGGTTCGCTTGACACCCAGGGTGTGAAGAACCGCAAGCAGGCCCGCAGCCGCTACGGCGCCAAGAAGGAGAAGTAGAAAATGCCTCGTAAGGGCCCCGCCCCGAAGCGCCCGGTCATCATCGACCCGGTCTACGGTTCTCCTCTTGTCACCTCCCTGATCAACAAGGTGCTGCTGAACGGCAAGCGCTCCACCGCCGAGCGCATCGTGTACGGCGCCATGGAGGGCCTGCGCGAGAAGACCAGCAACGACCCGGTCATCACGCTGAAGCGCGCGCTGGAGAACATCAAGCCCACGCTTGAGGTCAAGTCCCGCCGTGTCGGTGGCGCCACGTACCAGGTTCCGATCGAGGTCAAGCCCGGTCGCGCCAACACGCTCGCGCTGCGCTGGCTGGTCGGTTACTCCCGCGCCCGTCGCGAGAAGACCATGACCGAGCGTCTGCTCAACGAGCTTCTCGACGCTTCGAACGGCCTCGGTGCGGCCGTCAAGAAGCGCGAGGACACCCACAAGATGGCCGAGTCCAACAAGGCCTTCGCGCACTACCGCTGGTAGTCGCAGACCCCATCGAGACCGAGAGAAGACTGAAGCCTTATGGCTACCACTTCACTTGACCTGGCCAAGGTCCGCAACATCGGGATCATGGCCCACATCGACGCGGGCAAGACGACCACCACTGAGCGGATCCTCTTCTACACCGGCGTCAGCTACAAGATCGGTGAAGTTCACGACGGCGCTGCCACCATGGACTGGATGGAGCAGGAGCAGGAGCGTGGCATCACGATCACCTCTGCTGCCACCACCTGTCACTGGCCGCTCGACGACGATGACTACACCATCAACATCATCGACACCCCGGGGCACGTCGACTTCACCGTCGAGGTGGAGCGTTCGCTGCGCGTCCTCGACGGTGCCGTCACGGTGTTCGACGGTGTCGCCGGTGTCGAGCCGCAGTCCGAGACGGTGTGGCGTCAGGCCGACCGTTACGGCGTGCCGCGCATCTGCTTCGTGAACAAGCTCGACCGGACCGGCGCGGAGTTCCACCGCTGCGTCGACATGATCAAGGACCGCCTCGGTGCGGTTCCGCTGATCATGCAGCTTCCGATCGGCGCCGAGATGGACTTCAAGGGCGTTGTGGACCTGGTCCGCATGAAGGCGCTCGTGTGGTCCGCCGAGGCGGCGAAGGGCGAGATGTACGACGTCGTCGACATCCCGGCCACGCACGCCGAGGCGGCCGAGGAGTACCGCGGCAAGCTGGTCGAGGCCGTCGCCGAGAACGACGACGAGATCATGGAGCTGTTCCTGGAGGGCGTCGAGCCCACCGAGGAGCAGCTGTACGCCGCGATCCGCCGCGTCACCATCGCGTCCGGCAAGTCCAAGGGCGTCACGGTCACCCCGGTGTTCTGTGGCACCGCGTTCAAGAACAAGGGCGTCCAGCCCCTGCTCGACGCGGTCGTGCGCTACCTGCCGACCCCCCTGGACGTCGAGGCCATCGAGGGCCACGACGTCAAGGACCCCGAGGTCGTCGTCAAGCGCAAGCCGTCCGTGGACGAGCCGCTGTCCGCGCTCGCGTTCAAGATCATGAGCGACCCGCACCTGGGCAAGCTCACCTTCGTCCGGGTCTACTCGGGCCGCCTGGAGGCGGGTTCGGCTGTGCTGAACTCGGTCAAGGGCAAGAAGGAGCGCATCGGCAAGATCTACCGCATGCACGCGAACAAGCGTGAGGAGATCGAGTCGGTGGGCGCCGGCGACATCGTCGCCGTCATGGGCCTGAAGCAGACCACCACCGGTGAGACGCTGTCCGACGACAAGAACCCGGTCATCCTGGAGTCCATGGACTTCCCGGCGCCGGTCATTCAGGTCGCCATCGAGCCCAAGTCCAAGGGTGACCAGGAGAAGCTGGGTGTCGCCATCCAGCGTCTCGCGGAGGAGGACCCCTCCTTCCAGGTCCACTCGGACGAGGAGACCGGCCAGACCATCATCGGTGGTATGGGCGAGCTGCACCTCGAGGTGCTGGTCGACCGTATGCGCCGTGAGTTCAAGGTCGAGGCCAACGTCGGCAAGCCGCAGGTCGCCTACCGTGAGACGATCCGCAAGGCCGTCGAGCGCGTGGACTACACCCACAAGAAGCAGACCGGTGGTACCGGTCAGTTCGCCAAGGTGCAGATCGCGATCGAGCCCATCACCGAGGCCGACGGCCCGGCGTACGAGTTCGTGAACAAGGTGACCGGTGGCCGTATCCCGCGGGAGTACATCCCGTCGGTGGACGCCGGTGCGCAGGAGGCCATGCAGTTCGGCATCCTCGCCGGGTACGAGATGACGGGTGTCCGCATCACGCTGCTCGACGGTGCCTACCACGAGGTCGACTCCTCCGAGCTCGCGTTCAAGATCGCCGGTTCGCAGGCCTTCAAGGAGGCCGCGCGCAAGGCGTCCCCCGTGCTCCTGGAGCCGATGATGGCCGTCGAGGTCACCACGCCCGAGGACTACATGGGTGACGTGATCGGTGACATCAACTCCCGCCGTGGCCAGATCCAGGCCATGGAGGAGCGTGCCGGTGCACGCGTCGTGAAGGGCCTCGTGCCCCTCTCGGAGATGTTCGGCTACGTCGGCGACCTCCGCAGCAAGACCTCGGGTCGCGCAAGCTACTCGATGCAGTTCGACTCCTACGCCGAGGTTCCCCGGAACGTCGCCGAGGAGATCATCGCGAAGGCCAAGGGCGAGTAACACACACCGTTTGCACGCTTTAGGCTTGACACCGACCGCCGGGGTCCGAAGACCGGCAGCGGGACGAGAGATCGTCCCCGGGAACCGGGATCAGAACCCCGGCGGGCGGCATCCCAGCAAAGATCACCTGGCGCCGATGAGTAAGGCGTACCAGAACCACTCCACAGGAGGACCCAGTGGCGAAGGCGAAGTTCGAGCGGACTAAGCCGCACGTCAACATCGGCACCATCGGTCACATCGACCACGGTAAGACGACCCTCACGGCCGCCATTACCAAGGTGCTGCACGACGCGTACCCGGACCTGAACGAGGCCTCGGCCTTCGACCAGATCGACAAGGCTCCTGAGGAGCGCCAGCGCGGTATCACGATCTCGATCGCGCACGTCGAGTACCAGACCGAGACGCGTCACTACGCCCACGTCGACTGCCCCGGTCACGCGGACTACATCAAGAACATGATCACGGGTGCCGCGCAGATGGACGGCGCGATCCTCGTGGTGGCCGCCACCGACGGCCCGATGCCGCAGACCAAGGAGCACGTGCTCCTGGCCCGCCAGGTCGGCGTTCCGTACATCGTCGTCGCCCTGAACAAGGCCGACATGGTGGACGACGAGGAGATCCTGGAGCTCGTCGAGCTCGAGGTCCGTGAGCTCCTCTCCGAGTACGAGTTCCCGGGCGACGACCTGCCGGTCGTCAAGGTCTCGGCGCTCAAGGCTCTTGAGGGCGACAAGGAGTGGGGCCAGACGGTCCTCGACCTCATGTCCGCCGTCGACGAGTCGATCCCGACCCCCGAGCGTGACGTCGACAAGCCGTTCCTCATGCCCGTCGAGGACGTCTTCACGATCACCGGTCGCGGTACGGTCGTCACCGGCCGTATCGAGCGTGGTGTCCTGAAGGTCAACGAGACCGTTGACATCATCGGCATCAAGCAGGAGAAGACCACCACCACGGTCACCGGCATCGAGATGTTCCGCAAGCTGCTCGACGAGGGCCAGGCCGGTGAGAACGTCGGTCTCCTCCTCCGTGGCATCAAGCGCGAGGACGTCGAGCGCGGCCAGGTCATCATCAAGCCCGGCTCGGTCACCCCGCACACGGAGTTCGAGGCCCAGGCGTACATCCTGTCCAAGGACGAGGGTGGCCGTCACACGCCGTTCTTCAACAACTACCGTCCCCAGTTCTACTTCCGCACCACGGACGTGACCGGCGTCGTGACCCTCCCCGAGGGCACCGAGATGGTCATGCCGGGCGACAACACCGAGATGACTGTTCAGCTCATCCAGCCCGTCGCCATGGAAGAGGGCCTGAAGTTCGCCATCCGTGAGGGTGGTCGCACGGTGGGCGCCGGCCAGGTCACCAAGATCAACAAGTAGTCTTGGCTGATCCGACCGGTCTCTGACCGGTAGGTCTCGAAGGGGCCCGTACGACTTCGGTCGTGCGGGCCCCTTTGCTGTTACGAAACTATTCGTCGGGTACGACCCGTTGTCCCCTCCCTCGCCTCACCCCACCATTTGTCATGCCACTGACCAAATGAGGTGTGGAGGGGTGTGCCATGACTGCGTCCGTCAGCCGAAGAGCCGTTCTGGGCGCGGGAGTTGCCGCGGTACCGGTGCTGTCGTCCGGGGCGGCCTCGCCGTCGACGCGACCCCTGGAAGCGGGCCCGTACCTCTCCTTCTCCCGCACCGCGGGCGCCTTCCCCCTGGTCGGCGCCCCGATCGTGGTGGACCCCGACGACCACCCCGGAGTCGTCCGGGTGGCGGAGGACCTGAGGGCCGACATCGAACGCGTCACCGGCGTACGCCCCGGCCGCGCGCTCGCGCGTGAGCGTGACGTTGTGCTGGTCGGCACGATCGGGCGCAGCGCCCTGGTCGACGGTCTGGTGGCCGCCGGGAAACTGGACGTGTCCGGGGTGCGGGGCCGGTGGGAGACCTCGCTGCAGACGGTGGTCGAACGGCCGATGCCGGGGGTGGAGCGGGCGTTCGTCATCGCGGGCAGCGACCCGCGCGGCACGATCTTCGGTGCCTACGACGTCTCGTACGGCATCGGCGTCTCGCCCTGGCACTGGTGGGACGACGTGCCGCCGACGCACCGCGACGAGGTGTGGGTGCGGCCGGGGCGGTACTCGCAGGGGACGCCGGCGGTGAAGTACCGCGGCTTCTTCATCAACGACGAGAACCCGGCGCTGGGGACCTGGGCGCCGGCGTACTTCGGTCCCGGCAAGGCGCCGGGATATCCGGGCGGCTTCACCGCGGACTTCTACGGCAGGGTCTTCGAGGCGCTGCTGCGGCTGAAGGGGAACTACCTCTGGCCGGCGGTCTGGGGCCGGGCGTTCGCGGAGGACGACCCGGAGAACCACCGGCGGGCCTCCGCCTACGGGATTGTCATGGGCACGTCTCACGAGGCGCCCATGATGCGGGGCATCGAGGAGTGGAACCGGCACGCCGTCGCCGCCGTCCGGAACTCCTCGGGAGAGATCGTGACGCCCGGACACGATCCGTACGGCGGGACGGGGGAGTGGTCGTACCGCCTCAACTCCCAGGCGATCCAGGCCTATTGGCGGGCCGGAATCCAGCGCATGGTCGACCAGGGCTTCGAGGGCGTCGTCACGCTCGGCATGCGCGGCAACGGAGACACCAGCCTCCCCGACGGCGACGGCATCGAGCTGATGCGGGAGATCATCGCGGCGCAGCGCCGGATCATCGAGGAGGTGACGGGACGGCCGGCGGCGGAGACCCCGCAGGTGTGGACGCTGTACAAGGAGGTGCAGCGGTACTGGGACCGGGGGTTGAGGGCGCCGGACGACGTGACGGTGGTCCTCACGGACGACAACTGGGGCAACGTCCGCAAGCATCCGGACGCGCAGGACGGCGAGCGGGCCGGCGGCTACGGCCTGTACTACCACTTCGACTACGTGGGCGCCGGGCGGAACTACAAGTGGGTCGACACGGCGAACCTGCGGAACGTGTGGGAGCAGCTGCACGCGGCACACGCGTACGGGAACCACGGGCTGTGGGTCGCCAACGTCGGCGACCTGAAGGGGAACGAGCTGCCGACCGAGTTCTTCCTCGACTACGCCTGGAACCCGGCCGCCTGGGATGCCGACGACCTCCCGCGGTGGGAACTCCGTTACGCACGGCAGAACTTCGGAGCGGCCGAGGCGGTCGCGATAGCCGAAGTCCTCGCTGCGTACGGACAGTTGCAGGCGCGCCGCAAACCGGAACTGCTGAACCGGCGGATCACGCTCGCCGACGGCCGGGTGGTCTACGACGACCAGCAGACCCCCTTCGCCTTCGACCACTGGGAGTTGGAGCGGGTCACGGAGGAATGGCGGCAACTGGGACGCCGGGCCGAACGGATCGGCCGCCGGCTGCCGGCCGGGGTGCGGGACGCGTGGTACGAACTCGTCGGCTACGAGGTGCAGGCCACCGCCAACCTCTACGGGCTGCGCGCGGCCGAGTTCACGAACCTGCTGTACGCGGCGCAGGGCCGGGCCGCGACGAACGACCTCGCGGACGCGGCGGAGGCCGGACTGAGCACGGACCTCGCACTGGCCGACCGCTTCAACTCGACGGTGGCGAACGGGAAATGGCGGGGTTTCCAGACCCAGCCGCACATCGACTACGGGGATGTGGAGCGCTACGGGCCCAACGCCGGTTGGCAGCAGCCGGAGAAGGACAACGTGGCACTGCCGGATGTGCTGTTCCCGGCGGTACGGCGGATCCAGATACCGGAGGCGGCGGGGCTGGGGGTGGGGGTGGACGGGTCGGAGAGCGTGTGGACGGGTGAGACGAGTGAGACGGGTGGGATGGGGGAGGGGGCCGGTGGGGCGGGTGCGGGGCCTGCGGTACTCCCGCCGTTCAGTCCGTACCAGACGCGGCCGCAGCAGTTCGCCGAGGTGTTCAACCGGGGGCGTACGGCCTTCGACTACCGGATCGAGGCGTCGGTGCCGTGGCTGACCGTGGACCGGCCGCGGGGCCGGGTCGGGCGGCAGGTGCGGGTCGAGGTACGGGTGGACTGGGCGAAGGCGCCGGTCGGACGGGCCGAGGGAGAGCTGACGGTGACCGGCGCCGGGGCATCGGTGACGGTCGGATGCGTCGCCGAGAAACCGTCCGGGCGGGGGCTGCGGGAGCTGCGGGGGTTCGTCGAGGCGGGCGGATACGTGGCGATCGACGGGGAGCACTACGACCGCTCGGTCGGCGGATGGCGTCGGCTCGACGGCATCGGGCGGACCGGCGCGGGGATGACACCGTGGCCCGTGACACTGCCCAGGCAGACACCGGGCGGGGTGGGTTCACCGCGGCTGGAGTACGAGGTGAGCCTGCTGACCGCGGGCGAGGTCACGGTGTGGGCGTACCTGTCCCCTCGTAACCCTGCGTTGCCGACGGGCGGTCTGCGCTACGGCGTCTCCCTCGACGCCGGTCCGATCGAGACCGTCGACATCAACGTCGGTGCAGATGACGGGCTGTTGAACGACGTGTGGGCCCGCAACACCTCCGACAACGTCAACGCGACGGCGACGAAACACTCCGTGACGAAGGCCGGGGTCCACCGGTTGAAGTTCTGGATGGTGGACCCGACGGTGGTGCTGCAGCGGCTCGTGATCGACACGGGGGGCCTGCCGGCGCTGTACCTGGGGCCGTTGGAGAGTCGGCGGGTGTAGCGAGGAGACCTTAGTGGGCGGGCCGAGTCTGTCGAGCGTGTCGGGCGTGCCGGGCGAACCGGGCGTCTCGGCACCGGGGAAGCTGGCGTCCTCGCCGGGCGAGAAACGGGCCGCGGCACGGTCGATCGAGGATCACATCGAACCCGGAACGCGGGCGGCGGGACGGTGGGCCGACGACGAACACGGCTCCGCCGTACGGGAGTTCGCCGCGCGG
Source organism: Streptomyces sp. NPDC090083 (assembly GCF_044747445.1). Classification (NCBI taxonomy): domain Bacteria; kingdom Bacillati; phylum Actinomycetota; class Actinomycetes; order Kitasatosporales; family Streptomycetaceae; genus Streptomyces; species Streptomyces sp. NPDC090083. Next base: position 93,681 of record NZ_JBIVED010000016.1, on the reverse strand, counting down.
GACGGGGACGGGTGGGTGACCTCCGCGGCGCTGAAGAAGGCGCACAAGGCATGGGCGGACCAGGTGCGGAACCTGATGGACCGGCTCGGATCGGAGAAGGACGCGCTGCGTAGCGGGAACGCGGTGCTGACGAGTACGGATCTGGCGGTGGGGTCGGCGGTACGGGAGCGGTCGTCGCTGGACACGTACTGAGGGGTTCGGGGCTCTGCGGGTTCCGGGTCATGACGATTTCAGGAACTACAGCAACTACTGGAACTACGGGGACGGCTGGGTGCATGCCGACGTATCACGAGATCATGACCACCGACCTCGCCGCGCTGACCACCGCGGCCGAGCGCTGGGACGGCATGGCGGGCGAGTTCGAGAAGCAGGAGACGGCGTACCGGCGGGATGTGCACGGCATCACGATGGGCACGTCGTGGACGGGGCTCAGTGCCGACGCGGCGAACACCCGCTTCGACACCACGCTCAAGGAGTTCCAGTACGCGCAGACGGAGGCCAAGGGGATCGCCTCGATGCTGCGGGACGCGCACGAGCGGTTCGTGGAGTTACGGGGCCGGGTGGTCGCGGCGCGATGGGACGCCGTCCGGGCGGGCATGCACGTCTCCGACTCGGGTGTGGTGAGCCCGAGTTCGGACCGGCCGGACACCCCCGGCGACCCCAGGGCCGTAGCACCGTGGCAGGACCGGATCACCAAGGCGGTGCGCGATGTGGCGGACGCGGACGAGGGGGTCCGGGTCGCGCTGGCGGGAGTGGTGGTCGACTCCGAACTGCTCGCCGGCGGGCGGGGGTTCAACGGTCGGGCGGTCGGTGACGTCGAGGTCTACGAGGCGCTGGAGGCGGAGGGATACCTGCGGAAGCTGAGCGCGGGAGGTGACATGACGACCTCCCAACTCGCCGAGCTGGAGCGGTCGTTCCGTGACAACGCCGAGGACGAGGGGTTCTCCCGGATGGTCCTGGACGATCTCGGCTCCACCGGCACGCTCAAGCTCACCAACGAGCTCAACGACCGTATTCACGTCCAGGGCGGGGCGCGGGCGGGTGCGTACTCGGCGATCGAGACGGGCCTGGCGAACGCGCTCGCCACGGCGACGAAGGACACGAAGTCGGCGTGGTACCGGACTTGGCGTGCGGGGATGCGGCACGCGGGCGTCGAGCACTACGCCACGGACGCGCAGGGGCTCCACCTCGACAAGGCGGTCGGCTACCAGTCACTGGTCACGCTGATGCGGAAGGGGCACGGTTACTCCCCGGGAATGGTCGAGGACCTCACCGGGGACATGATCGCGGCCGAGAAGAAGCATCCCGGGATCTGGCGGGTGAAGGGCACGTATGCCGGGGCGAGCGGGGGTTGGTTCGCCAACGATCCCGTCGACGGCATGCTCGGCATCATGAGCCGGGACCCTGCGGAGGCCGCGCGGTATCTGCACTCCGACGCCCACATGAAGTACCTGATGAAGGACCGCGACTGGAATGTCACCCTGAACGACGAGGGGGTCTCCAAGGGAGGTCACCACGTGCCTCGGTTGGACGGGGACGACCGGGCCGGATTCGGGGCGGCGTTGCAGGCGGGGGCCACGGGGATCGATCCTGCGGATCCGGACGGGGTGCGTCGGGGGGACCGGGCCACGAATGATGCGGTGTTCAGGTCGGCGCTCACATATGTGTCGGACAGCGGGGACGATTTTCCGCCGTCGTTGCGGAGACCGATGGCGAACATCCTGGTCCATCACGGGGAGACTGTGCACGCGGCCATGAGCGAGGTCGACGTCGCCCATTCACCCCTGGACCAGCACCGGCTTTTCGAGGTGGCCAAGCAGGTGTCCAAGGACGAGGGGGCGTACGGGACGTTGAACGGTGGGATGAACCAGGCCATGGTGTCGGCCATTCACAAGGACCACTCGGACTCACCTGAATCCCTCAGCAGAGCCGGCCGCACGGTGGGCTTCCTTGAGGAGGCCCGAGTGCAGGCCGCGGGCGACCCAGAGGTAGCGGAGTTCGAGACCAAGCCGTTCTTCGACAAGGCGATCAGCTATATCCCGGTGGTGAGTGGCGATGTGCAGACAGGATTCGACTATGTGACGGACCAGTGGCTGGCGGATGAGCAGCGGCGGCTGGACAGCAAGCAGGCGGACGAGAACGTTCAGGCGTACAGCCGGAGGAACGGCCAACTTATGGCTCTCGCGAGCGAGTGGAAGAAGGTTCATCAGGCGGACGGTGATCCGTATTACAACCCCAAAGAGGAGATCGGCAGATCCGCCCGAGACGGGATGGCGCATGCCACTGGAATGTCCGGAGAACGATCCGCGTGAATATTCGCCGGTTCCTGATCGTGCTGTTGCTGTCGGTCCTCGCCTTGTCCTGCAGTAGTTCTACGCATCACGAGGTTCCGAAGGCGATTTGCGGGACCCCAATTGATCCCGTTCTCACTCGTCGACTTGTGACATCCACGAACGCATTCCACGAGTACAACCGAGTCGATCGGGCCGAAGCCATCACCGCTCCTTGCATCCTTCTGTCGGAACGGGACCCAGTTCTCGAGTTCCGTTTCTCGTGGGACGACACGGCAACAGACCTCATGTACCTGGCGACGGGCGCCGGATCCATTTCACGAGTTACGGAACCGCGGAGTATCAACCTCGGCTACAAGTCGATCGTCGGTACGGATGGCGCCATCTCGATCGAGCGATGCAAAACCATCGGCGGCGACTACTTCACCCTCACCCTCCAGGTCCCTCAAATCTCCCTCACGGACCAGACTCATCGGAAGGACATCGAGAGGTTCTGGCGGGCTTACTTCCCGGCGACGCTCAAGACGTTGGGGTGCGGAGCCCACGCGGCCCCGCACCCCTCCGGGAGTTGAGCTATGACGCCACGAGGTAGCTGATCACCTCACCGGGCTGTGTCCTGAACTCCAGGCGGAAGCGGGTGTTGTCCGGCACCGGGGAGAGCAGGGTCGTCCAGCCCGGATACGGCATCCGCTTCCAGGCGCTGCAGCCGATCGTCGATCCGTTGGCCCGCTCCAGGCAGGAGCGGGCGTCCGTCTGGTAGCGGACGTACGTGAGCCGCAGGTTGATGTCCCTGCAGCGGTTGGTCGTGTAGTACGGCCCGACCGCGTTGTTGCCGTACCGCAGCCCGATGGTCGCCGACCGGGCACCCCCGTAGCAGCTGGTCGCCGCGGAACTGACTCCCGCGCTCGGTCCCGACATTCCCCCCAAGGCCATGGCTGCCACAAGAGCGATCTTCGCCCACTTGCGCATACACACCTCCATCGACAGACCGGATTATTCGGTCGATGGGCACATTAAATTATTCATCTCGTGCTTTGTGGATGAATGCAAACAAGTGTCATCAAGGGGTCAACGCGAGCCCCCACCTTGTCTGTTGGTGTCCGGCGCGACGGGCCTTGTTGTTCAGTGGTGCTCAGTGCTCAGTGCTCAGTGCTCAGTGCTCAGTGCTCCGCGCCCCCAGCATCTCCACCGCCCGGTCGAACGCTGAATCCCGCCCCGTCGCGAACTCCTCCGGCGTGAACACTGGGACCGTCACCTCCGGGGGAATCCCCGTGCCGTCGAACGTCCGGCCCGTGTCGGTCAGGTACTCCTCGTTCGGGAGCCAGGCCGTCATGGCGTTGGGGAGGGCGCGTTCCAGGACGTCGGAGAAGACGCCCTGGGTGGGCCGGCCGATGCGGATCGTGCGGCCGGGGCGGTCGATCAGGGCCTGGGCGAAGGTCTCGCCCGCGCTCACCGTGGAGCCGCCGGTCAGGACGGCCACCGGGCCGGTGTAGCGCGGGGCGTGGGCCGGGAGAACCGGGATCGGCTCGGGGCGGGTGTGGCGGCTGGGGTCCTTCGGGTCGTTGCGGGCGCGCTTCGCGTAGGCGATGTAGGGGGTGTCGGTGAGGCGTTGCGCGATGTGGACGCCGAGGGCGTCGGAGCCGCCGCCGTTGATGCGCAGATCGATGATCAGGCCATGCAGGTGGCGTGCGCGTTCCGGCGTGAGGACGGTGTTCAACGCCCGGTCGAGTTGGGCGAGTTGGGCCGCGTACGGTGCCTTGTCGTCGGGCAGGTAGCCGCCGAAGCCGGAGACGCGGAGATAGCCGATACGGTCGCCGCCCGCCAAGTCGGCGTAGGTGATGCGGCCGTTGGCGAAGTCCCGTCGGTAGAGAGCGCCCGCGAGGTCGCGCGCCACCACGAACTTCTTGACCCGCGCGTCGAGTTCCCCGTCGGGGATCTCGGTGCCGGGGCGGCCCTCGGCGAACACGCGGGCGCCGTCCTGGACCGCGACGTGGGCGTCGTGGAGCGGACGCACCATCCTGCTGAAGATGTCGAACAGTTCCGTCCGGGTCGTGTCGTCGTGCACCTGCGGGCGGTACTCGTCCCGCACGGCGTGCCAGTCGACGCCCTTGGCCGCGAAGAAGGGGTAGTTCTCCTCGTAGGACTGCCAGAACACGTCGAACGTGGTCAGCGGGTCCTTGGGGGTCGGGCGGGTGCAGGCGGCCGGCAGGGCCGGGATGCGGACCAGTTCGCGGTGGCCGACGTCGCCGGCCGTGCCGAGCGTGGCGTGGTCGCCGTCATGGCCCAGCCGTACGGTCATGACGTCACCGCCCGTCGTGTACGTCCCCGGTCCCGTCCGGCGCGCGCTGTCGCCCTTGAGGCAGCTCACGGCGGTGGTCTGGTACTCCTGGTACGTCCCGTGATCCAGGGCGAGGACCGTGCCGTAGCCGTCCATGCGCCAGAAGCCGTCGACAGAGGCACCGGCACCGGCACCGGGGTCCGTGCCGGAGGCGGACGCGGCCGGCACGGCGATGCCCGCGGCGAGGGTCAGGGCGACGACGGTGGCGGTGGCGGCGGCAGTGGCGATACGCACGTTCTGGTCTCCCCGTGGTGCGGCGTTCTGACCTGCTTGAACTGCATGGCCCGCATGAACTGCGTGGCCTGCACGTCTCACCACCCTCACCGACCGGCCGCCACCCCTGCCATCCGGCACACCCGAGCATCGGGGTGAGGGAAACCCCCGCCGCCTGCCGTGCGCGTCAGGAACCTTTTCGGCCGGTGCGTTCCTCGTCGGCCTCCGCCGCTTGTTCTGCCAGATACGCCTGTGCCGCTGCCGCCTGGCCGGCACGTTCGCCGGGGGAGAGGCGGTCGTACTCGTGAAAGCCCTGAACCATTCGATCGCCCAGCGCTTCCGCGTACGCCGGGATTCGGGCGGCCTGGCGCAGGCCCGTTCGGCCGCTGAGTACCTCGCGGGCCATCTCGCGCAGCGGATCGTCGGGGGCGTGGTCGTCGGCGAGTTTCTGAAGGGCCTTGCGGAGCGACCGGGCGCGGGCCCGGTCGCCGCCGGTGATGTTCATCAAGTCCGCGTCGCCGATGCGTGGTTCGTCGGGCATGCGAGTCCTTCCTGACGCGCTGGGGCTGTCTGGCGGGGCCGGGCGAGGTGTCAGATCGCCGGGTTCGGATGGTCGTACTCACCGATCTTCGTGAACTCGGAGATCGTTCCGTAGAGGGTCGCGCCGATGGTCTCCACCGCACCGACGGCGCCGTTCACGATGCCCTGGACGTTGCCGATCGCCTCGGTTGCCTGGCCCCAGAGGCGGAGCATGTCGGCGATCTCCAGTGCCGCGAGGCCGTAGCCCACCACCGCACCGGCGCCGGTCCACGACAGAGCGGTGCCGGCCGCCATCTCGATGGCCGTGATCAGCAGCCCGTCGATGATGCCGCTCAGAAAGCCGTTGATGGCCTCGGCAGTGGAATAGGCCGAGTGGGCCAGATGGTCGTACTCGGTCCTCAGCTTCCCGAACTCGTCCCTGATCTCTTCGAGCTTCGCCGCGCAGGTGTGGAAGTAGGTGTAGGCGGCGTCGGCGGCGCGCCCGTCCCAGGTGGAGTCGAGGGTCCTGTTGCCGGAGCCGATGTTGCCGGAGACCGCTTCGACGGCTCTGCCCAACTGGTCCCAGATGTCACCGCACTTGGCGAACGACTCCCAGTCGCCGGCGAACCACTGGATCACTTCGTCCAGCGGATTGAAGCCGAAGACCGCGTTGCACGCCTCCATCACCCAGTACGTCGGGCTTGCCAGGTCGCCACAGTTGTTGAAGACGTCGAGGATCGGTCCCTGGGAGTACTCGCCAGGTGCGGCCGGAGCCCTGAGCAGCCTCGTTGGTTCGGTGACGTCGACGAAGTCGGACACGGAGCTACTCGACCGGGCGCTTGACGAGCGGATAGGTCGCGTCGACGCGCGCTGCAACAGCCAGGTCTGTCTGCGTGTAGTACTTCCTGTTGCGCTCCAGTTCCGAGCTTGCCGCTTTCAGGACCTCCTGCAGCCTGTCCATTGCCCGGTTGACCGTCTCGACCGTCGACGTGTGGGTGGTCAGGAAGAGGCTCAGCAGGCCCTGGTCCGAGGCGCTGATACGGGTGTAGCGGGTGCAGTGGCTCTTGAAGTCCGCCGCGTCGTGCGCCGCGCGGCCGATCTGCCTCGCGTATCCGCTGAGGTCCCAGGGATCGACTCGGAGATTCACTTCGTGCCTTCCGTGCTCATGGCCGGGTTGCCTGCACTGCCAACTGCCGTGTGGGTACGTACGTTTCGCGATGCGTCGGAATCAATCAGCGAGCAGGTCCGTCCACCCCGGTAGGGTGCACGCCGTGACGAACCGCGAGAACGGGGCAAACCCCGACGAAGGAGTCCACCTCGGCGACGGCACGGATGCGCTGGCCGCGGTCGACGACCGAAGCCGGAACCTGTTCACCGGTCTCACATGCATCTTCGTGGCACTGCTCGCCGTAGGTCTGCTGGCAGTCCTCCGCCGGGCCGCGACAGGCCAAGGCGAAGCGCCCGACGGTCTTCGGATGGCTGCGGCTGTCACGGGGCTCGCGGTGGATGCGGCCGCGGTCTGGCTGGTCATCCGGGCCCGGCGCGCCCAGAGGTGGTTGCCGCTGGTGATCGCATGCGGGGGCTGTGCAGGCTGGATGGCCGTGATGGCCCTCGTTGCGCGGATCTAGCGGGGGTCCATCCAGCGGGGATCCCTATGGGTCTCGTCAAGGAAATCGGGCTGCGTCGAGGACCGGTGCCGGACAGGATGGCGAGGTGTCTGATCTGCTGTGGGATGACGTCGCGTACTTCTTCGACCTTGATGAGATGGGGTCGCTGCCGGACGTGCGTGTCCCTGACGCCTCGGTGGAGGCCTGGCAGGCGCTCCTCGACCTGATCAGCGCGCGCGGCTGGAAGTGCCGGTACAGGCCGACCTGGTGGCGGAGTGCGAGGTGCGGAGGGTCGGTGTGCGGCTCAGGACGCGGATGCGCATCGTGCCCGAGCAGCACGAGGTGCGTTTCCTCGACGAGCGGTGGGAGAACCGGTCGGACGACAACGCCAACGCACAGTACGGCCGGGGTCATGCGCCTGCCGTCTACCGGCAGTGGGAGACGAAGGAAGGCCCCGACGGCCGCCGGCGCAGGGTCGAAGCGTTCCGTTTCGACACGCGGGAGATGACGGACCCGCTGCAGCACGTGGTTCTCGGTGCCGGATGGGCCTGGCGTGGGGTGGTCAAGCTGTAGACGGGAAACCCCCGTGCGACCGAAGCCGCAGGGGGTCATAGGGGTCATAGGGGTCGCAGGGGTCGCAGGGGTTGTAGGGGTTGTAGGGGGTTATGGGGGGGCGCACGGAGGGATTCCGTCACCCGTCACTACCCGTTCACCTGCTCACGGATTCACCACCGTCCCCCCGAACGTCACCCGCAACGCCCCGCCCGCCGCGAACGACCATCCCAGCGTGCCGCTGTACGGCGCGCATCGCGAGCCGTTCGTCCCGGTCCAGAACTGGTTCGAGGTGTCCGCGTCGCCCACCGTCTTGTCGTTCGAGCCGCTGACCGCGAACCGGCACGACGTGTTCGTGCGGAACACCGAAGTTCCCTTGTCGAACGAGAAGTTGCGTTCCGCGTTGTCGATGCCGACATTGTTCGAGACGGTCATCGTGCCCGGGTTGCTGTTGTAGGTGAACCCGTGATGGCCGTTGCCGTAGGCGATGTCGTGCTGGACGACGTGGTTGACCGCGATGTCGTCGCCGCCGAGTTTGTAGCCGTTGCGGTCGCCGTCGCCGCTCTGGCTGCCGTCGGTGAGGGTGCCGTTGCCGTAGGAGAGGCTGTACTCGATGGTCACGGGGCCGATCGCGCCGGTGTCCGTCTTGGTGTACAGGTCCCAGCCGTCGTCGATGTTGTGGTGGGAGACGTCGTAGCGGAAGACGTTCCCGGTGCCGGTCGTCAGTTTCGCGGCGAAGCCGTCCGCGTCCTCGCCGTCCGAGTCGGCGTTGTCGTGCGACTCCGAGCTGACGACCAGGTTGTTCGAGGGCCAGGACGAGCTGGGCGTACTGGAGGAGATGCGGCCCAGCTGGAGGCCCGTGTCGCGGTTGTACGACGTCACGGTGCGTTCGATGACGTTGTTGCTGCCTCCGACGTAGATCCCGTTGTCGCCCGCGTGCGACACGGTGAGGCCGTAGACGTGCCAGTAGTTGGCGTACAGCTGGAGGCCGCGGTTCGACGAACTCTCGCTCTGGGAGGCGAAGTCGAGGACCGGGGTCTCGCCGTTGTAGGCGGTGAGCGTGGTGCGGGCCGATGCGGTGCCGTCCGCGCCCGCGGGGATCGTGATCGTCGAGGCGGAGCCGTAGGTCCCGCCGCGCAGGTAGATCGTGCCGCCGGACGCGATGCGGCTGATCGCGGTGGCGAGGGTGGTGGGGGCGGAGAGGGTGCCGGCCGCGCTCGCGGTGCCGGTCGGTGATACGTACTGCGTGGCGCTCGCGGCCTGTGCGGGGGTGCCGGACAGGGCGACGAGTGTGCCGGCCATCAGGCCGACGCACGCGATGACTGGTCTCGCTTGCATCGTTCTGCCTCCAGGGTCGTCCCATGACCAGGGAATCCAGGGTTCCGTGCAGGAGCTCCATGCGGTGTGGCACGAGAACATGGAAAGCGCTTTCCCATGTTCTCGTGAGGGAACGTAAGCGCTTGCTGTGGACGCGTCAAGGTGTGCGTACCTGATTCCTGTTCACGGAGATGAACTCACCGGAGGGGTCCACTGGCGCGCGTGTTTGACCTGCGTCACTCCGGGGGTAATCTCTACGCCCCGATTGGCCAGCCGCCTGCGCCATATGGCAGACTGTCGGAGTTGCTCGGTCGAGTGTTGATGCTGCGCGCCTCCCGTCGGGAGGACCGAAAGCGAGTCCCACGGTACTCGTCGTCCCAACTGCCTCACGGCAGCGCTGGGACGGACGTACGGGAATCTTTCGGGAAGTGTCAGTGCGGCGCCGACCAGGCACCCGGTGGGCTTCTTCGCCCTCGGCTTGCGGTTCCGGAAGGGCCGTGCTTTCCCAGCAGGGAAGTTCCTTACAAGGGACTTCTGTGTCGGTGAGAGCGCGACACACCCGACCGCGTGGGTCGGAGGAATCGAAGAGAGCAGAAGGGCGTACCGGGGTGCAGAGCGTTACTAGAGACAGGACTACTGAGTAGCCATGGCGGGACAGAAGATCCGCATCCGGCTCAAGGCCTACGACCACGAGGTCATCGACTCCTCGGCGAAGAAGATCGTCGAGACGGTGACCCGCACTGGTGCGTCGGTCGCAGGCCCGGTGCCGCTGCCCACTGAGAAGAACGTGTACTGCGTCATCAAGTCGCCGCACAAGTACAAGGACTCGCGCGAGCACTTCGAGATGCGCACGCACAAGCGCCTGATCGACATCCTCGACCCCACCCCCAAGACCGTTGACTCTCTGATGCGACTCGACCTCCCGGCCGGTGTCGACATCGAGATCAAGCTCTAGGGGTCGGTGAGCTGAAGATGGCAAAGCAGATCAAGGGCATCCTGGGCGAGAAGCTCGGCATGACGCAGGTGTGGGACGAGAACAACCGTGTTGTTCCGGTCACCGTCGTCAAGGCCGGCCCGAACGTCGTGACCCAGGTCCGTACGAACGACAGTGACGGCTACGAGTCGGTCCAGATCGCCTTCGGCGAGATCGACCCGCGCAAGGTGAACAAGCCCCTCAAGGGCCACTTCGCCAAGGCCGACGTCACCCCCCGCCGTCACCTCGTCGAGATCCGTACCGCTGACGCCAGCGAGTACACCCTCGGCCAGGAGATCACCGCCGCGACCTTCGAGGCCGGCGTCAAGGTGGACGTGACCGGCAAGAGCAAGGGCAAGGGCTTCGCCGGTGTCATGAAGCGTCACAACTTCAAGGGCCTCGGCGCCGGACACGGCACCCAGCGCAAGCACCGCTCTCCCGGCTCCATCGGTGGCTGTGCCACCCCGGGCCGTGTGTTCAAGGGCCTCCGCATGGCGGGTCGTATGGGCAACGAGCGGGTCACCACCCAGAACCTGACCGTTCACGCCGTTGACGCGGAGAAGGGCCTGCTCCTCATCAAGGGCGCGGTTCCTGGTCCGAACGGCGGCCTCGTCCTGGTCCGCACCGCGGCCAAGGGGGCCTGAGGACTATGAGCACCATTGACATTCTGTCGCCCTCCGGCGACACCGCCGGGACCATCGAGCTCCCGGCCGAGATCTTCGACGTAGAGAAGATCAGCGTTCCGCTGCTTCACCAGGTCGTCGTCGCACAGCTGGCCGCCGCCCGTCAGGGCACGCACAAGGTCAAGCGTCGTGGCGAGGTCCGCGGTGGTGGCAAGAAGCCGTACCGCCAGAAGGGCACCGGCCGCGCCCGTCAGGGTTCGACCCGCGCCCCGCAGTTCGCCGGCGGTGGCGTCGTGCACGGCCCGACGCCGCGCGACTACTCGCAGCGGACCCCGAAGAAGATGAAGGCCGCGGCCCTGCGCCACGCCCTCACCGACCGGGCCCGCAACGCTCGCATCCACGTCGTCACCGGCGTGATCGAGGGCGAGACCCCCTCCACCAAGGCCGCCAAGAGCTTCCTCGGCAAGGTCAGCGAGCGCAAGAACGTGCTCCTGGTCATCGAGCGCTCCGACGAGGCCGCGCTGCTTTCCGCGCGCAACCTGCCCCAGGTCCACATCCTGGAGCCGGGCCAGCTGAACACGTACGACGTTCTCGTCTCGGACGACGTGGTCTTCACCCAGGCCGCTTTCGAGTCCTTCGTGTCTGGCCCCCAGGCCGCTGACACCGAAGGGAGCGAAGCCTGATGGCTACGCGTCACCCGAGCATTGCCTCCAAGGCGGCCAAGGCCGCCAAGGCCGCGCGCGTCGCCAAGGCGAAGCGTCACGAGGCCGAGGGCAAGAACACCGTCGAGACGCCGATCAGCAAGTCGTTCACGGACCCCCGTGACGTGCTGCTGAAGCCGGTCGTCTCGGAGAAGAGCTACGCGCTTCTCGACGAGGGCAAGTACACCTTCATCGTCGCCCCGGGCGCCAACAAGACCCAGATCAAGCAGGCCGTCCAGGCGGTCTTCTCGGTCAAGGTCACCGGGGTCAACACGATCAACCGCCAGGGCAAGCGCAAGCGCACCAAGACCGGTTTCGGTCAGCGCGCGGGCTCCAAGCGCGCGATCGTGACCCTCGCTGAGGGCGACCGTATCGACATCTTCGGCGGTCCGTCCGCGTAAGCGGGTCGGATCGTCCGATATCGGACGAGGACTGAGAAATGGGAATCCGCAAGTACAAGCCGACTACGCCGGGCCGTCGTGGCTCCAGCGTCGCCGACTTCGTCGAGGTCACGCGGTCCACGCCGGAGAAGTCGCTGGTCCGCCCGCTGCACAGCAAGGGCGGCCGTAACAACGCCGGTCGTGTGACCGTTCGCCACCAGGGTGGCGGACACAAGCGCGCCTACCGAGTCATCGACTTCCGTCGCCATGACAAGGACGGCGTGCCGGCGAAGGTCGCGCACATCGAGTACGACCCCAACCGCACCGCGCGCATCGCGCTGCTGCACTACGCGGACGGCGAGAAGCGCTACATCCTCGCCCCCCGCAACCTGTCGCAGGGCGACCGCGTCGAGAACGGTCCCGGGGCCGACATCAAGCCGGGCAACAACCTGGCGCTCCGCAACATCCCGGTCGGTACCACGATCCACGCGATCGAGCTCCGTCCCGGTGGCGGCGCCAAGTTCGCCCGCTCCGCCGGTGCCTCCGTGCAGCTGCTCGCGAAGGAGGGCTCGATGGCCCACCTCCGCATGCCTTCCGGTGAGATCCGCCTGGTCGACCAGCGCTGCCGCGCCACGGTCGGCGAGGTCGGCAACGCCGAGCAGAGCAACATCAACTGGGGCAAGGCCGGCCGCAAGCGCTGGCTGGGCGTCCGCCCGACCGTCCGCGGTGTGGCGATGAACCCGGTCGACCACCCGCACGGTGGTGGTGAGGGCAAGACCTCCGGTGGTCGCCACCCGGTCTCCCCGTGGGGTCAGAAGGAGGGTCGTACTCGTTCGCCGAAGAAGGCTTCGAACAAGTACATCGTCCGCCGCCGCAAGACGAACAAGAAGCGCTAGGAGCGGGTTTAGATGCCGCGCAGTCTCAAGAAGGGGCCCTTCGTCGACGGACACCTCATCAAGAAGGTGGACGCCCAGAACGAAGCCGGTTCCAAGAACGTCATCAAGACCTGGTCCCGCCGCTCGATGATCGTCCCGGCCATGCTCGGCCACACGATCGCGGTGCACAACGGCAAGACCCACATCCCGGTGTTTGTCACCGAGTCGATGGTCGGCCACAAGCTCGGCGAGTTCTCGCCGACGCGCACCTTCCGGGGTCACGTCAAGGACGACCGGAAGTCGAAGCGCCGCTAGCGCGGGGTGAACGACCATGACAAACACTGAAGGGACAACCATGGAAGCCAGGGCCCAGGCGCGGTACATCCGCGTCACGCCCATGAAGGCCCGCCGAGTGGTGGACCTCATCCGTGGCATGGACGCCACGGAGGCTCAGGCGGTCCTGCGTTTCGCCCCGCAGGCCGCGAGCGTGCCGGTCGGCAAGGTGCTGGACAGCGCCATTGCCAACGCCGCGCACAACTACGACCACACCGACGCCGACAGCCTCTTCATCTCCGAGGCGTACGTCGACGAGGGTCCGACCCTGAAGCGGTTCCGGCCGCGCGCCCAGGGCCGTGCCTACCGGATCCGCAAGCGGACCAGCCACATCACCGTGGTCGTCAGCAGCAAGGAAGGAACCCGGTAATGGGCCAGAAGGTTAACCCGCACGGGTTCCGGCTCGGCATCACCACGGACTTCAAGTCCCGGTGGTACGCCGACAAGCTGTACAAGGACTACGTCAAGGAAGACGTCGCCATCCGTCGGATGATGACGTCCGGCATGGAGCGCGCCGGCATCTCGAAGGTGGAGATCGAGCGCACCCGTGACCGCGTGCGTGTGGACATCCACACCGCTCGTCCGGGCATCGTCATCGGCCGCCGTGGCGCCGAGGCCGACCGCATCCGCGGCGACCTCGAGAAGCTCACGGGCAAGCAGGTCCAGCTGAACATCCTCGAGGTCAAGAACCCCGAGACGGATGCCCAGCTGGTCGCGCAGGCCGTCGCCGAGCAGCTCTCCTCCCGCGTCTCCTTCCGCCGCGCCATGCGTAAGAGCATGCAGTCGGCGATGAAGGCCGGCGCCAAGGGCATCAAGATCCAGTGCGGCGGTCGCCTCGGCGGCGCCGAGATGTCCCGCTCGGAGTTCTACCGCGAGGGCCGTGTGCCCCTGCACACGCTCCGCGCGAACGTGGACTACGGCTTCTTCGAGGCCAAGACGACCTTCGGCCGCATCGGTGTGAAGGTCTGGATCTACAAGGGCGACGTCAAGAACATCGCCGAGGTCCGCGCCGAGAACGCCGCTGCCCGTGCGGGTAACCGCCCGGCCCGTGGTGGCGGCGCGGGCGGCGACCGCCCGGCCCGCGGCGGTGGCCGCGGTGGCGAGCGTGGCGGCCGCGGCCGCAAGCCGCAGCAGCAGTCCGCGCCGGCTGCCGAGGCCCCCAAGGCCGAGGCTCCCGCCGCCGCTGCCGCTCCGGCTGAGAGCACCGGAACGGAGGCCTGACCGACATGCTGATCCCCCGTAGGGTCAAGCACCGCAAGCAGCACCACCCCAAGCGCCGTGGTCAGGCCAAGGGCGGTACGCAGGTTTCGTTCGGCGAGTACGGCATTCAGGCCCTCACGCCGGCGTACGTGACGAACCGCCAGATCGAGGCCGCCCGTATCGCGATGACCCGCCACATCAAGCGTGGCGGCAAGGTCTGGATCAACATCTACCCGGACCGCCCGCTCACGAAGAAGCCTGCCGAGACCCGCATGGGTTCCGGTAAGGGTTCTCCCGAGTGGTGGATCGCGAACGTGCACCCGGGCCGGGTCATGTTCGAGCTGTCCTACCCCAACGAGAAGATCGCCCGTGAGGCCCTCACTCGCGCAGCCCACAAGCTGCCGATGAAGTGCCGGATCGTCAAGCGCGAGGCAGGTGAAGCGTGATGTCGGCCGGTACCAAGGCGTCCGAGCTGCGCGAACTGGGTGACGAGGAGCTTCTCGCGAAGCTCCGCGAAGCCAAGGAAGAGCTGTTCAACCTCCGCTTCCAGGCGGCGACCGGTCAGCTCGAGAACCACGGTCGGCTCAAGGCCGTCCGCAAGGACATCGCGCGGATCTACACCCTGATGCGTGAGCGCGAGCTGGGCATCGAGACGGTGGAGAGCGCCTGATGAGCGAGAGCAACGTGACTGAAGAGCAGACCGCTTCCCGCGGCTTCCGCAAGACCCGTGAGGGTCTCGTCGTCAGCGACAAGATGGACAAGACCGTCGTCGTCGCCGTCGAGGACCGCGTGAAGCACGCGCTGTACGGCAAGGTCATCCGCCGTACGAACAAGCTCAAGGCCCACGACGAGCAGAACGCCGCAGGCGTCGGCGACCGCGTCCTCCTCATGGAGACGCGTCCGCTGTCCGCGACGAAGCGCTGGCGCATCGTCGAGATCCTCGAAAAGGCCAAGTAAATCTCCTGCGGGGCTAACCCCGCAGGACAGTTCCGCCAGGCTCCAAGGGCCGTTCACCGAACGGCCCTTGGGGAACCGGCAGACGATCAGGAGATAGACGTGATCCAGCAGGAGTCGCGACTGCGCGTCGCCGACAACACTGGTGCGAAGGAAATCCTTTGCATCCGTGTGCTCGGTGGCTCCGGTCGCCGCTACGCGGGCATCGGTGACGTCATCGTCGCCACCGTCAAGGACGCGATCCCCGGTGGCAACGTGAAGAAGGGTGACGTCGTCAAGGCCGTCATCGTTCGCACCGTCAAGGAGCGCCGCCGTCCGGACGGCTCGTACATCCGCTTCGACGAGAACGCCGCCGTCATTCTGAAGAACGACGGCGACCCTCGCGGCACCCGCATCTTCGGCCCGGTCGGGCGCGAGCTGCGCGAGAAGAAGTTCATGAAGATCATCTCGCTGGCTCCGGAGGTGCTGTAAGCATGAAGATCAAGAAGGGTGACACGGTTCAGGTCATCACCGGCAAGGACAAGGGCAAGCAGGGCAAGGTCATTGCCGCTTACCCGCGCGACGAGCGCGTCCTGGTCGAGGGTGTCAACCGGGTCAAGAAGCACACCAAGGCCGGCCCCACCGCCAAGGGTTCGCAGGCCGGTGGCATCGTCACGACCGAGGCGCCGATCCACGTCTCCAACGTCCAGCTGGTCGTTGAGAAGGACGGCAACAAGGTCGTCACGCGTGTCGGCTACCGCTTCGACGACGAGGGCAACAAGGTTCGCGTTGCCAAGCGGACGGGTGAGGACATCTGATGACTACCACCACCACTCCGCGTCTCAAGACGAAGTACCGCGAGGAGATCGCGGGCAAGCTGCGTGAGGAGTTCTCCTACGAGAACGTCATGCAGATCCCCGGCCTCGTCAAGATCGTGGTGAACATGGGTGTCGGCGACGCCGCCCGTGACTCCAAGCTCATGGACGGTGCCGTCCGTGACCTGACCACGATCACCGGTCAGAAGCCGGCCATCACCAAGGCCCGCAAGTCCATCGCGCAGTTCAAGCTGCGTGAGGGTCAGCCGATCGGTGCCCACGTCACGCTCCGTGGCGACCGCATGTGGGAGTTCCTGGACCGCACCCTGTCGCTCGCGCTCCCGCGCATCCGCGACTTCCGTGGTCTGTCTCCCAAGCAGTTCGACGGTCGTGGCAACTACACCTTCGGTCTCACCGAGCAGGTCATGTTCCACGAGATCGACCAGGACAAGATCGACCGCGTCCGGGGTATGGACATCACCGTGGTGACCACGGCGACCAACGACGCCGAAGGCCGTGCCCTTCTCCGTCACCTCGGCTTCCCCTTCAAGGAGGCGTAAGCGAGATGGCGAAGAAGGCTCTGATTGCCAAGGCTGCTCGTAAGCCCAAGTTCGGTGTGCGTGGCTACACCCGCTGCCAGCGCTGCGGCCGCCCGCACTCCGTGTACCGCAAGTTCGGCCTCTGCCGCGTGTGCCTTCGTGAGATGGCTCACCGTGGCGAGCTGCCGGGCGTGACCAAGAGCTCCTGGTAGTCCGGTACTTCCGGACTCCCGAAGCTCTCGGTAAGTAAAGGGCTCGGTCAGGTGCCCACCTCTCCATGGCTTAGGCTAGGAGGGTTGGGCGCCTGATGCCCAGACGACTTACTACGCCGTAGGTCCACCGCACCGCACCCGCCTCGTCTCGGATCGAGGAGAGGGATGGGCACCTGGAAACCCCGGCGAGAGAGGCCGAAGGCCAATTCATGACCATGACTGATCCGATCGCAGACATGCTTACGCGTCTGCGGAACGCGAACTCGGCATACCACGACTCCGTGACGATGCCGGCATCGAAGATCAAGTCGCACATCGCGGAGATCCTCCAGCAGGAGGGCTTCATCACGGGCTGGAAGGTCGAGGACGCCGAGGTCGGCAAGAACCTCGTTCTCGAGCTGAAGTTCGGCCCGAACCGTGAGCGCTCCATCGCGGGCATCAAGCGGATCTCCAAGCCCGGTCTCCGGGTGTACGCGAAGTCCACCTCCCTGCCCAAGGTGCTCGGTGGCCTCGGCGTGGCGATCATCTCCACGTCGCACGGTCTCCTCACCGACAAGCAGGCCGGCAAGAAGGGCGTAGGCGGAGAAGTTCTCGCCTACGTCTGGTAGCGGAAGGGAAACGGAAGAAGCTATGTCGCGTATTGGCAAGCTCCCCATCACGGTTCCCGCCGGCGTGGACGTCACCATCGACGGCCGTACGGTCTCGGTCAAGGGCCCCAAGGGCACGCTGACCCACACCGTCGCAGCGCCGATCGACATCGCCAAGGGTGAGGACGGCGCGCTCAGCGTCACCCGCCCCAACGACGAGCGTCAGAACAAGGCCCTGCACGGCCTGTCCCGCACGCTGGTGGCGAACATGATCACCGGCGTGACCGAGGGTTACGTGAAGAAGCTCGAGATCAGCGGTGTCGGTTACCGCGTCGCGGCCAAGGGTTCGAACCTCGAGTTCGCTCTCGGCTACAGCCACTCGATCACCGTCGAGGCGCCCGAGGGCATCTCGTTCAAGGTCGAGAACCCGACGCACTTCTCGGTCGAGGGCATCGACAAGCAGAAGGTCGGCGAGGTTGCGGCCAACATCCGCAAGCTGCGCAAGCCCGACCCGTACAAGGCCAAGGGCGTCAAGTACGAGGGCGAAGTCATCCGGCGCAAGGTCGGAAAGGCGGGTAAGTAAGCCATGGCATACGGTACGAAGATCGCTAAGGGCGACGCTTACAAGCGTGCTGCCATCAAGCGTCGTCACATCCGCATCCGGAAGCACATTTCCGGTACGGCTGAGCGTCCGCGCCTGGTCGTGACCCGCTCCAACCGCCACATCGTGGCCCAGGTCATCGACGACATCAAGGGTCACACCCTGGCGTCGGCGTCGACCCTGGACACCTCGATCCGCGGCGGCGAGAGCGACAAGTCCGCGCAGGCCAAGTCGGTCGGCGCCCTGGTCGCCGAGCGCGCCAAGGCTGCCGGCGTCGAGGCTGTCGTATTCGACCGTGGTGGCAACCAGTACGCGGGGCGCATCGCCGCTCTCGCGGACGCCGCCCGCGAAGCCGGACTCAAGTTCTAAGAGCCGCCCGTCGCGGCAGCGACTCATCGTTGCTGCGTAGCTAGCGGAAAGAGAGAGGTAATCCAATGGCTGGACCCCAGCGCCGTGGAAGCGGTGCCGGTGGCGGCGAGCGGCGGGACCGGAAGGGCCGTGACGGCGGCGCTGCTGCCGCCGAGAAGACCGCGTACGTTGAGCGCGTAGTCGCGATCAACCGCGTCGCCAAGGTTGTCAAGGGTGGTCGTCGCTTCAGCTTCACCGCGCTCGTCGTGGTGGGCGACGGTGACGGCACCGTCGGTGTCGGTTACGGCAAGGCCAAGGAGGTGCCGGCCGCGATCGCCAAGGGTGTTGAAGAGGCCAAGAAGCACTTCTTCAAGGTCCCCCGTATCCAGGGCACCATCCCGCACCCGATCACGGGCGAGAAGGCCGCGGGCGTCGTCCTGCTCAAGCCTGCCTCCCCCGGTACCGGCGTTATCGCCGGTGGTCCGGTGCGAGCCGTCCTGGAGTGCGCCGGCGTGCACGACATCCTGTCGAAGTCGCTCGGCTCGTCCAACGCGATCAACATCGTGCACGCGACCGTGGCGGCCCTCAAGGGCCTGCAGCGTCCCGAGGAGATCGCGGCCCGCCGCGGTCTGCCCCTCGAGGACGTCGCCCCCGCGGCTCTCCTTCGTGCACGTGCCGGGGCGGGTGCGTAATGGCTCGCCTCAAGGTCACGCAGACGAAGTCGTACATCGGCAGCAAGCAGAACCACCGTGACACGCTGCGGTCCCTTGGTCTCAAGGGGATCAACACCGTGGTCGTCAAGGAGGACCGCCCCGAGTTCCGCGGAATGGTGCACACCGTCCGCCACCTCGTGACGGTTGAGGAGGTCGACTGATCATGGCGGACAATAACCCGCTCAAGATCCACAACCTCCGTCCCGCCCCGGGCGCCAAGACCGCCAAGACCCGTGTGGGTCGTGGTGAGGCGTCGAAGGGTAAGACGGCCGGTCGTGGTACCAAGGGCACGAAGGCCCGTTACCAGGTTCCGGAGCGCTTCGAGGGTGGCCAGATGCCCCTCCACATGCGTCTCCCGAAGCTGAAGGGTTTCCGTAACCCGTTCAAGACCGAGTTCCAGGTCGTCAACCTCGACAAGCTGGGCGCGCTGTACCCGGAGGGTGGCGAGGTCACCGTCGAGGGTCTCGTCGCCAAGGGTGCCGTTCGCAAGAACAGCCTCGTCAAGGTGCTCGGCCAGGGCGAGATCTCCGTGGCGCTGCAGGTGACGGTGGACGCCGTCTCCGGTTCCGCCAAGGAGAAGATCACCGCCGCCGGCGGTACCGTCACCGAGCTCGTCTGAGCGCGATGACATGAGCGATCCCGACCGGGGATACCCCATAACGGGGTATCCCCGGTTGGTCGTTCCACGGGGGCAGTGTCGCCGGTAAGGTGGCCTGCACTGTTCTTATTCGTCGAACCTCAAGACCGTCACCCTTGACGCACGCGCGCGGGGGTCGCAGGAGGCACCGTGCTCACCGCGTTCGCCCGGGCGTTCAGGACGCCCGACCTGCGCAAGAAGCTGCTCTTCACGCTCGGCATCATCGTGGTCTACCGGGTCGGTACCCACGTTCCGATCCCCGGCGTCAACTACACGGCCGTACAGCAGTGTGTGACCGAGGCCTCCGGCAACCAGGGCCTCTTCGGTCTGGTCAACATGTTCTCCGGCGGTGCGCTGCTGCAGATCACGGTCTTCGCGCTCGGCATCATGCCGTACATCACGGCCAGCATCATTCTGCAGCTGCTGACCGTCGTGATCCCGCGTCTGGAAGCCCTCAAGAAGGAGGGCCAGGCCGGTACGGCGAAGATCACCCAGTACACGCGCTATCTGACCGTGGCGCTCGCCATCCTGCAGGGCACCGGCCTGGTGGCCACCGCCCGCAGCGGCGCCCTCTTCTCCGGCTGCACGGTCGCGACGAGCATCGTCCCGGACCGCGCCATCTTCACGACCATCACCATGGTCGTCACCATGACCGCCGGCACCGGCGTCGTGATGTGGCTCGGCGAGCTCATCACCGACCGCGGCATCGGCAACGGCATGTCGATCCTGATGTTCATCTCGATCGCGGCCACCTTCCCCTCCGCGCTGTGGACCATCAAGAAGCAGGGCACGCTGGCCGACGGCTGGATCGAGTTCGGCACCGTCATCCTCGTCGGCCTGGTGATGGTCGGCCTGGTGGTCTTCGTCGAACAGGCCCAGCGCCGCATCCCCGTGCAGTACGCGAAGCGCATGATCGGCCGCCGTTCCTACGGCGGTACGTCGACCTACATCCCGCTGAAGGTCAACCAGGCCGGTGTGATCCCGGTCATCTTCGCGTCGTCGCTGCTCTACATCCCGGCTCTGGTCGCGCAGTTCTCCAGCGGCGACGCCGCCTGGAAGACCTGGGTGACGCAGAACCTGACCAAGGGTGACCACCCGATCTACATCACCGCGTACTTCCTCCTGATCGTTTTCTTCGCGTTCTTCTACGTGGCGATCTCGTTCAACCCCGAGGAAGTAGCGGACAACATGAAGAAGTATGGTGGCTTCATCCCGGGCATCCGGGCTGGCCGACCGACCGCTGAGTACCTGAGCTACGTACTCAACCGGATCACCTGGCCGGGTTCGCTGTACCTGGGTCTGATCGCTCTCGTACCGACGATGGCGTTGGTTGGCTTCGGGGCAAGCCAGAACTTCCCGTTCGGTGGCACCAGCATCCTGATCATCGTGGGTGTCGGTCTGGAGACGGTGAAGCAGATCGAGAGCCAGCTCCAGCAGCGCAATTACGAAGGGTTCCTCCGCTGATGCGAATCGTCCTCGTCGGGCCGCCGGGTGCCGGTAAGGGTACGCAGGCTGTGCGCCTCGCCAAGACGCTGCACATCCCGCACATCTCCACGGGCGACCTCTTCCGTGCCAACATCAGTCAGGCCACGGAACTCGGCAAACTGGCGAAGTCCTACATGGACGCGGGCAACCTGGTCCCGGACGAGGTCACCATCGCGATGGCCAAGGACCGCATGGAGCAGCCGGACGCGGTCAACGGCTTCCTGCTGGACGGCTTCCCGCGCAACGTGTCGCAGGCCGAGGCGCTGGACGAACTGCTGAAGACCGAGGGCATCAAGCTGGACGCGGTCCTGGACCTGGAGGTCCCGGAGGACGAGGTGGTCCGGCGCATCGCCGGCCGCCGCATCTGCCGCAAGGACTCCAGCCATGTCTTCCACGTGACGTACAGCCCCCCGCAGCAGGACGGCGTCTGTGACGTCTGCGGCGGCGAGCTGTACCAGCGCGACGACGACTCCGAGGGCACGGTCCGTACGCGCCTGGAGGTCTACCACACGCAGACCGAGCCGATCATCGACTACTACAAGGCCCAGGGCCTGGTGGTCACGATCTCCGCGCTCGGCCCGGTGGACGAGGTCACGCAGCGGGCGCTCGACGCGCTGAAGCGCGAGGACGAGGACGACAAGTAGTCGTCAGGCAGATCCGGCCGCGGTGCCCGCAGGGGTGCCGCGGCCGTACTGTTGTACAGGTACATCACCGGTAGGACGCGGAAGACGGAGAGCGCAGGCCCCCATGGTGCAGATCAAGACCCCCGAGCAGATCTCCAAGATGCGCGAGGCGGGGCTGGTCGTCGCCGCGATCCACGCGGCCACGCGTGAGGCGGCCGTACCCGGAGCGAGCACGAAGGACCTGGACGAGGTCGCCCGCAAGGTCCTCGCGGACCACAACGCGAAGCCGAACTTCCTCGGCTACGGCGGCTTCCCCGCGACGATCTGCACCTCGGTGAACGAGGTCGTCGTGCACGGCATCCCCTCCGAGGACGTCGTCCTGAAGGACGGCGACATCATCTCCATCGACTGCGGCGCGATCATCGACGGCTGGCACGGGGACGCGGCGTACACCGCGTTCGTCGGCTCCGGCCACGCCCCGGAACTCGTCGAGCTGTCCCGGGTGACCGAGGGGTCGATGTGGGCCGGGATCGCGGCCATGAAGCTGGGCAACCGGCTCGTCGACATCTCCCGCGCCATCGAGACGTACATCCGCCGCCAGCCGAAGCCGGGCGGCGGGAAGTACGGGATCGTCGAGGACTACGGCGGTCACGGCATCGGTACGGAGATGCACATGGACCCGCACCTGCTGAACTACGTGGAGAAGCGGCGGGGCAAGGGGCCGAAGCTGGTGCCGGGCTTCTGCCTCGCCATCGAGCCGATGGTGTCCCTGGGCACCCCCAAGACCGAGGTGCTCTCCGACGACTGGACGGTCATCACGACCGACGGGACCTGGTCCTCGCACTGGGAGCACTCGGTCGCCCTGACCGAGGACGGGCCGCTCGTGCTGACGTCTCCCGACGGGGGCAAGGCGAAGCTGGCCGAGTTCGGGATCACGGCCGCGCCGGATCCGCTGGCGTAGGGTGTCCGGCTGACCGCCGGCGGGGGCCGGTCGCCCGGTTCCCCGCGCCTGGTTCCCCGCGCCCCTTTCCCTTGGGGGGCGCCCTCCGCGAGGGCGCCCCGCAGCCCCGCGCGCTTAAGGATCTCCGTCCCGGGGCATCCTTCCTCGATTCGTCTTTCCGAGTGGCCTGACGTAGACTGACTCGTCGGCTCTCGTGCACCCGCATGTCCGCATGCACCCCGTGAAGGGGACGCACCGAGTCGATCAAGGTAGTCGATTCGAAGGGCGAAGCGTGGCCAAGAAGCAAGGTGCCATCGAGATCGAAGGCACTGTCGTCGAGTCTCTTCCGAACGCCATGTTCAAGGTGGAGCTCCAGAACGGCCACCAGGTCCTGGCACACATCAGCGGCAAGATGCGCATGCACTACATCCGCATCCTCCCTGACGACCGGGTCGTGGTGGAGCTGTCTCCGTACGACCTGACGCGTGGCCGGATCGTCTACCGCTACAAGTAGATCTTGCCCAGGTTCCGCGCGAGCGGTACCGAAGGCAACTGACCCGGAGAACCTCACCAATGAAGGTCAAGCCGAGCGTCAAGAAGATCTGCGACAAGTGCAGGGTGATCCGCCGTCACGGTCGGGTCATGGTCATCTGCGAGAACCCGCGCCACAAGCAGCGCCAGGGCTGACGCACGACCATCCCTCTGCATTCATCGCAGAGTTTCGCGCGACGCGAGCAGTACATGTTCATACGCAGGACCCGGGCGTAGTAGGCGCTCGACACCCCCGGCTCGGAGGCTGGGGACCCACGTCGTACCAAATCTTCCGCGGAAGAGGCCGGCGGCTGGGATCCGGTTCTGCGGAAGACCTCCGAAGATCAACTGGAGCCATTGAATGGCACGCGTTTCCGGTGTCGACATCCCGCGCGAAAAGCGTGTGGAGGTCGCCCTCACCTACGTGTTCGGCATTGGTCGGACCCTTTCCCAGCTGACGCTGGCCGAGACCGGCATCGACCCCAACACCCGCGTTCGCGACCTCTCGGAAGAGCAGCTCGTCGCGATTCGTGAGTACGTCGACGCCAACATCAAGACCGAGGGTGACCTCCGTCGCGAGATCCAGGCCGACATCCGCCGCAAGGTGGAGATCGGCTGCTACCAGGGTCTCCGTCACCGTCGTGGTCTGCCCGTCCGCGGTCAGCGCACCAGCACGAACGCTCGTACCCGCAAGGGTCCGCGTCGCGCCATCGCCGGCAAGAAGAAGCCCGGCAAGAAGTAGTCCGCAGCGGACAACGCTTCACCAGCGGTCTTCGCTGTAGGACCGACCACCTCCCCGTAGGAGTAATAGATGCCCCCCAAGGGTCGTCAGGGCGCTGCCAAGAAGGTGCGCCGCAAGGAAAAGAAGAACGTCGCTCACGGCCACGCGCACATCAAGAGCACGTTCAACAACACGATCGTCTCGATCACGGACCCCTCGGGCAACGTGATCTCCTGGGCCTCCGCCGGCCACGTCGGCTTCAAGGGCTCGCGCAAGTCCACCCCCTTCGCCGCGCAGATGGCCGCCGAGTCGGCCGCCCGTCGCGCGCAGGAGCACGGCATGCGCAAGGTCGACGTCTTCGTGAAGGGCCCGGGCTCCGGTCGCGAGACCGCGATCCGCTCCCTCCAGGCCACTGGCCTCGAGGTCGGCTCCATCCAGGACGTCACCCCCACCCCGCACAACGGCTGCCGTCCGCCGAAGCGCCGCCGCGTCTGATCCGGGGCGGCGCCTTCCCCGCGACTGCGGGGGTGTTCCGCGCCGCCGCGTCTGACGCACGGCCGGTAGTTCCGGGCTTTCGGGCGGTACGGCTCTTCGGAGACGTATCGCCCGTACCCTTGCAGCTGTAACAACATCGGGCTACCGCCCGTGGCAAGGACATCAAATAGTGGGTGTCCATGACTGAAGGAATCACCTCATGCTGATTGCTCAGCGCCCGTCGTTGACCGAAGAGGTCGTCGACGAGTTCCGCTCCCGGTTCGTCATCGAGCCGCTGGAGCCGGGATTCGGCTACACCCTCGGCAACTCCCTGCGTCGTACGCTCCTCTCCTCGATCCCGGGTGCGGCGGTCACGTCCATCCGCATCGACGGTGTCCTGCACGAGTTCACCACCGTGCCGGGCGTCAAGGAGGACGTCACCGACCTGATCCTCAACATCAAGCAGCTGGTCGTCTCCTCGGAGCACGACGAGCCGGTCGTGATGTACCTGCGCAAGCAGGGCCCGGGTCTGGTCACCGCCGCCGACATCGCGCCCCCGGCCGGTGTCGAGGTGCACAACCCGGACCTCGTCCTCGCCACGCTGAACGGCAAGGGCAAGCTGGAGATGGAGCTCACGGTCGAGCGTGGCCGCGGTTACGTCTCCGCCGTGCAGAACAAGCAGGTGGGCCAGGAGATCGGCCGGATTCCTGTCGACTCCATCTACAGCCCGGTGCTGAAGGTCACGTACAAGGTCGAGGCCACGCGTGTCGAGCAGCGGACCGACTTCGACAAGCTGATCGTCGACGTCGAGACGAAGCAGGCCATGCGTCCGCGTGACGCCATGGCGTCGGCCGGCAAGACCCTGGTGGAGCTGTTCGGTCTCGCCCGCGAGCTGAACATCGACGCCGAGGGCATCGACATGGGCCCGTCCCCGACGGACGCCGCCCTCGCCGCCGACCTCGCCCTGCCGATCGAGGAGCTGGAGCTCACGGTCCGCTCCTACAACTGCCTCAAGCGCGAGGGCATCCACTCCGTGGGTGAGCTCGTGGCGCGTTCCGAGGCCGACCTCCTGGACATCCGCAACTTCGGCGCGAAGTCCATCGACGAGGTCAAGGCGAAGCTGGCCGGCATGGGCCTGGCCCTGAAGGACAGCCCGCCCGGATTCGACCCGACGGCTGCGGCGGACGCGTTCGGCGCGGACGACGACGTGGACGCCGGTTTTGTGGAGACCGAGCAGTACTGATCGGTTTTCGGGTGGGGGAGGACTGTGGCTGGTCGCGCAGTTCCCCGCGCCCCCTCCGGACTCGCCCCTACGGGGCTGGTCCGGATCTCCGACGGGCAATCGCCCGCTCGGACACTGACCTCGGTACCTGATACGGCCGGGGCAGACACCTAGGAGAAACACCATGCCGAAGCCCACCAAGGGTGCCCGTCTGGGCGGCAGCGCCGCGCACGAGAAGCTCCTCCTCGCGAACCTCGCGAAGTCGCTCTTCGAGCACGGCCGCATCACCACCACCGAGGCGAAGGCCCGCAAGCTGCGGCCGTACGCCGAGCGTCTGATCACCAAGGGCAAGAAGGGCGACCTTCACAACCGCCGTCAGGTGCTTCAGGTGATCACGGACAAGAGCGTCGTCCACACGCTCTTCACCGAGATCGGCCCGCGCTACGAGAACCGTCCCGGTGGCTACACCCGCATCACCAAGATCGGTAACCGCCGTGGCGACAACGCGCCCATGGCTGTCATCGAGCTCGTCGAGGCGCTGACCGTCGCGCAGGCGGCGACGGGTGAGGCCGAGGCGGCGACGAAGCGTGCCGCGAAGGACGCCGAGGCTGCGGCTCCGGCCGAGGTCGTCGAGGACGCGAAGCCGGTCGAGGCCGACGAAGAGGCCAAGGACGCGTAAGGCTGTTCTTCGGCTGCCGGTCCGTCGTGGCCGGTCGCGCAGTTCCCCGCGTCCCTGGAAGCAGGGCGTGTGGCGGGTCCGCTCCTTTCCAGGGGCGGGCCCGCTTTTGTGTACCTGAAAGGATCCAGGGGTGAGTGACGAAGTTCAGCCTGGTTACGTCCGCGTCCGGCTCGATCTCTCCTACGACGGGACCGGGTTCTCCGGGTGGGCCCGGCAGGCCGGGGGGCGGCGGACCGTGCAGGGCGAGGTCGAGGAGGCGCTGCGGACGGTGACGCGGTCGGGGGAGGTGGCGTACGACCTCACCGTGGCCGGGCGGACCGATGCCGGGGTGCACGCCCGGGGGCAGGTGGCGCATGTCGATCTGCCGGGGGAGGTGTGGGAGGAGCACCGGGAGAAGCTGCTGAAGCGGCTCGCGGGGCGGCTGCCCAAGGATGTGCGGGTGTGGCGCGTCACGGAGGCCGCCGAGGGCTTCAACGCGCGGTTCGCGGCTCTGTGGCGGCGTTACGTCTACCGGGTGGGGGACCGGCCGGGGGGTGTGGATCCGTTGCTGCGGAACCATGTGCTGTGGCACGACTGGGAGTTGGACGTCGACGTGATGGACGCCGCCGCCAAGTCCCTGGTCGGGGAGCACGACTTCGCCGCCTACGCGAAGAAGCGCGAGGGCGCGTCGACCGTGCGGGAGATCTTCGACTTCGGGGTGCTGCGGCGGTCGGACGGCGTCATCGAGATCGAGGTGCGTGCCGACGCCTTCTGCCACAACCAGGTCCGGTCCATGGTCGGCGCGTTGCTGTTCGTCGGCGACGGTCACCGGGGCGCCGAGTGGCCGCGGAGGGTGCTGGACGCGGGGGTGCGGGACAGCGCCGTGCATGTCGTACGGCCGCTCGGGCTGACCTTGGAGGAGGTCGCCTATCCGGCGGACGAGGGGCTCGCGGAGCGGCAGTTGCTGGCCCGGCGGGTGCGGGGTGTCCTGCACTGAGGGGCCGGCCGGGCGCCGACGTGCGTCGGCGCCCCGCTCGTCACTGCGCGGCCGCCGCCGAGGCCTGGGTCTCGCCGCGGGCGTGGATCTGGTCGAAGGCGAACTTGCCGAGGTCGTCGCCGATCGCGAAGACCGCGGTGTCCTTCGCCGTCACGTCCTTGCCGCTGTCGAAGCCGGCGATCGTGAAGTAGGCGTAGCGGCCGTAGGAGTTGGTCGTGGTGCGGCAGATGGCGCCGTCGCAGAACGGCTTGACGCCCTTGCCCGAGAGGGACTTGACGACGCTCTTGGTGTCCGCCTGGCTCTTGACCTTCGTGGCCTGTGCCTCGGTGTCGAAGAGGGCGACGCCGACCGTGACCGCGATGTCGTCCTTGAGGTAGGTGACCCGCATGAGGCGGGTGCAGCCGTTCGCGGTGAGGACCTTGGGGAGGGTGCCGGCGGAGACCGAGGCGCAGTTCGTGCTGTCGGCCGTCGGGCCCTTCTTGTACACGGTCGAGGCGACCGTCAGCTGGGTGCCCGGGAACAGGGTCGTCGGGCTGAGCGGTGCCGTGTCCTTGGCCTTGCTGGAGATGAACTCCTTCGGGTCCAGCGGCGGCGGCGCGCTGGTCGGGGCGAAGGACGGCGAGGTGGCGTCGGTGCCGGTGGGCAGGGACGCGCTCGCGGGCAGGTTCGTGGGTTTGCCGGACGCGCTGTCGTCGCCGTTCGCCGAGACGACGGCCATGGCCACGGCCGTGCCGACGGCCACCGTCGCGAGCGCGCCGCCGCCTATGAACAGCAGGCGCTTGCGTCTGTTGCGCGTCTCCGACGCCTCGGCGAGCGCTGCCCAGTCAGGGGTCTGCTCGTCGACGTTGCCGCCCCACGGCTGCTGCGAATTGGGTTTCCAGGGATCCCACTGGGACTGGGGTCCCCCCTGTCCGAAGCTCATGGGTCGCATCCTAGACGGGGCGACGCCGATACCGGTGCGCCTCAATGAGGCCTGTGGCGACTGACGTTGGGGATGTCACGGTAAGTGGTTCCGTGGTCGCCGTCCGCTGTGGGCGGGGGTCGGTCCTCCGCGTTTTGACCCGTCCGGGGCGGCGCGGGTACTCTTACGGTTTGTTATGCGTATCGGCTTGGTCCCTCTGGGACGAGAGGCCCTTACGTAGGTTCCCTGGAGCAGTTACCAGTGGGCGGCATACGGGCGCTGGACCCGGCAGTGTCGTCCCCAGCTGCACGATCGCTTCAGTGATGCCAATTTCAGCACCCATCCACTGAAGAAGAAGGCTGCGAAGTGCGTACGTACAGCCCCAAGCCCGGCGATGTGACTCGCCAGTGGCACGTCATCGACGCCCAGGACATCGTCCTCGGCCGTCTGGCCACCACTGCTGCGAACCTCCTCCGCGGCAAGCACAAGCCGACCTATGCCCCGCACATGGACATGGGCGACTTCGTCATCATCATCAACGCCGACAAGGTTCACCTGTCCGGCAACAAGAAGACCCAGAAGCTGGCGTACCGCCACTCCGGTTACCCGGGTGGTCTGCGCTCCGTCCGTTACGACGAGCTGCTGGCGAAGAACCCCGAGAAGGCCGTCGAGAAGGCCATCAAGGGCATGATCCCCAAGAACACCCTGGGCCGTCAGATGCTCAGCAAGCTGAAGGTCTACTCGGGCGAGCAGCACCCGCACGCTGCGCAGCAGCCGGTGCCGTTCGAGATCACCCAGGTCGCGCAGTAGTTCCGGCCACACCCCCTAAGACAGAAAAGAATCTGAGGAGAACCGTGGCCGAGACCACCGTTGAGCAGCCGGTCGAAGACACCGAGACCGAGCTCGTCGACATCGAGAGCTACACCACCGAGTCCGACGTCCCCGTCGAGGGTGAGTACACGTCGGAGTCGCTCGCCGGCCGCTTCGGCGACCCGCAGCCGGCCGCCGGCCTGGGCCGTCGCAAGAACGCCATCGCGCGCGTCCGCATCGTGCCCGGCACCGGCAAGTGGAAGGTCAACGGGCGCACGCTCGAGGACTACTTCCCGAACAAGGTCCACCAGCAGGAAGTCAACGAGCCCTTCAAGGTGCTTGAGCTGGACGGCCGCTACGACGTCATCGCCCGCATCTCGGGTGGCGGCGTCTCCGGTCAGGCCGGTGCCCTGCGCCTCGGCGTGGCCCGCGCGCTGAACGAGGCCGACGTGGACAACAACCGCGGCGCCCTCAAGAAGGCCGGTTACCTCCGTCGCGACGACCGTGCGGTCGAGCGCAAGAAGGCCGGTCTCAAGAAGGCCCGCAAGGCTCCGCAGTACAGCAAGCGCTAAATCGCGCCGGCTGTCTGTACTCCGAACGCCCCGGCGGCACGCCAGTCGTGCCACCGGGGCGTTCGTTTATCACAGCGCGGGGCGTATAACGGCACAAGACGCTCAAAGGCTTGTGTGATCGGATGAACAGGCATCCTATGCCTGGAACGCAGGACTTTCGCCTTGCAGGATTTTCGCCTTCCTCAGGAGGACAAGTGGGACGACTCTTCGGCACGGACGGCGTGCGCGGTGTCGCCAACGCGGATCTGACGGCCGAGATGGCGCTCGGCCTCTCCGTCGCCGCGGCGCACGTACTCGCCGAGGCGGGCACCTTCGCCGGCCATCGGGCGACGGCCGTGGTCGGGCGGGATCCGCGCGCGTCCGGGGAGTTCCTGGAGGCCGCCGTGGTCGCGGGCCTCGCCAGCTCGGGAGTGGACGTACTGCTCGTCGGTGTGCTGCCCACCCCCGCGGTGGCGTATCTCACCGGTGTGCTGGGCGCCGACCTCGGTGTGATGCTCTCCGCGAGCCACAACGCCATGCCCGACAACGGACTGAAGTTCCTCGCCCGCGGCGGGCACAAGCTCGACGACGAGCTGGAGGACCGGATCGAGAAGGTCTACGACGAGCACCGCACCGGCGCCCCCTGGGACCGCCCGACCGGCGCGGGCGTGGGCCGGGTCCGGCACTACGGTGAAGGCTTCGACCAGTACGTCGCCCATCTCATCGGCGTGCTCCCGAACCGGCTCGACGGCCTGAAGATCGTCCTCGACGAGGCGCACGGCGCCGCCGCCCGGGTCTCCCCGGAGGCGTTCTCGCGGGCCGGTGCCGAGGTCGTCACGATCGGCGCGGACCCGGACGGGCTCAACATCAACGACGGTTGCGGCTCGACCCATCTGGGTCTCCTCAAGGCCGCCGTCGTCGAGCACGGCGCGGACTTCGGCATCGCGCACGACGGTGACGCCGACCGCTGCCTGGCCGTGGACCACACCGGCGAAGAGGTCGACGGGGACCAGATCATGGCCGTGATCGCGCTGGCGATGCGGGAGCGTTCCGCACTGCGCTCCGACACCGTCGTCGCGACCGTCATGTCGAACCTGGGCTTCAAACTGGCGATGGAGCGCGAGGGTCTGACGCTCGTCCAGACCGCCGTCGGTGACCGCTACGTCCTGGAGGAGATGAAGGAGCACGGCTACGCGCTGGGCGGCGAGCAGTCCGGCCACGTCATCATCCTGGACCACGCCACCACCGGCGACGGCACACTGACCGGCCTGATGCTGGCGGCCCGGGTCGCGCAGACCGGCCGTAGCCTCAAGGACCTCGCGTCCGTGATGACGCGGCTGCCGCAGGTGCTCATCAACGTGCCGGACGTGGACCGGACCCGGGTCGGCACCTCCGCGGACCTGGCCGCCGCGGTCGCCGAGGCGGAGCGTGAACTCGGCTCGACGGGGCGGGTGTTGCTGCGTCCGTCCGGCACCGAGCCGCTGGTGCGCGTGATGGTGGAGGCTGCCGACATCGACCAGGCGCGCTCGGTGGCGGGACGGCTGGCCGACGCGGTGAAGTCGGCGCTCGGCTAGGTCGGGCCCGTCCGGATCAGCCGGACCGGCTCTAGGTGAGTCGCGGGGCGCGCTCGCGCTGCCAGGCCCAGAACGCCTTCTGGGCGAGCAGGGTGAGCGTGCCCGCCAGGACGATCCCGCCGAGGTTGGCGAGGAGCTGCCAACTGGAGCCCCACGTCTGGGAGTAGTCGCGGTAGCTGAAGGCCACGGCGGCGTTCGCGGCGGCCGGGACGGTCGTCACCGAGATGGCGACGCCGATCAGCGCGCCGGACTTGGCCGAGGTGAGGGACAGGGTGCCCGCGATGCCGGCCAGGAAGGCCACGACGAAGGACATCCAGTCGGGCTTCCAGATGAAGGCGGTGTTGGGCCGGGCCGCCTCCACCATCGACTTCTCGAACAGTCCGAGGGCGTCCAGCAGCCAACTGAAGCCCGCCGTCAGCACCATGGCCGCGGCGAACCCGGCGAGCAGCGCCCACAGCGACCGCCACACCAGCCGCGGAGCCTTCCGCACCAGTGCCGTGGAGATCCCGGCGAGCGGCCCGAACTCCGGTCCCACGGCCATCGCGCCCACGATCAGGATCGCGTTGTCGAGCATCACACCGCAGGCCGCGAGCATGGTGGCGACGGTCAGGAACGCGACGTAGGTGACGTTGAGCGTCGACTCCTCGTGCGTGGCGTCCACGAGGTGTTCCCACAGCACGGCGTCGGCGCCCTCGCCGGGCGCGTCCTCCTCGGCCTGGTCCGCCCGCTGCGACAGGGACAGGCCGATGTCGTCGACGGCGATCGAGCCGGTGCGGTCGATCTCCAACTCCCGGAGCGCGCCGATGAGTTCGTCTCCGGCCTCGCGGGCGACATCGCACAGGACGACATCGCCGGCGGGGTCGCGGGCGGCGCCGGTCAGGACGACGAGATGCGCGGTGCCGACCGTCGACTCGATCAGCCGGACCACGTCGTCGGTCCGGTCCGCGGGGGTGATGAGGCGCAGATGAAGCATGACGCTCTTCTATCAGGCCGCCGCCGGGCTTCGGCCGGACGGCCGGGCTACAGCTTGCGCAGCCGCAGCCGCTGGACCTTGTGGTCCGGGCCCTTGCGCAGGACCAGGGTGGCGCGGCCCCGGGTGGGCGCGATGTTCTCCACCAGGTTGGGCTTGTTGATGGTCCGCCACTGTGTCCGGGCGTAGGCGAGGGCCTCCTCCTCGGAGACCTGGGTGTACTTGCGGAAGTACGAGTCGGGGTTCTGGAAGGCGGTCTCGCGCAGCCGTGTGAACCGGTTGAGGTACCAGCCCTCGACGTCGTCGGCGTTCGCGTCGACGTACACGCTGAAGTCGAAGTAGTCGGCGAGACCGACCCGGGTGCGGCCGTCGCTGCCCGGCAGGGCGGGCTGCAGGACGTTCAGGCCCTCGACGATCAGGATGTCGGGCCGGCGCACGACGAGCTTCTCGCCGGGGACGATGTCGTAGATCAGGTGGGAGTAGACGGGGGCGGTGACCTCGTCCTTGCCCGCCTTGATGTCGGCGACGAACCGGGTCAGCGCCCGGCGGTCGTACGACTCGGGGAAGCCCTTGCGCGACATCAGGCCGCGGGCCTGGAGTTCCCTGGTCGGCAGCAGGAAGCCGTCGGTCGTGACCCGCTCCACGCGCGGGTGCTCGGGCCAGCGGGACAGCAGGGCCTGGAGCAGGCGGGCCACGGTCGACTTGCCGCCCGCCACGGAACCGGCGATCCCTATCACGAACGGGGTGCCCGACTGGGAGCCCTGCTCGCCCAGGAAGGTGTTCAGCGCGTTCCTCAGGCCGTCCGTGGCGCCGACGTAGAGGTTGAGGAGCCGGGACAGCGGGAGGTAGATGTCCCGCACCTCGTCGAGGTCGATGACGTCCCCGAGGCCGCGCAGCTTCTCGACCTCCTCGGCGGTGAGCGGCAGCGGCGTCTTGTCGCGCAGCGCGCTCCACTCGGCTCGGGTGAGGTCGACGTAGGGAGTCGCCTCCGGCTTGTGCCGGTGGGCGCTCCGGGGCATCGGGGAGACCGGAGAGATCACCTGTCCATTGTTAACGGAGTTTGAACGGGGTGGCGGGTGGGGTGCGTCACGCGGGGTGTCCGGCGCGCCTGTCGGGTCCGTCGGCAGGTGGCCGTAATTTCCGAAATCGGGCACGAAGTGCCGTGTTCGGGAGGGGTTCGGGCCCTAGGCTGCCGCGCATGTGCGGAATCGTGGGATACGTGGGGTCGCAGTCGGCGCTCGATGTCGTGATGGCCGGGCTGAAGCGGCTGGAGTACCGGGGCTACGACTCGTCGGGGGTCGCCGTGCTCGCGGACGGCGGGCTGGCGGCGGCGAAGAAGGCCGGGAAACTCGTCAATCTGGAGAAGGAGCTGGTCGAACGCCCGCTGCCCGCGGGGTCGACCGGCATCGGGCACACGCGCTGGGCCACGCACGGCGGCCCGACCGACGCGAACGCCCACCCGCATCTCGACAACGCGGGCCGGGTCGCCGTCGTGCACAACGGCATCATCGAGAACTTCGCCTGTCTGCGCGCCGAGCTGGCCGAGCGCGGGCACGACCTCGTCTCCGACACGGACACCGAGGTGGTCGCGCATCTGCTGGCCGAGGAGTTCTCGGCGTGCGCGGACCTGGCGGAGGCGATGCGCCAGGTGTGCCGCCGGCTCGAGGGCGCCTTCACGCTGGTCGCGGTGCACGCGGACGAGCCGGACGTGGTGGTGGGGGCGCGGCGCAACTCGCCGCTGGTGGTCGGGGTCGGCGAGGGCGAGGCCTTCCTCGCCTCGGACGTCGCCGCGTTCATCGCCCACACGCGCTCCGCGATCGAGCTGGGCCAGGACCAGGTCGTGGAGCTGCGCCGGGACGGAGTGACCGTCACCGGCTTCGACGGCGCTCCGGCCGAGGTCCGTTCGTACCACGTCGACTGGGACGCGTCCGCCGCCGAGAAGGGCGGCTACGACTACTTCATGCTCAAGGAGATCGCCGAGCAGCCGAAGGCGGTCGCCGACACGCTGCTGGGCCGGATCGACGCGGCGGGTCTGCTCACCCTGGACGAAGTCCGCATCCCGGTGCATGAGTTGAGGGAGATCGACAAGGTCGTCATCGTCGCCTGCGGTACGGCCTTCCACGCGGGTCTGATCGCCAAGTACGCCATCGAGCACTGGACGCGGATCCCCTGCGAGGTGGAGCTGGCCAGCGAGTTCCGGTACCGGGACCCGATCCTGGGTGCCCGCTCGCTGGTGATCGCCATCTCGCAGTCCGGCGAGACGATGGACACGCTGATGGCGCTGCGGCACGCCCGCGAGCAGGGTTCGAAGGTCCTGGCCATCTGCAACACCAACGGGTCGACGATTCCCCGGGAGTCGGACGCGGTGCTGTACACGCACGCCGGGCCGGAGGTCGCCGTGGCGTCGACGAAGGCGTTCCTGACGCAGCTGGTCGCGTGCTACCTCGTGGCCCTGTATCTCGGCCAGGTGCGCGGCACCAAGTGGGGGGACGAGATCCAGGCCGTCATCCGGGACCTGTCGCAGATCTCCGGTGAGGTGGAGCGGGTGCTGGACACCATGGAGCCGGTACGGGAGTTGGCGCGCTCGGTCGCCGCCAAGAACACCGTGCTGTTCCTGGGGCGGCACGTCGGCTACCCCGTCGCTCTCGAAGGCGCCCTGAAACTCAAGGAGTTGGCGTACATGCACGCCGAGGGCTTCGCGGCGGGCGAGCTGAAGCACGGGCCGATCGCGCTGATCGAGGAGGGCATGCCGGTCGTCGTGGTCGTGCCGTCGCCGCGCGGGCGGTCCGTCCTGCACGACAAGATCGTGTCCAACATCCAGGAGATCCGGGCGCGGGGCGCGATGACGATCGTGATCGCCGAGGAGGGCGACGAGACGGTCGTCCCGTACGCGGACCATCTGATCCGGATCCCGGTCACCCCGACCCTGCTCCAACCGCTCGTCGCGACCGTGCCGTTGCAGGTGTTCGCCTGCGAGCTGGCGACGGCCCGAGGCAACGAGGTGGACCAGCCGCGGAACCTGGCGAAGTCGGTGACGGTGGAGTAGGCGGCGCCGGAACGGCCTGAGCGCGGCGCACGCACATGCGCGCCGCGCTCAGCACAGGCAGGGGAGCCGGGCTCCCGGGGGAGCGGGTCGAGGACTACTCCTCGACCGTGAGTCCCTTCCGCAGCTTCACCAGGGTGCGCGACAGCAGCCGCGACACGTGCATCTGCGAGATGCCCAGTTCGTCGCCGATCTCCGACTGCGTCATGTTGGCCACGAAGCGCAGGGAGAGGATCTGCCGGTCCCGGGTGGGGAGTTCGGCGATCAGGGGCTTCAACGACTCGACGTACTCGATGCCTTCGAGCCCGTGGTCCTCGTAGCCGATGCGGTCCGCGAGGGCGCCTTCGGAGTCGTCCTCCTCGGGCTGGGCGTCAAGTGAGCTGGCGGTGTAGGCGTTCGACGCCGCCATGCCCTCGACGACCTCGTCCTTGGAGATCTTCAGGCGCTCCGCCAGTTCGCCCACGGTGGGCGCGCGGTCGAGCTGCTGGGCCAGTTCGTCGCCGGCCTTGGCGAGGTCGAGCCGCAGTTCCTGGAGCCGGCGCGGGACGCGCACGGACCACGAGGTGTCGCGGAAGAAGCGCTTGATCTCACCGACGATGGTGGGCATCGCGAAGGTGGGGAACTCGACCCCGCGGCTGAGCTCGAAGCGGTCGATCGCCTTGATCAGGCCGATGGTGCCGACCTGGATGATGTCCTCCATCGGCTCGCTGCGCGAGCGGAAGCGGGAGGCCGCGAACTTGACCAGCGCGAGGTTGAGCTCGACGAGCGTGTTGCGGACGTACGCGTATGCGTGCGTGCCTTCTTCGAGCGATTCGAGCCGCTCGAAGAGGGTCTTGGAGAGCGCTCGTGCGTCGACCGCGCCGATCTCGTCGTACGGGGGGATCTCGGGGAGCCCCTCGATGGCGGTGGGATCCAGTTGAGCCGGTGGGGGTGTCGACGTCGCTTCAGGGGTAGGCGATGCGTCGAGCCGGGGTGACATGGTGTCCTCCATCGTTCTCGGCATATGGCTGCCGAAGCCGGTGCGTGCACTGCGGAGTGCGGCGCCTCCAAAGCCGGTCGTGTCGGTCATATCGGTCACAACAATCAATACTCAGACGTATCGAACGATTCGGTTGTATCGAATGTCCGCATACGCGTCCCTCCTAGGCCTACCCGTTTTTCGGAGCTCGCCGCAAGTGCGATGCGCACCCATATGTCCAGTTGTGGGCGATTGTTCGGGTGTCAGAGAGTGTGAGGAAGGCGTAGTGTTCCAGGGCGAACGTCAACAGCCACGACCTCGGGAGAGAGAGACGGCATGGACCGCGGGACGGTCGGCAGCGCACAGTCTGGCCGGCTTCTGGTCGAGGTGCGGAAACAGGGCCTCAGCGCCGTCGTGACGCCGGCGGGTGAGTTGGATCACCACACCGCCGATCTGTTGCGCGAACCGCTGGAGGACCTGCTCGCCCATGGGTACGCACGGCTCGTCGTGGACTGCTCACGACTGGAGTTCTGCGACTCCACGGGCCTCAACGTGCTGCTCGGCGCACGCCTCAAGGCGGAAGCCGCAGATGGCGGAGTGCATCTCGCGGGCATGATGCCCGCGGTGGCGCGCGTCTTCGAGATCACAGGGGCGGATGCGGTCTTCACCGTCCACGACACCCTTGAGGCTGCTCTCGCCGACGAATAAGGGGTGTTTTGCCGGTTCGCTCGGGCAGGAGAACATCTGAGCCTGTCGAGAACCAGAGCGATCAAAACGCTCGTGATCCACGTAGTGACTCTTGAACACGTACCGACTCTTGAATTGTGAACCGGTGAATCGGTGAGGTGAAGCGCTGATGAGCACCACCCGGCCCTATCCGCCGGGCGACCGCCCGGAGCCCGGTGGCGCTACGGAGGCGCCCGCCGGAGGCGCTGCCGTGCCGTCCGTCGGGGACGACGCCGAACCGGCCGTGGGCCGGGACACCCGCAGACTCAGTTTCGCGGGTGAGAGCGGGGTCGTGCCGCTGGCCCGGGACTTCGCCCGCCAGGCGCTGTACGCCTGGGGCTGGCTGCCCGCCGAGGGCGCCGACCGGCGCGCCGCCGCCGAGGACGTGCTCCTCGTCGTCTCCGAACTGGTCACCAACGCCTGTCTGCACGCCGAGGGACCGGACGAGATGTGGATCACCTGCGACAAGAAGGTGATCCGCGTCGAGGTCTCCGACCGCGGTACCGGTCAGCCCGCTCCCAGAACCCCGCACCGCGCGGGCCGCCCCGGCGGCCACGGCATGTTCATCGTGCAGCGGCTGTGCCTGGACTGGGGGGTCGTCCGCGCCCCGGGCGTCACCGGCAAGACGGTATGGGCGGAGCTGGGCGCACCGGCCTAGGCCGCGTCCCTCCCCGCCCCTCTCGTTCGGTTCGCCCCTCCACTCCCTCCACCGGGTTCTCTCCTCACGCACGCCGGATCGTCACAACTCCGGCGTGCGTCTTGTCTTCCCTCCTCTGGGGCCCGGGCGTACCTTGACGGCCGATCTGATGTGCCGTCAGGAATGAGGGGACCGTGTCGTACCAGAAACGAACCGCAGCGCTCGCGTCTGTCGCGGCCCTGGCCGGCTCGGCGGTATTCATGGCCGCCCCCGCAGCCCGGGCCGACGTGGTCGACGTCAACTACAAGTGCCAGACGCCCATCGGCGTCAAGACCGCCGTCTCGCCGATCGACATCAAGGGCGTCAAGAGCGGCAGCGGCTACAAGCTCACCATGTCCTGGCAGAAGGGCGTCTCCTCCAGCCCCGTCGAACTCGGCAAGGGGGCGATGAGCCCGAGCGCCACCATCAAGGTCGGCGGCGCGGACAGCGGCACCGTCGCGGTGTCGGGGCCGGCGAACCAGGCGGCGATTCCGGCCAACACCCCCATCAAGATCAACGACTTGACGGGTACGTACACCCCGAAGGCGTCCGGCAAGGTCACGTTCACGGCGGCCGTCCTGACCATCAAGGCCCTCGGTACGACGACGACGTGCACGCCGACGAACAGTCCCGGGCCGTCGCTCACGCTGGACGTCACGGCGGCGGGCGGTTCATCGGGTGGCTCCAGCGGGTCGACCGGCTCCACCGGTTCGACGGGGAGCGGCACCGGTACGGACTCCAGCGGCACCCTCCCGAAGACCGGCCCCGACGACTCGGTCATCGCGCTCGGCACCCTCGGCGGCACGGTCCTGCTCGCGGGCGCGGCGGGCACCCTGTGGCTGACCCGGCGCAACCAGACGGCCCGCGCCCGCCGCTGACAGCCCCCGTACGCCCG
This sequence comes from Streptomyces sp. NPDC090083, assembly GCF_044747445.1. NCBI lineage: Bacteria > Bacillati > Actinomycetota > Actinomycetes > Kitasatosporales > Streptomycetaceae > Streptomyces > Streptomyces sp. NPDC090083. The sequence continues at coordinate 55,619 of NZ_JBIVED010000016.1, read as the reverse complement.
CTGGAGCCGCCCATGCTGTCGACCGCCCGCGTCCTGTGTCTGTCCCTCCTCGCCCTCCTGGCGACCGCGCCGACCGCAACGGCCGCCGGGGGATGGACCGTTGCGCCCGCGGGCGGCGGACGGCCGACGTTCTACGCCGAGGGCGAGCCCGGCGCGACCCTCCAGGACACGGTGTCCGTGACCAACCCCACCACCCGTCCGGTCACCGTCCGGCTGCGCGCCGGCGGCGTCCCGGTCACCTTCGCGGACACGGGGGTCCGGGTGCCCGCCCGCACCCGCGCCGACGTCCCGTTCACCGTGGACGTCCCGGCGACCGCCGGCCCGGGCGACCGCACCGCCACGATCGTCGCGCGCGACACGAGCGGCCGGGAGGCGACGGTACGGCTCCGACTCCGCGTGCGCGGACCGGAGTTGTCGGCACTGACCGTCGAACACGTCACGGTCCACGGCGACCGCATCGCCTACGAGCTGGTCAACCGCGGCACCACCCCTCTCACCCCGGCACTCGCCGTCCACGCCACCGGCGTCCTCGGCACCCTCCTCGACCGCGCCCCCCGCACCCTCCCCGTCCGGCTCCCGCCCGGCGCCCGCCTGAAACTCACCGAACCCTGGCCCGGCCGTCCCGCCCTGGACGCGGTCGACCTGCGGCTCACGGTCACGGCGGCGGGCGGCGCCCACGACACGGCGGACACGTCGACACGGTTCGTGCCGTGGAGCGCGGTGGCGGCGACCGGCGGCGCGGCCCTGGCCGGCGGCGCGCTGCTTCTCGTACGACGGCGGCGGCGCCGTGGGGGCGACGACGGGACGGCCGAACAACCGCGTACGGAAGCCGAGTTGACGGGAGCGGTGATGTGAGCGGCAAGGTACGGATGCCGGCGCTGGTGGCGGTGCTCGCGCTGCTCCTGCTGCCGTGGGCGGGGGCGACGCCGGCCGCGGCGGCGGACGGGCCGGCGGTGAAGCTCTCCACGGGGCAGGCGGGGACGGGCGGTTCGATCACCGTCTCCGGGAGCGGATGGCGGGCGCACGCCCTGCTGATGGTGCTGATCTGCGGGCAGGCCACACCCGCGCGCGGGGTGATCGGCGGCACCAACTCCTGTGCCAACGCGGACGGCAGAGCCGTGACGACCGACGCCAAGGGCGTCTTCAGCAGGAAACTGCCGGTGTCGGAGCCGCCGGTGCCGTGCCCGTGCGTGGTGCACGTGGCGACGGTGACGGGGGCGAGCGCGTCCGCCGACGCGGTGTTTCAGGTGGCCGGACACGCGGTCGAACCCCTCCCCGCGGAGCCCGCCGCCGGACGGCTCTCGGTCCTGTCGGACACCCGGCTGGACGGTTCGAGCGGCCTGCTGACCTGGTTCGGGGCGCCACCGTCCCGCACGCTGGTCCTCACCGTCGGCAACGCCGGCTCGTCCCCGGTCAAGAACCCGGTGTTCCAGGTCGGCACCTCCCACGGGGTGTTCGCACCGCAGTGGGACGACCAGCAGTACAACGGCACCATCGCGCCCGGCGGGAAGGCGGAGATCAGACTTCCCGTCGACCTCGCGGCCGGGGCGCACGGCGACTACACCGTCTCGATGAAGTACGGCGGCCGAGTCCTCGCCGAACAGCCGTGGGGAGTCGGCCGCCCCTGGGGCGTGACCCTGTTCTGGATCCTGCTCTGCGTGGTCGTGCCGGCGGCGGTGTTCCGCGTCGGGATGGCCGTGGTGGACCGGCTGCGCCCCCGCAAGGCGGCCCGCAGCACCGGCCCGCCCCGCCACCGGGCCCTGCACCTGCCCGCCCAAGTGACCCTGCGCATGCCGAAGTTCGGCACGGCGGACCCCTCGCGCACGGACGCCGCCACGACCTCGACCCTGCCGTGGTTCACCCCGGACTCCGATCCGGGCACGGCCGGTCGGCTCTCCGCACCGCACGACGACAGCCCGACGAGTCCGACGACTCCCACCAGGAAGGGACTTACGTGAGCAAGCGAAGGAGAGTCACACCGGCCGGCGAAGGCCGAGGCAGAGGTGGCGGCGGTGTACGGAGCGCGGGCGCGGCGGCGTTCGCGCTGGTCCTCGGCGGCGCGGGCCTCGCGCTCGGCCTGACCGCCGGGACCGCGCAGGCCGCCGAGGTGTCCTACGCCACCCACTGCGTGCCGCCCGCGGGGGTCGCCGACCCGATCGACGGCACCACCAAGGTCGAGATAGACGCGCCCGCCACGGCGAAGGTCGGCGACACCGTCGACGTCGTCTGGAAGTTCACCCAGGCCGCGTCCAAGAACCCCGACATCATCGACCTGCCCGCCGACACGGTCCTGCCGACCGGGACGCTGAAGGCGGCCGGCGCGCAGACCTCCGACGTGGCGATGACGGGGACGCGCACCAACCCGGCGATCCCCAAGGGCGGCGACATGGTGCTGTCCGACATGAAGGGCACGCTGAAGCTGACGGCGCCCGGGACGGTCAACCTGGCCCCGGACGCGTACACGGTCAACGCGTACGGGACCGACACCGTGTGCACGCCGACGGGGACGGTGCCGACGGCGGCGACGATCAACGTGACGGCGGGGGACGGCGGTTCGTCGAGCGGCTCCCCGACCCCGTCGGACTCGACGTCGTCCTCCGCGTCGCCCAGTGACTCGGCCTCCGCGTCGTCGTCGACATCGACGTCCGCCTCGCCGAGCGACGGCACCGGTACCGGTCAGACCGACTTCACCGGCAAGCAGGTCGACGTCCCCTACGCGTGCAAGACGCCGATCGGCGACAAGAACGCGACCTCGCCGGTCCAGATCAACGCCTCCAAGGACGGCGGGAGTTACGCCCTCACCGTGAAGTTCAACGGCTCGGTGATGGACAGCCCCGCGGACATTCCGGCGGACTCGGTGAAGCCGTCGATGGAAGTCGTCCTCGGCGGCGCCGACTCGGGCACGGTCCATGTGGAGGGCCCGACGAACTCCAGCGCCATCAAGTCCGGCGACCCCATCGAGATCCCGGACCTGACCGGCACGTACAAGCCCGGCGCGAGCGGTTCGTCGACGCTGTCGCCCGGTGTCCTCACGGTCAACGCCCTCGGCACGACGACGACTTGCACGCCGACGAAGTCCCTGGTCTCGCTGACCCTGGACACCACGGAGCAGGCGTCCGGGGCGTCCGGCGGGTCCGGCGGGTCTTCCGGCTCGGGCGGCACGTCCTCGTCCTCGTCGACCTCCGGCGGGCTCGCGGAGACGGGCTCCGACAGCCACGGCGGCCTGAAGGCACTGGGCCTGGTGTCCGGCACGGCGATCCTGCTGGGCGTGGCCGTGTTCACGTTCATGCCGGGACGGAGGCGGCTGAGGTAGGCCTCTCCCCGTGGGCGTACTCCTCCTCCCCTTTTCCTGTGCGGAGGGCACCGGTCGCGTTACGGTGCGTGTTCAGGTGGAGTGGGGGAGGGGGTACGGGGTGCCGCAGCGACGAGCGGTGACGAGCCGCAGCCAGGAGCCGCGGCAGCGGTTCGCGGAGGAGGTCCGCCGGCTGCGCGAGCGGAGTGGGGCGAGTCTGCGGCAGCTCGCGGAGCAACTGGGCTGGGACTGCTCGACGTTGGGAAAGCTGGAGCGGGGGCAGAGTCTGGGGAGCCCGGAGATCGCGCGAGCGCTGGACGACTACTACGGGACGCCGGGTCTGTTGCTGGCGCTGTGGGAGCTGGCGGTCGCGGACCCGACCCAGTTCAAGGAGCGGTACCGGCGGTACATGGTGCTGGAGGCCGAGGCGGTGAGCCTGTGGCACTACGCGGTGTCCAACCTGCCCGGTGTGCTCCAAACGCCGGAGTACGCGCGTGAGTTGCTCGCGGCGGGCGGCCTCACCGGGGACGAACTGGAGGCACAGGTCGAGGCGCGGATGGGTCGCCGTGGTCTGCTGCTGGGGGAGAACGCGCCGCAGTTCCGTTCGATCATCTCGGAAGCGGTGCTGGGTACCCCGTTGAGCGACAGCGAGGAGTGGCACGCCCAACTGCGGCATCTGCTCGACACTGCGCGTCGCGCACGTTCATCGAGCGGATGTTGAAGGAGGCGTCGTGAGAGTGGTCGACCTGAGCCAGGTGACGTGGCGTAAGAGCAGCTACAGCAACCAGGACGGCGGCGAGTGCCTCGAAGCCTCCGACGACTTCCTGCGGAACGCTGCCTGGCGCAAGAGCAGTTACAGCAACCAGGACGGCGGGCAGTGCCTCGAAGTCGCCGACGACGCCCCCACCCCCGTCGTCCCCGTCCGCGACTCCAAGCACCGTGAGGGCCCCGCCCTCATCCTCCCCGCATCCGCCTGGACCGCGTTCGTCACAGCCGTACGGCAGGGCGCGCTGTCCTAACCCGCGCCTCCGTATCCACGACGAGGGCCCCGCCGCACTCCGGTGCGGCGGGGCCCTCGTCGGCGGCGGAGCGCGTCAGTGGACGTCGCCCATGAGCTCGCGGACCCGCTTGCGGTACATCCAGACGGCCGCGCCCGCGAGGACCGCCAGGAGGGCCTGGAAGGCGACGATGCCGGTCTTGTTGAGGTCCACGCCCGCGATGGACAGGAGGCCCGTCGTCGCGTCGCCCGCCGTCACCGCCAGGAACCAGACGCCCATCATCTGGGAGGCGTACTTCGCGGGGGCCATCTTCGTGGTGACGGAGAGGCCCACGGGGGAGAGGGCCAGCTCGCCCACCGTCTGGACGAAGTAGATCGCCACCAGCCACATCGCCGCCGCCTTGTGACCGCCGTCGGCGATGGCGAGCGGGGCCAGGAAGAGGAAGAAGGACGCGCCGATCAGGGCGAGGCCCATCGCGAACTTCGTCGCCGTGCTCGGCTCCTTGCCGCGGCGGGCCAGGGCCAGCCAGGCCCAGGCGAAGACCGGGGCGAGGGCCATGATGAGGACGGGGTTGACGGACTGGTACCAGGAGACCGGGAAGTTCCAGCCGAAGACGGTGTTCTTCGCCGAGGAGTCGGCGAACAGGGACACCGTCGAGCCGCCCTGGTCGTAGATCATCCAGAACACGGCCGCGGCCACGAAGAACCAGATGTACGCCGACATCTTCGACTGCTCGGCGCGGTCGAGGTCCTTGTCGCGCTTGATGCGGGCGATCACCAGGACGGGGATGAGCAGGCCGGCGACGGTGATCGGGACCAGCAGCCAGTTCAGCGTGTAGTGGCCGGAGAAGCCGACGACCGCGTAGAAGACGACGGCGACGGCCGCCCACAGCGCCGACTTGCGGAGCGTGGCCGCCTTCTCCTGCGCGGACAGCGGCGTGGGGACGATGTCCGAGCGGGAGCTGAGGTGGCGGGTGCCGAGCAGGTACTGGGCGAGGCCGAGGGCCATGCCGACCGCGGCGAGCGCGAAGCCGAAGTGCCAGTTGACGTTCTCGCCGACCGTGCCGATGACCAGCGGCGCGGCGAAGGCGCCGACGTTGATGCCGATGTAGAAGAGCGTGAAGCCGCCGTCACGGCGCGGGTCGTCCGGGCCCTCGTAGAGGTGGCCGACCATCGTGGAGATGTTGGCCTTCAGCAGGCCCGAGCCGATCGCCACCAGGCCGAGGCCCGCGAAGAACGTGCCCGAGGACGGCAGTGCCAGGGTGAGGTGGCCGAGCATGATGATCACGCCGGCCACGGCGACCGTCTTGCGGGGGCCGAGGACGCGGTCCGCGAACCAGCCGCCGGGGAGGGCGAGCAGGTAGACGAGCGACAGGTACACCGAGTAGATCGCGGTCGCGGTGGCCGCGCTCATGTGCAGGCCGCCGGGTGCCACCAGGTACAGCGGGAGGAGAGCCTTCATGCCGTAGTAGGAGAATCGCTCCCACATCTCGGTCATGAAGAGAGTGGCCAGTCCGCGGGGGTGGCCGAAGAAGGTCTGCTCGGAACCGGGGGTGCCCGGAGTCACCGAGTCCTTCGTCAGGCTGGACGCCATGATCGATCCTTGCTGGTCGGGAAACCGCACACAAAAAAGACCTTCAGCTGTAAAAGCTCGCCAAAGGTCTTCAGTGTCACTACAGGCGGTCAGGCCACCATACGGCAGGACACTGCCGGATATGGAAGGACTTGAGACATCGATCACAGGGATTAGTGGAACCGTGATCGCCTATTCGAAGGTGGATACACGAATCACACCTCACAGGCGCAGGTTCGGACCACGTTCTTCACACCAGCGAATCACATGGGCCCGAAGGTAAGAACCACTCGTGGCGATCACACCCCGACCGCTGTCCGAGGCGGACTACCATCACCTCATGACCCGTGTACTGCTCGCCGAGGACGACGCGTCCATTTCGGAGCCGCTGGCCCGCGCTTTGCGCCGGGAAGGTTACGAGGTCGAGGTGCGCGAGGACGGACCCACAGCGCTCGACGCCGGCATCCAGGGCGGCATCGACCTGTGTGTCCTGGACCTGGGCCTGCCCGGCATGGACGGCCTGGAAGTGGCCCGCCGACTGCGCGCCGAGGGCCACACCGTCCCGATCCTCATCCTGACCGCGCGCGCCGACGAGGTGGACACCGTCGTGGGCCTCGACGCGGGCGCCGACGACTACGTCACCAAACCCTTCCGGCTCGCCGAACTGCTCGCCCGCGTCCGGGCCCTGCTCCGGCGCGGTGCCGCCGAGCCCGCGCAGCCGCCCGCCACGCACGGCGTCCGGATCGACGTCGAGTCGCACCGCGCGTGGATGGGCGACGAGGAACTCCAGCTCACCGCCAAGGAGTTCGACCTGCTGCGGGTGCTGGTGCGGGACGCCGGCCGGGTGGTGACCCGTGACCAGCTGATGCGCGAGGTGTGGGACACGACGTGGTGGTCGTCGACCAAGACCCTCGACATGCACATCTCGTGGTTGCGGAAGAAGCTCGGTGACGACGCGGCCAACCCCCGGTACATCGCCACGGTGCGGGGTGTCGGGTTCCGGTTCGAGAAGAGCTAGGTCGGTCTACGCGCGACATCGCCGTGGTGGCTTGGGTGGGTGCGCGGGTGCCGGCTGCGTGTGGCTGGTCGCGCAGTTCCCCGCGCCCCTAAGGGCGCTCCCCACGCCGGTTCTCACAAAGTCACCGCCCGGAGGGGCCCGTGCGTCGTCGTCTTATCCAGTCCACGCTCGCCGTGGTGCTCGTGGTCATCGCCGTGTTCGGTGTGTCCCTCGTCATCGTGGAGACACGGACCATCAGCAACAGCGCCCAGGAACGGGTGGACTCCGAGGCGCTCCGGCTGGCCAGCATCGTGGACAGCCGGATCCTCGGGGCGGAGATCGTCGACTCCGAGGTGCTGCGCACACAGGTCACCGAGGACCGCTACGCCGTGATCCGCATCCCGGGCGACCCGGTGATCGAGGTGGGCACCAAGCCGACCGGTGACGTCATCCGCTCCACCGCCAAGGGCGAGGAGGGCGAGACGGTCACCGTCGAGGAGCCCCGCTCGACCGTCACCCGCGAGGTCGGGCGGACCCTGCTCATCATCGGCGCCGTCGCCCTGCTCGCCGTGGTCGCCGCCGTCCTGCTCGCCGTCCGCCAGGCCAACCGGCTCGCCTCGCCGCTCACCGACCTCGCGGAGACCGCCGAGCGGCTCGGTTCGGGTGACCCGCGGCCCCGGCACAAGCGGTACAGCGTGCCGGAGCTGGACCGGGTCGCCGATGTCCTCGACTCCTCCGCCGAGCGCATCGCCCGCATGCTCACCGCCGAGCGGCGCTTGGCCGCCGACGCCTCGCACCAGCTGCGGACGCCCCTGACCGCGCTGTCCATGAGGCTGGAGGAGATCACCCTCACCGACGACCCGGACACGGTGAAGGAGGAGGCGACGATCGCGCTGACGCAGGTCGAGCGGCTCACGGACGTCGTGGAGCGGCTGCTGACCAACGCGCGTGACCCCCGTACCGGCTCCGCCGTCTCCTTCGACCTCGACGAGGTCATCCAGCAGCAGCTCGCCGAGTGGCGGCCCGCCTACCGCAGTGCCGGGCGCGCGATCGTCAGCTCGGGCAAGCGGCATCTGCAGGCCGTCGGCACCCCGGGCGCGGTCGCGCAGGTGCTGGCCGCGCTGATCGAGAACTCCCTGATGCACGGCGGCGGCACGGTCGCCCTGCGCACCCGCGTCACCGGCAACCAGGCCGTCGTGGAGGTCACGGACGAGGGGCCGGGGGTGCCGACCGACCTCGGCGCCCGCATCTTCGAGCGCACGATCAGCGGCCGCAACTCCACCGGGATCGGGCTGGCCGTCGCGCGCGACCTCGCGGAGGCGGACGGCGGGCGGCTGGAGATGCTGCAGGCGCAGCCGCCGGTGTTCGGGCTGTTCCTGTCGCGTACGCCGCCGGCGAAGCGCACGCCTGTGGACGAGGACGAGCCCACGGTCCGCTGAGGGCGCCCGGGACGGGCCGGGGGAGCCGGAGCGGCCCGGGTCAGCTCACGTGCTGCTTGGGGCGGGGCAGCGGCTCGGGGGCGGCGGGAGCCGCGGGAGCGGGGTCGGACGCGGACTCCGCGAGGACCTCCGGCTCCACGAGGACCTCGTCCTCCACCGGGAGCGCCTTGAACACCCAGCTGCGGTACGACCAGAAGCGGAACAGCGTCGCGATGCCGATGCCGAGCACCTTGAAGATGTTGCGCTGGAGCGAGCTGTCCCAGCCGAAGCCGTAGATCGCGGCGAACAGGACGCCGTTCTCGATCACCAGGCCGACCAGGCTGAACGCCAGGAACAGGCTGAGTTCCTTGGTGCGGGCGCTCTTGTCGCGGTCACGGTAGGTGAAGTAGCGGAAGCCGACGTAGTTGCACCCGATGGCGACGATCGTGGCGATCACGTTGGCGCGCACGGCCTGGAGGCTGGTCAGATGCCACAGCAGGTTGGAGACCGCGAAGTTCACCACGGTGCCCACCACGCCCACCGCGCCGAACTTGGCGACCTCGCGGGCGAGCCGTTTGAAAGGCCCTTCGGAACCACGGTCCATGGCTGGGCAGGCCCCCGTCTTCTCGGATTCTCGACCCAGCCATGCTAACCACCGCTTTCCCCCGGCGCCCGTGAAGCCGCTCACAGGTTGGGAAGAGACCTGGAAAAGAACGGTAAGAGGTGCGGAAATCGGGCCGCCCTGGCATGACCGATACCCTGAGGGAGTGACGTTCCCGGTAGTCGGCATGGTCGGCGGGGGTCAGCTCGCTCGTATGACACACGAGGCGGGCATCCCGCTCGGCATCAAATTCAAGCTCCTCAGTGACACCCCACTGGATTCCGCGGCGCAGGTCGTCGGCGAAGTCGTCATCGGCGACTATCGCGACCTCGACACGCTGCGTGACTTCGCGCGGGGCTGCGACGTGATCACCTTCGATCACGAACACGTACCCACCGAGCATCTGCGCGCCCTGGAGGCGGACGGCATCCCCGTGCGCCCCGGCCCGGACGCGCTCGTGCACGCCCAGGACAAGGGCGTGATGCGGGCGAAGCTCGTCGAGATCGGCGTGCCGTGCCCGCGGCACCGGCTCGTGAGCGACCCGGCGGACGTCGTGGCGTTCGCGGCGGAGGGGGACGGCTTCCCGGTCGTCCTCAAGACCGTCCGCGGCGGCTACGACGGCAAGGGCGTCTGGATCGTCGACTCCGCGGAGGAGGCCGCCGACCCGTTCCGCGCCGGCGTCCCCGTCCTCGCGGAGGAGAAGGTCGACTTCGTGCGCGAGCTGGCGGCGAACGTCGTCCGCTCCCCGCACGGGCAGGCCGTCGCCTACCCGGTGGTCGAGTCCCAGCAGGTCGACGGCGTCTGCGACACGGTCATCGCGCCCGCCCCCGACCTGGACGAGTCCCTCGCGCTGGAAGCCGAGGAGATGGCGCTGCGCATCGCCAAGGAACTCGGGGTCGTCGGCCATCTCGCCGTCGAGCTGTTCCAGACCCGCAAGGACGACGGGTCCTCCGGCATCCTCGTCAACGAACTCGCCATGCGCCCGCACAACTCCGGTCACTGGACCCAGGACGGCGCGATCACCAGCCAGTTCGCGAACCACGTCCGCGCGGTCCTCGACCTCCCGCTGGGCGATCCGCGGACCCGGGCCCCCTGGACCGTGATGTGCAACGTGCTCGGCGGCGACTTCCCCGACATGTACTCCGCGTATCTGCACTGCATGGCCCGGGACCCCCAGCTGAAGATCCACATGTACGGCAAGGACGTGAAGCCCGGCCGCAAGGTGGGCCACGTCAACACCTACGGCGACGACCTGGACGACGTCCTGGAACGCGCCCGCCACGCAGCCGGCTATCTGAGAGGCACGATCACCGAATGAGCCCCGCCGCAGGACCCGTCGTAGGAATCGTCATGGGGTCGGACTCCGACTGGCCCGTCATGGAGGCCGCCGCGAAGGCCCTCGACGAGTTCGAGATCGCCTACGAGGTCGACGTCGTCTCGGCGCACCGCATGCCCCGCGAGATGATCGCCTACGGGGAGCGCGCCGACGGCCGCGGCCTCAAGGTGATCATCGCGGGCGCGGGCGGCGCCGCCCACCTCCCCGGGATGCTCGCCTCGGTGACCCCGCTGCCGGTGATCGGCGTGCCCGTGCCGCTGAAGTACCTGGACGGCATGGACTCGCTGCTGTCCATCGTGCAGATGCCGGCCGGTGTCCCCGTCGCCACCGTCTCGGTCGCCGGCGCGCGCAACGCCGGTCTGCTCGCCGCCCGCATCCTGGCCACGCACGACGACGAACTCCTCGTCCGCATGCGGGAGTTCCAGCAGGAGCTGAACGACCAGGCCGCCGAGAAGGGCAAGCGGCTGCGCGCCAAGGTCGAGAGCGGCGGCGCCAGCGGCTTCGGCTTCGGGAAGTGACGGCGATGACGTCACTGGACCGGGCCCGGGACCTGCTCCGCGAGTTCCCCGTCGTCGACGGGCACAACGACCTGCCCTGGGCGCTGCGCAAGCAGGTCACCTACGACCTCGACGCCCGCGACATCGCCGTGCCGCAGAACGCGCACCTGCACACCGACATCCCGCGGCTGCGCGAAGGCGGCGTCGGCGCGCAGTACTGGTCGGTGTACGTCCGCTCGGACCTGCCCGACCCGGTGCCGATGACGCTCGAACAGATCGACTGCGTACGGCAGCTGCTCGCCCGCTACCCGCAGGACCTGGCGCCCGCGCTGACCGCGGCGGACATGGAGGCGGCGCGCGGGGAAGGCCGTATCGCCTCCCTCATGGGCGCGGAGGGCGGGCACTCGATCGCCGGTTCCCTCGGCACGCTGCGGGGGCTGTACGCGCTCGGCGTCCGCTACATGACGCTCACGCACAACGACAACGTGCCGTGGGCGGACTCGGCGACGGACGAGCCCGGAGTGGGCGGGCTGTCGGCGTTCGGCCGGGAGGTCGTGCGCGAGATGAACCGCGAGGGCATGCTCGTCGACCTCTCGCACGTGGCGGCGACGACGATGCGCGACGCGCTGGACACGTCCACCGCCCCGGTGATCTTCTCGCACTCCTCGGCGCGGGCCGTCTGCGACCACCCGCGCAACGTCCCGGACGACGTGCTGGAGCGGCTGGCCGGCAACGGCGGCATGGCGATGGTGACGTTCGTGCCGAAGTTCGTGCTCCAGGCCGCCGTGGACTGGACGGCCGCGGCCGACGACAACATGCGCGCGCACGGCCTGCACCACCTGGAGACCACCGAGGAGGCGATGAAGGTGCACCGCGCCTTCGAGGAACGCCACCCGCGGCCCGTCGCCACGGTCTCCACCGTCGCCGACCACCTCGACCACATGCGTGAGGTCGCGGGCGTCGACCACCTCGGCATCGGCGGCGACTACGACGGCACGGCCTTCACCCCCGACGGCCTGAACGACGTCTCCGGCTACCCGAACCTCATCGCCGAACTCCTCGACCGCGGCTGGTCCACCACCGACCTGGCCAAGCTGACCTGGCAGAACGCGGTACGGGTGCTGGGCGCTGCGGAGGACGTGGCGCGGGACCTCCAGGGGACGCGGGGGCCGTCGAACGCGACGATCGAGTCGCTGGACGGCTGACCGGAGACCGGACGGATCGTCCGCGGGCGGGGTGTCCGGCGGTGCGGCCGGCCGCACCGCCCGCGTGTCCCACGCGGCACGGAATGCGGCCGGCCGGGCCCCGTACCCCGAACGCCCCGCCCACCAGGTAGCCGCCCTGCGGGCGTGCGACGGTGACCGTACAGCCGTAACGACGTACGGAGCCCGCCATGGCCGACCTCCAGGACCAACTGCACCCGACGACCGAGCTCGGCGAGCTCGACGACCTGGTCCACGAGCCCTTTCCCGGCGGGCCCTTCCCGCCGGACACCGCGGAACCGTACGACCCCGTCTCCGACCCGGCCGCCGCCCCGCTGGAACGCGCGCACGCCATCCTCGCCGCGCACCCCGTCGCGGACGGTTACAGCGGGCTGCCCTGGGCGCTGCGGCACCTGCCGTGGTTCGACCTGGAACTGGGCGAGAGCTCCGTCGACACCGACGTGCCCCGGCTGCGGGAGGGACACGTCGGCGCGCTGTTCTGGTCGCTGCACCTGCCCGAGGGGCTCGCCGGGGACCGGGCCGTCGGCGCCACCCTGGAGCAGCTCGACCTCGTGAACACGGTGGTCCGCGCCCACCCCGAGGGGCTGCGGCTCGCGCACACCGCGGGCGAGACCACCGACGTGCGCAACTGCGGCCGCATCGCCGTCCTGCTCGGCCCCGCCGGAGCCGCCGCGCTCGGCGACTCGCTCGGCATCCTGCGCTCCCTGCACGTGCTGGGCCTACGGGTCCTCACGCTGTCCGGGGTGTCCTGGGCGAGCGAGGCCGGGCTGACCCGGTTCGGCGAGGAGGTCGTCCGCGAGATGAACCGGCTCGGCGTGCTCGCGGACCTCTCCGGCGCCTCCGACGGCACGATCCGCCGCGCCCTCGCGGTCTCCAAGGCGCCGGTGCTGTTCACCCGCTCCGCCGCCCGCACGCTGCGCCCGCACCCGGCCAACCTCTCCGACGAACTCCTCGCCGCGGTCGGCGCCGCCAAGGGCCTGTGCATGGTGCCGCTCACCGCCGAGCAGACCGGCCCGTCCGTCCGGGACGTCGCCGACCACCTCGACCACGTCCACGAGGTCGCCGGCCGCGAGTGCGTCGCCCTGTCCGGCACGTACGACGCCGGTACGGCGCACCCGCAGGACCTCGCCGACGCGTCCTGCTACCCGAACCTCATCGCCGAACTCCTCCACCGCGGCTGGTCCGAGCCCGACCTCGCCCTGCTCAGCTGGGGCAACGTCCAACGCGTCCTGCGCAGCGGCGACTTCACGGCGCGAGCGGCCCAGCAGCGCCGGGAGCCGTCCACGGCGAAGATCGCGGAGCTGGACGGGTAGGTTCCCGGACGGGTCCTAGGGGCGGTCGATCCGGCAGAGGCAGAAGGGATGCCCCGCCGGGTCGGCGTACACCCGGAAGTCCTCCTCGTCCTCCTGGTGCAGGGGCCGCGCGCCGAGCGCCAGGGCCCTGGCCTCCGCGACCTCCAGCTCCGCCCAGGTCGGCCCGGAGTCGAAGTCGAGATGGAACTGCTGCGGCCGGTCGGCGCGCGGCCACTCCGGCGGGGTGTAGTCCGTCACCCGCTGGAAGGCGATCCGCGGGCCGTCCGGGATGTCGAGCACCACCCACTCGTCGTCGGCCACGTGGGGCGCGCCGCCGAGGATTCCGGCGTAGAACTCCGCGAGCGCGACGGGGTCGGGGCAGTCGATCACGGTGGAACGGAAACGGGCGACGGCGGTCAAGGCGACCTCTCTGGTGTCGGAGTCGTTCTCGGATTCAGATTCGGGGTCGGTGGCGGGGGCGAACGCGCCGGTGGTCGTCAGCAGGCGCAGAGGCAGAACGGGTGCCCCGCCGGGTCGGCGTACACACGCCAGGTGCGGGCCCGGTCGTCGGTGTCCAGCGGCCTCGCGCCCAGGGCGAGGACGCCCTTCTCGGCCGCGTCCAGGTCCGTGACGGTCAGGTCGAGGTGGAACTGCTGGGAGTCGCCGGGCGCGGGCCACTTCGGCGGTACGTGTCCGGGCGCTTCCTGGAACGCGAGCGTCCGTCCACCGGGAAGCTTCAGGTCGCACCAGCCGCCCTCGTCGTCCTCTTCGACGGTGCCGCCGAGAATCCCGGCGTAGAAGGCGGCGAGCGCGCGGGGGGCGGGACAGTCGAGGACCACGGCGCCCAGTTCGGCGAGCGGGGTGGGGGCGGGGGTGGTGCCGGAGACGGGGTCGGGGGCGGGGCTGAGGTCGGGGCCGGTCATGACGGACTCCTCCTTGTTACCCATAGATGCCGTCATGGAGTAACGATGACGGTTACTGCATGCTGCCCCATTGGAGGTAACGTCGCAAGCATGAAGTGGTCGCGAACATGAGCGAGAGAGTCCCCGCGCCCGGAGACCTGGCCCTGATCGAGGCCCTGGTCAACACGCTGGACATCGAGGCGGGCACCGACGCGCTCGACACGGCGGACGGCCGGGCCCCCTTCGGCCTCACGAAGCCGGAGGTGCCGGCCGCCCGCGAACTCCGCGAGTCCCTGCGCGCCACCCTCCTCGCCCACGCGGGCCACCCCGCGCACCAGGAGACCACCCCGCTCGGCGAACTCCTGTCCGGGGCACCGCTGCTGGTCGCGGTGGACGCCCGCGACGGCACCGCGAGCCTCGCACCCGCCGACGCCGCCCCCCTGCTCTCCCGGGTCGCCTCGGCGGTCGCCCAGTCCCTCGTCGCGGGCACCTGGTCCCGCCTGAAGGCCTGCGAGGCGACCACCTGCCACTGGGCGTACTACGACCGCAGTCCGGCCGGCCGGGGCCGCTGGTGCTCGATGGCGGTCTGCGGGGCGCGCGCGAAGATGCGGCGGTACCGGGCCAGGTGAGGGGCGCGGGCGCGAGGCGGCCAGGGCGCGCGGAGACGTCCCGCGGACGGGCCAAGTCGCCCTGGTGGAAGGCGACTTGGGCGGTCGCGGCGCCGAGCACAGTTCAGTGGTGCAGAATGCAGCCAGACGGCGGTCCGGCCGACTGAGCCTCGGCCGGACCGCCGTCGTCCGCCCGGCCGCGCGCTACGCGGTGGGCCGCCCCATCGCCCGGAACGTCCAGCCCGCCTTCCGCCACAGCGCCGGGTCGAGGGCGTTGCGGCCGTCCAGGACCACGCGGGCGCGTGCCGCCTCGCCGAGGGACGCCGGGTCCAGGTCGCGGAACTCGCGCCACTCCGTCAGATGCAGGACGACGTCCGCGCCGCGCACGGCCTCCAGCGCGGTGTCGGCGTAGCCGAGGGTGGGGAAGAGTCGGCGGGCGTTCGCCATGCCCTTCGGGTCGTAGACGGTGACCTGGCCGCCCTGGAGGTGGATCTGGCCGGCGACGTTGAGCGCGGGGGAGTCGCGGACGTCGTCGGAGTCGGGCTTGAAGGTCGCGCCGAGCACCGCGACCCGCTTGCCGAGGAAGGAGCCGCCGCCGAGCGCCTCGCGGGTCATCTCGACCATCTGGCCGCGCCGCCGCATGTTGATGGAGTCGATCTCGCGCAGGAAGGTCAGCGCCTGGTCGGCGCCCAGTTCACCGGCGCGCGCCATGAACGCCCGGATGTCCTTGGGCAGGCAGCCCCCGCCGAAGCCGATCCCGGCCCGCAGGAACTTCCTGCCGATCCGCTCGTCGTGCCCGATCGCCTCCGCCAGCTTCACGACATCGCCGTCCGCCGCCTCGCAGACCTCGGCCATCGCGTTGATGAAGGAGATCTTCGTCGCGAGGAAGGAGTTCGCGGCGGTCTTCACCAGCTCGGCCGTCGGGAAGTCCGTCACGACGAACGGCGACCCGTCCGCGACCGGCCCGGCGTACACCTCGCGCAGCAGTCTCTCGGCCCGCTCGCTGCGCACGCCGACGACGATCCGGTCGGGGTGCAGCGTGTCCTCGACGGCGAAGCCCTCGCGCAGGAACTCCGGATTCCAGGCCAGCTCGGCGTCCGCGCCGGCGGGCGCGTGCGCGGCGAGGTACGCGGCGAGCCGGTCCGCGGAGCCGACGGGCACCGTGGACTTGCCGACCACCAGCGCCGGGCGCGTGAGATGCGGGGCGAGCAGCTCGAAGGCCCGGTCGACGTACGACATGTCGCAGGCGTACTCGCCGTGCTTCTGCGGGGTGTTCGTGCACATGAAGTGGACGTCGCCGAACTCCGCGACCTCGGCCCAGTCCATGGTGAAGCGCAGCCGCCCGGTGGACCCCTCGATCCCGGCGACATGCTTGCGCAGCAGGTCCTCCAGCCCCGGTTCGTACATCGGGACCTCGCCCCGCTGGAGCATCTCGATCTTCTCGGGGACGACGTCCAGGCCCAGTACCTCGTAGCCCAGCTCGGCCATGGCCGCGGCGTGCGTGGCGCCGAGATAGCCGGTGCCGATCACGGTGATCTTGAGGGCCATGAGTGCTCCAGAAGGGGGACGGTGGCGATGCGCGCCCGAGCATAACCGGCGCTCTCACCGGGCACCTTTCCCCCTGTCGCCAAGCTCACGTATCCCTCCCGTGGGCGGGCCCCTAAAATTTGGGTTACTTAACAGTAATTAGCACTGTGATCACAGCGTCCTTGGAGCGTGAGAGACCTTGGCCGGATCGGCTGACTTCGACCTGTACCGCCCGTCGGAGGAGCACGGCATGCTCCGCGACGCGATCCGCTCACTGGCCGAGGCGAAGATCGCGCCGTACGCCGCCGCGGTGGACGAGGAGTCCCGCTTCCCGCAGGAGGCACTGGACGCCCTCGTCGCGAACGACCTGCACGCCGTCCACGTGCCCGAGGAGTACGGCGGCACGGGCGCGGACGCGCTGGCCACGGTGATCGTCATCGAGGAGGTGGCCCGCGCGTGCGCGTCCTCCTCCCTGATCCCCGCGGTGAACAAGCTGGGCTCGCTCCCGGTGATCCTCTCGGGTTCCGAGGACCTCAAGAAGCGGTACATGACCCCGCTCGCCAAGGGCGACGCGATGTTCTCGTACGCCCTCTCCGAGCCGGACGCGGGCTCGGACGCGGCCGGCATGAAGACGAAGGCGGTCCGCGACGGCGACCACTACGTCCTGAACGGCGTGAAGCGCTGGATCACCAACGCGGGCGTCTCCGAGTACTACACGGTGATGGCGGTGACGGACCCCGACAAGCGCAGCAAGGGCATCAGCGCCTTCGTCGTCGAGAAGTCCGACGAGGGCGTCTCCTTCGGCGCCCCGGAGAAGAAGCTCGGCATCAAGGGCTCCCCGACCCGCGAGGTCTACCTCGACAACGTCCGCATCCCCGCCGACCGCATGATCGGCGCCGAGGGCACCGGCTTCGCCACCGCGATGAAGACCCTGGACCACACCCGCATCACCATCGCGGCCCAGGCCCTCGGCATCGCCCAGGGCGCCCTCGACTACGCCAAGGGCTACGTCCGGGAGCGCAAGCAGTTCGGCAAGCCGATCGCCGACTTCCAGGGCATCCAGTTCATGCTCGCCGACATGGCCATGAAGATCGAGGCCGCCCGCGCCCTCACCTACCAGGCCGCCGGTGCCTCGGAGCGCGGCGACAGGAACCTCACCTTCCAGGGCGCGGCGGCGAAGTGCTTCGCCTCGGACGTCGCGATGGAGGTCACCGTCGACGCGGTCCAGCTCCTCGGCGGCTACGGCTACACCCGCGACTACCCGGTCGAGCGCATGATGCGCGACGCCAAGATCACCCAGATCTACGAGGGCACCAACCAGGTCCAGCGCATCGTCATGGCACGCAACCTGCCGTAGTTCCAAGGCAGTCGGCATGAGGAAGGGGGCCCTTGTCCAAGGGCCCCCTTCCTCATGCCGTCGGTCGTCTCAGTTGCCGGAGACCGTCACCTTCTGGTCGTTGTTCAGCTCGTTCACCAGGGTCTTGACCTTCGCCTTGTCCCAGACGAGGTTGCCGCCGACGGAGCCGGAGATCGGCATGTTCATGGAGGTGCCGTCGCCGCCGCTGACGCCCTTCATCGCCCAGAACATGGACGCGAGGTCCCAGAGGGACATGCCCTTGTCGACCGAGAGGGAGTCGAGGCCGGCGCCCAGGGTCGGGTACAGCTTGAAGGGGTTCAGGAGGGTGCCCGGGGTGGCCACCTGGTGGGCCAGGGCCGACAGGAACTTCTGCTGGTTCTTCGTGCGCTGGAGGTCGGACGCCGCGAACGCGTGCCGGGTGCGGACGAAGGCCAGGGCCTCCTCACCGTTCAGCGTCTGCTTGCCCGCCTTGAAGTCGGCGCCCGAGTACGAGTCCTTGAAGCCCTTGTCGATGTCGATGGTGACCCCGCCGACCGCGTCCACGATGTCCGCGAAGCCGTTGAAGCCGATCTCGACGTAGTGGTCGATGTGCAGGCCCATGTTGTACTCGATGGTCCGCACGAGCAGCGTCGGCCCGTCCTCCGCGTACGCCGCGTTGAGCTTCGTCTGCCGGCCCGTGTTCTGGTAGGTCTTGCCCGAGGTCGAGCCCACGTACGACGGGATCGTCACGTTCGAGTCGCGGGGCAGCGAGATCAGGGTGTCGCCGCTGTCGCCCACGTGCAGGATCATCATCGAGTCCGTGCGCTTGCCCTCGGCGGAGCCGGTGTGCAGCTTCTTCTTCTCAGCCGCGCTCAGCCCCTCGCGGCTGTCGGACCCGACGATCAGGTAGTTCGTGCCGTCGCCCGCCTCCGGCCGGTCGATCACCTTCGACAGGTCGACGTCGCGGTTCAGCTTGGAGTCGGCCCAGAAGTACGTGCCCACGGTCGTCACGACCAGCACGGAGACCACGACGATCGCGGTCCACTTGATCCGCCGCCGCCAGTTCGGCGCCCGCCGCGGACCGCGCCCGCCGTCCGGCCCCTCCGGACCGCCGCCGCCGTAGACATGGCCCGTGTTGTAGCCGCTGTCGTACCCGTTGTCGTAGCCGTCCGGGCCGCCCTGGCCGTTCTGGTCGTCATAGCCCTGGCCGCCCGTGTACGACGGCTGCGGCGGGACTCCGGCGCCGTACGGCGGAGCCTGCGGGCCGCGTCGTACCTGGCGCATCACACGTGCGCTCTCCGGCTGTGCGTTCGCGCTCCCGCGTCCGTACTCGTTGCCGCGGTTGCCGCCGGACCATCCCTCGGGCCAATCGTTCATGGGGCCCAGTGTGCAGGCTGCGGCCATGTCCTTTACAAGGGTCGTAGGAAAATCAGGGCACTGCTGTTGCGAAGCCAACACAAAGTCCGCAGATGTCGCCCCGGCATAAGGTGAGGACCATGACAGACCTGCCGGGCAAGCCGACGTCCGCCTCCCGGACCACCCTCAGCCACATCATGACCAACGCGGACACGAACCTTCTGGGGACCGTGCACGGCGGGGTCATCATGAAGCTGGTCGACGACGCGGCGGGCGCCGTCGCCGGGCGGCACAGCGGTGGTCCGGCCGTGACCGCGTCGATGGACGAGATGGCCTTTCTGGAACCCGTCCGCGTGGGCGACCTCGTCCATGTGAAGGCGCAGGTCAACTGGACCGGCCGCAGCTCCATGGAGGTCGGCGTACGCG
This sequence comes from Streptomyces sp. NPDC090083, assembly GCF_044747445.1. Classification (NCBI taxonomy): domain Bacteria; kingdom Bacillati; phylum Actinomycetota; class Actinomycetes; order Kitasatosporales; family Streptomycetaceae; genus Streptomyces; species Streptomyces sp. NPDC090083. The sequence continues at coordinate 36,238 of NZ_JBIVED010000016.1, read as the reverse complement.
TTCTGGCCGAGCGGTGGAACGAGTCGACCCCGGCCACCCAGGTCGGCTCCGCGTACCTCGTCTTCGCCGCCGTCGACGCCGACGGCAAGCCCCGCGCGGTGCCCCCGGTCCTCCCCGAGACGGAGCGCGACGAGCGCCGCTACCAGGAGGCCCAGATCCGCCGCACCCACCGCCTGGCCCGCCGCCGCGCGATCATGGAACTGCGCGAGAAGCGGGCCGCGGAGGGCCTCGACGACTGAGAAGCGCCGGCAGACGCTGTTACAAAACGGCCTACTTCATCCAAGAAGAGCCCGTCTCGTCACGAACACCCCACCTCGTCCCCGGTCACCACCCCGAACCCGCCCTGCTGCACATCCGTCGCCCGCACCCGCGTGACCTGCTTGAAGTCGCTCCCGGCGATCACCTTCAGCACCGGCCCCTGCCCCTTCACCGCGCGCAGCTCGCTCCCGGGCAGCGCCGTCGCGAGCGACTTCGCCGAACGGTCCCAGCGGGGGTCGTAGGCCACCACGGTCCGGTGCACGGCGTGGTCGGCCGCGCTCGTCGGCTGGTGCGTCGTCCGGAAGCCGGTCGCCGCCAGCGCCGCGTCCACGCGCTTGCCGAGACCGCCGGTCGCCGTGCCGTTCTCCACCTGGACCTGGATCTGCTGCGGAGCCACGTCCACCTTCACGGCGCCCGCGCGGGCCGGCTTGCGCACCGCCAGGGGCTTGTCCTCGCGCAGGGCCTGGAACAGCTTCGCCGCCTTCGCCTCGTCCCACTTCAGGGTGGAGCCGATGCCCTTCACGACGAAGCCCATCTGCCCGATCGGGACCGTGGTGAACTCGGACGAGGACGGGGAGAAGGTGCGCATCGCCCGGCCGAGATCGAGCAGCTCGTCGGTGCCGAAGCCCTTGTCCGCGCGGACCGAGCCGAGCACCGCGCGGGTCACGTCACGGAACTTCAGCGGGTTCAGCAGCACCCCGGACGAGGTGGCCTGGTCGATCAGCGCCGCCAGGAAACGCTGCTGGCGCTTCATCCGGCCGAGGTCGGAGGCGCCGTCGACGTGCCGCGAGCGGACGTACTGGAGCGCCTGCCCGCCCATCAGGGTGTGCGTGCCGGCGGGCAGGTCGAGGCCCGTGTACGAGTCCTTCAGCGGCTCGGCGGTGCAGATCCTCACCCCGCCCAGGACGTCGACCGTCTTCATGAAGCTGGTGAAGTCGACCTCCAGGTAGTGGTCGATCTTCACGTGGGTCATGGACTCGACGGTCCGCACGGTGAGGTTGGGGCCGCCCTCCGCGTACGCCGCGTTGAGCTTGATCGGGTGCGGGCCGTGCCGCTCGCCGGTGGTCTGGTCGGTGTGCGGGGGCGTCTCGGCGTAGGAGTCGCGGGGCAGGCTGACGACGCTGGCGTGCTCCCGGTCCTCCGAGATGTGCACGATCATGATGGTGTCGGTGCAGTGGCAGGGCGCGCCGCCCAGGTGGTACTGGCGCCGCTCCGCCTCGGTGATCTTGTCGCGGCCGTCGGTGCCGACGAGCAGGACGTTCATGCCGTGGCCCGCGCGCGGGCGGTTCTTCATGTCCTTGAAGGGGTCGACGCGGGCGATGTCCGCGTCGAGGCTGGTGACGACCGCGTGCCCGATCCCGGCGGAGGCGAGGACGACCACGGACAGCGTCGTCGCCGCCCGCATGGCCCAGCGCGGCTTCTTCCTCGGTCGTACGGGGGGCCGTGGGCGCCGCTGCGGTGGACGGGCGGCGGGGGACCGGCGGGGCGGCGTGGGCATGGGGGACACCTCCGCGAGGGCCGTACGTGGGATCGTGAGCACCGTAGGCCGATACGATCTGATACCACCGCAGACGCCCGGGCGGGGCGCGTCCGTGTCCCCCGTTCGCGGTAACGTGAGCCCCCTATGAACGCCATTCCCGACGTGCGACTCCCCGCCGTTTCTGTGATCATGCCCGTCCTCGACGAGGAGCGGCATCTGCGCGGAGCCGTCCAAGCGATCCTCGCGCAGGAGTACGCCGGCGAGATGGAGGTCGTGATCGCCCTCGGTCCCTCGAAGGACCGCACGGACGAGATCGCGGCCCAGCTCGTCTCGGAAGACCCGCGCGTCCACACCGTCCCGAACCCCACCGGCCGCACCCCCGCCGCCCTCAACGCCGCGATCAAGGCCTCCCGCCACCCGGTCGTCGTCCGCGTCGACGGCCACGGCATCCTCTCGCCGAACTACATCGCCACCGCCGTACGCCTCCTGGAGGAGACCGGCGCGCAGAACGTCGGCGGCATCATGCACGCCGAGGGCGAGAACGCCTGGGAGGACGCGGTCGCCGCCGCGATGACCTCGAAGATCGGCGTGGGCAACGCGGCCTTCCACACCGGAGGCGAGGCGGGCTCCGCCGAGACCGTGTACCTCGGGGTGTTCCGCCGCGAGGCCCTGGAGCAACAGGGCGGCTACAACGAGGAGTTCATCCGCGCCCAGGACTGGGAGCTGAACTTCCGCATCCGCGAGGCGGGCGGCCTGATCTGGTTCTCACCGGAGCTGCGGGTGTCCTACCGCCCCCGCCCGTCGGTGAAGGCCCTGGCCAAGCAGTACAAGGACTACGGCCGCTGGCGGCACGTCGTCGCGCGCTACCACGAGGGCTCCATCAACCTCCGCTACCTCGCCCCGCCGACCGCCGTCTGCGCGATAGCGGCCGGCCTCGTGGTGGGCGCGGCCCTCACCCCCTGGGGCCTCCTCGTCCCCGGCGGCTACCTCGCGGCCATCGCCCTCGGCTCCCTCCCGGCGGGCAAGGGCCTCTCGCTCAAGGCCCGCCTCCAGATCCCGGTCGCCCTCGCCACCATGCACATGTCCTGGGGCTACGGCTTCCTCACCAGCCCCAAGTCCCTCGCCCGCAGGGTGATCGCCTCCCGGCGGCCCGCGGTGCTCAGCCCCTCCCAGAGCTGAACCGAGCACCGCCGCACACCACGACCCGGACTACCAGACGTAGTTCGGGTCGACGTGCATGCAGGCCGAGGTGTCCGAGCCGTTGAGGGCGTCCGCCGACGTCGGGGTCGTGTCGTCCTCCGCGGCGGCCTTGTACTTCGTGCCGGTGCTCCAGTCCGCGCCGACGACCAGGGTGACCCCGGAGACGCTCGTGGACTTCTTCACCGCGCTCGCCGGAACGCCCAGGGCCTTGGCGACCCGCCGGGCGTCGCCCTCCAGGTCGGCGCTCGGATAGCGGATCACCGTCCTGGCCTCGCCGGGTGCCGTCGAGGAGTCGGCCACCGCCTCCTTGAACCCCTTGCCGACGAGGAGCGCGGCCACCGAGGTCGCCCGCCCGCGCACCGCGCCCGCCGTGTCGGTGCGGGTGCCGTTCACCACCTGGACGGCGATCTCGTCGTCGGCGGCGGCCGGATCGGCGGACGCCGTCGCCGCCGCGGGCTTCTTCTTGTCCTTGCCGTCCAGCGAGATGTCCTCGCGGACCAGCCGGAACAGCTGGTCGGCGTCCGTGGGCTTGGGCACCACCCGGCCGCTGCTGCCCGAGTACTCCCACGGCATCGTCGTCATGGTGATGCGGTTCGTCGGGACCTTCTTCAGTTCCTTGCTCAGGTCGTACAGCTTGGCGACCGTCCCCAGACCCTCGTCGACCGTGATCGCCTTCGTCGCCGTCTCCGCGAGGCCGCGCAGCTCCGTCGGATTGCTCAGCGTCGCGTTCTCCCGCAGCTGCCGGACCATCGAGTTCATGTACTGGTGCTGCGCCTTCGTGCGGGCGATGTCCGTGTCGTCCTCGAAGCCGTAGCGGGTGCGCAGCCACTGCAGGGCCTGCTGGCCCTTCACCGACGTCGTGCCCTTCTTCAGCTTCAGGCCGGAGCCCTTGCCCGCGGAGGTGTGCGAGTAGATGTTGGCGTCCACGCACACCGGCACCCCGCCGATCGCGTCCGCCATCGACACGACACCCGCGAAGTCGACCATCATGAAGTGGTCGATGTGGATGTCGGTCAGCTTCTCCCAGGTCGCCACCGTGCAGCCGGGGCCGCCGCGGCCCAGCGAGTCGTTCGTGATGACGTCCGTCTCGGCCGCGTACGTCGTGCCCGTGTGCGGGTCCGTGCACTTGGGGATGTCCGTCAGGGTGTCGCGCGGCATGCTCACCACCGACATGTTGGAACGGTCCGCCGAGAGATGCAGCAGCATCTGCACGTCGGCGCGGGGCGGGGTGTCGAACGTGTCCCTCGCGCCGCCGAGCTTCTGGTTCTCCGCGGAGTCCCGCGCGTCCGAACCGATCAGCAGGATGTTCAGCGGCTTCTGCCCGGCCGCGTTGGCCCGGGACTCGGCCGCCCTGTCCTTCTCCTCCCCGATGTTCAGGGGGTCTTTCTTTATGTTCCGGTTGAGGTGCTCGTAGTACAGGTATCCGGCGCCGGCCGTCCCGAGTATGACCACCGCGAGCACACTCGCCGACCAGCGCAACGCCCGCCGTCTACGGCCCTTGCGTCTGCCCCCGTCGCCGTCCGACGCGTCGTTCCCCGCCGCCGGTCTCTTCTCGTCCGCCGGCGTGAGCGACATCGTGTCCTCGACGGCCGGCACCTCCCCGCGCACGCTGCTCCGCGTCACGTCCCCACCCCTCCCACCCCACGCCCTGACACACGGGTCCGCCCCGCGCCCGGTTAGACGCGGAACGGACCCGTGTGGTCACTTACTTGGCGCACTCAACCTTGTCCGCCGTGGACTTCTGTACCCCTTCCGGCGTCGAACCCGCGGTCGAGGTGAGCGGGACGCCGGCTCCCTTGAAGTCCTTGCCCAGGGTCAGCGTCATCGCCGGCAGCCCCTGGGAGTTCTGCACACTCTTGCCCGGCTTCAGCGCGGACCCCGAGAGGCCCATGATGTCGGCGAGCCTGCGAGCCTGGTCCGCCTGGTCGGGCGCGTACTCGAGAGTCGTCTTCGCGAGGCTCGCCGGAGCGTTGCCCGCGTTCTCGGACTTGAGCACGCCCTCATCATTCTGCAGCCACGTGAGAGTTTCCTGTGCACTGCCGGCGTCGGCCCCGCCGTTGAGGATCCGCACCCGCACCGCGGAGGCGGCGGACTTGGTGCCCTTGAGACGGGCGGCCACGGCCGCCTTCTCCTTCGCCGCCTCCTTCTTGACGGCGGTGAACGAGGTGTCGCTCTTGATCAGCGAGAAGACCTGTGGGGCGGTCGAGTTGTTGAGGACGACCGTCACCGGGGTCTTCTCGGCCGGGTTGTCGACGACCGGCACGGTGGTGAAGGTCAGGTTCTTCGGGTTGAGCTTGCCCAGCTCCAGACCGAGGTCCTTCAGCTTGCCGATCGAGTCGAGGTTGTCGTCGACGGTCAGCGCCTTGGTGCCGGTCTCCGCCAGCTTCAGCATCTTCGCCGGGTTGGTGAGGGTGGAGTTGGACTTCAGCTTCCGCATCAGCGCGCTCAGGAACTGCTGCTGCAGCGTGATCCGGCTCAGGTCACCGCCGAAGCCGACCGAGTGCCGGGTGCGGACGAACGCCAGCGCCTGCTCGCCCGAGATGTTGTGCGTGCCCTTGGACAGCTTGAGATGCGAGTCCGAGTCGTCGATGTCCTTGGCGAGACAGACCTCGACCCCGCCGACCGCGTCGGTCAGCGTCTTCACCGCGTTGAAGTCGGCCACCATGAAGTCGTCGGGCTGGATCCCGGTCAGCTCGGTGACCGTCCGCACGGTGCAGCTGGGCGTCCGGCCGTCCTGCCCGAGACTCGTGTTGAAGCGGACGCTCGTCGTCCCCGGGATGACCTTCGAGGAGCCGTCCGACTGGGTCGTGGGGCAGTCCGGGACGTCGGTGATCAGGTCGCGGGGGATGCTCAGCGCCGTCGCGTTCGAGCGGTCCTTGGAGACGTGCAGCAGGATCGTGGTGTCCGCGTGGCCGACGCTGCCGGCGTCGCCGTAGCCCTCGTTGCCCGCGCCGGTGCGCTTGTCGGTGCCGATCACCAGCAGGTTGATGGCCTTGCCCTTGCTGAAGCCGCCGGTGCTCGCGCCGTCGTCGGAGACGGCCGTGATGTTGTCGTTGAGGTGCTTGATGTAGAGGTAGCCGCCGCCGGCGACGGCCACCAGCACGAAGGCCAGTCCGCCGCCGGTCCACATCAGGATCTTCTTGCCCTTGGCCTTCTTCTTCACCGGACGGCGACCGCGCCGGGCCGGCGGCTCCTCGGGCGCGCCCCGCCGTCTGCGCGGCGGCGGCACCTCGGGCCCGGGACTCTTCGGGACCGTCTCCCGCTCCGGCGCCGCCACACCGCGGTTCTGCGCAGTGGCTCTACGGGGCCCCGGCACCGCTGACTGCGGTGTGGAAGGAGTCAGTCGCAGTTCGTATTCACCAGTGTTCGGATTGAGTACCCACTGGTCTGCGGGGTCGATGTTGTCCGCCCGCCCACGGCCTTGCGCGTCCACGGTTTACCGAATCCTCCGTCGGGGCCACGCGGCGCCTTCCCCCTCCAGGCGCTCGGGTCTCGTACAACCGGTGCGCAAGCACACCGGGTCGCTCACACTATCCGTCCCATTGAGCGGCCCGTGACTGCGGTGACGAATTGCACGTCCCTACAACCGGTCAATCCGTCCTATTTTTCGGAACAAAAGTTCGCCGAGTCGGCATTCGCTTTACCCGCAGGTGTCCTCGGCGGCGGTGTTCCCGCGGAACGTCGGCGCGGGCGTGGCACCCGAACCCGGCGCCGTAATACGGGCGTTTGCGGCGGAATCCCGCGGATCCTCCGACGGGTCCGCACGCGTCACCGTGACCGCCCGGTCCGCCCGCAGCAGCGCGAACAGCTTTTCGGCCTCGGGTTCCACGAGCTGGTCGCGATTGGCGTTGTAGATGTACGACTCCCGCGGAACGGTGAGGAACTGCACATGTTCGGTGGGGATGTTCCGCAGGCCGCGCACGAGTTCGTACAGGCCGCGCAGGCTCGCCAGCTCCGGATCGGTCGTCAGCGACGACGTGGCCGCGTCCAGCACGGGATACAGCTTCGCCGGGTTGAACAGGACGTCGTCGCTCCGCACCTTGTTGACGAGCGCGCCCAGGAAGCCCTGCTGACGGTCCATCCGGTCGGTGTCGCTGCCGTTCCCGAGCGACTTCCGGGCCCGCACATAGCCGAGCGCCTGCTCCCCGTCGAGCGTGACCCGCCCGGCGGGCAGCCTCAGCTTGGCGGCCTTGTCCCGAATGGGGCGCTTGAGGCAGACCTGCACCCCGTCCACCGCGTCGACCATGTCCTTGAACCCGTGGAAGTCCACCACCATGTGATGGTCGATCCGCACGTTCGTCAGCTTCTCCACGGTCCGGATCGTGCACCCCGAACCCCCCACCTGGAACGCGTAGTTGAACATCGCGAACATCGGCTCGGTCCGCGTCCCGTCCGGCCGCAGGCACCCCGGAACGTCCACCATCAGGTCCCGCGGCAACGACACGGCGGTGGCGCTGCGCCGGTCGGCCGCCAGATGCAGCAGGATCGTCGTGTCCGACCGCTCGGTCCCCGAGTCCCGCCCGTACTTCGCGTTCCCGTCCCCCGACCGCGAGTCGGACCCGATCAGCAGGATGTTCTGCGCGCCCTTCACGAGGGCGGTGGGCCGCTCCTTCTCGTACCGGGCGAGCTCGGCGGCGGCGGCGTTGTCGGGCGTGATGTTCGCGTCGAGCTTCGCGTAGATCGCCCAGCCGGCCCCGGCGGCCCCCACCAGCAGCACGGCGACCCCGCCCGCGCCCCACCGCACCCACCGCCGGCGCCGCCGCCGTACGAGCCCCGCCCCGGACGCGGAGACCCCCGCGCCCGGCCCGAGAACGCCTCCTGCGGTGTCGTCCAACACGTGCGGTTCCACCCCTCATGGTCGGAAGAGCGTGTGGTCCTGCCTGTGCCTCTGCCGGTGCCTGTACGTGCGCCTCCGCGTCCGGTTCCGCGTTCGGTTCCGCTCCTATGACCATGGCGTGGATGGGGTGGGGGAGGCGGGCGTTGCTGACCCGTTCGGGTGATGGCTCCCGGGGGCGCGGGCCGCGTCCCTCAGACGCGGGAGACGGTCACCCGCTCGCTCTCGACCCGCTTGGCCAGGACCCCCTCGCCCGCCTGGTCGAGATTCCGGCACAGCACCACGGACCCCCCGGAGGCGAGCGGCCCGAACAGCCCCACGCTCAACCCCTCCCACGCGTCGTACGGCAGCCCCGACAGCACCCGGCCCCCCGCGTCCCCGCCCCCGTCGGCACGGGCCCGCTCGACGACCTCCGCCCCGGTCAACTCCACGCCCGCGACGACCAGCGCGGGCTCCTCGGGGTCGACGGGCGAGAACGGCACGAACCGGTCCCCCTGCCCCGGCACCTCGACGGCGTAGTCCACGAACCCGGCCGGAGTCTGCGGAAACCTCCCGCCGAGCGGCCGCAGCGCGAGCGCGACCCGCTCCCCGCCGCAGGCCCGGGCCGCCTCCAGCGACTCCGGCCCGCTCACCACCACATCGGCGGCGCCCGGGTCACCCCCCACGTCGGCGACGACCCCCACGGACGAACACGCCAGCAGCCACACCGCCGTCTGCCAGTGCGCCGGCAACAACAGGGAGACCCGGTCCCCGGGTCCCGCACCGAGATCCCCCTGAAGGAGGTTCGCGGTCTTGGCCACCCAATTGGCGAAGGTGGCGACGGACAATTCGACCCGTTCTCCCGTGGCGTCGTCGTAGAAGGTCACCAGGGGGCGGCCGGGATCCGCGGCGAGCGCGGAACGCAGCAGGTCGGCAGGGGTGCGATCGATGGCGTTCACCCGCGCAAGCGTACGGGGGCGCCCGCCGCGGCCCGTCCCCGCACCGGGCGCCGGACCACCGGTTCGGACGAACCGCAGCCGACGGTCCGTCAATTCCCGGATGGACAGATATGTATGACTATGTCCAGGATCAGGGGCATGCGTGGATTCCTTGCTTCCTCGATCGGCGTCACCTGCGCGGCCGTACTGGCCCTCCCGCTCACCCTGCCCGCGTCCGCGGCACCGTCCGCGGCACCAGCACCGGCCTCCGCGGCACAGTCGACGAGCGGCACGAGCTCCGCGTCGACGACCGCCGCACCGGCCCTCCCCGGCAGCACCCAGTCGCTGCCCCTCGTCCCCCGCACCGGCGACCGCACCTTCGGCGCCGCCCCCGAACAGGGCCTGACCCGCGGCGACGTGCACCGCTTCTCCCTCGTCGGTGTCATCTGGGACGACCCCGACGCCGCACTGCACGGCAGCGTCCAGGTCCGCACCCGGGCCACCGCCACCGGCACCTGGTCCGGCTGGCAGGACGTCGACACCCACAACGACGACCACGGCGCCGACCCGGGTACCGCCGAACGCGCCTCCGGCCACGTCCACGGCTCCACCGCCCCGCTGTGGGTGGGCGACTCGGACGGAGTGGACGTACGCGTCAGAGCGGACCGGGCGGCGACACCGGCCGCGGGGAGGGCGGACGAGCAGCCGTCCCGACTCCCCGCCGGGCTCCACCTGGAACTGGTCGACCCGGGAGCCGCGGCACCCCCGCCCGCGGGCCCGCCGGCGACCAGGAACCGGACCGGCGCCCCCGAGGCCGCCGCCGAACTGCCCGCCCTGACCAGGCAGGCCACCGAACGGGAACTGGTCGACCTCGGTCACAAGGCGCAGCCGTACATCGGCCCGCGCCCGCGCATCGTCACCCGGCACGGCTGGGGCGCCGACGAGAAGCTGCGGGAGAAGGGGTTCGTCTACACGAAGCAGGTCAGGGCGGCCTTCGTGCACCACACCGCCACGGGCAACAACTACCGCTGCTCGCAAGCGCCTTCGGTCATTCGCGGTATCTACCGCTACCACGTCAAGAGCAGCGGCTGGCGTGACATCGGCTACAACTTCCTCATCGACAAGTGCGGGACCATCTACGAGGGCCGGGCCGGGGGCGTGGCGAAGGCGGTCATGGGCGCCCACACCCTCGGTTTCAACACCAACAGCATGGGGATCGCGGTCCTCGGAACCTTCGGCAGCGCCAAACCGTCCTCGGCGGCAGTGACCGCCATCGCCCGGCTCACCGCGTGGAAGCTCGGACTCTACGGCGGCAATCCGCGCGGCAAGACATACCTGAAGTCCGGGGGTGGCAATCTCTACCGAAAAGGAAAGAACGTACGACTCAATGTGATCTCCGGCCATCGGGACGGGTTCGCCACGGAGTGCCCAGGACGGCAGCTCTACGGCAAGCTCGGCTCGGCCCGCTCCACATCGGCCCGGTACCAGGGCCGCTGACCGGGGCAGGGGGTGCCGGGGAAGGGTCTGCGGGGCAGGTGCACGGTCCGCACACACTGGCCGGCCGACACGACAGTTCGGCCGGTCCCGGCAGGAAGCAGAGACGACAGGTGACAGAAGCGATCCTCCTGGTCGGCGGCAAGGGCACCCGGTTGCGCCCCCTCACGGTGCACACCCCGAAGCCGATGGTCAGGGCGGCCGGGGTGCCGTTCCTCACGCACCAGCTGGCGAGGGCGAGAGCGGCGGGCGTCGACCACATCATCCTGGCCACCTCCTATCTGGCGGAGGTGTTCGAACCGCACTTCGGCGACGGCTCGTCCCTGGGCCTCCACATCGAGTACGTCACGGAGGACGAGCCCCTCGGCACGGGCGGCGCGATCCGCAACGTGGCCTCGCGGCTCCACTCCGGCCCCGAGGAACCGGTCCTGATCTTCAACGGCGACATCCTCACCGGCCTGAACATCCGCGCCCTCGTCGACACCCACGAGACGACGGGCGCGGACGTCTCCCTGCACCTCACGAAGGTCACGGACCCGCGCGCGTACGGCCTCGTCCCCACGGACGCGACGGGCCGCGTCCTGGCCTTCCTGGAGAAGCCCCAGACGCCCGAGGAGATCGTCACCGACCAGATCAACGCGGGCGCGTACGTGTTCCGCCGCTCGGTCATCGACACCATCCCGACGGGCCGCCCGGTCTCGGTGGAACGGGAGACCTTCCCCGGCCTGCTGTCGGCGGGAGCCCACCTCCAGGGCCTGGTCGACTCGACCTACTGGCTGGACCTCGGCACCCCGGCCGCCTTCGTCCGGGGCTCCGCCGACCTGGTCCTCGGCCGAGCACCGTCCCCCGCGATCCCCGGCCGCTGCGGAGACCGCCTGGTCCTCCCCACCGCCCGGGTCGCCCACGACGCCAAACTGACGGGCGGCACGGTGGTGGGCGAGGGCGCGTTCGTCGCCGAGGGCGCGAGGGTCTTCGGCTCGACGATCCTCCCCGGCGCGGTCATCGAACCGGGCGCGGTCATCACCGACTCCCTGATCGGCACCCGGGCCCGCGTGGGCGAACGCTCCGTCCTCACCGGCACGGTGATCGGCGACGGCGCGGTCATCGGCGCCGACAACGAACTCCGCGACGGGATGCGGGTGTGGTGCGATGCGCGGATTCCGGCGGGGGCGGTGCGGTTCTCTTCTGATCAGTGAGGAGGGTGGGGGCGGGGGCGGCTGAACGCGCCGGGTCGGTGCGCTGACCTGGCGGTACGGCACATCTCGGCCCACCGGAACGGGTGGTGGGTGGGCAAGGACCCGGGGGTCTGGGGGCGGAGCCCCCAGGGACGGCCACCGAAGCCCCGCCCGGCAGACGACCCCGGCACCGGAAGCCCACCCCCGCCAGCCGAAACCCCCGGCACGACACCCCCGGCACCTCACAACGCCCCGATGTCCCCCCGAGGCATCTTCGGCGCCCGCCGAGCCGGCGTACGCCCGCTCAGCAGAATCAACCGCGCCGCCCGATGCCGCTGCCCGGCATACGGCTCCAGCAGCGACAACATCACCGAGTCGTCCGCGTCCCGGTCCCCGGCCAGCGCCCACCCGACGATCCCCGGCAGATGCAGATCCCCCACGGTCACCGCGTCCGCCGCCCCATGACTCCGCTGCACGGTCTCCGCCGACGTCCACACCCCCACCCCCGGCACGACCTCCAGCCGGGCCCGCGCGTCCTCCGCGGACATCGCCCCCGCCTGCTCCAGCCGCGCGGCGACCCGTACGGCACGCAGGATCGTGGACGCCCGCTTGTCGTCGACCCCGGCCCGGTGCCATTCCCAGGACGGAATCAACGCCCACGCGCGCGGCGCCGGCATCACCCACATCCGCCCGTCCACGGGCCCGGGCGCCGGCGTCCCGAACTTCCGTACCAGCGACCGCCAGGCCCGGTACGCCTCGTCGGTGGTCACCTTCTGTTCCAGCACCGACGGAATCAACGACTCCAGCACCAGCCCGGTCCGCGTCAACCGCAACCCCGGCCGCCGATGCCGGGTGACCGCCAGCAACCGGTGCCGGGGCACGAACGCGTCGGGGTCGTCGGCGGCGCCCAGCATCTCCGGCAGCCGTTCCAGCAGCCACCTCGCCCCCGGCCCCCAGGCCTCCCCGCGCACCGCGTCCCCGCGCGCGGACACCCGCAAGGTCCCCGGCCCGACCGGTGTGAGACTGGCCCGCCACACGGCCCCGTCCGCCGTGGTCCGGAAGGTGGGGTCCCCGGGTCCCCGCCGCAGCGGTCCCAGCACCAGCCCGAGATCGAGCACGCCTTCAGGCACCCAGTCCCTGACCAGCCCGCCTTCCGCACCCTGCCGAGGCACACCCCCGGGCACGACGACGTCCCCGCCCCGCACGGTCGTACGGGTGGGCCGAGGGGAGAAACGTCCGGCCACAGTGATCTTCCAGTGGTGATGCGACGTACGTGGGCGATACGAGGTACTCGGGTGGTGCGGTGTACTCGACGGTGCTGTGAGCCTAGGCGCACGTGCCCCGTCAGGGGCGCGGACAGCCGCGCGACCGGCTCCCGTCGGCCCGCACGCGCACCCGGCCTCTCCCGCGGCGGCGGCTCACCGCACCTCGATGAACGCCTCCGGATCCCGCCCGGCCCGGGCCGCGGGCGGCGCCGCCGCGTGTCCCACGGCCACCGCCCCCATCGGATCCCACCCCGACGGCAGCCCCAGCACGTCCCGCACGACGTCCCGGCAGAACATCGTCGAGGACACCCACGCCGAGCCCAGCCGCTCCCCGGCCAGCGCCACGAGGAAGTTCTGGACGCCCGCTCCCGCGGCCACCACGAACATCTCCCGCTCCGCCCCGTCCCGCCGCGCATCCCCGTACGTGTGCGACCCGTCCATGACGAGACACGGCACCACGAGATACGGCGCCCCGCGCAGCACGTCCCCCCGCCGCACCCGCTTGGCGATGGACTCCTCGGACTTCCCGTCCCGCCGCAGATCCGCGATCCAGGCGTCCCGCATCGCGTCCAGGAGGGCGGTCCGGGACGCGGCGGACTCCAGCAGCACGAACCGCCACGGCGTCGTGTGGTGCGGGGCCGGCGCGGTCACGGCGGCGGCGACGGCCCGTCGTACGGCACCGGGGTCGACGGGCTCATCGGTGAAGGCCCGCACCGTACGGCGCTGGGTCACCGCCTCCCGTACCGCCTCGGAGGTGCCGAGCCGGAACATGTCGTCCCGTCCGCCCCGGACCATGGCCCGCGCCCCGAGCCCGTCGTCCTCGGCGGCCACGACGTGCGGCAGCCCGCGCACCACGGCGACGGGCCGCCCCGCGGCCTTGCCCTTGACGAGGTCACCGGCGGCGGCGAGTTCGTCCGCCGTGGCCACGACCGTCGCGCTCAGCGGATTGCCGTGGGCGTCCGTGCCGCCGCGCAGATCGTCCAGCACGCGCACCCCTGCGGCGCCGATCGCCACGTCCGTGAGCCCCGTGCGCCAGGGGCGCCCGAAGGTGTCGGTGACGACGACGCCGATGCTGACGCCGAGCGCGTCCCGCAGCCCGTCGCGGATCGCGCGCGCGGACGCGTCCGGGTCCTCGGGCAGCAACAGCACGGTCCCGGCGGGGGTGTTGGAGGCGTCGACACCGGCGGCGGCCATGATCAGACCCTGCCGGTTCTCCACGATCCGCAGGGTTCCGCGCCGCGCCACGACCCGTACGGTCTCGGCGTCGATCGCGGCCTCCCGGTCGGCCGCCTCGACGATCCGGCCCTCGGCCTTGGACACGATCTTCGAGGTGACCAGCAGCACGTCCCCGTCGGCGAGCTTGGGCTCGGCCGCCGCGATCAGCTTGGCCAGGTCGTCCCCCGCCACCACCTCGGGCATCCCGGGCACGGCCCACACCCGGTAGCCCTCCACCGGAGCCACCTCGCTCATGCCGTCCGCACCTCCTCGGCCAGCGCCAGCGCCTCGCGCGCCATCCGCGCGGTCGCCTCGGTGTCGGTCATCATCAGCGGCACGGCCCGGCAGCGGATACCGGCCGCCTCCACGTCCGGTACGGCGGCGGCGTCCACGGTGTCGACGAGCCAGCCGTCGAGCAGCCCCGAGCCGTAGTGCTCGGCGACCGCCGTGGCCGTGGACTCGACGCCCACCGCGGCGAGCACCTTGTCGGCCATCCCGCGCACGGGCGCGTCCCCGACGATGGGGGAGAGGCCGATCACGGGCACCCCGGCCTCGGCGATGGCCTCCCGGATGCCGGGCACGGCGAGGATGGTGCCCACGGAGACGACCGGGTTGGACGGCGGGAAGAGGATGACGTCCGCCTCCGCGATGGCCTCCAGGACCCCGGGCGCGGGCTTGGCCTGCTCGGCCCCGACCGGTACGACGGCCTCGGCGGCGACCGATGCGCGCAGCCGGACCCAGTACTCCTGGAAGTGGATCACCTTGCGCTCGCCGTCCACCTCGACGGCGACGTGCGTCTCCACGCGGTCGTCCGTCATGGGGATCAGCCGCACCCCGGGCTTCCACCGGTCGCACAGCGCCTCGGTGACCGCGCTGAGCGGGAACCCGGCGCCGATCATCTGGGTCCGCACGATGTGCGTGGCGAAGTCCCGGTCGCCGAGCCCGAACCACTCGGGTCCGACGCCGTACGCCCCGAGCTCCTCCTTGAGGTGGAAGGTCTCGTCGGCCCGGCCCCAGCCCTGTTCCTCGTTGATACCGCCGCCGAGCGTGTACATCACCGTGTCGAGGTCCGGGCAGACCTTCAGCCCGAAGAGGTGGATGTCGTCCCCCGTGTTGCCGATCACCGTGATGTCCGCGTCCGGCACGGCCTGCTTGAGACCGCGCAGGAACCGGGCACCACCGATACCGCCTGCCAGAACCACAATGCGCATGGGACAAGTCTTGCAGGCGGGTCCGACAACGCGGCAGGCAGTCGCCGTATCGCGTCAGGCGGTCACGGCGTCCACCGGGGCGGACCCGGCGCGCGCCGCGCACGCCGTGTGCATCGGCATCTCGGTCAGGCCCGGGAAGTAGACGTGCAGGCTTATGGCCGGTTCGAGGGAGTCGTTGACGACCTCGTGGACGTACCCCGGCGCGAACACCCGCTGCGAACCCGCCCCCAACGCGCGCGTGCCGACCTCGGTGCGCTCGGTCAGCGTGCCGTCCAGGACGGTCAGCACCCCGGAGGAGCGGCCGTGGTCGTGCAGGCCGCTGCCCTGTCCGGGCACCCAGGACAGCAGCCACACCTCGTAGCCGGGTCCGGTGCTCAGCCGGTGGTACCAGCGGGTGGTCGCGTCGTACTCGACGAGGTGTTCCCACCGGGCGCGGTCGGCGGCGACGGAGCGCGCCAGGCCGACGAACTCGGCCACTGTGGCCGGGTGTTCGCGCGGCGGCTGGAGGAGGTGCGGGACTTCGAGGATGTCGCCGGCGATCTGGAGGTCGCTGTCGCTGTTCATGGGGGTGCGGTGGTTCCTCGGCGTAAGGGAGCAACGGCGGGGGCTGGGTGTCACCGGACGAGCCGGGTGTCACCACATGAAGGGAGCGGGCAGGGCCGGAGCGGGTGCGCTCAACAGCCGGAGCAGCAACAACAGCTACAGCGAGCGTGGGCAGCACCGAGGGACCCGGCGGAGCGGGTCGTGGTGAGTGCCGAGTTCGCGAGCATGCCCCCAAGGACAGCGGTTCACACCCGCAGTGTCAACTCGCCGCCCGGGATGTGGGACAGGTTTCACCCCATCCGGTGCATCTCGTCGCCGAAAGGTTTGTTCATGCTTCTACCGGGACACATGGCGCACAACCGGGCGCACGCACCCCAGTGGAACGAGATCGAACTCCTGGGCGTCCTCCCCCGTACAGGCTCCGTCTCGGGGTAGGAGGCGCTCGGGGGGTCTTTTCTGCTGTCAAGGTTTATGCCGATTTGAACACTTTCCGCTAGGCCTTGGTTCCGCAGAGTGAATAAGGGGCCCAATAGCAGATCTCGGCTTGACTCGCCCGGAGCAGCACACTTGTAATTTCACTCGTGTCGTTTAGCCGACATCGGTAACGGCGGCAACATCACGGGGACGCGAAAGACAGACGAGGGGCGCACATGACCGAGCTGGTGCAGCAACTGCTGGTCGACGACGCGGACGAGGAACTCGGCTGGCAGGAGCGCGCGCTGTGCGCCCAGACCGACCCCGAGTCGTTCTTCCCCGAGAAGGGCGGCTCCACCCGCGAGGCCAAGAAGGTCTGCCTCGCCTGCGAGGTCCGCTCCGAATGCCTCGAGTACGCCCTTGCCAACGACGAACGCTTCGGCATCTGGGGCGGTCTCTCCGAGCGGGAGCGCCGTCGGCTCAAGAAGGCCGCCGTCTGAAGCGGGACGGCAGACCTCGGGACACAGGTCGGGACACAGGCCGGGGCATACCTCGGGACATACCTCGGGACGTCGCGAACGGCCCGTCGCAGCTGGGTTATCCACAGGCGGCGGGCCGTCGTCATGCCCAGCCGATAGTGTGGGCGCTCGTCCGAGACGTACCGCTGTCCCCTCGGGACGCGGGCGTCCACCGCAGTCCACCGAACCGGGGCCCGTACCTCGATGTCCGTGCAGAGCCACACGGCAGGCCAACACGACGCTGCCACCCCTGAGTTCCCGCGTCACGTGGTGACCGCGGTGCTCGTCTCCCACGACGGCGCCCGCTGGCTGCCCGACGCGCTCGCCGGGCTGCTCGGCCAGGAGCGCCCCGTGCAGAGCGTCATGGCCGCCGACACCGGCAGCGCCGACGAGTCCGCCCAGCTGGTCACCGACGCCCTCGGCGCAGACCGCGTGCTCCACCTCGCCCGACGCACCGGCTTCGGCCAGGCCGTCGAGGAGGCCAACCGCACGTCGCCCCTGCTGACCCCGGACGAGCTGCCGTACCTGAAGCGCCCCAGCGGCTGGGACCCCGTCACGCGCACATGGCGCGACGACGCCTACGACCTGCCCGAACTCCCGTACGGCGAACCCGTCCAGTGGCTGTGGCTGCTGCACGACGACTCCGCACCGGAACCCGACGCCCTGGCGCAGCTGCTGCGGGTCGTGGACCAGGAGTACGAACTGGGCCGCGAGGACGTCGCCGTCGTAGGCCCCAAGCTGCGCGGCTGGTACGACCGGCGGCAGCTCCTGGAGGTCGGCGTCACCATCGCCCACTCCGGCCGCCGCTGGACCGGCCTCGACCGCCGCGAACAGGACCAGGGCCAGCACGACCACGTACGGCCCGTGCTGTCCGTGTCCACCGCCGGCATGCTGATCCGGCGCGACGTCTTCGACGAACTCGGCGGCTTCGACCGCCGACTGCCCCTGATGCGTGACGACGTGGACCTGTGCTGGCGCGCCACCGCCGCCGGCCACCGCGTCCTGGTCGCCCCCGAAGCGGTCGTACGGCACGCCGAGGCGGCCTCCCGCGAGCGCCGCGCGGTCGACTGCGCGGGCCGCACCGTCGCCTCCCCGCACAAGGTCGACAAGGCCGGCGCGGTCTACACCCTGCTCGTCAACAGCCGTACGGCCGTGCTGCCCTGGGTCCTCTTCAGGGTCGTCATCGGCACCCTGCTGCGGACCGTCGCCAACCTCGTCGGCAAGGTCCCCGGACAGGCACTCGACGAGATCCGCGGCCTCCTGGGCACCCTGCTGCGCCCCGAGCGCATCCTCGCCGGACGGCGCAGGCGCGCCGGAGCGCAGATCGACAAGGCCGAACTGCGGCCCCTGTTCCCGCCACCGGGCGCGACCGTCCGGGCCACCTTCGAACAGGTCGCCGGAAGCTTCGTCGACACCTCCGACCCCGAGATCACCTCCGGAGCCGGCCGGCACGGCGGCGCCGTCGAGTCGGGACCCGGCGGCGACGACGCGGACTTCCTGGAGATCGAGCAGTTCGCGCGCGTGAAGCGCATCGCCCGCAAGCCCGGCCCGGTGCTCTTCCTGGTACTGCTGCTCGTCTCGCTCGTCGCCTGCCGCGACCTGCTCGGCGGCGGCGCCCTCACCGGCGGCGCCCTGCTGCCCGCCCCGGGCGACTCCGGCGAACTGTGGTCCCGCTTCCTGGACTCCTGGCACCCCGTCGGCGCCGGCGGCACCCCGTCCGCGCCGCCGTACCTCGCGCTCGTCGCGATGCTCTCCTCGCTGCTCTTCGGCTCGACCGGCCTCGCGGTCACCGTCCTGCTGGTCGCCTCGGTCCCGCTCGCCGGGTTCACCGCCTACTTCGCGTCCCGCCCGCTCGTCGAGTCACGGCTCCTGCGCGCGTGGGCGGCCGTCGTCTACGCCTTCCTGCCCGCCGCCACCGGCGCCCTCGCGGGCGGCCGCATCGGCACCGCCGTCCTCGCCGTGCTGCTCCCGCTGATGGCCCGCGCGGGCATCGCGGCCAGCGGACTCACGCACTCCTCCGGGGCCCGCGGCAGCTGGCGCGCCACCTGGGCGTACGCCCTGCTCCTGACCGTCACCACCGCCTTCACGCCGATCATCTGGCCCATCACGCTGCTCCTGGGCGTCGCACTGCTGGCCGTGCGCCGCGGCGACCTCGTCGGCTACGGCCCGCGTTTCCTGGCCCAGTTCGGCACCCCGCTGCTGGTCCTGGCGCCCTGGTCGCTGACCCTGCTCCCGTTCGGCTTCTTCCAGCAGGCCGGTCTAGAGTTCGGCTCCGGTGCCGCGTCCCCCCTCGACCTGCTCGGCGCCAGCCCGGGCGGCCCCGGCACGGTCAGCGGCCTGATGCTCATCGGCATCGTCCTGGCCGCGCTCGCCGCCCTGCTGCGCAGCGAGCGCCAGTTCGGCATCCGCACGGCCTGGGGCGTCGCCCTGGTGGGCCTCGTCTTCGCCGTCCTGTCGAACAGCTCCACCTGGGCCGGCCCCGCGACCCTGGTCTACGGCCTCGCCCTCCTCGCCGCCGCCGCGCTCGGCGCCGACGGGGCACGCGCGCGGGTGGCCGAGCAGAGCTTCGGCTGGCGCCAGCCGGTGGCCGTGCTGATCGCCTTCGCGTCGGCCGCGGGCCCGCTGCTCGTCGCCGCCGGCTGGATGGTCCGCGGTGCCGACGGCCCCCTGGAGCGCCACGACCCGACCCAGGTGCCCGCGTTCGTCGCCGAGGAGAGCGGCACCCGGGACCAGGCCCGCACGCTGGTCCTCGACAGCGACTCCGCCGCGCACGTCGGCTACATGCTGGTGCGCGGCTCCGGCGCCCGCATGGGCGACGGCGAGTTCGCGGCCGCGGACGGCGAGAACACCAAGCTGGACAAGGTCGTCGCCAACCTCGTCGCCGGCTCCGGCGCCGACCAGGCCGACGAACTCGGCGGCTTCGCCGTGCGCTACGTCCTCGTCCACAAGGGCGCGCCCCGCGCGGTCAGCCGCGTGCTGGACGCCACCCCGGGCCTCAGCAGGCTCAGCCAGGCCGACGGCAGCGCCCTGTGGCGGGTCAACGCGCAGGTCTCCCGCGCGGCGATCGTCGCCGGAACCGCCGCCCCCAAGCCCGTCGCCGCCGGACCCGTCGACATCCACACCACGATCCCGTCCGGCACCACCGGCCGCGTGCTGCGGCTGGCCGACTCCGCCGCCGCGGGCTGGACGGCCACCCTGGACGGCAAGCCGCTCACCCGCACCACGGTCGACGGCTGGGCCCAGGGTTTCCAGCTCCCCGCCTCCGGCGGGAAGCTGGACGTCACCTACGACGACCCGATCGGGCACACCGGCTGGCTGTGGGCCCAGGGCGCGCTCGCCCTCGTCCTGGTCGTGCTCGCCCTCCCGGGCCGCCGCCGTGACGTCGACGACGACCTCCCCGAGGAGGAGCTGATCCCGGCCCAGGCCGTCGCCGGCGAGGGCCGCAGGGCCCGCCGCCTGCGCGCCCAGGCCGAGGCCGAGGCCGAGCCCACGGACCAGCCCGACGACCCCGCGGACACCGGGCAGTTCGACGCGTTCGCCGCGGGCGCCACACCTCCTCCGGAGGAGGAGGCCGTCGCCGCGATCCCGCAGCAGCAGTCCTACGGCGAGTGGGACACGGCGAGTTACGCGGGCGCCGAGTACGGCACCTACGGCGGCGAGCAGTACCAGGCCGACCAGCAGCAGTACCCGGCGGGCGGCTACGACCAGTCGTACCAGGCGGACCCCTACCAGGCCGGCCAGTACGACCCGTACGCCTACGGCGAGCAGCCCCCGGCCCCGGCCTACGACCCGTCGTACGACCAGGGCTACGACCAGAACCAGGGCTACGACCCGACCTACGACCCGAACTACGACCCCGCCCGGCAGCATCCGCACGGCAACGAGCGCCCCGACGGGAGCCAGCAGTGAACCGCCCCGCCCTCTCCCTCCTCGCCGGTGTGGTCGCGCTCGCCGCCGTCACCGGGTTCGCCGAGATGAAGGCACCGGCCGCGTCCGGCGCGGGCGCCTCCAGGTCGGCCGCCGTGCTGCCCGTGGAGCGCACCAGCCTGCTCTGCCCGGCGCCGAGCACCTCCGACCTCGCCGACACGTCGTACACGTCCTTCACGCCCGTCACCGAGGGCACGGACAGCGGCGGCAAGGCCGAACTCCAGTCCGCCACCGAGGAGTCGGGCGACGGCACGAGCGGCAAGAAGAAGCCCGCCAAGCCCGTCCTGGAGCCCAAGGCCCCCGGCACCCCGGCCACCGGCGACAGCTCCGGCGCCGACGCGCCCGCCCTGCTCGGCACCGCCGAGGGGAAGTACGCGCCCGGCTGGACCGTCCAGGCGACCACCGAGGTCGCCGCGGGCAACGGCCGCGGCCTCCAGGGCGTCAACTGCACCGCCCCGGACACCGAGTTCTGGTTCCCGGGCGCCAGCACCGGCACCGGCCGCACCGACTACGTGCACCTCACCAACCCGGACGACTCCGCCGCCGTCGTCGACATCCAGCTCTTCGGCAAGGACGGCGACCTCAAGTCGACGGTGGGGGAGGGCATCACGGTCGAGCCGCACGCCAGCGAGCCGATCCTGCTGTCCACGCTCACCGACGACCAGGAGACCGACCTGACGGTGCACGTGAGCGTGCGCAGCGGCCGGGTCGGCGCGTCCGTGCAGGCCCTCGACTCCAAGCTCGGCGGCGACTGGCTGGCCGCGTCCACCGACCCGGCGGGCAGCCTGGTCATGCCGGGCATCCCCAAGGACGCCACCTCCGTGCGGCTGATCGCCTTCACGCCGGGCGACTCGGACGCCGACCTGAAGGTGCGCCTCTCCTCGCCCACGGGGATGATCACGCCCGCCGGACACGAGACCGTGCACGTCAAGGCAGGCATGACGACCGCCGTCGACCTGGGCGACGTCACACGCGGCGACCCGGGCTCCCTGGTCCTGACCCCGACCGACCAGTCCGTGCCGGTCGTCGCCGCCCTGAAGGTCGTACGCGGCAAGGACGGCAAGCAGGAGACGGCGTTCATCCCGGCGACGAGCCCCGTCGGCAAGCGCGCGACGTCCGCCGACAACAGCGCCAAGGGCTCCACGCTGTCCCTGGCCGCCCCCACCCGCGCCGCCACGGTCAAGGTCACCGCCTCCGCGGGCAGCGGCGGCGGTACGCCCGTCTCGAAGACGTACACGATCAAGGCCGGCACCACCGAGGACGTCGAACTCCCGGTCCCCGCGGGCCTCAAGGGCACCTACGCCCTGACCCTCGAACCGCAGTCCGGCGGCCCGGTGTACGCCTCCCGCACGCTGTCGGCGACCGAGGAGGGCGTCCCGGGCTTCACGATCCAGACGCTCCCCGACGACCGGGGGACGGTGTCCGTGCCCGAGACGGACGAGGATCTGTCGGTGCTCCAGAAGTAGCGGCCGAGGGCACGCGCGCGGGGAGGCTAGTCCTCCCCGTAGCGCGGATCGACCGTCTCCGGGGTGAGCCCCAGCAGTTCGGCCACCTGTTCCACGACGATCTCGTGGACGAGGGCGGCCCGTTCGTCACGCCCCTTGGTGCGGATCTCGACCGGGCGCCGATAGATCACCACGCGCGCGCGCTGCCCCTCACGGGCGGCGATCGTGCCCCCCAGGGGCACCGACTCGTCGTTCCAGCCCTCGCCCGCACCACCCAGTCGAGGGACTTCCAGGACGAGGAAGTCGATGTCGGCCAACTGCGGCCAGCGCCGCTCCAGGCGCTCCACGGAGTCCTGCACCAGGTCGGCGAACGCCTCGGCCCGGCTCGCGGCGAGCGGGACCTGCGGCGGTGCGATCGGGCCGCGCATGCCCCGGCCGTGGCGATCGCGGCGGCGGGGCCCAGGCCCGGCGGCAGAGGGCGGTACGGGGGTGTCCATCACCGGTGAAGCCTAGTCCCCGCAGGGTCCGCCCGCCCGACTCCACCCGCCGTCGGACGCTTCCCGCGGCATGTCGCCGGATGACCATTCCAGCCAACGTTGGGCTCGATTCCGTATCTCTCCAAGACCGTCGCTCTCAAGGCAATTGACGCTGTTTGTACCGAGTGATGACCGGGTCCGAACCCGTCCGGGATCCCGAGAGAGGGTGTCCGTGCAGGTCAGGAGCGTGTTGCCGATGGTGTGTGTGGGCCGTCTCACAGCCCGACACGGTGGGGTGACCTGGGGGAGAGTCGTCGCGGCCCGCTCAAGAGTGCGGTACCGTCCAACGTCGTGAGCCCTGTACGTCGCTGTTCGCGCACCGCTTGCGGCCGCCCCGCCGTCGCGACGCTGACGTACGTCTACGCCGACTCGACCGCGGTCCTCGGCCCGCTCGCCACCTACGCCGAACCCCACTGCTACGACCTGTGCGCCGAGCACTCCGAGCGCCTCACCGCGCCCCGTGGCTGGGAAGTCGTCCGCCTCCTCGACAGCTCCGCTCCGGCCCGCCCGAGCGGCGACGACCTGGAAGCGCTCGCCAACGCCGTCCGCGAGGCGGCCCGCCCCCAGGAACGCGCGGCCGAGGCCGGCGGCGGAGGCGGCGCCCGCACGGTGGATCCCATGGAGGTCGCCCGCCGCGGCCACCTGCGGGTCCTGCGCTCCCCGGACAACTGACCCCGCCGGTCGGCGAAGCTTTCGTTCAACGATTCCCCGCCCCCAACTCGCCGTCTCCGCCGCCCCGATCACAGGTAAGAGTCTGTGGACGGCTCGGTTACCGCGCGTCGTGAGGCGAGTGCCGACGGGTAGTTTGGGGCGTCCGATGGAACTTCCTGGAGGGTTGGCCGTGTCTGCTGATCTGTCACAGCTCGTGAAGGCGTACGACGTACGGGGCGTCGTCCCGGACCAGTGGGACGAGTCGTTGGCCGAGCTGTTCGGAGCGGCCTTCGTCCAGGTGACCGGCGCGACCGCGATCGTGACCGGACACGACATGCGGCCCTCGTCCCCGGGCCTGTCCGCGGCCTTCGCACGCGGGGCGGCGGCGCGCGGCGTCGACGTGACCGAGATCGGCCTGTGCTCGACGGACCAGCTGTACTACGCGTCGGGCGCGTTCGACCTCCCGGGCGCCATGTTCACGGCCTCGCACAACCCCGCGCGGTACAACGGCATCAAGATGTGCCGGGCGGGCGCGGCCCCCGTGGGCCAGGACACCGGCCTCGCCGAGATCCGCCGACTCGTCGAGTCCTGGCTGGACTCGGGCGCACCGGAGGCCTCGGGACCGACGGGAACGATCACCCGGCGGGACACGTTGGAGGACTACGCGGCGCACCTCCGCGGCCTCGTCGACCTGACCTCCATCCGCCCCCTGAAGGTCGTCGTCGACGCGGGCAACGGCATGGGCGGCCACACCGTCCCGACGGTCTTCGCCGGCCTGCCGCTCACCCTCGTCCCGATGTACTTCGAGCTGGACGGCACGTTCCCGAACCACGAGGCCAACCCGCTCGACCCGGCCAACATCGTCGACCTCCAGGCGCGCGTCTGCGAAGAGGGCGCCGACCTCGGCATCGCCTTCGACGGCGACGCGGACCGCTGCTTCGTGGTCGACGAGCACGGCGACCCGGTCTCCCCGTCCGCCATCACCGCCCTGGTGGCCTCCCGCGAGCTGGCCAGGAACGGCGGCACGGGCGTGATCATCCACAACCTGATCACCTCCTGGTCGGTCCCCGAGGTCGTCAAGGAGAACGGCGGCACACCGGTCCGCACGCGCGTGGGCCACTCCTTCATCAAGGCCGAGATGGCGAAGGCCGGTGCGATCTTCGGCGGCGAGCACTCCGCGCACTACTACTTCAAGGACTTCTGGAACGCCGACACGGGCATGCTGGCCGCCCTCCACGTCCTCGCCGCGCTCGGCGGCCAGGACGGCCCGCTCTCCGCCCTCGTGGCCCAGTACGACCGCTACGCGGGCTCCGGCGAGATCAACTCCACGGTCGACGACCAGCAGGCCCGCCTCGCCGCGATCCGCGCCGCCTACGGGAACCAGGCCGACCTGACGCTCGACGACCTCGACGGCCTCACCGTCTCCTCCGCCGACTGGTGGTTCAACGTCCGCCCGTCCAACACGGAACCCCTGCTCCGGCTCAACGCGGAGGCACGGGACGAGGCGACGATGACGAAGGTGCGGGACGAGGTGCTGGGGATCATCCGCGGCTGACTAGGCGGCGAGCGAGGGCGAAGAGGCCTCCGGAGGCGCCTCCGGAGGCCGGCGGCCCCAACCCCCGCGCCCACTCACCACCGGCGGTAACCTGACCAGGCACATCCGCAAGCCGTCGTAGACACTCGCCCTCGGAGGGAAACCCATGCCGCTCGAAGCCGGCCTCCTGGAGATCCTGGCCTGCCCGGCCTGCCACGCCCCCCTCAAGGAGCAGGACACCGAGCTGATCTGCACCGGCGAGGACTGCGGCCTGGCCTACCCCGTCCGGGACGGCATCCCCGTCCTCCTCGTGGACGAGGCCCGCCACCCCGCGTAACCGACGACGACGCGATCGGAAGCCGCCGCCCATGCTCGACGAATCGCTGCTCGACTCCCCGGACGCGCTGACCGAGGCCGACCGCCGGGCCCTGCTCCGCGGTGCCGCCGAAGCCGGCGCGAGGGTGCGCACCGCCGCCCGGCACGCCGCCGAGGCCGGCGTCCACGACCTGAAACCGGACGGCCGCCCGCGCGCCATCCTGATCGCGGGACCCGGCGCCGCCGCGACCTGCGTCGCCGACCTGCTCGGCACCCTCGCCGGCGCCAGCAGCCCCGTCACCCGCCTCGCACCCACCGGCGTCGCCCCCGCGGCCGGCGCCCTGCGCTGGGAACTCCCGGGCTGGGCGGGCTCCGTGGACCTCCTGCTCATCACCACCCCGGACGGCAGCGAACCCGGCCTGTCCCTCCTCGCCGAGCAGGCGTACCGCCGCGGCTGCACCGTCGTCGCCGTCGCCCCCGGCCGCAGCCCCCTCACCGAGGCGGTGGACGGCGCCCACGGGCTCTTCGTACCGATGGCGACCGCACCGTACGAGCACGACGAACCCCTGGCCGCCTCCGCACCCGGAGTCCTCTGGGCGCTGCTGACCCCGCTGCTCGCGATCCTGGACCGCACCGGACTGCTCAGCGCGCCGCCCGAGGCCCTGGAGAAGGTCGCCGACCGGCTCGACCAGGTCGCCGAGCGCTGCGGACCCGCCGTCGCCACCTACAGCAACCCGGCGAAGACCTTGGCCTCCGAACTCGCCGACTCGCTCCCCGTGATCTGGACGGAGGGCACCTCGGCCGGTCCGGCGGGCCGCCGATTCGCCGCCGCGCTCGCCGAGTTGGCCGGCCGCCCCGCGCTCATCTCCGAACTCCCCGAGGCGCTCGCCGAGCACAACGCGCTCCTGGCGGGACCGCTCGCCGCGAGCGCCGACCCCGACGACTTCTTCCGCGACCGCGTCGACGAGGCACCCGCCCTGCACGCACGCGTGGTGCTGCTCCGGGACCGCCCGATCGGCGGCCTCACCGCCGCGCCCACCGCCCGTGACCTGGCCCTCAGCCACGACACGCCGATCAGCGAGCTGGAGCCGGAGGAGGGCGGCGAACTGGAGACCCTCGCGGAGCTGATCGCCATGACGGATTTCGCCGCCGTTTACCTGGCGCTCGCCTCAGGCGCCTGATCTTGTCGTCGAAGCCCTGGCCGCCGTACACCGTCGTACGTGGCGCGAACCCCCGTCGTACCCACGGCGTACGCAGAGAGAACCGGTAGACCCGCATGGACCGCCTCGACAACACCGTCCGCCCCTACGCCTGGGGTTCCACCACCGCCATCCCCAAGCTGCTCGGCGTCGAGCCCAGCGGTGAACCGCAGGCGGAGATGTGGATGGGGGCCCACCCGGGCGCACCCTCGCGCACCGCGCGCGGGACGCTCGTCGAGGTCATCGAGGCCGCTCCGGAGCGGGAGCTGGGCGACAAGGCGGTCGCGAAGTTCGGCCCCCGGCTGCCCTTCCTCCTGAAGATCCTCGCCGCCGGAGCCCCGCTCTCCCTCCAGGTGCACCCCAACCTGGAGCAGGCCAAGGAGGGTTACGCCGACGAGGAGCGCCGGGGCATCCCCGTCGACGCCCCGCACCGCAACTACAAGGACGCCAACCACAAGCCCGAACTGATCTGCGCGCTCACCGAGTTCGACGGCCTGTGCGGCTTCCGCGACCCGCTGCGCGCCGCCGACCTGCTCGCCGGCCTCGGCGTCGACACCCTGAAGCCCTACGTCGACCTCCTCCACGCGCACCCCGAGGAAGCCGCCCTCCGCGAGGTTCTCACGGCGATCCTCACCGCCGACCCCGAGGAGATGCGCCGCACGGTCACCGCGGCGGCGACCGCCTGCACCCGCCTCGGCGGCGCGTACGAGCCCTACGCCGACATCGCCTACCACTACCCCGGCGACCCGGGCGTGATCGCGGCCATGCTCCTGAACCACGTCCGGCTCCAGCCCGGCGAGGCCCTGTTCCTCGGCGCGGGCATCCCGCACGCCTACCTCAACGGCCTCGGCGTCGAGATCATGGCCAACTCCGACAACGTCCTGCGCTGCGGCCTCACCCCGAAGCACGTCGACGTCCCCGAACTCCTGCGCATCGTCGGCTTCGAGGCGAGCGACCCCGGAGTGCTGCGCCCCGAGGCGTCCCCCGACGGCGAGGAGGTCTACGAGACCCCCATCGACGAGTTCCGGCTGTCCCGGTACGTCCTCCCCGAGGGCACCGGCGCCCACGACCTCACCCTCGGCACCCCGCAGATCCTGCTGTGCACGGCCGGTTCGGTGAAGGCGGGGGAGTGCGAACTCGGCCCCGGCCAGTCGGTGTTCGTCCCGGCCGGCGACCGGGCCGAGGTGTCCGGCGTGGGCACGGTCTTCCGGGCCACTGTGATCGTATGACCGGGTCTGTGGATACCTGACGAGCCGTCGCCGGGCGGGGCTGCAAGAATGGCCCACCGGCAAAGGACGGGCAAAGACGATCGGACGGCCCATCAGCGGGCAGACGTCCGGCGTGGACGTACGAAGGCGAAGGGACACCGCGAGCACATGAGCGCGTCAGGCGGGACCAGGGCGATCGTGGCGGCACTCGGCGCCAACCTCGCGATCGCGGCATCGAAGTTCGTCGCGTTCGCCTTCAGCGGCTCGTCCTCGATGCTCGCCGAGGGCGTCCACTCCCTCGCCGACTCCGGCAACCAGGCACTGCTGCTGATCGGCGGCAAGAAGTCCCAGCGCGAGGCCACCCCCCAACACCCCTTCGGCTACGGCCGCGAGAGGTACATCTACGCCTTCCTCGTCTCCATCGTCCTCTTCTCCGTCGGCGGCATGTTCGCCGTCTACGAGGGCTACGAGAAGATCAAGCACCCGCACGAACTGGAGCACTGGTACTGGCCGGTGGGCGTCCTGGTCTTCGCGATCCTCGCCGAGGGCTTCTCCTTCCGCACGGCCATCAAGGAGTCGAACGAACTGAGGGGCACGCACTCCTGGTCCCAGTTCATCCGCCGCGCCAAGGCCCCCGAGCTGCCGGTCGTCCTCCTGGAGGACTTCGGCGCGCTCATCGGTCTGGTTCTCGCCCTCGGCGGCGTCGGCATGGCCCTGCTCACCGACGACGGCGTCTGGGACGGCATCGGCACCCTCTGCATCGGCATCCTGCTCATCCTGATCGCACTCGTCCTGGCCGCCGAGACGAAGTCCCTGCTGCTCGGCGAGTCCGCCGGCATCGAGGACGTCCAGAAGATCGAGGCCGCGGTCGTCGACGGCGACACGGTCACCGGCATCATCCACATGCGCACCCTCCACCTCGGCCCCGAGGAACTGCTCGTCGCCGCCAAGATCGCCGTCCAGCACGACGACACGGCCGCCGAGGTCGCCACCGCGATCAACGCCGCCGAGGCCCGCATCCGCGAGGCCGTCCCGATCGCCCGGGTCATCTACCTCGAACCCGACATCTACAGCGAGTCCGAAGCCACCAAGGGCCCGGACCACGAAGCCACCCCCGGAGGCCCGGCCCAGCACCCCGCCGAGCACTGAGCCCCGCCTGACGGCCACCCCGATACCGGAGGCGACCGCGGGGCCGTCGGTCGTCGCCCGGCCCCCGGCGGCGGACCCGACCGCCGTGCCGTCGTGGCCGCTCACGAAGAACGCTCCGCCAGCTGCTCGCCGTTCACGGTGATCCGCACGGCCGAGCCCGACCCCGTGCAGCAGCAAGACCGGCACGGGGTCACCGCCCCCCATGACCTACTGCGCCTGTGACCGGTCGGTGCGGGCCTGCCCACCCCCGTGGACCGTGGACGCGCGGCCTGCCAGGCCCCGCGTCCACGACGGGATCCGCCGGACAGGCCTAACCGACCTCGCTCAGCACACCGAGCACCGCCGACTCGTCCTCGGCCGCCGACAACCGCTCCCGGAACTCCGCATCCATCAACTTCCGCGACAGCAGCGCCAGAATCCGCAGATGCTCGTCCCCGGCAGCCGCCTCCGGTACGGCGATCATGAACACCAGCCGGGCCTTCGTACCGTCCGGGGAGCCCCACTCGACCCCCTCCGCCGACCGCGCGAACCCGACGACCGGCGCGCTCACCGCATCCGTCTTGGCATGCGGAATCGCGATCTCCTCCCCGAGCCCGGTCGTCCCCTGCGCCTCCCGCCGCAACGCGGTCGCCACCAACTCCTCGACGTCCAGGACCTTCCCGGTCCGCGCCAGGAGCCCGGCCATCTCCCGGATCACCGCCTCCTTGCCACCCGCGTCGAGCCGCACCTTGACGGTCTGCTCGGTGAGGTAGCCGGAGAGAACTTCGGGGCCGGCATCCGAGTCATCGCCGCCCCTGGCCCCAACGGCAGCCGCAGCCCCCGCACTCGACCCGGCCGACCCGCTCGTACCGGCCGACCCGCCCGTACCGACTGCGCCGCCCGGACTGCCGGTACCGACCGCACCACTCGCAACCGCACCCCCACGCGAAGCCCGCTCCGCCACGGCGACCCCGGCACCCGGCACTTCGGTCGGGACGCCGACGCCCGCCCCGACCGACGCGAGCTCGGGCTCGCCCGTGCCGCCGACCCCGAGCCCGGCAGACTCCCCGCGCCGCTTCCGTTCGCTCACGTCGACCAGCGCGACGGTCGTCACCGCGGTGACCGCCGTACCGATCGCCACCGCGACGAAGAACATCGGCACGCCGCTCACCGCGCCCAGCACCGCCACGATCGGCCCGCCGTGCGGAACCGCGTCCTTCACCCCGGCGAGCCCGGCGACCGCACCGGCCACCGCGCCGCCCAGCATGTTGGCGGGGATGACCTGCGCGGGCCGCGCCGCCGCGAACGGGATCGCCCCCTCGGAGATGCCGAAGCAACCCATGAACAGCGAGGCCAGACCGGTCTCCCGCTCCTGTTCGGTGTAGAGGCGCTGCCGTATCAGCGTGGCCAGGCCCTGGCCGAGCGGCATCACCGGGATCGCGGCGGCGCACATGCCCATGACCGACTGGTTGCCGGTCGCGATGAGCCCCGCGCCGAACAGGAACGCCGTCTTGTTGACCGGCCCGCCCATGTCGAACGCGATCATCAGCCCCAGGATCGTGCCGAGCAGGATCGCGCTGGTGCCGGTCATCCCGCCGAGCCAGCTGGTGAGGTGCTCGAACACCCACGAGATCGGCTTCCCGATGACGTAGATGAAGAACAGTCCGAGCGCCGTCGTCGCCACGATCGGGATCACGATGATCGGCATGATCGGCTGCACGAACTTCGGGACCTGGACCTTCTTGATCCACAGCACCAGATACCCGGCGAGGAATCCGGTCACGATCGCCCCGATGAACCCGGCGCCCGCCTTCGAGTCGTACAGCGAACCGGTGTTGGCGATCCAGCCGCCGATCATGCCCGGCACGAGCGCGGGGCGGTCGCCGATCGCGTAGGCGATGTAGCCGGACAGGATCGGCACCATCAGCGTGAACCCGATCACACCGATGTTGTTCACGTCCATCCAGAAGGAGCCCTTCGGGATGACCAGACCGCCGGAGGGGTCCGGATTGCCGCCGAGCGACAGCGAGATCGCGATCAGCAGCCCGCCGACCACGACGAACGGGATCATGTAACTGACCCCGTTCATCAGCGCCTTGTACCCGACGCTCCGCTCCTTGCCGCCCGGCGCCGCAGCCGCCGCGGCCGCACCGCCCGCCGTGTGCACGGGCGCCGACCGCACCTGCTCGATCAGCCGCTCGGGATGCCGGATGCCCTCGGCGACCCCGACCACGAGGACCCGCTTGCCGGCGAAACGGCTCAGGTCCACGTCCTTGTCCGCGGCGACGATCACGCCGTCCGCTGTGCTGACATCGTTGTCATCGAGGACGTTCTCAGCCCCGATGGAACCCTGCGTCTCCACCTTCATGTCGATACCGCGGCTCGCGGCGGCCTGCGCGAGCTTCTCCGCGGCCATGTACGTGTGGGCGATGCCGGTCGGGCACGCGGTCACCGCGAGCAGCCTCAACCGCTGCCGCTCGCCATCGCCGCCGCCCGTGGGGGGAGGGCCGGCCGAATTCTTCACGTGGTTCTCCTAGACCTTCGTCGCACGGAACGCCGTCCCGGACGCCCCGCAAGATCGACCAGAGGCTCCTGGTCTCCGTGCATCCTGCAACACCCGACGCCCGACTCAAAGACACGGAAGTCCCTGGTCGCCGCCATCCACTCCGCTCCTCCCGCCGGTTTCGGGCACCCTGTCGCAGCTCCCCCGGAAACCCGATCCGACACCTGACATCCGCTCGAGTCCGGCCGGATCCGTCCGGAGACGGGCTGGGGGAGGCCGGGTCCACCGGTGTAGCTTGGGTGAGAGCCAGACGTCGCTGCTGATGGCGGTCGGGCGGTCCCACAGCGGACCGGCCGAGGGAGAGAGGGCCTCCGACGGACTGCGCTGCGCGTACGCGGGCATTCCTGTGCCCTCCTCCGGGCACCCGTGTGTCCGCCGCCGCGCAGACCAGCCGTACCCACCTCGCCCCAACCCCGAGGAGCACATCTCCATGACGACTGTCGACAACCGACAGGACTTCAAGGTCGCCGATCTCTCCCTGGCCGAGTTCGGCCGCAAGGAGATCACCCTCGCCGAGCACGAGATGCCCGGCCTGATGTCGATCCGCCGTGAGTTCGCCGAGGCCCAGCCGCTGGCCGGCGCCCGGATCATGGGCTCGCTCCACATGACCGTGCAGACCGCCGTCCTGATCGAGACCCTGGTCGCCCTCGGCGCCGAGGTCCGCTGGGTGTCCTGCAACATCTTCTCCACCCAGGACCACGCGGCCGCCGCCATCGCCGTCGGCCCGAACGGTACGCCCGACAACCCCCAGGGCATCCCGGTCTTCGCCTGGAAGGGCGAGACCCTGGAGGAGTACTGGTGGTGCACGGAGCAGGCCCTGACCTGGCCGAACAGCCCCACCGGCGGCCCGAACATGATCCTGGACGACGGCGGCGACGCCACCCTCCTCGTCCACAAGGGCGTCGAGTACGAGAAGGCCGGCAAGGTCCCCTCGCCCGACACCGCCGAGAACGACGAGCACCGCGTCATCCTCGAACTCCTCAACCGCACCATCTCCGACGGCTCGCAGAAGTGGACCCAGCTCGCCTCGGAGATCCGCGGCGTCACCGAGGAGACCACGACCGGCGTGCACCGTCTCTACGAGATGCACCGTGACGGCACCCTCCTGTTCCCGGCGATCAACGTGAACGACGCCGTCACCAAGTCGAAGTTCGACAACAAGTACGGCTGCCGCCACTCCCTGATCGACGGCATCAACCGCGCCACCGACGTCCTCATCGGCGGCAAGACCGCGGTCGTCTGCGGCTACGGCGACGTGGGCAAGGGCTGCGCGGAGTCCCTGCGCGGACAGGGCGCCCGCGTGATCATCACCGAGATCGACCCGATCTGCGCACTGCAGGCGGCGATGGACGGCTACCAGGTCACGACGCTGGACGAGGTCGTCGACAAGGCCGACATCTTCGTCACCACGACCGGCAACAAGGACATCATCATGGCCGCGGACATGGCCAAGATGAAGCACCAGGCGATCGTCGGCAACATCGGCCACTTCGACAACGAGATCGACATGGCCGGCCTCGCGCAGATCCCGGGCATCGTCAAGGACGAGGTCAAGCCGCAGGTCCACACCTGGACGTTCCCCGACGGCAAGGTCCTCATCGTGCTGTCCGAGGGCCGCCTGCTGAACCTGGGCAACGCCACCGGCCACCCCTCGTTCGTGATGTCCAACTCCTTCGCGGACCAGACCCTGGCCCAGATCGAGCTGTTCACCAAGCCCGAGGAGTACCCGACCGACGTCTACGTGCTGCCCAAGCACCTCGACGAGAAGGTCGCCCGCCTCCACCTGGACTCGCTCGGCGTGAAGCTGACCACGCTCCGCCCCGAGCAGGCGTCGTACATCGGCGTCGAGGTCGAGGGCCCGTACAAGTCGGACCACTACCGCTACTGAGCCGGCGACCCCGCTGGCCGTGACCTCGCCCGCTGTGTCCGCGTCCGTGCACTGACGCGGCCCCAGCGGCAGGTACTCACCAGCAGATCCTCCGAGGCAGGCCCCCGCACCCCCGTGCCGGGGGCCTGCCCCTTTGGTTCCGTCGGCCGGACCGGCCCGTCAAGACCCAGGACCCCGATGCCCCGCGGCCGTTATTCGCTCCACGATCCGCACGATCACACCCCCCTCGCTGACGAACACTTCCAGTGCGCCCCCGGCCCGTCCGGCTGGCGCTACGTCTCCCAGCTCACCGCCCCCTCCGGCGATCACAGCGGCTCCGTCGACCTCACGCTCGACGAACTCGGCCGCCCCATCCGGCTGGAACTCCACGCGGCGAGCTGGCAGGTGCGCGGCGCCGCTCTCGACGGCGTCACCTGGGTCCGCACCGACCCCACCGGCACCGATGCCACCGAAGGCAATGTCCGCGCGCACGCCTTCACCGGCACCTCTCCCGCCTTCCTCATCGCCACCACCCGTCTCCTGCGCCTCACCCCTTCCGCGTCCGCGACCCGCGTCCGCCTGGTCAGCCTCGCGGAACCGGTCCTCGCCCCCCGCACCGTGGACCAGTCCTGGGCCTTGCTGAAAAGAGAAGCACACGGCACTGACAACGGCCCTCTGACCGTGGACGAATACCAGGTCACAGCCCTGGACACGGGCGAGCAGCACGCCGTGCACATCGCCGGGGACGTGGTCCTCGCGGCGCCCGGCATCGAGCTGGAGGAACTGGAGTCACCGCCGTCCGTCTTCGGCTGAGCGGCGAAGTTCCGGGCCGGTCGCCGGGGCGCGGCTGAGCAGCATCCCGGCGACCGGCGCGAACCCGGTGGAGGGGCTGAGCCGCGTCAGGCGGGCGGCGCGAAGCCGGTGGAGGGACGGGGCCGCTCAGCGGGCGCGGGGTTCTGTGGAGCAGGAGGTTCAGGGCTGGGCGCGACCTGACCGGCATCCGCAGCCGTCGCGGGGCCACGCCAGACCGGGGGAGGGGCGCCGTACGGCTGCTGAGGAGCCGGCGACGGCTGGAACGCCGACTGACCGGAGGCCCCCGGCACACCCGCCCCGGCCCCGAACCCGCCGCCGGGCACGCCCCCGCCGTTCCCGAAGGCCCGCCGCACATCCCGCGCCTGCCTCTCCTGCACGACCGCCGCCAGATACGCGGCCGGCGGCACCCCCTGCGGAGCCGGAGCGCCCGTACGCGCCACGAGATCCGCCGCGAGCCGCTCGGCCATGGCCCAGCCGATCTGCGGATCCAACTGCTGCATCCGCGTCAGGTACTGCCGGATCGCCAGCCACAGCCCATCGGGAACGGCGGACAGATCGAGCTCCGCGAAACGGCCCGTCAGCCACGGCGGCGGCGGAGGCACGAACGCCGTCTGCCCGGTGGGCACCCTTTCCCGTACGACCAGCGTGCCCGCGAACACATCGCCGAGCCGTCGGCCGCGCGCCGACACGAGGGAGGCGACACACGCGACGACCCCGAACGTCATCAGGATCTCGATCACGCCGATCGCACCGCGCACCAGCGCGTGCCGGAACCGGATCGGCCCGCCGTCGTCCCGCACCACACGCAGCCCGAACGCCAGCTTGCCGAGCGAACGCCCGTGGCTCAGGGTCTCCACCGCTATGGGCGCGCCGACCAGTACCAGCACGAAGGCCGCGATCGACAGCGCGATCTGGGCGGCGTCGTCCAAGGAGCCCGTGGAGAAGATCAGTGCCACGGTGACGCCGGTGTAGGCGGCGATGGCCACGATCAGATCGAGCAGCACCGCCAGCGCCCTGCTGGGCAGTCTCGCGGGGCGCAGCTCCAGCGCCACCGCCTCGCCCGTCACCAGCTCACTCACGCCTGCCGCCCTTCCCCTGCCCTGCCCCTGGAACAGCCAGTCTGCCAAGCTGAGGGCACATCGT
The DNA here is from genome assembly GCF_044747445.1 of Streptomyces sp. NPDC090083. NCBI lineage: Bacteria > Bacillati > Actinomycetota > Actinomycetes > Kitasatosporales > Streptomycetaceae > Streptomyces > Streptomyces sp. NPDC090083. The sequence continues at coordinate 1,385 of NZ_JBIVED010000016.1, read as the reverse complement.
GCCCCAGTACGACAAGCTGATCCCCGGACCAGCGGTCGACGAGCAGCCGAGGAGCAGGCAACCAGATGGACCTCGACGTCTTCGTCTCGGCCCACAGAGCCGAGTGGGACCGCCTCGACGCGCTGCTCCGCCGCAGGCGTCGCCTGAACGGCGCCGAGGCCGACGAACTCGTCGCGCTGTACCAGCGCACGGCCACCCATCTCTCCCTGATCCAGTCGAGCGCCCCGGACCCCCAGCTCACCGGCCGACTCAGCCAACTGGTGGCACGCGCGCGTAGTGCGGTCACAGGAACCCGCCGAGCCTCCTGGCGCGATGTCACCCGCTTCCTGGGACACAGCTTCCCGGCCGCGGTCTACAGAGCACGCCATTGGTGGGTGCCTACGGCTCTGCTGTCGACCGTGGTGGCGATCCTCCTGGGCTGGTGGATAGGCACCCACCCCGAGGTGCAGTCCTCCATCGCGGCCCCGAGCCAGCTGCGCGAACTCACCCGCCCCGGCGGCGAGTACGAGACCTACTACTCCAGTCACCCGGCGGCGGCCTTCGCGGCGCAGGTCTGGACGAACAACGCCCAGGCCGCCGCGATGTGCCTGGTCCTGGGCGTCTTCCTGGGCCTGCCCGTCCTCTGGATCCTCTTCCAGAACATGCTCAACCTGGGAGTCGGCATCGGCCTGATGTCGTCCGCGGGCCGACTCGACACGTTCCTCGGCCTGATCCTCCCGCACGGCCTGCTCGAACTCACGGCGGTCTTCGTAGCGGCCGGCACAGGGATGCGCCTCGGCTGGACCCTCATCGACCCCGGCCCACGCTCCCGTCGCACAGCCCTTGCCGAGGAAGGCCGAGCCGCCGTGGGCATGGCCATCGGGCTGGCTCTGATCCTCTTCATCTCAGGCGCCATCGAAGGCTTCGTCACCCCGTCGGGCCTCCCCACCTGGGCCCGCATCGGCATCGGCGTCCTCGCCGAAGCAGCCTTCCTGACGTACGTCTACGTCCTGGGCGGTCGCGCCGTACGCGCCGGTGACACGGGTGACGTCGAGGCGTCCGAGCGCAGCTCCGCGGTGCCCACCGCCGCCTGATGTGCGGTCACTCCCGCTGAGCTGCTAGTCTCCTCTTCGCCCCACAGGAACCGTTGACACGGACCGGTCGGGGAGGTAGATTCGAACAGTTGCCTAGAACTGGATTTGATCCGGTCGGCGACAGTGAGTGTCTGTCTGCTTCCAGAAACTTTGATTTCAGAGAAGCCACACTCCCGATGAATCGGAAAAGAACGGCCGGTCAATCCGGTCCGGAACTTCTGATAGAGTCGGAACCGCCGGAAAGGGAAACGCGGAAGCGGAAACCTGGAAAGCACCGAGGAAATCGGAACCGGAAACGGTCTGATAGAGTCG
>NZ_JBIVED010000015.1:0-264121 GCF_044747445.1 Streptomyces sp. NPDC090083 | reverse complement strand
AAACGCCCGGTTACATTCCGAACCCGGAAGCTAAGCCTTACAGCGCCGATGGTACTGCAGGGGGGACCCTGTGGGAGAGTAGGACGCCGCCGAACTCCTTTTAGAGCTCTGGCTCTTGGGCATGCAGCCCAAGAGCCAGAGCTTTTTTGCGTTGGGGTAAGGTTCGGGGGAATCGTCGGCACGTTTTCCCACAGGAGGCCCCCGGGTGGAGGTCCAGGAGACCCGCGTCCAGACAGACCGGGTGCTCACCATCCCGAACATCCTCAGCATGGCGCGCCTGGTCGGCGTACCCATCTTCCTGTGGCTGATCCTCAGGCCCGAGTTCGGCGGCCCCAAGAGCGACGGCTGGGCGCTTCTGGTGCTGATGCTGAGCGGGATCAGCGACTACCTCGACGGCAAGCTCGCGCGACGCTGGAACCAGATCAGCAGTCTCGGCCGGCTGCTTGATCCCGCCGCGGACCGGCTCTACATTCTCTCGACGCTCGTCGGCCTCACCTGGCGCGAGATTCTGCCAATCTGGTTGACCGCCGTGCTGCTGGCGCGTGAGCTGGTCCTGCTGGTGGTGGTGGGCGTCCTCAGGCGGCACGGCTATCCGCCGTTGCAGGTGAACTTCCTCGGCAAGGCAGCCACGTTCAACCTGATGTACGCCTTCCCGTTGCTGCTGCTCAGTGACGGAAGTGGATGGCTGCCCTCACTCGCAGCGATTTTCGGATGGGCGTTCGCAGGATGGGGTACAACGCTCTATTGGTGGGCAGGAGTGCTGTACGTGGTACAAGTCCGCCGCCTGCTGCGTGCGGACGCCATGGCCGACTGACCTTGCCGATTGGGGCGGTAACAGTCGCTCGATGGCCCGTGGCGCAAAAGTGCGGGACAATCTGGACTGGTGAAGTCGGCTAGACCGTCGTCTCGCAGAGGAGGACGCTTCCGACATGAAGGCCGTCGTGATGGCCGGAGGCGAAGGCACACGCCTTCGCCCCATGACCTCAAGCATGCCCAAGCCGTTGCTGCCCGTGGTCAATCGACCGATCATGGAGCACGTGCTCAGGCTGCTCAAAAGGCATGGGCTCAATGAGACCGTAGTCACCGTGCAGTTCCTGGCCTCGCTGGTCAAGAACTACTTCGGTGACGGCGAAGAGCTCGGGATGGAGCTCTCGTATGCCAATGAGGAGAAGCCACTCGGTACCGCCGGAAGCGTCAAGAACGCCGAAGAGGCGTTGAAGGACGATGCCTTCCTCGTCATCTCCGGTGATGCCCTGACCGACTTCGACCTCACCGAACTCATCAATTTCCACAAGGAAAAGGGCGCGCTGGTCACGGTCTGTCTGACCCGGGTGCCCAATCCGCTGGAATTCGGCATCACCATCGTCGACGAAGAGGGAAAGGTCGAGCGGTTCCTCGAGAAGCCGACCTGGGGTCAGGTCTTCTCGGACACCGTGAACACGGGCATCTACGTGATGGAGCCCGAGGTTTTCGACTATGTCGACCCCGACGTTCCCGTCGACTGGTCCGGTGATGTCTTCCCGCAGCTGATGAAGGAAGGCAAGCCGGTCTACGGCTTCATCGCCGAGGGCTACTGGGAGGACGTCGGTACCCACGAGAGCTACGTGAAGGCGCAGGCCGATGTCCTGGAGGGCAAGGTCGACGTCGAGATCGACGGCTTCGAGCTGTCGCCGGGCGTGTGGGTGGCCGAGGGCGCCGAGGTGCATCCGGACGCGGTTCTCCGCGGGCCGCTGTACATCGGTGACTACGCCAAGGTCGAGGCCGGTGCCGAAATCCGTGAGCACACGGTCATCGGTTCCAACGTCGTCGTGAAGTCCGGGGCCTTTCTGCACCGGGCCGTCGTGCACGACAACGTGTACGTCGGGCAGCACAGCAATCTGCGGGGCTGTGTCGTCGGAAAGAACACCGACATCATGCGTGCCGCGCGGATCGAGGACGGCGCCGTCATCGGCGACGAGTGCCTGATCGGCGAAGAATCGATCGTGCAGGGCAATGTGCGGGTGTACCCGTTCAAGACGATCGAGGCCGGCGCGTTCGTCAACACGTCGGTCATCTGGGAATCCCGAGGGCAGGCGCACCTCTTCGGCGCGCGCGGGGTCTCCGGGATCCTGAACGTGGAGATCACACCGGAACTGGCCGTACGCCTCGCTGGTGCCTATGCCACGACGCTCAAGAAGGGGTCCACGGTCACCACGGCCCGTGACCACTCCCGAGGCGCCCGTGCGCTCAAGCGGGCGGTGATCTCCGCCCTGCAGACCAGCGCCATCGACGTACGGGACCTGGAGAACGTTCCGCTTCCCGTGGCCCGGCAGCAGACCGCGCGGGGCAGCGCCGGCGGGATCATGATCCGGACCACACCCGGTGTGCCGGACTCCGTCGACATCATGTTCTTCGACAGCGACGGCGCCGATCTCTCGCAAGCGAGTCAGCGCAAGCTGGACCGGGTGTTCGCGCGGCAGGAGTACCGGCGCGCGTTCCCCGGCGAGATCGGCGACCTGCACTTCCCGGCCAGCGTCTTCGACTCGTACACCGGGACTCTGCTGCGGAACGTCGACACGACCGGGATCGCCGACTCCGGCCTGAAGGTCGTGGTGGACGCGTCGAACGGCAGTGCCGGGCTCGTGCTGCCGAGCCTGCTTGGCAAGCTCGGTGTGGACTCGCTGACGATCAATCCCGGTCTCGACGAGTCCAGGCCGACGGAGACCGCGGACACGCGGCGGTCGGGGCTGGTGCGGCTCGGCGAGATCGTTGCCTCCGCGCGGGCCGCGTTCGGGGTGCGGTTCGACCCTGTCGGTGAGCGGCTGTCGCTCGTCGACGAGAAGGGGCGGATCGTCGAGGACGACCGGGCCCTGCTGGTGATGCTCGACCTGGTGGCCGCGGAGCGGCGCAGCGGGCGGGTGGCGCTCCCGGTGACCACCACGAGGATCGCCGAGCAGGTGGCGGCGTATCACGGGACCCAGGTCGAGTGGACGACGACCTCGCCGGACGACCTGACCAGGGTCGGGCGCGACGAGACGACCATCTTCGGCGGGGACGGCAAGGCCGGGTTCATCATCCCGGAGTTCAGCAGTGTCTTCGACGGCTCGGCGGCCTTCGTACGGCTCATCGGGCTGGTGGCGCGGACGCAGTTGACGCTGAGCCAGATCGATGCCCGGATTCCGCGGGCGCACGTCCTCAAGCGGGACCTGGCCACTCCCTGGGCCGTCAAGGGACTCGTGATGCGGCGGGTCGTCGAGGCGGCCGGTGATCGCTTCGTCGACACCACGGACGGTGTGCGGGTCGTCGAGACCGACGGGCGCTGGGTGATGGTGCTCCCCGACCCTGCCGAGGCGGTCACGCATCTGTGGGCCGAAGGGCCCGACGACGCCTCCGCGCAGGCCCTGTTGGACGAGTGGGCGGCGGTCGTGGACAGCGCCGGGCAGTAAAACACGGAGCACGCGCGCGTGCCGGACATGTGTCCCCAAGGGGGCCTGTCCGGCATGCCGGTGGGGCCATTCGGAGGTACAGGCCACCACGTGCGACGATGTGCGGCATGCCGCAGCAGCCCCCCGTTCGGAGCACACCCACGCGCCCTTCGCGGCCGGACGCGTCCATGTCGCTGCTCACCAACGTCATGGACCACAGCCTCGACGACGGTTACGCCGAGGCAGCCGCCCGCAAGAAGGCCGCCGGTGCGAGCGGCATGCCGAAGACCCTCCGGGCGAAGCTCGGTCTCGCCGCCGGCCTGGTGCTGGCGGCGCTCGTCGTGACCGTGGGCGCGGCACAGGCGCGGGTGGCCGCCCCGGTGGTGGCCAAGGAGCGCCAGGAGCTGATCGACCGCATCGACAAGGAGACCAAGTCGGCGGACAAGCTGGAGGGCTCCGTCGACGCGCTCCGGGACGACGTCAGCGCGCGGCAGCGGGCCGCGCTCAGGACGAGCGGTGGCAGTGAGCAGGCGGACCTGGTGAGCATGCTCTCCGGCGCGACCGCGGTGCACGGCCCCGGTGTACGGCTCGTCGTCAATGACGCGAAGGAAGCCAGTACCGGCGGCGGCGACAACCCGCGCGAGACCGCGGACTTCTCCGACACCGGGCGGGTGCGCGACCGCGACATGCAGCGTGTCGTGAACGGACTGTGGGCGGCGGGCGCCGAGGCCGTCTCCATCAACGGACAGCGGCTGACGGCGCTGTCCGCGATCAGGGCCGCGGGCAACGCGATACTGGTCGACAACAAGCCACTGGTGCCGCCCTACACGGTGCTCGCGGTGGGTGACGGCCAGCGGCTGAGCAGCGGATTCCAGAACGGTGCCGACGGGCTCTATCTGCATGCCCTGGAGAGCACCTACGGCATCAGGGCGACCATCGCCGTGGAGAGTGACCTCCGGCTGCCCGCCGCGCCGAGTGTGATCGTACGTACAGCACAGCCGAGAACTGAGAAGGGCACATCGTGATCGCCGTACTGGGCCTCATCGTGGGAGTGGTGGCCGGAATCCTGGTCCGGCCTGAGGTGCCGGTGGTGGTGGAGCCCTATCTGCCGATCGCCGTGGTCGCGGCGCTCGACGCCGTCTTCGGCGGGCTGCGGGCCATGCTCGACGGGATCTTCGACGACAAGGTCTTCGTGGTGTCGTTCCTGTCGAACGTGGTGGTGGCCGCCCTGATCGTGTTCCTGGGCGACAAGTTGGGTGTCGGTGCCCAACTGTCGACGGGTGTCGTGGTCGTCCTCGGCATCCGGATCTTCTCCAACGCCGCGGCCATCCGCCGGCATGTCTTCCGGGCGTGACGTCGATGAGCCACGAAGACGAGCGGCCCGAACACCGGCTGCGCAGGGAGCTTCCCGAGGAGGTGGCGGCTTCCGTTTCCGCGGAGGCGCCGGTTCCGGGGGAGCGGGCCGCGTCCGGGGTGACCGGTCGGCAGCGGCTGGTGCAGGGGCTGTGGCCGCCGCGCGTGAGCCGGGCCCAACTCATCGTCGCCGTGCTGCTGTTCGGCCTCGGTTTCGGGCTGGCGGTGCAGGTCGCGTCCAACAGCAACAGCGACAGCGCGCTCCGCGGGGCCCGGCAGGAAGATCTTGTTCGCATTCTCGATGAACTGGATGACCGTACTCAGCGTCTTGAGGACGAGAAGCAGGGTCTGCAGAAACAGCGCGACGAGCTGGAGAACAGCTCCGACCAGGCCGAGGAGGCCCGCAAGCAGACGGCCGAGAAGGAGAAGCAGCTCGGCATTCTGGCGGGCACCGTGGCCGCGCAGGGACCCGGCATCACGATGACCATCGACGACACGAAGGGAACGGTCGAGGCGGACATGCTGCTCGACGCGATCCAGGAGCTGCGCGCGGCCGGCGCGGAGGCGATCCAGGTGAACGGTGTGCGGGTCGTGGCCAACACGTATCTGTCGGATTCCGGCAAGAGCGTGAGCGTCGACGGGAACAAGATCAACGCCCCGTATCGTTTCAAGGTCATCGGCAAGCCGCAGGATCTCGAACCGGCGCTCAACATCCCTGGAGGCGTGGTGCAGACTCTCGAGAAGGAGCAGGCCACCGTTACCGTCGGGCGGTCGGCCAAGATCGTCGTGGATGCCTTGCGGGCCGCGAAGCAGCCTGACTACGCTCGGTCGTCCTCCCGGTGAACCGGGGGTGCATGGGGACCGACCGGCGAGGGCATGAGGTTGCGGGGGGTCGACGCACCGATTGGGTGGTGCGTGGTGGAAACTGTCTGGTGGATACGGACGTTGTGAGGATGTCCGGGTCAACCGGTGTGTTCAATCAGGGTTCGTCCTGCCCCACGGGCGGGTCTGTTTCGGTCAAGGGGAATCGCCCGTGAAGTTGTTTGCGAAGTTGTTCGGCAAGAGTGCGAAAGAGAGCAGCGACAATCAGACCGCTCGCCACCGCGCACAACCGGACGCAGAAGGCCAGCGCCCGCTGTTCCGCGACCAGGTCGCGGGCCAGGGCGCGCCGTCGGTTGACCCTGCGCAGTCCGGCGACATAGGTTTCGGGCAACCGTCAACCTCAAGTACGGGTGGAGGGTTTTCCCCTATGTCGGCCCTGGTGTGTACGAGGTGCGGTAACCGCAACGCGGAGAACAGCCGCTTCTGCTCCAACTGTGGTGCGCCGCTGCGTCCTGGCGCGACCCCGGAGCGTCCGTCCGAGACGACCTCCACGATCTCCATCTCCGGTCTCGAGGCCTACGACGCCGAAGTGACCGGGCAGACGCAGATGCCCACGCTCTCCCCGGAGGCGCAGGCCGCCGTGGACGCCCTGCCGCTGGGCTCGGCGCTGCTGGTGGTCCGTCGCGGTCCCAACTCGGGTAGCCGCTTCCTGCTGGACGGCGAGCTGACCACGGCCGGCCGTCATCCGCAGAGCGACATCTTCCTGGACGACGTGACGGTCTCGCGCCGGCATGTGGAGTTCCGGCGCTCTCCTGACGGTTCGTTCACGGTCGCCGACGTCGGCAGCCTCAACGGCACGTACGTCAACCGCGAGCGTATCGACTCGGTCTCGCTGGCGAACGGTGACGAGGTGCAGATCGGCAAGTACCGGCTGGTGTTCTACGCGAGCCAGCGGGGTTACTGACCCTCCCTCGGACTGGGTCCGGGGGATTCCCCCAGGAAGGTCCATGCTTCAAACACCGAGCGGCGGTGCCGGACACGGTACCGCCGCCACGGACACTGGCCTGATGAGCATCGGCACGGTGCTGACCGTGCTGCGTGATGAGTTCCCCGAGGTCACCATCTCCAAGATCCGGTTCCTGGAGTCGGAGGGCCTCATCGAGCCGCAGCGGACCCCGTCCGGGTACCGCAAGTTCAGCCCCGCCGACGTCGAGCGCCTGGGCCATGTCCTGCGGATGCAGCGGGACCACTATCTGCCGCTCAAGGTGATCCGTGAGCACCTCGACGCCATGGCGCGCGGTGAGGCGGCGCCGCTGCCCACCGTGGGGCGGCAGCGGGACGGCGAGGTCGTCCTGGAGCCCGTGGAAGGGCCCACCGCGGCCCGGATCGGCAGGTCCGAGCTGATGGCCGCCGCCGGGATCGGCGAGCAGGAGCTCGAGGAGTGGGAGTCGTACGGGCTCATCGCCCCGCTGCCGGACGGGGTGTACGACGCGGAGGCCGTCACCGTGGCGGGACTTGTCCTCGAACTCGGGCGGTTCGGGATCGAGCCGCGGCATCTGCGCGCGATGAAGGCCGCCGCCGACCGTGAGGCCGGACTCGTCGACCAGGTGGTGGCCCCGCTCAAGCGCCACCGCAATCCGCAGACCAGGGCCCACGCGGAGGCCCGTACGAAGGAGCTGGCCGGGCTCACGGTGAAGCTGCACGCGGCGCTCGTGCAGACCGCGCTCGGTGTGCGCCTGCCCTGAGCCGGACGGCCTCCGCGGCTGCCTGATCGGTCACCCGTTCTCGGCCCGACTACCCAAACGTCCCGGGCACGGCCTAGGGTTGCTGTGTGAACGAGCTCGATGTCGTAGGTGTCCGGGTCGAAATGCCCTCCAACCAACCGATCGTGCTCCTGCGTGAAGTGGGAGGCGACCGCTACCTCCCCATCTGGATCGGGCCCGGGGAGGCGACGGCGATCGCCTTCGCGCAGCAGGGCATGGCCCCCGCACGACCGCTGACCCACGACCTGTTCAAGGACGTGCTGGAGGCCGTCGGCCAGGAGCTGACCGAAGTACGCATCACGGATCTGCGGGAGGGCGTCTTCTACGCGGAGCTGGTCTTCGCCAGCGGCGTCGAGGTGAGCGCCCGCCCGTCCGACGCCATAGCGCTCGCCCTGCGCACCGGGACGCCGATCTACGGCAGCGACGGTGTGCTCGACGACGCGGGCATCGCGATCCCGGACGAGCAGGAGGACGAGGTGGAGAAGTTCCGCGAGTTCCTCGACCAGATCTCCCCCGAGGACTTCGGCACCAACAGCCAGTGAGGGTGCGGGCAGGCGCGAAAATGCTGGCATTTGCCACCGGCGTGTGAGTGCGTCCTGCGGCCCTCCGCGAGCGCATTCGGCTAGCCTTTCCCCGCGGTGGGACACGGGAAACCACTCCTTGGGTGATTATCACTCGGCGTGCCGAGTGTGGCGATCGTTGACGCACCCCTGGTGACTGCCTACCGTCGAGAAGGCAGGTCAAGGACGGAGGTCGGCGTGAGAAGCAGCGGCGACGGTACGGCTGGGGGTGCCCCGGAACGCAGTTTCGGGGACAGAGGCCCGTACCCGCTTCACGGCAGTGCGGCCGATCGCGTTCCGCAGCGGCCGGCGGCAGTGCCGAGCAGCGGAGGGGCGGCGTCCATGGCGTCCGAGGAGATCGGCTACCGGGGCCCCACGGCCTGTGCGGCGGCCGGCATCACCTACCGGCAACTGGACTACTGGGCGCGCACCGGGCTCGTCGAGCCCAGCGTGCGGCCCGCGCACGGGTCGGGGACGCAGCGGCTCTACAGCTTCCGGGACGTCGTCGTCCTGAAGATCGTCAAGCGGTTCCTGGACACGGGGGTGTCGCTGCAGAACATCCGCAGCGCCGTCCTGCACCTCAGGGAGTGCGGCTTCCGCGATCTGGAGCGCATGACGCTGATGAGCGACGGCGCCACGGTCTACGAGTGCACCTCGCCGGACGAGGTCCACGCGCTGCTCCAGGGCGGCCAGGGCGTCTTCGGCATCGCCGTGGGAGTCGTGTGGCGGGACGTCGAGACCGCCCTGTCGCAGCTGCACGGGGAGCGGGTCGACACCGGCGAGACGCTCGTCGGGTCCAACCCCGCGGACGAGCTGGCCAGGCGGCGCAACCGGGCCGTCTGAGGGCCCTGCGGGAGCCGTGGCGGGGCATTGTCAGTGGCGTAGGGCAGCATCGGAGATGTGAGAACCGCGCCCACGATCCTGCATCTCGACATGGATGCCTTCTTCGCCTCGGCGGAGCAGGCGTCCAAACCGAGTCTGCGCGGGAAGGCCGTCGTCGTGGGCGGGCTCGGGCCGCGCGGGGTGGTGGCCACCGCGTCGTACGAGGCGCGGGTCTTCGGGGTGAACTCGGCGATGCCCATGGCCCAGGCGCGGCGGCTCGCGCCGAACGCCGCGTACCTCGTGCCGCGCTTCGGGTTCTACCGGTCGATCAGCGACCAGGTGATGGGGCTGCTGCGGGCGCTGTCGCCGCTGGTGGAGCCGCTCAGCCTGGACGAGGCGTTCGTGGACCTGGAGGCCGGGGGAGCGGCCTGGGACGCCGAGTCCGCGCGGCTGACGGGGGCACGGCTGCGGGCGGACATACGGGCGGTCACGGGGCTCACCGGCTCGGTGGGACTCGCCGCCTCCAAGATGATCGCGAAGATCGCCTCCGAGCGGGCCAAGCCCGACGGGCTGGTGATGATCGAGCCGGGGACCGAGCGGACGCTGCTGGGACCGCTGTCGGTGCGCACGCTGCCTGGGGTCGGCCCGGCGACGGGCGATCATCTGCGGCGGGCCGGGATCACCACGGTCGACGACATCGCGGAGGCGGGCGACGACGAGCTCGTACGGCTGCTGGGCAAGGCGCACGGGCACGCGCTGTACGCGATGGCGCTGGCCCACGACGAGCGGCCCGTGGTGGCCGAGCGGGAGACCAAGTCGGTGTCGGTCGAGGACACGTACGACGTGGACATCCACGACCGGACCCGGGTCGGCCTAGAGGTGCAGCGGCTCGCGGACCGGTGCGTACGCCGGCTGAGAGCGGCCGGGCTGTCCGGGCGGACCATCGTGCTGAAGGTGCGGCGCTACGACTTCTCGACGCTGACGCGTTCCGAGACGCTGCGCGGTCCCACCGACGACCCTGCGGTGGTGCGGGAGGCGGCGGCCCGGCTGCTGGACTCCGTGGACACCACGGGCGGAGTGCGCCTGCTCGGGGTCGGCGTCTCCGGGCTCGCCGACTACACGCAGGAGGACCTGTTCGCGCAGGCGGCCGGGGAGCAGGTCGATCTGCTGGAGGAGGAGCACACGGAGGCGCCGGGCGAGGAGCCCGCGGTCCCCGTGGAGCGGCGCTGGCCCGCCGGACACGACGTGCGGCACGCCGGGTTCGGGCACGGGTGGGTGCAGGGCAGCGGGCTGGGGCGGGTCACCGTGCGGTTCGAGACGCCGGAGGATGCTGGGCCGGGGAGGGTGCGGACATTCCGGACCGATGATCCGGAGCTGGAGCCGGCGGAGCCGTTGCCGTTGGTGAAGCGGGAGCGGGAGCGGGAGATGGAGGGGGCGGCGGCCGTGTCCGTGTCGGCGCCGTATCCCTCGGAGGCGCGCGTAACCGGCGCAGGGTCTGCCGAGGTGCCTTCCTCGGAGGAGTCCGGTCCCGGTGTTCCCCGGGCCGAGCCGCTGTCCGCCGACGCACGGCTCACCGGTGTCGTGCCGGACGGCCCGACGCGCTCGACGGCGCCGGACCTGCATGCCCCGTCCGCCGGGCCGACTCAGCTGTCGTCAGAGCCCGCCAGCCTGCCGAAGTCGTGGTCCGGGAGGGACGGCGGCGGGGCCACGTCCAGGCCGTAGTGGTGGTAGAGCTGGAGTTCCTGGTCGGGGGAGAGGTGGCGGCCGACGCCGAAGTCGGGGGCGTCCTTGATCAGGGAGCGCTCGAAGGGGATGTGGAGGCTGCCCTCGATCAGTTCGCTGGGCTCCAGGGGGACGAAGGCGTCCCTGGAGAACAGGCCGGTGCGTATGGCCGCCCACTCCGGTACGCCGGTCGCGTCGTCGAGGTAGACCTCGTCGATCGTGCCGATCTTGGCACCGGTGCGGTCGAACGCCTTGCGGCCGATCAGGTTGCGCGGATCGATATCGGTCTGCACGGGCCCTCCTCCTGGTCGCAACTCATCCGTAGACACTACAAAAGAGCACATTCGGGCCTGTGGCCACTCGAAAGCCGGGCTCCAGTGCTCGCTGGTAGGCTGGCCAGCGGCTGCTGACCCCGTGCGGGAGAGTCCTCCAGACTTCATCGGAGGCGCCGAAGGAGCAACTCCTCCCCGGAATCTCTCAGGCCCACGTACCGCACGGACGAGGTCACTCTGGAAAGCAGGGCGGGTGCCGGCGACGGCTTCCGCTCTCACCGACGGTGAAAGCCGGGTGCCCTCGGGATGCCCGGTGAAGCTCTCAGGTTGAGATGACAGAGGGGGAGGCCGTCCGGGCACCCCACCGCCGTGGTGTCCCTCGAAGGTCGTGTCTGACCAGGAGGCCTCCGTAATGACCGCCCCTCGCATTCCGCTCTCCGAGCTCGAACAGGGCATTCCGTTCGAGCAGCGTCACATCGGGCCCGACCAGGAGGCGCGGGCCAAGATGCTCGCGCAGGTCGGCTACGGCTCGCTCGACGAGCTCACCGCCGCCGCGGTCCCGGACGTGATCAAGAACGCCGACTCCCTCGACCTGCCGGGCGCCCGCACCGAGGCCGAGGTGCTGGCCGAACTGCGCTCCCTCGCGGACCGCAACGAGGTCCTCGGTTCCATGATCGGGCTCGGGTACTACGGGACCTTCACCCCGCCGGTGATCCTGCGGAACGTGATGGAGAACCCGGCCTGGTACACGGCGTACACGCCGTATCAGCCGGAGATCTCCCAGGGGCGGCTCGAAGCGCTCCTCAACTTCCAGACGATGGTCGCCGATCTGACCGGGCTGCCGACCTCCGGTGCCTCCCTGCTCGACGAGGGCACGGCCGCGGCCGAGGCCGTCGCCCTGTCGCGGCGCATGGGCAATAACAAGAAGGGCCTCTTCCTGGTCGACGCGGACGCGCTGCCGCAGACCATCGCCGTGATCGAGACCCGTGCCGAGCCGGCCGGCGTCGAGGTCGTCGTCGCCGATCTCAGCGAGGGCATCCCGGCCGAGCTGGCCGAGCGCGAGATCAACGGCGTGCTCGTCCAGTACCCGGGCGCCTCCGGAGCCGTACGCGACATCGAGCCGCTGATCGAGCAGGCGCACGCGCGCGGCGCGCTCGTCACCGTCGCCGCCGATCTGCTGGCGCTGACCCTGCTGAAGTCGCCCGGTGAGCTGGGCGCGGACATCGCGGTCGGTACGACGCAGCGGTTCGGGGTCCCGATGGGCTTCGGCGGGCCGCACGCCGGATACATGGCCGTGCACGAGAAGTTCGCGCGCAGCCTGCCCGGCCGGCTCGTCGGCGTCTCCGTCGACGTCGACGGACACAAGGCCTACCGCCTCGCCCTGCAGACCCGCGAGCAGCACATCCGCCGTGAGAAGGCCACCAGCAACATCTGTACCGCCCAGGTGCTGCTCGCCGTCATGGCCGGCATGTACGCCGTCTACCACGGCCCCGAGGGGCTGAAGGGCATCGCGCGGCGGACGCACCGCTACGCCACGATCCTCGCCGCCGGTCTCACCGCGGGCGGCGTCGAGGTCGTGCACGGCGCCTACTTCGACACGCTGACCGTACGGGTTCCGGGCCGGGCCGCCGAGGTCGTCGCCGCCGCTCGCCAGGACGGGGTCAACCTGCGTCTCGTGGACGCCGACCAGGTGTCCATCGCCTGTGACGAGACCACCACGCGGGACCAACTGGCCGCCGTATGGACCGCGTTCGGGGTCGACGGAGACGTCGATACGCTGGACGGGACCGCCGGGGACACCCTGCCCGAGGGGCTGCTGCGGACCGACGCCTACCTCGCGCACCCCGTGTTCCGGGACCACCGCTCCGAGACCGCGATGCTGCGGTACCTGCGGCGGCTCGCCGACCGGGACTACGCGCTCGACCGGGGCATGATCCCGCTGGGCTCCTGCACGATGAAGCTCAACGCGACCACCGAGATGGAGCCGGTCACCTGGCCCGAGTTCGGGCAGCTGCACCCGTTCGCGCCCGCAGAGCAGGCGCAGGGATACCTCACGCTCATCCGGGAGCTGGAGGAGCGGCTCGCCGAGGTCACCGGCTACGACAAGGTGTCCCTGCAGCCGAATGCCGGTTCGCAGGGCGAGCTGGCGGGGCTGCTCGCCGTGCGCGGGTATCACCGGGCCAACGGCGACGCTCAGCGGACCGTGTGCCTGATCCCTTCGTCCGCGCACGGCACCAATGCCGCGAGTGCCGTGATGGCCGGGATGAAGGTCGTCGTCGTGAAGACCGCCGAGGACGGCGAGATCGACGTCGAGGACCTGCGGGCGAAGATCGAGCAGTACCGCGACGAGCTGTCCGTGCTGATGATCACGTACCCCTCCACGCACGGCGTGTTCGAGGAGCACGTCGCCGACATCTGCGCGCAGGTCCACGAGGCCGGCGGGCAGGTCTACGTCGACGGCGCCAACCTCAACGCCCTGGTGGGGCTCGCCAAGCCGGGGCACTTCGGCGGTGACGTCTCCCACCTGAACCTGCACAAGACGTTCTGCATTCCGCACGGTGGTGGCGGCCCGGGTGTCGGCCCGGTGGGCGTGCGGGCGCATCTGGCGCCGTATCTGCCGAACCACCCGCTGCAGCCCGCGGCCGGGCCGGAGACGGGGGTCGGGCCGATCTCGGCGGCGCCCTGGGGCTCCGCCGGCATCCTGCCCATCTCCTGGGCCTACGTCCGGCTCATGGGCGGCGAAGGGCTGAAGCGGGCCACCCAGGTGGCTGTCCTCAGCGCCAACTACATCGCCAAGCGGCTGGAGCCGCACTTCCCGGTGCTCTACACCGGGCCCGGCGGCCTTGTCGCGCACGAGTGCATCATCGATCTGCGGCCGATCAGCAAGGCGACCGGGGTCAGTGTCGACGACATCGCGAAGCGGCTCATCGACTACGGCTTCCACGCGCCGACCATGTCGTTCCCGGTGGCCGGGACGCTGATGATCGAGCCGACCGAGTCCGAGGACCTGATCGAGCTGGACCGGTTCTGCGAGGCGATGATCGCCATCCGCGGGGAGATCGAGAAGGTCGGGGCGGGGGAGTGGCCCGGCGAGGACAACCCGCTGCGCAACGCCCCGCACACCGCGGCGGCCCTCGGCGGGGAGTGGAAGCACGCGTACACGCGTGAGGAGGCCGTCTTCCCGGCCGGGGTCTCCGCCGCCGACAAGTACTGGCCGCCGGTTCGCCGGATCGACCAGGCCTTCGGGGACCGGAACCTGGTGTGCTCGTGCCCGCCGTTGGACGCCTACGAGGACTGAGCGCGGCGCTTGCGGGTCGGGTGTCGGGCGCGGGTGCGCTGTGGCTGGTCGCGCAGTTCCCCGCGCCCCTTTGGGGCGCTGCGTTTCTCTGGTTCAGGCCGGATACGCGTGGGTCTGGGTCGCCTTGACCGTTGCCCAGACCGGCGCGCCCTCGTGGAGGTCCAGTTCCGCCGCTGCGGCTGTGGTCAGGTCGGCGGTCAGGGGGAGTTCGCCGGTCAGGTCGGCACGGATCTGGTCGCCGTGGGATTCCAGGCCCGCCACCTCGCAGTGCCAGAGGTTGCGGGCGCTGGTGTCGGTGGGGCGGGTGCGGAAGAGGGTGACTCCGCTGGGCGGGAAGGCCACGAAGGCCTCGCCCTGGAGTTCCTCGGTCGTGGTGATCGTGGGGCCCGTGTCCAGGGTGACCGTGTGGCCGTCCGCCCGGCCCTTGTAGAGGTTGAGGCCCACCAGTTGGGCGATGTAGTCCGTGCGCGGGTGGCGGGCGATGTCGGCGGGGGCGCCCTCCTGGACGACCGTGCCCCGCTCGATCACGACCAGGCGGTCGGCCAGCACCATGGCGTCCAGGGGGTCGTGCGTGACCAGGACCGCCACCGCCTCGAACTCGGCCAGATGACGGCGGAGTTGGGCCCGTACGTCCAGGCGGGTGCGGGCGTCCAGCGCGGCCAGGGGCTCGTCCAGCAGGAGCAGCCGCGGGCGGGTCGCCAACGCCCGTGCCACGGCCACGCGTTGGGCCTGGCCGCCGGAGAGTCTGCGGGGCTTGGCCCCCGCGTGCTCGGCCAGCCCCATCCGGTCCAGCCACTCGGCGGCCACCGCGCGGGACTCCGCCTTGGTCGCGCCCTGGCAGCGGGGGCCGAAGCCGACGTTGTCCAGCGCGGTGAGGTGCGGGAACAGCAGGTAGTCCTGGAAGACGACTCCGACCGGGCGGGACTCCGGCGGTGTGCGGTCCAACGCGGTGCCGTCCAGCCGTAGATGACCGTCCGTCAGGCGGACCAGGCCCGCGAGTGCGCGGAGCGCGGTGGTCTTGCCCGCGCCGTTCGGGCCGAGCAGGGCCACGACGTCCCCGGGGGCGGCCGTCAGCTCCACGTCCAGGCGGAACGTGCCGCGGTCCACGACGAGGTGAGCGTCCAGGCCCTGGGCGTCGGCGAGTTCGGGGTCGTAGGGCTTGGTGTCGGTCATGAAGGGCGTGTCCAGGGGGCCGAAGTGCGGGCGGTCGTGGGGGAGTCGGTCATGACGTGGTCATCCAGCGGTCCCGCAGCCCTGCGAGGACCGCGATCGACACGGCCAGGAGGACCAGGCTCAGGGCGATGGCCGCCTCGGGGTCGTTCTGGAGGGCCAGGTAGACCGCCAGGGGCATGGTCTGGGTGCGGCCGGGGAAGTTGCCGGCGAAGGTGATCGTCGCGCCGAACTCGCCCAGGGCGCGGGCCCAGGCGAGGACCGCGCCCGCCGCGATGCCCGGGGCGATCAGGGGCAGTGTGACCCGGCGGAACGCGGTGAAGCGGGAGGCACCGAGGGTCTGGGCCGCCTCCTCGTAGCGGGGGTCCGCGGCGCGCAGGGTGCCCTCGACGCTGATGACCAGGAACGGCATCGCCACGAACGCCTCCGCGACCACGACGCCGGTCGTGGTGAAGGGGAGGGTGATGCCGAACCAGGAGTCCAGCCACTGGCCCACGACGCCGTTGCGGCCCAGCGCCAACAGCAGCGCCACGCCTCCCACCACCGGGGGCAGGACCAGCGGGAGTGTCACCAGGGCGCGGAGGAAGCCGCGGCCGGGGAACTCCGTGCGGGCCAGGACCCAGGCCAGCGGGACGCCCAGGACCAGGCTCACGACCGTCGCCGCCGTCGCGCTGAACAGGGACAGCTGGAGCGCCTGCCACACCTGTGTGCTGGTCAGCTGGGCGGGGAGCGACCGCCAAGGGGCCCGTACGAGAAGGGCGAGCAGGGGGAGGAGGAGAAACGCCAGTCCTACCAGCGCGGGCAGCAGGAGGGGGAGCGGGACACCGCGGCCGGTCATCCGGACACGGCGACGCCGCGGCCCGCCCTTGAGGGTCTCGGCCGCGGCGTCGGAGAGGTCGGGCTGGGTCACGGCTTGAGGAAGCCCGCGGCGGACAGCACCTTCTGGCCCTCGGCGGACTGCACCAGCGCGATGAACGCCTTGGCGGCGACCGCGTTCGGCGCGTTCTTCAGCAGGACGATCGGGTAGTCGTTGATGGCGTTGGAGGACTCGGGGAACTCCACGCCCTCCACCTTGCTGCCGGCCGCGTGCACATCGGTCTTGTAGACGACCGCCGCGTCGGCCTCCTTCAGCACCACCTTGTTGAGCGCCGACTTGACGTCCGCCTCGTACGACACCGGGGTGAGCTTCAGCTTGCTGGCGGTGAGCGCCTTCTGGGCCGCCGCGCCGCACGGCACGGTCTTGTCGCAGAGCACGACCTTCAGCGAGGACTTCGTGAGGTCCTTGAGAGAGGTCACCTTGTCGGGGTTGCCCGGCAGGGTGGCGATCTCCAGCTGGTTGCGGACGAACGTGGCCGGCGTGCCGACGCCGTCGCCCTTGTCCGTCACGATCGCCATGGTCTTGGGACTCGCGGCGGCGAACACGTCGGCCGGGGCGCCGCCCGTGATGCTGGCCGCGAGGGTGTCGCTGCCGCCGAAGTTGAAGGCCACCTTGGTGCCCGGGTTCGCCTTCTCGAACTCCTTGCCCAGGGTCGTGAACGACTCCTGGAGCGAGGCGGCGGCGAACACGGTGACGGTGCCGGACATCTTCGGGGACGCGGAGGCCGAGGAGTCGGACTTCGAGGAGGACGAGTCGTCGCTGGAGGAGCAGGCGCTCAGGGCCAGCAGCGCGGCGGCTCCCGCCCCGGCCACCTGCAGGGTCCGGCGGGTCCGACGCGCGGAACGGGTCATCACGGTTCTACTCCTCTGGTTCTGCTGATAAGGGATCGTCGCGCCCTTGCCCGGCCGCAACGGCCGTGCCGCGATGATACTGCCGCATTTGCAAGGCATAAGTCTCCTGTCGCATCGCATGAGCTGCGCTATTGGCTCGCGGGGCGCGCATGTGCGTTTGTACGGGAGTGCCGTCCGGGTACCACATTCCGGGAGGTGATGGCTCGTGACGCTCGCGCAGCTCGACCTGACCGGGGACCTGGCCCGCCCCGCCCGGCTGACCGTGCCCGATCTGCTCGGCTGGCCGCAGCACCGGGTGCGGGTCAGCTTCGAGTGCGCCACCAGCGGCACCCAGGTCCACCGCTTCGAAGGACCTCGCCTCTACGACGTGCTGTCCTCGGCGGGCCCCGGCTTCGACCCCGTCCGCCGCAAGGACCGGCTGCGCTTCCTCATCGCGGTCCGCGGTGCGGACGGGCACCACGCGCTGCTGTCCTGGGCCGAGATCGACCCCGACTTCGCTCATGCCCCTGTTCTGCTCGCCGTGGGCATCGACGACACCCCGCTCGACCGAGCCGGGCCGCAACTGGTGCTGCCGCAGGACCGTTGCGGGGCCCGGCACATCAGCGGGATCAGGGCGATCCGGGTGGACGGGGGGTACGGGACGATTCCGCCAGTGCCCGCCACACCCGGTCTCGGGTCAGCGGAAGTTCGGTGAAGCGGAGCCCGGTCGCGTCCCGCAGCGCGTTGGCGAAGGCGGGCGCGACCGGGTTGAAGGGGCTCTCGCTCATCGACTTGGCGCCCAACGGGCCGATGGCGTCGGCCGTTTCCATGAAGTGGACCTCGGTGCGCGGCACGTCCGCGTACTGGGGGAGCCGGTAGCGCCGGAAGGCCGCCGTCTCCACCGCGCCCCGCTCGTCGACCCGGACGTTCTCGAAGAGGGTCGCGCCGAGCGCCTGGGCGACCCCGCCCTCCACCTGCCCCCGGCACTGCATCGGGTTCATCACCTTGCCCGCGTCGGCCGCGTGCACACTGCGCAGGATGCGGATCTCGCCCGTGTCCGGGTCCACGGCGACCCTGAACCACTGCGCGTTGAAGGCCACCGAGCGCGGTGTCCCGCCGAAGTGCCCGTCGGCGCTGAACTCCACCCCGACCGCCGCACCCGCCGCGTGCAGCTCCTTCAGGGTGAGCCGCCCGCCCGGATGCAGTACGGCCTCCTCGGCCAACGCGCAGTCGGATCGCGGGAGTCGGAGATGCGCGGCGGCGAAGTCGAGCAGGTGGTCGGCCAGGGCCCGGGCGGCGCGCAGGGTGGCCTTGCCCGCCACGACCGTGCCCGTGGAGGCGAACGCGCCCGTGTCGTGCCGTACGACGTCGGTGTCGGACTGGCGGACGGTGATGCGGTCGACGGTGGTGGCGAGTTCGCCGGCGGCGATCTGGCGGTGGACCGTGGTGGTGCCGTTGCCGAACTCCGCCGTGCCCACGGCGAGATCGAAGCCGCCGTCGGGGAGGAGGCTCGCCCTCGCGTCGGCGATGTGGCCGCCGGGCGGGCCGGTCGCGATCATCGCCAGGGCCGTGCCCTCGCCCACCAGCCAGCCGTCCGGGGCGAGTTGGGCCACCGGCTCCGCCTGGGCGCGGCGGACGACGGCGAGGCACTGGTCGAGGCCGTAGCTCGCGATGTGCAGGTCCTCCTCCTCGCCGCCCGGGGTGATCATCGGCTCGCCGGGGCCGATGATGTTCTTCGCCTTGAACTCCAGCGGGTCCAGGCCGAGTTGGCGGGCCAGCTCGTCGAGGGCGGACTCCACGGCGAACATCACCTGGCCGAGGCCGTAGCCCCGGAAGGCGCCCGCCGGGACGGTGTGCGTGTAGACGGAGAAGGCGTCGACCTTCTTGTGCGGGGCACGGTAGACGGCCATCGACTCGCCGACGCTGTGGAACATGACGGCGGGGCCGTGGTTGCCGTAGGCGCCGGTGTTGGAGACGACTCGCAGTTGGAGGGCGGTGAGCCGGCCGTCGCGGCGGGCGCCCGCCTTCACGTGGATCGTGAAGGGGTGGCGGGTGGTCGCGCCGTAGAACTGTTCGGCCCGGGTGTACTCCAGTTTCACCGGGCGGCGCAGGCGGAGGACCGCGAGGGCGACGATGTCCTCGACGAGCATCTCCTGCTTGCCGCCGAAGCCGCCGCCGACCCGGCCGGCGACGACACGGACCTGTTCCTCAGGCAGGTCGTAGAGCGCGCAGAGGGCGCGGCGGGTGAGGAACGGGGTCTGTGAACTGGTACGCACCGTCAGCCTGTCGTCCTCGTCGAACCACGCGACCGCGCCGTGCGTCTCCAGGCTGGCGTGCTGGACGCGCTGGGTGCGGTAGGTGGCCTCGTGGACGGCGTCGGCCTCGGCGAAGCCCGTCTCCACGCTGCCGATCTCGCCGTGCGCCTCGCCCACGACGTTGTCCTGCGGGCGCGAGATCCGCGCCGTGGCCGCGTCCTTGTCGTGCACGACCGGGGCGCCGGGGCGCATCGCCGCCTCCGGGTCGAGGACCGACGGCAGGATCTCGTACGTCACCTCCACGCGTCGGCAGCCCTCCTCGGCGGCGGCCTCGCTGTCGGCGACGACGGCGGCGACACGCTGGCCGATGTGGCGGACGGTGTCGTCCAGGACGCGGGTGTCGTCCGGGTCCTCGGTGGGGTGTTCGTGGCGGGCCGTGGAGAAGTGGCGTTCCGGGGCGTCGTGGTGGGTGAACACGGCCTGCACGCCCGGGACATGAAGGGCTGCCGTGGTGTCGATCGCGGTGATGCGGGCGTGGGCGTGCGGGGACCGCAGGAGCTTCATGTGGAGCAGGCCGGGGACGTCGACGTCGAAGGTGTAGCGGGCGGTGCCGGTGACCACCTGGGGTCCGGCCGGGGCGGGCAGGTTGCGGCCCACCGCCTCGCCCGCTCCCGGTGCCTCGGCGTGGCAGACGCCCCGCACCGCGTCCTCGATGGCGCGGTAGCCGGTGCAGCGGCACAGGTTGCCCTTGAACGCCCTGGGGAGGTCGGTGAGCTGGTCCTCGTCCAGGGCGGCCGTCGTCATCAGGAAGCCGGCCGTGCAGAAGCCGCACTGGAAGCCCTGGGCGTCGAGGAACTTCCGCTGGACGGGGTGGAGTTCACCGTTCTCGGCGGCCAGGCCCTCGACCGTGGTGACGGTACGGCCGTCGGCGCGGAACGCCGGGTAGAGGCAGCTGTGCACCGGCTCGCCGTCGACGTGGACCGTGCAGGCGCCGCAGTCGCCCGCGTCGCAGCCCTTCTTCACGCCGAACCAGCCGCGCTCCCGGAGGTAGGTGCGCAGACACTGGCCCGGGCGGGGTTCCTCGGCGAAGGACCGGCCGTTGACCTCGATCTTCATGCGGCTGTCTCTCCCAGCTCCCGGCGGATCTCCTCCGCGTA
Source organism: Streptomyces sp. NPDC090083 (assembly GCF_044747445.1). Classification (NCBI taxonomy): domain Bacteria; kingdom Bacillati; phylum Actinomycetota; class Actinomycetes; order Kitasatosporales; family Streptomycetaceae; genus Streptomyces; species Streptomyces sp. NPDC090083. The sequence goes on along the minus strand of NZ_JBIVED010000015.1, from coordinate 243,816 downwards.
CCGGAACGTCATGTGCGCCCGCCACTCGGGGAGGCCGTGGATGTCGTCGAACCACTCGTCGTCGGCGACGGCGGAGGTGATCGCTTCCCGCAGCCGCTCGGCCGTCGGGGGCAGCGGGAACCACAGGCGGAACGGGCGGACCGTCGACGCGGTGATCGTCAGCGCGAGCGAGCCGTCGAGCGGGTCCAGGGTGCCGACGACCAGGACCCCGGAGCGGCCGAGGCCGTAGAGCGAGGCCTGACGGAAGGCCGTGCGGCAGGCCAGGGCGCGGGTCGGGACGGTGACCGAGCGCAGGAGTTCTCCGTCGGCGAGGTCCTTGCGGCCCGCCCCGGTCACGAAGTCGGCGACGCGGACCCGGCGCCGTACGCCGTCCTGGGCCAGGAGCAGGCATTCGGCGTCCAGGGCGGCGGTGAGGGAGATCATCGGGCCCGCGGGCAGGGCGTTGCAGAGGTTGCCGCCGACCGTCGCCATGTTCCAGATCTTGAAGGAGGCGAGGAAGGCACGGCAGCACTGTTCGACGAGCGGCGCCGCAGTGGCCTCCAACCGCTTCCCGAAACGCGAGAGTTGGGCGATCGTGCAGGTCGCGGCGATCTCCAGGGAACCGTCCGGGTGGCGCTCGACGGGCGTCCAGCCGGTGCGGCTCAGGTCCACCAGGCGGCGCAGCTGCGGCTGCGGCTCGGAGAAGAGATACGTGCCGCCGCCGAGCCAGGCGTCGCCCGGCCGCCAGGGTGCCGGCTGCCGGGCGTCGAGGATCTCGGCCACCGTGTTCAGGTCCATGACCGCCAGTGAAGCAACGCCGACCCGGTCGGGACGACTGGTTCACAGCACGGAAACGCCGATGTTCCACGGCGAGACCCTGGAGGATCAACCAAGAGGCGTTTCGGCCGATTGGTCTTGCACTTACCATGCAATCACTCGCAATCACCTGGCGAATGCGAGATGCGAGGAGCCGGAACCATGCACGTCGAACACCTTCTTCAGGACGAGTCCCTCGGCCTGCGGCTGCTGTGGGCCGAGGACACCCAGCTGGCCCGGGAGATCAGCGGAGTGACCGTGACCGACCTGGAGGACCCCGCCCGCTTCGTACGGCGGGACGAGGTGGTGCTCACCGGGCTCGTGTGGTGGTCCGCCGAGGACGGGCCCGGGCGGGCCGAGCGGTTCGTGTCCGCGCTGCGCGGTGCGGGGGCCGCCGCGCTGCTCGCGGGGGAGGAGACGCACGGCTCGGTGCCGGACGACCTCGTCGAGGCGTGCGTGCGGCACGGGGTGCCGGTGGCCGCCGTACCGGCGCACATCATGTTCCGCGCGATCACCGACACCGTGTACCTCGGGCGCTGGGGCGAGCTGAGCCGCCGGCACACCCTGCCGGAGCACGTGCGGGGGCGGCTGAGCCGCATGGCCGCCCAGGGCGCGGGACCCGAGGCGATCGTCGCGACCGCCTTCGCACACCTGGAGCGGGCCGTCGCCTACGTCCTCACGCCCTCCGGCCGGACGGTCGCGGCGACACCGGGTGCTCGGGAGATACCCGTCGGGAAGGCGGCCGGTCTGCTGGCGGAGGCAGTGCCCGTCGACGCCGACGGGGTCTCGCCGTACGAGCGGTGGCACCTCTGCCTGCCCGACCCCGACGACGCGCCGCCGCGCATGGTGCACGAGCTGGCCGCGGTGCTGGGGCGCTGCCAGGAGGCGCGGGTGCGGGCGCGGGCCGAAGAGCGGCAGACAGCCGACGAGTTGGGAGCACTCCTCCTCGCACCGGGTGCCGACGCCGGAGCCGTGGCCGCGGCGGTACGGGCCTGCGGGCTGCCGGACGGGGGGCCGTACCGGGTGCTCGTCGCGGAGACCGGGGCACAGCGGACCGGTCTGGCGGAGGGCGCGTTGGCCGAGGTGGTCGCCCACGCGGGGCAGGGCGCCGTCGGGCGGCTGGCGGACGGCACCGCCTTCGCGGTCCTGGGCGGGGCCGAGACCGGGGAGCTGCGGGACATCTGGCCGCTGGTCGCCGCCGCCGAGCCCGGAGTGCCCCTGCACGGCGGCACCGGTGCCCCCGTCGACGGCGCCAAGGCACTCAACGGGGCCCTCGCGGAAGCGCGTTACGGTCTCGCGTCGGCGCGGAGCACCGCCGGCCCCGGCGGCTCCGCGCTCGCCGACGCCTCGGCACTCACGGGACTCGACGCGCTGCTCACCGGGGTCCCGGCGGAGGTCCGTACCGCCTTCAGCCGCAGCGTGCTCGGTGAACTGCGGTCCAACGCCGTCCTGTTGGAGACCCTGGAGACCTTCCTCGCCCGCGACGGCTCCTGGGCGCGGACGGCCGAGGCACTCCATCTGCACGTCAACACCGTCCACTACCGCATCGGCCGCATCGAGCACTTCACCGGCCGCGACCTCTCCCGCCTCTACGACCGCCTCGACCTGTGGGCGGCCCTGTTGTGCCGGACGGAGAGCGCCTAACCTGCACGTTCCAGGGGAGGTGAGGCATGCTGCTGCGTCAGCTGGAGTATCTGGTCGCGCTCGCCCGTGAACGGCACTTCGCGCGCGCCGCGGCGGCCTGCTATGTCTCGCAGCCCTCGCTGTCGGCCGCGATCCGGCGCCTGGAGCACGAGTTGGACGTGCCGATCGTGCGGCGCGGCCGACGGTACGAGGGACTGACCCCGGAGGGCGAGGTCGTGCTCGCCTGGGCGCACCGCATCCTGGCCGAACAGGACGCGCTGCACCAGGAGTTGTCCGCGCTGCGGGGCGGCCTGACCGGCACGCTGCGCCTCGGGGTGGTACCGACCGCACTGCCCGCCGCGTCCCTGCTCACCACCCCGTTCTGCGAACGGCACCCCCGGGCCCGGGTCGCCCTGGAGTCCCTCGCCTCCGTCGACATCACCCACGGGCTCGCCGAGTTCGAGCTCGACGCGGCGATGACCTACCTCGACGACGACACGCTCCGCAACGTCCGCCGCTACCCGCTCTACGAAGAGCGGTACGTCCTGCTGACACCGGTCGACGGACCGCTCGGCGGTGCCACCAGCGCGAGTTGGGCCCAGGCGGCCACACTTCCGCTCTGCCTCCTCAACTCACGGATGCGCAACCGCCGCATCATCGACGAGTGTTTCGCCGCCGAGGGCGCGACGGCCGCCCCCGCCGTCGAGTCGGACAGCGTCGCAGGGCTCTACACCCTGCTGCCGGGCGGCCGTTGGTCGAGCGTGATCTCGCACGCCTGGCTGCGCATGTTCGACGTACCGGAGGGGATGCGGGTCGTCCCGCTGAACGGGCCCGCGCACGGCCCCCGGGTCGGACTGGTCGTCACCCGCAGCGAACCCCAGTCGGTGCTCGCGGAGGCCCTGCTGAAGGTGGCCAGAGGGGCCGGCGTACGGGACGCGCTCGACGAACTCCTGCACACCTACCTGGGCGGCAGCCGCTCATAGACGCGGGCTATCCGGGCATAGCAACGTTCGCTTTGACCGCGGCGATTGACCCCGAGGATCGTGAAGCGCACCTTCCGACAACGGAGTTGAGGAGCCGCGACATGGCCAAGGTTCTCTGTGTCCTGTACGACGACCCCACCGACGGATACCCGACCTCGTACGCCCGCGACGACCTGCCCGTGATCGACCACTACCCGGGCGGCCAGACCACCCCCACCCCCGAGGCGGTCGACTTCACCCCCGGTCACCTCCTCGGCAGTGTCTCCGGCGAACTCGGCCTGCGCGCCTACCTGGAGGCGGCCGGGCACACCCTCGTCGTCACCTCCGACAAGGACGGCGAGGGCTCCGTGTTCGACCGTGAACTGGTCGACGCCGACGTCGTGATCTCGCAGCCGTTCTGGCCCGCCTACCTCACCCCGGAGCGGATCGCCGCCGCGAAGAACCTCAAACTGGCGGTCACCGCCGGCATCGGCTCCGACCACGTCGACCTCGACTCGGCGGTCTCGCACGGTGTCACGGTCGCGGAGGTGACGTACTCCAACAGCATCAGCGTCGCCGAGCACGTGGTGATGATGACGCTGTCCCTCGTGCGCAACTACCTGCCCTCCCACCAGGTGGTGCTCGACGGCGGCTGGAACATCGCGGACTGCGTGGCCCGTTCGTACGACCTCGAAGGCATGCACGTCGGGACCGTCGCCGCCGGGCGGATCGGACTCGCGGTGCTGCGGCGGCTCGCGCCCTTCGACGTCAAGCTGCACTACACCGACCGGCACCGGCTTTCCCAGGACGTGGAGCGGGAGTTGGGGCTGACCTGGCACGAGAGCGCCGAGGACATGGTGCCGCACTGCGACGTCGTCACGATCAACGCGCCGCTGCACCCCGAGACGGAGGGGCTGTTCGGCGACAAACTGCTCGAACGGATGAAGCGCGGCGCGTACCTCATCAACACCGCGCGGGCGAAGATCGTCGACCGGGACGCGGTCGACCGGGCCCTGCGCGGCGGGCAGTTGGCGGGGTACGCCGGCGACGTGTGGTTCCCGCAGCCCGCTCCGGCGGACCACCCGTGGCGCACCATGCCGCACCACGGGATGACCCCCCACATCTCGGGCTCGTCGCTGTCGGCGCAGGCCCGGTACGCGGCGGGCACCCGGGAGATCCTGGAGGCGTTCTTCGCGGGACGGCCGATCCGGGACGAGTATCTGATCGTGGACGGCGGGGCGCTGGCGGGCACCGGCGCCCACTCCTACTCGGTCACCAAGTGACCCGGTGACGGTCCGGGGCCGCCGCCCGCCTCACACGCGGTCGATGTGCACGTTCGTCGACTTCACGCGGGCGGTGGCCTCCATGCCGACCTCCAGGCCGAGTTCCTCCACGGCCTCGCGGGTCAGCAGGGAGACCAGACGGTGCGGTCCCGCCTGGATCTCCACCTGGGCCGCCACGTCGCCGAGCTTGATCGCGGTGACGATGCCGGGGAACGCGTTGCGCACCGAGGTGTACGCCGTGTCCTCCTCGACGCCGCCCGCCTTGGCCAGCGCCACGGAGAACGCGGCCAGGTCGACGCCGTTGATGAGCCGGCGCCCGCCCTCGTCGCGGTGGGTCGTCACCCGGCCCGCGTCCGCCCACCGGCGCGCGGTGTCCGGACTCACGCCGAGCAGCCGCGCCGCCTGGCCGATTGTGTAGGACTGCATAGGCGTCACCCTAGGGCCAGAAACGACAGGCGGTGGACGGGGGGCCGCCCCTGGGGTATAACGCGATATAGCGTCAGTCCGTCGATCGGGGTGAGGGTATGTCGGGTGAGCTGATGGGCACGACCGGGTTGCGGGCCTCGCACGCGGACCGGGACCGCGTCGTGGACGTGCTGACCGGTGCGGCCGGCGACGGACGGCTGACCGCCGAGGAACTCGACGAACGGGTCGGGGCCGCGTTGTCCGCCCGCACGATGGGGGAACTGGCGCTCCTCACGGCCGACCTGCCCGCGGACGCGGGCCCGGCCCCCGTCGAGGCGAAGGACGTCGTCCGCATCGAGCAGAGCGGCGGGTCCACGCGGCGCGCCGACGGCTGGGTGGTGCCCGGCCGGCTGGAGATCCGGTCCCGCCTCGGCGATGTGACCCTCGACTTCACCCAGGCCGTGATCACCCGCAGCACCCTCCACATCGACCTCGACATGCATCTCGGTGAGCTACGGCTGCTGCTCCCGCCCGGCATCGTGGTGGACACCGACTCCCTGGTGCTCCACTACAGCAAGGTCAAGACCCGTGGACCGGACGACTCCGGGGCGCCGGTCGAGCTGCGGATCGAGGTCGCCGGGAACCTGGGCTTCGGGAAGGTCAAGGTGCGCCGGACGCGGCGCGCGGTCAGGAAATCCCCGACGCCCTGAGCACCGACCGCGCGGTCTCGTCGTCGATGAGACGGCCCAGGTGACGCAGGACATCGGTGCCCTGGAGCAGGGTGCCGCGCTCCATCGAGCGCCGCATGCCCGTGTCGAGCTCGTGCCAGAGCAGGGGGTTGGCGACCAGGACCCGGGGGTCGAGTTCGAGCCACTGTCCGTCGGTGTCCCGCAGGAGCAGGCGCGCGGAGACGTCGCCGTACTGCCGTACGACGGTCAGCGCGTCCGTGTGCACCGTGCGCCGCAGCAGCGGGCTGTCCACGGTGAGCCAGCCGGGGCCCGCGGTGACGCGGTGCGGGAGCAGGACGGCGAAGAGCACGACCGACAGCGCGAACCACAGCAGCGCGCGGGTCGGGGTGAGGGTTCCGGCTTCCTCGTCGACCAGCACGGTCATGACGAGGAAGCCGAGAGCGCAGCCCGTCGCCAGCCGGGCGTCGCCACGCCAGTGACGGTCGCCGGCCGGGTCCGGTGGGAGGGTGCTGTGCCGCATGAGGCCGACCGTAGGCCGCCCCGAGCGCGGTGCGCGGGCCGCTGACGGGGCTCTTACACACCGGCACCTGATTTTGTCGTGGCTCTTACGCTGACGTCCGCACCGGCCGCACTCAAGCGGCGGCCGGTGCGGGGTGCCGGTGCGGGTGCGGGCGCGGTGTGCCGGTCAGCCGGTGTGCACGCGCGGGCGTCGGGTGCGGTCCGGTTCCGCCTCGCGGAGGACCTCCCGGGTGACCGGGGCGACCTCGCCCTGGCCGAAGAGGAAGAAGCGGAGGAAGTTGGCGAAGGGGTTGCCCTCGGTCCACTCGAAGTAGATGTGCGGGATGCGGCCCGTCGAGTCCCGGACGGTGAGCATCAGCGCGGCCAGGGCGTTGGGGATCGACGACGACTCCAGGGTCAGCACCCGGTAGCGGCCGTGCAGGACCTCGCCGCGCACCGTCAGGCCGGTCTCGAACTCGGAGGCGTCGAGGACCGTCACCTCGACGAACACGAAGTCCTCACCCGGGATGTCGTTGTCGTTGCGGATCTGTTCGATCTTCTCGCGGTACTCGGCCTTGTCGCGGCGGTCGGGCTCGTTGGCGACGAAGCGGATCTTCCGGCTGGCCATGTCACGAATGAATCGTTCCGCCATGGGGTCCAACTGCACGCTCGTCACGCGGAGTTCGAAGGCGCGGGCCAGCCGGGACAGCAGGGAGACCAGGATGATGCCCGCGATGAAGCAGGCGCCGATCTTCACGCCGTCGGGGCGTTCGATGACGTTCACGACGGTGACGTAGAGGAGGACCGCGGAGACGATGCCGAAGACGACGGTCCAGTTGCGCTGCCGGGCGCGGCGGGCCGCGATGGTCACCGCGATGGCGGCGGAGGACATGAGGACGAGGACGCCGGTGGCGTAGGCGCCGCCCTGCGCGTCGACGTTGGCGTCGAAGATCCAGGTGACCAGGAACGCGATCAGGGTGAAGACGATCACCATCGGGCGGACCGCGCGGGCCCAGTGCGGGGCCATGCCGTAGCGGGGGAGGTAGCGCGGCATCAGGTTCAGCAGGCCGGCCATCGCGGAGGCGCCGGCGAACCACAGGATCGCGATGGTCGAGAGGTCGTAGACCGTGCCGAAGCCGTTGCCCAGGTACTCGTGTGCCAGGTAGGCCAGCGCGCGGCCGTTGGCCTGGCCGCCCGCCTTGAACTCGTCCTCCGGGATCAGCACCGTGGTGATGAAGCTGGTCGCGATCAGGAACACGCTCATGATGAGTGCGGCGGTCGTCAGCAGCTTCTTGGTGTCGCGGATCCGGCCCCTGGGGTTGTCGCGGGTGTCGTCCGGGTCGCCCTCGACGTGCGGCATGACGGCGACGCCGGTCTCGAAGCCGGAGAGGCCCAGCGCCAGCTTCGGGAAGACCAGCAGGGAGACGCCGATCATCGCGAAGACGTTGCCGTGCTCGGTTGTCAGGGCGCTGCTCCAGTCGGTGACCACGTGGCCGTGGGTGACCACGTGCCACAGGCCGACGATCACGACGACGACGTTCAGGCCGAGGTAGACGGCGACCAGGTACACGGCGACGCCGATCGCCTCCAGGAAGCCCTTGAGGAACACCGCGCCGAGCAGGGCGACCAGGATGAGCGTGATCAGCATCTGCTTGTCGTGCAGGACGCTCGTCAGATGCGGGTTCTCCACGAGGTGGGTGGAGGCGTCCGCCGCGGACAGGGTGATGGTGATGAGGAAGTCCGTCGCCGCGAACCCGAGCAGGGTCAGGACGAACAGCTTGCCCTTCCAGAACGACAGCAGCCGTTCCAGCATCGCGATGGAGCCCTCGCCGTGCGGGCTCTCCTCGGCGACGCGGCGGTACACGGGGAGGGCGCCGGCGAGGGTGATGACCACGAGCACGATCGTCGCCACGGGGGAGAGCAGGCCCGCGGCGAGGGCCGCGATGCCCGGCTGGTAGCCGAGGGTCGAGAAGTAGTCGACGCCGGTCAGGCACATCACCCGCCACCAGCGCTGGCCCTGGTGGGCGTGGTGCGGGGGTTCCGGTGCGGTCTGCGCGACCTGGTGGCCGCCCTTGCCCATGTCGGCCAGGCCCTCCAGCATCCAGGCGCGCAGGCGACTGGGAGGGTGTTCGGTCGTGACCATCGGCGTGCTCCTGAGGTGCGGGTCAGCGTGTGGGCGTGTGGGCTCTGGCCATCACGCGGACGGCGGCACCAGCGTAAGCGGAGAGTGACGCGTGGGCCCATGGATGTGGGGCCGGTGGGCGTCAATCTTGCGTTAAGACTGGCCGGGTCGGTGGAGGGGGCACGTCAGGAAAGGCGGGAAGGGCTGGTTGGGGGCGTGTTGGGCTGTATGGGGGTGCGGAGGGCTGGGTGGGGGGTGGTGGATACCCAGCGTTACGGGGGCCGGTGCTTCTTGACGCCGTCGCGGCGGTGGCGGGCGACCATGCCAGGTCGCCAGGTCGCACGGCCGTCAAGTTCGCGTCAAGGAACGCCTGTTCGGCGCGAAGAAGCCGCAAGGGGAAGGGGGAACCGGCCGCGGCGGGACAGAACCTGAAGCGCACTCGCGCGGTCCCGTTCACCGCGCGCCCGTACGCGAAGGAGCCACCAGCATGACCGTTCTCGCAGTCCAGCCGGGTGCCACACCGGCCGACGAGGAGCCCCCGGATACCGGCGAACGCCACCGGCTGACCGCGACCGCCGGGTTCGCCGCGCTCTCCCTGGACGCCATGGCGTCGGTGGCCTACGGCCCCGAGGCCATCGTCCTCGTGCTGGCCGCCGCCGGTGCGCGCGGACTCGGCTTCACGCTCCCGGTCACGCTCGCCATCGCCGCGCTGCTCGCGGTGCTCGTCGCCTCGTACCGGCAGGTCATCGCGGCCTTCCCGGACGGCGGCGGGTCCTACGCGGTGGCGAAGACGCACCTCGGCGCCCGGACGAGCCTGGTCGCGGCGGGCTCGCTGGTGCTGGACTACGTCCTGAACGTGGCGGTCGCCGTGACCGCCGGAGTCGCGGCGCTGACCTCCGCCTTCCCGTCGCTCTACGGTGAACGGCTGTGGCTCTGTCTGGCCGTGTTGACTCTGCTCACAGCTGTGAACCTGCGCGGGATCGCCGAGTCGGCGCGGGTGTTCATCGTGCCGACCGTCGTGTTCATCGGTTCGATCTTCGTCCTCATCGTGGTCGGGCTGTTCCGCGATGCGCCTGTGAACCGAGTCAACAGCGCGTCCGTGGTGAGCGACAACGCCACGAGCGTCGGCGTCCTGCTCCTGCTGAAAGCCTTCGCCTCCGGGTGCAGCGCCCTCACCGGTGTCGAGGCCATCGCCAACGCCGTGCCCACCTTCCGCACCCCCCGGGTGAAGCGGGCCCAGCGCGCGGAGGTCGCCCTCGGCGCGGTGCTCGGCGTGATGCTGATCGGCCTGTCCGTCCTGATCTCCCGCTTCCACCTCCGGCCCGTCCCGGGAGTCACCGTCCTCGCCCAGCTCGCGGACGCCTCACTCGGCCACAACTGGGCTTTCTACGTCGTCCAGTTCGCGACGATGATCCTGCTCGCCCTGTCCGCGAACACGTCCTTCGGCGGGCTGCCGGTGCTGCTGAAACTGCTGGCCCGCGACAACTACCTCCCGCACGTGTTCGCCCTCAAGGCCGACCGCCAGGTGCACCGGCACGGGGTGCTCGCGCTGGCCGCGGTCTCGGCCGCGCTGCTGGTGTTCTCCGGCGGCGACACCAACACCCTCGTGCCGCTCTTCGCGATCGGCGTCTTCGTCGGTTTCACCGTCGCGCAGGTCGGCATGGTCCGGCACTGGCGCGGCGAACGCGGCCCCGGGCGGCATGGGAAGGCCCTGCTGAACGGCTTCGGCGCGGTCCTCACCGGCGCCGCCGCGATCGTCGTCACCGCGACCAAGTTCGAGGAGGGCGCCTGGCTGGTCGTGATCGCGCTGCCGCTGCTGGTGGCCGCCTTCGGGACCGTGCACCGCGCCTACGCGCGCATCGGCGAACGGCTCGGCCTCGGCCGTGTCCCCGAGGCCCCGCACCGCGACCGGTCCATGGTGATCGTGCCCGTCTCGTCGCTGTCCCGCCTCACCTCCGAGGCGCTGACGGCCGCGGCCTCCCTCGGCGACGAGGTCCGCGCGGTCACCGTCGGCTACCCCGATCCCGAGGACCGCGCGCACCTGCACGCCCTGGAGCGCGCGTGGGCCGAGTGGGACCCGGGCGTCCCCCTGGTCCGGCTCGCCTGCGAGCGCCGCTCGCTGGGCCGCCCGATCGCCGCCTACGTACAGGACGTCTCGGCGACGGAGCCGGACACCCGGGTCACCGTCCTGATCGCCGAGGTGGAGCCCGTACGGCTGTGGCAGCGGCTGCTGCAGAACCAGCGCGGCGCGGTCGTCGCGCATGCCGTACGGCGGGACACGGACGCGGTGATCTGCCGGCTGCGGTTCCGGCTGTTCTGAGGCCGGGGCACGGGGCGACGCCGTACACCCGGGGCCCCGGCTCACGGCATCGCCGTAAGAGTCCCGTCAAAGGGATGTGTGCCGCCGTATGGGACCCGTCAACGGCGGCCGAATCCGGTCGTGGGCGCGGTTACCTCTAAAGCGTCCGTTCCATCCGCACCTCATTCCAGGAGCTCACGATGGCCGATCTGGCCTTCGTCGTCACCACGATCGCGGTCTTCGCGCTGGTGGCCCTCGTCGCCAAGGGGGTGACGAAGCTGTGACCGCCGAGAACATCGTCGGCCTCGTCGTGGCCGTCGCCCTGCTGGGCTATCTCGTCCTCGCCCTGATCTTCCCGGAGAGGTTCTGAGCAGCGCATGGGTCCCGTACTCGCCGGCGTGCTCCAGCTGGTCGCCCTCATAGCGGCACTGGCGCTCGTCTACGTCCCCCTCGGCACCTACATGGCCAGGGTCTACTCCTCCGACAGGCACCTGCGCGTCGAGAGGTGGATCTACAAGGGCATCGGTGCCGACCCGAACACCGAGATGCGCTGGCCCGCCTATCTGCGCGGTGTCCTCGCCTTCTCGGCCGTCGGGGTCCTCTTCCTGTATCTCCTCCAGCGGCTCCAGGGCGTCCTGCCCGGCTCGCTGGGTTTCTCCTCGGTCGACCCGGCGCAGTCGTTCAACACGGCCGTGTCCTTCGTGACGAACACCAACTGGCAGTCGTACTACGGCGAGCAGACCATGGGTCACGTCGTGCAGACCGCCGGTCTCGCCGTGCAGAACTTCGTCTCCGCGGCCGTCGGCATCGCCGTCGCGGTCGCTCTCGTCCGGGGCTTCGCGCGCTCCCGCACCGGTGAACTCGGCAACTTCTGGGCCGACCTGGTGCGCGGCACGGTCCGCATCCTGGTGCCGCTCGCGGTCGTCGCGGCCCTCGTGCTGGTGGCCTGCGGTGCCATCCAGAACTTCTCCGGTATCCACGAGGTCGGCCAGTTCATGGGCGGCCACCAGCAGTGGAACGGCGGCGCGGTCGCCTCGCAGGAGGCCATCAAGGAGCTGGGCACCAACGGCGGCGGCTACTTCAACGCCAACTCCGCCCACCCCTTCGAGAACCCGACCCCGTTCACGAACCTGTTCGAGATCTTCCTGCTGCTGGTGATCCCGTTCGCGCTGACCCGCACCTTCGGCGTGATGGTCGGCTCGATCAGGCAGGGCTACGCGATCCTCGCCACCATGGCCACCATCTGGGTCGGCTTCGTCGCCCTGATGATGTGGACCGAGTTCGCCCACCACGGCGCGGCGCTCCAGGCCGCCGGCGGTGCGATGGAGGGCAAGGAACAGCGCTTCGGCGTCGGCGCCTCCTCGATCTTCGCGGTGTCGACCACCCTGACCTCGACGGGCGCGGTGGACTCCTTCCACTCCTCGTTCACCGGTCTCGGCGGCGGAATCACCATCCTGGGCATGCAGTTGGGCGAGATCGCACCGGGTGGCACCGGCTCCGGCCTCTACGGAATGCTGATCATGGCGATCATCGCGGTGTTCATCGCCGGACTGATGGTCGGCCGCACGCCCGAGTACCTGGGCAAGAAGATCGGCACCCGTGAGATGAAGCTCGCGGCCTGCTACATCCTGATCACCCCGGCCCTGGTGCTGACCTTCGCGGCCGCCTCCATGGCGCTGCCGACCCCGCCGCACTCGATGCTGAACTCCGGCGCGCACGGCTTCTCCGAGGTGCTGTACGCCTTCACCTCCGCCGCGAACAACAACGGATCGGCGTTCGCCGGCCTGAACGCGAACACCGACTGGTTCAACACCATGACCGGGCTCGCGATGCTGTTCGGCCGCTTCCTGCCGATGGTGTTCGTGCTGGCGCTGGCCGGCTCGCTCGCCGAGCAGCAGCCGGTGCCGGTCACCGCGGGCACCCTGCGCACCGAGAAGCCGCTGTTCACCGGTCTGTTGGTGGGCGCGATCCTCATCATCACCGGTCTGACCTACTTCCCGGCCCTCGCGCTGGGACCGCTGGCCGAGGGGCTGGCGTCATGAGCACCCGTACGGACAACCAAGAGGACTCGATGTCCACAGTCACTCCGACCAGGGCGCCGCACAGCGATGTGCCGACCGGTCACAAGGAAGAGGGACGGGTCGGTGCGGGTCTGTTCGACCCGAAGCAACTGCTCAGGTCCCTGCCCGACGCCTGCCGCAAGCTCGACCCGCGGGTGATGGTCAAGTCGCCCGTCATGTTCGTGGTGTGGATCGGCTCGGTGCTGACCACCGTCTTCTCCTTCAAGGACCCGGGCGACTGGTTCGGCTGGACGATCAGCGCCTGGCTGTGGCTGACCGTCGTCTTCGCCAACCTGGCGGAGGCGGTCGCCGAGGGCCGCGGCAAGGCGCAGGCCGACACCCTGCGCAAGGCCAAGACCGACACGGTGGCGCGGCGGCTCGACGGCACGGCCGAGGAGCAGGTCCCCGGCACCGAACTGCGCATCGGCGATCTGGTCGTGTGCGAGGCGGGCGACATCATCCCCGGCGACGGGGACGTCGTGGAGGGCGTCGCGTCCGTCGACGAGTCGGCGATCACCGGCGAGTCGGCGCCCGTCATCCGCGAGTCCGGCGGCGACCGCTCGGCCGTCACCGGCGGCACGAAGGTCCTCTCCGACCGCATCGTCATCAAGATCACGACGAAGCCCGGCGAGACCTTCATCGACCGGATGATCGCCCTCGTCGAGGGCGCCGCCCGGCAGAAGACGCCCAACGAGATCGCGCTGAACATCCTGTTGGCGTCCCTCACCATCGTCTTCCTGCTGGCCTGCGCCACGTTGCCGCCGTTCGCGGACTACGCGGGCACCCACCTCACGATGATCGTGCTGGTCGCCCTCCTGGTCTGTCTGATCCCGACGACGATCGGCGCCCTGCTCTCCGCGATCGGCATCGCGGGCATGGACCGCCTCGTCCAGCGCAACGTCCTGGCCATGTCCGGCAGGGCGGTCGAGGCCGCGGGCGACGTGTCGACCCTGCTGCTCGACAAGACCGGCACCATCACCCTCGGCAACCGCCAGGCCTCCGAGTTCGTGCCGGTCACCGGCACCACCGAGGCCGAGGTCGCCGACGCGGCCCAGCTCTCCTCGCTGGCCGACGAGACGCCCGAGGGCCGTTCCATCGTCGTCCTGGCGAAGGAGAAGTACGGCCTGCGGGAGCGCCACCAGGGCGAGTTGACCCACGCCGAGTGGATCGCCTTCACCGCGCAGACCCGGATGTCCGGCGTCGACGTGGACGGGCGCAGGATCCGCAAGGGCGCGGCCGGTTCGGTCGTCGCCTGGGTCCACGAGCGGGGCGGCGAGGTGTCCGAGGACGCCGGCGCGCTCACCGACCGGATCTCGGCGGCCGGCGGCACCCCGCTGCTCGTGGCGGTCGAGGACACCGACGGCGCACGGGTGGTGGGTGTCATCCACCTCAAGGACGTCGTCAAGGCGGGCATGCGCGAGCGGTTCGAGGAACTGCGCCGCATGGGCATCAAGACCGTCATGATCACGGGCGACAACCCGCTGACCGCCAAGGCCATCGCGGACGAGGCCGGTGTCGACGACTTCCTCGCCGAGGCCACTCCCGAGGACAAGATGGCCCTCATCAAGCGGGAGCAGGCCGGCGGCAAGCTGGTCGCGATGACCGGCGACGGCACCAACGACGCCCCCGCGCTCGCGCAGGCGGACGTCGGCGTGGCGATGAACACGGGCACGTCGGCCGCGAAGGAGGCCGGCAACATGGTCGACCTCGACTCGAACCCGACCAAGCTCATCGAGATCGTCGAGATCGGCAAGCAACTCCTCATCACCCGGGGCGCGTTGACGACGTTCTCCATCGCCAACGACGTCGCGAAGTACTTCGCGATCATCCCGGCGCTGTTCGCGGCCGTCTACCCGGGCCTGGACAAGCTCAACATCATGCACCTGGCCTCGCCCGACTCCGCGATCCTCTCCGCGGTCGTCTTCAACGCGCTGGTCATCATCGCGCTGGTCCCGCTCTCCCTGCGCGGCGTGCGGTACCGGCCGGTCAGCGCCGACCGGATGCTCCGCCGCAACCTCGGGATCTACGGCATCGGCGGCCTGATCGCGCCCTTCGTCGGCATCAAGATCATCGACCTGCTCGTCTCCCTCATCCCCGGAATCGGCTGATCGGCATGAACAACTCGGTTACGAACACGGCCCGGTTGCTCGGGGCGGCCCTGCGTGCCCTCCTCGTGCTGACCCTGGTGACGGGTGTCCTCTATCCGCTGGCGGTCACGGGAGTGGCCCAGGCGCTGTTCAGCGGCAAGGCGAACGGCTCGGAGATCACGGCGGACGGCAAGGTCGTCGGTTCCTCGCTCATCGGTCAACAGGGCTACGGCCTGGACTACTTCCAGGGGCGTCCGGCCGACGGCCTGGGCACGAACTCGGTCAACACGCAGTACAAGCTGATCCTCTCCGGCGCCACCAACCTCGCCGCCGACAGCAAGGTGCTCCTCAAGCAGGTCGAGGACGCCAAGGCGGCGGTCGTGAAGAACAACTCCACGGCCGACTACAAGGTCAAGCCCTCCCAGGTCCCGGCCGACGCGGTCACCTCCTCCGGCTCGGGCCTCGACCCGGACATCTCCCCGGCCTACGCCGCACTCCAGGTCCACCGGGTCGCCGAGCGGAACCACCTCCCGGTCGGCCAGGTGGAGAAGCTGGTCGAGGACCACACCGACGGCCGCACCCTCGGCTTCATCGGCGAGCCGACGGTGAACGTGCTGGAGCTCAACATCGCCCTCAAGTCCCTTGTGACCAAGAGCTGATGGCGTTACACGACCGGCAGGGGAGCCGGCGGCCCGGGCGAGGTCCCGGCACCGCCGACTCCCCTCGCCATGCCAGGGACCACACGAAAGGCACACCCCCATGACACGGGTGCTGGTGGTGGAGGACGACCCGCAGCTCGTACGGGCCCTCGTGATCAACATGCAGGCCCGGCGGTACGGCGTGGACGCGGCCCCGGACGGCGCCACCGCGCTCCGGCTCGCCGCCACGCGCCAGCCGGACGTCGTGATGCTCGACCTCGGACTGCCCGACATGGACGGCGTCGACGTCATCAGGGCACTGCGCGGCTGGACCCGGGTCCCGATCCTGGTGCTGTCGGCCCGGCAGGCCTCCGACGAGAAGGTCGCCGCCCTCGACGCGGGCGCCGACGACTACATCACCAAGCCGTTCAGCATGGACGAACTCCTCGCCCGGCTGCGGGCCGCCGTCCGCCGCGTCGAGGACGTGCCGCTGACCCCGGCGACCACCTTCGTCACCACCGACGACTTCACCATCGACCTGCTGGCCAAGAAGGCCACCCGCGCCGGACACGACATCCGGCTCACCCCCACCGAGTGGCACCTGCTGGAGATCCTGGTCACCAACCCCGGCCGTCTGATCACCCAGAAGTACCTGCTCCAGGAGGTGTGGGGAGTGACCCAGGGCGGCAAGACCAACTATCTCCGGGTCTACATGGCCCAGTTGCGCCGCAAGCTGGAGGGGGACCCGTCGAGCCCCCGCTATCTGATCACCGAGCCCGGCATGGGCTACCGCTTCGAAGGATGACATGGGACGCGGCAGGCTCAGGATCTACCTCGGCGCGGCACCGGGCGTCGGCAAGACGTACGCGATGCTGTCCGAGGCGCACCGGCGGACCGAGCGCGGCACCGACTGCGTGGTCGCCTTCGTGGAACACCACGGCAGACCGCGCACCGAGGTGATGCTGCACGGCCTGGAGGAGATCCCGCGCCGTGAACTCGCCTACCGCGAGACGGCGTTCACCGAGATGGACGTCGACGCGGTCCTCGCCCGCCACCCCGCGGTGGCCCTCGTCGACGAGCTGCCGCACACCAACGTCCCCGGCTCCCGCAACGCCAAGCGCTGGCAGGACGTGGAGGAACTGCTCGCGGCCGGCATCGACGTGATCTCCACGGTCAACATCCAGCACCTGGAATCCCTGGGCGACATCGTCGAGTCCATCACCGGCGTCCGCCAGCAGGAGACCGTCCCCGACGAAGTGGTCCGCCGGGCCGACCAGATCGAACTGGTCGACATGTCACCCCCCGCGCTACGGCGCCGGATGGCCCACGGCAACATCTACGGACCGGACAAGGTCGACGCGGCCCTCTCCAACTACTTCCGCCCCGGAAACCTCACCGCCCTGCGGGAGTTGGCGCTGCTCTGGCTCGCCGACCGGGTCGACGCCTACCTCCAGGAGTACCGCAGCGAACACCGCGTCTCGGCGATCTGGGGCTCCCGTGAGCGGATCGTCGTCGGCCTGACCGGCGGACCGGAAGGCCGCACCCTCATCCGCAGGGCCGCGCGCCTGGCCGAAAAGGGCGCCGGCGGCGAGGTGTTGGCGGTCTACATCTCCCGCAGCGACGGCCTCACCGCGGCCTCCCCCAAGGAACTCGCCCAACAGCGCACCCTCGCCGAGGACTTGGGCGGCACCTTCCACCACGTCGTCGGCGAGGACATCCCGGCGGCCCTGCTGGACTTCGCCCGCGGGGTCAACGCCACCCAGATCGTCCTCGGCGTCTCCCGCCGCAAGGGCTGGCAGTACGTCTTCGGGCCCGGCGTCGGCGCGACGGTCGCCCGGGAATCCGGCCCCGACCTTGACGTCCACCTCATCACCCACGACGAGGCGGGCAAGGGACGCGGACTGCCGGTGAACCGGGGCACACGGCTCGGGCGGGCCCGGATCGTCCGGGGCTGGCTGGCCGGAATCGGCGGACCACTGCTGCTCACCTGGCTGTTGAGCGGGGTCGCCCCCGAAGTCGGCCTGGCCAACGACATGTTGCTGTACCTGTCCCTGACGGTGGCGGCGGCCCTGCTCGGCGGACTCTTCCCCGCCCTGGCCTCGGCGGTGGTCGGATCGCTGCTCCTGAACTGGTACTTCACCCCGCCCGTCCACACGTTCACCATCGCCGACCCCAAGAACATCGTCGCCATCGCGATCTTCGTGGCCGTCGCGGTGTCGGTCGCGTCCGTGGTCGACCTGGCGGCCCGGCGCACCCACCAAGCGGCCCGGCTGCGTGCCGAGTCGGAGATCCTCTCCTTCCTCGCGGGCAGTGTGCTGCGCGGCGAGACCAGCCTCGAAGCCCTCCTGGAACGGGTCCGGGAGACCTTCGGCATGGAGTCCGCCGCCCTGCTGGAGCGTGCGAGCGACGTCGAACCCTGGACCTGCGCGGGCAGCGTGGGCCCCCGCCCGTGCCGGAACCCGGAGGACGCGGACGTCGACGTACCGGTCGGCGACCATATGGCGCTGGCCCTCTCCGGCCGGGTCCTGCCTGCCGAGGACCGGCGCGTCCTGGCCGCCTTCGCCGCCCAGGCGGCCGTCGTTCTGGATCGCAGGCGCCTGCGGGAAGAGGCCGACCAGGCGCGGGCGTTGGCCGAGGGCAACCGCATCCGCACCGCGCTCCTGGCCGCCGTGAGCCACGACCTGCGCACCCCGCTGGCCGGCATCAAGGCGGCCGTCTCCTCGCTCCGTTCCGAGGACGTCGACTGGTCGGACGAGGACCGGGCCGAGCTGCTGGAGGGCATCGAGGACGGCGCCGACCGCCTCGACAGCCTCGTCGGCAACCTGCTCGACATGTCCCGGCTCCAGACCGGCACGGTCACCCCGATCATCCGCGAGGCGGACCTCGACGAGGTCATCCCGATGGCCCTGGGCGGCGTCCCCGAGGACAGCGTCGAACTCGACATCCCCGAGAGCCTCCCCATGGTCCCCGTCGACAAGGGGCTCCTGGAACGCGCCGTCGCGAACATCGTCGAGAACGCCGTGAAGTACAGCCCGGAGCGAACTCCCGTACTGGTCACGGCGAGTGCCATCGCCGACCGTGTCGAGATCCGTGTCGTCGACCGCGGCCCCGGCGTCCCCGACGAGGCCAAGAACCGCATCTTCGAACCCTTCCAGCGCCACGGCGACGCCCCGAGCGGCGCCGGAGTAGGCCTCGGACTCGCCGTCGCCCGCGGCTTCACCGAAGCGCTCGGCGGCACCCTCGGCGCCGAGGACACCCCCGGCGGCGGCCTCACGATGGTCCTCAGCCTCCACCTCACCCCCGCGCCCGCCCTTGCCCCCGCCGAGAGATCCACCTACAGTCCCGCTCCGTAATGTTCGCCAATCGGCCCGAAACTTTCGACACCGGGCCGGACGGAGGGGCGGAACCACATGCGGACCTACGACAACCCGGTCATCGGCGGCTTCCACCCCGACCCCAGCGTGTGCCGGGTCGGCGAGGACTACTATCTCGCGTGCTCCAGCTTCGAGTACGTCCCTGGGGTCCCGCTCTTCCACAGCCGCGACCTGGTCCACTGGCGGCAGATCGGCAACGTCCTCGACCGGCCAGGGCAGTTGGACCTGCCCGCCGGCACCCCCGCCTCGGCCGGCATCTACGCCCCGACCCTCCGCCACCACGACGGCCGCTTCCACCTGATCACCACCGACGTGCGGGGGAAGGGCAACTTCATCGTCACCGCCGACCGCCCCGAGGGCCCCTGGTCGGACCCGGTCCTCGTCGACTTGCCCGGCATCGACCCCGACCTGGCCTGGGACGAGGAGGGCAACTGCTGGTGCGCGGTCGCCGGGGTCACGGTGGCCCGCATCGACCCGGGGACCGGCAAGGTCCTGGAGGGCCCGCTCCCGGCCTGGTCCGGCACCGGACTCCAGCACCCGGAGGCCCCGCACCTCTACCGGATCGGCGACTGGTGGTACCTGCTGCTCGCCGAGGGCGGCACCGCGCACGGCCACAGCGTCTCCGTCGCCCGCGCCCGCTCCCCGCGCGGCCCCTGGGAACCGGGCCCCGCCAACCCCGTCCTCTCCCATCGCAGCACCGACCTCCCCATCCAGAGCGCCGGCCACGCCGACCTGGTCACCGCCCCCGACGGCACCTGGTGGATGGTCCTCCTGGGCACCCGCCCCCGGGGCTGGTTCCCCGGCTTCCACGTCCTGGGCCGCGAGACCTTCCTGACCCCGGTGGAGTGGGCCGACGGCTGGCCCCGGGTCGGCCCCGTGCGGGAACAGCACCCGGCACCGGCCGCCTGGCACCCCCTCGAACTCCCGCCGGTGCGCGACGACTTCGACGCCCCGGCCCTCGCCTTTCACTGGATCTCGCCGCGCAGCCGGCCGGACGACACCTGGTCGCTGACCGACCGCCCCGGCTGGCTGACCCTCGACGCGACAGCGACCCCGGTGTTCCTCGGCCGCCGCCAACAGCACCCCGACTGCTGCGCGTCCACCCGGATCGCCCCCGGCTCCGGCCGCGCCGGCCTCTCCGTCCGCATGGACGAGGCCCATCACTACGACATCGAGATCGCCGGGGGAGCGGCGAGCGTGGTCGCGCGGATCGGCCCCGTACGGCAGCGGATCGCGGAGCACCCGGTGGCCCCCGGTCCGGTCACCCTGACCGTCCGCATCACCGCGACCGGCGCCGACACCCTCGGCCCCGACATCCTGGCCTTCTCGGTGGAGGGCCCCGAAGGAGCCGTGGAACTGGCGGAGTTGGACGGCCGCTATCTCTCCACGCAGGTCGCCGGGGGCTTCACCGGCCGGGTGATCGGGATGTACGCGGCCGAGGGCGGGGCGGCCTTCGACTGGTTCGACTACGAGTCGCAGTAAAGCACCTCGTGCTGCGGCCGGCGGCGGAGGCCGAGTCGGCCGGGCGGGCCGTCCGGTACCGGGGCCAGACCAGGGGCGTGTCTGGCGGTGCGCGGAGGTGGAGGTGTGACCATAAGAGATTACGCGGACACGTATGGTGGATTCCCGCCGTGTTCCCGGGCGAGAGAACGGCACTTCCGTGGACGGCACTTCCGCCGGACGAAATGCCGAATCCGAAACCCGCCTATTATGTGCAGCGTTCGGCGCTCGGATAGCGAGCGACTACGGGGAGTGAGCGACCCCGGAAATGCGTCGGGGCCGGTGCGCACCGTGGAAGTCATGCGTCCGGCCCCTCAGTTCCCGGCGTGCTCAGGCCGCTGTCACCACCTGGCGGTGCGGCGCGATGATCTGGCCGTCGGGCAGGAGCTCACCGGTGTCCTCGAACAGGAGAACGCCGTTGCACAGCAGGCTCCAGCCCTGCTCCGGGTGGTGCGCCATGAGGCGGGCGGATTCCCGGTCGGCGGATTCGGCGGTGGGACACGGCGGCTGGTGCTTGCACATGGGTGGGATCTCTCGCTCTGTTGTGGTCATGTCCATCCCCCGTGGTGTTGAGTCGGTCCGAACCCAGTGTTGCCCCACGGGCGTCAATCCGCAGGGATTTAGCGGCACCGCTTCTCACAGGTTGATGACGCATCACCCGCGCGGACGGTTCATCCCAATTCCCGGCTCGTACGAGCTTTTTCCTGCTCGTACGAGCATGACGAGCGTAAAAGGGCCGGAAACGCGATCGTACCCCGCTGCCGGGAATTCGGCGGCGGGGTACGGAGGTGGCGGCGGGGGAAAGTCAGGCGGGTGAACCGAGCAGGGGCGCGGGAGTCACCCGATGGGTCAGCACCGGCAGCAACTCGGCCACCCGGTGCGGACGGTGGGCCGCGATGCCGGGTGGCGCGGGAGCCAGCGGGACCAGCAGATCGGTCGCCACGGGGTGGCCGCCGGCGCCGTCCGCGGTGAGGTCCCCGTGCAGCCAGAGCGTGAGCATGTAGAGGCCGGGCACGGACAGGAGGCGCGGCTGGTGGGCGCCCTTCATGTTCTCGGCCTGACGCAGCGCCAGCTCGGTGGAGGCGATGTACGGCCCCTCGAAGAAGTGCGAGAACGCCCAGCCGTCGGGCGTCAGCATCGTCTCGGCCGCGGCGACGGCGCGGTCCCCGCAGCGGATCAGGAAACGCCAGCCGGCCAGCCGGGTGACGGCCGTACCGTCCTCGGACACGCGCTCCAGCACGTGCAGGGGCAAAGGGAGTTCGGGGGTCGCGGGTCCCTGGGCCGCGCGCAGTGACGGGGTCTTGGCCTCGCGGACCGCGGTGGGGGAACCGAGTGCCGTGAGAACGGAGCGCAGGGCGGGCGCGGGAGCCGGGGGGACATGCAGCGGCATGGTGGGTCGCCTCTCATTCGACAGGCACTGGTGGCGCGAGGGCGGGGCGGGGGCGGACGGCGCTGTCAGCTCTCGGGGGTCAAGAGGCCGGGCCGGGTTCCGTGAGCATGGGTGCGGCCTGCCGCACATCGCTCGACGGCAGGTTCCGGGACCGGGGCGCCAACCTTCTGCCTTGTCCGCGGAGTTTATACGACACGTGTTCAGAAGATGTTTCGCCTAACCGTTTCCCGCATGAACAACAAGGGCCTATTCGGTCGGCGATTCACGGGATTCATCCCGGTTCCGAACCGGCTCCACGGCCATGACCTCGGGATATGTCCCCGGCGGGGTCGGCCAATTCTCGTCGGCGTTTTTCACGAGCGGTCATTGAGCGCGGAACCGCTTACCGCGGCATGCCTCGTGAATGTGCCGCGGGTCACGTTCGACCAGAGTAGCGGGCGCCGCGCCGCTCCGGGACGTTATCGATCGCCAGGTCTGGGCATCATCCTTCCTGACCCGGGACGAGGAGGTGAGGCTTCGATGGGCGAGAAGGTCGTGGCAGGGCCGTTCGAGCTGGCCGACCGCCAGCGCTACCGCGCCAAGCTGCGGCGGTGCCTGACGGGGCTGGAGCGGCTGCTGGTCGAGAAGCGGTTCGACCGGCCGAGGAACCTCATGGGGCTGGAGATCGAACTGAACCTGGTCGGCTCCGACGGCATGCCGAGAATGCTGAATGGAGAGGTTCTCGAGCGCATCGCGAGCCGAGATTTCCAAACAGAACTCGCCATGTTCAATCTGGAAGTCAACATTGCCCCACACCGATTGGACGGCCGGGTATTCGACCGGCTCGCGGAGGAGATCCGTACGTCACTGGCATATGCCCATCGAAAAGCGGGCGAGGTCGACGCCGGAATACTGATGATCGGCATTCTGCCGACACTCGACCGGGACGACCTGGTCTCCTCGAACCTCTCCGCGGTCGACCGCTACACCCTGCTCAACGATCAGATCGTGGCCGCCCGCGGCGAGGATTTCGTCCTCGACATCGAGGGCGTCGAGCACCTCACCTGCACCTCCGGCTCCATCGCGCCCGAAGCCGCCTGCACCTCCGTGCAGTTGCATCTCCAGGTCACCCCGGACCGCTTCGCGGACGTGTGGAACGCGGCGCAGGCCGTCGCCGCCGTGCAGGTCGCCGTGGGCGCCAACTCGCCGTTCCTGTTCGGCCGTGAGCTGTGGCGCGAGTCCCGGCCCCCGCTGTTCCAGCAGGCCACCGACACGCGCCCGCCCGAACTCCAGGCCCAGGGCGTCCGCCCCCGCACCTGGTTCGGCGAGCGCTGGGTGACGTCGGCGTACGACCTCTTCGAGGAGAACCTGCGCTACTACCCGGCCCTGCTCCCGATCCACGACGACGAGGAGCCCCTCGACGTCCTCGACGCCGGCGGCATCCCCACCCTCGCCGAACTCGTCCTGCACAACGGCACGGTGTACCGCTGGAACCGCCCGGTCTACGGCATCGCCGACGGCGTCCCGCACCTGCGCGTCGAGAACCGCGTGCTGCCCGCGGGCCCCACCGTGACCGACGTCATCGCCAACACCGCGTTCTATTACGGCGTCGTGCGCGCGCTCGCCGAGGAGTCGCGGCCGGTGTGGACCCGGCTGCCCTTCGAGGCCGCCGCCGCCAACTTCGACACCGCGTGCCGCGACGGCATCGACGCCCGCCTCGTCTGGCCCCGACGCGGACGGCTCGGCACCACCGGCGAGATCGACGCGGTGACCCTCGTACGCGACGAACTGCTTCCGCTCGCGGAGGCCGGCCTGGACGCGTGGGGGGTCGAACCGGCGGACCGGGACCTGTACTTGGGCGTCATCGACGAGCGCTGCCGTCGCCGGGCCAACGGCGCGACCTGGCAGGCGGGCACCTTCCACCAGGCACTGGAGCAGGGGCTCAGCAGGGAGGCCGCGCTGGCCGCGACCACCCGCCGCTACAGCGAGTTGATGCATGTCGGGGAGCCGGTCCACACCTGGCCGGTGGGACTGCCGGAGCCGGCGCCGCTGGGGTGAACGACAGCTGTCCCGGGGCGCGTTGACGGCGGCAGGCGAACCGCCGCCGTCTCAGCCCGCGTTGGCCGACGCGCCCGACGCTCCCGCCGCCACGATGGCCTGGAGGATCACCGACTGGATCTGGGCCGGGTTGTTCACCTCGTGGCCCGAGCCGCCGGTCGCCTCGGCGATCTGGCGGGCCTCGTCCTTGTCGGCCTCGGGGCCCACCGCGATCATGATGAGCGGCACCGGCCGCTCAGGGCTGGCGAGTTGCTGCAACTGCTGGAGGAGCGCGGTGCGGGAGATGCTGCCCGGGTCCTGGTTGACGCCGTCGGTCAGAATCACCAGCGCGTTGAACTTGCCCTTCACATAAGAGGAGGTGGCCGCGCGGTACGCGGCGAGCGTGGTGTCGTAGAGCCCGGTCGCGCCGTCGGGCACCGGCTTCAGCGAGCCGAACGCCGCCGACAGGGCGTCGCGTTGGGTGCCGTCGTTCTTGTGGTCGCCGAGGCGCTCGGTCGGGACCAGGACGCGGTAGTCCTTGTCGCCGTCGAGCTTCGTGGAGAACTCCCACAGACCGATCTCGTCCTCGGGCGTGAACGTGGCGAGCGCCTGGAGCAGCGAGCCCTTCGTCACGTCCATGCGCGACTGGCCGGTCCCCGGCACCTTCTCCGCCATCGAGGCGGACGCGTCGACGACCGTGGTGATCCGCGCGCTCTGCACGGTGATCGTCCAGGTCCCCAACGCCTCCTGGAGCGCCGCGTCGGACGCCGGTTCGGCCGCCGCCACGCCGTACGGCTGCGGACTGGTCCCACCGGCCTTGGCGACGACCGCCTTCGGCGCGGTGTCGTCATCGGTGCGGAACCCGTACTTCTCCATCAGCTTCTGCTGTGCGGGCTGACTCAGATAGGTCATGAACCGGATCGCGGCCCGGCTCTGGTCCGTGGTCAGCCGGTCCTGGTCGACCAGGTTGTACGGATAGTCGAGCCGCGGGGAGCCGTCCTTCGGATAGAAGAGGTCGAGGCTCCCGTCGCCGTCGGCCGACGCGTTGTACGAGAACGCCGACTGCTCGCTGAGGACCAGCGCCTGGTTGCGCTTCGGGTTGCCCTGCTCGGTGCCCGACGCGTTGCGCGGCAGCGTGTCCAGGACCTGGCCGTCGGTGTCCGAGATCCGCTGCGACAGGGTCTTCATCATCGCCGCCGCCTGCGTGGCCCCGCCCTTGACCTTCCCGGCGGCCGTGCTGAGCTGGGTCAGCGCCAGCAGCCCCGTCGCACTGCGCGCCGGGTCGGCCGCGCCCAGCCGGAGCGAGTCGTCCTGGAGGGTGGCACCGGCCAGGTCCAGCCAGGTGTACGTCTTCTGCGGCCACCCGAGCGACTTCGCGGCGGCCGGGACCATCGCCACCCCGACCGGTGTCGAGGCCACGTTGCCCGCGGGCGTCACCTCCGTGGCCGCGCTGTCGGCGGCCGACGAGATCTCGCCCGCCCACAGCTCCGAGTCCGGCACCCACACCTGCACGTCCGGGTGCTTGCCCGCCTTCAGGGTGTCGGCGAACTTGTACGACTCCTCGGCGGTCACCGAGATGTTCAGGCACTGCCCGTCCGACGTGATGTTCTCGTCGCGGGCCTGGCCGGCCGCCGCGCGCAGTGCGGGGGCCATGTCGGGGGAGGCGGCGAGTTTCAGCCGTACTGCGTCCTTCCGGCAGGAGGAGCCGAAGGACAGCAACCCGCTCTGCACCGCCACCGCGGTACCGCCGGCGACGGTCAGCACCAGCACCGTGGCGATGGCGATCGTACGGCGACGCGCGCGAGGACGGGGGTCGCTGCCGCCCGCCCCGTACTGATCGGGCAAGCTGTGACGTCCCATGACGGTGGTGCCCCTCCCTGTTGAACCTCGTGCCGGTATCCGGCCGTATGGCAGACATGGGGGAGGTTCACCCCGTACGGCGTCCGTCCCCCCAACGGCCTGTCGCGCACGATCTTCGTAAGTTCTTTCGAGACCCTAGCGGGGCGAAGATGGGCATGAGGCGGGAATTCCGAACTGAAGGCAGGTGTGCAGGTGGAGGCAGGGCAGGTGGCCGAAACTTTTCCGCTGGAGCGGCCCACACGGCGGATTCTCCGGTCCGAGGCGCTGCTCGTTCTGGGGCTTTCGCTCGGTGCGAGTGGAGTGTCCGCCCTGATCAGCTTTGTCGGATCGGTCACCAAACCGGGGGGTCTCAAGGACCAGGCGGCCACCCTCAACGCCTCGGCCGCGCCGGGCCGCCCGTGGCTCGATCTGGCCTGGCAGCTGTTCGGGATCGCGTCCGCGCTGGTCCCCGTCGCCCTCGTCGCGCACTTCCTCCTGCGGGAGGGCGAGAGCCTGCGCACGATCGGCTTCGACCGCACCCGCCCCTGGCCCGACCTGGGGCGCGGGGCGGGCGTCGCGGCGGTCATCGGCTCCACCGGGATCGCCTTCTACCTGGCCGCACGCGGCCTCGGCTTCAACCTCACGGTGGTGCCGGAGGCACTGCCCGACGTCTGGTGGAAGTACCCGGTCCTGATCCTCTCCGCGATGCAGAACGCGATCCTCGAAGAGGTGATCGTGGTGGGCTATCTGCTGCGCCGGCTCGGCCAGTTGGGGTGGACGCCGGGCACCGCGCTGGTGGCCAGTTCCGTACTGCGCGGCAGTTACCACCTCTACCAGGGCATCGGCGGCTTCGTCGGCAACATGGTGATGGGCGTGGTCTTCGTCTACCTGTACCGGCGCTGGGGTCGCGTGGGTCCCCTGGTGGTGGCGCATTCCCTGCTCGACATCGGGGCGTTCGTCGGCTACGCGCTGCTCGCGGGCAAGGTGGGCTGGCTGCCCACCGCGTAACGCCCGTGCAGGACAAGCGGGTTGAGGCTCAGGCGAGCAGCTCGCCGTCGACGACCGTGACCGCCCGGCCGGTCAACAGGGTCCGTTCGCCCCGCAGTTCGGTACGGACCCGCCCGGAGCGCGGCGAGGCCTGCAGCCCGGTGAGGACCGTGTCGCCCAGCCGCTCGGACCAGTACGGCGCGAGCGCGGTGTGCGCGCTGCCGGTGACCGGGTCCTCGTCGATCCCGATGTTCGGGAAGAAGCAGCGCGACACGAAGTCGTAGCCCCGGGCGGGGTCCTGGGCGCGGGCGGTCGCGATGATGCCGCGCTCGGAGGCGGCGCCGAGCGCCCTGAGGTCCGGCGCGAGGCCTATGACGGTCCTCTCGTCGGCGAGTTCGACGACGAGGTCACCGATGTCCGGGCCGGTGTCGAACGCGGTCAGCGGCTGTGCGCCCAACGCCTCGGCGAGGCCGTCCGGGATCGCGACGGACGTGAGCGGGGCGGTCGGGAAGTCCAGCGTGATCGACCCGTCGTCGGCCGGAGTGGCGCGGAGCAGCCCACCGCGGGTCGCGAACCGCACGGTCCCCTCGTGGGCGCCGGTGGTGCGCAGCACATGGGCGGTCGCGAGGGTCGCGTGCCCGCACAGCGCGACCTCCGTCGACGGCGTGAACCACCGCAACGCCCAGTCCGCGTCCCCGCCGTCGGGCAGCCGGTGCGCGAACGCCGTCTCGGCGTGGTTCACCTCCAGCGCCACCCGCTGGAGCCAGTCGTCCGCCGGGAAGGCGTCGAGGAGCAGCACCCCGGCCGGATTGCCGGCGAAGGGGCGGTCGGTGAAGGCGTCGACGATTCGGATGCGCATACGGCGACGCTAGCCGCGCCGCGGCCTCCCGGAACAAGGCCAATGCGCGGTCACTGGACCGACTCGCGCGAGCTGCGGCGCGGCGGGGCCGGACGACGGCCCCTTGGCGCACACGCCTGTTCGTCGCCCCGTCGCCCCGTCGCCCCGTCGCACAGCGCGGCCGACGCCGCCGAACACTTCGGCCCGCCCCGCGACCGTACGGTCATCACGGGCCGGCGCATCGAGGTGTCACCGGGACTTCCCCGCACGGTCGCGGCGAGCCCCCTCCGGCGCCGCCACCGCGTGCGAGGCTGCGCCCATGGACGTCACGGCACTGGCCCGCACCCTGCTGGAGCCCGTTCCGGCCCACCGCACCGCCGGTATCCAGGTGGTGCGGGCCGCCGACGGCGAAGCCGAGATCACCGCCGAGGTCCCGGAGGCGCTGACCAACGTCATCGGCTCCCTGCACTCCAGCGGCCTCGTCGCCCTGCTGGACGCGGCCGGCCTGGGCGCGATCATCGCGGCGAGCGAGACCCCAGGGGACGTCGACGGGATCGTCCCTCTCGGCGCGTCCGCGTCCCTGGAGTTCCTGGCCCCGGCCCGCGGCCGGCTCCGCGCCGTCTGCCACCTGGACACCGAGGCCCGCGCCGCGCTGCGCCCGCTGCTGTCGGGCGAGACCGACCGGGCCCGCTTCGCCACCCGGGCGGAGATCACGGACGCCACCGGCGCCACGGTGTGCCGGGGCGCCTTCGACTGGAGCGTCAGGCGCCGCCGGGGGTGAGGGCGCGGTGGGGTGAGCCGTGGGCGAGGGTGTCGCCGGCCTCCCCACCGGAGCGGTCCTACTGGTAGCAGGGGTTCCCGCACAGCGGGGTGACCGTGCTGGTCTCCCACGGCATGGGGGCGGCCGACGCCGCCGGGGTCACGATGCCGGTCATCACGGCGGTCAGCAGTGCCGCGATGCCCGCGCGCTTCCACATCGTCCTCATCACGTTCTCCCTGGTCGGTCGTCGGGCTGTCATCGCCAGTCAACGGGCCGGGCGGACGGCGTGGGGAGCATTTCGAAGCGGTTCGAAGTCCTTCTGGGCGGGAGCGCGGGACGGGGGTTGTCATCCGAACAGTTCCGATATATCGTTGACGCATCGCGACAGATCAACGATGGAATGGAGTGATTGCGATGCGTACCCACGGATACGAGCGTGGACATGGGCAGGACGGCTTCTCCCGGCGCGGCCGGGGTGGCCCCGAGGGGCGGCGCGGGGCTTTCGGTCCCTTCGGGCCCGGCGGCCCGGGCGGTCCCGGCGGAGGCCCCGGATTCGGCCCGGGCTTCGGTCCCGGCCCCTGGGGCGGACGAGGGCGCGGCGGCCCGAGGGGCGGCAGGGCGCGGCGCGGCGACGTACGCGCGTCGATCCTGGCCCTCCTCAAGGACCGGCCGATGCACGGCTACGAGATGATCCAGGAGATCGCCGAGCGCAGCGGCGGCGCGTGGAAGCCGAGCCCCGGCTCGGTCTACCCCACCCTGCAGCTGCTGGAGGACGAGGGCCTGATCGCCAGTGAGTCGGAGGGCGGCAAGAAGCTCTTCGCCCTCACCGAGGCCGGCCGTACCGCCGCCGAGGAAGGCCCGGACGCGCCTTGGGAAGAGGCTTCCCGCGGTGTCGACTGGGAGGCCCTGAGCGAGATCCGCCAGGCCGGCTTCGGTCTGATGGAGGCTTTCGGCCAGGTCTGGAAGACCGGCAGCAAGGAGCAGCGCGAGAAGGCGCTGTCCGTCATCAACGACGCCCGCAAGAAGCTGTACCTGATTCTGGCCGACGAGGACTGATGTCCTCCGGGTCGGAAGAGGTGGCAGGTCAAGGCGCCTCACGGACCTTCCGTGGGGCGCCTTCCCTCTGCGCGTTCCCGTTCCTGCGGTGCCCCGGCGCGTTCCTCAGGCCACCAGCCCGGCCAGTTTGCGCAGCGACTCGTTCAGGGCAGCCGTACCCGAGTCCTTCAGTTTGCCCGCCATCAACGACACCGCCGCACCAGTGAACTCACCGTCGATCCGGACCGTCGTGGCGTCGCCGTCGGGCGTGAGCGTGTAGCGCGTGGCGACGTTCACGGCCATCGGGCCCTTGCCTCGGATGGCGAACACCCGGGCCGGTTCCACCTCCTCGATGGTCCACTCCACCTCGGCGGGGAAGCCCATCAGCTTCATGTTCTCCTGGAAGGTCCCGCCCACCGCGAGGACGTCCGGGCCGCCCTTGGGGAAGTTGGTGTGGGTCGCGTTCCACTCGCCGTACGCGGACCAGTCCGTGAGTTGAGTCCACACCTTCTCGGCCGGGGCCTCGATGCGGGCCTCCGCGCTGATTTCGGCCATGCGACCACCTCTTCGTATCGGGCTACGGTGTCGCGGAACGTAGCCGGAGGACGCGCAACATTCAATACTGATGAACCGTCAGGAATTGTCCGCGCGGGCCGCGCCCGCGCGGCTCAGCTCATCCGTCGTATGAGCGCCGCGTCGAACAGGTCCCACGCGCGCGGGTGGGTGCTCTCGTCGTGGCAGTGCCAGGCGTCCCAGAACAGGTCCGCGAGCAGTGCGTCCTCCGGGGCGTACACCCGGTACACGTACTGCCTGCCGTCGACCGCCGGCAACGCCACCAGCCAGCACGTGCTCTCCACGTTCGCGAAGGACGTACGCCGGGTGCGGCGCGGTTGCGAACGGGGCGCGCGGCGAGGCGGCGCGCGCCTCTCGGGCCCGACGGGCGTGATCTCATCCGTAAGGAGGAGATTTCGTCGCCCTGGGTCCACTTTGTGTGGGACGCCGAAATGCTTCCCTCCGGGGATGCCCTCGACGCGGGGGGCTGATGGGGTAAGAGAGTGCAACCCCGTATCCCCAGGCAGTCGGCCCGTGAGCAAGGAATCCACCGCGCGGACAACGATGCCAGACTCGACGCAGAGCTGGCGGCGGTGATCGCCGGTGCGCGCCGCCGGGCCTTGCGGGACGGGGACCGGCACATCGACACGGCCCACCTGCTGCACAGCCTCCTGGAGTCCGACCCCGAGGCACGCGCCGTCTTCGGTGACGGCCCGCAGATCGCCCGCCTCTTCGGCTACCTCGTCCAGCGCAGCATCGGCTACGGCCTCCGCTGGCAGGGCACGGTCGAGGACTCCGGCGCGATCCCCGTGGTCCCCGCGGTGGAGGGCTGGTCGCCGCTGGCCGCCGACGCCCTGGAGTACGCCTGCGAGCGCGCCGAGCTCCGCGACGGCGACCGGGCCCGCGGCATCGACCTCCTCGCCGCGATCGTCGCGGACCCGGAGTCCCGCGCGGTCGAGGTCCTCCACCGCGCGGGCATCGAGTCCCCCGAGGTGCTGATCTGGATCGAGGGGCGCCTGGACGAGTACGTCGGAGGCGGCGAGACGGGCTGCTGAGCCCGGCAGGTCCCGTCCACGCCCTGAGACAGGTGTCAACGGGGATGACGCTGCTGTCATCCCCTGTCATCATGTGCCCGTGCATACGTCTGAGAGCAGTGTGGCCGGAGGCGGCAAGGGAGTCGGGCTGGGCCTGGCGCTCGGGTCCGCTCTGGCCTTCGGCGGGTCCGGGGTCGCGGCGAAGCCGCTGATCGAGGCGGGGCTCGACCCGCTGCACGTGGTGTGGCTCCGCGTGGCGGGCGCGGCCCTCGTGATGCTGCCCCTCGCCGTACGGCACCGTGCGCTCGTCCGCCGTCGTCCCGCGCTGCTCCTCGGCTTCGGGCTGCTCGCCGTGGCCGGTGTCCAGGCCTGCTACTTCGCCGCGATATCCCGGATACCCGTGGGGGTCGCCCTGCTCGTCGAATACCTCGCGCCTGCCCTCGTGCTCGGCTGGGTGCGGTTCGTGCAGCGGCGCCCGGTCACCCGGGCCGCCGCGCTCGGTGTGGTCCTCGCGGCCGGGGGACTCGCCTGTGTCGTCGAGGTGTGGGCGGGCCTGAGCTTCGACGCCGTGGGACTGCTGCTCGCGCTCGGTGCCGCCTGCTGCCAGGTCGGCTACTTCGTCCTGTCCGACCAGGGCAGCGACGCGGGCGACGGGGCTCCCGACCCGCTCGGCGTGATCGCGTACGGCCTGCTCGTCGGCGCCCTCGTCCTCACCGCCGTGACCCGGCCCTGGACCATGGACTGGTCGCTCCTCGCGGGCGACGCCCCCATGAACGGCACCACCGTGCCGGCCGCCGTCCTGCTCGCCTGGATCGTCCTGGTCGCCACGGTCCTGGCGTACGTCACCGGAGTCGTCTCCGTCCGCCGTCTCTCCCCGCAGGTCGCGGGCGTCGTCGCCTGCCTCGAAGCGGTCATCGCGACCGTCCTGGCCTGGGTCCTCCTCGGCGAACACCTCTCCGCGCCGCAGATCATCGGGGGAGCGGTGGTCCTGCTGGGCGCGTTCATCGCCCAGTCCTCGACCCCGACGAAGGGCTCCGGCGAACCGGTGGCCAGCGGCGGCCCCGAACGGGAACTCTCCCGCCGCGGCACGGCTGCCTAGCCTCCCCGCCCGGCCGGCCGCCTCCGCCTGCCTCCGTCCGTCCGAGAAGGCGGGCGAGGACCCCCGAGGCCTCCCGCGAGATCGGCCCCAGTCAGCCCTTACTCCGCAGCCGCGGCAGGTCCGGCCCCGTCCCGCCGCAGCAGATGCTCCCGCGCCGCCGCGTCCCGGGGGCCGCCCCGCTCCGCGAGCCCCGCCGCGATGCGGTCCCGGACCCCGGCCGCCCGCTTGCCCGCGTACTTGAACTTCGCCCGCACACTGGTCACTTCGAGCCGCACCGCCCGGATCCCCGACAGCAGCCTGCCGTACGGCGCCTCGCCCGGCGCGACCGTCGAGGAACCGCCCTCGGGCTGGAAGTGCCCGACCTGGCGGTTGAGCAGGGCCGCCAGCTCGGAGGGGTCGGCCACCAGGTGGGCGGTGCACCGGAGTTGGACCGCCGCGTACAAGCTCGTGGGTACGCCGTCCTCCGGCGGGCCGTCCGGGTCCGCCTGCCAGGGGCCGGGGACGAAGGCGTAGTCGTCGACGACACTGAGGATCACCTGCGGGTCCGCCGCCAGCGCGGGCAACAGGGGGTTGGCGCGGGCGAGATGGATGACGGCCTCGCCGCGCTCCGGGTCGTGGAAGAAGTGCAGGGGCTGGACGAACGGCGGTTCGCCGGGCGGGCCGTTGACGGCGAGCTGGCCGAAGTCGTGCGTGGTGAGCCAGTGTTGCCACTCCGCGTCGTCCAGGGGTGCGTCCCAGGGGTGGACGAGCATCACAACTCCGCGAGGTAGCCGGGGAGTTCGATGCCCGGGGTCAGGTCGTCGTTCGGGAGCGGGGTGCCGTAGGACGGCTGGAGGGGGACCACTCCGGCCCAGTGGGGGAGGTCCAGGTCCTCGGGGTCGTCGTTCGCGCCACCGGTGCGGAGCTTCGCGGAGACCTCGTCGAGGTCGAGGCGGATCACCATGGTGGCGGCCAGTTCCTTCTTGTTCGCCGGCCGCGAGTCCGCCGAGCGGCCCGGTACGACATGGTCGACCAGCGCGTCCAGCGCCGTCCGCTTCTCCTCGGGGTCCGTCACCTGGCGCGCGATGCCGTGCACCACCACCGAGCGGTAGTTGATCGAGTGGTGGAACGCCGAACGGGCCAGCACCAGACCGTCCACGTGCGTGACCGTCAGGCACACCGGCAGCCCCGGGTCAGCCTGCCCCGTCATGCGCAGCGGACGCGCGCCCGTCGACCCGTGCACGTACAGCCGCTCGCCGACCCGCCCGTACAGCGTGGGCAGCACCACCGGCACGCCGTCCCGCACGAAGCCGAGGTGGCAGACGTAGGCCTCGTCGAGTATCGCGTGCACCAACTCCTTGTCGTACGAGGCCCGTTCGGCGGAGCGGGTGGGGACGGTCCGGTCGGTCGGCGTGTAGGCGGCGGGCTGTGGCGTCGGCTGCGTGGCAGTCCCCTGCATGGTGCTCTCCCTTGCTTCTGCTCGGTCCGATCGGTCCGCCCGGCGCGCGGGGTGCGGTGCCTGGTGGCCGGGTGCGGTGTCCGGCGCGGGGCCGTGATCGGCGGGTTGTCATCGTCGGGTTGCGAATTGTTTTGCACTAGTGCATAATCTGCTTTGTGCTAGGAGGATATCGGATCGAAGGGCGACGCGCAGCAGACATCGCGGCGGACGTCGAGCGTGCGGTGGGTTCGGGGGAGCTGGAGCCGGGGCAACCGCTGCCACCCATGCGGGAGTTGGCGGTCGAGCTGGGGGTGAATCCCAATACGGTCGCGGCGGCGTACCGGACGCTGCGGGAGCGCGGGGTCATCGAGACCGCCGGGCGCCGGGGCAGCCGGGTGCGGCCGAAGCCGGCCACGACCGGGCGCGAGCACATCCGGGTCGACGTGCCGGCGGGCGTGCTCGACGTCTCGCACGGCAACCCGGATCCGGCGCTCCTGCCGTCCCTGGCCGGGGCGTTCACCTTCGCCGCCGAACAGGCCGACCGGCAGCCGGTCCTGTACGGCGACGACCCGGTCGAACCGGAACTGGCCCGTATCGCCCGCGCCGAACTGGACGCGGACGGTGTGCCGCCCGGCCCCGTGGCCGTCACCTCCGGCTCCCTCGACGCCATCGAGCGCGTCCTCGCCGCGCACCTCAAGCCCGGGGACACCGTCGCCGTGGAGGATCCCGGGTGGGGCAGCCTCCTCGACCTCGTCCCCGCGCTCGGCCTGCGCGTGACCCCCGTCCGCGTCGACGACGAGGGGCCGCTCCCGGACGATGTGCGCGCCGCGCTGGAGGCCGGCGCACGGGCCCTGGTCGTCACCGACCGGGCGCAGAACCCGACCGGAGCCGTCGTGAGCGGCACGCGCGCGCGTGCCCTGCGGTCCGTGCTCCGCGGCCACCCGGAGACCCTGCTGATCGAGGACGACCACGGCCACGGCATCGTCGACCAGCCGCTCCACCCCCTGGCCGGCACCACCCGCACCTGGGCCTTCGTCCGCTCCGCCGCCAAGGCCTACGGCCCCGACCTGCGCCTCGCCGTGCTCACCGGCGACGCCGTCACCCTCGACCGCGTCCGTGGCCGCCAGCGTCTGGGGCCGGGCTGGGTCACCCGCGTCACCCAGCGCGCGGTGGCCCGCCTGTGGGCCGAGGGGGCGGTCGACACCCCGGCGGTGGCCGCCGCGTACGCCGCCCGCCGCGACGCGCTGATCACCGCGCTCGCCGGACGCGGGATCACGGCCCACGGAACCAGCGGCCTCAACGTCTGGATCCCGGTACCGGACGAGACCGGTGCCGTCTCCCGCCTCCTCCACGCGGGGTGGGCGGTGGCCCCGGGTGCCCGCTTCCGGATGAGCGCGCCGCCGGGCATCCGCGTCACCGTCTCGACCCTGACGGCCGAGGAGACCGGACGGCTCGCCGGGGCGATCGCTTCCGCGAGCGGCCGGGCGCCGGTGCGCGGTTACGTCTGAGGCCGGTCACTGCGGGACTCGGGAAGGGGGCGGACGCGTCGGCCACGCCTGACGCCCCCGCCCCGCCCGGCCCCGCACAGGCCCGGCCGCCCCTACCGCTTCCCCCGCGCCCGCACCTGCGTGAGCGCCGCGCCCGCCAGCACGATCACCGCTCCCACCGGAGTGGACCAGGTCAGCGACTCGCCCAGGATCGCGACGCCCGCCGCCGTGGCGATGACCGGGATGAAGTAGGTGACCATCTGGGCGGTGGTGGGCCCGACTTCGGCGACCAGGCCGTACTGGAGGAGGACGGCCAGGCCCGTTCCGAGGGCGCCCAGGGCGACGATCGCCAGGAGGGGCACGACCGGGAAGCGGGTCGGCATCGGCGCGAACAGCGGTGTGATCAAGGCCAGTTGGACGGTCGCCAGCAGCAACTGGGCCCCGGTCATGGAGAGATGCGACGACCCGGTACCCGCCAGTGTGCGGCGGACGTAGATCCAGCCGATCGCGTAGCAGAGCGAGGCCAGCAGGGCCATCGCCGTGCCTCGGGCGTCCAGGCCGCTGAAGCCCTGCCAGGCGCCGAGGACCGTGAGGACGCCCAGGAAGCCGAGGCCGAGACCGGCGACGCGGACGCGGGTCGGGCGGTCCTCGGAGAGGGCGACCAGGGAGAGCGCCATGCCCCAGAGCGGCGAGGTCGCGTTGCAGATGCCCGCGAGCGTGGACGGGATCGTCAGCTCGGAGTAGGCGAAGAGGGAGAACGGCAGGGCGTTGAGCAGGAACGCGGCGACCGTCAGATGGCCCCAGGTGCGCCCGCCGCGCGGCAGCCGCTCCCGCTTCACCGCCATCGCCGCCGCGAGCACCGCCGTACCGAACAGCAGCCGCCCGAGGGTGACGTGGAAGGGTGCGTAGCCGTGCGTGCCCACCTTGATGAGCAGAAAGCTGAAGCCCCAGATGAGGGAGAGCGCCCCGAACCGCAGCCGCCAGTCGAGCGTGCGGCGGGGGAGGGGAGCGGTGGTGTCCGGGGCGGCTGAGGCCGAGGTCGTGACGGTGGTCATGGGCACCAAGATCCTGCTCCTGACCTCGTAGCACAAGCGAGATTTCGCCCCCGGTATCTCGTAGGATCGCTTACATGTTGAATCTGGAGCGCCTGCGCACCCTGGACGCCCTCGCCCGGCACGGCTCGGTCAGCGGCGCGGCCGAGGCGCTGCACGTGA
Organism: Streptomyces sp. NPDC090083; assembly: GCF_044747445.1. Taxonomy (NCBI): domain Bacteria; kingdom Bacillati; phylum Actinomycetota; class Actinomycetes; order Kitasatosporales; family Streptomycetaceae; genus Streptomyces; species Streptomyces sp. NPDC090083. The sequence goes on along the minus strand of NZ_JBIVED010000015.1, from coordinate 207,813 downwards.
CGACTTCGGCCGTCTCGCAGCAGATGGCCAAGCTGGAGCGGGAGGTGGCGCAGCAGCTGCTCGCGAAGAACGGGCGGGGGGTGCGGCTCACCGACGCGGGCCGCCTGCTCGCGGAGCACGCGGGGCGCATCCTCTCCCAGGTGGAGCTGGCCCAGTCCGACCTGGAGGCCCAACGCGGCCAGGTCGTCGGCGAGTTGCGGATCTCCGCGTTCCCGACCGCCGCCCGCGGCCTGTTCCCCGCCGCACTCGCCGCCCTCCGCTCCCGCCACCCCGCCCTGCGCGTCCGCTCCACCGAGCAGGAACCGGAGCGCGGCATCGCGGGCGTCGTGCGCGGCGATCTCGATCTCGCGGTCGTCCTCGACTGGTACAACAAGCCGATGCCGCTCCCGGACGGCCTGGTCAAGGCGCCGATCCTGGACGATCCCGCCGACGTGGCGATGCCCGCGGACCATCCGCTGGCCGGGCGGGACGAGGTGGACCTCGGGGAGTTCGCCGACGACGAGTGGATCACGTGGGCCGAGGGCGAGTTCTGTCACGAGTGGCTGATGTTCACGCTCCGCTCCCGGGGCATCGAACCGATCATCGGCCACCGCGCCGCCGAGACCCACACGCAACTGGGCCTGGTGGCGGCCGGGTTGGGTGTGTGCGTCGCTCCGCTGCTGGGCCGCCACCCGATGCCCGCCGGGGTCGTCACCGTCCCGCTGAAGCAGCGGGTGCGCCGCCATGTCTACGTCGTCTGGCGCGCCGACGCCGACCGCCGCCCGTCCATCCGCGCGGCGGTCGAGGCACTGCGGTCGGCGGCGGAGACCGTCGCCTGAGACGCACTCGCCAACTGCCCTACAGTGTGGCCAGCTTGCGGAAGTCCCAGGAGGCGAGGGTGTCCGGCGTCAGCCGTATCCACGCGTGCCGTCCGTCGTAGGGCATCGCGTCCAGGCCGAAGTTCTTCTGCGCGAACAGCTTCTCCACGGCGACGAGTTCGGGGTGCGGCTCGCCGGTGCGCGGGGCCTCGCCGACGAACTCGACGGTCCCGGACAGCTCGACGCCCCGCAGTTCGTCGTAGGCGTGGCCGCCGTCGACCACCACGGCGACGCGCGGGTCGCGGCGCAGGTCGGCCCAGCGCTTGCTGCGGGTGATCGAGTACAGCCACAACGAGGTGCCGTCCCACACGAACCAGAGCGGGCTGACGTGCGGCGCGCCGTCCGCCGAGGCGGTCGCGACGCGACAGGTGCGCTCGGCGGCGAGGAACTCGTCCAGTTCCCCGGGTGTCATCATGATCTTCCGGCCTCGGCGCTGAGTGGCGGTCATGCGATCCCCTTCGGCTACGGAACACGCGGCGGGCAGCCGCATCTGACGGTACGTCAGAACAGGGCTCGGGAAAACCGCCGGCCGTCTTCCGTCCGCACACGATGCTCGTTACTGTCACCCGCCCCGGCCGTCGACGACAAGGGAGTGCCATGCCGTCGCACGCACAACTCGGTGAGATCCTCGACACGGTGAGCACTGTCCTGCTGACCGTCGAATGTCAAGAGGGAGTGGTCGGACCGGACAGCGCACTGCCCGAACTCGCCCTGGCCGCACGGCAGTCGGGCGCGCTGGCGAACGTCGCCCGGCTGGTCGCCGCCGCGCACGGGAGCGGGGTCCAGGTGATCCACGCCATCGCCGAACGCCGGCCCGACGGCCGGGGCGCGAACCACAACGCCCGGCTGTTCCGCGCCGCCGAACGCCTGCCCGTCCAGCAGCTGTCGGGCACCGCGGCGGTCCGCGTGGCGCCCCCGATCGAGGTCGCCGAGGAGGACATCGTCGTACGACGGCTGCACGGTCTGTCGCCGATCCAGGGCACCGATGTCGACGCGCTGCTGCGGAACCTGGGCTGCCGCACGCTGATCGTCACCGGCGTCTCGGCCAACGTGGCCGTTCCCAACGCCGTGTTCGACGCCGTCAACCGCGGCTACACCGTCGTCGTCCCCGGTGACGCCATCGCGGGGGTGCCCTCGGAGTACACCCCCGCGATGATCCGCAACACCCTCGCATTGGTCGCTACGGTCGCGACCACGGACGAGGTGCTGCACTGCCTCGAACGATCCGGCGGAGCGGGCCAGGGCTGACCGTCACGTCAGCGATCGGCCGTCACGCCAGCGTGATCGAGTCCCCGGACACGGAGATCTGCTCGGCCGGCAGACCCTGGGTAGCCGGGCCCTTCTTGACGCTGCCGTCGGTGACGGAGAACTCGCTGCCGTGGCACGGGCAGACGATGGCCCCGCCGCTGATGCTGCTCACCGCGCAGCCCTGGTGGGTGCATTTCGACGAGAACGCCTTGTAGGTGCCCGCCGTCGGCTGGGTGACGACCACGCCCTGGCTGGCGAAGATCTTGCCGCCGCCCTCGGGGATGTCGGAGGTCTTCGCCAGTTCGGTGCCGCCGGCGTCTCCCTGGGCGGTGGAAGAGCCGGCCGTGTCGCCGGAGCCCGAGTCCTTGGAGCTCGACGAGCCCGACGACGAGTCGCTGTCGGACGAGCACGCGGTCAGCGCGACGGCGAGTCCCGCCGCGCCGACCGCCGCCAACGCGGTGCGACGGGACGGCGTGGTGACGGGTTCGAACGATTCGCTGGTCATGCTGACGTTCCTTCCATGGGAAGCATGTGTGGGTTCGCAAAGGGGTACGACGTGCGGGCGACCGTCGTTCAGACGGTGCCGTGAGCTTGGCCTGATCGAGATCAGGAACGCGTAAAACGTCCCTGTCGTTCCGCTGTCGGCCGCACATAAGGCCTGACCAGGCGCCGGTAAGCCCGACACGGCACCAGTAATCTGGGGCGATGCTCAAAGAAGTCATCGCGACCCGTTACATCACGCCCCTGCGTGAGGGCGGTTCGCTCCCGGGGCTGGTCGAGGGCGACGACCTCGCGCCGTACGTCATGAAGTTCAGCGGCGCGGGACAGGGCCGCAAGACGCTCGTCGCCGAGGTCGTCGTGGGGGAGCTGGCACGGCGGCTCGGCTTCCGGGTGCCACGGCTCGTGACCCTCGACCTCGACCCGGTGCTCGGCCTCGGCGAACCCGACCAGCAGGTCCAGGAACTGCTGAGGTCCAGCGGCGGCACCAACCTCGGCATGGACTTCCTGTCCGGCGCCCTCGGCTTCGACCCGCTCGCCTTCACCGTGAGCCCCGAGGAGGCCGGCCGGATCGTCTGGTTCGACGCCCTCGTCAACAACGTCGACCGCTCCTGGCGCAACCCCAACCTGCTGATGTGGCACGGCGACCTGTGGCTCATCGACCACGGCGCCACCATGATCTGGCACCACAACTGGCCCGGCGCCCAGGCCTCCGCGGCCCGCCCCTACGACGCCGCCGACCACACCCTCGCCCGCTTCACCCCGGACGTCGCGACGGCCGCCGAGACCCTGGCACCGCGGGTCACCGCGGAACTCCTCGCCGAGGTCACCGCCGAGATCCCCGACGCCTGGCTGGCCGGCGAACCCGGCTTCGACACCCCCGACCTCCTCCGTGAGGCGTACGCGGCACCCCTCCTCGCGCGCGTGCCCTCCCTCCACGAGCGCATCAAGGGACTCCAGTGACCGAGCGCCACATCATCCGCCCGAGCGAGGCGAACACCCGGGACGTCTTCGAGTACGCCCTCCTCCGGGTCGTACCGCGCATCGAGCGCGGCGAGTGCGTCAACGCGGGCGTGCTCGTCTACTGCCGCGCCCGGTCCTACGTCGGCGCCCGCACCCATCTGGACGAGGCGCGGCTGCTCGCTCTCGACCCGCACGCCGACGTGGCCGGGATCAGGGCCGCGCTCGGCGCCGTGGAAGGCGTCTGCGCGGGAGGTGCGGCGGCCGGGCAGGCGGCTTCGGACGACGCGGGACGGCGGTTCAGGTGGCTGATCGCGCCCCGGTCCACGGTGGTCCAGCCGGGGCCCGTGCACACCGGTCTCACCGTCGATCCGGCGGCCGAGACGGAGCGCCTGCTCGACCTGCTGGTGAGGTAATGGATCACACCGGGCCACGCGCACGTTGACACCGAGTGCCAGGGCTTCTAGCGTCACGTAGGCCGAAGGTACTAAGCGGTCGCTCACCAGCGGGCCGCGAGGGCGAGATTTTCTCAAGGGCGAGGAGAGCCAGCAATGTCCACCACTGAGCAGCGGGTCGCGATTGTCACCGGCGGGGCGCGGGGCATCGGCGCCGCCACCGCCGTACGCCTGGCGGCCGAGGGCCACGCCATCGCCGTGATCGACCTCGACGAGGCCGCCTGCAAGGACACCGTGGAGAAGATCACCGCGGCCGGCGGCAAGGCCCTCGCGGTCGGCGCCGACGTCTCCGACGAGGCCCAGGTCGAGGCCGCCGTCACGCGCATCGTCGCCGAGCTGGGCGCCCCGACGATCCTCGTCAACAACGCGGGCGTGCTCCGCGACAACCTCCTCTTCAAGATGAGCGCCTCCGACTGGGACACCGTCCTCGGCGTCCACCTGCGCGGCTCCTTCCTGATGACCAAGGCCGTCCAGAAGCACATGGTCGACGCGGGCTTCGGCCGGATCGTCAACCTCTCCTCGTCCTCCGCCCTCGGCAACCGTGGCCAGGCCAACTACTCCGCCGCCAAGGCCGGTCTCCAGGGCTTCACCAAGACCCTCGCCATCGAGCTGGGCAAGTTCGGCATCACGGCCAACGCGGTCGCCCCCGGATTCATCGCCACCGACATGACCGCGGCCACCGCCGCCCGCGTCGGCATGGGCTTCGACGACTTCAAGGCCGCCGCCGCCACCCAGATCCCGGTGCAGCGCGTCGGTGAGCCCGACGACATCGCCAACGCCGTCGCCTTCTTCACGAACGAGGCGGCCGGGTTCGTCTCCGGCCAGGTGCTGTACGTCGCCGGCGGACCGCTCAACTAGGGAACACGCAACCATGACCGAACAGCCTGAACTCCCCGAACTCTCCGGCAAGGTCGCCGTCATCACCGGCGCCAGCCGGGGCATCGGCTACGGCGTCGCCGAGGCGCTGCTCGCCCGCGGCGACCGGGTCTGCATCACCGGCCGCAGCGAGGAAGCCCTCAAGGAGGCCGTCGAATCCCTCGGCGCCGACCGCGTCATCGGCGTCGCGGGCAAGGCCCACGACGAGGCCCACCAGGCCGTCGTCGTCGCGCGCACCATGGAGGCCTTCGGCCGCGTCGACTACCTGGTCAACAACGCCGGTACGAACCCGGTGTTCGGCCCCATCGCCGACCTCGACCTGAACGTCGCCCGCAAGGTCTTCGAGACCAACGTCATCTCGGCCCTCGGCTTCGCCCAGAAGACCTGGCACGCCTGGCAGAAGGACAACGGCGGCGCCATCGTCAACATCGCCTCCCTCGCCGGGATCTCCGCCTCGCCGTTCATCGGCGCGTACGGCGTCAGCAAGGCCGCGATGGTCAACCTGACCCTCCAGCTGGCGCACGAGTTCGCGCCCGGCGTACGGGTCAACTCGATCGCCCCCGCGGTCGTGAAGACCAAGTTCGCCGCCGCCCTGTACGAGGGCCGCGAGGCGGAGGCCGCCGCCTCCTACCCGCTGGCCCGGCTCGGCGTCCCGTCCGACATCGGCGGCGCCGCCGCGTTCCTCACCTCGGACCAGTCCGAGTGGATCACCGGCCAGACCCTCGTCGTCGACGGCGGCATCCTCCTCAACGCCGGAGTCGGCTGACCGACTCCGCCCGGGCGCCGGTCCGTTCACTGTTCCCTTGACGGAACCGGCGCCCGTGTCGGGACAAAGAACGCGCGCGGCCGAATGACAACGTCGTCATGAAATCCCTGCTCAACAGCCTCTTCCGAACCACCGTTCCAGGCCGCGGAACTGCGGTACGGTCTGCCGACCCTTGGTACGGCGGATCGAGGAGCGAGCGCGTGTTCAACCGGAACCGAGGCCTGCGGGCGGGCGCGGCCATCGCGTCGATATCCCTCGCGGCCGGATGCGGAGTGTTCTCGAACGGGAACTCCGACGACCGCGGACCCATCGTCGTCGGGACCACCAGCGCCCCCAGCACCCTCGACCCGGCCGCGTCCTGGGACGGCTCCTGGGAGCTGTTCCGGAACATCTACCAGACGCTGCTCGCCTACCCGTCCGGCGCGACCGCACCGGAGCCGGACGCGGCCAGGTCCTGCCGCTTCACGGACGGTTCGAACACCACGTACCGCTGCGAACTCCGCGCCGGCATGAGGTTCGCCGACGGCGACCGGCTCGACGCGCAGGCCGTCAAGCACTCCATCGACCGCATCCGCCAGATCAACGTGGCGGGCGGACCCGCCGGACTGCTCGGCAGCCTCGACCGGGTGGAGACGGACGGCGACCGCGACGTCGTCTTCCACCTCAACAAGCCCGACGCCACCTTCCCGTTCGTGCTCGCCACCCCCGCCATGTCGATCGTCGACCCCGACGACTACCCCGGTCACTCGCTCCGCGAGGACGGCAAGGTCTTCGGCTCCGGGCCGTACACCCTGAAGTCGTACGACGACGGGAAACAGGCCCGGCTCGTGCGCAACGACCGCTACCAGGGCTTCGCCCAGCGGGAGAACGACGCGGTGACGATCCGCTACTTCCAGGACTCCGCCACCATGGTGAAGGCACTGCGGGACAAGCAGATCGACGTCACCTACCGGGGCCTCGGCGCCGACGACATCATCACCCTCCAGGGCCGCGCGTCCAGAACCCTGCAACTGGTCGACGGCTCCGGCACCGACATCAACTACCTGGTGTTCAACCCCAAGGACCGCTGGGCGGGCAACCTCGCCGTCCGCAAGGCCGTGGCCCAGCTCGTCGACCGCGGGGCGATCACCCACAAGATCTACCGCGACACCGTGGACCCGCTCTACTCGATGGTCCCCAAGGGCCTCACCGGCCACACCACCGCCTTCTTCGACGACTTCGGCGACCCCAGCGTCCCCAAGGCCCGCAAACTCCTCACCGACGCGGGCATCCACCAGCGCGTCCCCCTCACCCTCTGGTACACCAGCGACCGCTACGGCTCCGAGACCGCCCTCGAATTCCGGGAACTCAAGCGGCAGTTGGACGACTCCGGGCTCTTCACGATCACTCTGAAGAGCCGCCCCTGGAAGACGTACGTGACGGGCTACCAGAAGGGCGAGTACCCGGTGTTCGGGCGCGGCTGGTCCCCGGACTTCCCCGACGCCGAGAACTTCATCGCGCCCTTCGTGGGGCAGCAGAACGCGCTCGGCACGCCCTACCCGTCGACCAGGATCACCGACGTGCTGCTGCCCGAGTCCCGCCGGGAGAGCGACCGGGCCGACGTGGTCAAGGAGTTCGAGGACGCGCAGCAGATCCTGGTGGACGACGCACGGTTGCTGCCGCTGTGGCAGGGCCGGCAGTACGTCGCCGCGAGCGACGACATCTCCGGCGGCGAGCAGTCCCTCGACCCGTCGACGATCATGATGATGTGGGAGCTGTACCGCAAGACCAGCTGGTGACCCGGCTTCCGGCCCCCGTTGTCAGTGGCCGCCTGTAGGTTCTGGGGCATGGAGGCGACCGCACCGCGCGGTCGTCCGCATCGCAGTCGCCGCACACCGTAAGGAAGTTGACGTGACCGACATCTCCATGCTCCCCGAGTCCTGGCGCGGGGTCCTGGGCGACGAGCTTCAGCAGCCCTACTTCAAGGAGCTGACCGAGTTCGTCGAGGAGGAGCGCGCGAAGGGTCCCGTCTACCCGCCGCGCGAGGAGGTCTTCGCCGCGCTGGACGCGACGCCCTACGACCAGGTGAAGGTGCTGGTCCTCGGCCAGGACCCGTACCACGGCGAGGGCCAGGGCCACGGCCTGTGCTTCTCGGTCCGCCCCGGCGTCAGGACCCCGCCCTCCCTCCGGAACATCTACAAGGAGATGAAGGAGGAGCTGGACCTCCCGGTCCCGGACAACGGCTATCTGATGCCGTGGGCCCAGCAGGGCGTCCTGCTGCTCAACGCGGTGCTCACGGTCCGCTCCGGCGAGGCCAACTCCCACAAGGGCAAGGGCTGGGAGAAGTTCACGGACGCGGTGATCCGCGCGGTCGCCGAGCGCCCCGACCCGGCCGTCTTCGTCCTGTGGGGGAACTACGCGCAGAAGAAGCTCCCCCTGATCGACGAGGAGCGCCACGTCGTGGTCAAGGGCGCCCACCCCTCCCCGCTGTCGGCCAAGAAGTTCTTCGGCTCCCGCCCCTTCACCCAGATCGACGAGGCCGTCGCCCGGCAGGGCCACACCGCGATCGACTGGCGCATCCCGAACCTGGGCTGACACCCGCCAGGACCGGTCCGGGGCCGCCTGACGGGGATTGTCAGTGCCGCCGGTTAGCTTCGACAGGGACAGTCAGGGTGGCTGGCGAGTGCGGAGGACACGGTGGCGGAGCGACAGGAGCAGGCGGCGCCGGACGCTCTGCTGACCCGGATCGGACAGGTCGTCATGCTGCACCACGGCGGCGACCGCGAGGAGGCCCGGGAGCGGCTGCTCGGCTTGTGGGCGGAACTGGGCGAGGACGGCGACCCGCTGCACCGCTGCACCCTGGCCCACTACCTCGCGGACACCCAGGACGACCCGACCGACGAACTCGCCTGGGATCTCAGGGCGTTGTCGGCGGCGGACGAGCTGACGGACGGACGGCACGCGCGGGACTCCAAAGACCCCGGCGCCGTCGCGGACGCCGGTCGGGAAGGGACGGCCGCGATCCGCGCCTTCTACCCTTCCCTGCACCTCAACCTCGCCGCGGACTACGTGAAACTCGACCGCCCCGACGCCGCCCGCACCCACATCCGCCGGGCCCGCAGCGCCTGCGCGGTCCTCGCCGACGACGGCTACGGCGACGGAGTGCGGGCCGCGATCGGCCGGCTGGAGCTGCGGCTGGGGGACGGGGGCCCGGGCGGGGGCGAGGGCGGGTCGTGGGGGCCGCCGAGACAGCGGCCGTAGCCGTCGTGGCGGTCGTCGTGAGCCGGGCTGTCCGGCGGCCGTGGGCCCCGCGGGCCGGTCCGGGGTCTCAACGCCCGTACGTCTGACCGCAGATGACCGACTGCGGGCTGTCCGGCTGCCAGCCGCCGTACTTCCTGCCGAGGGCGCAGACGTCCTGCGTGTTCCTGGGCACCGACCTGACCGCGTCGGGGATGTCCGCGCTCGGCTGCCGGGGGTGGTGCGGCTTCGGGTGCGGATGGGGCTGCGGCCGGGGCTGCGGGTGGACTCGGGGGACCGGCGCCTGGGCCGTGCGCGGAGGTGCGACGGGTGCGCGGTGCGGGGGACGGGCGGCCGGTCCGGAGCGGTGGGACGGGTTGATGAGTTCGAGCGCCTCCCGTGCCGGGGCCTGCACGACCTGCGGTGACGCGCTGCCGTCCGGTCGCGGCACCGGCGCCTGGGACGGTGCCGCCGGGGGAGCGGGGGCCGCCGGCCGCTGGACGGTCATACAGCCGGAGAGGGCCGAGACAGCCACGGTGACCAGAAGCGCTGCGGTGGTCCTCGTTCGATGCACCCGCGCAACTCTGCTGGTTTCGGACCCGTGAGGGACAGCGGACGAGCGGATGATGCCCCGCACGGGTGATCTCCGCCCCCTTACGGACGGTGCCCGCCCGCTCCGGATGACGGGACGTCAGTCGCCGGTGCTCCCGTCGATCCGCTCACGGAGCAGGTCGGCGTGGCCGTTGTGCCGGGCGTACTCCTCGATCATGTGCGTGTGGATCCAGCGCAGGTTGAAGCTCTCGCCGGTGCGCCGGTGCTTGCCCAGGGAGATGTCGTCCAGCGTGAACCGGGCCGCCTGCTCCCGCGCCGCCGCGATCTCGGCCTGCCAGGTGGCGTACGCCTCCGCCCAGCTGTCCGCCCCGGTGAGATGGAAGTCGCCGTCCGGGTCCTCGTCGGTGCAGTAGATCGGGGTCAGCTCCTCGTCCGCCATGACCCGGCGGTACCAGCTCCGCTCCACCTCGGCCATGTGCCGCACCAGGCCCATGAGCGTCAGACCGGACGGCTCCGCGGAAGCCGTCCGCACCTGCTCGTCGGACAGGCCCTCGCACTTCCACGCGAGGGTCTGCCGGTGATACTCCAGCCAGCCGTCCAGCATGGTGCGTTCGTCGGCCGTGGTCGGCGGTTCACTGCGTTCGATGGTCATCCCCGCATCCTCGCCCGCTCCGGCCGCCCGCACCAGCGGATATCAGCCGCCGTATGCTTCCGGGAGGTATCGCAGGTCACACGCCAGGGAGGCTCCGTGAAGGTCGGCTGCATCGGACTCGGTGACATCGCGCGGAAGGCCTACCTGCCGGTCCTCGGCGGACTGCCCGGGGTCGAACTGCACCTGCAGACCCGCACACCCGCCACCCTCGCCGAGGTCGCCGACGGCCTCCACCTCCCGGCGGGGCAGCGGCACACCGACCTCGACGCGCTCCTCGCGCAGGACCTCGACGCCGCGTTCGTGCACGCGCCCACGGCCGTGCACCCCGAGATCGTCACCCGGCTGCTGGAGGCGGGCGTACCGACGTACGTCGACAAGCCGCTCGCCTACCGACTCGCCGCATCCGAGCGGCTGGTGCGGCTCGCGGAGGAGCGGGGCGTGTCGCTCGCGGTGGGCTTCAACCGCCGCCACGCCCCCGGGTACGCGCAGTGTCTCGACCACCCGCGCGAGCTGATCCTCATGCAGAAGAACCGGATCGGGCTCCCGGAGGAGCCGCGCGCGATGATCCTGGACGACTTCATCCACATCGTGGACACCCTGCGGTTCCTGGTGCCGGGCCCGGTCGAGGACGTGACCGTGCGCGCCCGCACCCAGGACGGCCTGCTGCACCACCTCGTGCTCCAGCTCTCCGGCGACGGCTTCACCGCGCTCGGGGTGATGAACCGGCTCAGCGGCTCCGTCGAGGAGATCCTCGAGGTGTCCGGCCAGGACACCAAGCGCCAGGTCCTCAACCTCGCCGAGATCGTCGACCACAAGGGCCAGCCGACGGTACGGCGGCGCGGGGACTGGGTGCCGGTGGCCCGCCAGCGCGGCATCGAGCAGGTCGTCCACGCCTTCCTGGACGCCGTACGCGCCGGAAAGGTGCTCAGCGCCCGGGACGCGCTGGCGACTCATGAACTGTGCGAGCGGGTGGTACGAGAGGTCGCGGAGCGGTCCGCCGCAGCCTGACCGCCCGCATCCCCTCCCCGGCGCACACGAGCGCCAGGACCAGCAGCGAGCCCTGCACCGGCCAGTCGCCGTAGCGGACGTACGGCGTGACGCCGTGCGCGAGCGGGACGTCGTAGACCCGGGTGGTGCTCGCGCCCGTGCCGAGCCAGGAGCCGATGCGCTCGCCGCTCGGGCCGTAGACCGCGGAGACGCCCGTCAGGGTGGCGTGGACCACCGGGCGGCCGGTCTCGGCGGCGCGCAGGGCGGCGAGCGTGGCGTGCTGCTCGGGCGCCCAGCTGTGCTGGAACGACGACGTCGACGACTGCGCGAGCAGCACGTCCGCGCCGTCCTGCGCGAGATGCCGGCTCATGTCGGGGAACGCGGTCTCGAAGCAGATCAGCGGCCCGACCCGCAGCCCGTGCCCCACACTCATCACGACCTGCTCGGTGCCGTGCCTGCGGTCGACGCCCGCCGCCTTGCCGACGGAGGTCGCCCAGCCGAGCAGCGAGCGGAACGGGATGTACTCCCCGAAGGGCACCAGCCGCATCTTGTCGTAGCGATCACCGGTGAGCCCCTTCGGGCCGACCAGGATCGAACTCTTGTAGATGCCGGGCCTGTCGGAGCGCTCGGCGTCCACGTTGACCAGGATGTCGGCGCCGGTCTCCTTCGAGAGGGCGGCGATACGGCGGGCCAGGTCCGGCCGCTCGGCGAGGTCGAAGCCGACACTGCTCTCGCCCCAGGCGATCAGGTCGACGTGCCGGCCGGCCAGTTGACGGGTGAGCTGCTCCTCGCGGTCGAAGCGCCGGACACCGCTGTCGTCGCCCGCGATGACACCGGGCTGTACGACGGCGATGCGCACCTCGCCGTCGACGTCGGGGCGCGGCGACCACACCCAGGCGGCGGAGGTCGCGGCGGCGGTCGCCACGAGCCCGGCGACCGCGGGCACCCGCACCTCACGGACCGCGACCAGCACGGCGACCGCGACGTTCACGGCCACCACCAGGAAGCTCAGCAGCCACACCCCGCCCACGGAGGTGAGCCGCAGCGCCGGTTCCACCTGCCACTGGGTGGAGCCCAGCAGTCCCCAGGGGCCGCCCAACCCCTGCCAGGAACGCACGAGTTCGACCATCAGCCAGCCCGAGGGCAGCACCAGCAGCGCGGCTCCACCCCGCCGCGGCGACGGCACACCGCCCAGGAAGCGGCGCACCAGCCAGCCCCACGGCGCCCACAGCGCGCCCAGCAGCCCGGCGATGACCACGATGAACACGCTCAGGCTCGGCACCAGCCAGCTGTGCACCGCCAGCATGAACCCGAGGCCGCCGGACCAGCCGTCGTGGACGGCACGGCGTCCGGTCGGCGCCGAGCGGATCAGCAGGATCCAGGGGACGAGCGCGACGTAGGCGAACCACCACAGGGACGGCGCGGGGAACGCGAACACGGGCAGGGCGCCCGCGAGCGCGGCGAGCAGGGAACGCCGCCACGGAGAGGCGAGCCAGTCGCCGAAGGTCTTCATACAGCACCTCCCTACCCGCTGGTCGCTCCAGTGTGCGTCCCGGGGACGATCTCGCACAGTGGGCGCCGTCCGGGCCGTCTCAGTGGACCACGGCTTCCGGACGCCGTTCGGGAAGGCGCCGCCACTTCTCCTCCACCACGACCTCGGTCAGCCGCCAGCCGTCGTCGGTGCGCAGCAGCCCGAACGCGTAGCGCCCGCCGCACACGAAGTCGGGTGCGGTGGACGGTGCGGTGGAGGAGGTGCCCGCGCCGTCGTCGTCCGTGGCGAAGCGCATCGGGTTGACGTAGTCGGCCTGGACGCGGGCGGTGTCGTCGGTGTGCTGGTCCAGGGCGCCGAAGCGGATCCGCCGGTTGACGATCAGATGCTGCCGCATCGGGAACAGCCGCATGCTCTCCGCCAGCCACCCGGCGACCTTCTCCGCGCTCCCCTCGATCCCTCCGGCTGACCGGTAGTCGGCACGGCCGTCCGGGGCGAACAGCTTCCGGTACGCCTCCCAGTCGCCGTCGTCCACCGCCACCGCGTAGGCGGTGACCACCTCGTCCACCGCGAGCCGGTCCATCACGATCGCCAGTTCCACACGCTGCGTCATCGGCTCAGTGTTGGCCACGGAGGAGGCGGCGCCAAGAGGGGCGCGGAGACAAGGCGGGGAACATTCGGTGGTTCTCCCAGGCCCGCGCGGGACTTCGGCGTGATGGTGCACCCAGGGCCCGGCCGGGGAACGCTCAGGCCGCGGCGATGACCTCGTCGCGGATCGCGGCGGCCCACTCGACCACCAACTGCTCGTATTCCTCGCGCTCCTGGGTGGAGAGGGAGCCGCCCGCACGCAGCCAGAGTGCCCGGATCTGTTCGTTCACCTCGGCAGCGGACCGCACGGAACCAGGGGCCACGGAATCGGGGGACATGCGAACAGCCTAGGGGCAAGGACTGACACTGCGCTACCGGACGGCTACGCAGACCGTATGGGGTTGGTCACGGGCAACGCCGGGAGGAGATCGCCGAGTTGGGCGCGGCCGGCGCGCCGGCGATGTCGGTGGCCGCGCCCGGTGGCTCAGCCCGCCGACTCCGCCGCGTGCGGGCTCAGTACGCCAGCCGTCACCAGCGCGATGATGACGATGCCGAGGGCGACACGGTAGTAGACGAACGGCATGAAGCTCTTGTGGGAGATGAACTTCATGAACCAGGCGATGACCGCGTAACCGACCACGAACGCGATCACCGTCGCGAACATCGTCGGCCCCCACGCCACGTGCCCCTCCTCCGCCGCGTCCTTCAACTCGAAGGCGCCGGAGGCCAGTACGGCAGGCATGGCGAGGAGGAAGGAGTAACGGGCCGCCGCCTCACGGGTGTAGCCCATGAAGAGGCCGCCGCTGATGGTCGCGCCGGAGCGGGAGACGCCGGGGACCAGCGCCATCGCCTGGCAGAGGCCGTAGAGGAGGCCGTCCTTGGCGTTGAGGTCGACGAGGGTCTTGCGCTGCTTGGGGGCGCGGTGCCGGCCGCCGTTCTCGTCGCGGGCCGCGAGGCGGTCGGCGATGCCGATGACGATGCCCATGACGATCAGCATCGTGGCGGTGATGCGCAGATCGCGGAACGGGCCCTCGATCGCGTCCTTGAGGGTGACGCCGAGCACGCCGATCGGGATGGAGCCGACGATCACCAGCCAGCCCATCTGGGCGTCGTGGTCGCGGCGCATCTCCTTGCTCGTGAGGGACTTGAACCACGCGGAGAGGATCCGGGCCACGTCCTTGCGGAAGTAGATCAGCACCGCCGCCTCCGTGCCGAGCTGCGTGATCGCCGTGAAGGCCGCGCCCGGGTCCTTCCAGCCGGAGAAGGCCGCCGTCAGCCGCAGATGCGCACTGGAGGAGACGGGGAGGAATTCGGTCAGCCCCTGGACGAGTCCGAGGATGAGGGATTCAAACCAAGACATGGAGTTACGGAGTCCAAGTGCTGATCGTGGAGGGGCAAAGGACACGCCAAATCGCCACGCGCGGTGATCGGGTGTGTGTGAGGGGCAGCGTAGCGTCCCGGTGTGACAGGCCCGACACAGGGGTTTCACGGCGGCGGGTGACTCCGGATGCGAGGAGGTCGCGGCGGTCGGACGATTCCTGGCGGAAGGTTTCGCCGCCGACGGACGATTCCGCGTACGGAGGTTTCACGAGTGGTCCGACGACTCCGGGTTCCCGGTGTTGACCTGCTGCGGGGGCGGCGCATACGTTGCAGCGGAGGAAAGCGCTTGCTGCATGCGCTCGCTGTCCCGGAGGAGTGCTGATCACGACCATGTCCACGCCCGCCACCAACCCCGGGGCCTTCCAGCCCTTGCCCCCGCTCGCCGGCCGACGCGTCCGGGCCGCCGTGGTCGGCGCCGGTGCGATCGGCCGCGGGTCCCATTTCCCGGCGCTCGCCCGGCTCGCCGAGGAGGGCGAGACCGAGGTCGTCGCCGCCGTTGACATCGATGCCAACGCCGTCGCGTCCTTCAGCGCCGAGGCCGGGATCCCGCACGCCTACACCGACCTGGACCGGATGCTCCGGGAACAGCGGCCCGACCTCGTCACCATCTGCACCCCGCCCACCCTGCACCGCGCGCAGACCGTCGCCGCGCTGCGGGCCGGGGCCTGGGTCTGGTGCGAGAAGCCGCCGGTGCCGTCGCTGGCCGACTTCGACGCCGTCGAGGACGAGGAGGGCCCGGCGCGGGGGACGGCCGGCGGGCCGTACGCCTCGATCGTCTTCCAGCACCGCTTCGGGTCGGGGACCCGGCATGTGCGCAGGCTGCTCGCCGAGCAGGCCATGGGGCGGCCGCTCGTCGCGCACTGCCAGACCACCTGGTACCGCGACACCGCCTACTACGCGGTGCCCTGGCGCGGGCGCTGGGAGACCGAGGGCGGCGGCCCCGCCATGGGACACGGCATCCACCAGATGGACCTCCTGCTCGATCTGCTCGGGCCGTGGAGCGAGGTGAAGGCCATGGCCGGGCGGCTGGTCCACGACGTGGAGACCGAGGACGTCTCGACCGCGCTGGTCCGCTTCGAGAACGGCGCGATGGCGACCGTCGTGAACAGCGTGCTGAGCCCGGACGAGGTCAGCCGCATCCGCATCGACTGCGAGCGCGCCACCGTCGAACTGACCCACCTCTACGGGCACGGCAACGACAACTGGCGCGTCACCCCCGCCCCGGACGTGCCGGGCGAGGAGGCCGCCGCCTGGCGGGACTTCGGTCCCGACGTGCCGAGTTCGCACCTGGAGCAGCTGCGTGAACTCGTCGTGAGCATGCGCGCCGGTGAGCGTCCGCGCAGCAGCGGCGCCGACGGGCGCACCAGCCTGGAGCTGATCACCGCGCTCTACAAGTCGGCGTTCACGGACACGACCGTACGGGCCGGCGAGATCGGCCCCGGAGACCCGTACTACACGGCGCTGCACGGTGGCGCCCCCGGCTGGGCGCCCGTGGCGCGCGAGGAGGTGCCGGCGTGACCGGCCTGCGGATTGTCCACGCCCACGGGGACCGTGTCACGGTGACCGAACCGGCCACCGGCGTCGAGCTGTTCAGCTATGTGTACCGGCCCGAGGCCGCCTGGGAGGCGCCGAAGCCGTACCTCCACCCGATCAGGACCCTGGCCGGTGACGTCGTCACGGACTACCGGCCCAACGACCACCGCTGGCACAAGGGCCTCCAGTTCACCGCCTCGCATCTGTCGGGCTCGAACCTGTGGGGCGGCAACACATACGTTCACGGCGAGGGGTATCTCCAACTCCCGGAGCGGGTCGGCTCGATGGCCCATGTCGCCTTCGACGAGATCGGCGTCCGCCCCGACGCGGACGCCGAACGTCTCGTCATCGCGGAACGGCTCACCTGGCACCCGTACAGCGGTGAACTCTGGGCCGACGAGCGGCGCCGGATCGAGGTCCACGACGTCGACACGGAGTCGGGTTCGTGGGCGCTGACCTGGACGAGCGCGGTGACCAACCGCCGTGACGAGCCCCTGCGGTTCGGCAGTCCGACCACCCACGGGCGCGAGGCGGCCGGCTACACGGGCCTGTTCTGGCGGGGCCCGCGCTCCTTCCGCGACGGCCGGATCATCGGCCCCGACGGCGAGGGCCCCGGGCTGATGGGCTCCCAGGGCCCCTGGCTGGCCCTCTCCGGCGAGCACGACGGCACCGACGGCCACGCCACCGTCGTCTTCGCGCACGCCCCCGAGAACGACGAGTCCGGCGCCCGGGGCGCCCATCCCGCCCACTGGTTCGTCCGCAACGAGCCCTTCGCGGGCATCGCCCCCTCCTTCGCCTTCCACGACGACCTGGAACTGGCCCCCGGAGACACGCTCACCCGCCGCTACCGGGTCGTCGTGGCCGACGGGGCATGGGAGCGGGAGGAGATCGCCAAATATCTGGAGGCGCACCCGTGGTGAGCGGTTTCCCCGGACTGCCCGGCGGGGTCGCCGTCTCACGACTGTCGGTCTACGACTGGCCCGCCCCCGACGGCGTGTGCGGCGGAACTCCCCATATGCACCTGACCTGTTCGGAGGGGTACGTCGTCACCGGCGGCCACGGTGCGGTGCAGACGCTCACCGCCTCCGGGTACGAGGTGACACCGCTCGCGGTCGGGACGGTCGCCTGGTTCACGCCGGGCACCGTCCACCGGCTCGTCCATGAGGACGGCCTGCGCATCACCGTCCTCATGCAGAACAGCGGTCTGCCCGAGGCGGGGGACGCGGTGCTCACGCTGCCCCCGCGGTACCTCACCGACCCGGAGACGTACGCGGCCGTCACCACGATCCCGGCCGACGCGTCCGAGGCCGAGCAGGAACGCGTCGCCCGGGCCCGGCGCGATCTCGCCCTGGAGGGCTACCGGGCGCTGCGCGACGCGGAGGGACCGGAGGCGCTGGCCGCGTTCCACCGGGCCGCCGCCGCACTGGTACGGCCCCGGCTCGCGGAGTGGCGCGAGCGCTGGGAACGGGGAGCGCTGGCAGCGGCCACGGCCACCGGGGAGCAGCTCGACCGGCTGGAGCGGGGCGACGTCTCGCATCTCGCGGACGCCGTCGTGCGGGCCGAACAGCCGTCCGCGTACGGGAAGTTCGGGATGTGCGGGCGGCTGGACGTCTACCAGGGGACGTAGGCGCTGTCGGGTCAGGCCGCCGTCGGGCCCGTCACGGTCCAGCCCGGTGACTGCGGGCGGGCCGTCAGGTCCTCGTGGCGCACCGGGTCACCGCAGGCCGTGCAGGTGACGGCCGGGACCAGTTCGTGGCCGCAGATGTGCTCGATCACCATGGGGCGGTCGTCATCCTTCCGGAGGTGACGGTCGCCCCATGCCATGAGGGTCATCAGGACCGGCTCCAGTTCGAGCCCCGCCTCCGTGGGCCGGTACTCGAAGCGCTGCGGGTGCTCGCTGTAGGTCCGCCGGGTCAGAATCCCGGCGTCGACGAGGCGGCGCAGGCGGGTGGCCAGGACGTCGCGCGGTGCGCCGATGTTGCGGACCAGCTGGTCGAAGCGGCGGTTGCCGAGGCACACCTCCCTCAGGACGAGCAGGGAGTACTTCTCGCCGACGAGTGCGAGGGCGTCGGCGATGGAGCAGGGGCGCGGGTTCTTGGGGGCGGCCATGTCACCCACTGTAGAGGAGGGTTTGATTTTCAAACTGACGGCGTTATGGTGAGTTCGGATTTCCTACTCACTAGTAGTGCTCTCGCCGGTAATCACGGAGGCCCGCCCCATGCGTGACGCAGTGATCGTCGAAGCCGTACGCACACCCGTAGGCAAGGGCAAGCCGAACGGCACCCTCGCCCAGGTGCACCCCGTCGAACTCCTCTCGCACACCCTGCGCGCCCTCGTCGAGCGCACCGGCATCGACCCCGCACTCGTGGACGACGTCATCGGCGGCACGGTCACCCAGGTCGGCGAACAGGCCGTCAACATCACCCGGCAGGCGGTGCTGTCGGCCGGCTTCCCGGAGTCGGTGCCCGCGACCACGGTGGACCGCCAGTGCGGTTCCTCCCAGCAGGCCGTCCACTTCGCGGCACAGGGCGTGCTCTCCGGGGCGTACGACATCGTCGTGGCCTGCGGGGTGGAGTCCATGGGGCGCGTGCCGATGGGGTCGAGCGTGCTCCCCGGCACGGACCCCTTCGGCCCCGGAGTCGCCGGACGCTACCCGGAAGGCCTCGTCCCGCAGGGCATCAGCGCCGAACTCATCGCCGCCAAGTGGTCGATGACACGCGACCGGTTGGACGCCTTCGCGGTCTCCTCGCACCAGAAGGCGGCCGCCGCCTGGGACGCGGGACTCTTCGACGCCCAGGTCGCGCCCCTGGCGGGCGCCTCGCGCGACGAGTGCGTACGGCCCGGCAGCACCCCCGAGATCCTGGCCGGCCTCAAGCCCGCCTTCTACGACGCGACGTACGCCGAGCGCTTCCCGCAGATCGAGTGGAACATCACCGCGGGCAACTCCAGCCCGATCAACGACGGCGCCTCCGCCGTCCTCATCACGTCGGGCGAGACGGCGGCGCGGCTCGGACTGCGCCCGCTCGCCCGGCTGCACAGCTTCGCCGTGACCGGGTCCGACCCGCTGCTCATGCTCACCGGGGTCGTACCGGCCACGGAGAAGGTGCTGCGCCGGGCCTCGCTCACCCTCCACGACATCGACCTGTTCGAGGTCAACGAGGCGTTCTCCAGCGTCGTCCTGGCCTGGCAGCAGGAGACGGGCGCCGATCTCGCCAAGGTCAACGTGCACGGCGCCATCGCCATCGGGCATCCGCTCGGGGCCAGCGGCACGAGGCTGACGACCACCCTGGTGCACGCGATGCGGGACCGAGGGGCGCGCTACGGGCTGCAGACGATGTGCGAGGCGGGCGGCCTCGCCAACGCGATGATCCTGGAAGCCGTTTGACCCCTGTGACGTCCATGACGTCCATGACGTCCATGAAGTCCATGACGCCCGTGACGCCTTTGGTGTCCGTGACGCCTCTGAGTCTCTGACATCCGAGACGTCTCGGCCGCGTCAGTCGCCGCGCAGGTGGTGGCGCTTGCGCCAAGCCACCACCGCGCCGCCGAGGGCGGGCAGGGCGATGCAGGCCATCGCGATCAGGAAGACCGGGGACGTCGGGCTGGAGGCACGGGCGCCGGCGACGACGTAGGCCGCGGTGTTCGGGAGCGAGCCGAGCGCGGTCGCGAGCAGGAACGGCGTCCAGCGCATACGGGACACGGCGGCGCAGTAGTTCACGCCCCAGAACGGCAGTCCCGGGAAGAGCCGGGCCGCCATCATCGACCGGAAGCCGTGCTTGCTGAGCTGGCCGTCCGCCGCCTTCAGCCAGCGGCCCCGCAGCAGGGGGCGCAGCGCGTCCTGGCCCAGCACCCGGCCCAGGCCGAAGGAGATCCCGGCGCCGAGCACCGTGCCCGCCAGCGCGGCGCCGGTGCCCAGCTGGGAGCCGAACAGCGCACCCGCCGCGAGGTTCAGCAGGGGACGCGGCACGAAGGCCACGCTGCACAGGCCGTACGCCGCCGCGAAGACCAACGCGGCCATGGCGCCGCTCAGTTGCGGCGGCCAGCCGTCCGAGAGCAGCCGCTGCGGGTGGAAGAGCAGCACCGTGGACGCGGCCCCGGCGAGCAGGACCAGCAGCAGCGACAGCCGCGACCACGGCGAGAGCAGGGCTCTCGTGCACCGCGCGGCGAAACCGGTCGGGACGACGGGCGACGGAGGCGCGACGGGCATGACCGCGGGGACGGCCACGGCCACGGCGAACTCCGTGCCGGTGATCCGGTCCGTGGCCCGGGGAACGGCCGTGGCGGTGCCCCCGGAGCGGGTGGTGGCATCGGCGAGCATGTCGGCGACACTAACCGACCTGTGTATGTGATCGCCGTATGGTTCGTCTCATGAGCGTCACAGGTGCGGGCACCGTGCGGGTGCCCGGCAGCGTCCTCGCGGACACCGTGCTGGAGCGGCTCACGGCCGTGTACGCCGCCGCCGCCGACCCGGAGCGGGCCGTGCCCATGCGGGCGTACATGAAGGACGTGGCGCCCTTCCTGGGCCTCACCACACCCGTGCGCCGCACCCTGTCCCGCACGGTCCTGGAGGGCACGCCCCGCCCGGACGAGGCCGACTGCGCCGCCGTCGCCCTGCGCTGCTGGGAGCTGCCGGAGCGCGAGTACCAGTACTTCGCGGTCGACTATCTGCGCCGCCATGTGAAGCGGTGCACGTCCGGCTTCCTGCCGGTCGCCCGGCATCTCGTCTCGACCGTCCCCTGGTGGGACACCGTCGACGCGCTCGCCTCCCATGTGGTGGGAGGCCTTGTCGCCGCCGATCCGAGCCTGGTGGACGACATGGACGCGTGGATCGTGGACGAGGACATGTGGGTCGCCCGCACGGCCCTCCTCCACCAACTGCGCTACAAGGAACGCACCGACAGCGAACGCCTCTTCGCGTACTGCCTGCGGCAGTCCGGGCACCCGGACTTCTTCATCCGCAAGGCGATCGGCTGGTGCCTGCGCGAGTACGCGAAGACGGACCCGGAGGCGGTACGCGGCTTCCTGGCCCGGGAGAAGGGACGGTTCGCGCCGCTGTCGGTGCGTGAGGCGCTGAAGAACATCGGGGCCTGAGAGCGCCGCGGGGGCCGCCGGGGGAGTGACCGCCCCGGCCGACTTCCGGGCCGCGAAAACCATTCGACTCGGGGCGGGGCGTCGGCGATGATCGGCCTCATGTTCCGGTACGCCTTCCACCTCGCAGCACCCGCCGTCGCGGGTGCCACGAAGGCTGCCGTTCCCGCTCCAGTCGCCACGTTCGACGGCGCCCGAAGCTGACCCTCTCCGGATCGTCCGGCGGACCCCGCAGGGGGAGGGTCGGCGAGTCCTCGGGGTCCCCGCTTTTCACCACTGGAGAGGCTTCGAGGTACAGCCATGCCCAAGACGGCGTACGTCCGCACCAAACCGCATCTGAACATCGGCACCATGGGCCATGTCGACCACGGCAAGACCACCCTGACCGCCGCCATCACCAAGGTCCTCGCCGAGCGCGGGGCGTCCGCCTTCGTCCCCTTCGACCGCATCGACCGGGCGCCGGAGGAGGCCGCGCGCGGCATCACCATCAACATCGCGCACGTCGAGTACGAGACCGACACCCGCCACTACGCGCACGTGGACATGCCGGGCCACGCCGACTACGTCAAGAACATGGTCACCGGTGCCGCGCAGCTCGACGGGGCGATCCTCGTCGTCTCGGCGCTCGACGGGATCATGCCGCAGACCGCCGAACACGTGCTGCTCGCCCGGCAGGTGGGCGTCGACCACATCGTGGTCGCGCTCAACAAGGCCGACGCGGTCGCCGACGGCGAGGACACCGAGCTGGCCGACCTGGTCGAGCTGGAGGTCCGCGAGCTGCTCACCGCGCACGGCTACGGCGGCGACGCCGTGCCCGTCGTACGGGTGTCCGGTCTCAAGGCCCTTGAGGGGGACCCCCGTTGGACCGCCTCGATCGACGCGCTGCTCGACGCCGTGGACACGTACGTGCCCATGCCCGAGCGGTATCTGGACGCGCCGTTCCTGTTGCCGGTCGAGAATGTGCTCACGATCACCGGGCGCGGGACGGTGGTCACGGGGGCGGTCGAGCGGGGCACGGTCCGGGTGGGCGACCGGGTCGACGTGCTCGGCGCGGGCCTGGACACGGTGGTGACCGGCCTGGAGACCTTCGGGAAGCCGATGGCCGAGGCGCAGGCCGGGGACAACGTGGCGTTGCTGCTGCGGGGTGTGCCGCGGGACGCGGTCCGGCGGGGGCATGTCGTGGCGGCGCCGGGAAGCGTGGTGCCCCGACGGCGGTTCTCGGCGCGGGTCTACGTCCTGTCGGCGCGCGAAGGCGGTCGTACGACCGCTGTGTCCACCGGGTACCGGCCGCAGTTCTACATCCGTACCGCGGACGTCGTCGGGGACGTCGACCTGGGCGAGACGATGGTCGCGCGGCCCGGGGACACCGTCACGATGGCGGTCGAGCTGGGGCGGGACGTGCCGTTGGAGCCGGGGCTCGGGTTCGCCATCCGTGAGGGTGGGCGGACGGTGGGCGCCGGGACGGTCACGGAGGTCGACTGAGGCGTTGGATGGTTGATGGTTGATGGGGCGTGGGTGGCCGCTGGTCCGTTGTGACCGGGCGCGCGGTCGCCCACGCCCCTCGCGCGGCGCCGGGCGGGCCGGGCGTCCGGCCGGCACCGGCACAATGGACCCCGTGAACGAGCCGATACCCGTGACGCGTGATGTCGACCATGGCACCGCCAAGCTGATGCCCGACGTGGACCGCGACCGCGCCTGGCTGCTGACCGTGGACGGGGCTCCGCAGTCCTACGTGGATCTGGACGAGCCGACGCACCTGGAGTTCGAGTACGCGCGGCGGCTCGGGCATGTGCTGGACGTCGTGGCGGAGCCGGGGCTGCCGCTGGACGTGCTGCACCTCGGTGGCGGCGCGCTCACCCTGCCCCGGTACGTGGCCGCGACCCGGCCCGGGTCGCCGCAGGACGTCGTCGAGGCGGATCGCGGGCTGCTGGAACTGGTCGCCGAGCACCTGCCGTTGCCGGACGGCTCCGGCGTGACCGTGCACGGCGCCGACGCGCGTGCCTGGCTGGAGGCGGCCCCCGACGGGTCGGCGGATGTGATCGTGGCCGATGTGTTCGGCGGCTCACGGGTTCCGGCGCATCTCACGTCCGTGACCTACGCCGGTGCGGCCGCCCGCGTCCTGCGCGCCGACGGGGTCTACCTGGCCAACCTCGCCGACGCCGCCCCCTTCACCTTCCTGCGCGCCCAACTCGCCACGTTCGGCACGGTGTTCCCGGAGCTGGCCGTCATCGCGGAACCGGCCGTCCTGCGCGGCCGGCGCTTCGGCAACGCGGTGCTCGTCGCCTCGCGTCGGCCGGTCGACACGGCGGCCCTGATCCGGCTCGTGGCCTCGGACGCGTTTCCGGCCCGGCTCGAACACGGCGTCGCCCTGAAGGAGTTCATCGGTTCGGCGCGACCCGTCCGGGACGAGGACGCCGTTCCCTCACCCGAGCCCCCCGACGGGGCGTTCGGCATCGGCTGATCCGTGCGCCGTCGGGTCCGGCCGCGGCCCGGATGCCGGCCCGGTGCGTCGCCGCAGGTTCCGCACCTCCGGTACGCACAGCGCCGCCCCGGTGACCAGGGCGACCAGCCCCGCGCACCCCCACAGCGCGGCCGTCCGCCCGAAGGCCGACTCCGCGGGGCCCGCCGCCGCTGCCGCGAGCGGCATCAGCGCGATCGAGCCGAACCAGTCGTAGGCGGAGATGCGGGAGAGCTTCTCCTCGGGGATCTCCTGGTGCAGGGCGGTCATCCAGCTCACCCCGAACACCTCCACCGTCGCGCCCGCGACGAACATCACCGCGTACAGGACGCCGACCGGGACCGGTACGGCGAGCGCGGCGGACGGCAGGGCCAGGGGGAAGATGCCGAGCATGCCCGCGAGGAGCAGACGGCGGGGTTTCCAGCGGGTCATCAGCAGGGCGCCCGCGACCGTGCCCGCGCCGAACGCGGCCAGGGCCAGGCCCCACGGACCCGCGCCGCCGAGGCTGTCGCGGGCGACGAGCGGGCCGTAGACCGCGTCCGCCGCGCCGACCACGGCGTTGGCGACGGAGAAGGCGACGACGATCGACCACAGCCAGGGGCGGCCGGTGAACTCCCGCCAGCCGTCCCGGAGATCGGCCAGCATGCCGCCGCCCGGCGCGCGGGGCGGGATGTGGCTCACGTCGAGGAAGGAGCGGAGTCCGCCGGCGACCGCGAAGGCCGCCGCGTCGATCGCGAGCACCCAGCCCGGGCCGACCGCCGCGACCAGCGCGCCGCCGAGCGCGGCACCTCCCAGGGACGCGCCCTGCATCGCCATCCGGAAGACCGCGAACGCGCGGCCCGCCTGTTCCCCGCTCACCGTCGACATGAGCATGCCCTCGGCGGCCGGGCCGAAGAAGGCCTGCCCGGTGCCGCCCAGCGCGGTCAGCACCATCATCTGCCAGAGACGGGGCTCGCCGGTGAGGACGAGCACGGCGAAGGCCGCCTGGGAGACGCAGCTGAGGGCGTTCGCCGCGACCATCACGCGGTGCCGTGGCACCCGGTCCGCGAGGGCTCCGCCGATCAGCAGGAACAGCACCAGCGGCAGCGTGCGCGAGGCCGCCACCAGCCCCACGTCACCCCCGTCGCCGCCCGACTCCAGTACGGCGAACGCGGACGCGATCAGCGCGCCGTTGCCCCCGAGGCCGGTGGCCACCGCGGCTGCCGTCAGCAGCGAGTAGTTGCGGCCCGCCCAGTCGGGTCGGCGCTGTCGGCGGGATGCGGGGGCGGCGGGGGTGGCGGTCACCGGCCGACTATCGCCGCCCGTGCCACGCCCCGCCAAACGGATTGCCGCCAGAATCGAGCCAAACGGCCGGCGCCCCGACGCCGTCAGCTCGTGGTGCCCGTCGGGTCCCCGTGCAGCCGTACGGTGCTGAGGATCTTCTGGATCGTCGCGTCGGGGATCTCCTCGCTGACGCCCTTCGCGCCGTAGAGGGTCCACGAGACGAAGTCGCCCGCCGAGTTCTTGAAGGCGAACGTGGTCGCCTTGCCGTCGGAGGAGCACTTGCCGGTCTTCGGGACGCCCGACGTGTACGACGAGGCGACGCTGCCCTCCACACCGGACTTCGTCGTGTACGGCTTGGCCGCGCCGATCTTCAGGTACTTCTTGGACGAGTCCTTCTGGTCCGTGTACCCGCCGAAGGCGAACGTGGCGGCGTCACCGCGCGCGGTGCTCGCGGTGTCCTTCGCGCCGTCCTCGCCCTTGGTGCCGCTCGACGCCAGCGACGAGGTCTCCTTGGTGCCGTCCTTGTTGTCGTCGGACTCGCACCAGTTCTCCTTCAGATAGGCGGGCGCGGAGAAGCCGATGTACGGGGAGCCGTCGCCCTTCACCTCGTCCTCGAAGAAGGTGAACGTGCCCGGCTTGCCGACCTGCCACTCGGGGGGCACGTCGAACGCGGTGCCGTACTTCTGGTTGACGACGACCTTCCAGCCCGCGATCGTCGGCTTCTCGGTCTCGTTGCCGCGCGGGTTGTCGTCCGAACCGGAGGAGGACGTGGTCGGGTCGGCGGACTTCGAGGGCGACTGGCTCGCCTTGTCCTTGCCGCCGTCCGCGGTGTCGTCCTTGTCGCCGCCCAGGACCAGGAAACCGGTCACGCCCGCGGCCACGACGACGGCCGTCGCCGCGATGATCGCGATCAGTTTCGTCCGGCTCCCGCCGCCCCCGCCCTGCGGAGGCTGTGGTCCGCCCGCCGGACCCGGCGCGCCCCACTGCGGCTGCTGCCCATAGGGAGAGGGCTGCTGATAGCCGGGCTGCTGATACGGATTCGGCTGTTGGTACCCCGGCTGCTGGTACGGGTTGTCCTGCGGGTTCTGCTCGCCCCCGGGCGGCTGCTGTCCTGGCCACATGGGGGGTAACCCTAGTGCGGCCCCGGACACGGTTGGGTCACCGCCCCTTGTCAGGGTCGTACCAACTGCCTCCGGTGGGGACGGCCGAGCGCCGTGCGCGGGCGCACACACCTGGCCAGATGTGGCTACTGGTGGGTAACATCACCGTCATGAGTGCTGACCAGATGTCGATAGGCGAATTGCTCGCCGCCACGGTGCCGATGGTTCGGACCCTGAACCTGGAGTACCTGGAGACCAGTCCGGAGCGGGCCGTGCTGGCCCTGCCGGACCAGAGCGAGTACCGCAACCACGTCGGCGGACCGCACGCCGGCGCGATGTTCACCCTCGGCGAGTCCGCCAGTGGCGCGATCGTCCTCGCCGCTTTCGGCGACCAGCTCTCACGGGCCGTGCCGCTGCCGGTCAACGCCGAGATCGCGTTCAAGAAGATCGCCCTCGGCCCGGTCCGGGCCACCGCGACCCTCGGCCGCCCCGCCGCCGACGTCATCGCCGAACTCGACGCGGGCCGGCGCCCCGAGTTCCCGGTCACCGTCGCCATCCAGCGCGAGGACGGCGCCGTCACCGGTGAGATGACGGTCACCTGGACCCTCCGCCCGAACGGCTGAGCGCCCCGGCTTCCCCGCGGGGTCCGGGCGTTGTCCGCGGCCGTCCGACTCCGCCACGAGGGCCCGAACGTCGTCCGCCGACGACCGGGCCCTCGCGCGCGTGAGGTTCAGGCGGCGATCCGCGCGCCGTCGTTCTCGCCGGCCCCGCCGCTCTCCAGCCCCGCCACGAACTCCTTGAGCCACGCGATGAACTCGGGCCCCAGGTCGTCACGGTCGCAGGCCAGCCGGACCACCGTGCGCAGATATTCGGCCTTGTCGCCGGTGTCGTAGCGCAGGCCCTTGAAGACGACTCCGTGGACCGTGCCCGCGGCGGCCAACTCCTGCAGCGCGTCCGTCAGTTGTATCTCGCCGCCGCGGCCGGGCGGGGTGCGTTCCAGGGTGGGGAAGACCGACGGGTCGAGGACATAGCGGCCGATGACGGCGTAGCGGCTCGGCGCGTCCTCGCGGGACGGCTTCTCGACCAGGCCGGTGACGCGGACGACGTCCTCCTCGCCGGTCGGCTCGACGGCCGCGCAGCCGTACAAGTGGACCGATTCCGCGGGGACTTCCATGAGGGCGACCACGCTGCCCGCGTACCGTTCGCGGACGTCCAGCAGCCGGCTGAGCAGGGTCTCGCGCGGGTCGATCAGGTCGTCGCCGAGCAGGACGGCGAACGGCTGGTCGCCGACGTGGTGGCGGGCGCACAGCACCGCGTGCCCGAGGCCGAGCGGATCGCCCTGGCGGATGTGGTGGATGTCGGCGAGGCGCGCGGGATCGCGTACGGCGTCCAGGCGCACGGTGTCGCCCTTGGCGGCCAGGGCCTGTTCGAGCTCGAAGGCGTGGTCGAAGTGGTCCTCGATGGCGCGCTTGTGCCGCCCGGTGACCATCAGGATGTCGTCCAGTCCGGCCGCGGCGGCCTCCTCGACGACGTACTGGATCGCGGGCTTGTCGACGACCGGAAGCATCTCCTTCGGCGTCGCCTTCGTCGCGGGCAGGAACCGTGTGCCGAGCCCGGCGGCCGGCACGACCGCCTTGCGGACCGTGGGGACGGGGGCGGGTGCGGGAGTGGCTGAAGAGTGGGGGGCGATCATGCGGCCCATGGTGGCCCACGGCGATGAGAGCACCCCGAGAGAAACCTCGGAGTTCCCTGTGTGCCGTCCTCGGTTAGTGGAGGTGTGGGAGATTTCGTGCAGACGCCTGTGGATACCCGCGGTAACCATTCTGAATTCACTGCGTTTTGAACATCGGTCACTCGAACTCCTTGTTTCCTGTCAGCCGCTTGTGCGAGTGTGAGCCACCTTGTGAGATCGGCCGTCGGAAGGCGTCGGAAGGCAATGGTCAGGGCCGTCTCCGGCACCTTCTGACATCTCAAAGGTATGCACCAATCAAGTACCTGCTTTCCGAGGGCGGGCATTCCGTGTGCCGTCCTGCGGCTTGGAAGGAAATGGTTCCGTGCAATCCCCCTACCCCCCGCGCCCGCCGTTCGCGCCGCTCCCCGGACCGCACCCGGGGGAGTCCGACCGCAATCTCGTCGCGCAACTCGGCGATAAGGCCGCGGGCACCCGTGCCGTGGCGCTCCTGCTCGCACGCCACTGGCGGGCGACGAGTGAATATGCGGCCATCTGCCTTGCCACGGACGACAGTTCGGCGCCGATGGTGGCCACCGCGGCCTTCCATCAGGTCCTGGGCGGTCGGGTGACCGGCGGCGCGCTGCGGCCCCAACTCCTCGTCGCCGTGCGGGAGATGGTGAAAGCCTGGGCGGCGGAGGAGCGAATTGCCGCCCTGCTGCCGGAACTTCGTAAACCCACCGGCGCCCGAGGTCTACGCGCGGCGAGGCCCGGCACCCCGGAAAGGCGGAAGCTCGCGGAACGGGCTTTCGGCACGCTGTCCGGAGCCTCCCAATGCCTGCTGTGGCACACCGAGGTCGAGGCCGAACCCATATCCGTACCGGCCGGTCTGCTGGGCGTGGACGAGCTCACCGCGAGTGCCGCGCTCGACCAGGCGCGAGAGCAATTCCGACAAGGCTGTGCACGTGCCCATAAGGAACTCGCGCCCACCGCGGAATGCCGTCACTACAACCGGCTGCTCGACGTCCCGATCCGCCGCGGCGGCGGCTTGTTGCCCGATGTGCAACGCCATCTCATGACGTGCCGCTACTGCCGTTTCGCGGCCGAGCAGTTGAGCCATTTCGACGGCGGCCTCGAAGTGCTGCTCGCCGAGACCGTCCTCGGCTG
The DNA here is from genome assembly GCF_044747445.1 of Streptomyces sp. NPDC090083. NCBI lineage: Bacteria > Bacillati > Actinomycetota > Actinomycetes > Kitasatosporales > Streptomycetaceae > Streptomyces > Streptomyces sp. NPDC090083. The sequence goes on along the minus strand of NZ_JBIVED010000015.1, from coordinate 179,011 downwards.
GGGCGTCCGCCGCTACCTCGACTCACGGCCCGGCCGTACGACCCCCGACGTCCACGCCCACGCCCGCGCTCAGGCCCGCGCCGCCCGCCGGCCGGGGGGCCGCCACCGCCCCACACCCGAGGGCCGGCTGAGCTTCCCGCGCCGGCATCCCAAGGCCGCGCTCGTCGGCGTGGGCCTGACCTCCCTCGCGCTGCTCGCCACCGTGCTCGTCTCCAAGGGCTGGACCGAAGGGGGCAACACGCCCGGACCGCACGCCACTTGGGGTGCGCCCAGCGGCAGCTCGACCCACCCGAGCCCCGTCGGCGCACCCTCCTCGGACGGTTCCGCCGGGTCCGCCTCGACCGCCGGCGCGGACGGGACGGGAGTCGTCCAGCAGGGCGTCCTGCGCAGCCTCGGCTCCGGCCTGTGCCTCGGCATCCCGGGCGACCGCGTACGGTCCGGCACCGCCGTCACCATGGCGGCCTGCTCGAACGCCGTGTCCCAGCAGTGGTCCTACGACCAGGACGGCCTGCTGCGCAGCCTCACCGACCCGGGACTCTGCCTCGCCACCGACACCACCGCGCGCACGGTCACCCTGGGCGGCTGCCTGGTGCACGCGGGCGAGGTGCACTACGACCTCACCGTGCGCGGCGAGTTCCTGCTCCGCTGGAGCCAGGAGCTGGCCGTGACCCCCACGAGCGGCAAGGCCGGGGCGCGGGTCGTGGTGGCGGACCGGGACGGCTCCGCCCGGCAGCGGTGGGCACTGGAGCCCGCCACGGACGCGCGAGTGGAACAGGGTCGGCCGGCCGGTGAAGGAGCGGGAGCGGGACAGGGCTCGCCCGACGGGCGCGGCACGGCGCCGGGGAACGGTGCGCCGCAGCCGCCCGCGCCGCCCGGGGGAGCGCCGGAGGGCGGCGCGCCCCCGCCGTCCGCGGACCTGCCGGGCCGGGGCGGGCCGGAGTACACGCCCCGAGCGGCCCAGGTCGCGTGCTGCGGCACGGGCGCGCCGGAACCCGCGCCTTCGGGCGGCGGCGCGAGTGGCGGTGCGGGCGGCGGCGCCGGTGCCGTGCGGCCGCTGACGACGACGGTGGTGGCGGCGGTCGTGGACACCGTCACCTCGGTGGTACCGGTGCTTCGCTGAGCCGGCCCTCTGTCGTACGCGCTCAGCCGGTCCTTCCCCTTCCGCGCTCAGTCGACCCTTCACCTTTCGCGGTCAGCCAGACCTTCACCATCCCCGCTAGCCAGTGCTTCCGCATCCGTGGGGCCGTCCCGGTCGGGCGGCCCCGCACTCCTGTCGTCCTTCGGTTCTTGTGGGCTCGTGGTCGATTCCTGTTCGACTCATTGACACGAGTCAACGGCGGTCATAGTTTTCCCGCCGCGCCCCCGCTGTCCGACGGGTCGTCAAGTCGGTCTCCGCGCACGGTGCGTTCAGATTCCGAACGCGGCTCGGGGCGGTGCGGCGCACCAGCGGTTCAGCACGTCGTGCCCGCACACCGAAGGAGTGACGGCTCATGACCGACACCGTGTCCCGGCGATCCGCCCTGCGTCTGCTGGGCGGCGCCATCGCGGTCGCCAGCGCGGCCACCACCGGACTCGCCTCACCGACGCACGCGGACGCCCAGGCCAGACCCGAGGCGGGGGCCGGTCCCCGCGTGGAAGGACTCCTGGCCAGGCTGACCCTCGACGAGAAGATCTCCCTCCTGCACGGCGCCACCGACCCGGACTCGCTCGGCCAGGCCGGCTACGTCCCCGGCGTCCCCCGCCTGAGCATCCCGCCCCTGCGGCTCACCGACGGACCGGCCGGAGTCCGCGTCACCGCGCACGCCACCGCCCTCCCGGCGCCCGTCCTGCTCGCCTCCGCCTTCGACCCGGACCTCGCCCGCCGCTACGGCCGGGTCGTCGGCCGTGAGGGCCGCGCCCTCGGCCAGGACGTCCTGCTGTCCCCGATGGTCAACCTGATCCGCACCCCGTACGCGGGCCGCAACTTCGAGACCCTCAGCGAGGATCCGCTGCTCGCCGGCGACCTGGTGGCCGCCGAGATCAAGGGCATCCAGGGCGAGGGGCTGATCGCGACCGTCAAGCACTTCGCGCTGAACAACCAGGAGAAGAACCGCGACTCGATCGACGTACGGGCCGACGAACAGACCATGCACGAGCTGGAGTTGAGGGGGTTCGAGGCCGCCGTGGGCGCGGGCGCCGGCGCGGTGATGGGCGCGTACAACAAGGTCAACGGCACCTTCGCGTGCGAGAACAAGCCTCTGCTCACCGACATCCTGCGCGGCCGATGGGGCTTCGACGGCTGGGTGATGACCGACTGGTTCGCCGCGCACAGCACCGTCGCCGCGATCACCGCGGGCCTCGACATGGAGATGCCGGACGGGACGTACTTCGGGGCGCCCCTCAAGTCGGCCGTGCAGAACGGCAGTGTGCCCGAGCGCTACGTCGACCGCGCGGTGCGCCGGATCCTCGGCGTGATGGACCGGTTCGGGCTCCTCGACGGCAGCGTGCCGCCGCGCCCGGCCCGCGACGCGAAGGCGGGCGCGGCCGTGGCCCTGGAAGTTGCCAAGGCGGGCGCCACCCTGCTCCGCAACGAGAACCGCACCCTCCCGCTGGCCGACGGCGGCTCCCTCGCGGTGATCGGACCCACCGGCACCCTGCCCTTCGTCAGCGGCGGCGGCAGCGCGCACGTCGTGCCGGACCACGCCGACAGCCCGCTCACCGCGATCAGGGCACGGGCCGGTGCGCGGACCCGGGTGACGTACGCGCTCGGCGAGGACCTCTTCGGCAAGGCGATCCCCGCGTCCTCGCTGAGCCCCGCCTTCGACAGCGAGGGCCGGCGGGTGGAAGCGGGCGGGACCTGGCAGTACGACGGCTCGCTCACCGTGGCCGGGACCGATGAGTGGACGTTCGTCCTGCACTTCGACTCGGCGCCCGCCGCCCGGCCCCAAGTACTCCTCGACGGCGAGGAGTTGTTCCCCCTGACACCGGGCTACGGCGAGTACTTCTCCGGCGGCCTGGTCTCCACCGCCCCCGACGGCCTCTCCGTCCGCCGCAGCACCCTCACCCTCGCCCGGGGCACCCACACCCTGAAGATCACCGCCCGGGGCGGCGACGCCGGACTGCTGTTCCGGCTGCGGCGCATCACCACCGCGACCCGCGCACAGGACGTCGCGGAGGCCGTCGGCGCGGCCCGCGCCGCCCGCGGCGTAGTCCTGTTCGCCTACGAGGACGCGACGGAGGGCCTCGACCGGGACACCCTCGAACTCCCCGGCAACCAGGCCGCGTTGATCGCCGCGGTCACGGCCGCGAACCCGCGCACCACCGTGGTCCTCAACACCTCGTCCGCCACGTCGATGCCATGGCTGGCGAAGACGGGCGCCGTCCTCCAGATGTACTACCCGGGCCAGGAGGGCGCCGCCGCCACCGCCGCCGTCCTCTTCGGCGACTGCGACCCCGGCGGCCGGCTCACCCAGTCCTTCCCGGTCGACGACACCCACCACCCGGTCGCCGGAGACCCTCTCCGCTACCCCGGCGTGAACGGCGTCGAGCAGTACTCGGAACGCATCCACGTCGGCTACCGCTGGTACGACGCGGAGGGCGTCCGACCCCTCTACCCCTTCGGCCACGGTCTGTCGTACACCTCCTTCTCCTACGGCGACGTGTCGGCGCGGTGGACCGGACGCGGGCTCGACGTGACCTTCACGGTCCGCAACACCGGCCGCCGGGACGGCATCGCGGTGCCGCAGATCTACGTCGGCCGCTCGCCCGACCTCTCGATCGACCAGGCCGTCCGGGTGCTGGGCGGCTATCGGCGGCTCGCGCTGCGGCGTGGGGAGCGGCGGCGGGTTACCGTGCGGGTGGCGGCGCGGACGTTGTCGTCCTGGGATGTGAAGAGGCATGCCTGGGTGCTGGGGACCGGGCGGCGCTCGGTCTGGGTCGGGGCGTCCTCGGGGGATCTGCGGGGGCGGACCAGTGCCGAGGTGGGGCGCTGAGGCAGGTGCCGCCGACCGGGCACAGCGGAGCGGTCCACGAGGTAAGGTAAGCCTTACTTAACTTGGTGGAATCGTTGGAGGAATGCCCCGGCATTCCCCTGGAGGCCCTTATGGCGGACAACCCGAGCTCCCTGACGCTGACCCGCGTGCGACTCGGCGCCGGTGGACCGCTCGTCCGGGTGCGGGTGGCGGACGGGCGGATCACCCACGTGGTGCCCGAGTCGGATGCGGGTGCCGAGGTGGACGGGGGGCGTCGACTCGACCTTGAGGGGCGGGTGTTGCTCCCAGGGCTCTGGGACGCGCATGTCCACCTCGCGGAGTGGGCCAGTGCCCGGCATCGCCTCGATCTGGCCGGCACCCCGTCCGCGCGAGCCGTCGCCGACCTGGTCCGGGAGCGGGCCGGGGCGGCCGACGGCTCCGTGCTCCACGGCTACGGCTTCCGGGACGGGCTGTGGGCCGACGCGCCGCACAAGGCGCTGCTGGACGCGGTGCTGCCCGATCGGCCGGTCGCGCTGGTCAGCGCCGATCTGCACGCCGTGTGGCTCAACTCCGCCTGTCTCGCCCTGGTCGGGAAGGGGGAGCACCCGACCGGGCTGATCAGGGAGCACGAGGCCCACGAGGTGCTGTCCGCCCTGCCCGCCGCGCCGGCCGACGTCGTCGACGGGTGGATCGAGGAGGCCTGCCGAGCCGCCGCAGCGCGGGGGGTCACCGGTGTCATCGACTTCCAGTTCGGCGACACGGTCGTGGACTGGGAACGGCGTTCGGCCCGGTTCCGGCCCGCCGTACGGGTGTCGGCCGCCGTCTATCCCAGCCGCCTGGACGCCGCGATCGAGCGCGGGCTGCGTACGGGGGACGAGGTCGGTGCGGACGGGAGCCTGGTCCGGGTCGGGCCGCTGAAACTCTTCACGGACGGTTCGCTCAACACCCGTACCGCCCTGTGCCGCGACCCCTACCCGGGGCTTGAGGGCACGGACGGCGCCCACGGCATCGAGGAGACCGCCCCGGACGAGCTGGTCCGGCTGATGCGGCGCGCCGCCGCGCACGGGGTCGTACCCGCCGTGCACGCCATCGGCGACCGCGCCAACACCGTTGCCCTGGACGCCTTCGAGGCGGTCCGGTGCCGGGGCCGGATCGAGCACGCGCAGCTGCTGAGCCCTCAGGACCTGCCGCGCTTCGCCCGGTTGGGGATCACGGCGGGGGTGCAGCCCCGGCACGCCACGGACGACCGTGACGTGGCCGACCGGCACTGGGCCGGACGCACCGAGCGCGCCTTCGCCTACGCCGACCTGCTCGCCGCCGGTGCCCGGCTGGAGTTCGGCTCCGACGCCCCGGTCTCGCCGCTCGACCCCTGGCTCGCGATCGCGTCCGCCGTCAGCCGTACCGACGACGAACGTCCCGCCTGGCATCCGGAGCAACGTCTGTCCGTGCCCGACGCGTTGGTCGCGGCGGCCCGCGGACGCCGGCTCATCAGGGTCGGCGACCCGGCCGACCTGGTGGTCGTGGACGTCGATCCGCTCGACGCCGACGCGGACACCCTGCGGGCGATGCCCGTGCACGCCACGATGACCAACGGCCGCTGGACCCACGGGCCTTACTGACCCGGCCCGGCGTCCTCCGTCCCCATGACGCAGACCCACGCCGTACATACACGATGTACACCCACGACGCAGATCCCACGACGCGCCCCCAGGACGTGACCCCACGACAAGACCCCGCGACGTCTTCCCAGGGCGTCCGGTGACCGGTGAGAGGCCGACGCGTATGCCGTCATCCGACATGATCCCGTACGTCATGCCCGGCTCCGCCGCGCTGCCCCCGGACCGGACCGGCTGGGCCATCGATCCGGGGCGCGCGGCGCTGGTGGTGCTGAACGTCCAGAACCACTTCCTGCACGTACTGCGGGAGTCCTCCGCGCCGGTCGGTGAACTCCTCACCGGCGTCGGCCTGTTGACGGAGTCGGCGCGGGCCGCGGGCATTCCGGTGCTCTACACCCTGAAGACCGCCGAGCGGGAACCGGACGGCCGGGAGACCAGCTTCGGGCATCCAAGGCTGCCCGGCGGCGAGGACTCCCGTGACGTCGTGGACGCGATCCGCCCGCAGGTCGGCGACAGCGTGCTGGTCGCGAAGCGGTTCAGTGCCTTCGCCGGGACCCGGCTGCGGCGCAGGCTGGCCGAGTTGGGGCGCGACCAGCCCGTGATCGTCGGCGTGTTCGCGCGCACCCAGGTGCTGCTGACGGCCGCCGACGCGTGGATGCAGGACATGGAGCCCTTCGTCGTCGCGGACGCGGTGGCCGACCGGGCGCACGACGACCACCGGATGGCGGTGGACTGGATCGCGGCGACCTGCGGGGCGGTGCGGACCGTACGGGGCGTGGCGGACGTGTTCGGCGAACCCGCCACCCGACGCCGTTGAGCTGACGGAGAGGCGACCGGAGGCGCCGGTCGCGGACAGCGAGAACCCCGGGCCCGGAAGGGACCGTACCCTCCGGGCCCGGGGAGTCTGGGGCGGTCAGACGGCCAGTCTCGCCGACTGCACCGACCGGTGGATCTCCTCCGCCCGCACCGCCACGGTCGACAGCAGGGTGCTGGTCAGACCGTGCGTGTGCTCGGTGCCGCCCTGGAGGTACAGGCCCGCCGAGACCTCCGGCACGGTCTCGACCCGGTGGTCACGGCCCACGCGGATCTCGTCGCCGTCGTCCCGCAGGCAGAGCTTGGCCGCCTCGCCGAGGAGTGAACTCAGGTCTCTGGGGCGGTAACCGGTGGCGAGGACCAGCACGTCCGCGGACAGCACCTGCTTCTCGCCGGTGGGCAGGAACTCCACGGCGACGTCGAGTCCGCCGTCCGCCGCCGGGTCGACGGCGCGGATACGGGAGACGTTGAGGAAGCGCAGCCTCTCCCGGCCCGCCACCTTCTCCCGGTACGCGGTGGCGTACAGCGCCTCGATCAACTCCATGTCGACCACGGAGTAGTTGGTGGACCGGTGGTAGTCGATGAGCGACTGCTTCACCTCGGACGGCGCCGAGAAGTAGACGTCCACCGCCTCCGGGTCGAAGATGCGGTTCGCGAACGGGCTGTCGTCGGCCGGGGTGTAGCCGTACTTGGCGAACACCGAGCACACCTCCGCGTCCGGGAAGGTGCGGTGCAGGTAGTCCACCGCCTCGGCGGCGCTCTGCCCGGCGCCGAGCACCACGGCCCGCCGCACGGGCTCGCCCGCGTCGGCGAGAGCGGTGGCGCGGGGTATCAACTCGCTGTTGTGCCAGATCCGTTCGGCCAGTTCGAGGCCAGGCGGCACATGCGGCTCAAGGCCCATCGCGACGCTGATGTTGCGCGCCCGGCGGGTGATCGTCGCACCCGAACCCGACGGGTCGCGGCTGGTGACGTCGAAGTGGGCGATCTCGCCGTCGTCGCCGCGCACCGGGTCGACGGAGACGACCTCGCTGCCGTAGGAGACCAGGTGGGCGACGCGTGCGGCGGCCCACTCGAAGTACTCGTGGAACTCCACGCGCAGCGGGAACAGGGTCTTCTGGTTCAGGAAGTCGATCAGCCTGCCCTGCTCGCGCAGGAAGCAGAGGAAGCTGTAGTCGCTGGTCGGATTCCGCAGCGTGACCAGGTCCTTGAGGAACGACACCTGCATCGTGGCGTCGTCGATGAGCATGCCCCGGTGCCAGCCGAAGCGTGGCTGGCGTTCCAGGAACAGGGCGTTGAGACGACGGTCTGCCGGAAGGCTTCTGTTGTGCTCCTCAACCGCTATGGACAGAGCGAGATTTGACGGACCGAATCCGATTCCGAGTATGTCGTGGACCACTTCGGAATCCAGTAGCGGTGACTTCACCGTGGCATCGCCTCCCTCAGGCAGCCCAATGCTAGATAAGGTAAGGCTTACCTTGCAATGAGTCGTTGAAGGGAAGGACCGTCATGCGGGTCGTCATGCTCGGCTATCAGACCTGGGGTCACCGCACGCTGCAGGCGCTGCTGGACTCCGACCACGAGGTCGTCCTCGTGGTCACCCACCCGAAAAGTGAGCATGCCTACGAGAAGATCTGGGACGACAGCGTCGCCGAACTCGCGGCGAAGAACGACGTCCCCGTCCTGCTGCGCAACCGCCCCGACGACGCCGAACTCCTCGACGCCGTCCGGGAAGCGCGGCCGGACATCATCGTCGCCAACAACTGGCGGACCTGGCTGCCGCCGGAGCTGTTCGACCTCCCGCCGCACGGCACCCTCAACGTCCACGACTCGCTGCTGCCGTCCTACGCGGGCTTCTCGCCGATCATCTGGGCGCTCATCAACGGCGAGGCGCGCGTCGGCGTCACCGCGCACCGCATGAACGGCGAACTCGACGCCGGGGACGTCCTGATTCAGCGCTCGGTGCCGGTCGGACCCACCGACACGGCGACCGACCTGTTCCACCGCACCGTCGACCTCATCGCGCCCATCGTGCGCGAGTCCCTCGACCTGATCGCCTCCGGCCGCGACGCGGGCCAGTGGGTGCCGCAGGACCGCAGCCGCGCCAGCTTCTTCCACAAGCGGTCGGCCGAGGACAGCCGCATCGACTGGAGCTGGCCGGCGGAACGCCTGGAGCGCCTCGTACGGGCCCAGTCGGACCCGTACCCGAACGCGTACGCCTTCCACCGCGGAGAACGGCTCAGGATCGTCTCGGCGGCCGTCTCGGAGGGACGCTACGGCGGCACCCCGGGCCGGATCTTCATCCGCGAGGGCGACGGCGTGGTCATCGTGGCGGGCCCGGAGGCCCATACCGGGCGCGGTCACGGGCTGTTGGTGCGCCGGGTGCGCACGGACGACGGCACCGAGTACGCGGCCGGCGACTACTTCCGCACCATGGGCGGGTACTTGAGGTCCCGGCCCTGACGTCCCGCCGCTGAACGACCGGGCCCCCGCCCGCACCCGCGGGGGCCTCAGCGGGTCGAGACGGCCTTCTCCGCAGGGGAGTTGCCGTCGTGGTGGTGCCGCCCCAGCGGGATCACCAGCGGCGTGCCGCTGACCGGGTCGGGCGTGATCCGGCAGCGCAGGTCGAAGACGTCCTCGACGGTCGCCTCGGTGACGACGTCGGCGGGCGCGCCCTCGGCGACGATCCGGCCGGCCTTCATCGCGATGACGTGATCGGCGTACCGGCAGGCCTGGTTGAGGTCGTGCAGCACCATCACGACGGTGCGGCCCTCACGCCGGTTGAGGTCCGTGATCAGGTCGAGCACGTCGATCTGGTGGGCGAGGTCGAGATAGGTCGTCGGCTCGTCGAGGAGCAGCACCGGGGTGCCCTGGGCGACGGCCATGGCGATCCACGCGCGCTGCCGCTGGCCGCCGGAGAGTTCGTCGACCGGGCGCTCGGCGAGGTCGGTCAGGTTGGTCGCCTCCAAGGCCGCGCTCACGGCGTCCTCGTCGGCCGCCGACCACTGCCGCCACCAGGTCTGGTGCGGTGACCGGCCCCGGCCGACCAGGTCGAGGACCGTGAGCCCCTCGGGCGCGACCGGCGTCTGCGGCAGGATGCCCAGTTTGCGGGCGAGTTCACGGGTGGGGACGGACCGCAGTGCCACACCGTCCAGCTCCACCACGCCCTCGCGCGGGGCCAGGAGCCGGGCCAGGGCCCGCAACAGGGTCGACTTCCCGCAGGCGTTGGCCCCGACGATCGCGGTGATCCGGCCGGTCGGCACCGTCAGGTCCAGGTTCTCGACCACGGCCCTGCCGTCGTAGGCGAGATGAAGATCACGTGCCCGCAACTCGGGCCCTGCGGCCGGTGATGCGAACGTCCGCGGTGTGCGCGGGTCAGTGGTCGACATGCGATCAGCCTCCAGAGCCCGCGCGGTTGGCGCGGATGAGCAGCCACAGCAGGACCGGCGCGCCCAGGGCGCCGGTGACGATCCCGACCGGCAGTTCCGTCCCCGGAATCGCCTCGCGGGCGAGCAGGTCGGAGCCGAGCACGACGAACGCGCCGGTGAGACCGGAGACGAGCGGGGGCGGCGACGAGGTGCCCGCGAGCCGCTGGGCGATCTGCGGACACGCCAGCGCGACGAACGCCACCGGACCGGCCGCCGCCGTACCGAACGCGACCAGGCCCACACCGGCCAGCAGCAGGGCCAGCCGGACGGGTTGGACGGGTGTGCCGAGCCCGGCGGCCACGTCGTCGCCGAGCATCAGTGTGCGCATCCAGCGGCCCAGGCCCAGCGTGACCGGCAGCAGCACGGCCAGGGCGACGGCCAGCGAGTCCACCTGGCCCCAGGTCCTGCCGTTGAGGTTGCCGACCAGCCAGCCGAGCGCGGCCTCCGCCTGGAAGCGACTGCCGCGCGCCACAAGGAAGTTGGTGGCGCTGGAGCAGATCCAGGACACCCCGATGCCGACGAGGATGATGCGGTAGCCGGTGGCCCCGCCCTTCCACGCCAGCAGGTACACGAGCAGCGCGGTGACGAGCGCGCCGAGCAACCCCAGCGTGGACAGCCCGAGTCCGCCGGTCCAGCCGAGAACCACCGCCGCCACCACGGCGGTTCCGGCGCCCTCGGTGAGACCGATCATGTCGGGGCTGGCCAGCGGATTGCGGGTCATCGTCTGGAACACCGCCCCGGAGACCCCGAACGCGACGCCGACCAGCAGTCCGACCAGGGCGCGGGGCAGCCGCAGATCCTGGACGACGATCACCGTGCCCGCGTCGCCCGAGCCCCACAGGGCCCGGATCACGTCGGTGAAGGCGACCGGATAGTCGCCGAGGGTCAGCCCCCAGCAGAAGAGCAGGAACGCGCCGAGCGCGACCCCGACCCCGGTGAGGAGCAGGCGTGGACGCAGGACGCCGGACACCGGGGGCACGGTCAGCCGGAACGGCCGGTCGGCGAGGGCTGCGCGCGGGGGAGCGACGGATGGGGGCACGCTCATACCTCCGCGAGCTTCCGGCGGCGGACCAGGACGATGAAGAAGGGGCCGCCGAGGAAGGCGACGAGGACACCGGCCTGGATCTCGGTCGGGCGGTCCACCATCCGGCCCAGGATGTCGGCGGACAGCAGCAGGAGGGGCGCCAGCGCGGCCGAAAGGGGCAGCAGCCAGCGGTAGTCGGGGCCGATCCCGGCGTACTGCGCGAGGACTCGCGCGATGTGCGGGACGACCAGACCGAGGAAGACCACCGGACCGATGACGGCGACGGACGCGCCGGTCAACAGCACCACGGCGGTGACCCCTTGGAGCCGTACGAGACCCAACCGCCGTCCCAGGGAGGCGGCCACGTCGTCGCCGAGGGCCATGCTGTTGAGGGCGGGCGCGCTGGCCAGGGCCAGGACCGCGCCCACGACGAGGAACGGCAGGATGCGCACCAGTTCGCCCGAGTCCTGGTCGGCGAGGGTGCCGGCCGACCAGAAGCGGTAACGGTCCAGCGCGTCCTGGTCGGTGAGGACGACGGCGCTGGTGAAGGACTGGAGCAGCGAGGTGATCGCGACCCCGGCGAGCGCCAGTTTGACCGGCGTGGCCCCGGACCTGCCCATCCGCCCCAGGAAGAACACCACGACGCTCGCGACCAGCGCCCCGCCGAACGCGAACCACACATAGCCGTAGAGCGAGACCACCCCGAACACCCCGACCGCCATGACGATCGCGAAGGACGCCCCCGCGCTCACCCCGAGAATTCCCGGGTCGGCGAGGGGATTTCGGGTCAGGGCCTGCATCAGTGCGCCGGACAGTCCGAGCGCGGCGCCGGTCGTCAGACCGAGCAGGGTGCGGGGTACGCGCACCGACCAGATGACGTTGTCGACGAGGCGGCTGGGCGGATGGCCGAGGACCGAGCGCACGACCTGGTCGAGCGGCACGCTGAGTGCGCCCAGGGCGATCGAGAGCAGGGACAGCAGGACGAGGAGGGCGACGATCACCGTCACCAGCACTGTGGTGCGAAGCCTTCTGCCTGAAGCCACGTGCCGGTCTCCATGTCGTGTTCCGGGTCATCTTCCGTGCTCTGGAGCCCTGTTGGCGGACCGTCGGGCAGCCCGGCCAGCAGCTTAGGTGAGCATAACCTCAGTGGCTGTGACATGGACCGGTGGTTCCGGGGGAGGTCTATCAAGTAAGGCAATGCTTACCTTACTATGCGAGCGGTCGCGGCTCCGCTGAGCCGTTCCACACGCATTGGGAGGCACGGGCAGCTGTGGCGGGCAACACGCTTTCTTCCGCACGGGCAACGGCGACGAACGACTTCTGGCGACGGCGGTTCGCGTCACCGGTACCGGAGACGTCCCTGCCACTGGACTTCCCGCGCCCGCCACGCGGCGACGGCGAGGTGCCCCGCGCGCGACGGGTGATCCCCCTCGCCACGACGGCCGACGAGGCCACCCGACTCGGCGCCTTCGTCGCCCTGTTGCACCGCTACGGCGGCACCACGGCCACCGAGACGGCGGTCGCCCACCAGGGCCTCCCGCTCCGCGTCACCATCGACGGCGACACCCCGTTCGCCCAACTCCGCGACCAGGTCACGGCCGTTCGCGAGGAAGCCGCGGCGCACCACCTCCCGACCGCCGACCTGCTCCGGCTGCTCGCCCCCGAACCCTTCCGGGGCGGCGGCCTGTTGTGCGCCACCGGCTTCGGCGCCGACCCCTGGGACGAGACCGGCCCGCTGGACCTGGCGCTCACCGTGACCGACGGAGAGGTGGCCGCCGACTACCGCGCCGACCTCTTCTCACCGGCCGCCGTCGACCTGGTCCTCGGCCACTACGGCACCCTCCTCGCCGACGCCGTCGCCCGCCCGGACACCCCGGTCGCCGACCTCGACCTCCTCGGCGCCGACGAACGGCGGCGCATCCTGCACGGCTGGAACGACACCGGGCACGACGTGCCGGCGCTCACCTGGCCGCGCATGTTCGCCGACCAGGTCGCCGTCCGCCCGGACGAGATCGCCCTCATCCACGAGGATGTCCGCCTCACCTACGCCGAACTCGACGCCCGCGCCTCGAAGTTGGCGCACGCCCTGGTGGCCAGGGGCGCCGGACCCGAGCAGGTCGTCGCGCTCGCCGTGCCGCGCTCGGCGGACATGATCGTCGCCGAGGTCGCCGTCCTGAAGTCGGGCGCCGCCTATCTGCCGGTCGACACCGACTACCCGGCCGACCGCATCGCGTACATGCTCGCCGATGCCCGCCCGGTCTGCCTCGTCACCACCGCCGAGATCGCCCCCGACCTCCCGCCCGACCTCGACCCGCTGGTGCTCGACGCCCCCGGGACGGTCGCCGAGCTGGCCGGCCACCCGGCCCAAGGCCCGTCCACCGCGGCCGAGTTGACGACCGCCCACGCTGCCTACGTGATCTACACCTCGGGCTCCACCGGCCGCCCCAAGGGCACCGTCCTCTCCCACGCGGGCGTCGCGAAACTCGTCGCCACCCAGCAGGAACGCTTCGGCATCGGCCCGCACAGCCGGGTCCTCCAGTTCGCCTCGCCCAGCTTCGACGTCGCGTTCTGGGACCTCTGCCTCGGCCTGCTCTCCGGCGGCCGGCTGGTCGTCGTCCCCGCCGACCGCCGCGTACCCGGCGCCCCCCTCGCGGACTACGCGAACGAGCACGGCATCACCTTCATGATCCTGCCGCCCGCACTCCTCGCCGCCATGCCCGAGGACGTGCAACTCCCGCCCCAGGCAACCCTGTTGGCGGGCACGGAACGCGTCTCACCCGAACTGGTCGGCCGCTACGCCCGCGGCCGCATGATGTTCAACGCGTACGGCCCCACCGAGGCCACCACCAACTCCACCCTCGGCCTGTGCGACCCGGACACCCCGCCCGGCACCATCGTGCCCATCGGCATCCCCGACCCCGGCACCCGCGCGTACGTCCTCGACGACCGGCTGCGCCCCGTCCCCGCCGGAGTCACGGGAGAGCTCTATCTCGGCGGCGCGGGCCTCGCCCGCGGCTACCTCGGCCGCCCCGCCCTCACCGCCGAACGCTTCGTCGCCGCCCCCGCCGACCTCTCCGCCGCCCCCGGCGAACGCCTCTACCGCACCGGCGACCTGGTGCGCTGGAAGGCCGACGGCCGCCTTGAGTTCCACGGCCGCGTGGACACCCAGGTCAAGATCCGCGGCTTCCGCATCGAACCCGGCGAGATCGAATCCGTCCTGCGCTCCCACCCGTCCGTCGACCAGGCCGCCGTGATCGTCCGCGAGGACCGCCCCGGCGAACGCCGTCTCGCCGCCTACGTCGTGCCCTCCCTGGACGCCGAGGCGACCCCGGACGAGGGCGTGGCGGAGTGGAAGGACCTGCACGAACTCCTGTACTCCGCCGCCGGATCGGACGGCTTCGAGGAGAACTTCGCGGGCTGGAACAGCATGTACGACGGGTTGCCCATCCCGCTCGCCGACATGCGCGAGTGGCGCGAGACCACCGTCGACCGCATCCGCGCGCTGCGACCGCGGCGCATCCTGGAGATCGGCGTCGGCTCGGGCCTGCTGCTGTCCCGGCTCGCCCCGGACTGCGCCGAGTACTGGGGCACCGACCTCTCCGAGGAAGCCGTACGCGCCCTCGGCGCCCAGGTGTCCGCCGTCCCCGAACTCGCCGACCGCGTCACCCTCCTGGCCCGCCCCGCGCACGACCTCACCGGCCTGCCCGAGGGCCACTTCGACACGATCGTCGTGAACTCCGTCATCCAGTACTTCCCCGGGGGCGACTACCTCACGGGCGTGCTCCGGAGCGCGGCGGCTCTCCTCGCCCCGGGCGGCGCGGTGTTCGTCGGCGACGTACGCAACCTGCGCCTGCTCCGCACCCTCAGCGCGGCCGTCGAGAGCGGACGCGCGCAGGACACGGCGGACGACGACAAGGAAGCCCTGCGCGCCGCGGTGGACCGGGCCGTCGCCTGGGAGGGCGAACTCCTCGTCGACCCCGACTACTTCACCACCCTCGACGGCCTCAGCGCCGACATCCGGGTCAAGCGCGGCACCCACCACAACGAACTCACCCGCTACCGCTACGACGTCGTCCTCCGCACGGAGCCGGACACGGCCGAGGAGATCCCCGAGTCGCCCTGGCCCACGGTCGGTTCGCTCCAGGCGCTGGACGACCTGCTCGCCGGAAGCCCGGGGCCGCTGCGGATCACCGGCATCCCCAACTCCCGTCTCGCCGAAGACCTCGCCGCTCTCGCCGCCCTCGACGACAGCAGCAGGCCGGCCGCCGGACCGTACGGCGTGGACCCCGAGACCCTGCACGGGATCGCCGCGCGCCACGGTCACCGGGCCGCGCTGACCTGGAACGGGGGAGCGGAGGACGGCAGCCTGGACGCCGTGTTCGCCCCCGACGGCGACCCGCGCGCGCTCGTCCGCTACCGCCCCGGCGGCGGCCACCCGCTCGCCAACCGCCCCGCGCCCTTCCGCAACGTCAACGCCCTGATGGCGACCCTGCGGACGCACGCCACCGAGTACCTGCCCGACTACATGGTCCCGGCCGCCTTCGTCCCGCTGGACCGGCTGCCCGTCACCCCCAGCGGCAAGCTCGACGCCGCCGCACTGCCCGTCCCCGACCTCACCCGCCGGGTCGGCGCGGGCCGGGCACCCGGGACGGCCCGCGAGAAGGTGCTCTGCGACCTGTACGCGCGGGCGCTCAAGGTGCCCTCGGTCGGGGTCGACGACGACTTCTTCGCCCTCGGCGGCGACAGCATCGTCGCCGTCCAACTCCTCATCCTGGCCCGCCGCGCAGGCCTGGAACTCACCCCGCGCGACGTCTTCCGGCACCGCACGGTCGCCGAACTCGCCACGGTCGCCCGCACAGGCACGGCCGACCTCGTGGCGGAGACGCCCTGGCAGACCCTGAGCGACGACGAACTCGCCGCCGTACAGGGCGAGTTCCCCGTCACCGTCGAGGAGGTACTGCCCCTCGGCCCGCTCCAGGAAGGCTTCTTCTTCCACGCGCTCGTCGACGGCGCCGAACACGACGCCTACGTCGTCCAGCAGATCGTCGAACTGTCCGGACCCGTCGACGGCACCCTGCTCCGCCAGGCCGCCCAGCGCCTCGTCGACCGGCACGCCCCGCTGCGCGCCTGCTTCCGGCAGACGCCCGACGGACGGCCCGTCCAGCTCATCGCCACCGGCCTCGAACTCCCCTGGCGCGACGTCGACCTGGCGGCCGAGAGCGACGCCACGGCCCGCCGCACCCTCGCCGAGGCCGTCGCCGGCGAGGAACGCGCCCACCGCTTCGACCTCGCCAGTCCGCCGCTGATCCGCTGCGCGCTCATCCGCCTCGGCGAGGACCGCAGCCGGCTCGTCCTGACCTTCCATCACATCGTCGCGGACGGCTGGTCCCTGCCGGTCCTGCACCGCGAACTCCTCGCCCTCTACGGCGAGAATCCGACGCCCCTTCCGGAAGTCGCCCCGTACCGCGGCTACCTCCGCCGCATCGCCGGCGCCGACCGCGGGGCCGCCCGTGACGCCTGGCGCACCGCGCTCGCCGGCGTCGACGAACCCACCCGGCTCGTCGAGGCCCCCGCACTCCCCGGAGCGATCGAACCCGCCCAGATCCGCGTCGAGTTGACCGAGCGGGTCACCTCACGGCTCGCCGCCCGCGCCCGTGACCGCGGCGTCACCCTCGGCACGCTCGTGCAAGGGGCGTGGGGTCTGCTCGTCGGCCGGATGACGGGCCGCGAGGACGTGCTGTTCGGCACCAC
The DNA here is from genome assembly GCF_044747445.1 of Streptomyces sp. NPDC090083. Classification (NCBI taxonomy): domain Bacteria; kingdom Bacillati; phylum Actinomycetota; class Actinomycetes; order Kitasatosporales; family Streptomycetaceae; genus Streptomyces; species Streptomyces sp. NPDC090083. Next base: position 162,432 of record NZ_JBIVED010000015.1, on the reverse strand, counting down.
GGTCGCCGGACGGGACGCCGCCGTCGACGGCATCGAGTCGATGATCGGCCTCTTCATCAACACCCTGCCCACCCGCCTGCGATGGGCCCCCGGCGACACCCTCGGCGCACTCCTCGACCGGCTCCAGGAGGAGCAGAGCGCGCTCCTCGACCACCAGCACCTCGGCCTCGCCGACATCCAGCGCGCCACCGGCCACGCGGGCGACGGCGAACTCTTCGACACGCTCGTGGTGTTCGAGAACTACCCCGGTGGCGAAGGCGCCCCGGGCATCACCGACCCCACCGGCACCGTCGCGGTCGCCGGGCACGCCTTCCACGACGCCGTGCACTACCCCCTGGCCCTCATCGTCAAGCCCGGCCGCCGCCTCGACCTGCGCCTCAAGCACCACGCCCGGCGCCTGGACGCCGACACCGTCCAGTCCCTTGCCGACCGGCTGACCCTCATCCTCCACGCGCTGGCCGACGACCCCGGCGCCCGCGTGGCGGACCTCGACCTGCTGACCCCGGAGGAGTCGGCCGCGGCCCACCCGGCGGGGGAGACGCGGACGGTCGAGGCCACCACCCTCGCCGCCGCGTTCGCGGAGCGGGCCGCGCGCACGCCGGATGCCACGGCCGTGGTCTCCGACGGCGCGGGGAACCAGGAGAGGACGACTCTCACCTACGCCGAACTCGACCGCCGTGCGGCGGAGTTGGCCGTACGACTGCGGGCCGGGGGTGCCGGAAGGGAGCGGTTCGTCGCCGTCGCCGTGCCCCGCTCGGCGGAGCTGATGGTGGCGCTGCTGGGTGTCCTCAAGTCGGGGGCGGCCTATCTGCCTCTCGACCTGGACTACCCGGCGGAACGGCTCGCGTACATGCTGGCCGACTCGGGGGCGACGACCGTCGTCACGACGGAACGGGACGCGCACCGGCTGCCGCCGGTCGAGGGCCTGGCCGTGGTGCGGGTGAACGCCGCTTCCCCGGAGACGGAGACGGAGCGCGAGGACACCCCGGCCGCCCCCGCCGCCTCGGCCGCCGCTCAACTCCCCGACCCCGCACGCCCGGACGACCCCGCCTACCTGATCTACACCTCCGGCTCCACCGGCCGCCCCAAGGGCGTGGTCGTCACCCACCGGGCCATCGGCAACCGGCTGGCCTGGATGCAGGGAGCCTACGAACTCATCGCCGACGACCGGGTGTTGCAGAAGACCCCGTCCAGCTTCGACGTGAGCGTCTGGGAGTTCTTCTGGGCGCTGCGCGAGGGCGCCGCCGTGGTCCTCGCCGCCCCCGACGGACACCGCGACCCGGCCTACCTGTCCCGGCTGATCCGGTCCGAGGGCATCACGACGATGCACTTCGTGCCCTCGATGCTGGAGGCCTTCCTCGCCTCCGACGAGGTCACCGCCGACCCCGCCTGGGCGGGCAGCCTGCGCCGCGTGTTCAGCAGCGGCGAGGCCCTGTCCGGATCGGCCGCGCACCGCTGGCACGAGCTGACCGGCGTCCCGCTGCACAACCTCTACGGCCCCACCGAGGCCGCCGTCGACGTGACGTACCACGCCTACGACGGCGAGCCCGGCACCACCGTGCCCATCGGCCGACCCGTGTGGAACACCGGCCTGCGTGTCCTCGACGCCTGCCTGCGCCCGGTGCCGGACGGGGTCCCCGGCGAGCTGTACCTGACCGGCGTCCAACTGGCCCGCGGCTACCACCGGCGCCCCGCGCTGACCGCCGACCGCTTCGTCGCCGACCCGTACGCCACCGAACCCGGCGCCCGCATGTACCGCACCGGCGACCTGGTGCGCCGCCGCCCCGACGGTGCGATCGACTACCTCGGCCGCACCGACCGACAGGTCAAGCTCCGCGGCAACCGAGTCGAACTCGGCGAGATCGAGGCCGAGTTGACCCGCCTCCCGGCCGTGGCCCGGGGCGCCGTCGTCATCCGCGACCAGCGGCTCGTCGCCTACGCGGTACCGGCGTCCGGCGCCACCGCCGACCCCGCCGCGCTGCGTGCCGCCCTCGCGGACGCACTGCCCGCACCCCTGGTCCCGGAGGCGTACGTCGTCCTCGACGACCTCCCGCTCACCCCGAGCGGCAAGCTGGACCAGGCCGCGCTGCCCGCGCCCACGGCCGAACGGGCCGAACGCCGTCTGCCCGCGGGCCCGTTGGAGCGGCAGCTCACCGAGATCTTCGCGGCCGTGCTCGGCATCGCGGACGCAGGCCCCGACGACGACTTCTTCCGGCTCGGCGGCGACAGCATCAGCTCGATCGGTGTCGCGAGCCGGGCCCGGGCGGCGGGCCTGGAGCTGAGCCCGCGCGACGTGTTCACGCACCGCACCCCGGCCGCCCTCGCGACGGCGGCCGGCATCGCGACGGCGGCCCCGGTCCACCACGTCGAGGCGTTCACCCTCACCGAGGCCGAGCACGCCCGCGTCCGCGCCGTCGCGGCCCCGGCCGAGGTCGCCGACGTCTGGCCGCTGGCCCCCCTCCAGGAGGGCCTGTTCTTCCACTCGGCCTACGACGAGGCCGCGTTGGACGTCTACACCGTCCACGAGACCTTCGACTTCGCGACCCGCCTCGACACCGCGCGGCTGCGCGCCGCCGTCCGCACCCTGCTCGACCGCAACCCCGGGCTGCGCGCGGGCTTCACCAGCGACGGCCTCGACCAGCCGGTGCAGTTCATCGTCGAGGACCCGGAGATCCCCCTCGAAGAGGTCGACCTCTCCCTGCTCCCCGCGTCCGAACAGGACGCACTCCTGCGGGAGTTGACGGACGCCGAACGCAACCGCCGCTTCGACCTCTCCGCACCCCCGCTCTTCCGGCTGCTGCTGCTCCGGCTCGGTGCGGAACGCGGGGACCGCCTCGTCGTCGGCCGCCACCTGATCCTCTGGGACGGCTGGTCGGCGTGGCTGTTCCTCGACGAACTGTTCGCGCTCTACGAGTCGGGCGGCGACGCCGACGCGCTGCCCGAGCCCGGCAGTTACCGCGACTACCTCACCTGGCTGGAGGAGCAGGACGACTCGGTCGCGACGGCCGCCTGGCGCACCGCGCTGGCCGGTCTGGACGAGCCCACCCTGCTGGCGCCGACCGCGACCGACGGCCTCGAACCGGTCATCCCCGACCAGCTCGACGTACGCCTGACCGCCGAACTGAGCGACCGGCTGCGCGCGTTGGCACCGGCCCACGGACTGACCCTCAACACCCTGCTCAACGCGGCCTGGGGACTCACTCTCGCGTCGGCGACCGGCCGCGCCGACGTCGTGTTCGGCACGACCGTCGCCGGCCGGCCGAGCGAGGTCCCGGACGTCGGCGCCATCATCGGCCTGTTCCTCAACACCGTCCCGACCCGCATCGCCCTCGACCCCGCCGAGCCGGTCCTCGACCTGCTCCGCCGCATCCAGGGCGAACGCCTCGACCTCATGCCCTACGAGCACCTGAGCCTCGGCGTGCTCCAGGCCGAGACCGGCCACCGGAAGCTCTTCGACACGCTGTTCGTGCTGCGCAACAACGACACCGAGGAGCGGCTGGCGGACCTGAAGTCCCGGCACGGCGCCACGGCCGTCGCCAACGTCGACGCCACCCACTACCCGGCCAACCTCGTCATCACCCCGGGCCGCGAGATCGCCGTCACCCTCACCCACCGCCCCGACCTCGTCCCCACCGGCCAAGCGCAGGCCCTCCTCGACCGCTTCGCCCTCCTCGTCGACCGCCTCACCGCCGACCTGACGGCCCCGGTCGGCTCCCTCGACCCCCTCCTGCCCGCCGAACACGCCGCGCTGCGGGAGGAGTCGGCGGCCAGCCGCGTCCCCGACCCCGAGGACACCATCGCCGACCTGCTGGCCGCGCAGGCGGAACGCACCCCGGACGAACGCGCCCTCGTCTTCGGCGAGCGCAGCATGACGTACGCCGAACTCGACTCCGCCGTGGACCGGTTGGCCCGTCTGCTGCTGGACCGGGGCGCGGGCCCCGAGCAGGTCGTCGCCCTCGGTCTGCCGCGCTCCCTGGACATGGTGGTCGCGCTCTTCGCGGTCCTGCGCACGGGATCGGCCTACCTCCCGCTGGAGTTGGACCACCCGGCCGACCGCCTCTCCCTGATGCTGGCCGACGCCCGCCCGCTCCTGCTGCTCAGCACCACGGCCGTATCGGCCACGCTGGACGGCGAGATGGCCCGCGTCCTGCTCGACACCCCCGAGACCAGGGAAGAGCTGGCGGCCCAGCCGGACGCTCCGGTCCGGCTCCACTTCAGCCTCGAACACCCCGCGTACGTCATCTACACCTCCGGCTCCACCGGCCGTCCCAAGGGTGTCGTCACCCCCTACCGGGGCCTGACGAACATGCAGTTGAACCACCAGAAGGAGATCTTCGAACCCGCCATCGCCTCCGCGGGCGGGCGGCGCCTGCGCATCGCGCACACCGTTTCCTTCGCCTTCGACATGTCGTGGGAAGAGCTGCTGTGGCTCGTCGAGGGCCACGAAGTACACGTCTGCGACGAGGAGTTGAGGCGTGACGCCGAGGCGCTGGTCGCCTACTGCGAGCGCCACCGCGTCGACGTCGTCAACGTCACCCCCACCTATGCCCGACTCCTCATCGAGCAGGGCCTGTTGGAGGGCCACGTCCCGCCGCTCGTGCTGCTCGGCGGCGAGGCCGTCCCCGAGACGGTGTGGACGGCACTGCGCGACACCGAGGGAACGTACGGCTACAACCTGTACGGGCCGACCGAGTACACCATCAACACCCTCGGCGGCGGCACGCTCGACAGCGACACCCCGACCGTCGGCAAGCCCATCCGCGGCACCCGCGCCCACATCCTCGACGCCTGGCTGCGCCCCGTGCCCGACGGGGTCCCCGGCGAGCTGTACATCGCCGGAATCGGCCTGGCCCGCGGCTACCTGGACCGCCCCGGGCTGACCGCCGAGCGCTTCGTCGCCGACCCGTTCGGCGAGCACGGCGAACGCATGTACCGCACCGGTGACCTGGTGCGCCGCAACGCCGACGGCAACCTCGACTTCCTCGGCCGCACCGACGACCAGGTCAAGATCCGCGGCTACCGCATCGAACCCGGCGAGATCGAGACCGCCCTCAGCCGCCACCCGGCGGTCGCCCAGGCCGCCGTCGTCGTCCGCGACGAACGCCTCGTCGGCTACGTCGTCCCCTCCGGCGCCGACTCCACCGAACGCACCGCCGCCGAGGCCGCGCAGGTGGGGGAGTGGCAGGAGATCTACTCCGACGAGTACGAGGAGATCGGCACCGCCGTCTTCACCGAGCAGTACGACGGCTGGGACAGCTCCTACGACGGAGCGCCCATCCCCTTCGAGGAGATGCACGAGTGGCGCGAGGCCACCCTCGCCCGCATCGGCGCCCTCAAGCCCCGCCGCATCCTCGAAGTCGGCGTCGGATCGGGCCTGTTGCTGTCCCGCCTCGCCCCCGACGCGGAGGCCTACTGGGCCACCGACTTCGCCGCCCCCGTCATCCGCAAGATCGGCGAGGAGGTCCGGCGCGACCCCGCGCTCGCCGCCAAGGTCGAACTGCGCTGCCGCCCGGCCGAGGACCTGAGCGGCCTGCCCGTCGCCTACTTCGACACCATCGTCATCAACTCCGTCATCCAGTACTTCCCGAGCATCGACCACCTCGGCACCGTCCTGCACGGTCTGATGGGCCTGCTCGCGCCCGGCGGCGCCCTCTTCGTCGGCGACGTCCGCAACCTGCGGCTCGCCGGCACCTTCCACACCGAGATCCAGCGCACCCGGGGCACCGCCGAAGCGGACCTGGCACGCGCGGTGGAACGCGGTCTGCGTCTGGAGAAGGAACTCCTCGTGGACCCCGACTACTTCACCACCCTCGGCTACGGCGTCGACCTGCGCACCAAGCGCGCCCACCACCACAACGAACTGTCCCGCCACCGCTACGACGTCGTCCTCTACGCCGACGAACCGGATGTCCGCCTCGACAACGCCCCGTCCGTCGACTGGGCCACCGGCAACACCATCGGCGAACTCCTGCGCGGCGACTGGACGTCGGCCGAGGCCATCGGCGACCTCCTGCGCGGCAGCTGGTCCGCGACCGGGGCCACCGCCGGACGCCCGCGCGGTGAACGGCCCGAGGCGCTGCGCTTCACCGGCATCCCCGACGGCCGTACGACGGACACGGGGGTCGACCCCGAGCACCTGCACGATCTGGGCACGGCGGCCGGATACCAGGTGCTGACCACCTGGTCCGAGCGGCACGGCACATACGACGCCGTCTTCCTGAAGTCGGCCGAACTCCGCCTGACCGGCGGCCTGTTCAAGCCCGGCGGCGGCACCCACCCCTACGCCAACGACCCCACCGCCGCCCGCGGGGCGAGCGCGCTGGTACGGCGGCTGCGCGACGACCTGGGCCGGGAACTGCCCGACTACATGGTCCCGTCCGCCTTCGTCACCGTCGACGGCCTGCCCATGAACGCCAACGGCAAGCTCGACGTCCGCGCCCTGCCCGATGCCGAACCCGCCGTCGCCCTCGGCGGCGGACGCGGCCCGCGCACACCGCAGGAGGAAGTGCTCTGCCGCCTGTTCGCCGAGGTGCTGGGACTCCCCGAAGTCGGCGCCGAGGACAACTTCTTCGACCTGGGCGGCCATTCGCTCCTCGCCACCCGACTGGTCAGCCGCGCCCGCACGGAACTGGGCGCCGAACTCGCCATCCGCGACCTCTTCGAGGCCCCCACCCCGGCGCTGCTCGCGGGCCGCGCCGACCAGGCGAGCCCGGCCCGCCCGGCGGTCGCCCCGGTCGCCGAACGGCCCGCCCGCATCCCGCTGTCGGCCGCCCAGCGACGGCTGCTGCTCGTCGAGGAGATCACCGGCAGCGGTGTCGCCTACAACTTCCCGCTGGTCTTCCGGCTGCGCGGCGCCCTCGACACCGAGGCCCTGACCGCCGCCCTGCGTGACGTCGCGGGCCGCCACGAGTCCCTGCGGACCGTGTTCCCGACACACGAGGGCGAGCCGTACCAGCGGATCGTCCCGGCCGAGGAAGCGGCCGTGGCCTGCACGGTCCTCGACTGCGCCGAGCCCGAACTGCCCGCGCTGATCGAGTCGGCACAGCGCCGCCCCTTCGACCTCACCACCGAACTCCCGCTGCGCTGCGAGGTGTTCAGGCTCGGCCCGGACGAGCACGTCGTCGCCGTCGTCCTGCACCACATCACCACCGACGAGTGGTCCGACCGCCCCTTCCTCACCGACCTCGACACCGCCTACGCGGCCCGCATCGAGGGGCGGGCGCCCGAGTGGGCTCCGCTGCCGGTGCAGTACGCCGACTACACCCTCTGGCAGGACGACCTCCTCGCCCGCACCGGCGACGCCCAACTCGCGCACTGGACCGAGGCGTTGCGCGGACTGCCCGACGAACTCGCCCTGCCCGCCGACCGGCCCCGCCCCACCGCGCCGACCGGACGCGGCGGCAAGGTCCGCCTGGAACTCCCCACCGCCACCGGCCATGCCCTGCGCGACCTCTCCGGTGCCACCGGCACCAGCATGTTCATGCTGTTCCAGGCAGCCACCGCGGCCCTGCTGAACCGGCTCGGCGCGGGCGAGGACATCCCGCTCGGCGCCCCCATCGCGGGCCGCACCGACGAGGCCCTCGCCGACCTGGTGGGCTTCTTCGTCAACACGCTGGTCCTGCGCACCGATGTGTCCGGCGACGAGCTGACCTTCCGCGAACTCCTGGGCCGCGTACGGGAGTCGTCCCTCGCCGCCTTCGAGTACCAGGATCTGCCCTTCGACCGGGTCGTCGAGGCCCTCAACCCGCCCCGCGTGGCCGGCCGCAACCCTCTCTTCCAGGTGATGCTCGGCTACCACCACCGCCCCGACGGCGACCCGGACGTGCTCGGCCTCACGACCGAGTGGTTCGACATGGACACCGGCATGGCCAAGTTCGACCTGCACTTCACCTTCGTCGACGAGACGGGCAGCGACCGGATCGTCCTGCTCCTGGAGTACGCGACCGACCTCTTCGACGCGCCGACCGCCGAGCGGATCGCCGCCCGCGCGTCCCGCCTGCTGGACCACGCGGCAGCCGAACCCGACCGCCCGGTAAGGGACTTCGACCTCCTCGCGGACACCGAACGCGCCCTCGTCCTGGGCGAGTGGAACGCCACCGGGCACCCCGTCCCGGCCACCACCCTCCCGGAACTCTTCCGCGCCCAGGCGGCCCGGACACCGGACGCGAAGGCCCTGGTCTTCGAAGGGCAGGAGCTGACCTACGCCGAACTGGACACCCGGGTCGAGCACACGGCACGGGTGTTGGCAGGACTCGGCGCGGGCCCGGAGCGGACCGTCGCCGTAGCCCTCCCGCGCTCACTCGACCTCGTCGTCGCCCTGCTCGCCGTCCACCGCGCCGGAGCGGCCTACCTCCCGCTCGACCCCGACTACCCGGAGGACCGCCTCGCCCTCATGGTCGAGGACGCCCGCCCGGTCCACACCATCCGCGACACCCTGCCGACCGGCCCCGAGGGCCGACTCCCCGCGTCCTACGACCCGTCGAGCCCGGCGTACGTCATCTACACCTCCGGCTCGACCGGCCGCCCGAAGGGGGTCGTCGTCCCGCACGAGGGCATCGTCAACCGGCTGCTCTGGATGCAGGACGAGTACGGACTGACCGCCGACGACCGCGTGCTCCAGAAGACGCCGTCCAGCTTCGACGTGTCGGTGTGGGAGTTCTTCTGGCCGCTGATCACCGGCGCGACCCTGGTCGTGGCCAGGCCCGAAGGCCACCGCGACCCGGCCTACCTGGCCGCACTCATCCGCGAACAGGACGTCACCACCGTCCACTTCGTGCCCTCCATGCTCCAGCTCTTCCTGGAGGAACCCGCCGCGGCCGACTGCACCGGCCTGCGGCGCGTGATGTGCAGCGGCGAGGCCCTGCCCCTCGCCCTCACCCACCGCTTCCACGACATCCTGGCCACCACCGGACTCCACAACCTCTACGGCCCCACCGAGGCCTCGGTCGACGTCACGGCCGTCCGGATCGCCCCGGACGCGACCGGCGTCCCGATCGGCCGTCCGGTGTGGAACACCCGCACCTATGTCCTCGACGCCGGACTGCGGCCCGTACCGCCCGGCGTCCCGGGCGAGTTGTACCTCGCGGGCATCCAGCTCGCCCGCGGCTATCTCGACCGCCCCGGACTGACCGCCGAGCGGTTCGTCGCCGACCCGTACGGCGAGCCCGGCACCCGCATGTACCGCACGGGCGACCTGGCCCGCTGGAACGCCGACGGGACCGTCGAGTACCTGGGCCGCACCGACGACCAGGTGAAGGTGCGCGGCTTCCGCGTCGAACCCGGCGAGATCCAGGCCGCGTTGACCACGCACCCGTCCGTCGCGCACGCCGTCGTCGTGGTCCGGGAACAGCGCCTCGTCGCCTACCTGGTCCCGGCCGGCGACACCGGAGCGGTGGACGCGGAGGCGGTCCGCGCGCACACCGCCGCCGCACTCCCCGCCCACATGGTCCCCGCCGTCCTCGTCACCCTCGACGCGCTGCCCCTGACCCCCAACGGCAAGCTCGACCGCGCCGCCCTGCCCGCCCCCGACTTCACGCCCCTCACCGGCACCGCCCCGCGCAGCCCCCGCGAGCAGATCCTCGCCGGGCTCTTCGGCGACGTCCTCGGTCTCGAACAGGTCGGCGCCGACGACGACTTCTTCACCCTCGGCGGTCACTCCCTGCTCGCCATGCGCCTGGTGAGCCGCGTCCGCACGGCGCTCGGCGCCGACCTCACCGTCCGGACCGTCTTCGAGGCCTCCACCCCCGCACTGCTCGCGGCCCGCCTCGACGACCGGATCGGCGGACTGCCCGCCCTCGTCCCGGCCGACCGGCCCGACGAACTCCCGCTCTCCTACGCCCAGCAGCGCCTCTGGCTGCTGCACCGCATCGAGGGCCCGGGTCCGACGTACAACATCCCGGCCGCGTGGCGGCTGACCGGCGCGCTCGACCGGGACGCCCTGTCCGCCGCGCTCGACGACCTCGCCCTGCGGCACGAGAGCCTGCGCACGGTCTACCCCGAGCAGGACGGCCGTCCGCGCCAGGTCGTGCTGGACGAGGCCTCCGTCCCGCTCCACCACAGCCGCGTCACGGAGACCGAACTGCCCGACCGGCTCGCCGGGGCCGCCGCGCGCGGCTTCGACATCGACCGCGAACTCCCGCTGCGCGCCCATGTGTTCGAAGTCGGCGCGGACGAGCACGTACTGCTGCTGGTCCTGCACCACATCGCGGGCGACCAGTGGTCCGACGGCCCGCTGTGGCGGGACCTGGCCACCGCCTACGCGGCCCGCCGCGCCGGCGAGGCCCCCGCATGGGCCCCGCTGCCGGTGCAGTACGCCGACTACGCCCTCTGGCACCGCGAGGCGCTCGGCGACCCCGACGCCCCCGACAGCCGTCAGTCCCGGCAACTCGCCTACTGGCAGGATGCCTTGGCGGGCCTGCCGGACGAACTCGCGCTGCCCACCGACCGGCCCCGGCCGCTGGAGAGCAGTCACCGGGGCGGCGCGGTCGGCCTGACCCTCGACGCGCAAACGGCCGAGCAGCTGCGGGCGCTGGCCCGCCGGCACGGCGTCAGTATGTTCATGGTCACCCAGGCCGCCGTCGCCGCACTGCTGCACCGGCTCGGTGCCGGGGACGACATACCGCTCGGCGCACCCATCTCCGGACGGGGCGACGAACACCTCGAAGACCTGGTTGGCTTCTTCGTCAACACCCTGGTCCTGCGCACCGATCTGACCGGCGATCCCACGTTCGCCGACCTGCTCGCCCGCGTCCGGGACACCGACCTCGCCGCCTATGAGCACCAGGACCTGCCCTTCGAGCGCCTGGTCGAGGCGGTCAACCCGGCCCGCTCACTGGCCCGGCACCCGCTGTTCCAGGTGATGGTCGTCCACCTCGACGACGAGGGCGCCACCCCCGCCCTGCCAGGGCTCACCGCCCGCCGTGAGGAACTCGGCCAGCAGGGAGCCAAGTTCGACCTCAGCTTCGACTTCGTCGAGCAGGGCGAGGACGGCATCCGGTGCTGGATCGAGTACAGCGCCGACCTCTTCGACGAGTCGACCGCCGAACTCCTCGCCCGGCGGCTGGAGTCGCTGCTCGGCCAGATCGCCACGGACCCCGACCGCGGCATCTGCGCCCTCGACGTCCTGCGCGACGACGAACGCGCCCTCGTCCTCACCGACTGGAACGACACCGCCCGCACGATCCCCGACCTCACCCTGCCCGAGCTGTTCCGCGCCCAGGTCGCCCGCACCCCCGAGGCCACGGCGCTCGTCTTCGAGGACACCACCCTCACCTACGCCGAACTCGACCTGCGCGTCGAGCGGCTGGCCCACACGCTCGCCGCGCGCGGAGCACGGCCGGAGGCGGTCGTCGCCGTCGCCCTGCCGCGCTCCCTCGCCCTCGTGACGGCGCTCCTCGCCGTCCACCGCGCGGGTGCCGCCTATCTGCCCCTCGACACCGGCTACCCGGCCCAGCGACTCGCCCACACCCTCGCCGACGCCCGCCCGGTCTGCCTGATCACCACCGAGGGCGTCGCTCTCCCTGAGACGGACGTGCCCACCCTCACGGTCGACGCGGACGGCACCCCCGACCACCCGGCGCACGCACCCCTGCCCACCACCCACGACCCCCGCCACCCCGCCTACGTCATCTACACCTCCGGTTCGACCGGCCGCCCCAAGGGCGTCATCGTCCCCCACCAGGGCATCGCCAACCGCCTGTCGTGGATGCAGGACACCTACCGCCTCGACGCCGACGACCGGGTACTGCAGAAGACGCCGGCCGGGTTCGACGTGTCGGTGTGGGAGTTCTTCTGGCCGCTGATCACCGGCGCCACGCTCGTCGTCGCCCGCCCCGAGGGCCACCAGGACCCCGTCTACCTCGCCGAACTGATCAACCGTCAGCACATCACCACGGCCCACTTCGTGCCGTCGATGCTGCGCGCCTTCCTCGACGAGCCCGCCGCTGCCCGCTGCACCGGACTGCTCAACGTCATGTGCAGCGGCGAGGCGTTGCCCGCCCCGCTGGCCGCCCGCTTCCACCGGATCCTCCCGGGCAGCCGCCTGCACAACCTCTACGGCCCCACCGAGGCCTCCGTCGACGTCACCGCCCACGAGGTCCCCGCCGACCCGGCCATCGTGCCGATCGGCCGCCCGGTGTGGAACACCCGCACCTACGTCCTCGACGCCGGACTGCGGCCCGTGCCGCCCGGGGTGGCCGGCGAACTGTATCTGGCGGGCGCCCAGTTGGCGCGCGGCTACCTCGGCCGCCCCGGGCTGACCGCCGAACGCTTCGTCGCCGACCCGTACGCCACCGGGCCCGGCGCCCGCATGTACCGCACCGGCGACCTGGCCCGCTGGACCCGGGACGGCGCACTCGAGTACCTCGGCCGCGCCGACGACCAGGTCAAGCTGCGCGGCTTCCGCATCGAACTCGGCGAGATCGAGAGCGTGCTGGCCGCCCACGAGAGCGTCGCGCACGCCACCGTCGTCCTGCGGGACGAACGGCTCGTCGCGTACGTCGTGCCGGACGGCACCGCGGACCCGGCCCGACTCCGCGCCCACACGGCCGGATTGCTGCCCGACCACATGGTCCCGGCCGCCGTCGTGATCCTCGACGCCCTTCCGCTCACCCCCAACGGCAAGCTCGACCGCCGCGCCCTGCCCGCCCCCGACTTCGCCGCCGAGGTCACCGACACCCGCCCGCGGACCCCGCTGGAGGAGACCCTCTGCGCCCTCGTCGCGGACGTGCTCGGTCTCGAACGCGTCGGCGTCGAGGACGACTTCTTCTCGCTCGGCGGCGACAGCATCGTCGCCATGCAACTGGTCGCCCGGGCCCGCGCGGCCGGACTCGCCTTCAGCCCGCGTGACGTGTTCCGCCACAAGTCCGCGGCGGGGCTCGCCACGGTGACCGCGACCACGGTCACCACCGGCGACCCCGACGACGACGTCGTCCTGCTCGACCTCACCGACGACGAGCGCGCCGAACTGGCCGCCCTGCCCGCCGGAACCGAGGTCCTGCCCGTCTCCCCGCTCCAGGCCGGCCTGCTCTTCCACGCCGCCCTCGACTCCGGCGACGACGGCCCGGACGTCTACACCGTCCAGGTCTCCTACGACCTCGAAGGCCCCCTGGACGCCGACCGGTTGCGCACTGCCGCACAGTCCGTGCTCGACGCCCACGAGAACCTGCGCAGCGGGTTCCGGCACCTGTCCTCCGGACGGCCCGTCGCCGTCGTACCGCGCACGGCCGTCCTGCCGTGGCGGCAGCTCGACCTCACGGACGGCCCCGAGGAAGCGGAATGGGAGCGGCTGCTCGTCCAGGAACGGCGCCGCTTCGATGCCGAACGGCCGCCGCTGCTCAGGCTGTTGCTGGCCAGGACCGGTCCCGACCGGCACCGGCTCGTCCTCTCGCACCAGCATCTCCTGCTGGACGGCTGGTCGCTGCCGCTGCTCACCGCCGAACTCTGGGCGCGCTACGAGGGCCGCACCCCGGCCGCACCCGCCCCCTACCGCGCGCATCTGCGCCTGCTGGCCGCGCAGGACCCGGCCGTGTCCACCGCCGCGTGGGCGGAGGCCCTCGGCGGACTGGCCGAACCGACCCGGCTCGCGCCCGTCGACCCGGACCGCGCGGCCGTCGTACCGGCCACGCACACCGTCGAGCTGGACCCGGACCGCACGGCGGAGCTGGAGGCGTTCGCGCGTCGCCAGGGCGTCACCGTCAACACCCTCGTCCAGGCCGCGTGGGGCGTACTGCTGGGCCGGCTCACCGGCCGCGACGACGTGGTGTTCGGCGCCACCGTCGCCGGACGCTCGCCCGAACTGCCCGGCGCCGAGGCGATGATCGGCCTGTTCATCAACACCGTCCCCGTCCGGGTGCGGGTCCGCCCGCAGGAGAGCGCCGCCGCCCTCCTCACCCGGCTCCAGGACGAGCAGTCCCGGCTCATCGACCACCAGCACCTCGGCCTCGCGGACATCCAGCGGACCACCGGACTCGGCGAACTCTTCGACACCCTCGTGGTGTTCGAGTCCTACCCGGTGGCCGACGACGACGAGGCCGGCGACGGCCCGCGCGTCACCGTCCGCGACCACGAGGACTCCACCCACTACCCGTTCGCCTGGGCCGTCGAGCCCGCCGAACGCCTGCGCCTCACCGCCGAGTTCAGGCCCGACCTGTTCCGGCCCGCCGTCGTACGGCGGATCACGGACTCCCTCACCGCCCTGCTCACCGGCATGGCCGCCGAGCCGGACCGACCCGTCGGCCGCCTCGACCTGCTCGCCCCCGCCGAGCGGCACACCGTCCTGGAGACCTGGAACGACACCGCGCTGCCCGCGCCCACGGCCGAACGCCTCGGCACCGTACCGGAGTTGTTCGTCGCCCAGGTCGCCGCGGACCCCGGCGCGGTCGCCGTCACCGACGGCCGTACGACCTGGACCTTCGCCGAACTCGACGCCCGCACCGACCGGCTGGCGCGCGTCCTGGCCGGACACGGCGCGGGACCCGAGCGGATCGTGGCGCTCGCGCTGCCCCGCACCGCCGACCACATCGCCGCGATCCTCGCCGTGATGAAGGCGGGCGCCGCCTATCTGCCGCTGGACCCCGACCTCCCGGACTCCCGCCTCACCGGCATGCTCGACGACGCCCGCCCGGTGCTGATCCTGGCCACGGACGAGACGGCCGCCACGCTGCCTCCGACCACCGTCCCCGTGCTGCGCCTGGACGCCCCGGCCGACGGACTGCCGGAGGCCGAACCCGTCGCCCCCGGCCCCGACCACCCCGCCTACGTCATCTACACCTCCGGCTCCACCGGCCGCCCCAAGGGCGTCGTCGTCACCCAGCGAGGCATCGCCAACCTCTTCCACAGCCACCGGCACGACCTGCACCAAGTCGCCAGGCAGCGCACGGGACTTCGCCGGCTGCGCGTCGGGCACGCCTGGTCGTTCTCCTTCGACGCGTCCTGGCAGCCGCAGTTGTGGCTCCTGGACGGGCACGCGCTGCACATCGCCGACGACGAGACCCGGCGCGACCCCGAACTCCTCGCCGCGTTCATCCGCGACCGGGGCATCGACTTCATCGAGGTCACCCCGTCGCTGCTCACGCAGATGGCGGACAGCGGACTGATCGGCGAGGAGGGCGACTGCCCGCTCTCCGTGGTCGGCTTCGGCGGGGAGGCCGTCCCCGAGTCCCTGTGGACCCGGCTGGCCGCACTGTCCGACACCGAGGCGTTCAACCTCTACGGCCCCACCGAGGCCACCGTCGACGCCCTCGTCGGCCGGGTCCGGGACAGCGCCACCCCGGTCGTCGGACGTCCCGTCCACGAGTCCCGCGCCTACGTCCTCGACACCGCCCTGCGCCCCGTACCGCCGGGCGTCACAGGCGAGTTGTACCTGTCGGGTCCCGGCCTGGCCCGCGGCTACCTCGGCCGGCCCGAACTCACCGCCGAACGCTTCGTCGCCGACCCGTTCGGCGCACCCGGCGCCCGGATGTACCGCACCGGCGACATGGCCCGCTGGACCGAGGACGGCCTGCTGGAGTTCGCCGGCCGCACCGACGACCAGGTCAAGATCCGCGGCTACCGCATCGAACTCGCCGAGATCGAGGCCGCGTTGGACACCCACCCGGCGGTCGGACAGACCGTGGTCGTGGCCCGCGAACACCGGCCGGGCGTACGGCAGCTGATCGCCTACGCGGTCGCCGACGGGACGGACGGCGCGACACTGCGCGCCCACGCCGCCTCCGTCCTGCCCGACTACATGGTCCCGGCCGCCGTGGTCGTCCTCGACCGGCTGCCGCTGCTGTCCAACGGCAAGCTCGACCGATCCGCCCTGCCCGCCCCGGACTTCACCGCCCAGGGCGGCGGCCGGGCCCCTTCCGGCGACACCGAGCACACCCTGCGCTACCTGTTCGCGGACGCCCTCGGACTGCCCGCCGAGGCGATCGGCGCGGACGACGACTTCTTCACCTTCGGCGGCGACAGCATCGTCGCCATGCAACTGGTCGCCCGGGCCCGCGCCGCCGGCCTGCGGGTCACGCCCCGGCAGGTCTTCCAGCACCGGACCGTCGCCGCCCTCGCGGCCGTCGCGGTCCCGCTCGGCACCGGCGAACGGCACGCCGTCCACGACGACGGCACCGGCACGCTCCCGCTCACCCCGATCATGCGCGGCCTGCTGGAGCGCGGCGGACCCATCGCCGCCTACCACCAGGCGGCCCTGGTCCGGACCCCGGCCGACCTCACCGAGTCCGGTCTGCTGACCGTGCTCACGGCACTCGCCGCCCGGCACGACATGCTGCGGGCTCGACTCCTGCGCGCACCGGAGTGGGCGCTGCGGGTGCCGGCCGCACGCGACACCGACGTCAGCGGCTGGCTCACCCGAGCCGACGTGCGCGGGGCGGACGAGGACGAACTGCGCGCCGCCATCTCCCGCCACGCCGGGACGGCCCGCGCCGGGCTCGACCCGGATGCCGGGGCGATGGTCCGGGCGGTCTGGTTCGACGCCGGACCCGGACAGCCCGGCCGACTCCTCGTCCTGGTCCACCACTTGGTGATCGACGGCGTCTCCTGGCGCGTCCTGCTGCCCGACCTGGCCACCGCCTGGGCGTCGGTCAGGGGCGGCCGTACGCCCGAACTTGCCCCGGTGGAGCTGTCGTTCGGCCGCTGGTCCCGGCTGCTCGGGACCCGCGCCACCGACCCCGCCACCGAGGACGAACTGGGGTGGTGGACCTCCGCCCTCGCCGAGGGCGCCGAACTCCCGCTCTCCCGCCCGCTCGACCCGGCCCGGGACACGGTCGCCACCACCGGCTACGTCTCCGTGTCCCTGCCCGCCGACCTCACCGGCCCCCTGCTGAGCCGGGCCCCGGCCGCGTTCGGAGCCACGGTCAACGACGTCCTGCTCACCGCGTTCGCGCTGGCCGTCGGCGACTGGCGGACCCGCGTGCTGGGCGCCGAACGGTCCGGCGGTCCCGTGCTGGTGGACGTGGAGGGCCACGGCCGCGAGGAGCAGCTCGCGGGCGACGCCGACCTGTCCCGTACGGTCGGCTGGTTCACCAGCGTCGTACCCGTACGGCTCGACCCGGGTGCCGCCGAACTGGCGGACGCCGTCACGGACGGACCGGCCCTGGACGCGGCCCTGGACCGGGTCCGCGAGCATCTGGCCGCACTGCCCGCCGCCGGTATCGGCCACGGCCTGCTGCGCCACCTCAACCCCGGGACCGGCCCGCTTCTCGCCCAACTCGGCGAGCCGCAGATCGAGTTCAACTACATGGGCCGCTTCGACCGCCCGGCGGCAGCCGACTGGTCCTACGCCCCCGAGGACGACGCGGCCGACCTCGACGCCGACCCCGGCCAGCCGATGTCCCACGCCCTGACCCTCAACGCCATCACCGAGGACCGCCCGGAGGGGCCGGAGCTGAGCGCCCACTGGGCGTACGCCACCGAACTCCTCACCGAGGAACAGGTGCGGGACCTGGCCCGCACCTGGTTCCGGGCGCTGGAGGCGGTCGTACGACGTGCGGCCGTCCTCAAGAAGCCCTGACCCAGACCGACTTACCCCCGTCCGCAGCAGAGAGGCAAGGAATCCCCGACATGAGCAACCCCTTCGAGAACCCCGACGGCGTCTACTCCGTTCTCGTCAACGACGAGGGCCAGCACAGCCTGTGGCCCGACTTCGTGGACGTACCGGCGGGCTGGACCGTCGTCCATGGACCGGCCGCACGGCAGGAGTGCCTCGACCACATCGAGGCCAACTGGACGGACATGAGGCCGAAGAGCCTGGTCGACGGGGCCTGAGCACACGAAAGGGGGGGCGGGTCCGAGATGTCCTCGGACCCGCCCCCCTTTCGTGCCGCCCGACGTCAGGAAGCCGGCTGCTCCACCTTCGTCGACGTCTTGCCGTCCACTGCCGCCGCGAGCTGCGGCACCATGTGGTCCAGGACGTAGGGGATGCTCAACACCGTCGACAGGGACACCGCGTTGCCGTAGTCGCTGGACTCCTTGATGAAGACCTCGCGGCCCTGCTTCACCACGTTCAGGTCGCCGTAGATCTTGTCGCTGTGCAGCTTGGTGACGGCCGTGGTGGTGTCCGGCACGATCCACACCGCGACCTTCTGGTCGAGCAGGTCGTAGCGCTCCTTGCTGATGTTCGCGCCGAACGTGTCACCGATGACCTTGTCGAGGTCCTTCGGCAGCGAGAAGCCCAGGTCCGACAGGAGGCGCGACCGCGGGTCCTGGCTGCCGTAGACGAACACGCCCTCGTACGGGGTCGCCATCACGGCCGTCGCCCCGGCGAACGCGGGGTTGGCCTTCTTGGCCGCGGCGAACTTGGCCTCGACGCCCGACACCAGGGTCTTGGCCTCGGCGGACTTGCCCATCGCCTTGCCGATCTCCTCGGTCTGCTGCTGCCACGGCACGCCGTAGTCGTTGTAGGCCTTCGGCTGGGCGACGACCGGCGCGAACTGCGACAGGCTCTGGTACTGGGCCTTCGTCAGACCCGAGTAGACCGCCAGGATCAGGTCGGGCTTCAGCGCGGCGATCTTCTCCACCTGCGGGCCGGTGCCGGTGTCCTTGAGGACGGTCGGCGCCGGTGAACTCCCCAGCTTGTCCGTGGCCCAGGGGCCGATCGCGCCCTTGTAGCCGCCGAGCCACTCGGTCGTGCCGACGGGCACCGTGCCCAGGGCGAGGACCGCGTCCTGGTCGGTGAGACCGACCGTGACGATGCGCTTGGGCTCGGACTTGATCGTCGTGCTGCCGAACTTGTGGGCGATCGTCACCGGGAAGGCGTCCGCGGAGGCCTTCGAGTTCGACCCCGAGGTGTCTGAACTCGACGACGAGGAACCGGAGTCGGAGGAACCACAGCCGACCGCCGTGACGGCCAGCAGGAGTACGGAGGCGAGCAGGCCGGACAGCCGGGCGGCTCTGGTGGCGCGGGGCATCGGATGATCCTTCTGTTCGTCGCGATGGGTTCGGCGGGGGGTGACAGTCATCGGCGGGGGGCTAGTGGGCGTCGGGGGCGGCCTCGGTCGGGCGGCTGCCGGACCAGGCCTGCCACAGGGCGGCGTACTGCCCCTGGGCGGTGAGGAGTTCGTCGTGCGTGCCGTTCTCCACGACCCGGCCGGCGCTCAGCACGACCACCCGGTCGGCGGAGGCGGCCTGGCTGAGCCGGTGCGCCACGACCAGCGCGGTCCGGCCGCGCAGCGCCTGCTCGGCGGCCTCGTCGAGCTGCCGCGCCCCCGAACTGCCCGCCTCCGCGGTCGCCTCGTCGAGGACGACGACCGGAGGGTCGGCCAACAGGAGTCTGGCAAGGGCGAGTTGCTGCGCACGGTCGGCGGTGAGCCGGTGACCGCCGTCGCCGACGACCGTGTCGAGGCCCTCCGGCAACGCCTCGACCCAGCCGAGCGCGCCCACCGTGCCGAGCGCCTCCCGGAGTTCCTCGACGTCCGCGCCCGGACGGGCCAGCCGCAGGTCGTCCGCGAGCGGCCCGGCGAAGACGTGCACCTCCTGGGTGACGAGTCCGACCAGCCGACCGGCCTCGTCCGGCTCCGCGCCGCCGACGTCGATGCGGCCCGACTGCGGGCTGTGCAGCCCCGCGACCAGTTTGGCCAGCGTCGTCTTGCCCGCACCGGTCGTACCGACCAGCGCCACCCGCTCCTTGGGCCGGATCTCCAGGCCGACGTCGTGCAGCACCGGGCGGCCCTGCACATACGCGTGGGAGACACCGGTCAGCGTCACGGACGGCGGACCGCCCGCCGTCGTACGGTCGTCCGCGCCCGCGGCGGCCACGGTCGCGGGCTCGTCCACGACCCCGACGAGCCGGGCCAGTCCGGCCGTTGCCGACTGGGCGTCGTCGAGCAGCACCAGCGCGGTGTTGACCGGGCCGAAGAGGCTGTGGAAGTAGAGCGCGGCGGCGGTGGCCGTACCGACGGACGCGGAACCGTCGCGCACCAGCAGGAAGCCGGTGACCAGCACGGCGGACAGCCCCAGGTACTCGGCGATGTGCAGCCGGCTGTAGAAGCGCAGCATCAACTGCACGCCCCGCATGGTCAGTTCGACGGCGGACCGCGAGCGCTCGGTGACGCGTCGGCTGTGATCCCGCTGGAGCCGGTACGCCCGTACGGTCCGCGCCCCGCCGATCGTGTCCAGCAACTGCTGCTGCTGGCTGCCGGTGGCGATGCGCTCCTTGGCGTACAGGGGAACCGCGTTGCGGACGTACCAGCGCGCGGTGTGCGCCTGCACCGGCACCGCGATCAGCGCGGCCAGCAGGAACCGCCAGTCCAGCAGGGCGAGCGCGCCGAGCGTCAGCACGATCGACAGCGCGGACCGCGCCAGCTCGGGCAGCGCCCCGCGCACGGCGTCGGCGACTCGTGAAACGTCCCGTGTGACGCGGGAGTTGAGGTCACCGGAACCGGCCTTCTCCACCCGGTCCAGCGGCAGCGACAGGGCCCGCTCGACGAACAGTTCACGCAGCCGGGCGAGCGCGGTCTCGCCGAGCCGGGATATCAGCGACATCCCGAGCGCGGTGGTCACGCCCTGCACCACCGCCACCCCGGCGAGCGCGACCACCGGGTAGGTGAGCGCGTCGGGGGAGCGGTGCTCGGTCACGACGTCGACGATGTGGCCCAGCAGCGGCTGGGTGAGCAGTCCGACGGCCGTGGCGACCACCATCAGACCGAACCCGGCGACGGCCAGCCCCCGCTGCGGGCGCAGGAGTTCACGGACCGCGGCGCGGGTGCGGGCGGGGGTGGCGGTGGGCAGGAGGGCGCGGTCCGGGTCCGCGTGCCCGGCCGCTGCCTCTTCGCCCGCTGTTGCCTGGGCTCCCGTCGTCATGCCAGTACCGCCGTCCGGTAGGTCGCGTCGGTTCGTACGAGGTCCGCGTGGGTGCCCTCGGCCCCGACGCGGCCGGCGTCGAGCAGGATCACGTGGTCGGTGACGGCGAGCAGGGCCGGGCTGTTGGTCACCACGATCGTGGTGCGCCCCTCCCGGAACTCACGCAGGCCGCTCGCGATCCGGGCCTCGGTCACCGTGTCGACGGCGGTGGTCGGATCGTGCACGACCAGGACGGGCGGTTCCGCGCGCAACGCCCGTGCCAGCAGCACGCGTTGACGCTGCCCGCCCGACAGCGACCGGCCGCCCTCGCCGACGCCGGTCGCGGTGCCGTGCGGCAGGGAGTCGGCGACCTCGTCGGCGCGGGCGGCGGCCATGGCGCGCTCGGTCCGCAGACCGGACCCGCCGTCCGCCGCAGCGCTCCCGGAGTCCTCGTCCGGTGTCACGTTCGCCGCCAACGAGCCCTCGAACAGCGCCGCGTCATGGGTGGCGACCAGCACGGCCGCCCGAAGTCCCGCCGGATCGAGGCGAGTCAGCGGAACACCGTCCAGCTCGACCGAACCCGACTCCGGGTCCGTCTCCCGCCCGAGGCACCGCAGCAGGGCCTCGGCACCGGCCGGGTCCGTCACCGCGATACCCGTCAACCGCCCGGCGGGCAGGTCGAGATCGAGGCCGTCGAGGCCGCCGAGGCGCACCCCGCGCAGCCGCAGTTCCCCGCGCACGGGCTCGGCGACCGGGTCGTCGCCGTCCACCACCGCGTGCCCGGTGGCCAGTACCTCCGCGACCCGCGCGGCCGAGGCGCGGCCCTGCGCCAGCTCCGCGTTGACCCAGGCGAACGTCTCCAACGGCCCCAGCAGGAAGAGCGCGAGGCCCACCGCCGACACCAACTGCCCCAAGGTGAGGGATCCGTCGAGGGCGAGCCGCCCGCCCACGAGGGCGATCAGCGCGATGAACCCGCCGGTGAGTGCGAGCACGAGCCCTGTCTGCCAGGACTCGGCACGCGCCGAACGCAGCGTCGCGGCAAGGGAGATACGGCTCGTGCGGCGATACCGCTCGACGGCGGCGTCCTGCGCGCCGAGCCCCTTGAGTACCCGCAGCCCGGCCACCAGGTCGGCGGCCACGCCCGAGGCGTGGGCGGCCTTGTCCTGCTCGGCCTCGCTGCGGCGCTCCAGCGGCTTGCTCAGCAGATGCCCCAGCCACAGCAGCACGGGCGTGCCCAGCAGCACGATCAGCCCGAGTGTCACGGACGTCAGCAGCAGCGCGACGGCGGCCACGGTGACACCGGCCATCGCCCACATGCCGCTCATCAGCGCCATGTTGACCGCGCCGACCCGCTTGGCGTCCTCGGTGGCGACGTTGGCGAGTTCCCCGGGCAGCCGGCCCTCCTCGGCGCCGCCACGGGCGTCCAGCACCCGGTCCACGATCGCCAACCGGAGGGTGTGCGCGGCCTCTTCGGCGCCGCGTTCACCGGCCTTGGCGCCGAGCCGGAAACTCCACGACAGCGTCACGTACATGACGGCCAGGACGCCGAGCCAGAGCGCCAGCCGGCCGGCGTTCTGCCCGTCGACGGCCTGGTCGATCAGGACACCGATGAGCACCGGCACCAGGGCTTCCCCCAGTTGGTGCACGCTTCCGAGCGCCGAGCCGAGCGCGACGCGCCGCAGCTGTCCCTTGACCGAGCGCGTCAGGACGTCCCGTCCCGACAGTTCCCCTGCTCCCACCAGCCACCCTCCGGAAACCGCCGAACTTAGGCAAGGCTACTCTAAGTGAATCTCGGGTAGGTGACGCCCTTTCGGGCCGCCCGGGACGTAACGGAGCGGTTTCGATGCGGTCGTCCGAGGGGCGCTGCCGTTCGATGCCGGGCGGTAGGCTTCCCGGGTGCGCCCGTTCCACGCTTCGCGGCGCACGCCGGCAAGTCAGACAGTCCGCGCGTTCAGGAGGACCGGCGTTGCACGTCCAGGAATGGCTCGACTCGGTTCCGGCGGTGGCCGTCTACGCCGTGGTGGCGCTCGTCATCGGGGTGGAGAGCCTGGGCATCCCGCTGCCGGGCGAGATCGTCCTGGTCTCGGCGGCGCTGCTCTCCTCCCAGCACTCGGGCATCAACCCGTTCGTCCTCGGCGCCTGCGCGAGCCTCGGCGCGGTGATCGGCGACTCCATCGGCTACGCGATCGGCCGCAAGGGCGGACGCCCGCTGCTCGCCTGGCTGGCGGCGAAGTTCCCGAGACACTTCAGTGAGGGCCATGTGGCCACCGCGGAGCGGTCGTTCGAGAAGTGGGGCATGTGGGCCGTCTTCTTCGGCCGCTTCATCGCCCTCCTCCGCATCTTCGCGGGCCCCCTCGCGGGCGTGCTCCACATGCCCTACTGGAAGTTCCTGATCGCCAACGTCCTCGGCGGCATCGTCTGGGCGGGCGGCACCACGGCGGTCGTCTACTACGTGGGGATCGTCGCCGAGGACTGGCTCAAGCGCTTCTCGTACTTCGGCCTCGCGGCGGCGGTCCTGGTCGGCCTGGCCTCCATGCTGATCGTGCGCCGCAGGGCGCAGAAGATGTCCGCCGAGCAGAACGAACCCGAACCGGTGAGCGCCGCCGAGTGAGGCGCCCCTGAAGGGGTGCGGGGAACTGCGCGACCAGCCGCGACGCACCCGCACCCGCCAGCGGTCTACTCGTGCACTTCGCGATGCGCCTTCGCCAACTCCGCGTACATCGTTCCGTTGAGGGTCAGCCCTTCCCGCTCCTCGGAGGCCAGCTCCCGCCGCACCTTCGCGGGCACACCGGCGACCAGCGACCCGGCCGGCACCACCATCCCCTGCGGCACCAGCGCCTGCGCCGCGACCAGCGAACCCGCCCCGATCACCGCCCCGTTGAGCACCGTGGCCCCCATCCCGATCAGGCAGTCGTCCTCGACGGTCGCGCCGTGCACCACCGCGTTGTGCCCCACGGACACCCGCTCCCCGACGCTCACGGGGAACCCGGGGTCGGCGTGCAGCGTGCAGTTGTCCTGGATGTTGCTGCTCGCCCCGACCGAGATCCGCTCGACGTCACCGCGCAGCACGGCCCCGTACCAGACGCTCGCCCCCGGGCCCACCGTCACGTCCCCGATCACCGAAGCCGTAGGAGCGACGAACGCCGTCTCGTCGACCTTCGGTTCCCGGCCGCCGATGCCCGTGATCAACGCCTTGTGCGCCATCGTGCTCTCCCTCTCGTCGAAGACACCCGCACGCTACGTCATCCGGTGGGGCGAAGATCACAGCGGCCCGACCGCATGGGCACGGCTCGCGCTGAGTACCGTGAGCGGGTGCCCAAGCGCAAGAACACGTTCTCGAAATGGCCGCGCCACCTCGCGCAGCGCGCCGTCCACACCGGCTGGGCCTGGGTGCAGCGCACGGGCTCGGTGACGGCCGAGAACCCCGGCCGTTTCCACTTCGGCTCCATCGGCGAGGCCACCCGGCTCGCCTTCCCGCTGGGCACGGTCTTCGGCGAACCCTGGATCCACCTCGGCTCCCACTGCATCGTCGGCGAGCAGGTCACCCTCACCGCCGGCCTGATGCCCGACCTCGACCTCGGCCCGGACCCGATCCTGCGCCTGGGCGACGGCGTGGTCCTCGGCCGCGGCAGCCACGTCATCGCCGACACGACGGTCACCATCGGCAGCGACTGCTACTTCGGGCCGTACGTCTACGTGACGTCCACGAACCATTCCTACGACGACCCGCACGAGCCCATCGGCAAGCAGTGGCCCCGCATGGAACCCGTCGAGATCGGCTCGGGCTGCTGGATCGGCACCGGCGCGGTGATCCTGCCGGGCGCGCGGATCGGCCGGAACGTGGTGGTGGCGGCCGGTGCGGTGGTCCGGGGCACGGTCCCCGACCACGCCGTGGTGGCGGGGGCGCCCGCCCGCGTCGTGCGCCGCTGGACCCCGGCGGAGGGCTGGCAGCCGCCGCTCCGCACCCCCGCGCCGGTGCCGATCCCGGCGGATGTGACCCCGGACCAGCTGCGCGCCCTGGCGGACCTGGACGAGGCGGGCGCGGCGCGGCTCGCCGAACTGGACGACAACGCCATCGCGAGACTGGCGGAACTGGACGCGGACGCCTGACCGGGCAACTTGCAGCGGGTCAGCGGTAGTTGACGCCCGGCACGGGGACAGCACCGGGGCGGCCCGACTCCGGACCGTCCTCACCCCGTGGCCAGCAGCAGTGTCCCCACCAGCGCCAGCCCCGCCCCCGCCGCCTGGATCATCCGCAGCCGCTCGCTCAGGAAGCCCCGCGCCGCCAGCGCCGTGACCACCGGATACAGCGAGGCCAGCACCGCGGCCACCGTCACCGGCCCGTGCTGCGCCGCGATCGAGTAGGTCCCGTTGGCCGCCACGTCGGCCAGTCCCACGAAGGCCAGCGCCGGCAGCGAGGCCCAGGGGAAACCGCCCTCCGGCAGCGCGGCACCGCCCCGCCGTACGGAGAGGCGGAGCGCGGCCCCGCCCGCCGCCACGTTGGTGAGCCGCTGCACGAACAGCGCGAGGAACAGTCCGGTCACCGTCGTCGACGCCTCGGCGATCAGGGCGAACACCGTGCCGAAGCCGAGCGCGGCGACCAGGGTCAGCAGGACCGCCTGCCGCTGCACGGGCGCGCCCCGCAGCTGGGGGCCGCCCGCGAGGACGACTCCGGTGACGGCGACCGCGATCCCGGCCGCCTGCGTCAGGCCCGGCCGCTCGCCGAGGAACAGGCCCACTCCGACCGGTACGGCCACGCTCAGCGTCGCGAGCGGGGAGACGACACCCATCGGTCCCAGGGCGAGTGCCTTGTAGAAGCTGAACAGCGCGACCGGCCCCACCAGCCCCGCCGCGAACGCGAACCACAACCGCGGCCCGGCCTCGCTCCAGCCTCCGGTGGCCAGCACGACCGCGCCGAGCACGGCCGCCGCGATGCCCTGCGAGACCACGACGACCGTCAGCGCCGGACTGCGCCGGGTGAGCAGGCCGCCGCCGAAGTCGGCCAGCCCCCACAGGAGGCTGGTGGCCAGGGCGAAGAATGCTGTCACGGGGTGCCTCGCAGTACAGTTCGGTGAACGAGCGGGTGCACCACACCGTAGTTCGATCAATTGAACTCTGTCATCCATAATATTGAACTGAAGGTACAGGCGGAACGTGTCGGACCTCGACCTGCTGACCCAGTCCCTGGCGCGCAACGTCAAGCACTGGCGCTCCGTGCGCGGCTTCACCCTGGACGTGCTCGCCGCCCGGGCCGCCGTCAGCCGGGGCATGCTCATCCAGATCGAGCAGGCCCGCACCAATCCCAGCATCGGTACGGTCGTCAAGATCGGCGACGCCCTCGGCGTCAGCATCACCACCCTGCTCGACTACGAACAGGGCCCGAAGGTCCGCGTCGTCCCCGCCGAGCGCGCCGTACGGCTCTGGCACACCGACGCGGGCAGCTACAACCGCCTCCTCGCCGGCACCGAGGCCCCCGGCCCGCTGGAGATGTGGGACTGGCGGCTGATGCCGGGGGAGTCCAGCCCGTCCGAGCCCCACCCCACCGGCACCGTCGAACTGGTCCATGTCACCTCGGGCGAGCTGACCCTCACCGTGGACGGCGAGGACCATCTCGTCCCGGCCGGCGCGAGCGCCACCTTCGAGGCCAACACCCCGCACACGTACGGGAATCGGGGCGAGGAGCCGATGGAGATGATGATGATGGTGTCGGTGCCGCCCGTGCGCGGAGACACCCCGTGAGCTGCGGCCGCACGCCTGTTAGCGTGCCGTCATGCACGCACCCATCGGACACTTCGACCACGCCGTCCCGGCCCCCGACTGCCTCGACGAGCTGACCCGCCCGGTCGCCGACGCCGTGCGCGCCTGGCGCGGCAGCGTCCCCGCCGAGCAGTTCGTCTACGTCGACACCGACCCCGAGTGGGCCGACACCGCGACCTTCGTCGAGCACTACGGCCAGGACCTGCTGGAGCGGTCCGCCAACTGCGTGGTCGTCGCCGGGAAGCGCGGCGGCGAGACCATGCTCGCCGCCTGCGTGGTCCTGTCCACCACCCGCGTCGACGTGAACGGCGTCGTCCGCCGCCAACTCGGCGCCCGCAAGGCCTCGTTCGCGTCGATGGACACCGCGACGGGCGAGAGCGGCATGGAGTACGGCGGCATCACCCCCGTCGGACTCCCCGCCGACTGGCCCGTGCTGGTGGACTCGGCCGTCGTCGACCTGCCCTACGTCCTGGTCGGCAGCGGACGCCGCCGCGGCAAACTCCTCGTCCCCGGCAAGGCGTTCGCCGAACTTCCGGGCGCGGTGGTCCTGGAGGGCCTGGGCGTCGCCTGACCGCCCTCGGCCTCAGACCATGCTGTGGTGGGCCAACTCCCCGTGCGGGTCGGCCTCCCCGGGCACCGGCGCCGGATCGGCGTGCACGAGAGCGGCCGTGAGCCGGGGCACCGCGTGCAGCAGCGCATGCTCCGCCGCCACGGCCACGGCGTGGGCCTGCCGTACCGTCGCCTCCCCGTCCACGACCACCGCCACCTCCGCGCGCAGCCGGTGCCCGATCCACCGCAGCCTCAACTCGCCCACTCCGCGCACCCCTTCGACCTCCCGCAGGGCGTGCTCGGCCCGGTCCACCAGCTCGGGGTCGACGGCGTCCAGCACACGCCGGAACACCTCGCGGGCCGCGTCCCGCAGGACCAGCGCGATGGCGGCCGTGATCACCAACCCCACGATCGGGTCGGCGAGTTGCCACCCCAGCGCCGAACCGCCCGCGCCGATCAGCACGGCCAGCGAGGTGAACCCGTCGGTGCGCGCGTGGAGTCCGTCGGCGACGAGCGCGGCCGACCCGATCTCCCGGCCCACCCGCATCCGGTACCGGGCCACCCACTCGTTGCCCACGAACCCGACCAGCGCCGCGACGGCGACCACCGGGACGTGTGTCATGGGCCGCGGGTCGAGCAGCCGGTCCACGGCTGCCCAGGCCGCGAAGGCGGCGGACCCGGCGATCGTCAGCACGATCGCGATCCCGGCCAGGTCCTCGGCGCGCCCGTAGCCGTACGTGAAGCGGCGCGTGGCGGCCCGGCGGCCGAGGACGAACGCGATGCCCAGCGGTACGGCGGTCAGCGCGTCCGCCGCGTTGTGCACCGTGTCGCCGAGCAGCGCGACCGACCCGGACACGACCACCACGACCGCCTGCGCCAGCGCCGTCACCCCGAGCACCGCGAGCGACACCCACAGGGCGCGCATCCCGCGGGCCGAGGACTCCAGCGCGGAGTCGAGCTTGTCGGCGGTCTCGTGGGAGTGCGGGGCGAGGAGGTGGCCGAGGCGGTGACGGAGGCCCGTGGGGGAGTGGTCGTGGGGATGCGGGTGGTCATGGCCGTGGCCGTGGTGGTGCTCGTCGTGCGGGTGGCCGTGTTCGTGGTGGTGCTGGTCGCTCACGTGGATCCCCTTCCGGCGCGCGGCTGGACGCGTCGCGCCCAGGGAACCATTATGTGCGTATGAGCGCACGCATGCACCTGTCACCTGCGGACGATGCGCATCCGCGCACTCCCGGCGAGGAACAGTTCGCCCTGGCCGCCGAACTCCTCGCCCTGCTCGGCGACCGCACCCGGCTGACCCTGCTGCACGCCCTCACGGCGGGCGAGGCCGACGTCACCACCCTCACGGAGGCCTGTGACGCGGCCCGCCCGGCCGTCAGCCAGCACCTGGCGCGGCTGCGCCTCGCCGGCCTGGTGACCACGCGCAAGGAGGGCCGCCGGGTGATCTACGCCTTGAGCGACGGTCACCTGCGACGGCTCGTGGACGAGGCGTTGAACGTCGCCGACCACCGGCTCACCGACCGCCCGCCGCACGACTGACCGCCGGACCCCGGGTGCCGCGCACGCCTCAGGAGGCGGGGTCCTTTCCGAGGTAGCTCTCCGCGAACGCGAGGCCCGCGGCCGGGGACGCGAAGACGCGGCGGAGCCGGGCGAGGGTGGTGCCCGCGCGGTACGGGTCGCCGGACGAGGCCCCGTGGTACACGTCGGAGAGCCACTGGGAGAACTCCTGGTAGTCCCAGACGCGGCCCAGGCAGGCCTCCGAGTAGCCGCCCAGGCCCGCGGAGTCGCCCCTCGTGAGCCGGGCGACGAGGGCGTCGCCGAGCAGGAACGCGTCGTGCAGGGCGAGGTTCATGCCCTTCGCCGCGATGGGGGCGGTGAGGTGGGCCGCGTCGCCCGCGAGGAAGAGGCGGCCGAACACCATCGGTTCGACCACGTAGTCGTGCATGTCGAGCACGCGCTTCTCGATCAGCCGGCCCTCGGTCAGCGGCGGGGCGCCGGTCGCGGCGAGCCGGTGCCGCAGCTCGGACCAGACGCGCTCGTGCGGCCAGGCGTCGGGGTCGTCGCCCGGCGGGCACTCCAGGTAGTAGCGGGTGACCTCCGGACTGCGCGCCATGTGCCCGGCGAACCCGCGCGGATGGACGCCGAACACCACGCAGTCCGAGGACGGCGGCGCCTCCGCGAGCAGCGCGAGCCAGCCGATGCCGTAGTCGTGCCGCGCGATCCTTACCCGCTCCGGCGGCAGCGCGGCCCGGCTCACCCCGCGCGCACCGTCGCAGCCCGCCACGAAGTCACCGCGCACGAACCGCCGCCGACCGGTCTCCGGGTCCGTGTACGACACCGTCGGGCGGTCGGTGTCCAGGTCGTGCAGCTGGACGTCCCGGACGCCGAAGCGGATCGCGCCGCCCCGGACGTCCGCGTACTCGCGCACGAGGTCCGTCACGAGCAACGGCTGCGGATAGACGTAGTGGTGATGACCCGTCAGTTCGGTGTACCCGAACCGGTGCCGCCGCCCCGCGAACCGGAACTCGCACTCGGTGTGGGGCAGCGCCCGCTCCAACAGCCGCTCGGCGAGCCCCCGTTGCCGAAGTCCGCGGACGACGCCCTCCTCGATCACACCGGCGCGCGGTCGACGTTCGATGGACTCCCGGGTCCCGGTCTCCAGCACGAGGCAGTCGATCCCGGCGGCGCGGAGGATGTTGCCGACGGTGAGTCCGGCGGGTCCGGCGCCCACGACGACGACCGGAAAGTGGTCCGCGGACGGGGAGTCGGGGTGGGGGGAAGCCAAGGTCACCCGCCCAGTATGACGGTGTGCAGACAGCCGAGACCGGCCCCCTGGACGGCGGCCGGTTCGGGCATCGGTGGAGCGGGACCGGCGGCGCGGGCCCAGCGGTGGAGATCCGCCCGGGTCAGCCGAGGCGCGGGATCTCGATCGCCGGGCAGTGGTCCATGACCATGTCGAGACCGGCCGCGCGGGTCCGGTCGTACGCGGACGCGTCGATGACCCCGAGCTGGAACCAGACGGCCTTCGCGCCGATGGCGACCGCCTCGTCGGCGACCGGGCCCGCGAGGTCGCTGTTGACGAAGACGTCCACGACGTCCACCGGGAAGGGGATGTCCGCGAGGGAGGCGTACCCCTGCTCGCCGTGCACCGTCTCCGCCTTGGGATGGACGGGCACGATGCGCTTGCCGAAGCGCTGCAGCACCTCCGCGACGCCGTAGGCCGCCCGCGACCGGTTCGAGGACAGGCCCACGACGGCCCAGGTGTCGCCGGACTCGGTGAGGATCTTGCGGATCGTTGCTGAGTCGCCGTACATGCTCGGTCTCCTTGGAATCGTGCGCGCCCGCTGCTGCCCGCGACAACAACGGACGCAGGAGCCTGATTCCGCGGCGGACGAAGATCGGTGAGGGGTACGGCGGTGGCGCGGGCGACCGGATGGGGCGCCGTCGGCCTATCGGGGGTGCCGTAGCGCTGCGGCGAGATCGTCCAGGTGACGCGCCACCGGGCCCAGGGTGAGCAGGCCGCTGCCCGCCCCGGCCGCCTCGGCCGCGGCCGGCGTCAGTTCGGCGTGGGCGCGCTCCATCGTCGCCCGGTCGTCCACGGCGAGCGCGGCGCGGGCGGTCAGACACCACAGCGCCTCGAAGAGGAGATCGCGGGGCGGGTCCGGGAGCGCGTCGAGTGCGGTCCTCGCGTCGGCGGGGCGGTCCTGGGCGAGCAGCACATGCGGGCGGGCCCACGGTGCGTACGGTCCCCAGTCGAGGTGCTCGTCGGCCTGGGCGGGCCGGCCGTGCCGTAGTCGCAGGCACAGCAGGGCCAGCGGCAGCAGCCCGTGTTCCAGGCCCGGCATGCCGGCTCCGTCCAGGCGGCGTGCCGCCTGCCGGTAGGCGGTCGCCACCTCGGCCGGGTCCGTGCCGCCGGTCGCGGAGAGCCGCAGGACCCGGTACCAGTCGGTGAACACGCCCACCAGAGGCAGTTCGTGACGCTCCGAGAGCTGATCCGCTGCCGCCGCGTGTTGGTCGGCCCCGGTGAAGTCCGCGAGGGCGCTGCGGGACTGGAGCCGGACGAGATGGCCGAGGACCTGGTAGGTGACCATGCCGTGCCGGGCGGACAGGGCGATCAACTCGGCGCCGATCCGGTCGCGTTGAGGGGCGAGACCGGCACGGTGGAACGTCTGCATGAAGGTGCCGTTGAGGGCGAAGGCGAGCAGCGCGGGGTCGTTCAAGCGGCGGGCGATGTCCTCCGCCCGGCGGGCGGCCTGGGGTCCGCGGGCGGAACGGGTGCCGCGTGACTCCAGCGCGACGGTGGCCAACAGGCGGGCCCGCGCGGCGGGATGGGCGTCCTCGGGGAGTGCGGCCAGGGTGAGTTCGGCCGCCCTCACGGTGTCCGCCGCCTGGTGCGGGTCGTCGACGCGGGTCCAGATCGCGGGGACGTCGTAGGCGCCGATGACGCGGGCCGTGAGCTCCGGGTCGCCCAGTTCCTGCGCCGCCGCGATGGCGGCCAGGCGGTGTCCGCGGGCCGCCTCCAGTCCGCCGCCTCCGGTGACGGCGAGATCGCGGAGCAGGCCGACCGTCGACTCCAGACGAGCGCGCGCACCGGACGCCACGGTCCGGTCGTAGGCGGCGGTCGCCTGGGTCCACACGCGGTCGGCGGGGTCCGCCGACCGGGCCCGTTCCTGGTTCCCGGGGCCACCGGGGCCCGGGTCCAGATGCGCCGCCTGGTCGAGGATGTCCGCCTCCAGGCGGCGCAGCGCCGGGCCGGGGTCCGCGCCGAGCTGTTCCACGAGGAGGGTGCGTGCCCGGCGCAGCACCGCGAGCGCGTCACCCTGGCGGCCGGTGCGGTAGAGGGCCAGGGCCAGGAGCCGCCAGGCGTCCTCCCGCCAGGGGTGTTCCGCCACCTGCGCGTCGAGGTCGGGTACCGCCATCGCGGCCCGCCCCAGGGCGAGTTGGGCCTCGGCCCGGCGTTCGACGGCGTGCAGCCGGAGTTCGGCGAGGCGGGAGCGTTCCGCGCGGGCCCAGGGCGCCGCGTCGAAGTCGGCGTAGGCCGGGCCGCGCCACCAACTCAGCGCCTCCTCAAGGTGGTTGACCGCGTCCAGGTCCGGCAGGGTGGCGGCCGTGGTCACCGCCCGCTCGAAGCGCCAGGCGTCCACGGCGGCCGGCTCGGCGCGCAGCGCGTACCCCGGGCCCTCGGTGACCAGCAACCGGGCCCGCGTGCGCGGTGGACGCTCCGGTTCCAGGGCCCGGCGCAGCGCGGCCACGAAGGTGCGCACCGCGCCCACCGCGTCGGCGGGCGGTTCGCCCTGGTCCGCCCACAGATCCGCGACCAGCCGCCCGACCGGAACGACCCGGCGCCGGGCGACCAGCAGCCGGGCCAGCACCGCACGGTGCCGGGGGCCCTTCAGCGCGATGGCGTCCCCGGCACCGTCCCAGGCCGCCACCGGCCCCAGCACCCCGAACCCGACGTCCATCGCCGACCACCCTTCCCGGGGCATCGCCCCAGGTCACGGTAGCGCGCTCACCCACTGCTCATTCGCGCCCGGCAGGCTCTACGGCATCGGCACCGGCGTCCCTCCCGACGCCCGTACCGACCTCGCCATCAAGGAAGGGCGCCCCATGTCACCCGTCATCCCCGGCTTCACCTACCACCGCGTCCCCGTCGCGGACGGCGTGTCCCTGAACGCCGCCGTGTCCGGTACCGGCAGCCCGATCGTGCTGCTGCACGGCTTCCCGCAGACCCACCTCATGTGGCGCCATGTCGCCACCGACCTCGCGGCCGACCACACCGTGATCTGCCCCGACCTGCGCGGCTACGGCGCGAGCGACAAGCCCGCCGAGACCGACGGCTCCGGTTACGCCAAGCGCACCATGGCCGCCGACATCGTCGCCCTGGCCCGTGCCCTGGGCCACGACCGGTTCGCGCTCGCCGGGCACGACCGCGGCGCCCTGGTCGCCTTCCGCGCCGGACTCGACCACCCCGACACGATCACGCACCTTGCCTGCCTCGACGTCCTGCCCACCCTGGACATGTGGGACGCGCTCCACGGTGTCACCGCCGCCGTCGGCTTCCACCTCTACCTGATGGCCCAACCCCCGGGCCTGCCCGAGGAGTTGATCGCCGCCGCGCCCGACGCGTTCTTCGGCCACTTCCTCGACCTGTGGACCGGCGACCCGCAGGCGATCCCCGCCGGGATCCGCACCGCCTACCTCGACGCCTGCCGCGCCGCCGTCCCCTCGATCGTGGCCGACTACCGCGCCTCCGCCGGCATCGACGTCACCCACGACCTCGCCTCCCGCGACAGCGGCGACCGGCTGCGGATGCCGGTCGCCGTCCTCCAGCAGGACTGGGGTGCCGCCCTCGGCTTCGACGCGGCCGCCCTGTGGAGCGCCTGGGCACCCGACCTGCGGCACGAGACCGTCACCTGCGGCCACTTCATGGCGGAGGAGGCCCCCGTCGTCGTGGCGAAGTCACTGCGGGACCTCGTCGCCGGCCGCTGAGCGCCCAGTCCTCAGGCGTTCGCGGTCACGGTGAAGTCGACGTCCTCGCCGACCGCCGACACCCCGTTGAAGGCGGCGCTCGCGTGCAGTCGGTTCGCGCCCCTCGGCAGAGGGGTGTCCGGCGTGCAGGACCAGGTGCCGTCGGCGTGCGCGACACCCGCGCACACCTGGTGCTCGGTGGCGTCCAGGACCGTCACCCGGGCCCCGGGATACGACGTCCCGGCGAGCCGCGCCGCGCCGGACACGAAGGTGCCGCCCGCCGGTTCGGTCAGCGTCGGGCCGGGCATGCCGACGGTCACGGAGCAGCCGCCGGAGGCGCGACGCCTGCCCCCGGCGTCGGTCAGCAGGACGGTGCACCCGGGCAGCCGCGTCCCCGGCACCGCCCGCGCGTCCACGGCGAGCGCGAACGGATAGCCGCTGTCCCGCCATGAGCCGGACCCCGAGTCACGGACGTAGGTGTACGTGCCGCTCGCCCCGTCGGTGGCGACCGAGCCCTGGAACCCGGCGGCGTCGGCGAGCGGCGTCCCGGTGACCCGGGCACCGTCGGGCGCCGTCAGCCGCAGCGAGGACCCGGCCGGCAGGGCGGCACCCTTGTACCCGCTGATCTCCACCAGCCCGGACCGCCCCGGCACGATGGTCGCCGCGCCGCCCAGCACCCGCGCGGAGACGTCCCCGGAACCGGAACCGGAACCCGAACCGGAGCCGAAGCCGGAGGGGAGCGGTGCGGCGGAGGCGACGGTGGGTGCGAGCAGCGCGGTACCCGCGAGGAGCGCGGCGGTCAGGAGTCCCAGCCGCCGCCGGAAGGGTCTCGGCGACGGGGGTCCCGGGCGGAGCGAGGACGTGTCGCCGGTCATGGGCGACGAGGGCTCGTGGGGGAAGGCGCGGTCGGTCATGGGGAGTCTCCGGGATCGTCTCGTCATGGGGCGGGCCGGCTGCTCCCACCCCACACGCCCGACCGCCCCCGGCGAAAGGCGAGCTGGGCGAACGGGTGAACGGGGGAACGCCGGTCGGGCGACAGGGACGGCCGGAAGAGTGCAATCGGCGCGGAAACCCCGCTCCCGGCTGCGGGACGCGCGCACACCCGGACCCGTTCGGGAAGCGTGACCCCGTGAACCCGAGCCGCCGTACCACCGACCGCCTCCCTGCCCCTCTCGTCGCCTCCCTTCTCGTCCCCCTTCTCGCCCTGTGCCTCGGCGCGGGCACTCCGCCGACCGCCCCGCGCACCGCGCTCACCGTCACGGAGACCGCGTCGCAGCCCACCTACCAGCCCGGTGGCCGGCTGCGGTTCACCGTGGTCGTGGCCAACACCGGACCCGCCCGCGCCACCGGACTGCGCATCACGGCCGCTCCGCCACCCGAACTGCACACGCCCGCAACGGAGTTCACCCGCACCTGCACACCGGCCGGCCGGGGCACGAACTGCGGCGGCGCACCCGCAACCGCCGCCATCGGCCCGCGCGGCACCCTGACCTACACGCTCACCGGCACGGTGCCCCCGTCCGTCAGCGGCGAACTCACCGCCTCCGCCGCCGTACGCGTCCCCGCGACCGCCATCGATGCCCACTGCCGGCCGGTCTGCCGCGCGAGCGTCACCGTCGGCGGCCCGCGCGTCCACATCCGGACGACCGCCGCCACCGAGCCGGACGGGACCCTCGCCCTCACCGCGACCCTGGACAACACGGGCTCGGGCGACGCCCGCCGCTTCCGGTTCACGGACGACCTGAGGGACGTGGCGGACGACGCGGCCTTCGTCCCCGGTTCGCTCGACTCCGGTCCGCCCGAAGCCGGTTCGGGCGGGTACGACGCCCACGCGAGAACGGTGACCTGGACGGGCGCGGTCCCGGTCGGCCAGGCCGTCACCGTCACCTACCGCGTCCGCCCGCCGGACCGGCCGCACGGCGACGGCGTCCTGACGCACCGCGTCACCGCCCCCGGCACCAACTGCGCCCCGGACTCCTCGGACCAGGCCTGCACGACGACGACCTTCTGGAAAACCGGACGAACATGCGTGCGCACCGCCCTCTGCCCGCCTACGCTCAGGCCGTGCTGCGCATCACCGACGCCCGAACCGGCGAGCCCGTCGAAGCCGCCCCCGCCCGCCGTGGCCTGACCAGGGTCCAGGCGCACGCGCCGGGCCTCGACGCCACCGCACTCCGCGTCCTCCTCGTCTCCGACCTCCTCGTCCGCGCCCTCGAACTCGGTGGCACCCCCGTCTGGTCCCTGCTCACCGGCGACCACCAGCAGGCCGAACTGCGCGCCGCCGCCGGTGCGTTGGGCGTCCGCCCCTTCGAGGACGGCAGCGACCTCGGCTCCGGCCTCGGCGAGGCCCAGGTCCTCCACGTCACGGCCCAGGGAGGCCCGGCCCCCGAGGAGGCGGGGGGAACCCTCGCCGGGACGATCGGGAGAGCCGTGGTCGCCGTAGCCCCCGTCGACGCGCCCACGGCCGCAGCCCCCGACCTCTCCGACCCGGGCGCGCTCCGGCTCGTCCTGCTCTCGCACCCCCGGGACCTGCCGGTACGGCTCGACGGGGAGGCGCTGGAGGAGGCGCGGCGGACGCTCGCGCACTGGCGCGGTGCGGTCGCCGACTGGGCGCGGCGGCCCTCGCGGCCGGTGCCCGACGAGGTGCGGGTGGAACTGCGGACCGCATGGGAGGACGACCTGGACGTGCCCGCGGTGCTGCGGGTGCTGCGCCGGGTGGAGACCTGGCCGGACCTGCCGGACGGCGCCCGCTTCGAGACGTACGCCTACGCCGACCGGCTGCTCGGGCTCGAACTCACCCGTGACATCGGGTCGCTCGCGTGAACGCCCGTGCCGGGGCCCGTCCGCCGCGCCGGCTGGTCGTGCTGCGGCACGCCAAGTCGGCCTGGCCGACGGGCGTTCCGGACCACCAGCGGCCCCTCGCCCCGCGCGGGCGCCGGGACGCCCCGGCCGCCGGTGCCGCCCTCGCCGGGACCGACGCGCTGCCCGACCTCGCGCTGTGCTCCACGGCCGTACGGGCGCGCCAGACCTGGGAGTTGGCGTCCGCCGAGTGGGAGACACCGCCGCCGGTGCGGTTCGATCCGGGGCTGTACGCGGCCGACGTGACGGAGTTGCTCGACGCCGTGCGCCAAGTGCCGCCCGAGGTCGCGACGTTGCTCCTGATCGGGCACAACCCCGGGCTTGAGGAACTGGTCCTCGAACTCGCCGGTGACGGACTCGGCGACGCGCTCGACGAGGTCCGGGTGAAGTTCCCGACCTCGGCCATCGCGGTCCTGGCCTGGCACGGTGACACCTGGCGGGAACTCGCCCCGGGCACGGCCCTGTTGACCGGGCTGACCGTGCCGAGGGGCAGGAAGGAGTAGGCCGCGACCGGTACGCGGTGAGCGGATTCAGGTGCGCGGGGTCCGGGACCAACTGGCCAGCAGCTGAAGGCGTTCCGCGGACGGGGAACCCGGTTCGGCGGTGGAGACGCCGAGGATCTGCTCGGGGTCGTCGGTGGGGGCGAACGCCTCGTAGGCCAGGACGAGGTCGCCGACGACGGGGTGGCGGAAGTGCTTCGTGCCGTGGGTGCGCCGGAACACGTCGTGGTCGGCCCACCAGCGCCGGAAGTCCGCGTCCTGGACGGAGAGTTCACCGACCAGCTGGGCCAGCGCGGGGTCGTGCGGATGACGTCCCGCGTACAGCCGGAGTGAGGCGACGAGGCCGCGTGCGGCGCCCTCCCAGTCGGCGTACAGGGAGCGGAAGGCGTCGTCGAGGAAGACCAGTCGCGCCAGGTTGCGGTCGCGGGCGGGCAGCGCCTCGAAGTCCGTGTACAGGGCGCGGGCGAGGTCGTTGGCGGCCAGGACGTCCATACGGCGGCCGTAGACGAGGGCGGGGACCTCGGTGAGGCTGTCGAGCAGCAGGCGCAGACCGGGGCGGACGCGCTGCGGGGGCAGCGGGCGGGCGCGGGTGCGGGAGGGCCTGGCGATCCGGGACAGGTGGGCGCGCTCCAGGTCGGTCAGGCGCAGGGCGCGGGCCAGCGCGTCCAGGACGGACGCCGAGACGTTCAGATGGCGTCCGCGCTCCAGGCGGACGTAGTAGTCGACGCTGACGCCGGCCAGCTGGGCGACCTCCTCGCGCCGCAGGCCCGGAACGCGGCGGGTGCCGGGCTGAGGGGCCAGGCCCGCCTCCTCGGGGGTGAGCCTGGCGCGGCGCGAGCGGAGGAAGTCCCGCAGCTCGCCGTTGGGTTCCTGGGCCATGCCTCCACCGTAGACCGGGTGACCCGGTGAGCGGCCGAGCGAGAGGGGGTCTGTCGGACCCCCGGTCGGAGCGGGACTCCCACCCCGGCCGGGAGCGGTGGTCGGCTGGTGGGGGAGACACGGCGAAGCACGCACCTGGAGGCCCCTGATGAAGCGCAGGATTCTCGGCGGCACCGGCATGTCGGTGAGCGAGTACGCGCTCGGCACGATGATGTTCGGCGCGATGGGCAACACCGACCACGACGAGTCGGTCCGCATGATCCGCACGGCGCTGGACGCCGGGATCAACCTCGTCGACACCGCCGACGTGTACTCAGGCGGCGAGTCCGAGGTGATCGTGGGCAAGGCGCTGAAGGGCCGCCGCGACGACGTCGTCCTGGCCACCAAGTTCGGGCTGGCGATGGGCGAGGACCCCAACCGCCGCGGAGGGTCGGCGCGTTGGATCCGCCGCGCGCTGGAGGACAGCCTGCGCCGCCTGGACACCGACCACGTCGACCTCTACCAGATGCACCGCCCGGACCCGTACACCGACGTCGACGAGACCCTCGCCGTCCTGTCGGACCTGGTGCGGGACGGCAAGGTGCGGGCGATCGGCGGTTCGTTCTTCTCGCCCGAGGAGATCGTGGAGGCCCAGTGGACGGCCGAGCGCCGGGGGCATCACCGGTTCCGCACCGAGCAGCCGCCGTACTCGATCCTCACCCGGGGCGTGGAGAGCCGGGTGCTGCCCACCGCTCAGCGGTACGGCATGGGTGTGCTGACCTTCGGGCCGCTCAACTCCGGCTGGCTGTCCGGCCGTTCGGATCCGACCGGCGGGCATCGCAGCGCCGGCGCGGGGGCGCGGATGTTCGATCTCCGGCTGCCCGGTGTGCGGGCCAAGGCCGACGCCGTGCGCGCGCTGGCCGAGGTGGCCGCCGAGGCCGGTCTGCCGCTGCCGCAGCTGGCCACCGCGTTCGTCCGGGCCCATCCGGCGGTCACCGCGGTGCTCATCGGCCCGCGCCGCCCCGAGCAGCTGACCGATCTGCTCGCCGCGGCCGACCTGGAACTCGGCGACGACGTCCTCGACCGCGTCGACGAGATCGTCCCGCCCGGCGTCGACGTGAACCCCGGCGACTTCTACGTCGACCCCACCCCGCCGCTCACCGACACACGCCTGCGCCGCCGCCGGCCCGCCGCCGGTCAACACCCCTGCTCCTAGCGGTCGTTCAACCGACGTGGACGCGCGGTCGCCGGTCCGGGTCCGGTTCCGCGCGGCGCAGGACCTCGCGGGTGACCGGGGCGACCTCGCCGTCGCCGAAGATCAGGAAGCGGATCAGATGGCTGACCGGGTTGCCCTCGGTCCAGGTGAAGTAGGCGTGCGGGACCTCGCCGGTGCGGTCGCGGAGGGAGAGCAGGACGGCGGCGATGGCGTTCGGGACCGTGGGGCCGGCCACCCGCAGCCGTCGTACCCCGTGCTTCTTCTCGCCGTGCACGGTGATGTCCGCCGAGAAGTCCGAGGAGTCGCGCAGCAGGACCTCCAGGAAGAGCACCGGGCCGCCGTCCGGGATGTGGGTCTCCTCGCGCTGGCTGTACTCCTTGGCGCGGTACTCCCGGCTGCTGTGCTCCTGCGGCTCGTTCGCGATCAGCCGGAGCGGCCCGTGCTCGGCCGCCTCGTCGATGAAGCGGGCCGCGGTGTCGTCGAACGTGACCTCGGCGGCGCGGAGTTCGAAGGCGCGGTGCACCCGCGAACCGAACGACGTCACCAGGATCAGCACGATGAAGATGCCCGCGATCTTGATGCCGTCGGGCCGTTCGATGACGTTCGTGACCAGGGTGTACGCGAACACGGCGGTGATCAGGCCGAACCCGAGCGTGGCCCGGCGGTGGCCCCGCTTGTGCACGGTCACCGTGGACGCGAAGGCCGCCGACAGCATCAGCACCAGCACTCCGGTCGCGTACGCGCCGCTCTGCGCGTCGACGCTCGCGTGGAACCACAGGGTGATGAGGACGGCCGTCACCATGAAGACCAGCACCAGCGGACGCACCGCGCGGGTCCACTCCGGCGCCATGCCGTAGCGCGGCAGATAGCGCGGTACGAGGTTCAGCAGTCCGGCGAGCGCGGAGGCGCCGGCGAACCACAGGATCGCGATCGTCGAGACGTCGTAGAACGTGCCGAAGACCTGGCCCAGATGCTCGTGCGCGAGATAGGCGAGGGCGCGGCCGTTCGCCGGGCCGCCCGTCTTGAACGCGCTCTGCGGGATGAGGATCGTCGTCGCCAGGCTGGACAGCAGCAGGAAGCCGGACATGATCACGGCGGCCGTGGTGAGCAGCTTGCGGGTCTCGCGGATCCGGCCGGTGGGCTTCGCCCAGGTGTCCGTGTCGTCGCCTTTGACCTGCGGCATCACCGCCACCCCGGTCTCGAAGCCGGACATGCCGAGGGCGAGTTTCGGGAACACCAGCAGGGCGACCCCGACCATCGCGAGCGGCGAGGAGTGCGCGGCCGTCATCGCGTCCGTCCAGTCGCCGATCCTCACCGGATGGCTCAGCACCTCCCACGCGGACACCGCGAGCACGACCAGGTTGAGGGTGAGATAGACGCCCACCAGGACCACGGCGATCCCGATGGCCTCCCGGAACCCCTTGAGGAAGACCGCGCCCAGCGCCCCGACGAGCACCAGCGTGATCCAGGTGTTCTCGCCGTGCATCCAGCCCGGCGCGAACGGGTTCTCCACGACGTGCGCCGCCGCGTCCGCCGCCGACAGAGTGACCGTGATCATGAAGTCCGTCGCCGCGAAGCCCAGCAGCACCAGGACGAAGATCTTCCCCGACCACCACGGCAGCAGCCGCTCCAGCATGGCGATCGACCCCTCGCCGTGCGGGGACTCGTGCGCCACCCGCCGGTACACAGGCAGCGCCCCGAGCAGCGTCAGCCCGATCAGCACGACGGTCGCCAGCGGGGACAGCAGTCCGGCCGCGAGGGCGGCGATGCCCGGCTGGTAGCCGAGCGTGGAGAAGTAGTCGACGCCGGTCAGGCACATGACGCGCCACCAGCGGTGCCCCTCGTGCTCCGGGTTCGGCGTGGCGTGCGGGCCGGGGTGCCGGGCGCTCTGCTCGCTCAGCCCGTCCAGGAGCCAGGCCCGGCAACGCTCCGCGGCGGACTCCGGCTCCCCGGACCCCGTGCGATCCGTGGGGTCCACCTGCGCGCCCGTCATGCCGAGTACTCCCTGTGATCGAACGACCGTGCCCGGTGCCCGGGCGACGCGGAGCGAGTATCCACCACATCGTCACCCGCACCGGGACCCGGGGCGACCTCTGGCCTTGCGCTTAGGCTGGGCGGATGCAGGACGAGTACCGCACAGTGGCCCGACCGGGCGTGCACGAGACCGAGGTCAACCGCTCCCGCTTCCTGTGCGCTCTCGCCCCGGCGGCCACCGAGCAGGAGGCCCAGGACTTCATCGCCGGTGTGCGCAGGGAACACGCCGACGCCAGCCACAACTGCTTCGCCTACGTCATCGGCGCCGACGCCGCGATCCAGAAGGCGAGCGACGACGGCGAACCCGGCGGCACCGCGGGCGTCCCGATGCTCCAGATGCTGCTGCGCCGCGACATGCGGTACGTCGTCGCCGTCGTCACCCGCTACTACGGCGGCGTCAAGCTCGGCGCGGGCGGCCTCATCCGGGCCTACGGCGGCTCGGTCGGCGAGGCCCTCGACACCCTCGGCACGCTCACCCGCCGCCGCTTCCGCCTCGCCACGCTGACCGTCGACCACCAGCGCGCCGGCAAGATCCAGAACGACCTGCACGCCACCGGCCGCGCGGTACGCGACGTCCGCTACGGCGAGGCCGTCACCATCGAGATCGGCCTGCCGGACGCCGAGGTGGACGCGTTCCGGGGCTGGCTGGCCGACGCCACGGCGGGGACGGCGGAACTGGAACTGGGCGGGGAGGCGTACGGGGACGCGTGAGCGGCTCCCGCAGGAGTGCCGTCGGTCCGCCCGGGTGCCCAGGTGGTCGGTTCGGTAGGTGGCGGTGCGTCAGGGAATCCGGGCCGCGGGGCGAGGTGGAGGCGGCCCGCGGTGCCGTGCCCGACCCCGGCGGGCCGCCCCGCGACACCACCCGCCGATCCGCCTATTTCCGCCCATAAGGGCTTAGATGAGTGGGAACTCCGAGGTCAATGGTGGGCCAGGGGCCGACAGGCGCTAGCGTGGTGGCCCGATGAGACTGCTGCACACCTCCGACTGGCACCTGGGCCGGGCCTTCCACCGCGTGAACATGCTGGGGGCCCAGGCCGACTTCGTGAGCCACCTGGTCACCACCGTGCGCGAGCGTGACGTGGACGCGGTGGTCGTGTCGGGGGACGTGTACGACCGGGCGGTGCCACCGCTGGCCGCGGTCGAGTTGTTCGACGACACCCTGCACCGCCTCGCCGACCTCGGCGTGCCCACGGTGATGATCTCCGGGAACCACGACTCCGCCCGCCGCCTCGGCGTCGGCGCCGGTCTCATCGACCGCGCGGGGATCCACCTGCGCACCGAGCCGTCCGCCTGCGGGACACCCGTGATCATTCCGGACGCGCACGGCGACGTGGCCTTCTACGGTCTGCCCTATCTCGAACCCGCCCTGGTCAAGGCCGAGTTCGGAGTGGAGAAGGCCGGGCACGAGGCCGTGCTCGCCGCCGCCATGGACCG
This sequence comes from Streptomyces sp. NPDC090083, assembly GCF_044747445.1. NCBI lineage: Bacteria > Bacillati > Actinomycetota > Actinomycetes > Kitasatosporales > Streptomycetaceae > Streptomyces > Streptomyces sp. NPDC090083. The sequence goes on along the minus strand of NZ_JBIVED010000015.1, from coordinate 119,988 downwards.
GGTCCGCGCCGACCTCGCCACCCGCGCCGCCGGCACCCGCTCCGTGATCCTCGCGCACGCCTTCGTCACCGGCGGCGAGGCCAGCGACAGCGAGCGGGACATCACCGTCGGCGGGGTCGCCGCCGTACCGGCCGGGGTCTTCGACGGCGTCGACTACGCGGCGCTCGGCCATCTCCACGGCTCCCAGACCATCACCGGCCGCGTCCGCTACTCTGGCTCGCCCCTCCCGTACTCCTTCTCCGAGGCCGACCACCGCAAGACCATGTGGCTGATCGACCTGGACGCCGAAGGCACCGTCGCCGCCGAACGCCTCGACTGCCCGGTACCGCGTCAACTGGCCCGTATCCGGGGCACGTTGGAGGACCTTCTCGGCGATCCGGAGCTGGCCCGGCACGAGGAGGCGTGGGTCGAGGCGACGCTCACCGACGCGGTGCGCCCGGCCGACCCCATGGCCCGCCTCGCCGAGCGCTTCCCGTACACGCTCAGCCTCGTCTTCGCCCCCGAGCGCTCCCCGGACGACCCCGACGTGTCGTACGCCCGCCGTCTCGCGGGCCGCGACGACCGGGAGATCGCCGACGACTTCGTGGCCCATGTGCGCGGCGCCGGACCCGACGAGGACGAACAGGCCGTGCTCCAGGAGGCGTTCGACGCGGTCCGCGCGGACTCGGCCGTACGGGAGGTGACGCCGTGAGCGTGCGGCGAGGCATGGCGGACCGGCGGTGCGCCGCCGGGTTCGCGCGGCGGGCGGGCGAAGGGGGCGGGCGCCGATGAGGCTGCACCGGCTCGACATCACCGCCTTCGGTCCCTTCGGCGGCTCCCAGACCGTCGACTTCGACGAACTGTCCGCCGCCGGGCTGTTCCTGCTCCACGGTCCGACCGGCGCCGGAAAGACCTCCGTCCTCGACGCCGTCTGCTACGCGCTCTACGGCTCCGTGCCCGGCGTCCGCCAGTCCGGGCAGGGGATCGGGCTGCGCAGCGACCACGCGGAGGCCGGCACCCGCACCGAGGTGCGGCTCGAACTCACCGTCGCCGGAAGGCGGTTGGAACTCACCCGGCAGCCACCCTGGGAACGCCCCAAGAAGAAGGGCCGCCCAGGGACCACGGTCGACAAGGCGCAGAGCTGGCTGCGCGAGTACGACGCGGGCGGCGGCGCCTGGAAGGACCTCAGCCGCTCCCACCAGGAGATCGGCGAGGAGATCACCCAGCTGCTCGGCATGAGCAGGGAACAGTTCTGCCAGGTCGTGCTGCTGCCCCAGGGCGAGTTCGCGCGCTTCCTGCGCTCCGACGCCGAGGCGCGCGGCAAGCTGCTCGGCCGGCTCTTCGACACCCATCGCTTCGCCGAGGTCGAGAAGCGGCTCGCCGAGCGGCGCCGGGCCACCGAGGCCCAGGTCCGCGAGGGCGACGCCGAGTTGCTCGCCGACGCGCACCGCATGCAGCAGGCCGCCGGTGACGCCATGGAGCTGCCGGACCTCGCCCCGGGCGAACCCGGCCTCGCCGCCGCCGTGTTGGGTGCCGCGGCCATCGCCCGCAGCACCGCACGCGAGCAACTGGAGGTCGCGCAGGGCGGGTTGACCGCCGCAGAGTCCGCCCAGGCCGCCGCCGACCGGACCCTGGCCGACGTACGCGAACTGGCGCGTCTGCAACAGCGGTTCACCCAGGCGCGGGAGCGGGCCACGCTCATGGAGGAGCGGGCCGACGGCTATCGGCAGGCCCAGGCGCGGATGGAGCGGGCCCGGAAGGCCGAGGCGGTGGCACCCTCGCTGGAACTGCGGGAGTCCGCCGACGCCGAGCACCAGCGGGCCGCCCGCGCCGAGGCGCGCGCGCTCGACCTGCTGCCGGACACCCTCGCGGGCGCCGGAGCCGCCGGGCTCGCCGCCGCCGCACGCCGGGCCGCCGAGGAACTGGGCGGACTGGAATCGGCCCGCCGCGCCGAACAGCGCCTCACCGAACTCGGCGCGGAGCGTGCCGAGTTGGAGCGCCAGGAACGCGCCGACGAGGACGTGCGGCAGGAGGCCGAGGCCTGGCTCGACGGGTGGGACACCACCCGTGCGGAACTCCAGACCCGGATCGAGTCGGCCCAGGAGGCCACCACCCGGGCCGAACAGCTCGCCGTACGGCGGGAACCCGCCGAGCGGCGGCTCGGGGCGGCCCGGCAGCGGGACCAGTTCGCCGGAGACACCGAGGACGCGCACCGCCAGGTGCTCACCTCGACCGAGCAGGCCCTGAAGGCCCGCACCCACTGGCTCGACCTCAAGGAGCAGCGGCTCAACGGCATCGCCGCCGAACTGGCCGCCCACCTCACCGACGGCGCCCCCTGCGCCGTCTGCGGAGCCACCGAACACCCCGCCCCTGCCCGCAAGTCCGACGGACACGTCGACCGCGCGGCCGAGGAACAGGCCCTCACCGCCCTCCAGCGCGCCGAGGAACAGCGCACCGAGGCCGAGCGCCGCCTCGGCGTCGTACGCGAAGCCCTCGCCGCCGCCACCGCCGAGGCCGGTGACGCGCCGACCGGCCAACTCGCCGACGAGGTCGCGGAGTTGGAGCAGCTCTACGAGCAGGCCCGGCGGGACGCCTCCTGGCTGCACCCCGCGGCCGAGGAGCTGCGCCGGGCCGAGCAGGAGCACGAGCGGCGGACCCGGGTCCAGCAGCAGGCCGCCCTCCGGGCCGCTTCCCGGACCACCCTGCGCGACCTCCTGGACCGCGAACAGGCCTCCCTGGAAGGGGAGTTGACGCAGTCCCGGGGTGCCGCCGACAGTGTGGCCGCGCGCGCCGCCCAGCTGGAGCGGCAGGCCGCGCTGCTCACCGACGCGGCCGACGCCGTCCGGGCGGCCGAGGACACCGCGCAGCGCCTCAAGGACGCCGACGCCCGGCTGGCCGACGCCGCCTTCCGCGCCGGGTTCGACACCCCGCAGGCGGCGGGGGACGCGCTCCTCGACGACACCGCGCACCGCGAACTCCAACGGCGCCTGGACGCCTGGCAGTCGGAGGAGGCCGCCGTACGGGCCGTGCTCGCCGAGGCCGACACGGCGGCGGCAGCGCAACTGCTCCCCGCCGAGCTGGACCTGGCCGAGCGTGCCGCGACGGCCGCCGTGCAGCGGACCCGGGCCGCGGCCTCCGCGTGCGACGCGGCGCACCGGCGCTGCGCCGAACTCGACCGGCTCTCCGCCCGATCCGCCGCCGGAGCCCGCCAACTCGCCCCGCTGCGCGAGGAGTACGACCGGGTGGCCCGCCTCGCCGCCCTCACCGCGGGCACCTCGGCCGACAACGAACGCCGGATGCGCCTGGAGTCGTACGTCCTCGCCGCCCGCCTGGAACAGGTGGCCGCCGCCGCGACCGTACGGCTGCAGCGCATGTCGTCCGGCCGCTACACCCTCGTGCACTCGGACGACCGGGCCGGGCGCGGCCGTAGCGGACTCGGGCTGCATGTCGTCGACGCGTGGACCGGGCGGGAGCGGGACACGGCGACGCTGTCCGGCGGCGAGACGTTCTTCGCGTCCCTCGCTCTCGCGCTCGGGCTCGCGGACGTCGTCACCGACGAGGCGGGCGGGGTCCGGCTCGACACCCTCTTCATCGACGAGGGTTTCGGCAGCCTCGACGAGCAGACCCTGGACGAGGTCCTGGACGTGCTCGACTCCCTGCGCGAGCGGGACCGCAGCGTCGGCATCGTCAGCCATGTCGCCGATCTGCGGCGCCGTGTCCACGCGCAGCTGGAGGTCGTGAAGGGGCGGGACGGGTCGGCCGTACGGCAGCGGGGTCAGTGACCCAGGGGGCGGCGGGGGAGCGGTGACGAGTAGACGACGCTGGTCGTGACCGATCCGAGGGCGCCGATCTTCCCGGAGACCTCCTCCAGGTGGCGCATCGAACGGGCCGCGACCTTGATCATGAAGCAGTCGTCGCCCGTGATGTGATGCGCCTCCAGGATCTCCGGGGTCACCGCGACCAGGTCGTGGAAGGGCTTGTAGTTGCCGTTCGGGTAGCGCAGCCGCACGAACGCCAGGATCGGCAGGCCGAGGCGCTCCGGGTCCACGACCGCCGCGTACCCCTCGATCACCCCGGCCTCCTCCAGTCGCCGCACCCGCTCGGTCACCGCGCTCGCGGACATGGAGACGGCCCGGGCCAGCTCGGCGAAACTCGCCCGGCCGTCCCGCTGGAGCACGTCGAGGATGCGCCAGTCGGTGGCGTCCGGAGTGTAAGGGGAATCCACGGTCATCCCTGATGAATAGCAGGGGAAACCCCGGCCGATCAAGGGGGACGGCGGGGATCGTCCCTTCAGAGACGTGGTCGACGACCGTAGATTTTCGGTCGTAGGACACGTCGGTGGAGACACCCTTCCGCTTTTCGAGAGGCCGGACCATGAGCAGTGCCACGACCGTCAACCCCGTTCTGCGAGTCGCTCCCGCCGCGCCCGCGGAAGCGGCCGCCCACTTCCGCGCGAGCCTCGCCTTCCACGCCGACGTCTCCGACGTGGCCGCCGCGCTCGCCGTCGGCGGTGACCCCGGTTTCGTCGTCCTCGACTCGCGGTCCACCGCGTCCTGGGAGCAGGGGCACGTCCCCGGAGCGGTCCACCTGCCCACCGCGCTCATCGCCGAACAGGCCGAGGGCCTCCTCGACAAGTCGGTGCCGGTGGTGACGTACTGCTGGGGTCCGGGCTGCAACGGCGCCGCCCGGGCCGCCCTCGCGCTCGCCCAACTCGGTTACCAGGTGAAGGAGATGCTCGGCGGGTTCGAGTACTGGGTGCGTGAGGGCTTCGAGTTCGAGACGTGGGAAGGCCGTGAGAAGGGTGCGGTCGATGCGTTGACGGCGCCGGTGGGCGCGGGCGACTGCGGCTGCTGAATCCTGTAGGTGGCCGTCAACTCGGCCTGCCGGAAGGTGAGTTCGTCGGTCTGTCGGCTGTGTGGGAGTTCGCGGGCTCCGAACATGTGGGATCGCTGTGCGTGTAGGTTCTGCGCATGGGGCGATACGCGGAGCCGGGTACGGCGGTGCAGTGGGTGGAGTCGGGCGGCGGGCCGCTCATAGCGGTGCCGGAGACGGTGCTGCCGTTCTGGACGGGAGCCGACGGCGACGAACTCGCCTCGGACTACGACCGGGCGTGCGAGGTCGGCGGGTACGCCGGGCTGCTGCCCGTGGGGGACAGCGCGGCGCTGGTCCTGGGCGACGATCCCGCGTCGACCGCCTTCCTGCCGGAGCACGGCGCGTTCGTCCGGTGGTGTGCGGCGAACTCCGAGGACGAGGTGCTGGCCGGCGTGCCCGCCGCGCTCGCCGGGGCGATGTGGGAGGCCGAGGTGCAGTGGGACGTACCCGGGCCGGTCGTCCTCTTCGACTCCGCGTGGCCGGGCCGGGAGTCGGAGGGCACGGAGCACCTGAAGGTCGATCTGGAACCGGGGCGGTACGCGGTGCGGGCGGGGCGGGCGCAGCCCGGGCCGGAGACCTGGCTCGGGCTTGTCCAGCTGCGGCGGCTCGCCAACTGAACCGGCCGTAACGCGCGCGGAGTTGCCGACGGCCGGGTCCTCGGTTCAGGACCCGGCCGCCGTGGTGTCCCGCCGTGCGTCAGAGCTGTGACAACTCGTCCAGCAGGTCGTCCAGTCCCAGCGAACCCTGCGACAGCGCGGCCATGTGCCAGGCCTTCAGGTCGAAGGTGTCGCCGTGCCGCCGGCGCGCGTTCTCACGGCCCAGCAGCCAGGCCCGCTCGCCGAGCTTGTAGCCGATGGCCTGGCCGGGGATCGTGAGGTAGCGGGTCAGTTCGCTCTCCACGAAGTCGGCCGGGCGGCTGCTGTGCGCGCCGAAGAACTCCTCGGCCAGCTCCGGCGTCCACCGCTCACCGGGATGGAACGGTGACTCCGCCGGGATCTCCAGCTCCAGATGCATGCCGATGTCGACGATGACCCGGGCCGCCCGCATCATCTGGGCGTCGAGATAGCCGATCCGCTGCTCGGCGTCCTCCAGGAAGCCCAGCTCGTCCATCAGCCGCTCTGCGTAGAGCGCCCAGCCCTCCGCGTTGGCGCTGACCTGGCCCACGGAGGCCTGGTAGCGGGACAGGTTCCCGGCGACGTGCGTCCACTGGGCGAGTTGGAGGTGATGACCCGGGACGCCCTCGTGGTACCAGGTCGAGACGAGGTCGTAGACCGGGAAACGGGTCTGGCCCATCGTCGGCAGCCAGGTGCGGCCCGGACGGGAGAAGTCCTCCGACGGCGAGGTGTAGTACGGCGCCGCCGCGCTGCCCGGAGGCGCGATGCAGGACTCCACCTTCCGTACCCGCTCGGCGAGTTCGAAGTGCGTGCCGTCCAGGTTCTCGATCGCCCTGTCCATCAGGCTCTGCAGCCACACGCGGACCTCTTCGACGCCCTCGATGTGCCGGCCGTGCTCGTCGAGATGCGCGAGCGCCACCCACGGGGTCTCGGCGCCGGGCAGGATCTTCTCGGCCTCCTGCTTCATCTCGGCGAGCAGCCGGTGGTACTCGGACCAGCCGTACGCGTACGCCTCGTCGAGATCGAGGTCCGTACCGTTGAAGTAGCGCGACCAGCGTGCGTACCGTTCGCGGCCCACCGTGTTCGGGGCGCCCTCGACGGCCGGCGCGTACACGTCGCGCATCCAGTCGCGGAGCTCCACCAGGGCCGCGGTCGCCGTCCGGGCGGCCTCGTCCAGTCCGGGGCGGAGCGACGCGGGGCCCGCCGAGGCGAAGTCCTGGAACCAGCCGCGTCCCTGGCCGTCGGTGTCCGACCACTCGGTGAGCTGGTCGATGAAGGTGGCGGTCGGACGCGGGCCCGCGTACAGCTTGCGGTCCAGGCCCAGTTGGAGGGACTCGCGGTACCCGGCGAGCGCCGTCGGTACCGCGCGCAGCCGCTCGGCGATCGCCGCCCAGTCCTCGTCGGTGTCCGCCGGCGTCAGCGTGAACACCTCACGCACCGAGTGCGCCGGGGTGGACATGTTGCCCACCGCGCGCAGGCTCTCCTCGGCGTCGTGCACCGCGAGCTCGGCGCTGAGCCGCTCGCGCAGCAGGCGCGCGCACCGGCGCTCGCTGTCACTGTCCGCGCCGGGCAGGCGCTCGGCCTCGTCGAGCTTCGCGAGGGTCGCCCGCTGAAGCTCCGCGAGTCGTTCCTGACCTGCGGGGGAGAGGTCGGCCAGGCGGCTCGAACTCTCCTTCACGCCGAGATACGTGCCGGTGACCGGGTCGAGGGCGATGAGGTCGTCGACGTAGGCGTCGGCGACCTGCCGGGGCAGCGGAGTGTTGGTCTGCGACATGAGGACCATCCTCATACGCGGAACTTGCCCCCGTCACCCCGATTCAGCTGTGGGCGTGGCAAGCGGCAGCAGGGGTCCGCAGTCCCACTGCTGGAAGATCAGCCGGGTCTCCACCCGCGCCACCTCGCGTTGTGACGTGAACTCGTCGAGGACCAGCCGCTGCAGGTCCGCCATGCCGGCGACGGCCACATGGACGAGGTAGTCGTCCGGCCCGGTCAGATGGAACACGGTCCGCGACTCGGGCAACGCCCTGATCCGCTCCACGAACGGCCCGACCAGCTCCCGCCGGTGCGGGCGTACCTGCACCGACAGCAGCGCTTCGAGTCCGCGCCCCAACTTCGCCGGATCGACCCGCAGTTGATGCCCGAGGATGACCCCGGCCCGGCGCAGCCGCGCCACCCGGTCGAGACACGTCGACGGCGCGACCCCGACCTCCGCCGCGAGCTCGCGATAGGTCGCCCGTGCGTCGTTCTGCAGCAACCGCAGGAGATGGAGGTCGACCGGATCCAGTACGACAGATTCCGTCATGAGCCGAACAGTATACGGATCACCGGCCGTGCATCCCGGTGACTGTTCACTCTTACGTCCATGGACGCAACGAAGCCCCACACCGCCCCGGCCCTCCGCCCCCGGGCCCTGGCCACCGAAGCCGTGCACGCCGGTCGCGACGACCTCGCCCGGCAGGGTCTGCACGCCGCGCCGATCGACCTGTCGACCACCTACCCGTCGTACGACAGCCGCGGTGAGGCCGCCCGCGTCGACGCCTTCGCCGCCACCGGCGCCGAACCGGACGGCCCGCCCGTCTACGGCCGCCTCGGCAACCCCACCGTCGCCCGCTTCGAGACCGCTCTCGCCCGCCTCGAAGGCACCGAGAGCGCGGTCGCGTTCGCCAGCGGCATGGCCGCCCTGACGGCGGTGCTCCTGGCCCGCGGCGCGACGGGCCTGCGCCATGTGGTCGCGGTACGGCCCCTCTACGGCTGCAGCGACCATCTGCTCACCGCCGGGCTGGTCGGCTCCGAGGTGACGTGGACCGACCCGGCCGGGGTCGCCGACGCGCTGCGCCCGGACACCGGCCTGGTCGTCGTCGAGTCCCCGGCCAACCCGACCCTGGCCGAACTGGACCTGCGCGCCCTCGCCCACTCCTGCGGCTCGGTGCCCCTCCTCGCCGACAACACCTTCGCGACCCCGGTCCTGCAGCGCCCCGCCGAGCACGGCGCGCGTCTCGTCCTGCACAGCGCCACCAAGTACCTGGGCGGGCACGGCGATGTGATGGCGGGCGTGGTGGCCTGCGACGAGGAGTTCGCGGGGCGGCTGCGCCAGGTGCGGTTCGCCACCGGCGGCGTACTGCATCCGCTGGCCGGCTATCTGCTGCTGCGCGGCCTCGCGACCCTGCCGGTCCGGGTACGGGCCGCGTCCGCGACGGCCGCCGAACTCGCCCGCCGCCTCGGCGCCGACCCGCGCGTGGCCCGCGTGCACTACCCGCGCATCGGCGGCGCGATGATCGCCTTCGAGGTCCACGGCGACCCCCACGAGGTGATCGCCGCCGTCCGCCTCATCACCCCCGCCGTCAGCCTCGGCAGCGTGGACACCCTGATCCAGCACCCGGCCTCCATCAGCCACCGGGTGGTGACCGAGGAGGACCGCAGGGGCTCGGGCGTGCGGGACAACCTGCTGAGGCTGTCAGTGGGGCTGGAGGACGTCGACGACCTGTGGGCCGATCTGGACGGGGCGCTGGCGCCCCGTCCACAGGGGCGTGGTGAGCTGCGCGCCCAGCCGCAACGGACCGTCTGAGGCCGACGCCCCGGCACCGACCACGGCGCTCAGGCCTTCCTGGACTCCGTGGCCTCGGCGACATCCCTGGCCTTGTCCACGGCGTCCACGGCCGCGCCCAGCCGGGCCGTGACCACCAGGGTCCCCTGCTCGATCTGGTAGTCGAGCGGCAGATCGAGCCCCCGCATCGCCGCGACCATCCCCGTGTTGGACGCCTGCGTCACGGCGTACACGCTCTCGCATCCCGCCTCGACGGCCATCGCCACCAGCCGGCCCAGCAACTCGCTCCCGATACCGCGCCGTTGCCAGTCGTCCTCGACCAGCAGCGCGACCTCCGTCTCGTCCCCGTCCCACAGGAGGTGCCCGAGCCCGACGATCCGCCCGGACGCCGTCTGCACGGCGAGCGTCCGTCCGAAGCGCGGGGAGAGCAGGTGGTTGAGATAGCGGTCGGCGTCACCGACCGGTCCGTGGTACCGCATGCCCAGCGTGTGCGGCGAGCACCGCTCGTGCATCTCCCGCGCCGCGTCGAGGTCGCCGGTGTCCGCGCGCCGTACGGTGATCGCGTTGCCCTCGGGCAGGGTCAGTACGTCCTGGCTGCGGGGGATGCGCGGACCCAGCCGGGCGTCCAGCTCGACCAGGGCCCGCGCGCGGGCGAACTCGGTGGGGGTGAACGGCAGATACGCCCGCTCCACGGTGATCACTCCGCCTTCCGGGGCCCGCAGCCGCATGACCGTGTCCTCCAACGCCCCCTCCACCGGCACCGACTCCGGCTCGCTTCCCCTGACCGCGGTGGTCGCGGGCAGCGACCGGATGGTGCAGCGGCCGAGCAACTGCCGTAGCGCCAGCGGGAGTTCCGCCGCGTCCAGGGCCGTTCGGGTGGCCAGGCCCAGGACGCGGGTCGGGGCGTCCACCAGGTCGTGGGCGTCGGCGCGCTCGATCCAGGTGCCGGAGCCGCCGGCCGACGACACCGCCCGGGTGATCTCGGACGCGGCGACCTCGCCCGGCGCCCGCAGCAGGAACTCGTCCACCGTGCCCTCGGCCAGCGGGTGCGTCTGCAGGCTCAGGATGTCGACCTGCCGGCCGGCCAGCGCCGTGCACAGTGCGGCCAGCGACCCCGGCGCGTCCTGCACGGTCGTCCGCATCCGCCAGAGGGTCGGCGCCTGGGCGACGGGGTCGGGGGTCGCGGACGACTCCTCGGACCCCGATGCGGAGGCGGACCCGGAGGCGGACCCGGAGGCGGACCCTGCGGTGGAGTCGGGCGTCGGCTCGGGTGATCCGGCCGGCCCGGTCCGCCGCGACTGCGCGGTGGGCCGGGCACCGGTATCGCCCGTCGGCGGGGCATGACCGTGGCGGCGTGACCACCATGTGTGGAATCCCGCCGTGGCGACCAGGGCCAGCGCGGACATCGCCAGCAGCGCCGGACCGTCGGGCCCGTGCCCCACCAGATCCGCCACGACGTCCGCCACCGCGACCGCCGTGAACAGCGCGGCCAGCTCGATCAGGTCCCGCCGCCAGTGGTGCACCGGACGCCCGTGCTTCGCGCGCGTCACATCAGACATGTCTCGACTCATGCACCCACTGTGAAGGAATGGTGTTGCGTGATCACGAACGCTCTGTGACCGACCGGTAAAAGCATGGTTCTGCACCTTTTGCCGTTCTTTTGGTGAGTGGAGCGCACCGGAGGTCAGCCCTGGCGGTCTACGTCATGCGGCCGGCTCCGCCCCCAGCGCGTCGCGCAGCCGACGTGCCTGCGTGACCAACCGGGACGAGCCGCTGCGCGCCGCCGTCTCCGCCAGATGCGGCAGCTCACCCCGTGCCCCGGACCGCTCCGCGCACTCGGCCGCCACGGCGAGGATGTCCCCGAGCCCGCGGGTGTGGGCGGGCTTGGCGTCGGCGTCGAGGTCGGCGAGCAACGCGGTCAGAGCGGGCCGGAGAATCCCCCAGACGGTCGCGTTCGCCCCGGTCGCGGCCCCGGTCCGCACGGACTCGGCGAGCCGCGACGGCTTCACGCCCCCGCCCCGCACCAACTCCCCGAGGTCCGCGCCGAGCCGGTCCACGTCCAGCTGCCCGCGCGCCGCGAGCACCAGCAGCGCGTCCACGGCCGCCAGCCGGTCCTCGGGGTGCCGCGCCCCGAGCCCGTACGCCAGACACAGGTGCGTGGCCTGCCCCGCGAGCCCGTCGGACTCCGCCAGGAGAGGGAGGACGGCGGCAGCGCCCCGGGTGTCGTCCAGCGCGGCGGCCGACACGTCCCGCAGCAGCCGCGCCGCCACCAGCTCGCGACGCTCGGGGAGTATCGCGAGCCAGTGCCGGTCTATGCCCTGGCTCCAGTGGTAGCAGTACCAGTGGTTGCCGTAGGCCGTCACCGGCTTGCCCAGCGCGCGGAACTCCGCCGGGAAGTCCTCCTGCAGATCGAGGAGTTCACCCAGCTCCAGCACGACACGCACCCCTGCGGTCCGGCGCCTGCTCAGGGGCAGGGCCGGGCTCTCGGACGTCAGCCAGCGTGCGAGCCGGGTGCCCTCCCGGGTGCCGAGCGCCGCGGCCCGCCCGGCGGCTGCCGTCGCCGCCGCCCGGTCCTCACGGCGCACCCGCAGCAGCGCCTGCGCGAAGTCTGCTTCCGAGACCCGCGCGCCCAGGCGCCGGTACGCGTCCAGCCGGTCCACCAGTTCGTCCGGCTCCAGCAGCCCCGTGCTCCAGCTCGGCGTCGACAGCAGCAACGGCAGCGGCTCCGCGCGGAGCCGGTACGCCACCTCCCACACCCGGACGTCGAAGACCCGCGTCAGCGCGCTGTGCCCGCATTCCCGGCCCCGCTGGTCGTGGCGGGCCCTCTCGTGGAGCGTGACCGTGCGCACCCTGTCCATGAGGGTGGCCAGCAGGAGGTCGAGGGCATGGCCCGCACTGGCGAAGGCGCGGTGCGACCTGCTGAAGTGGTCGTCCGTACGCTGCGGGTGCCCAGGGGCGTCCTCGGCCCACCAGCGGCGCGCGACCACCGGGCCCAGCGCCTCCAGCAGGGCGTCCCGGTCCTGGTAGGCATGACGGACGAGTCCGTCCAATGCGCGCTCGAACGCCGCGACATCGCCCTCGGTCGCCAGCAACGCCCCCAGTTCCTCGGCTAGTTCGACCGCCGACCCCGGTGCCGGTGCGAGGCGGGACGGCTCCGGTGCCGGCGGGAGCATTTCCTCCTGGACCAGTGATGCCGCCGTCACCGGTGCCGCGCCCAGGGTCTCGACCGCGCGGGTGCGCAGGGCGGGGACCAACTGGTCCGCCGCTCCGGCCAGTTCGGCCCGTACCTCGGGGGAGCCGACCTTCTTGAGGTGTCGTTCGACCAGCTTCAGTGCCCGCTCCTGCACGTCCGCGTCCTCGTGGGCGAAGGCCTGCGCGAGGGTGGGGAGCACCTCCTCGGCGGCCGACGCGTCCCGCGCCAACACCTTGCCCAGCAGGACGAGTTGGGCCCGGACGAGCTTCTTCTCGGGGCGGAACAGCACCGCGTCCGACATCTCCGACAGCCGACGCGGCGTCAACTCGCCGTCCAGAGCGAGGGATCCCAGCAGTGACTGGGCGTGCGACGCCACCATGGACACCGCGTCCGAGGCCAGCGCCAGCCAGTCGGCGATCCTCTCCCGCTCCTCCTCGCGGGTCAGGGCCAGGGCCTTCAGCACGCGGAGGAACACGCGGTTGTCGAGGGTCGTCCCGCCGCGCAGCAGCCGGGCCACGCACGCGTCCACCGTGTGTCTCCGGTCCAGGACGCCTTCCGTGGCGAGCAGGGCGAGCGTGTCGACCCAGCTGTTCGGCCCTTCGGCCGAGGTCCACTCCAGCGGGCTGCCGATGTCCTCCGTCTCGAAGACCGCGGCCACCAGTTCCGCGAGATGCGGGTCCTTGCGCAGCCGGTCGAGCAGGGTGTCCCCGCGCTGCCACAGATGCCCGGTGTGCTCGACCCAGCCGCGCACATAGGCGTCCGTCGTCGGCACCGGGCAACCGGAGAGCCGCACCAGACCGGCCATCAGCTCGTACGGCACGCTCGACGAGGCCGGGCGCCCGGCGAGGCGGTGCGTCACGTCGGCCAGCCAGGCGGTGTCGCGGTCGCCCAGGATGTGGAGCAGCAGCGCGGGCGACGACTGCGACCAGCGCATGTCGGAGGCCGCGATCCAGGTCGCCGCGGCGGCGGCCCCGGTCTCACAGGCGGCCCCGGCCGCGTGCAGAGCCGGGTAGGCGCGGCGGGACGGCTCCTCCCACGGCGCCTTGCGCAGCTCCTTGCGGAGCGCCTTCAACTCCGGCAGGAACGCCCGCCGTTCGGAGTCCGTCAATCCGTCGAGCAGGCCCACCGCCTCGGCCGTCCGGCCCGCCCGCACCGCTTCCATCAGCGAACTCATCGCACACCCCCGTCGACCCGCAGCATGTCCCGCTTCGTGTTCTGATCCGTGTTCCGCTCCGCCGCGGCGCCCCGCCGCACCATCCGCACCGCCAGCGCGTGCTTGCAGGGACCGCGCCCGCCCCGGTACTTGGCCCACCACACGCAGCTGCACCTCAGCACCCCCGCCTCGTCGCGCACCCGGTGCACATGGCCGTCCTCGGCGGTCACCGTCCCGAGCCCGCCCTCCAGGGTCACCGCCCCGGCGGCCACCAGCGCGCGGGCCGAGCGCAGCCGCGGATTGTGGCGCTCCACGCGCTCCGCGTCGTAGGGCAGTTCGCGGTGGAAGTAGGCCGCCTCCGCCGTGTCGTAGCCGACGCGTCCCGAGGTGCCCAGCCGGGTCAGCGCGGCGCGGACCCGCTCCGGTGTGAGGCCGGAGGAGGCGGCCATGTCGGCGATGTCGATGCGGGGCTCCCAGGCCAGCAGCACGGAGATCAGCTCGGCGTCCTCGCCCGCCTCGTCGGCCGCGAGCGCGTCCAGGACGCCGCCCTCGCCGGAGAAGCCGCGCGACGCGTCCGGCGACAGTGTGAGGGTGAGCCGCATGCCGGGCAGGACGGCTTCCCAGGCGCCGGCCGACGCCGAGGCGCCGATGACGGAGGGACCGTAGATCCGCAGGGCCGTCGCGTGGCGCAGGACGCGCTGGAGGGCGATCAGGCGCTCCGGGCCCGGGAGGCAGACCGCGCCCGGTACGGGGCGGGTGGTCGGGCGCAGGCCGCGGCCGGCCGGGACGACCCAGCGGGGGCCGCTCGTGGTGCCGCGCGCGCCGCTCTTCGGGAGCGAGCGCAGGAAGCGGACCGCCTCGGCCGCGGGCAGTTCGGCGCGCAGGTCGAAGCCGGCCGCTATGACCTGAGCCTCCGCGAAGCCGCGCAGCCAGCGGTCCGGGAGCGGCACCTTCTTCTCGACGACCGGGCCGTCCAGCGTGGTGACCGCCAACTCCTCGGGGCCGACCCGGAGATGGAGCGGATCGTCCGTGCCGATCCGGGACAGTGCCTCGCGCAGGGGGTTGTTGACGTCGACGTTCGTCGTGCCGTGTCCCACCTCGTCGCCGTCGAGTCCGGGGGCGAGGACGTCCAGTCGCGCGTACACCCCGCCGCAGCCCGAGAAGGACTCGAAGCGCAGCCGGTCCCCGCCCGCCGTGACCACCGGGTCCAACGAGGCGGCCAGCTGACGCTGGTAGTACCGCGTCGCCGCCACGTCGGCCACCGCCAGCAGCGCCGCCGACGCCACCTGAGGAGACGTCAGGAAGCCCGCGAAGAACCGCGGATGGTCGGTGACACCCGAAGGCGTGGCCCCGCGTGAGGTCTCCAGCCCGAGGCGCCGGCCGTCCGCCGCGGACTCCAGCACGGAGGGTCGGCGATAGGTCACGTCCTGCAAAGATCGCGTCATGGGAAAAACCGTAGAGGCCGGCACTGACAATCGGCCTGACCTGAGGAAACGTGGTCTGTGGCGGTGAGTCGGCACGCCGTGCGCCGCGCCGCGCACCGGGGGATGACGCCGGTGCGCGGCTCGGGTACGAGGGTAGTGGAGTTACTGGCCGACCCGTCCCGGCTGAAGGGTCTTGGTGAACAGCACGGTGCCGTCCTGTTCGCGCAGACGGACCGTCAACTCCCCGCTGTGGCCGTCGATGTCGACCTCGCCGAAGAACTGGTAGCCCTCGGCAGGCGACACGTTCTGCGCGGTCGGCGCCTTCACGAACACCCGCTCGGGACCGAAGGTGTCGTCGAGTGC
Organism: Streptomyces sp. NPDC090083; assembly: GCF_044747445.1. Classification (NCBI taxonomy): domain Bacteria; kingdom Bacillati; phylum Actinomycetota; class Actinomycetes; order Kitasatosporales; family Streptomycetaceae; genus Streptomyces; species Streptomyces sp. NPDC090083. Next base: position 104,846 of record NZ_JBIVED010000015.1, on the reverse strand, counting down.
GCTGGCCGGGAAGGCGCCCGCGTTCAGCGGACCCGAGACGAACTCCCAGAACGGCTCGAAGTCGGTGAACGCGGCCCGCGAGGGCTGGTAGTGCTGGGCGGACGTGTGGTGGACGTCGGCCGTCAGCCACACGGTGCCGGTGATCCGCCGGTGCTTGATGTACCGCAGCAGCTCCGCGATCTGCAGCTCACGCCCGAGCGGCGCGCCCGGGTCGCCCTGCGCGACCGCCTCGATGTTCGGCTTGCCCTCGGTGGCGTCGGGCACGACCAGGCCGAGCGGCATGTCGGCGGCGATGACCTTCCACACGGCCCGCGAACGCGACAACTCCCGCTTGAGCCAATCCAGTTGCTCCCGGCCGAGGATGCCCTGCGGGTCCACGGTCTGTTGGTCGGGCGAGTTGGCGTTGCGGTAGGTGCGCATGTCCAGGACGAACACGTCGAGCAGCGGGCCGTGCCGCATCACGCGTTGCACGCGGCCCTCCTGGGCGCCCGGCCGCAGCGTCGAGATCGGGAAGTACTCGCTGAACGCGCGCCGGGCGCGGACCGCCATGACGTCGACGCTCTTCTCCGTGTAGCGGGTGTCGGAGGCGGCGATCACCTCGCCCGGGTACCAGTTGTTGCGCACCTCGTGGTCGTCCCACTGGATGATCGACGGGACCTGGGCGTTGAACCGCCTGAGGTTCTCGTCGAGCAGGTTGTAGCGGAAGTTGCCGCGGAACTCGGCCAGGGTCTCGGCGACCTTGGACTTCTCCTCCGTGGTGACGTTCCGGTAGAGGCTGCCGTCGGGCAGCGCCTGGGTCGCCGTGAGGGGACCGTCGGCGTAGATGTTGTCGCCGCTGCACAGGAAGAAGTCCGGGTCGAGCCTGCCCATGGCGTCGTAGATCCGGTAGCCGCCGAGGTCCGGGTTGATGCCCCAGCCCTGGCCCGCGAGGTCGCCGGACCACAGGAAGCGCACGTCGCGCCGCCCGGTCGGCACCGTGCGGAACGTGCCGGTCACCGGCTCGCCCGTACGGCGTGGGTCGTCGGGGTCGGCGAGCAGGACCCGGTAGTGGATCTGCCGTCCCGAGGGCAGCCCGCGCAGCCGGGTGGTGCCCGTGAAGTCCGTGTCCGCGCCGAGCAGCGGACCGTGCCAGCGGTGCGGGTTGCGGAACGACTCGGTGGCCGAGGTCTCCACGATCATCCGCGCGGGGCGGTCCGAACGCACCCACACCAGACCGGAGTCGGAGGTCACGTCCCCCGCCTGCACACCCCAGCCCGCCTTGGGGCGCCCGGACAGGGCGAGGGCGGGGGCCGCGCCGAGGGAGACGGGCACGGTCAGGGCCGCCGACGCGGCCAGGGTGCCGCGCAGGACGCTGCGGCGGGCGGGGAACGGACGATACGACATGGGATCGCGCCTCCAGGGACGGGATGCGGTCAGGGTGCACCGCCACACCTACTGGTGCGCCGCAGCGCACACGGAAACCACGGATGAACAACGGAACGCCACCCCATGGGGCCCATGTGCGGCGCTGCCGGAGGCCTCAGGGACAGGCCTGGGGACGCACGGCGTCGGCCATCAGCCCTATGCCGGCACGAATCCGTCCGGGGGGCAGATGCGCGTACCCCAGGACCAGCCGTACGACCGTGTCGTCCACGCGCGCGTGGCCGTAGTCCGTGAGCGGGCGCACCGCGACACCCGCGCGGGCGGCGCGTTTCAGGAAGTCGTCCTGGGAGCCGTACTTCTCCGGCAGTTCCGCGATGACGTGCAGGCCCGCCGAGATCCCGGTCACCCGTGCTCCCGGGAAGTGCTCCTCCAGGGCCGCGACCAAAGTGTCCCGGCGCTGGCGGTAGGCGCGCTGGCAGCGGCGCAACTGGCGGTCGTAGTCGCCGCGTTCCAGGAAGCGGGCGAACAGCGCCTGGTCGAGGGTCGGGTGGCCGAGGTCCATGGTGCGCTTGCGTTCGACGACCTCGTCGGTCAGCGACTCGGGTACCAGGAGCCAGCCGAGCCGCAGCCCCGGGGCGAGGGATTTGCTGACCGAGCCCGTGTAGGCGACGTGCTCCGGGTCGAGGCCCTGGAGCGCGCCCACCGGGGCGCGGTCGTAGCGGAAGTCGCCGTCGTAGTCGTCCTCGACGAGGAGACCGTCCACCGACCGTGCCCAGTCGAGGAGTTGGGCGCGCCGCCGCGCGGAGTAGGCGATGCCCGTGGGGAACTGATGGGCGGGCGTGGTCACCACCGCCCGTACCCCGGACGCCCGCAGCGGTCCGATCGCCAGGCCCTCCGCGTCCAGGGGCAGCGGTACGGTGCCGACGCCCGCCGCGGCGTACAGGGCGTCGTGCTGGGGGCTGCCCGGGTCCTCGACGCCGACGGTGCGCGTCCCGCGCGCGTGGAGCGCGAAACCGAGCACCGCCATCGCCTGCGCCACTCCGGAGACCACGATCAGCCGCTCCGGGTCCGCGACCACGCCCCGGCGGCGCGCCAGGAGTTCCGCCAGCGCCGTGCGCAGCCGGGGCAGTCCGCGCGGATCGGGATAGCCCAGCACCTCGTGCGGCAGTTCCGCGAACACACCGCGCTGCGCCGCCGCCCAGGCCGCGCGCGGGAACAGCGACAGGTCAGGTGTGCCGGGCACGAAGTCGGCCCGGGCGCCCGGCGAGCGCGGCGCGAGGTCACGCGCGCGGGGCCGCGCCGCCCGCACGGCACTGCCCACCCAGGTACCCGCGCCCCGGCCGCTGCGCAGGTATCCCTCCGCCGTCAACTGCTCGTAGGCCTCCGTGACCAGCCCTCGCGACACCCCGAGGTCGGCCGCCAGGTCCCGGCTCGACGGCAGCCGGGTGTCCGGCGCCAGCCGTCCCGAGCGCACCGCCTCCCGCAGCGCCGCCTGGAGCGAGCGGCCACGCGCGCGTGCCGGAGCCGCGACGGCGGGCACCAGCAGCTCCCAGGCGGCGGAACGCGTCAGACCTCCCTGATCGGCCCACCCCGCCGAATTGGTCCGCGATGACGTCATGGAAGTGGACCTTAAACCGGACCGTCGTGCTCCCTAGCGTCGCCGGCATGAACGCCACCACCGTCCGCGGCGCCCCGCTCGCCGCCTTCGCCTGTGTCCTCGTCGGCGCGTCCTTCACCGCGAACAGCGTGCTGGGCGACTACCCGTACGCGGGCGGCCAGTTCCTGCGCTACGGCCTCGCCTGCCTGCTGCTCCTCCCGTTCACCGGCAGGGACGCGCGGGCCCGGCTGCGGGCGCTCAGCGCACGCCAGTGGGCCCGTCTCGCCCTGCTCGCGGCCGTCGGCATGGTCGGCTTCAACCTGGCCGTCATCGCCGCCGAACGCAGCGCGGAACCCGCCGTCCCCGGCGTCTTCGTGGGCTGCGCGCCCGTGGCGGTCGCGATCCTCGTCCCTGTCCTGGAGGGACGCCGTCCACGCCGGATCGTGCTCCACGGGGCGTCGCTCGTCGCCGTCGGCGCGTTCACGGTCCAGGGGTGGGGCCGTACGGACGGCGCCGGGATCGTCTTCTCCGGGTGCGCGCTGGCGGGCGAGGTGGGTTTCGCGGTGCTCGCGGTGCCCGTACTGCGGCCCCTGGGACCGCGGTTGCTGTCGGCCACCGTGTGCGGTCTCGCCGCGGTCGAGGCGGCGGCGGCCGGGCTCGTCGTCGACGGCACCGGCTGGCTGCGGCGCCCCGACGGCACCGAGGCCGCCGCACTGCTGTGGCAGGCGGCGGTCGTCACGGTCGTCGGCTTCGTGTGCTGGTACATGGGCATGCAGCGGATCGGCGCGGAGCGCGCCACGCTGTTCTCCGGCCTGATCCCGGTCGCCGCGGCCGCCACCGCGCCGCTCGTCGGAACGGGCTCCTACGGGGCCGTCCAGGCCGCCGGCAGTGCCCTCGTCGGCGCCGGAGTGGCCCTGGGATCGGGCGCGTCGGGGCTGTTCCGGCGAGGGTCAGCGGCTGCCGTCGAGGATGACGCGCGCGACCAGGGCCGGGTCGTCGTTCATCGGGCAGTGCCCGCAGCCGGGCAGTCGCACCAGCCGGGAGCGGGGCATCAACTGCTTGGCGCGGACGCCCTGCCGGCGCAGCAGCAGCCGGTCCTGCGTGCCCCAGGCCACGGTCACCGGGAGGCCGGGGAGGTCGTCGGTGAACCGGACACTCGTACCGGCCCGCAGGGTGTCGTCGAACCCGGGCGCGTTGACCAGCGCGAGCGTCTCGGCGACCACGGCCTCGGGTGAACGGCGGCCCGGGCGGGCGTAGATGGTGCTGGTGAGCGCGGTGCGGCCGGCCGCCGTGCGGGCCAGTTTCTCGACCAGCGGGAGCGGCATCCGGCGGGCGATCCGCCGCATGGCGAGCAGCACACCGAAGGCGTAGCGGCGCTCGGCCTGCGACCAGAACCCGGCGGGGGAGAAGGCCGTGACGGACCGTACGAGCTTCTCGCGGCCCAGCTCCAGGGCCATCAGTCCGCCGAGCGAGTTGCCCGCCACGTGCGGACGGTCGAGGTCCAGCGCCTCGCAGAAGGCCCCGAACACGGCGGCCGTGGTCGGGAGGTCGTACGACAGCCCCTCCGGGAGCGCGGGCGAGGCGCCGAACCCGGGCAGGTCCACGGCGATCACGTCGCGCTCGGTCGCCAGGACGTCCACCACCGGGTCCCAGGCCTGCCGGTGATGACCTATGCCGTGCAGCAGGAGCAGCGGTTCGCCGCGGCCCACGCGCGCGTAGGACACGGTCACGGTCTTCGGGCCCTGCGGAGTGGGGACCGGGAAGGAGACGGTGGCGGACATGGGGGTGCTCCTCGTCTGGGACGCGCCGACGGACGCCGTGCAGGCTGTGTAGACAGCTTGTCAGCAACTGCTACTGGCCGGTAGCCCCAGTCGTCGAGAACTCGGTGCGCCCGGGGTTCCGGAACCGGCCCTGGACACCGGCCGACGCGTCGCGTGGGATGGCGAGGTGACCGCCGACGCCGGAACCGCAGTCTTCGAAGAACACCGCCCCGTCCTCATGGGAGTGGCCTACCGCATGCTCGGCCGGGTCGCCGACGCCGAGGACGTCGTCCAGGAGGCCTGGCTGCGCTGGTCCGCCGCCGACCGGGCCGAGGTCCGCGAACCACCCGCCTACCTGGTGCGCGTCACCACCCGCCTCGCCATCGACCGGCTCCGCCAGGTCAAGGCGCGCGGCGAGGCCTACGTAGGCCCCTGGCTGCCCGAGCCCTATGCCACCGACTTCGGGGACACCGTCCCGGACACCGAGGAACGCGCCGTCCTCGCCGACTCCGTCTCCCTCGCCGTCCTCGTCGTCCTGGAGTCGCTGTCACCCCTGGAACGCGCCGTGTTCGTCCTCAGGGAGGCGTTCGGATACCCGTACGCCGACATCGCCGCCATGCTCGACCGGGGTGAACCCGCGGTGCGCCAACTCGCCGGCCGGGCCCGCAGACACGTCGACGAACGACGCCCGCGCTACGACGTCGACCCCGCCCGGCGGCGCGACCTGACCGAGCGCTTCCTCGCCGCGGCGGCCGGAGGCGACCTCGCGGGCCTCATGGATCTGCTCGCCCCGGACGTCCGCCTGGTCGGCGACAGCGGCGGCAGGACCCAGGCACCGCTGCGCGTCCTGGAGAGCGCCGACCACGTGGGCCGCTTCCTGGTCGCCGTCGGCGGCAAGAGCGTCCCGGACATGTCGTTCCGCTTCCTCGAACTCAACGGAGGGCCCGCGGTACTGGTCCTTTCGGGTGGCGCCCCCGACAGTGTCTTCCAGGTGGACGTATCCGCCGGACGCATCAGTTCCGTCTACGTCCTCCGCAACCCGGACAAGCTTCGGTCACTGGCTTCCGCTTAGCCGCACCCCCGGACAGAGCCCCCGTTTCGCGACGGGGGCTTTGCCGTGCCGTCACGAAGAACCCCCTGTACGAACGCCCTGTGAACGCTCCGCGGCACGGGCTCTGTGGGTTGCATATGACATGGAGGATTGGTCTTGACCAAGGGTGGGGGGCGTCCTATGGTCGCTGATAAGTGAAACAACCTTTAATAAACAAGGGCGCTAAAACGCCGCCGGATCACGGCGATTGCGGAGGACAGGGTGGGGACCACGCAGTTGGAATCAGTGCCGGAGCCGAAGTACTGGCATCTCAAGACAGTGCTGAGCGAGGCACTGGACTCCGAGTTCTCCGTGGGCGAGATCCTGCCCAACGAGCGCGACCTGGCGGCCCGCTTCGGCGTCGCCCGGGCGACGCTCCGGCAGGCTCTGGAACAACTCGAACTGGAAGGCCGGCTGCAGCGCCGTCGCGGAGTCGGTACGACCGTCGCGCCCCCGCGCGTGGGTGTCGCCGTCGGCACCGAGCAGCACGCCTGGCCGGGCGCCGGGGAGGACGCCTGGCAGTCCGTCGACTGTGCGCTCGCCGCGCCGCCCGCGGCCGTCGCGGAGGCCCTGGAGACCGGTTCCGAGGAACTGGTGCACACCGTACGGCGCTCCCGGGTGAGCCACGGGCAGCCGGTCGCCGCCGAGCTGCTCTACATCCCGGAGTCGTCGGTGCCGGACCTCTCCGCCATAGACACTCCCTCGGCGACGGCACGCGCGCGTGCCGTACTGCGCGAGCTGCAGCGCCTCGCACTGGAGGGCCAGGACCGCGCCGTGGAACTCGGCTCGGCCCGCGCGGACGACGCCAAGGAACTGGACCGCCTCCCCGGCGCCCCGGTCCTCGTCGTCACCACCCGCTTCTTCGCCGAGGGCCGCACGGCGGCGGTCTCCGTCGCGACCTACCGCGCGGACACCTGCCGCCTGACCTTCGCCGACTCCGGAGGCGTGGAAATACACCACGGCCCGGAACGCCAGGCCTCCTGACCGGTCACGGCTGAACCGTCGCGCCCCGGACACGTTCCGGGGCGCGACGCGTTTCCCCGGCCAGGGAAGCCGCACCAAAGGGGCGCGAGGAACCGCGCGCCCAGCCCCGACGGCGCGGCACCCGACGTACAGGGACCGCGCCCAGCCCCGACGGACCGGCACTCGACAGCCGACCCCACCGCCGAGCTAGCGCCGCGTCACCGTGCCCTCGACCGCGAACAGTTGCTCCTCGACATGGTCAAGGGCCAACCGCAGCGCCCCGGTGGCCGCGGCGGCCTCGCCGAGCAACGACAGGGCGACCTTCGGCGGCCGCAGGCAGTACCGCGCCAACTCCCGCCGCAGCGGCTCCAGTACACCGTCCAGGCCGGCCGCCCACCCGCCCACGACGACCAGCTCCGGATCGAGCGCCAGCACCAGCGCGGCAACGTCGTGCACAAGGCGCTGGATGAACCGGTCGACGGCGGCACGCGCGCGCTGGTCACCGTCGCGGGCCAGCGCGAACACCTTCGCGACCGCCTGCTCGTCCAGCGGATGCAGCGGCTCGTCCGTGGTGGAGAGCAGCGTCTCCGGAGTCACGTCCCGCCCCAGCAGATGCAGCGCCCCGATCTCCCCGGCCGCCCCGCGATACCCCCGGTGCAACCGCCCCCCGATCAGCGACCCGGCGCCAGGGCTCAACCCGGCCAGCACCATCACCATGTCGTCCGACTCGGTCGCCGCACCCTTCCAGTGCTCGGCGACCGCCGCCGCGTTGGCGTCGTTCTCCACCAGCACCGGGCACTTGAAGGAACGGCTCAGCCGCTCGCCCAGGTGCAGCCCGGTCCACTGGGGGAGAGCGGTGCCCAGGCGTACGGTGCCGTCCGCCTCGACGATGCCTGGTGTGGCGACGCCCACCGCGCGCAGCGAGCCGCGTGCCACCCCGGCGCGGCGCAGCAGCTCGGCGACCGCGGTGCGCAGCCGCTCCAGGCGTTCGTCCGCCGAGGCCGTCTCGTCGACGTCCTTGGCGATCGCACCGAGCACCCGGCCGTCCAGGTCGGCGAGGAGTACGGCGACGCGATGTGCGCCGATCTCCAGGCCCAGCAGGTGCCCGGCCTCAGCGCGGAACCTGTAGCGCCGCGCGGGCCGTCCCTGCCGCCGTACAACGCTCTCGTCGGCCGCTTTCTCGACGACCAGCCCGGCCTCGATCAGTCCCTCGACGACACCCTCGACGGTCGGCCGGGACAGGCCCGTCACCCGGGTGATCTCCGTCAGCGTGGCGCAGTCCGTGGCACGCAACGCGTGCAGCACCACCGCGGAGTTGATCCTCCGCAGCAGCGAGGGGTCCCCGCCGGTCAGCCCCGCCAAGGTCTGTCCTCCCAGCTCGTGCGCGTGTTGGGCGGATCGTACTCGGCGCGGCGGACCCCGGCGAGTGCCGGGCGCCCCCCGACCCGTCCGGACCGCCACGCCACCCCGCCGCCACGAACCCCGCGTTGTCAGTGGGAGCCGCTTCACTGGAGGCATGAACATCACGCGGTGGCTGGCGACGATCGACCTGCTGTGCGCCCGGGACTTCCCCGCGGAGCACGGCAGGACGGACGTGGGCACGGGCGGACCCGGCTGCCACATGGCCGAACTGGCGACGAGCGGCGACTTCTGGGAGGGCGGCAGGACGGAGCGGGCGGAGACCGAAGCGCGGTACGAGCTGGACCGGGACGCACTCGGCGAGCGGCTGACCGAGCGCTGGGGAGCGCCCGGCACCTTGAGCCTGGGCGGTGTGCTGGAGCGGTCGCTGAGCGGCGGCGAGGACATACCGGAGCCCTGGGCCTCGCTCAGCGCGCACGTGCCGGACGTACGGCTGTGGAAGCAGCCGGAGACGGGCCGATGGATAGCGCTCGGTGTGTCCCAGTGGGACAAGGAGCTGCCGTTCCAACTCCTGGCCGTCATCACGGAGACGGACCCACCGTGAGGCGAACCAGTGTGAGGCGGACCCACGACGACGGACCCACGACGACGGACCAGTAAGGCGGATGGACCGGTACGGCGGATGGACCGTGACGCCCTAGTCGCGCGCCGCCGTCCTCAGCCGTCCGAACTCCTCGGCCATCGTCGCCGCCGTCCAATGCGCGTTCAGACCGCTCGGGTTGGGCAGCACCCAGACCCGCGTGTCCCCGAACGTCCGCTCCTGCGGCCCGACCTGGGCCTTCTTGTCGTCGAACGCGGCCCGGTACGCAGTGACACCCAACACCGCCAGCCACCGCGGCTTCCACCCCGTCAGCTTCGACGTGAGGAGTTCGCCGCCCTCGCGGTACTCCTCCGCGCTCAGCTCGTCGGCCCGGGCCGTCGCCCGTGCCACCACGTTCGTGATGCCGAGCCCGTACGACAGCAACTCCCCCTGCTCCGCGGGCTTCATGAGCCTCGGGGTGAAACCGGAGAGGTGCAGCACCGGCCAGAAGCGGTTTCCCGGGCGGGCGAAGTGGTGGCCCGTGGCCGCCGTCATCAGACCGGGGTTGATACCGCAGAAGAGCACGGCGAGGCCGTCCGCGACGACGTCCGGTACGAGACGGTCGCGGGCGGCCTCCAGCTCGGCCTGGGTGAAGCGGGTCAGAGGATCGCCCCCGGGGTGTACCCCGCGGCCTCCGGGTGCTGCTTCACGAGCTCCTCGACGCGGCCGACGACGACGGCGACCTGGTCGGCCGCGGCGCCCGTGAAGGACAGCTTGTCGGCCATCAGCGCGTCCAGCTGGGCGCGGTCGAGCGGGATGCGCTCGTCGGCGGCGAGCTTGTCCAGCAGCTCGTTGCGCTCGGCGCCCTGCTCGCGCATGGCCAGCGCGGAGGCGACGGCGTTCTCCTTGATGGCCTCGTGGGCGACCTCACGGCCGACACCCGCGCGGACCGAGGCCATCAGCACCTTGGTCGTCGCGAGGAACGGCAGATAGCGGTCCAGCTCACGTGCCACGACCGCCGGGAACGCGCCGAACTCGTCGAGCACGGTCAGGAACGTCTCCAGCAGCCCGTCCAGCGCGAAGAACGCGTCGGGGAGGGCCACCCGGCGCACCACCGAGCACGAGACGTCACCCTCGTTCCACTGGTCGCCCGCCAGCTCGCCGGTCATCGACGCATAGCCGCGCAGGATCACCATGAGGCCGTTGACGCGCTCGCAGGAGCGGGTGTTCATCTTGTGCGGCATCGCAGAGGAACCGACCTGGCCCGGCTTGAAGCCCTCGGTGACCAGCTCGTGCCCGGCCATCAGCCGGATCGTCTTCGCCGTCGACGAGGGCGCCGCCGCGACCTGCACCAGCGCGGTCACGACCTCGTAGTCCAGCGAGCGCGGGTACACCTGGCCGACGGAGGTGAACGCCTGCGAGAAGCCCAGGTGGGAGGCGATCCGCTGCTCCAGCTCCGCGAGCTTCGCCGCGTCGCCGCCGAGCAGGTCCAGCATGTCCTGCGCCGTGCCCACCGGGCCCTTGATGCCGCGCAGCGGGTAGCGGCCGAGCAGTTCCTCGACCCGGCCGTGGGCCACGAGCAGCTCGTCGGCGGCGGTCGCGAAGCGCTTGCCGAGGGTGGTGGCCTGCGCGGCCACGTTGTGCGAGCGGCCGGCCATGACCAGCTCGGCGTACTCGCCGGCCAGCTTGCCCAGCCGCGCCAGGACGGCCACCGTACGGTCGCGCATCAGCTCCAGCGAGAGCCGGATCTGCAGCTGCTCGACGTTCTCCGTCAGGTCCCGGGAGGTCATGCCCTTGTGGACCTGCTCGTGCCCGGCGAGGTCGTTGAACTCCTCGATCCGCGCCTTCACGTCGTGCCGGGTGACCTTCTCGCGCTCGGCGATCGAGGCCAGGTCGACCTGGTCGAGCACTCGCTCGTAGTCCGCGATCGCCTCGTCCGGCACCTCGATCCCGAGGTCCTTCTGAGCCCGCAGCACGGCGAGCCAGAGCTGCCGCTCCAGCTTCACCTTCTGCTCGGGCGACCAGAGCGTGGCGAGCTCGGTGGATGCGTAACGTCCGGCGAGGACGTTCGGGATGCGGGGCTTGGCGGGAGCGGAAGTCACGTGTACGGAGTTTACCCGGAGGCTCCGTGGGGTCCGGACCGTCCGTTCGGTCACGGGATCCCAGGTCACGGACCTCCCGGACGGGACGCGGCGGGCGATGGGACCCAAACATCCGCCTATAGCACGATGGGGTGAATACCCCCAGTAGCCGGCAACCGCACGCTGTGTTTACAAGTCACACAACTCGCATTTGCCAGCGAAGACCCCAGGGGGACACATGAGCAACCAGCCGCCCTACCCGCCACAGCAGCCCGGCTGGGGCAATGGGCAACCGCCCTACGGCCAGCCCCCGTTCCAGCAGGAGCCCCCGAAGAAGCGCTCCGTAGGAAAGGCCGTCGGCCTCGGCTGTCTCGGCATCATCGGTCTGTTCGTCGTCATCGTGATCGCCGTCGCGGCGATCGGCGGCGGCAAGAACGACTCCAGCGGCAGCGGGAACCCGAAGAGCGCGGCGCCCGCGGGCAAGAGCTCCGACAAGGCCGGCGCGGGCACGGGGAAGAACGACACGACGAAGGACGACACCGGCGGCAAGGTCGTCTTCAAGGTGTGGGGCACCGCTCCCGCCGGCGCCCTCGGCGGTCTCGACATCGGGTACGGCTCCGACTCGGACACGCGCAAGGGCACGTTCAAGGACGGCAGGTTCGAGGCGACGCTGACCCTCGACAAGGACGCCATGTACTACAACGTGAACGCGCAGCTCCAGGGCTCCGGGGACATCAACTGCTCGGTCACCGTGGACGGGAAGACGAAGAAGGCCCACGCGTCCGGCGGCTACAACATCTGCGACGCACAGCTGAGCGAGAACTTCACCGGGGGCTGGTCGTAGCCGTAGCCACAGCCGGTTCAGCAGGCGCGGAAGCATATGCGCCCGAACAGGAACGGCTCGCGCCCGAACAGCAACGGAACGACCACGTCAGGGGGACCATGACCGACACCGACCCGCCACCGATCCCACCCCGCTCGCCCCTCCCCGAGATCCCTTCGATCCCGCCCATGCCGCCGAGCATCCCGCCACCACCCGCGAGGAAGCCGCGCACCAACCTCGTCGTCATCGGCTCGGCCGTCGCCGTCATCGCCGCGATCGTGGTCACCGGAACCGTGGTCGTGCAGTCCAGGACGGGCGACGGCAAACCGGCCGCCACCGATACGGCCGTCGCCACCGCCGGGCCGACCGCGCACGACGAGGACAACGCCCCGGCCGATCAGCCGGACCCGGAGCCGACGTACAGCGAAGTGGACGCCGACAGTTTCACGATCGGGCTGAAGACCACCGCACGGCACTGCTTCGGATCGGCGGGCTGCAACGTGACGGTCGAGCCGGACCTGACGTTCCTGGGTGACACCGCGGATGTCGATCCGGACGCCGTGTACGACATCACCTACGAGATCCACGGCGACGAGTCCGGCCCGGTCATCGAGACGGCCGAACTGTCGGAGCGGACGAGTCTCAACTACACGCTGTCCGTGATCAGCACGGCTTCCGCGGGCACCGAGGTGTCCGCGGAGATCACGGACGTCTCCGTCCAAGGGGGCGCACCTCAAGCCCGCTACGTCCCACCGTCACCCTCGGCGAGTTCGGCCAACACCCCCGCGTGACAGGCCAACGGCGCACACCAGCAAGCCAGCACCCGCCCCCGCAACTCCGGTACCAGGCCCAGCAGTTCGGGCCGCTCCAGCAGATACGCCCGGTACTTCGCCATCACCTCCGCGCGCGTGCCGTCGCGGCGGCGGGTGGGGGTGTCGTAGGCGAAGGGGTTGTGGAGCGGGTGCCGGGGGAGGTCCCAGCCGCCGAGGGTCCAGCGGCGGCCGACGTAGAGGATCTCGGCGGGGGCGCGTTCCAGGCGGGGGCCGAAGTCGTGGATGCGGCCCCGGATGTTGATCACCCGCGTGGACATGGGGAGTTACGCCACCGGGCCCTCGTAGGGCAGCAGGTCGGGGTGCTTGGGGGCGAGGCCGTCGCCCGAGGAGCGGCCCGTGAGGCGGCGGCCGATCCAGGGGAGGAGGTACTGGCGGGTGAAGCGGGCGTCGGCCACGCGGCGGGCGGTCCAGTTCGGGGGCGCGGTCGGCGCCATCCGGGTGCGCCACTCCGTGTCCTGCGCCTCGTAGCCGAGGGTCTGCCACACCGCTTCGGCGACCCGGCGGTGGCCCTCGGCCGTGAGGTGCAGGCGGTCGACGTCCCACATGCGCTGGTCGGAGAGCGAAGGAGCGCCGTACAGGTCCACGACCAGGGCGCCGTGCCGGTCGGCGAGGGTGTCGACGCAGGCGAAGAGTTCCTCCATGCGCGGCCGGAAGCGCTGCTGGACCGGGCCCTCGCGGCCGGGGCTGCGCATCAGCACCAGCTGCTTGCAGGCCGGGGTGAGGCGTTCGACGGCCTCCTCCAGCAGGCCGCGCACCCGGCCCATGTCGACCTTGGGACGCAGGGTGTCGTTCAGGCCGCCGACCAGGGTGATCACATCGGGCTGCATGGCGGCGGCGAGGGAGACCTGCTCGTCGACGATCTGCGCGATCAGCTTGCCGCGCACGGCGAGGTTGGCGTAGCGGAAGCCGGGCGTCCGGGCCGCCATCCGTCCGGCGAGGAGGTCGGCCCAGCCCCGGTAGGTACCGTCCGGGAGCAGGTCCGACATGCCCTCGGTGAAGGAGTCGCCGAGCGCGACAAGGCTGGTGTACGTGGGATTCGTCTGCATGGCGACGAAGATGATATCCCGCGTCCATACCCGCCGGTCGGTGGGCCTCGACCGGCCTCCACCGGGCTCCGGTGGGAATGGATTCCGCCCGGGCCGCGGCAGCCGGAAAGAGGCCCGCCCGGGCCTACGTCTACGCCCGCTGCCCGAACAGTTCGCGCAACACGTCCTCCATGGTCACCAGCCCTGTCAACCGCCCCTCCCCGTCGAGCACGGCCGCGAGATGCGTCCGGCTGCTGCGCATCGCGGTGAGGACGTCGTCCAGCGGTGTCGTCTCCGTCACGTTCGCGATGGAGCGCATGTCCGCGACCTTGAACGGCTCGTCGCGTGGGGACGCGTCCAGCGCGTCCTTGACGTGGAGGTAGCCGATGATCCGGCGTTCGGCGTCCACCACGGGGAAGCGGGAGAAGCCGGACTCGGCGGAGAGGACCTCCAGCTCCGCCGGGGTGATGCCCGCGACCACGTAGTCGACCCGTTCCAGGGGGAGGACGACGTCCCGCACGGGGCGTCGGCCCAGTTCCAGGGCGTCGTTCAGGCGCTCCAGGGCCCGCTCGTCGATGAGGCCGGCCTCGCCGGAGTCCCGGACGATGCGGGCGAGTTCGGCGTCGGAGAAGGAGGCCGTGACCTCGTCCTTGACCTCGACCCGGAGCAGCTTGAGCAGGGCGTTGGCGAACGCGTTGACCGTGAAGATCACCGGACGCAGCGCACGGGACAACGTCACCAGCGGCGGTCCGAGGAGCAGCGCGCTGCGGACCGGCTCGGCCAGCGCGATGTTCTTCGGCACCATCTCGCCGAGCAGCATGTGCAGATAGGTCGCCGCGGTGAGGGCGATCACGAAGGACACCGCGTGTCCGGCGTTCTCGGGCACGCCCACCGCGTGGAACACCGGTTCCAGCAGATGCGCGATGGCCGGTTCCGCGACGATGCCGAGCACCAGGGTGCACAGCGTGATGCCGAGCTGGGCCGCCGCCATCAGCGCCGACACGTGCTGCAACCCCCACAGCACACTCCTGGCCCGCCGGTCGCCCTGCTCCGCGTGCGGCTCGATCTGGCTGCGGCGCACCGAGATCAACGCGAACTCGGCGGCCACGAAGAAGGCGTTGACGACCAGCGTCGCCAACCCGATCAGCAGTTGTACGGCGGTCACAGCTCCCCCTTCGCGGAGTCGGAACCGGAACCATGACCGGAACCGGAGCCGGAGTCGGAGTCGTAACGGGTGTCGGCACCGGCGTCGGAACCGGTGTCTCCCACCGGCATGTGCAGCAGCAGCCGCGCCGCCCTGCGCCCCGACGCGTCCACCACGTCGATCCGCCACCCGGCGACCTCGACCCCGTCCCCGACCTCAGGAATCCGTCCCAGTTCGCTGGCGACAAGGCCGGCCAGCGTCTCGTACGGTCCCTCGGGCGCCCGCAGGCCCACGCGCGCCAGTTGGTCCATCCGGGCGCCGCCGTCCGCCGAGTACAGGGCGCGGCCCTCGTCGTCCGTCCCGGCCGGGGCCAGGTCGGGCGTCTCGTGCGGGTCGTGCTCGTCCCGCACCTCGCCGACGACCTCCTCGACGATGTCCTCCAGGGTCGCGACCCCGGCCGTACCGCCGTACTCGTCGATGACGACGGCCATCGTGCGCTTGCCGGACAGCCGGTCCAGGAGGCGGTCGACGGTGAGGGACTCGGGGACGAGCAGGGGTTCGCGCATCACCTCGGAGAGGGGGACGCGGGTCCGCCGGTCGGCCGGTACCGCCAGGACGTCCTTGATGTGCACGGTGCCGACGACCTCGTCGAGGCTGTCGCGGAAGACCGGGAACCGGGACAGCCCGGTCGCCCGGGTCGCGTTGGCCACGTCCTCGCAGGTCGCATGGGCGTCGAGGGCGACGACCTGGACGCGCGGGGTCATCACGTTCTCCGCGGTGAGGTCGGCGAGGTTCAGGGTCCGGACGAACAGCTCGGCCGTGTCCGGCTCCAGGGCGCCCTCCTTGGCGGAGTGCCGGGCCAGTGCCGCCAGCTCCTGCGGCCCGCGCGCGGAGGCCAGCTCCTCGGCGGGCTCCAGCCCGAAGGCGCGCACCACGTGGTTGGCCGTGTTGTTCAGATGGCTGATGAACGGGCGGAACGCGGCACTGAACCAGCGCTGCGTGTTCCCCACCCGCTTCGCCACGCTCAGCGGCGAGGAGATCGCCCAGTTCTTCGGCACCAGCTCGCCGACGACCATCAGGAACACCGTCGACAGCGCCGTGCCCAGCACCAGCGCGACGGACCTCGACGCGGAGTGCGAGATGCCCAGCGATTCGAGCGGGCCCGCGATCAGCGCGGCGATCGACGGCTCGGAGAGCATGCCGACGACCAGGTTGGTGACGGTGATGCCGAGCTGCGCCCCGGACAGCTGGAACGTCAGATTCCGTACGGCCTTCAGGGCGCCGGAGGCACCCCGTTCGCCGCGCTCGACCGCACGCTCCAGCTCGCTGCGTTCGACGGTGGTCAGCGAGAACTCGGCCGCCACGAAGGCACCGCAGGCGAGCGACAGCAGGATCGCCACCAGCAGCAGAAGCACTTCGGTCATCGGTTCACCTCCGTCCCATGATCGGACAGGGCAGGGAGGTTCGCGCGATGTCGCGTGCTGGGACTGGGAGGCTCGCCCATGGGCGGACGCTCACACCTTTCGAGGAGGATCAGAGGTTCGGAGTGTCCGCCCATGGTAAAGGACGGGCAAAGCGTTCAGGTGGTGAGGTGCTTCACCCAGCGCCGCCACTGCTCCTCGGGGGCGTACCCCGCCGCGCGCCACGCATGCCGGCCGGTCTCGTTGCGCTCCAGCACCATCGCGTCCCCGCGCCGCCCGCCCAGCGCCACGAACCGTTCCTCCGCCGCCGCGAGCAGCGCGGAGCCGATGCCCTGCCGCCGCTGCTCCGGGTGCACGGCCAGCCGGTACAGGTGGCAGCGCCAGCCGTCGAAACCCGCGATCACCGACCCGACGAGCCGCCCGTCCCGCTCCGCGAGGAGCAGCGCGTCCGGGTCCCGGGTGATGAGCCGGGCCACGCCGTCGCGGTCGTCGCTGATGCTCGTGCCCTCGGCGGCCTCGGCCCAGAACGCCAGCACGGCGTCGACGTCGGAGAGGGCGGCACCGCGGATATGCAGATCACTCATGGGACGAGCCAAGCAGAGGGCCGCCGCGCGGGGCGAGCGGGTTTCGCCGCGGGTCCGCCGTGCGCCGCGGACGGCCGACACGCTGGCCCGGCCTCATTCGTGCGCGATGGCTGCCAGCACGTTCATGCGCGACGCCCGCAGCGCCGGAAGCAGGGCCGCCACGATGCCCACCACCGCCGAGCCGATCACCACCGCGACGATCGTCGTCCACGGCACCGCGAGCGCTTTCATGCCCTGGAGCGCCAGGACCTGCTGCGCGCACACGCCCCACACCAGGCCCAGCCCGAGGCCGAGGACGGCCCCGAACACCGCGATGACCACCGACTCCAGCCGGATCATGCGCCGCAGTTGGCGGCGGCCGAGTCCGATCGCGCGGAGCAGGCCGATCTCGCGGGTGCGCTCGACGACCGACAGGGCAAGGGTGTTGACCACCCCGAGCACGGCGATGACGATGGCGAGCCCGAGCAGCGCGTACACCAGGTACAGGAGCACGGCGATCTGGTCGTGGACCAGCTTCTTGTAGTCGGCCTGGTCACGGACCTGGACCTGCGGATACGGCTTCAGCGTCCGCTCCAGGGACGCCCGGAGCCGGTCGGCGCCGGTCCCGGACGCGGCGTTCACGTACAGCGAGGAGTCCTGGCCGTTCGGGACGTACTTCTCGACCGTCGCGATCCCGAAGAACAGTCCGCCCTGCGTCCCGAAACCGCCCGAGGAACCCTGATCGCTGAGGGCGCCCACCGTCAGCTTCGTCGTACGGCCGCCCGGGAATTCGACGGGGAGCACGCTGCCGATCCGTACGCCGTGCTTCCTCGCGAAGTCGGCCTCCATGGCGAGGTGTCCGGCGGCGAGTGCCGAACTCGTGCCGCCCTGGGCGTACTTGATGTGGGCGACCTCGTCGAGCGGGGTGTCGTAGCCGGCCGCCGTCGTCTCCACCCGGCTGCCGTCCGGCAGCCGGACCGCGAGCGGCGCGAAGCGGGCCCGTACGACGAGACCGACGCCCTCGGTGGCGCGCACATGGTCCGTGACCTCCTTGGAGAACGGAAGGAAGTTGCCGTTCTGGATCACGAAGTCGGCGCCGAGGGTCTTGTCGATCTGCTGGTCGAAGGACTTGGACATGGACGCGCTCGCCACCGACATCCCGCCGACCAGGGCGAGTCCCACCATCAGGGCCGCCGCGGTGGCACCGGTACGGCGCGGGTTGCGCAGGGCGTTGCGCTGGCTCATCCGGCCGACCGAGCCGAACAGCGCGGGGAACGCGCCGCCCAGCACGCGGATCATCGGGCGGACCAGGAGCGGGCCCGCGATCACGGTCGCGATCAGGGTGAGGACGATGCCGAGACCCAGGAGGGAGGCGGACGAGGCCGTGCTCGTCGCGGCGGCGCAGCCGGCGAGCGCGGCCGCACCGAGCACCCCCACGACCGAACCCACGATCGCCCGCACCTTCAACGGCCGCCCCACGCCTGCCACTTCGGCGTCGGCGAGCGCCGCCATCGGCGAGACACCGGCCGCCCGCCGGGCCGGGAGGTAGGCGGCGACGAAGGTGACGCCGACGCCGACGACGTAGGCGGCGACGGGAGTCGGCCAACCGACCACCATCTCCGTGGTCTTGAGGTTCATCCCGAACGCGGTCATCAGCTTGATCAGCCCGGCCGCGAGCCCGATTCCCGCCGCGAGACCCAGAGTCGAACCGATCAGGCCGAGCAGCAGCGCCTCCGTGAGCACCGACCGCCGCACCTGTCTGCGGTCGGCGCCTAGGGCCCGCAACAGGCCGAGTTCGCGGGTGCGTTGGGCGATCAGCATCGAGAACGTGTTGACGATCAGGAAGATCCCGACGAGGACGGCGATCCCGGCGAAGCCCAGCATCACGTACTTGATGACGTCGAGGAAACCGCCCAGATCGGCGGCGGCGGACTTCGCCTGCTCGCTCGCCGTCTTGACGTCGTACGCACCGGAGGCGTCGATCGCCGCCGTCACCCGCTGCTTGAGCACGGCGTCGTCGACCCCCTTCGCCGCGTCCACCGAGATGCTCGTGGCGCGGTCGGACGCGCCGAGCAGGCGGGACTTGGCGGTGGCGGGGTCGAGGAAGACGAGGGCCGCGCCAGGGTTGGTGGTGGTGAAGGTGGCGATGCCGACGACCTCGACGCGGAAGGTGCCCGGCTGTGCCTGGACCGTCAGGGTGTCGCCGATCCGCACGTGCTTGTGGTCGGCGGTGTCCGCGTCGAGGAGGGCCTCGCCCGCGCCCTGCGGTGCGTGCCCCGAGGTCAGTCTCACGGGGCTGCGGTCGGTGAGGTACCAGTCGGTGGCGATGGTGGGCGCGCCGGTGGTCGGGCCGACGGACTTGTTCCGGCTGTCGACGACCACGATGTTCTGGACGGACACGTCGGCGTGGGTGGCCGCGACCCCGGGCACCTTCGCCACTCGCGCCGCGAGCGAGGCGGGCACGGTCTCGGTCGCGCCGGTGGGCACCGAGGACGTGAGGTCCTGCTTCGGCTCGACGGTCACATCGGCGGACGTGGAGGCGAAGAGCCGGTCGAAGGTACGGGTCACCGTGTCGGAGAAGATCAGGCTGCCGGCCACGAACGCCACCGACAGCACGACCGCGAGCGCCGAGAGCAGCAGCCGCCCCTTGTGCGCGAGGAAACTCCGGAGGGTCGCCTTCAGCACGGGCTCAGTCCTTGCCGAGGGTCACGTCGCCCGCGCCCTCCGAAGGATCGGGTCCGGGTCCGGGGCCGGGTCTGGCAGCGTGGCCGCGATCAGGCCCGGGGTCGGGTCCGTCGGACTGGCCTCTCGCCAGATCGAACCGCTTCATCCGCTCCAGCACCCCCTCCGCCGTGGGCCGCTCCATCTCGTCCACGATCCGCCCGTCGCCGAGGAAGAGCACCAGGTCGGAGTGGGCGGCGGCGCCCGGGTCGTGGGTGACCATGACCACGGTCTGGCCGAGCTCGTCCACCGCGTCGCGCAGGAAGCCGAGCACTTCGAGGCCGGCCCGTGAGTCGAGGTTGCCGGTGGGCTCGTCTGCGAAGATCAGCTCGGGGCGGGAGGCGAGCGCCCGCGCGCAGGCCACGCGCTGCTGCTGGCCGCCGGACAGCTGGGCCGGCCGGTGCTTCAGCCGGTCCCGCAGCCCGAGGGTGTCGATGACCTGGTCCACCCACTTCTGGTCCGGCTTCGTGCCGGCGATGTCCATCGGCAGCGTGATGTTCTCGGCCGCGTTCAGGGTCGGGATGAGGTTGAACGACTGGAACATGAACCCGATCCGGTCCCGGCGCAACCGGGTCAGCTCACGGTCCTTCAGCCCCGTGATCTCCGTGTCGCCGAGCCACACCTGTCCGGCCGAGACGGTGTCGAGCCCCGCCAGGCAGTGCATCAGCGTGGACTTCCCCGACCCCGACGGACCCATGACGGCGGTGAAACGACCGCGCGTGATCTCCACGTCCACGGAGTCCAGGGCGAGCACGGCCGTCTCGCCCGAGCCGTACGCCTTGGTCAGACCGTGGGCGCGGGCCGCGTTCGGACCATCCGAGGCCCGACCCGGGGCGTGCTCCGCAGCAGGTGTGGACAAGGCCGCCTCCTCGTGTGTGGACGTGCCCGACTCCCTGGTCCCGGCCGAGCCTAGTGTGACGCGCCGCACAGCCGATATCCCCCGTGCGGCCGAGGCGGCCTCCGTCCCAGGTCGGGCCCCGGACACCGGTGTAAGGGGCACTCTCCACCCGCCGTCCCCGCGGGGGCCGAGCCCTTGCCGGTGCTAGCGATTCGGCGCTAGCGTCTAGGTATGGCGAAGACCCAGCTGAACGTACGCGTGGACGAGGGCACCGCCCGCGCGGCGCGTGAACGTGCCCTGGCGCGCGGCATGAGCGTCAACCGGTACATAGAGGAACTGGTCCGACAGGACACCGGCGAGGTCGGCCACACCTTCGTGGAGGCCGCGGCCGACTTCATGAAGCAGTACGAGTCCGTCCTCGCCGAGGAGTTCGGCGCCGACGGGGAGCGTCCCCGCGAAGGTCGCCGCTGATCCGTTGAGCAATCTCAGGATCGACCTCGCCTGGCTGCTGATGCTCGCCGAACAGAAGACACCGGGTGACCCCGAGGTCACCGACTGGGGCGCGCTCGTCGCCGCCGTGGCGCGCCACCAGGCCGAGATATTCGACGTCCCGGTCTACGACAGCCCGCACGCACGCGCCGCCGCCCTCCTCCAACTCCTCATCCATGTACCGGCGTTGGAGCGCTCCAACGCCCTCTTCGCGTCCGCCGTCGCGTACGCCTACCTCGTCGCCAGCGGCCTGAAGGTCGTCACCTCGCCCGAACAGGTCCGTGAACTGGCCCGGTTGGTCAAGAGCGGTGAGGCGTCGGTCGACGAGATCGCGCGCGAACTGCGCCAGTGGAGCCTGTGATCAGTCGGCCGCCCCGGGCCGCCACGCGGTACCCAGCACGCAGTACGAGGTCGGCAGCGTCGGCCCCTTCTCCGGGATCAACACCCTTCGGTACGGGCCGAGTTCGAACCCGGCGTCGCGCAGCGCGGCGACCGGGTCGCGGGCCAGACGGCAGCCGCCGTTCAGCCGCGGCCACAGCGTGCGGTCCAGAGCGCGCTGGGTGAACTCCATCGCCGGTCCGCCGCCCCGGCCGTGCTCGAAGAACCGCACCACGCCACCGGGCCGCAGCACCCGCCGTACCTCCGCCAGGGCGCGCGGCACATCACGCACGCTGCACAGCACCAGCGACAGCACGACCGCGTCGTAGGCCTCGCTCTTGACGGGGAGCTTCTCCGCCGCGCCCGGCACGACGTCGACGGGCACCTCGGAGCGGAGCGCGGACTGCACGGCGAGCCTGCGCAGAGTGCGTTCGGGCTCGATCGCGACGACCTCCGAGACGGCGCCCGGATAGTGCGCGAAGTTCAGGCCGTTCCCGGCGCCGATCTCGATCACCCGCCCGGAGAGCCCGGCGAGCAGCCGGTCCCGCATCCCGGCCAGGCCGAGCCGCGACTCGGCGCTCACGCTGAAACGGGCGTAGTAACGGGCGAACAGCGGGTGGTGGACGGCGTCGCGCGGCACCGTGCCGGAGCCTGCGGACCGTAGCGGCATGGCGACCTCCCGGACCGGACCGGGCCGAAACCGGTCCCTACCGTGATTGTCCCCCCTGCCGTCCTTGACCACCCCCGCTGCCGCCGGGGAGGGAAGGGGACGGGGCCGGGATCGCTGGATCCGGACCCCGTCCCCTCCGGATCAGGAGATGAAGTCCCGGACCTGCTCGTAGACGCCGTGGTCGTTGTTCATGTCGGTGTGCGAGATGCACCCGACGTCCACATTGGTCGCGCCGCTCAGCTCGGCCGAGGTGTCCGGGTTGATCGCCTCGTCGCAGTCCGACCAGTAGGCCGCGTACGACACGCTGCCGGGCGTCTCGTCACCGGAGTTGAGCGCCGTGAGGAACGAACTCCCCGTCTGCATCTCCTTGCAGGACGTGTACAGCCAGCCGCAGAGCGAGGCGATGCTCGTCCCGTGGTTCACCCCGGCGACCGACACGAAGTCGTCGACGTACGCGGTCCCGCCCAGGTTCTTGAGGTAGTAGCGGCTGTTGAGCGCACCCATGGAGTGGACCACCAGGTCGACCTTCGAGGCGCCGGTCTTGGCGAGGACGGACTGGATGTAGGCCGACAGCGTCGACGCGGTCGTGACGTTCGACTTCGTCCAGTCGTAGGAGATCGCGTACAGCTGGGAGGACGAATAGCCGTCCGCCTCGAAGTCCGCGATCCAGTCGTTCCAGCTGCTGGAGTCGCTGCTCAGACCGTGCACGAACACGATCGGGTCGTGGCTCGCCGCGTGAGCGGGCGTCGAGGCCAGGGAGAGCGACAGAAGGAGCGAGGTCGTCACGGCCGACAGGGCCGTGGCGATGCGACGCTTGCGGCGCTGCATGATGCCTCCTGATACGGGTGGGGTTGTCAGGAGTGTCAGCGCCGTTCTACGCGCGCCGCATCGGTGATATCGCCGGTCTTTACGGGTGAATTAACTCGCCAGTAACGTCAGTTGTGTGGTGACACCAGTGAACCCCCCACCTCTGGACCGCACTTCGCCACCGTCGCGCACCGACGCCGGGCGAACCCTTCAGCGCGCGCTCCCCGAAGGGGTCCGCATCCGGATCCTGCGCGCCACCCACGGCGACCCGCGCGCCGCCGCCGAACTCCTCCCGCGCCTGACCCCACGCCAGGCCACGGGAGCCGACCCCCTTCCGACCGAACCGACCGCCCTGGCACCGGAGTTGCTCGGCAGGCACCGCCGGGAGATCCGCGCCCTGCCCGACGACACCCGGCTGCTCCTGCTGCTCGCCGCGGCGGACCAGTACCCGGTCGCCACCCACGCCTTCCTGCGGGCCGTCGCGGCGGCCCGCCTCGACACCCGGCCCCTGGAGGCCGCGGAGACGGCCGGCATCGCGCACGCGACCGCGGGCGGTGTCGTCTTCCGCGACGCGTGGACCAGGATCGCCGCCTACGAGACCGGGTCACCGGCGGACCGCCGGGACGTCCACCACCTGCTGGCCCGGGTACTGCGCGCCGCAGGGGAGACGCCGAGGCGCTCCTGGCACCGGGGCGCGGGCGCGCTCGGCCCCAGCGCCCGGCTCACGGCGGAACTGCGCACCGCCGCGCAGCGGGCCCGCGACGCCGGTGAACACGCCCTCGCCTGCGCCCTGGTGGAACGCGCCGCCGCGCTGTCCCCCGACCCCCGCGAACAGTCCCGCCTCCTCGACCGCGCCGCCGGTGACGCCTGGCAGTCAGGAGAGGGCGACCGGTCCCGAAGACTCGCCGCCGCGACCGACAGCGAGGCGTTGAACGGGGTGTTCGCCCTGCGGGCCGGCAACGCGGCGGAGGCGTTCGACGCCCTGGTGACCGCGGTCGAGCGGCGGGAACCGGACGACTCCTGCCCCGGCCCGGGACCGGCACCCGGCTCCTCCGCGGCGCCGCGCGTGCTCGCCGCACCCCGGACCACCGCACCGGATCACGCCGTTCACCTCCTCGCGCGGGCCACCGAGGCCGCCGTCTACACCGGGGACCTGAGACGGTGCGGGGAGGCGGCGGCCGCCGCCGCCCGGGTGGGGATCGTGCCGCACGCGACGCTGGAGG
Organism: Streptomyces sp. NPDC090083; assembly: GCF_044747445.1. NCBI lineage: Bacteria > Bacillati > Actinomycetota > Actinomycetes > Kitasatosporales > Streptomycetaceae > Streptomyces > Streptomyces sp. NPDC090083. The sequence goes on along the minus strand of NZ_JBIVED010000015.1, from coordinate 81,119 downwards.
GGCTGGCCGCCGCGTTCGAGGGGCGCTACGAGGACGCGCGGGATCTGCTCAAGGCCGCCGCCGGGCGGTGCGGGCCAGGAGGCGACCCCACCCTCCTCATCCACGCCGGGATCGCCGCCCTGATGCTCGGTGACCACACCCGCGCCACCACCGCGACCGTACGCGCCGCGGCCTCGGCACGGGCCCGGGGCACGACCGTGGCCGTGGCGCAGGCGATGGAGTTCCGGGCCTACGCCGAGTTCTGGACCGGGCGTCCCCGCGCCGCCGAGACGGCGACGGCGGACGCCCGCTGGCAGGCCCACGCCACCGGTCAGGACAACGGCGCCTGCCATCTGCAGGCCGCGCTCGCCATGTTCGCCGCGCTCACCGGCGACGCGGACGTGTGCCGCGAACGCGCCGCCGCCGCCCGCGCGTTCGCCCTGGGACGAGGGCTCGGACTGCCCGCCGCCCTCGCCCAGTGGGCCCTCGCCTATCTCGACCTGAGCAGCGGCCGGTTCGCCGCCGCGGCGGCCCGGCTGCGCGCGCTCGCCGGATTCGGGCCGGGCCACGGCCACCGGGCGATACGGCACCTGGCGACCCCGCACTACGTCGAGGCCGCCGCACGCAGCGGCGACACCAGGATCGCCCGTGCCGCGCACGCCGACTACGACCGCTGGGCGCGGGCCGTCCGCAGTCCCGACGACCTGGCCCTGAGCGCCCGGTGCCGGGCCCTGCTCGCACCCGGCGCCGAGGCCGTCGAGCACTACCGCATCGCCCTCGACCTGCACGCACGCGGCACCCGGGACTTCGAACGGGCCCGCACCGAGCTGCTGTTGGGCGGTGCGCTGCGCCGACTGCGCCGCCGCGCCGAGGCCCGCGACCGTCTGCACACCTCGCTGGAGGCCTTCGAGTCCTTCGGCGCCCCGCACTGCGCCGCCCAGGCCCGCGCCGAACTCCGCGCCCTGGGCACTCCGGTGGCCGCGACCGCCCTGCCCGCACCCGGGGACCTCGCCCCGACCACACGTCTGACCGCCCAGCAGCTGATGGTCGCCCGTATGGCCGCCGACGGCGCCACCAACCGCGAGATCGCCGTCCGCCTCGCCCTCAGCCCCCGCACGATCGACCACCATCTGCGCGGTGTCTTCAGCCGGTTGGGCATCCGCTCGCGCATCGAACTGGTCCGGCTGCTGGCCGAGGGGGAGGCGTCCTAGACGGCCGGGCCCGTGCCGGTGTCCCAGGACGGCGGTGCCTGCCGGGTCGCGAACCCGTCCGCGTCCCAGGTCCCGTCGAGCGGCGGCGCCAGCCAACTCGGCGCCGCCGTACGGAAGTCGGCCGGTGCCAAGGACCCCGCTCCTTCGGGCAGCGCCCCGAGGAGCGGTGCCCCCGAGACCTCCGTCAGATCCGCCACATTGCAACGCGACGCCAGGTCAGGGGTGTCGGGCCAGCTGCCGATCACCACACCCAGCAGATCGAGCCCCTGGGTCCGGAGTTCACGGGCCGTCAGTTCCGTCGTGTTCAAGGTGCCCAGACCCGCCGAGGCGACCACCAGGACCGGGGCGCCCAGCAGACGTGCCGCGTCCGCCAGCGTGCCGCCCTCCGCGTCGAACCGGACGAGCAGCCCGCCCGCGCCCTCGACCAGCACCAGGTCGTGCTCGGTGGCCAGCTTCTGGGCGGCCTCGGCGATCTCGTGCGGGCGCACCGGCGTCAGACCGGCCCGGCGCGCCGCCGTGCCCGGGGCCAACGGCTCGGGGAACCGGGCGAGTTCGGTCGCCGTCACGACGCCCGCGAGCCGCGCGACCTCGTCGGCGTCCCCGCGCTCGTCCGGCCGTACACCGGTCTGCGCGGCCTTCAGGACGGCCACCGTGCGGCCGGAGGCGAGCGCCGCCGCCGCGACCGCGGCCGTGGTGATCGTCTTGCCGACCTCCGTGCCCGTGCCCGTGATCACCAGTACCGGCATGTCATCCCTCCCGTGCCGCCGCGCACACCGCGCGGGTGATCCGCGCGAGGTCGGCGTCGCCCGTGACATAGGGCGGCATCGTGTAGACGAGGTCGCGGAACGGCCGTAGCCACACGCCCTCGCGGACGGCCGCGTCCGTCGCGGCCCTCATGTCGACGGCGTGGTCGAGCTGGACCACACCGATGGCGCCGAGGACGCGCACGTCCTGGACGCCGGGGATCTCCCGCGCCGGTGCCAGACCCTCGCGCAGACCCGACTCGATGCGCTTGACCTCCGTCGACCAGTCCTGGTTCAGGAGGAGTTCGAGCGAGGCGCAGGCCACGGCCGCCGCGAGCGGGTTGCCCATGAACGTCGGTCCGTGGGCCAGGACCGGCACCTCGCCCCGCGAGATGCCCTCGGCCACGCGTGACGTGCACAGCGTCGCCGCCATCGTCAGGTAGCCGCCGGTCAGCGCCTTGCCGACGCACATCACGTCGGGCGTCACCGCCGCGTGCTCAGCCGCGAACAGCGCGCCCGTGCGGCCGAAGCCCGTCGCGATCTCGTCGAACACCAGCAGCACGTCATGGGCGTCGCACGCCTCGCGCAGCACCCGCAGATACGCGGGGGAGTGGAACCGCATCCCGCCCGCGCCCTGCACCACCGGCTCCACGATCACGGCGGCCAGCTCGTGCGCGTGCTGCCCGATCAGCGCGCGCAGACGGTCGGCGTACGACTCCTCGTACTCGGCCGGCGGCTCGTCCGCGAACACCTGCCGGGGCAGCACCCCCGACCAGAGTTCGTGCATCCCGCCCTCGGGGTCGCACACCGACATCGGCTGCCAGGTGTCGCCGTGGTAGCCGCCGCGCCAGGTCAGCAGACGCTGCTTGGCCGGGCGGCCGAGCGAGCGCCAGTACTGCAGGCACATCTTCACCGCGACCTCGACCGACACCGAACCCGAGTCGGCCAGGAAGACGTGCTCCAGGCCGTCCGGAGACATGTCGACAAGGAGCTTCGCCAGACGTACGGCGGGCTCGTGGGTGAGCCCGCCGAACATCACATGGCTCATCCGGCCGAGCTGCTCGCGCGCGGCCTCGTTGAGGACGGGGTGGTTGTAGCCGTGGATCGCCGACCACCAGGACGACATCCCGTCGACCAACTCGCCCCCGCCGTCCGCCAGCCGGAGCCGCACCCCGCTCGCCGACTCCACGACGAGCGGTTCCTGGCGGCCCGGCATCGGACCGTAGGGATGCCAGACGTGCCGCCGGTCCAGTTCCAGCAGCTCCGGCACGGGCAGCGGGCCGATCGGGTCAGGCATTGGGCGCGATGTCCGTTCCGGCGCCTCGACGGCGTACGGAGACCAGGTCGCGGCGCACCTCGTCGACCTGCGGCGCGGGGGCGGTCGTAGCGGCGGCGGGAGCGGAACCGCAGACTCCGGCGCCCTCGTGACCGCCGCAGCCCGCGCCCTCGTGCGATCCGCAGCCCGCGCCCTCGTGCGACCCGCAGCCGCCCGCCGTCACCGTCGACCGGTGCTGCGGCAGGGTCACCTCGCCCGCGCCCTCCACCTCGAAGCCCGCGTCCGCGATCATCTCCAGGTCGGCGTGGCCGGCCTGGCCCTCGCTGGTGAGGTAGTCACCGAGGAAGATCGAGTTGGCGAGGTTCAGGGCGAGGGGCTGCATCGTGCGGAGGTGGACCTCACGGCCGCCCGCGATGCGGACCTCGACGTCGGGGCAGACGAAGCGGACCATCGCGAGGATGCGCAGACAGCGCTGCGGGGTGAGGTGCCAGTCGGCCTCGAGCGGGGTGCCCTCCATCGGGATCAGGAAGTTCACCGGCACCGAGTCGGGGTCCAGGTCGCGCAGGGAGAAGACGACGTCGACCAGGTCCTCGTCCGTCTCGCCCATGCCCGCGATCAGGCCGGAGCAGGCGGACAGGCCCGCCGCGTGCGCCTTCTGCACGGTGTCGACGCGGTCGGCGTACGTGTGCGTGGTGGTGATGTCCCCGTACGTCGACTCGGACGTGTTGAGGTTGTGGTTGTAGGCGTCCGCCCCGGCCTCGCGCAGCCGGTCGGCCTGGCCGTCGGAGAGCAGACCGAGGCAGGCGCACACCTCGACGCCCTCGTTCTGGTCCTTGATCGCCTTGATGGTGCCCGCGACCCGGTCCACGTCCCGGTCCGTCGGGCCCCGGCCGGAGGCCACCAGGCAGACCCGCTTGGCGCCACCCGCCACACCGGCCGCCGCGGCCTTCGAGGCGTCGTCGGGTTTCAGCCAGGTGTACTTCAGGATGTCGGCCTTCGAGCCGAGCCGCTGCGAGCAGTACGAGCAGTCCTCGGGGCACAGGCCGGACTTGAGGTTGACGAGGTAGTTGAGCTTCACCCGTCGGCCGAACCAGTGCCGGCGCACCTTTCCGGCCGCGGCCACGACATCCAGCAGGTCGTCGTCCGAGGTGGAGAGGACGGCGAGAGCTTCCGCGCGGGTCGGCAGCTCGCGCCGAAGCCCCTTGTCCACGAGCGTGTTCAGCAGGTCCATGAGGCCCGATCCTGTCCTACGGGACCGCCCGCGGCCAAGGAGAGAATGCACAAGACATGAAGCTGGCGGTGTGGGTATCACCACACCAAGGGCGGCCGGTCGTCCGATTAGTGTCTGTGCACTGCCTACAAAAGCCCCGGAGGAACCATGGCGTTCGGCTGGATCGACGAGCAGGCGGAGCGGCGCCGCCGCGCCGGGCTCGTCCGGACCCTGCGGCCCCGTCCCGCCGACTCACCGCTCCTGGACCTCGCGAGCAACGACTACCTGGGCCTGGCCCACCATCCCGAGGTCGTCGAGGGGGCCGCCGACGCGGCACGGACCTGGGGCGGCGGATCGACCGGCTCGCGACTCGTCACCGGCACGACCGAGCTGCACACCCGACTGGAACGCGACCTGGCCGAGTTCACCGGCTTCGAGGCCGCCCTCGTCTTCTCCTCCGGCTACGCCGCCAACCTCGCGGCCGTCACCACGCTCGCCCCGCACGGCTCGCTGATCGTCTCCGACGCCGGCAACCATGCCTCCCTCATCGACGGCTGCCGGCTGGCGCGGGGCACCACCCAGGTCGTCGGCCACGCCGATCCGGACGGGGTGCGCAAGGCGCTGCGGACGCACGAGGGGCAGGCCGTCGTCGTGTCCGACTCGGTGTTCTCCGTGGACGGGGACGCGGCGCCGGTGGGCGCGCTCGCCGAGGCGTGCCGGGAGTTCGGCGCGGGGCTGCTGCTCGACGACGCGCACGGGCTCGGGGTACTGGGCGACGGCGGACGCGGTGCGCCGTACGCGGCGGGGCTCGCGGGCGACGAGGACGTGGTCGTGACGGTCACGCTGTCCAAGTCGCTGGGCAGCCAGGGCGGTGCCGTGCTCGGGCCCGCGCGCGTGATCGACCATCTGGTCAACGCGGCGCGGACGTTCATCTTCGACACGGGCCTCGCGCCGGCGGCGGCCGGTGCGGCGCTCGCGGCGCTGACGCTGCTGCGGCGCGAGCCCGAGCGGGCTGCCCGGGCGCGCGCCGTGGCGGGTGATCTGCACACGCGGCTGACCGCGGCGGGCCTGGAAGCGGTGCGTCCGGACGCCGCCGTGGTCTCGGTGCGTGCGCCGTCCCCGGAGGCGGCCGTGCGGTGGGCGGCCGACTGCCGTACGGCAGGGCTGGCCGTGGGCTGCTTCCGTCCTCCTTCCGTGCCCGACGGCATCTCACGGCTCAGGCTGACCGCCCGAGCGGACCTCTCCGGGGCCGAGATCGAACGCGCTGTACGGGTGATCGGCGGGACGCGACCATGAGTCGGCGTGACACGGCCGTGCGCCGCTGACGGGCGGACAGATCAGTGGAACGCGGTGAGGAACCCCGTCCAGCTCTCGGGGGAGAACAGCAGGGCGGGTCCTTGCGGGTCCTTCGAGTCGCGTACGGCGAGCAGCCCCGCGCGGAGGCCTGAGCGCGGACGGGCCGCCTCGACGCAGTTGTTCGCTCCCGTGCTGTAGCTGCTGCGCAGCCACCGCACGCCGGACAGTTCAGAACTGGAAGGTACGTTCCGAGGCAGTGCAGACATGGTGCCTCCTTACGCGCCGTCACCTATCCCGGCGATGTAATCCGACGAATCCTCGGGCGAAAGGGCGTGGAACTGAAGGGTGCTGAAGGCCTCGCTGTAGGCCTCTAGGTCTTCTTTCCGTTCGAGGTAGAGGCTACTCGTCAAGTGGTCGAGAACAACCACGTCCAGATCAGAAGTGCTCGGAAAGGAGAAGATAACGAAAGGCCCGGTGATGCCGATGTGCGCCCCCGCGGCGAACGGCAGTACCTGGAGCCGGACTTGGGGCAGCCGCGCCGCCTCCACCAGCCGGTCCAGCTGACGCGCCATCACTCCGGGACCGCCCACCTCCCGGCGCAGCACCGCCTCGTCCAGGACCACGCTCAGCTCCAGCGGCGGATCCGCGCGCAGCACGTCCTGCCTGGCCAGCCGCACCTGCACCAGCGCGTCGAGCCGCTCGGGGCCGTCGTTGTCGGGGCCTCCCACGGCGGCCCGGGTCACCGCGCGGGCGTACTCCGGCGTCTGCAGCAGGCCGGGGACCACCGAGGTCTCCAGGGTGCGGAGCGTGCAGGCCTGTGACTCCAGACTGATGAAGTCCCGGTAGGCGGGCGGCAGTACACCCCGGTAGGCGTGCCACCAGTGGTGCCGGCCGCCGCCCTCCTCGGAGCCCGCGAGGACGAGGAGCATGTCCCGAAGCTGTGGGTCGGCGACCTGATAGGCGTCCAGAAGTAACCTGACGTCAGGCGGTTTCACGCCACTGGCTCCGGTCTCGATCCGGCTCACCTTCGACTGGTGCCAGCCGACGAGCCGGGCCGCCTCTCCGCTGGTGAGCCCCGCCTCCGCACGCAACGCGCGCAGTTCGGCGCCCAGTTTCCGGCGCCGCACCGCGGGACCGTACTGCATGGGTTTCTCCTTACTCCTTCCGAGCCGCCCAAATACGGTCTGGGGTCGCAGAGTTCACCGCTTCGAGCGACAGATATATGCATATCTTGGTGGATCGGCACCGTTACCGCCGAGGTAATGGCAGTCTGGCGAAGAAGCACCAGTCCGGGACCGTACTCGAACCATCCGCGCTGTGACGGACATCGGTCCCGCGGGAAAGGGACGACCGCGCCATGGCAGACCATCTGGAAGCATCCGTCACTCTGCCGAGCGATCCGGCCTCGGTGTCCGCCGCCCGCACCTACGTCGTCGGAACCCTGGCCGAATGGGGACTGCCTGCGGACACGGAGGCCGCCGACACCATCCGTCTCATCGTGTCGGAACTCGCCACCAACGCCGTCCAGCACACCTTCGGCCAGTCACCCACCTTCACGGTGGACATCGAGCTGGAGCGTGACGAACAGCTGCGCATCGGGGTCACCGACAGCCATCCCCGCTTCCCTAAACGACTGCCGGCCGCCGTCCAGCAGGACAACGGCCGGGGCATGGTGATCATCCGCTGGCTGACCGCGGAGTGCGGCGGCAAACTCTCCGTCCGGCCCACCCGGGAGGGCGGCAAGACCGTCTCCGTCGAGGTGCCCTGGACCGTACCGGCCCGGCCGGTGGGCGCCGCGGGCCAGCAGGAGCCGTAGGACCGCTCCCGGAACGCTGCGGACGCCCGAGGGGGTGGCGGACCGTCAGGTGGCCGCCACCCCCTCGGGAGACTCGGCGCGGGTCAGCTGACCCGGCCGTACCAGACGCTCTTGGTCCAGATCTTCTGCAGCCGCACCACGTCCCCGGTCTTCGGGGCGTGCCAGATCTTTCCCTTCCCGGCGTAGATGCCGACGTGGTAGACGCTGGAGCCCGAGTGGAAGAACACGAGATCCCCGGCCTTGCGGCTCTTGGCCGAGATGTGGTGGGTCTTGTTGTACTGCTGGGCAGCCGTACGAGGCAGCTTCTTGCCCGCCTTCTTGTACGAGTACAACGTGAGCCCGGAGCAGTCGAAGCGGCCCGGTCCGGTGGCCCCGTACCTGTACGGAGCGCCCTTCTTGGACGCCGCGACCTGGAGTGCCTTCGTCGCGGGTGTCGCGGCCGCTGCGTCGGATGCGACGCCCGGTATCACGACGGAACCGCCCACGGCGGCGATGGCGAAGGCCGAGGCCGTACCGGCCCTGACCATCAGCGACGGGACACGATTGAGCGCAGTCATGCGCAACCCTTCGTCAGCCGCCTGTGAAGGATGACCTGTCGGATTCGGGCTGGCGAAGTTGCCCGGCCGCTGACGCGGCTTCACCCCAAGGGCTGCTCGACCCGGTCATGGCGTGACCGTCCCGGCGACCCGTCGTGCTTGGGTCCTCCACTCCTGCCGATGCAATCCTGTCGACCTGTCATCCGGGCGGCGGCAGGACTCGGCGTCCGCCCGGATCGCCCCGCCGCTGCGGCGGGGTCTTGTCGTCAGACAGGGATCTTCACCTATGCATGTCCGAAAATCCCAACGGAACCGGGTATTTGTGGGGTTACTCACCACTCACCCGTTCGGGTGGACACCCCCGTGTTCGATCGGGTGTCGAGCGGCACGCACCCCTCGGACCAGCACCGGAACCCGTCAGGGAGCCCTCGGACCACGCGTGTTGCGCAACCCGGGAGGCCTCGCGGACGGAGGAGCGCCTACGCCGATCGGGGGTACGCCGTTCGGCTCGTTTCGCCTCCGCCCCGCACGGCTCCGCGTCCCTCAACTGTCGGAGGGTACGGGGATCGTGACGCGCGCCGTACGACGCTCCCCGTCCAGCACGCGCAGCGCACGGGCCAGTGTGGGGGCGTGCAGCTCGGCCTCGCCCCGCTGGTGCATCAGCGCCAGCGCGTCCCGCAGCTCGGCGGCCTTCGCCACGAGCGCCTGAGCGGCCCTCAGACCACGGTACGTGTCACCGTCGCGCGCCGGGTTGATCCGGCCCAGCAGGTCGGCCACATCCAGATAACGGTCGATCAACTCGCCCTCGGCACGCGTCAGTGCGGGCAACGGCGGCAGCTCCGGCGGCAGCATCGTCGGCTCACTCCCCGCCCGGCTCGGTGAGCGAGGTCGTGCGGGGGGCCACGATCCGGTCCACCAGTCCGTATTCCAGGGCCTGTCGGGCATCCAGGGTGCGTTCCCGCTCGATGTCGGCGCTGACCTGCTCCACCGTCCGGCCCGTGTGCAGGGCGAGCAGGGATTCGAGGCGGGACCGGGTGCGCGCCAACTCCGCCGCCTGGAGGGCGAGATCACTCGCCTGACCCTGGACCGGCTCCGGCAGCGAGGGCTGGTGGATCACCACCCGCGCACCCGGCAGTGCCGACCGCTTGCCCGGTGTGCCCGCCGCCAGCAGCACCGCCGCGGAGGAGCCGGCCCGGCCGAGGCAGACCGTCTCCACGTCGCAGCTGACGAACCGCAGGGTGTCGTAGATCGCCGACATCGCGGTGAACGATCCCCCGGGCGAGTTGATGTACAGCGCGATGTCCCGGTCGGGCGCCTGGTACTCGAGGTGCATGAGCTGGGCCATCACGTCGTTCGCAGCGATGTCGTCGATCGGCGTGCCGAGGAAGACGATCCGCTCCTCCAGCAGCTTCGCGTACGGATCGAGGGTCCGGTGGCCGGAGCCGGTGCGCTCCGTGAACTCGGGCAGGACGTGGCGGGCGGACGGTCGGGTCATGGCGTGACCTCTCTCTGGCGGGCGCTGCCGCGGCGGTCTCCGGCGTCTCCGGCGGGCTCTGTACAAAATGTACAGGACGTATGGAACGTATGATGGGCCCATGGCCTACGAGATTCCGGTGACGCAAGCCAGGGCTGAGCTAGCCGACCTGATCAACCGGGTGGTGTACGGCGGCGAGCGCGTCGTCGTGACACGGCACGGGAAGCCGCTCGTCGCCCTGGTCTCCGCCGCCGACCTGGAACGGCTGGACGAACTCGACCGGGCCGGCGAGGAGCGCGTGATCAGCGCCGTCTCCGCCGTGCGCGAGGCCGCGTCCGCTCCCCGCGAACACCAGCGGTTCGGCATCGCGGCCGAACACCGGGGGCCCGCTTCCTCGTAGCGCCAGGTCGGGTGCGGGGACGTGCCGGAGGCCGTGCGCCCGGCCGCTCTACGGGCGTAGATCCGATCGTCCTGATCACGGCTCGGTTAACTTGCTTGAAACCCGGTCCAACTAGCCTGCCGATCCACGCCACCAGGGACGTTGCCCGGGGCTGCGGCAACCGGACCCCGCACGGTCCGGAGCGAGGACTGTGAGGTGGGAGCGTGCAACTGACCCCGCACGAGCAAGAGAGGCTGCTGATCCATGTGGCGGCCGACGTGGCCGAGAAGCGCCGGGCCCGCGGCGTGAAGCTCAACCACCCCGAGGCGGTCGCCCTCATCACGTCGCACATCCTCGAAGGCGCCCGTGACGGCCGGACCGTCGCCGAACTGATGGCCTCCGGACGTAAGTTGCTCACCAGGGACGACGTCATGGCAGGCATCCCCGAGATGATCCACGACGTACAGGTCGAGGCGACCTTCCCGGACGGCACCAAGCTCGTCACCGTGCACGACCCGATCGTGTAGGAGGCCTCGATGATTCCCGGCGAGATCCTGTTCGCGGACGACCCGATCGTCTACAACGCGGGCCGCGAGGTCACACGGATGACCGTCCTCAACGCCGCCGACCGGCCCGTCCAGGTCGGCTCCCACTACCACTTCGCCGAGGCCAACCCCGGGCTAGAGTTCGACCGCGCCGCGGCCCGCGGCAAGCGGCTCGACATCGCCGCCGGCACGGCCGTGCGCTTCGAGCCGGGCATCCCCGTCGACGTCGGACTCGTCCCGCTGGCCGGGGCCCGGATCGTGCCCGGACTGCGCGGGGAGACCGGGGGTGCCCTCGATGCCTGAGATCTCGCGTGCCGCGTACGCGGACCTGTTCGGGCCGACCACCGGTGACCGCATCCGGCTCGCCGACACCGATCTGCTCATCGAGATCGAGGAGGACCGCTCCGGCGGTCCCGGACTCGCCGGTGACGAGGCCGTGTTCGGCGGCGGCAAGGTCATCCGCGAGTCCATGGGCCAGTCCCGGGCCACCCGCGCGGACGGCACCCCGGACACCGTGATCACCGGTGCCGTGATCGTCGACCACTGGGGCGTCGTCAAGGCCGACGTCGGCATCCGCGACGGCCGGATCACCGGCATCGGCAAGGCCGGCAACCCCGACACCATGGACGGCGTCCACCCCGACCTGGTGATCGGCCCCGAGACCGAGGTCATCGCCGGCAACGGACGCATCCTCACGGCCGGCGCGGTGGACGCGCACGTCCACTTCATCTGCCCGCAGATCGCCGACGAGGCTCTGTCCTCCGGGGTCACCACGCTCGTCGGTGGCGGCACCGGACCCGCCGAGGGCTCCAAGGCGACCACCGTGACGCCGGGCCCCTGGCATCTGGCCCGGATGCTGGCGGCGATGGAGCAGTACCCGCTCAACATCGGCTTCCTCGGCAAGGGCAACACCGTCTCGCACGACGCGATGATGTCCCAGATCCGCGGCGGAGCCCTGGGCCTGAAACTGCACGAGGACTGGGGATCGACCCCCGCCGTCATCGACGCCTCCCTGACCGTCGCCGACCGCACGGGCATCCAAGTCGCCATCCACACCGACACGTTGAACGAGGCCGGGTTCGTCGGCGACACCCTCGCCGCGATCGCCGGGCGCGGCATCCACGCGTACCACACCGAGGGCGCGGGCGGCGGGCACGCGCCGGACATCATGACCGTGGTCTCCGAGCCGCACGTCCTGCCCAGCTCCACCAACCCGACCCGGCCCTACACCGTCAACACCGCCGAGGAACACCTCGACATGCTGATGGTCTGCCACCACCTCAACCCGGCGGTCCCCGAGGACCTCGCCTTCGCCGAGTCCCGCATCCGCCCCTCGACGATCGGCGCGGAGGACATCCTCCACGACCTCGGCGCCATCTCGATCATCTCCTCCGACGCGCAGGCGATGGGGCGCGTGGGCGAGGTCATCCTGCGGACCTGGCAGACGGCGCACGTGATGAAACGGCGACGGGGGGCGCTGCCCGGGGACGGGCGCGCGGACAACCACCGGGTACGGCGCTACGTCGCCAAGTACACGATCAACCCCGCCCTCGCGCAGGGCCTCGCCCGCGAGATCGGCTCCGTGGAGACCGGCAAGCTCGCCGACCTCGTGCTGTGGGAACCGGCGTTCTTCGGCGTCAAGCCGCACCTGGTCATCAAGGGCGGCCAGATCGCCTACGCGCAGATGGGCGACGCCAACGCGTCCATCCCCACCCCTCAACCCATCCTGCCGCGGCCCATGTTCGGGGCGATCGGCCGGGCGCCGGCCGCCAACTCCTTCAACTTCGTCGCCCCGCTGGCGATCGAGGACGGGCTGCCCGAACGGCTCGACCTCGGGAAGAAGTTCGTCGCCATCGAGTCCACGCGCGGGGTCACGAAGGCGGACATGCGGGAGAACGACTCCCGGCCGCGGGTCCGGATCGATCCCGACAGCTTCGCCGTGCACATCGACGGAGAGCTGGTCGAGGCGACTCCGGCGGCCGAACTGCCCATGGCCCAGCGGTACTTCCTCTTCTGATGTCCAGGGGAGTGTTGCTGGTGCTGGCCGACGGCCGCTTTCCCGCCGGAGGGCACGCGCACTCCGGCGGGGCGGAGGCCGCCGTCAAGGCCGGACGGATCACCGGGGCGGAGAGTCTCGCCGAGTTCTGCCGGGGGCGGCTGAACACGGCCGGGCTGGTGTCCGCCGCGGTGGCCGCGTCCGCCGTACTCGGGTTGGATCCGGGGGAGTTGGACACGGCCGTGGACGCGCGGACGCCGTCGCCCGCGCTGCGGGTCGCCTCGCGGAAACTGGGGCGGCAGCTGATGCGGGCCGGCCGGGCCGCCTGGCCGTCCGCCGAACTCGACGCGCTGGCCGGTGAGTTCCCCAAGGGCGCCCATCAGCCGGTGGTGTTGGGGCTGGTGGCTCGGGCGGCCGGGCTCGGGCCGGACGACGCGGCGTACTGCGCGGCCTACGAGAGTGTGAGCGGGCCCGCGTCGGCGACGGTGCGGTTGCTGAGTCTTGACCCGTTCGACGCCACGGCCGTACTGGCCCGGTTGGCGCCGGAGCTGGATCTGGCCGCCGATCGGGGGGTGGAGGCGGGGCGGCGGGTTGTCGGCGGGGGAGTCGATGAACTGCCCTGTGCGGCGGCGCCGTTGCTGGAGATCGGGGCGGAGGCGCATGCCGCTTGGGCTGTGCGGCTGTTCGCTTCGTGACGGTGGCCGGCCGCCGTCGTCGGGGCTCCGCCCCCAGGCCCCCGTATCGGCCCTGAAGGGGCCTCGTCCTCCAACGCCGGACGGGCTGGACCGAGCCGGCCCGAGCTGACAGGGCGCCCCAGGGATCACACAAGGCGCCAAGGAAAAAGAAGGAGCCGCTCTCATGCATCTCGACCACTCCCACGACGGGCCCGCCGCCGTCAGCGCCGACGCGCACCGTCCCGACGGGACCCACCGTGCCCTGCGGATCGGGCTCGGCGGGCCGGTCGGTTCCGGGAAGACCGCCACCGTCGCCGCGCTCTGCCGAGCCCTGCGCGACGAGTTCTCCCTCGCCGTCGTCACCAACGACATCTACACCCGCGAGGACGCCGAATTCCTGCTCAGGGAGGCCGTGTTGCCGCCCGAGCGGATCGCCGCCGTCGAGACGGGGGCCTGTCCGCACACCGCCATCCGGGACGACATCTCCGCCAACCTCGAAGCGGTGGAGGACCTGGAGGACGAGGTCGGGCCGCTGGATCTGATCCTGGTGGAGTCCGGTGGGGACAATCTCACCGCGACCTTCTCCAAGGGGCTCGTCGACGCGCAGGTGTTCGTGATCGATGTGGCCGGCGGGGACGACATTCCGCGCAAGGGCGGGCCCGGTGTCACGACCGCCGATCTGCTGGTCGTCAACAAGACCGACCTCGCGCCGTACGTCGGGTCGGACCTGGGGCGGATGGCCGCCGACGCCAAGGCGCAGCGGGCCGAACTGCCCGTCGTGTTCCAGTCGTTGCGGACCGAGGCCGGGGTCGCCGACGTCGCCGCCTGGGTGCGGGAGCGGCTCGCCGCGTGGACGGTGTGACCGCCACCGGGGTCCGGGCCACCGCGCGGATCGTGGCCCGCCAGGACGGGCGGGGCGGTACCGCGCTGCCGGTGCTGGAGGGGGAGGGGCCCCTTGCGCTGCGGCGGACGCGGGCCGGCGGTGACGAGGCGCGGGTCATGCTCGTCGGGGCGATGAGCGGGCCGCTCGGGGGTGACCGCTTCGCCGTCGAGACGGAGGTCGGGCCGGGGGCGCGGTTGCGGGTCGGGTCGGCCGCCGCCACCATCGCGCTGCCGGGGCAGGCCAAGGGCGAGTCCCGGTACGACGTGCGGATCGACGTCGGTGAGGACGGTGAACTGCACTGGCTGCCCGAGCAGTTGATCTCGGTGCGCGGCAGTGATCTGCGGATGAGGACCCGGGTGGAGGCGGCCGGCTCCGCACGGCTCGTGCTGCGTGAGGAGCAGGTGCTGGGGAGGGCGGGGGAGGAGCCTGGGCGGCTCACCAGCCGGCTCGCGGTGCGGGTCGCGGGGCGTGCCGTGCTCGATCAGGAGGTGGCCTGCGGGCCCGGAGCGCCGGGCGGCTGGGACGGGCCCGCCGTCCTCGCGGGGCATCGCGCGATGGGTCAACTCCTCGTCGTACGGCCGGAGTTCACCCGGGAGCCGGTTGAGGCGCGCATGCTGGGGGAGGGTGCGACGCTGGTGCCGCTCGCCGGGCCCGCCGCGCTGGTGACGGCTGTCGCGGCGGACGGGCTGCGGCTGCGGCGGGTGCTGGACGAGGCGTTGGCGTCGCTGGCCTGAGTATCCGCTGAGCGGTACGTCTGTTTCCGCTTATCGGATTGGTAAAGAAGGTCAACAGACCCTGTTCTCAGGCGGCTCACAGCCGCGAGGATCCTCCGAGACCTTGTCGCAACAATGTACGGGGAGGGGCTCACTTGAGGCACATCAGTCCGAAGAGCCGGGTGATGGCGTTCGGTTCGGCCGGATTCGCGGCGGCGACGCTGATAGCCGGCGCCGTGGTGGCACCCACGGCGACCGCGCAGACCAACCGGACGGCGGCGCACCGGCAGGACAGCGCGGCCCGCGGCGCCGAACTCGCCGCCGCCCGCGCCGCCAAGGCCGGGATCGACTGGCAGGACTGCCCCGCCGACTGGGCGCTGGCGAAGCCGGTCCAGTGCGGGTGGGTCACCGTGCCGGTCGACTACACCAAGCCGAACGGCAAGAAGATCAAGCTCGCCGTCGACCGCGCCGTCAGCACCGGCACGAAGGCGGAGCGCCAGGGCGCGCTCGTCTACAACCCCGGCGGCCCCGGCGGCTCGGGGATGCGCTTCCCGCTGCGGGTCACCACCAAGAACCCGCTGTGGGTCAACACCTCCAAGGCGTACGACTTCGTGGGCTTCGACCCGCGCGGTGTCGGCCACTCGGCGCCCATCTCCTGCATCGACCCGCAGGAGTTCGTGAAGGCGCCCAAGGCGGACCCGGTGCCGGACAGCACGGCCGACAAGAACGCGCAGCGCAAGCTGGCCCGTGAGTACGCGGACGGCTGTGCCAAGCGCACCGGCCGCACCATGCTCGCGCAGATGACCACGCCGAACACCGCGCGCGACCTCGACGTCATCCGCGCCGCCCTCGGCGAGAAGAAGCTGAACTACCTGGGCGTCTCCTACGGCACCTACCTCGGCGCGGTCTACGGCACCCTGTTCCCGTCGCACGTCCGCCGCATGATCGTCGACAGCGTCGTCAACCCGGCGCGCGACAACATCTGGTACGAGGCCAACCTCGGCCAGGACGTCGCCTTCGAGGGCCGCTGGAAGGACTGGCAGGACTGGGTCGCCCAGAACGACGCGGCCTTCCACCTCGGCACCACCCGCGCCGCCGTCCAGGCCAAGTGGCTCGAACTCCGCGCCACCGCCAAGAAGAACCCGCTCGGCGGGGTCGTCGGTCCGGCCGAGCTGCTCGGTTTCTTCCAGAGCGCCCCGTACTACGACTCCTCGTGGGTGCCGGTGGCCACCGCGTTCAGCAAGTACGTCGCCGGTGACCCCCAGCCGCTCATCGACGCGGCCTCGCCCGACCTGTCGGACACCGCGGGCAACATCTCCTCGGAGAACGGCAACGCCGTCTACACGGCCGTCGAGTGCACCGACGCCAAGTGGCCGACCAGCTGGGCGAAGTGGGACAAGGACAACACCGAGCTCAACAAGAAGTACCCGTTCCTGACCTGGTCCAACGCCTGGATGAACCTGCCGTGCGCGACGTGGCCGGTCAAGCAGCAGTCCCCGGTCGAGGTGAGGACCGGCAAGGGTCTGCCGCCCGTCCTGATCGTCCAGTCGCAGCGTGACGCCGCCACCCCGTACGCCGGCGCCGTCGACCTGCACAAGCGCTTCAAGGGCTCCCGTCTCATCACCGAGAAGGACGCCGGTTCGCACGGTGTGACCGGTCTGGTCAACCCGTGCATCAACTCCCGTGTCGACGCCTACCTGTTGACCGGAAAGCTCGACTCGGCCGACTTCACGTGCACCCCGCACGCGACGCCGAAGCCGTAAGCGGTACCGCGTAGCCACACGCCGTAGGCGGTGGTCGTACGTGACGAGGGGCGGCCGGTTCCGAACCGGCCGCCCCTCCTTCAGTTCACCACTCGGCTCCCGGGTGCCTCAACTCAGCGGCAGGCGCGGGAACTTGCGTTCCTTGGCCGCTGCCGCCTCCGCCGCCTTGGCCACCGCCGCGTACTCGTCGACGTACTCCTGCTCCGAGAGCGTGAGGATCGCGTACATGATCTCGTCGGTGACGGCACGGAGGATGGCCTTCTCGTTCTCCATGCCCTCGTAGCGGGAGAAGTCGAGGGGCGTGCCGAAGCGGATCGTCACCGGGTGGACCTTGGGGATGACCTTGCCGGGCGGCTGGGCCTCGAAGGTGCCGATCATCGCGCAGGGGATGACGGGGACCTTGGCCGTCAGCGCCATGACCGCCACGCCCACCTTGCCCTTGTACAGACGGCCGTCGTGGGAGCGGGTGCCCTCGGGGTAGATGCCGAGCAGTTCGTCCTTGCTCAGGACACCGAGCCCCTCACGGATCGCCGCCTGGCCCGCCTCCTTGCCGGAGCGGTCGACCGGGATCTGCCCCGCGCTGCGGAAGAACGTCGCGGTGAGACGGCCGCGGATGCCGGGGCCGGTGAAGTACTCGGCCTTCGCGAGGAAGGTGATCCGGCGCTTGAGCACCGCCGGCATCAGGAAGTGGTCGGCGAAGGAGAGATGGTTCCCGGCGATGATCGCCGCGCCCGACTCCGGTATGTGGTCCAGGCCTTCGATCCGGGGGCGGAAGACCAGTCTGAGCAGGGGACCCAGAATGACGTACTTAAGGAGGTAGTAGAACAAGGGGGGTCGCTCCTCACTCCGGCGGGTCGGCTCGACCGACCTGTTCTCGCAGGTCACCCGGTACCTCGTGAGCTGCCAGTGTAGGGGCAGCCGCCGTCCCGTGGAACCGGCGGCGATCAGACGGGAGTTGGACACGGCGAAGGGCGGCGAGATCGTTCCTCGCCGCCCTCCGCGGGTCGGTTCTACGGGGCCACGCCTACGCGGTCGTCCCCGTGCCGCGCGAGCGGCGCCGGTACAGCGCGAACGCCGTGGTCGCCCCGGCCGCCGTGACCAGACCGGCCCCGATCGCGACCGGCAGGGTCGTCGAGGAGTCCGTGCTCGCGGCGACGTTCTGGGCCTTCAGGTCCTGGACGTACGCCGGGTACGGCGCCTTCGAGGCCGTCGACGAGGTCTGGGTGTACGAGTGCGGGATGCGCCTGACCGACTTCACCGAACCGTTCGCGTTCAGCAGCACCTGCTTGTCGTTGGGGTGCCGGAAGTCGAACATGCCGCCCAGGGTGCCCGCCCGCTGGTCGAAGGACGCGTCACCGATGCGGCCGGTGTGCCAGTTGTCCTCGATGAACTGCGTGATCGACGCCTGCTCGGTCGGCGTGTGGTCGATCTTGTTGACCTTGCTGTACGGCGAGATGACCAGCAGCGGCTGGCGCGTGCCGGGGCCGCAGCGGTCCGCGTAGCCGCCCTTGGCGGCCGGACCGGACTGGCAGGCCGGGCTGTCCGTGGCCTTGCCGTTGGAGCCGACGGCCGAGTCCTTGGAGCCGTTCAGGACCTTCGACGTGACGTGGTCGTACCAGCCGTCGGAGTCGTCGTAGGCGAGGACGACCGCCGTCGACTTCCACTCGGGCGACTTCTGGAGCGCGTTGATCTCCTTGATCAGGAAGTTCTGCTCGTCGGTCGGGTCCGAGTAGCCGGCGTGCCCGTCCTGGTACTCGGCCGCCTTCAGGAAGCTCACCGCGGGAAGGTTGTCCGCCTTCAGCGCGGCGTCGAAGTCGGTGAGGTCGTAGTTGTGGTTCGCGCGGCCGTTGTGCCCGATCTCGGCGACCGACTTCGGCGCGAGGTGGTGCGGGTTCGACGTCGATTTGTAGTACTCGAAGGGCTCGTGGTGCGGGCTGTAGTCCTCCGAGGCCGCGCCGCCGACGTTGGTGTGGGTGGTGCCGGCGCACTTGGCGTAGTCGCCGCTCCTGCCGTCCCACGCGGTGCTGGGCCGGAACCCGCCCTGGAACCAACCCCAGCTCACGTTCCTGGAGTTGAGGAGGTCACCGATGTTCTTGCCCTGCATCACCGCGAGCGCGCTGGTCGCGGTGTGGTCCTTGTCCGAGCAGTCGTCGAACGCCGGGTCGGGGTCGTTGACGACCGTGCCGACGCCCTTGGCGTTCGGGGAGACCACGGCGTACGAGTCCGGGGTCGTCGTCTGCTTCGGGTTCTCGGTGCCCGAGGCCGGGTCGACGGAGATGACACCGTGCGTCTGACCCGATATCAGGTTCAGGGCGCCGGGCGTCGAGGGACCGAAGGTGGAGCTGAACGAGTGGTCGTTGAGGGCGTACTGCTGGGCGTAGTTCCACATGCCCGTGACCGTGTTGCCGTCGTAGTAGTCCATGACGAGGCCGGGCTCACCGAAGAGGCCGGTGCACTTGTTGACCTCGGTGTTCTCGACGTACTTGTCGGCCTTGCCGCCGTCGGCCGCGTACTGCTCGGGGCCGTAGGAGTGGTTCTGGTCGCAGGTCATCGCCTGCGAACTGCTCAGCCGCGTGGGCGTGTAGAGGTTCGGGTTCTTCTTCAGGAGCCCGGAGTTCAGGAGATTGTCGGCCTTCGGCGTGTGCGCCGCGGCCTTGAACCGGGTGCCGTCGGTGTTCGCGGCCTGGGGGTAGGTGGCGAAGTAGTGGTCGAAGGAGACGTTCTCGTCGTAGATCACGACCACGTGCTTGATCGGCGTCGACGTGTGCGTGCTGCCCGACGGCTGGTGGCCGTGCGAGGCCGCCGACGCGGGGACGGCACCGCCCGCGGTGGCCAGGGCCGCGGCGCCGAGCAGGGCGCCCACGCGCGTCAACCGGCGCCGTGCGCCCGGGTTTCTTCCTTTGCCGACTGTGCCGATCATGCTGTCTCGCCTTCCGGGAGCAGTTGTTCTGCTGCCACACCGTCCATGGCCGTGGCACCTACCGCCGTAGCCTCGGCAATGGTGGCGGCGGGGCGGGGGAGCGGCAATGACGCGGGAGCGAACGCCCGGTCAGGAATTTCTCATGGTCTGTTGGCCTGTTCTTGACCCTGCTCTCAGGTCAACAGGCTCCGCCCCAGCCAGTCGGAGGTGTCCCGCACACCGGGCAGCGCGAAGAAGTACCCGCCGCCGTACGGCGAGACGTAGTCGACCAGCGGTTCGCCGGCCAGCCGCTTCTGCACGGTCTCGAACTGCCGGGCCAGGTCCTGCTGGTAGCAGCAGAACAGCAGCCCCATGTCGAGGTTGCCGTTGCTGTCCATGCCCCGGTCGTAGTTGTAGCCACGGCGCAGGATGCGCTGATCGGCGCTCTGCGCGGAGCGCGGGTTGGCCAGCCGGATGTGGCTGTCGAGCGGGATCACATCGCCCTGCGGGTCCTGCGCGAAATCGGGCGTGTCCTTCTCGTGGTGCCCGTCCAGCGGGGCGCCGGTGTCCCGGGCGCGGCCGAACATCCGCTCCTGCTCGGTGAGGGAGACCCGGTCCCAGAACTCCACCAGCATCCGTATCAGCCGTACGACCTGATAGCTGCCGCCGGTCGCCCAGTCCGGCTCGCCGCTGTCGCCGCCCACCCACACGAGGTCGTTCATCGCGCGGGCGTCGGTCACCTCGGGGTTGGAGATGCCGTCCTTGAAGCCCAGGTGGTTGCGCGGGGTGCCCGAGGGGCGCGGCGGACTGATGAACCCGTCGGTGCGCCACCGCACTTGGAGGCCGCCGCGGGTGTGCCGGGCGACATCGCGCAGCGCGTGCAGCACGGTGTCCGAGCTGTCCGCGCAGAACTGCACGCTCACGTCGCCGTGACACCAGTCGGCGTTCAGGTCGTCGTCGGGGAACGACGGCATCGCGGTCAGCCGACGGGGTCTGCGCGTGGCCAGGCCGTAGCGGTCGTCGAAGAGCGAGGCGCCGACGCCGACGGTGACGCTCAGCCGGTCGGCGGGCAGGTCGGGGCCGAGCGTGCCGGAGTCGGCGGGCGGGGCGGTGATGCCCAGGTCCTCCGGGCTGCCGCCGGCGGTGAGGAAGCGGGCCCGGTCGGTCAACGTCCGCAGCAGGTCGGTGAGTTCGCTCCGGTCGGCGGCCGTCGTGTCGAAGGACACGAACGCCGTGGCGCGCTGCGCAGGGGTGATGATCCCGGCCTGATGCGGCCCGTGGAAGGGCACGCCCGCGGCGCCCCGCACGGCCGCGACGGCCGCACCGCGGTCGGCGGCCACCAGACCGGCACCGGCCACGGCCGCCGCACTCGCCAGGAAACCCCGGCGGCCCACCTCGCTCACGCGCTTCACGCGGTCCTCCGTACGTCCGTGAGGGCGGCCACATCGGCCAGTCGCTCGACGAGTCCACCGAGGTCGGCGTCGACCTTCTCCCGCTGCGGACGGGTGAGCCGGGCCGGCGGCGTCCACGTCCCGGAGCGGTCCAGGCCGTCCAGGGTGTGCTGGGCGCGGTCCATCCAGGTACCGAGTTCGGCGAAGCCGGCGTCCCGGGTCTTCAGCAGCGGGCTCAGGAAGCCGAGCAGGACGCGCGTGCCGTCGAGGTTGGCGCGGGCGGTGGCCAGATTGCTGCCGCTGCCGTAGTCGGTGCGGCCGGTCAGCTCGAACTGCACGGTGTTCTCCAGGATCTCGTGCGCCCGCAGCCCGGTGTCGGACGGATCCATCCGCTGCGTGGGCCAGCTGCTCTCCAACGCGTGGACGTCCTTGGCGAGTTGATCGGCGGGAGCACGCAGCCCGCTCGCCCGCTCGCCGTGCCACAGCCCGTACTCGACCCGGTGGAACCCGGTGAACCCGGCGTCGTGCACCCCGTCCGCGAGCCCGGCCGTGGTGCCGTTGATCGCGCCGTCCGAGTCGCCGAACGTGCCGTAGGCGGCGCCCATCCGCTCGTAGACGAGATGTGCGGGCAGCCACGCCCTGCGGGCCGCCGCGAGGTCGCCCCGGTCGACGGCGGCACGCAACACGTCCGTCTTCCGGGCGAGTTCGACCGTCCGGGCCTGAATCCACTTCTGGTACGCGAGCGTCGGCGGGATCAGCTCCTGCTGCGTGACGGGCTGCGCGGCGGGCCCGCTCCGCACCGTCGAGCCGGTGATGCGGACGGTGGGGCCGGTCACGGCGTCGGCGTCGTCGGGCAGGCACTTGAAGGCGTACGACCCGTTCCCGAGGGTCACCCCGAGCGGCCGGACCGTGCCCGGCGCGAGCCCCTCGACCTCGCCGTACACGGCACCGGACGTGACGTCGGTGAGATACACCTCGGCCGCCGTGCCGGACGTGTTGTGCAGCTCGAAGACCTGGTGGCCGGCGCGCGGATGCGTCCAGCCGCTGCCGCAGCCGGAGGTCGCGACCTCGACGGTGGTGTGCGGCAGGCCGTCGGCGGTGGCGGGTTCCCGGTCCGCCGAGCCGGAGCCCCGGGCCGCGAGCACCCCGGCGACCACGGCCGCCACGGCGACCAGGGCACCGGCCGTGAGCAGCGCGGTACGGGTACGGCGGCGGCCGGCACGGGGTTCGGGGGTGGGCGGGGTCGGCTCCGGGCCGGGTATCGGACCGGGCTCGGTCCCGGCTTCGGCGCCGCGCGCGGTCTCGGGCACGCCGGGCCTCCAGGGGCGTCGTACGAAAAAGGTGGCGGTGCCCGCGATCTTAGGAGGGCGGCAGGGCCCGCACCCCGTTCCTTGACCCTGTTCTGACCGGAGAGCGGGCGAGAATTCGCCCGGGGTTCACCGGACGGCCGGTGATCGCCACGGTGCGTCGTGCGGAGCCGCACGGTGGGCCACGGCCCGGCCCGGGAACAACCGGGCCCTCTTCTGCGCTGCTCCTGGTACCTCGCCGGGTACTCAGAGAAGGGTCGTGAAGGAGATGAATCGGTCAGGGCAGGAGCCGCTCCCGCCGTCGGGTGAAGCGCCGTTGGTGACCACGTGCGGCCGCCACGTCGCGGTGAAGCGGCTGCGGCTGGCGATCCCGGAGCGGCCCATCACGCGGGTCACCCTGGATGTGGGGCCCGTCGTACGCGGCGAGCCCGGGCTGTGGGCCTCGCTCACCGTGGCGGAGGCCCGTGACCTGGCCCGTCGTCTTCTCGCCCAGGCAGCCCTGGCCGACCCGGGCACCGGCACCCCCGCGGAGCCGAGCGCGGCGGGCCACTGACCGCCGTCGTCGCACCCCCACCCCCAGGTCCCACCAGGTCCCCGCAAGCACCCTCCCGTACGAGCCTGGCTGGGCCGGCCTCGCGCCGGTCCAGCCACGCCCTTACATCTCAGGCGCCTTGCGTCAGCACCTTCTCCAACGCGCCGATCGCCGACCGGAGTTCGTCCTCCGTGATGGTCAGCGGCGGCGCGAGCCGGATCGTGGAGCCGTGCGTGTCCTTGGCCAGCACGCCCTCGCGCATGAGGCGTTCGCTGATCTCGCGCCCGGTGCCGATCGCCGGGTCGACGTCGACGCCCGCCCACAGACCGCGCGCCCGGAATCCGACGACGCCCTTGCCGGCCAGCTCGGTCAGACCGTCCCGCAGGACCACGCCCAACTCGGCCGCCCTGCGCTGGAATTCACCGGTCTCCAGCAGCTCGACCACCGCCGTGCCGACCGCCGCGGCGAGCGGGTTGCCGCCGAACGTCGACCCGTGCTCACCGGGCTTCAGGACGCTCAGCACCTCGCGCCGCGCGACCACCGCCGACACCGGCACGATCCCGCCGCCGAGCGCCTTGCCGAGCAGCAGCACGTCCGGGACGACCTCCTCGTGCTCGACCGCGAGAGTCCGGCCGGTGCGGCCGAGGCCCGCCTGGATCTCGTCCGCGATGAACAAGCAGCCCTTCCGGGCGGTGAGTTCGCGCACACCGGCCAGATAGCCCGGGTCCGGGATGATCACCCCGGCCTCGCCCTGGATCGGCTCGATCAGCACGGCCGCCGTCGTCTCGTCGACCGCCGCCTCCAGCGCCGCGAGATCGTTGTACGGCACGATCCGGAAGCCGGGCGTGAACGGGCCGAAGCCCGCCCGTGCCGTCTCGTCGGTGGAGAAGCTGACGATCGTCGTCGTACGGCCGTGGAAGTTCTCCGCCGCGACGACGATGGTCGCCCGGTCGGCGGGGACGCCCTTCACGTCGTAGGCCCATTTGCGGGCCACCTTGATGCCGCTCTCGACCGCCTCCGCGCCGGTGTTCATCGGCAGCACCATGTCGAGACCGGTCAACTCCGCGAGCCGCTCGGCGAATTCGGCGAGCCTGTCGTTGTGGAAGGCGCGCGAGGTGAGCGTCAGCTGGTCGAGCTGGCGGTGCGCCGCCTCGATCAGCGCCGGGTGCCGGTGGCCGAAGTTGAGGGCCGAGTAGCCCGCGAGCATGTCGAGGTAGCGGCGGCCCTCGACGTCCTCCACCCAGGTGCCCTCGGCGCGGGCGACGACCACGGGCAGCGGGTGGTAGTTGTGCGCGAGGACCGGCTCCTCGGCGCGGATGAGGTCGGCGGACGTACGGGCACGGACGGGTGCGGTCATGAGCGGATCTCCTGGGTGCAGCACTTGATGCCGCCGCCGGCCTTGTGGAACTCGGAGAGGTCGACGGGGACGGGGACGTAGCCGCGTTCGGCGAGGCGCGCGGCCAGGGCCTGGGCCTGGGGCGCGATGAAGACGTGCAGACCGTCCGAGACGGAGTTGAGGCCCCACGACATCGCGTCCTCACGGGTCGCGAGCACCGCGTCCGGGAACAGCCGCGCCAGCACCTCACGGCTGCCGGGGGAGAAGGCGTCCGGGTAGTAGCAGACGTTGTCCTCGTCCAGGACGAACAGTGCCGTGTCGAGGTGGTAGAAGTACGGGTCCACCAGCGTCAGGCTGATCACCGGGACGCCGAAGAACTCCTGCACCTCGCGATGGGCCTCGCGGGTCGTGCGGAACCCGGTGCCGGCCAGGACGTAGCGGCCGGTCGGGATCAGGTCCCCCTCGCCCTCGCTGACCGACTCGGGGCGGTGGACGTCGTAGCCCGCCGCCTTGAACCACATGTCGTAGTGGTCGGACTCGGGGCGCCGCTCGGGCGCGTGGAAGAGGGAGCCGAAGACGCGGCCGTCGACGACGACCGCCGAGTTCGCGGCGAAGACCATGTCGGGGAGACCGGCCACCGGCGACACCGTGTCGATGGTGTGGCCGTGCGCGCGGTAGGTGTCGATCAGCGTCCGCCACTGCTCATGGGCGAGATCGACGTCCACCTGGGCGTCGGGATGCATCCAGGGGTTGATCGCGTACTGCACGGCGAAGTGTCTGGGTTCGCAGACGAGAAAGCGCCGCCGGCGCCGCACACGGGTCTCGGGCACAGAGGTGTTCCTCCGCTTCCTGTGATGACGACTGGGGTTGACACCACGGTAGAAAGCGACAGATGCGACCGACAAGGGACAAACGCTGCGCGCATACGCAGTAACGCTGCGTCTTTTCCGGGGTCAGCGCACGTCTGCTGCGTCCCCTGGGGCCGGATGGGTGGCGCCCGCTTCCGGGCTTTCCGGGAGGAGGTGGGACAGCACCATCACGCTGATCGTCTTCCGGATGAACGGCTCCTGCCGGATCCGCTCCAGCACCTCCTCGAAGTGCTCCACATCGGTGGCCCGTACATGCAGCAGGGCGTCCGCGCCGCCGGTCACCGTCATCGCCGCGGTGATCTCCGGGTGGTTGCGCACCACCTCCGCGAGCCGCCTGGGGGGCGCGGCGCCCTCGCAGTACACCTCCACGTACGCCTCCGTGCGCCAGCCGAGCGCGGAGGGCTGCACCGTCGCCGTGAACCCGGTGATCACACCCGTCTCCCGCAAGCGGTCCACGCGCCGCTTCACCGCCGTCGCGGACAGCCCGATCGCCGCCCCGATCTCGGCGAAACTGGTCCGCGCGTTCGCCATCAGCGCCGTGATGATCTTCCGGTCGAGTTCGTCGAACGGGGTGGTCCTGCTGTTCATGTCGGCACTGTATCCAGCGCGAACGCGCACACCGGGGACATGTCCACGCGTGCGGATTACTCCTACACTCCACGTTCATGCTGCGCGCCCTCGCCGTCGACGACGAACGCCCCTCGCTGGAGGAGCTGCTCTATCTGCTGAACGCCGACCCACGCATCGGCAGCGCGGAGGGCGCGGGCGACGCGACCGAGGCGCTGCGCCGCATCAACAGAGCCCTGGAATCGGGCCCGGACGGCCCCGAGGCGATCGACGTCGTCTTCCTCGACATCCAGATGCCGGGCCTCGACGGCCTCGACATGGCACGGCTGCTCACCGGTTTCGCCAAGCCGCCGCTCGTCGTGTTCGTCACCGCGCACGAGGACTTCGCCGTACAGGCCTTCGACCTCAAGGCGGTCGACTACGTCCTCAAGCCCGTCCGCAAGGAACGGCTCGCGGAGGCGGTGCGCCGGGCGGCCGAACTCGGCGGCGCGGCACCGCGGATACCCGTGCACGAACCCGACCCCGACCACATCGCCGTCGAACTCGGCGGTGTCACACGGTTCGTGGCCGTCGGCGACATCACCCACGTCGAGGCCCAGGGCGACTACGCCCGCCTGCACACCGACCGGGGCAGCCACCTCGTGCGCATACCGGTCTCCACCCTGGAGGACCGCTGGCGCTCCCGCGGCTTCGTCCGCATCCACCGCCGCCATCTCGTCGCCCTGCGCCACATCGGCGAACTCCGCCTGGACGCGGGCACGGTGAGCGTGCTCGTCGGCGGCGAGGAACTCCAGGTAAGCCGCCGCCACACCCGCGAACTGCGGGACCTGCTGATGCGGAGGTCCTGACGATGCCTCAGGACCCCACCGAACGCAGGGTGGTCGTCAGCGCCCCACCGCGCCGCACCCGCCGCGCCTCCGGCTACTCCCGCCCCCGCACCGAGATCGACGAACAGACCACCCTCGGCCACACCTACGTCCGCTCCCTCATGCGCACCCAACTCCGCGCCGCCCTCACGGTGTTCGCGGTCCTCGTCCTGCTGGTCGGCCCGCTGCCCCTGGTCTTCGCGGCGACCCCGGACTCCCACCGCCTCGAATGGCTCGTCCTCGGCTTCTGCCTCTACGCCCCGCTCGTCCTGCTCGCCCTCTGGTACGTGCGCCGCGCCGAACGCAACGAACGCGACTTCGTCCGCCTCGTCGAGGACCGATGAACTCCAGCTATGCCGTACCGGCGGTCGCCCTCGTCGTGGTGGTCACGGTCCTCGTCGGCGCGTTCGGCCTGCGCATCTCCCGCACCACCTCCGACTTCTACGTCGCCTCCCGCACCGTCGGCCCCCGCCTCAACGCCGCCGCCATCAGCGGCGAATACCTCTCCGCGGCCTCCTTCCTGGGCATCGCGGGACTCGTCCTGGTGCAGGGCCCCGACATGCTCTGGTACCCCGTCGGCTACACGGCCGGCTACCTCGTCCTGCTCCTCTTCGTCGCGGCCCCGCTCCGCCGCTCCGGCGCCTACACCCTCCCCGACTTCGCCGAGGCCCGGCTCGCCTCGCACGCCGTCCGACGCCTCGCGGGTGCCTTCGTCGTCGGCGTCGGCTGGCTCTACCTCCTGCCCCAACTCCAGGGCGCCGGACTCACGTTGACCGTGCTGACCGGCGCGCCGGACTCGCTCGGCGGGCTGATCGTGGCGGTCGTCGTGGTCGCCACCGTCGCGGCCGGCGGCATGCGCAGCATCACCTTCGTACAGGCCTTCCAGTACTGGCTGAAGCTCACCGCGCTGCTCGTCCCCGCCCTCTTCCTGGTCCTCGCCTGGCAGAGTGAAGGGGCACCCCGGCACGCCTTCGAGGAACCGGCGACCTTCCGCGAACAACGGACGGTCCGGGTCGACGAGACACTCGACCTGGGACTCGACCACCCCCTCACGGTCACCGTGAACGGCACGGTCGACGGCCGCCACCACACCGCGGCGACACTCCGGCTCCCCGCCGGCACCCACCACATCGAGCGCGGCACCCGGCTCGTCTTCCCCCAGGGCGCCACCGTCCCCGTCGCCGACCGCGGCACCAACGGCGGCATGTCGACCTCGCTCGCCGCCAGCCGAGAGGAACGCCCGCTGTACGCGACCTACGGCCTCATCCTCGCCACCTTCCTCGGCACCATGGGCCTGCCGCACGTCGTCGTCCGCTTCTACACCAGCCCGCACGGTGTCGCCGCCCGCCGCACCACGGTCGCCGTCCTCGGCCTGATCGGCGCCTTCTACCTCCTCCCACCCGTCTACGGCGCCCTCGGCCGCCTGTACACCCCCGAACTGACCATCACCGGCGACGCCGACGCGGCCGTCCTCCTGCTGCCCGACCGCATGATCGGCGGCGTCGGCGGCGACCTGCTCGGCGCACTGGTCGCGGGCGGGGCCTTCGCCGCGTTCCTGTCCACCGCGTCCGGGCTGACCATGGCCGTCGCGGGGGTTCTCACCCAGGACGTCCTTCCGTCGCGCGGGGTACGGCACTTCAGGCTCGGCACGGTCCTCGCCATGGCCGTGCCGCTGGCCGCGAGCGTGCTCGTCGGCGGGCTGCCGGTCGCCGACGCCGTGGGGCTCGCGTTCGCCGTGTCGGCGTCCTCCTTCTGCCCGCTGCTGGTCCTCGGCATCTGGTGGACGCGGCTCACCCCGCCTGGCGCGGCGGCCGGGATGCTGGTGGGCGGCGGATCGGCGTTCGTCGCCGTGGCCGCGACCATGGCCGGCTTCCCCGGCACCGGCCCCCTGCACGCCCTGCTCGCCTGGCCCGCGCTCTGGTCGGTGCCGCTGGGGTTCCTCACCATGGTGCTGGTGTCCCTGGCGACGCCGGGCCGGGTGCCCACGGGAACGGCGGCGATCCTGGCACGGTTCCATCTGCCGGAGGAACTGCGGGCGGAGGTGAAGGCGTGACACCACCCACGCACGGCCGTGCCGCCACCGTGAACGGACCGCCCAACTCCTTTACCGAGGAGGCCGTATGAGCGGATTCCTGGCCGGCCTCTGCGTCGCCGTGCTCCCGCTGCTCGCCGCCGGCTTCTGGCTCGGCCGTCGCACCGCACGCCCCGAGAACCTCGGCGGCCTCGGCACCCCCGTCGAGCACGCCACCTTCCAGACCCTGCACACCGCGTCCCTCGCCGCACCCCCGCTCCGCGCGGGACTCACCGGGGAGACGGCCCGCCGCTCGGCCCGCCGACTGCGCACCCTCCTCGGCACGGACGCCCTGTGCCTCACCGACCAGCAGCAGGTCCTCGCCTGGGACGGTGTCGGCGACCATCACCGGGCCGAGGTCATGGAACGCCTCGCGGGCGCCCTGGAGACCGGCCGGGGCGAGGCGTTCCGGCTCACCTGCGCCGCCCCCGACTGCCCGCTGCGCTGGGCCGTGGTCGCCCCGCTCACCGTCGACGACCGCGTCCACGGCGCGCTGGTCGCCTGCGCACCCCGCGAGTCGGCCGTCCTGGTCCGCGCCGCCGGGGAGGTCGCCCGCTGGGTCTCCGTCCAGCTGGAGCTGGCGGACCTGGACCAGTCCCGCACCCGGCTGATCGAGGCCGAGATCAAGGCACTTCGGGCCCAGATATCCCCGCACTTCATCTTCAACTCGCTCGCCGTGATCGCGTCCTTCGTCCGCACCGACCCCGAGCGCGCCCGTGAACTGCTTCTGGAATTCGCCGACTTCACCCGCTACTCGTTCCGCAGGCACGGCGACTTCACCACCCTCGCCGACGAACTCCACGCCATCGACCACTACTTGGCGCTCGTCCGGGCCCGCTTCGGCGAACGCCTCTCCGTCACCTTGCAGATCGCCCCCGAGGTGCTGCCGGTCACGCTCCCGTTCCTCTGCCTGCAGCCCCTTGTCGAGAACGCCGTCAAACACGGCCTGGAGGGCAAGGCCGACAAGAGCCGGATCAGCATCACCGCGCAGGACGCGGGTGCCGAGGCACTCGTCGTCATCGAGGACGACGGCACCGGCATGGACCCCGACCTGCTCCGCCGCATCCTCGCGGGCGAGGTCAGCCCGTCCGGCGGCATCGGCCTCTCCAACGTCGACGACCGGCTCCGCCAGGTCTACGGCGACGACTACGGCCTCGTCATCGAGACCGCCGTGGGAGCGGGCATGAAGATCACCGCCCGGCTGCCCAAGTACCAGCCGGGCGTGCACTCGGCGAGCAGGCCGAGCGAGGCGTAGCGGGCCTCAGGCGCTGCGTGTGGCGACCATCCCCAGGGTGATCAGCCCGAGCACGACCCAGCCGAACCACAGCCAGCCGTTACTCCCGAGCGCCACCGTGTAGGCCGTCACCACCACCAGACCGGCGACGGTGATCACCCCCATGGTCTTCGTGGAACCGGGCATCGCACCACCCTCCTCATGGCTTGTCCCCCTCCATGGTGCCCCCGTTCTGCCTCCGAACGGAGCACACGACGAAATGTGTGCCCGACTTCCACGGTCCCCGACTCGTCCAGGAGGCCGCTTCGTAGACCGAGGGATCGAAGCCGTGGTCGGCCGGCGGGACGTCCCGCGCACAGGCCGCGTCCGACTCCGTACGCGCCTGGGCGAGCGTGACGTCCGCGCCCAACCGGGTGAACCCGAGCACCAGCTGATCATGCTTCCCGGCGCAGGAGACCAGGCTCGCGGCCCGGTCGGAGGGCACGTCCAGACAGTCCCGCTTCTGCATCGTCGACGTGTCCGCGAACGCCGACCCGAGGGCACGCCGACCGCCGATCGGCCCGTAGACCGGCCCGTGCGCGCCCAGCACCAGACACGCGGTGCGATGCCCGGCGGCCGCGAAACCGGCGTCGGTCGGTACGACCGCGAAGCCCCGCACGTCCGCGAGCCTCTCCCGCACCTCCCGCGTCCGCTCCGCGCACCGGCCGGCCCCGGCGCGCCGCGCCTCGCCCGCGGACGCGGTGGAGACCGACGCCATCACCTGCCCGTCGGGCACGGAGTTCCGGCAGGTGGGATCGACGGCGAGCCGGGGCGTGCCCGTGAACCGCTTCCCGCCGGGCCAGTCGGCGGTCACACAGTCGCCGTCCTTGAGCGGCGCGGAGAGCCCGACGCCCGTGCCGTACGGCGAGGTGCCGTCGCCCGCGTCCGGGCCGTCGCCGGGCGACTGGCGGGCCATCGCGTACCAGACCCCGCCCAGGGCGAGGGCGAGCCCGAGCAGACCGGCGAGGACGGCCCGGAGAAGCCGCGGACGCGGGCGCCGACGCCGGCCGCCGGGGGAGTGCGGGGGAGACGGGGGAAACGGGGGCCCCGCCGCGAACGGCACGTGCGGCCCCTCCCAGGGCGACGGCGAACCCAGGTCGGTGCACGTCCTGGAGTACGCCCCCACCCCCGGGTCCGTCCGCGGCGTCAGGATCGACGCCAGGGCCTCCTCGGCCTCCGCCGCCGGAATCCGTCGTAGCGGATCCTTCTCCAGCATCGCGTGGAGCACCGGGGCCAGAGCGCCCGCGCGGACCGGGGGCAGGGGGTCCTCCGTGACCACTGCGGTGATCTCCGCGAGGGGGGTGTCGCGGACGAAGGGGCCGTGGCCCTCGACGGCGTGGTAGAGCGTGCAGCCCAGCGAGAACAGGTCGGCGGCGGCGGTCGGCGGCCCGCCCGTGGCCCGCTCCGGCGCGAGATAACCCGCCGTACCGACGAGCACGGACGTCAGCGTGTACCGCGTCTCCCCGGCGTCCGGCTGCACCGAGATCCCGTAGTCGGTGAGCAGGACGCGGGCGTACGGCGAGCCGGTGCGGTCCGGCGCCAGCAGGATGTTCGCCGGTTTCACGTCCCGGTGCATCACGCCCCGCCGGTGCCCCGCGGTCAGCGCGTCGAGCACGGCGAGGCCGACGCGGGCGCACTCCGCCGGGGCGAGCGAACCGTGCCGGCCGATCAGGTCGCGCAGGTCCACGGCGTCGGCCACGTACTCCATGACGATCCACGGCAGCCCCTCGTGCTCCAGCACGTCATGGACGGTCACCACATGGGGGTGACCGCGCAACCCGGCCGCGTTCCGCGCCTCGGCCCGGGCCCGCGCGACCCTGGCCTCGCGTTCGGCGTCGGCGTGGGACGGGTTGCTGAACACGATCTCCTTGAGCGCGACGTCACAGGCCAGCCGCTGGTCATGTGCGAGCCACACATGTCCCATCCCGCCACTGCCCAGCCGCCTCAGCAGCAGATAACGTCCGGCGACGACCCGGCCCACGCCCGAGGCCGGCGATCCGTGTGGCATTCGGTGTCCCTCCTTCCCGCTTCCCGGCCCGCGTCACGTCTCGACGGTGGCGGGTGGGCCGGCTGTGCCGGGTGTGGCGGTCAGCGGGGCGCTGCTGGTGATCGGTGCGCTCGTCGTCGGTGGTGGCTCGCTCCCGGGCGAGGACGCGGACGGCGATGTCGACGCGGTGGACGGCGGTGCCGTGGATGTCGGCGGCCCCAGCGTCGGGCCGGACGAGGTCGCCGGATCGGTGGGACTCGTGGAACCGGTCGGAGTGGTCGAAGAGGTCGAAGCGGTCGGGTCCGGGGGAGTGGACGTCACCGCTCCGTCCGTCGTCCCGGCCACGCTCACCGTCACGTACTCCCCGAACCGCAGCCCGGTCCCGGCCGGCGGGTCGCTCGCGATGACCCGGGCGTCGTCGGACGGCGGCGCGCTCCCGTCGTACCCGACCGCCAGGCCACCGCTCACCAGCAGCTGCCGCGCCTCCCCGAAGGTCCGCCCCGCGAGCTCGGGTACGGCGTGCCGCGTCCGGGTGTCGAAGTCCGCGTCACTGCGCCCCGCCGTCCCCACCGGACGCCGGATACCGCGGCCGGGGTCGCCGACGTCGACGAGGACGAGCCGCT
Organism: Streptomyces sp. NPDC090083; assembly: GCF_044747445.1. NCBI lineage: Bacteria > Bacillati > Actinomycetota > Actinomycetes > Kitasatosporales > Streptomycetaceae > Streptomyces > Streptomyces sp. NPDC090083. The sequence continues at coordinate 48,904 of NZ_JBIVED010000015.1, read as the reverse complement.
CCATCGTCGTGGGCGCCGGACGCACGGCCACGACCGAGGACGCCCGATATCCGCTCCACTTCTTGTTGCCGTCCGCGAACCTGACGGAAATACGGTCCGCGTCTCCCTTGAAAGGCCGCAGTGGATTTCCGCACGAACATTTGGCGGCCGGTTCGCCCCGCGCGTCGACGAGAATCGCGATCCCCGACTGGAGAAGGGAGTCGTAGGGCGTGGCCTTTCCCTTTTTGTAGTCGTGATTCCGTACGAGAGTGTCGTGACGCAGGACCACGGGTGTGAGCCGGTCCAGATAGCCCGGTATCCGATCCGGGCCGATGCCCAGCACGCCCGACCAGGCAACGGCCTTGCGACGGTTGGCGGGATCGGTCAGGAACCTCTTGAGCCGCGCCACGTCACAGACGGTCGGCTTCCTGGTGCCTCCGTAGAGACCTGGTGTGTCGCCCTGCTGGAGGCTGCCCCGCACCGGCGCCGAACGCACCGAGGCGTCCTGCCCCAGCCCCTGCTTCTCGTCGAAGAAGGGCGCGAGCGACGGAACTCCGGCGGCGGCCGCCTGCACGGCCAACGCGTGCACGCCCCCGCCGCAGCCGGCCAGTCCACTCACGGCCAGGAAACAGACCAGCGGTGCGGCGATCCCGCGGAGCACCGCGATTCCCCGACGCCGGCACCTTTGCACACCCACGCGAAATGCCACGACCGCTCCCCCCGGTGGCGGTTCCCCCATCGCGTTTTATGCTACTGAAGAAAATTCCCGGTCAGCTGCCGCGTGTGTTCAGTGAGGCCAAATAGGCGTTGTAGGCCTCGAGTTCCTTGTCGCCGTCCCGGTCGGCGGCCCGGTCCTGACGCTTCGCCTGCCGCTGCTCGGAGCCGTACCACTGGAACAGCAGGGCGATCAGCACCAGCACGGACGGGATCTCGCTGAACGCCCAGGCGATGCCGCCGGCCGCGTTCTGGTCGGAGAGGGCGTCGATGCCGAGCGAGGCGGGCGGGTGCTTGAACGTCGTGACCATCGGCTCGGACGCCATCATCAACGCGATGCCGAAGAACGCGTGGAACGGCATCCCGGCGAACAGCTCCAGCATCCGCATCAGATAGCCGGGCCGGCTGGGCCCCGGGTCGACGCCCATGATCGGCCAGAAGAACACCACACCCACGGCGAGGAAGTGCACCATCATCGCGATGTGCCCGGTCTTGGAGCCCATCAGGAAGTCGAAGATCGGCGTGAAGTACAGCGCGTAGAGGCTGGCGATGAACAGCGGGATCGTGAACGCGGGATGCGTGATGATCTTCATGTACCGGCTGTGCAGGAACATCAGCAGCAGCTCACGCGGCCCCTTGCGGCCCCTGGCCGCCGGCGGCAGCGCCCGCAGCGCGAGCGTCACCGGGGCGCCGAGCAGCAGCAGGATCGGCGACAGCATGCTGATGACCATGTGCTGCACCATGTGCACGCTGAACATGACCATGCCGTAGTCGTTGAGCTTGGTGCACATGACCAGTCCGACGGTCAGCACCCCGACGACGTACGAGATCGTCCGCCCCACGGGCCACGAGTCGCCGCGCCGTGCCAGCCGCACGACCCCCCAGCCGTACAGCCCGAGCCCGACGAGACAGGCGGTCAGGAAGAACGGGTCGGCCGACCACGCGAGCCCCCGTCCCAACGTGAACGGCGGCAGATCCATCGTCATGCCGTGCCCGCCGTGATCCATCGGACGGCTCCTGATTCGTGGGGGTTGTGCAAGTCTGTCCGCACACAGACTAGAACTGCCCCCGGTCACGATCATGACCGGGGGCAGCTTCGCTCACCTGCGGGCTACAGGACGCACTCCGCCTCTTCGTAGCGGTCGGCGGGCACGGTCTTCAGCGTCTCCACCGCGTCCGCCAGCGACACCATCACGATGTCCGTCCCCCGCAGCGCGGTCATCTTCCCGAACTCCCCGCGATGCGCGGCCTCCACCGCGTGCCACCCGAACCGGGTCGCCAGCACGCGGTCGTACGCGGTCGGCGTGCCCCCGCGCTGCACATGCCCGAGGATCACCGGCCGGGCCTCCTTGCCGAGCCGGTCCTCCAGTTCGAGGGACAGCTGCCGGGCGATCCCCGCGAAGCGCTCGTGGCCGTAGACGTCCTTCTTGCCCTCGTCGAAGTCCATGGACCCCTCACGGGGCTTGGCGCCCTCCGCGGCGACGACGATCGCGAACCGCTTGCCCGCCTCGAAGCGTTCGCCGACGCGGGCGGCCAACTCCTCGATGTCGAAGGGCCGTTCGGGTACGACGATGGCGTGCGCGCCGGCCGCCATGCCGGAGTGGAGGGCGATCCAGCCGGTGTGGCGGCCCATGACCTCCACGACCAGGACACGCTGGTGGGACTCGGCGGTGGTCTTGAGCCGGTCGAGCGCCTCGGTCGCGACACCTACGGCGGTGTCGAAGCCGAAGGTGACGTCCGTGACCGCGATGTCGTTGTCGATGGTCTTGGGGACGCCGACGATCGGGAGCCCGGCGTCGTACATCAGCTTGGCCGCCTTGAGCGTGCCCTCGCCGCCGATCGGGATGATCGCGTCGAGGCCGAGCTCCTCGACATGGCCCCGGGCCCGCTCCACGCCGTCCCGCAGATGGGAGGGCTGGACCCGGGAGGAGCCGAGGATGGTGCCGCCGCGAGCAAGGATGCCGCTCACCGCGTCGAGGTCGAGCTTGAGGTAGTCGCACTCCAGGAGGCCCTTCCAGCCGTCCCGGAAGCCGATGACCTCGTCGCCGTGGTCCACGACGGCGCGGTGCACGACGGACCGGATGACGGCGTTCAGGCCGGGGCAGTCGCCGCCGGACGTGAGCACACCAATGCGCATAGCCCGAAAGAACCTTCTCAACGTGGGCGGGACCGGACCACGTCGTCCGGCACGATCCCCGCCACCCTAACGGCAGGAGGGGGCGGGACCGTAGCGTGCGTCCGCCTGCTGGACGACCCCGCTCACCTGCGCGGACCAGCCGTCAGACGGGCTGGTTGCCCACACCCGAAGACCAGGTGTACGCGACGCTTACGCGGGTTGCTGAGCTGCCGCGATGCGCTCGTTGCGGAGCGCCTCGTACCAGCGGTCGTCGATCGGCGGCAGCGCGTTCACATCGAGGGCCAGCTTCAGCAGCAGGTCCGCGATCAGCGGATTGCGGGCGAGCACCGGACCGTGCATGTACGTACCGAACACCGTGTCGTTGTACGCGCCCTCGGTGCCGTCGCCCGTGCCGTTGCCCTTGCCGAGCCGCACCTGCGCGAACGGGCGGGCGGTCGGGCCGAGATGCGTGACGCCCTGGTGGTTCTCGAAGCCGGTCAGCGGGGGCAGGCCCAGGCGCGCGTCGATGTCGCCGAGGACGTCACCGACGCACCGCTCGCCCTCGCCGCGCGTCGACACCACGTCGAGCAGGCCGAGGCCGGGCTCGCGCTGGCCGAGGTCGTTGATGAACTCGTGGCCGAGGATCTGGTAGCCGGCGCACACCGAGAAGACGATCGCGCCGTTGCCGACCGCGCGGTGCAGACCGCCGTCGCGGCGCAGGCGCTCCGCCGCGAGCCGCTGCGGACGGTCCTCTCCGCCGCCGATCAGGTAGATGTCGCCCGAGGTCGGGATGGGCTGGTCGCTGCGCACGTCGAGCCGGGCCACGTCGAGGCCGCGCTGGCGGGCCCGGCGCTCCACGACCAGGGCGTTGCCCTGGTCGCCGTAGGTGCTCAGCAGGTCGGGGTAGATCCACACCAGACGGAGCTGGTTGTCGCTCATGGTCATTCGTCCTCTGGGGGTTCTCGGGTCTCAGTTGCCGACGCGACGGCGCAGGTCCTGGAACGCGGTGTAGTTCGCGATGACCTCGATGCGGCCGGGCGGGGCCATCTGGACGGCCTGGTCGAGGTTGTCGCAGACCTGGAAGTGCTGGTTGGCCACTTCCAGACGGACCGCGAGGTCCAGCTTGCGGTCGCCCACGACGAAGATGGGGTGGCCGGTCAGTCGGGTGTAGTCGACGTCCCACAGCCACGAGGTGTCGGTGCCGTCGGCGCCGCGCGCGTTCACCGAGAGGATCACCGGGGTCGGCGGCGGATCGATCAGGCTGAACGTCTCGAGCCAGCCCGCCGGGTTCTTCGCCAGCAGCAGGCGCAGGTCGCGCTGCATGAACTGGACGACGTCGTAGCGCCCGGCGACGGCCTGCACCCGGTACATCCGCTCCAGGGCGACCTGCGGCGGCACCCCGAACACGGCGGCGACGGCGGCCGAGGACGCGGCGTTGGCCTTGTTGGCGCGGCCGGGCAGCTGGAGGTGGATGGGCCAGGCGGAGCCGTGCGGGTCGAGGACGTGGTCCCCGGAGAGTGCCCAACTCGGCGTCGGCCGCCGGAATCCGCACTCGCCGCAGAACCAGTCGTCACCGGGACGCTGCATCACGCCACCGCAGGACGGGCAGGACCAGGCGTCGTCCTTCCACATCTGCCCGGCGGCGACCCAGATCACGTTCGGGGAGGAGGAAGCGGCCCACACGACCAGCGGGTCGTCGGCGTTGGCGACGATGACGGCCTTGGAACCCGACAGCCCCTCACGCCAGTTCTCCGCGAGCATGCGGGTCTCGGCCGCGCGGTCGAGCTGGTCGCGGGAGAGGTTGAGCAGGGCGATGCACTTGGGGTCGGTGTCGCGGGCGACGCCGGCGAGGTACTTCTCGTCGACCTCGATGACCCCGAACTTGGCCTCCGAGCCGCCGGCCAGCGCCGAGGTGATGCCGGCGGGCATGTTGGCGCCCAGCGCGTTCGAGACGACGGGTCCCGCGGCCCCGAGGGCCTCGGCGATGAGCCGGGTCGTGGTCGTCTTGCCGTTGGTCGCCGAGACGAGCGTCACATCCAGGCTCTGCGCGAGCCTGGCGAGCAGGTCGGGGTCGAGTTTGAGTGCCACTCGGCCGCCGATCACCGATCCGCTGCCCCGCCCCGCGGCACGAGATGCCGCCGCGACCGCCTTGCCCGCCGTCACGGCCAGCTTGGCCCGCGGCGTGAGCGGGTCCGAGTTGCCTGCCATCAGTTCTCGATCCTCCTTGCGTACGCGCCGCGCCTCTGCCTCCGGCAACGTGGTGTGGACCTCAGCCTATCGAGATCCTTATCGGTGCCTGAACCGCGGCACCGCGAACGCCTCGCGGCGGGCGTGCGCCGTAGAGAACCGTACCCTTGCGCCCATGCGATACGGCTCCATCCCGGGCGCCCGCGGGCGAGTCCGTCCCCTCACCCTGCTCGGCGACCCCCTGCTCCATACCCCGTGCGAGGACGTAACAGACTTCGGGCCGGAACTCGCCCGTCTCGTGGAGGACTTGTTCGCCACGATGTACGCGGCCCGGGGCGTCGGCCTCGCCGCGAACCAAGTGGGCGTCCCTTTGCGGGTGTTCGTATACGACTGCCCCGACGACGAGGAGGTCCGCCACCTCGGCCACGTGGTGAACCCGCGTCTCGTGGAGGCGGACGGCCTGGTGCTGCGCGGCCCCGAGGGCTGCCTCTCCCTGCCGGGCCTGGAGGCGGGGACGGAGCGCTACGACCACGCGGTCGTCGAGGGTTTCACGGCGTCCGGCGACCCGATCACCGTGGAGGGCACGGGCTGGTTCGCCCGCTGTCTCCAGCACGAACAGGACCACCTGGAGGGCCGGGTGTACGCCGACCGCGTAACGGGCCGCCGCCACGCGCGCCTGATGCGACAGGCACGCCGAGCCTCCTGGAACCGGCGGGGCGAGGTCCCGTAGGGGTGCGGGGCCGTACCGGCTAGAACCCCGGCCCGCCGACCCTGTCCCCGGCCGCGGCCAGCCGTCCCCACAGCAGATCGGCCAGACTGCGTACCAACTCGGCCCGGGAGCAAGGCCGTTCGCCCAGCCACCAGTCCCCGGCCGCGTGCATCATCCCGACGATCCCGTGCCCCCACACCCGGGCCAGCTGCTGGCTGTTGGGTCCGAGGTCCACCCGCTCCTCGATGACCTGGGCCAGCTCCTCGCCCATGCGCCGCAGCAGCGGAACGGAGTGGTTGCCGGTGTCGAACCCCTGGTCCGCGGTCTGCCCGCCCTCGACGGGGTGCATCAGGAACCGGTACACCTGGGGAAGCGCCTCGATGGCGGCGAGGTACGTGTCGAGCGTCGCCTCGACTCGCTCCCGGCGCTCGGCCGGGGCGTCCAGCGCCGCCCGCAGGGAGGACAGCAGGGCATCCGTATGCCGCTTGGCGAGGGCCGCGTACAGTCCACCCTTGTCCCCGAAGTGCCGGTACAGAATCGGCTTCGTGATACCCGCTTCCGCGGCGATCGCGTTCATAGAGGCCTGCGGACCATCGCGCAGCACCACTCTGTCCGCGGCCTCCAGCAACTCGCGCCGTCGGCGGTCGGCGGACCGCTGCTGATCGGTCCGCTGCGTGGTGTCCATGAGCTCTCCCCACCCGTGCTGAATCGGTGACGCCTGCGCAAAGTAACACCCAACGGCCCCAACACCTCGAACGGGCTGCCGACCGGTCATCGGGAGTTGACTTTTCCTACCCGCCGGTAACAGACTTCGGTTACCGCAAGTAACATGCTAGTGCGCCGCTGGAGGAGTCATGGCCGAGTTCACCATGGAACTCAACGACGAACAGAAGGAGGTGCGGGACTGGCTGCACGGCTTCGCCGCCGACGTCATCCGCCCCGCCGCCGCCGAATGGGACGAGCGTGAGGAGACTCCCTGGCCGGTCATCCAGGAGGCCGCGAAGGTCGGCATCTACTCCCTGGACTTCTACGCCCAGCAGTACTTCGACCCCACCGGCCTCGGCATCCCGATGGCCATGGAGGAACTGTTCTGGGGCGACGCGGGCATCGCCCTCTCCATCGTCGGCACCGGCCTCGCGGCCGTCGGCGTCCTCGCCAACGGCACCGAGGAGCAGATCGGCACCTGGATCCCGCAGATGTACGGCGACGCCAACGACGTGAAGGTCGCCGCCTTCTGCTCCTCCGAGCCCGACGCCGGTTCCGACGTCGCCTCCATGCGCACGCGTGCCGTGTACGACGAGGCCAAGGACGAGTGGGTGCTCAACGGCACCAAGACCTGGGCGACCAACGGTGGTATCGCCAACGTCCACGTCGTCGTCGCGGTCGTCGACGCGGACCTCGGCTCCAAGGGCCACGCCTCCTTCATCGTCCCGGCCGGCACGCCCGGTCTGTCCCAGGGGCAGAAGTTCAAGAAGCACGGCATCCGCGCCTCGCACACCGCCGAGGTCGTCCTGGAGAACGTGCGCGTCCCCGGTTCCTGCCTGCTCGGCGGCAAGGAGAAGCTGGACGAGCGGATCGCCCGCGCCCATGAGCGCGCGAAGGCCGGCGGCGGCGAGCGGGTGAAGAACGCGGCGATGGCGACGTTCGAGGCGTCGCGCCCCGCGGTCGGCGCGATGGCGGTGGGCACGGCCCGCGCCGCGTACGAGGTCGCCCTCGACTACGCGAAGACCCGCGAGCAGTTCGGCCGCCCCATCATCGACAACCAGGGCGTGGCCTTCCAGCTCGCCGACATGCGGACGTCCATCGACGCGGCGCGGCTGCTCGTGTGGCGGGCGTCCTGGATGGCCGTCAACGGCAAGCAGTTCACGGCGGCCGAGGGCTCGATGTCGAAGCTGTTCGCGAGCGAGACGGCGAAGAAGGTGACGGGCCAGGCCATTCAGATCCTGGGCGGCAACGGCTACACCCGTGAGTACCCGGTCGAGCGGATGCACCGGGACGCGGCGATCTACACGATCTTCGAGGGCACGAGCGAGATCCAGCGGCTGGTGATCGCGCGCACGCTGGCGGGCATGCCGATCCGTTGAGTCTCGGGTGCCGGCCCGGTGGGACCGTTCGCGCAGTTCCCCGCGACCCTTGAACGCGGCCCGCGTTTCAGGGGCGCGGGGAACCGCGCGACCAGCCCCCACCGGCAGTCAGACGAACGACTACCGGTGTTTCAAGGGCGTCAGCTGCTCGATGTCGTAACGGCCCCGCAACTCCTCGATGGCCGCGTGATCCGGCGGCCCCCCGCTCCCGAGGATCTCCAACAGCTCCTCGAAATACCGCTCGTGGTCCGGCGGCGGAGACGCCTGGAAGAACATCTTCGCCGACGTCTCCGTCGGGTTGGAGAACGCGTGCGGACAACCGGGCGGTACGACGATCACCGTCCCCGGCGTCGCCCGCACCACCCGGGAACCCGAACCGGACTCCCAGCGCTGCCAGTTGTCGGGGGTCCGGATCCGCGGCTCGAAGGCGAGGACGTCCAGCTCGCCCTCGAGCACGTAGAACAACTCCTCGCTGCGGGTGTGCACATGGGCCCCGACATCGAACCCCGGCGGCACCACCACCTCGAAGGTCGACGCGGTCCGCGAGTGCGAGCCGGTCACCTTGAACGTCACGTGCTGCGCCGGTGTCTGCACGACCCGGCCGTGACCGGGCGGCACCAGCAGCCCCTCCGTGGCCGTCACAGGCGCCTCACCACGTCACGGGCAGTGCCTCGGGCCCGCGGATCAACGCGCCCTTCTTGAACGGGACCTGATCGGCCGGTACCGCCAGCCGCAGCCCCGGCAGCCGGTCCAGCAGGGCGTCCACCAGCAGCTCGGACTCCAGCCGGGCCAGCATGTTGCCGGGGCAGAAGTGCGGGCCGAAGCCGAAGGAGACGTGCGGGTTCGGGCTGCGCGTGAAGTCGATCCTCTCGGGGTCCGGGAACACGTCCGGGTCCCGGTTCGCGGCCAGGTACGACACGTACACCGGGTCGCCCGCCCGCATCCGCACACCGCGGATCTCCACGTCCTCCATGGCGATCCGGGACAGCCCGACCGCGTTGCGGTGCGGGATGTAGCGCAGCAGCTCGTCGATGGCCTGCGGCCTCGACTCCGGTTCGGCACGCAGCCGTTCGACGAGATCCGGGCGGGTCAGCAGCAGGTAGAACATCTGCCCGCTGTTGTTGGTGACCGCCTCGCCGCCGATCTGCAGCAGCACCGCGAGCCCGACCGCCTCCTCCAGCGTGATCTCCTCCCGGCCCACGGCGGCACCGAGCAGCGAGGCCACGTCCTCGCCGTCGCTGCCCTCCCGCAGCCCGATGAGATCGCCGAAGTACGCGCCCATCTCCCGCTTCGCCTGCTCGCTGACCTCGGCGCCGTGCGAGGAGGACAGGATGAGCTGGGTCCAGGTGTGCATGCCGTGCCGGTCGGCGGCCGGCACACCCATCAACTCGCAGATCACCGCGATGGGGAAAGGGCTCAGCACGGTCTCGGTGAGGTCGGCGGGCGGCCCGTGCTCCAGCAGCTCGTCGATCAACTCGTCCAGCAGCAGCCGGGACTGCTCCCGCACCCGCTCCACCCCGCGCGTCGTGAACGCCGGGGCGACCGAGCGCCGCAGCCGCGTGTGGTCCGGCGGGTCGAGGAAGCCGACCGCGCCGCGTGCCGGGACGAAGTGCGGGGCGAGCCGGGTCACCGGCTGGTCCATCACCGCCTCGCGGCTGAACCGGGGGTCGTTGGTGACCATCCGCACGTCGTCGTGCCGGGTGACCAGCCAGGCCCAGCCCTCGCCGTTGGGCAGCTTGATCCGGTTGACCGGACCCTCCCGCATCAGCTGGGTGAGGACCGGGTCGAAGTCCACCCCGGTCAGGTCGAGGGCCGGCCAGGGCCGGACGGGGGGCGGGGTCTCGGTGAGCGTCTCTTCAGTCATGCCGTACTCAAGCCGTCTCTCGGTCGTCGCGGTGCCAGCGGCCCAGGGCCATCTCGGCGGTGATACCGGGTCCGAACCCGGCGAGCAGGCCGCGCGCCGCGTGCTCGGCGCCGCCCTCGTCGAAGAGCCGGCGCAGCGCGTCAAGGACGACGGCGCTGGCGATGTTGCCGTACTCGGTGAGGGTCGCCCGGCTGAACCGGAACGCGTGCGGGTCGACCTGGAGGAACTTGCTCAGGTCGTCGAGTATTCGGGGCCCGCCCGCGTGGACTATGTAGAAGTCCAGGTCGGCCGCGTCCCAGCCGTGCAGTCCCGCGAGGTCCTGGAGCGCTGGTGCGAGGGGCTCCATGGTGGCCGGCACCCGCTTGTCCAGCAGGAAGTGGAACCCGGTGGCCCGGACGTCGTACATGATCCACTCTTCGGTCTTGGGGATCAGGTACGACCCGTTGCGCTCCAGCTGGATGCCCGTGCCGCCGCGCCCGCGCACGACCGCGGCGGCGATGCCGTCGCCGAACAGGCCGTTGGAGAGCAGGGAGCCGATGCCGAGGTCGGTCGGCTGGTAGCACAGCGAGCAGAACTCGCAGGCGACGATGAGCGCGTTGGCGTCCGGGTACGCCGTGCAGAAGTCGTGCGCCCGGTTGATGGCCGCGCCGCCGGCCGCGCAGCCGAGCTGGGCGATCGGGATCTGCCGGGTGGTGGACTCGAAGGCCATCTCGTTGATCAGCCAGGCCGTGAGCGAGGGCATCATGAAGCCCGTGCACGAGACGTAGATGATCACGTCGATGTCGGTGGTGAGGAGCTCCGCCTCGTCGAGCGCGCGCTGCACGACCGCGGGGACGCGGGCCTTCGCCTCGGCGGTGTAGATCTTGTTGCGGTCCTCGAACCCCGGGTGCTTCAGGGTCTCCTCGATGGGCTGCACGATGTGCCGGGTGCGCACGCCGGTGTTCTCGATCAGCCGGAGGGCCAGCGGCAGGTTGGGGTGGTCCGCGTGACGGGAGCGCGCCAGCTCCAGCGTCTCCTCCATCGTGATCACGTGCTCGGGAACCGACACCGAGGGCTTGCACAAAGTCGCCATGAACCGTCCCTGCTTTCGCCTTCCGGAAGGCCTTCGCCCGCCGGTCAGAAGGTGGTTCACCTCAGAGGGTGGTGCACCCACGATCACCCGTGAGGGCGGCGATCTCGCGGTGGACTACTCCAATTCAGGGACACGGCGATAAAGACCGGATCAGTGGTTCCTGTGAAAGCCGAGGGCAGGGCGGCTTGTCCGCGAGGGCCGGGTGCCACCCCCTGAGGGGCGCGGGGACCGCGCGATGAGCCACCACGCACCCGCACGCGCCGAACTACGAGCCGCCCCCACTGCTGTGCGCGATGCACGCGACGTCGATCCGGTCCGCCAGCTTCGCGAGCTCGATGGTCAACGCGGCGACCGTGTCCTCGTCGAGGCCGCCCTCCCCGGCCTCGACGAGGTGCAGCCACCGGCCGCCGACGGTACGCAGGAGCTTGCTGACATCGGCGGCAGCCACCTGAAGGGTTCCGCGGTCGTCGACGATCAGAGGCAGAGTCACTTCGCGGTTCACACAGGGGATCGTAGCCGCGGAACGCTCACGCTCCGTGCCATACCGTGGTGATGTTGCAGAACTCGCGGATTCCGTGGCCCGACAGTTCCCGCCCGTACCCGGACCGTTTCACCCCGCCGAACGGGAACGCCGGATGCGACGCGGTCATCCCGTTGAAGAAGACCCCGCCGGCCTCCAGGTCCCGTACGAACCGCTCGGTCTCCGCCTCGTCCCGCGTCCACACGTTGGAACTCAGCCCGAACGGCGTGTCGTTGGCGAGGAGGACGGCCTCGTCGAGGTCGGCGACCCGGTACAGGGTGGCGACGGGGCCGAACGTCTCCTCGCGGTGGACGCGCATCTCGCGGGTGATGTCGGTGAGGACGGTCGGCGGGTAGAACCAGCCGGGTCCGTCCGGCCGGGCACCGCCGCACAGCACGGTCGCGCCGCTCTCCACGGCGTCGTCGACGAGCTCCTCCAGATCGCCGCGGCCCGCCTCGCTCGCGACCGGTCCGACCTCGGTCCCCTCCTCCAGCGGGTCACCGACCGTGAGCGCCTTCATGCCGGCCACGAACCGTTCGGCGAAATCGTCGAAGACGTCCGCGTGCACGATGAACCGCTTCGCGGCGATGCACGACTGCCCGTTGTTCTGCACGCGCGCGGTCACCGCGGTCCGCGCCGCCCGCTCGATGTCGGCGGACGGCATGACGATGTACGGGTCGCTGCCGCCCAGCTCCAGCACCGTCTTCTTCACCATGTCCCCGGCGACGGACGCGACGGCGCGCCCCGCGGGCTCGCTGCCGGTGAGGGTGGCCGCCCTGACCCGTTCGTCGCGCAGGATCTCCTCGACCGCGCCGGAGCCGACCAGCAGGGTCTGGAAGGCGCCCTCGGGGAAGCCCGCGCGGTGGAACAGGTCCTCCAGGTAGAGGGCGGTCTGCGGGACGTTCGACGCGTGCTTGAGCAGCCCGACGTTGCCCGCCATCAGCGCGGGCGCGGCGAAGCGGATCACCTGCCACAGCGGGAAGTTCCACGGCATGACGGCGAGGACGGGACCCAGCGGGCGGTAGCGGACCAGGGCGCGTGCGCCGCCCGAGTCCTCGACGTCGGCCGCGGCGGGCTGCTCGTCGGCGAGGAGTTCCTCGGCGTGGTCGGCGTACCAGCGCATCGACTTCGCGCACTTGGCCGCCTCCGCGCGGGCCTGCTTGACCGGCTTGCCCATCTCCGTGGTCATGATCCGGCCGATGTCCCGCTGGTCCTCGTCGAGCAGGTCGGCGGCCCGGTGCATGAGCCGGGCGCGCTCGGCGAAGGCGGACGTCCGGTAGGTGCGGAAGGTGGCCTCGGCGAGCTGGAGCCGGCGCTCGATCTCCTCGGCACCCATGGCCTCGTACGTCTTGAGCGTCTCGCCGTTGGCCGGGTTGACCGTCGCGATGGGCATGGCTGACCTCCTGGAGCGGGCTGTGCTTCGACCTTCCCGCGCGGTGCGGGGGACCGCAACGCGTACGCGGCCCGTCAGCCCGAGTGCTCGGCCAGCCGGTCGAGAAACGTGGCCTGTGCCGTGACGACGACCTCCCGCGCCCGTTCGAGACTCAGCCACTCCACGCGGTCCAGCTCGGGGAACTCCTGGATCCGCCCCGACTTCGGCGGCCACTCCATCCGGAAGGTGCCCGGCACCATCGCCGCGGGGTCGAGGTCCGCCTCGATCGCCCACGCGGTGACGAGCTTGCCGTTGGCCTGCCGCACCTCGCCCAGCTCGATCGGCTCGCCCTCGGGCGGCGCGATCCCCAGCTCCTCCCGGAACTCGCGCCGGGCCGCGTCCCAGGCGGGCTCGTCGGGCTGGTACTCGCCCTTGGGCACGCTCCACGCACCCGCGTCCCGGTGCCCCGAGAGCGGGCCGCCCATATGGCCGAGCAACACCTCAAGCCCCCGGTCGGTGTGCCGGAACAACAACAGCCCGGCGCTCCGTTTCCCCCACGCGTCCCCGCTCACGGCTTCACCTCCGGATGCGCCGCCAGCAACGTCTCCACCGAGTCCGCCTCCTCCGCCCGCTTGTCCTCCCGGTACCGCACGACCCGCGCGAACCGTAGCGTGACGCCGGCCGGGTACCGGCTCGACCGCTGCAGACCGTCGTACGCGATCTCCACGACGAGTTCGGGCCGTACGGTCACCACATGGCCGTCGCTCGCCACGGCCAGCTCCTGGAGCCGCTCGGTCTGCCAGGCCAGCAGGGCGTCGGTCAGGCCCTTGAAGGTCTTGCCCAGCATCGCGAAGGAACCGTCCGGACTCCGGGCGCCCAGATGGAGGTTGGAGAGTCTGCCGGTACGGCGGCCGTGGCCCCACTCGGCGGCCAGGACGACCAGGTCCAGGGTGTGGACGGGCTTCACCTTCAGCCAGGAGGCGCCCCGGCGGCCCGCGTGGTACGGGGCGTCGAGCCCTTTCACCACGACCCCCTCGTGACCGCGCTCCAAGGTCTCGGCCAAGAAGGCCTCCGCCGCGGGGATGTCCTGCGGGCCGGACACGAGAGTGCGGCGGACCCGCATCGGCTCGGGCACCAACCGGGCCAGTTCCGCGTGCCGTTGGGCGAACGGGAGGTCCAGCAGGTCGCGGCCGTCGACGGACAGCGCGTCGAAGAACACGGGGGAGACCGGGACCGTCTCGGCGGCCGTGGCCACGTCCACCCGGGAGCCGACCCGGCCGGCCGTCTCCTGGAACGAACGGGGCCGCCCGTCCGCGTCGAAGGAGATCACCTCGCCGTCCAGGATGAACCGCTCACCCCTCAACTCCAGTGCGGCAGACGTCAGTTCGGGCAGCCGCTCGGTGATGTCGTCGAGGGTGCGGGTGTAGATCCGTACGGCCTCGCCGTCGCGGTGGACCTGGACGCGGATGCCGTCGAGCTTCTCCTCGACCGCGCAGTCGCCCAGCTTGCCGACCGCCTCGGCGACGGAGGTGGCGCTGTGCGCGAGCATCGGCAGGACCGGGCGGCCCACGGTCAGCCGGAAACGGCCGAGGGAGGCGGGCCCCTCGGCGAGCAGGGCCTCGGCCACCGCCGGGAGCGAACCGGCCAGCATCACGGCCCGCCGAACGTCCGCCGCCGGCACGTCGGTCGCCTGGGCCAGGCCCTCCACGGCGACCGCGTCGAGCGCCCCCTGCCGGACCTCACCGGTGATGAGCCCGAAGAGGAAGCGCTGTTCGCCGGCGGTGGCCGCGCCCATCAACTCGCCCACCAGACGGGCGCGTTCAGCCTGCGAACCGGCGCCCGACACGGTGCTCAGAGCGGTGAGCCGGGCGTCCGTCTCGCGCACGGTGAGGGTGGGTTCGGCGGCCGGTTCGACCTCCTGGCCCAGCACCTTCCAGCCGATGCCGAGCCGCCCCTGCGGGAGCCGGCCCGCCAGATAGGGGATGACGATCGGGACGTCGTCGGCCTCCGCGTCCCGGAAGAGCTCCGCGAGCAGAGCGATCTTCCGGGACCGCGCCGAGGTGGCGGCGACCTCCTGGGACACCTGCGCGAGCCGGGTCAGCAGCATGCAGCCATCGTGCAACGGAGGCGGCCGGTCCACACCCGGACGGCCGCGATGCCCGTACGGACGCGGGCCCGCCCCGGGTGCGCGCGGTCGCACGTGCACGCCCGTGGTCGTGTCTATGTGCCTACGGTCGCGTCGAGGTCGGCCATCAGCAGGTCGCCGTTGATCGTGGCGCCCGCCCGGTACCCGGCGGAGGCCGCGTTCACGACCTGCTCCGCGAAGCCCATCGCGTTGCCCACCGCCCAGGCGCCGGGCACGGTCGTCAGGCCCGTCGCGTCGACCACCGGGTACGCGCCGAACGGGGTCTCCTGCAGCTCGGCGCCCAGCTTCTCCAACAGGCCGGTCCGCGGGACCGCCCGGGGCGCGACGAACACCGCCTCGCGGGGGTGGGTGGTGCCTCCCTCGGCGGAGGTGCCCCCGGCGACCCGCACGCCGGTGAGGCGGTCGTCCTCGACGACCAGTTCGGTGACCGTGCCGGGCACCACGGCGACCCCGGCGGCGGCCAGCCGGCGCAGGTCGTCGTCGGTCAGCTCGGACTCGGCGACCGTGTGCAGGAACAGGGTCACGTCCTTCGACCACTGCGAGACCATCAGCGCCTGGTGCACGCTCAGCGGAGTCGTCGCGAGCACCCCGAACGCCTGGTCCCGGACCTCCCAGCCATGGCAGTACGGGCAGTGGATCACGTCCCGCCCGAAGCGCTCGGCGACCCCGGGGACGTCCGGCAGCTCGTCCTTGAGCCCGGTGGCGACGACGATCCGCCGCGCGTGCACGGTCTTCCCGCCGGCCAGCACCACGGCGAAGTCGTCGCCCTTCGTGACGTCCACCACCGAGTCGCGGACCAGGTCGACGCCGTAGCGCGCGATCTCCTCGCGGCCCAGGGCCAGGAACTCGGCCGGGGACATGCCATCCCGGGTCAGATAGCCCTGCATGTGCGCGGCGGGCGTGTTGCGCGGTTCGCCCGCGTCGACGACCAGCGTGCGGCGCCGGGACCGGCCCAGCACCAGGGCGGCGGAGAGCCCGGCCGCGCCGCCGCCGATGACGACCACTTCGTAGGTCCCGGTGTGTGTCTCGGTCATGGTGACCACCTCCACCCCCGAAGGTCGCGCGCTCCTGCCGTATTGACAAACGTGTTTGCCGAAACTGCAATGTCGGTCATGAACGACGACACGGACGAGGTACTCGCGGAGGTCGGACCGAGGCTGCGCCGCATCCGCAAGGAGAAGGGCGCGACCCTCGCCGGCCTGTCGGAGACGACCGGCATCTCGGTCAGCACGCTCTCCCGGCTGGAGTCCGGGCTGCGCAGGCCGAGCCTGGAACTGCTCCTCCCGATCGCGCGCGCCCACCAGGTCCCCCTGGACGAACTGGTCGGAGCCCCGGCGGTCCGCGACCCCCGCGTGCGCGCCGAACCGATCGTCCGGGGCGGTCGCACCCACTGGCCGCTGACCCGCCAGCCCGGCGGCCTCCAGGCGTACAAGGTCCTGGAGCCGCAGCGGAAGGACGAGCCCGACCTGCGGACGCACGAGGGCTACGAGTGGCTGTACGTGATGTCCGGACGGCTGAGGCTGAGGCTGGGCGAGCACGACGTGATCCTGGGCCCGGGCGAGGCCGCCGAGTTCGACACCCGGGTTCCCCACTGGTTCGGCTCGACGGGCGAGGGCCCGGTGGAGTTCCTGAGCCTGTTCGGCCCGCAGGGGGAGCGGATGCACGTCAGGGCGCGACCGAAGAGGGAGCAGTGACGTACGCCGCCCCCTGTTCCCCATCGGCAAGCGACCGCTTAGTATGCAGCTGACCCCGGTCAGACAGAGCAGTCCCGTGGAGGCCCCGCATGCAGGCATGGCAAGTGCACGAGAACGGCGAGCCGAGTGAGGCGATGCGCCTGGCGGAGGTGGCACGACCCACGCCGGGCGAGGGCCAGGTCCTGCTGAAGGTACGCGCCGCGAACCTCAACTTCCCGGACGTCCTGATGTGCCGGGGCCAGTACCAGGTCAGGCCGCCCCTCCCGTTCACCCCCGGCGTGGAGATCTGCGCCGAGACCGAGGACGGCCGCCGCGTGATCGCCAACCCCGTGCTGCCCCACGGCGGCCTGGCGGAGTACGCCGTCGCGGACGCCGCGGGCCTGCTGCCCGCCCCCGAGTCGCTGGACGACGCCGAGGTCGCCGCGCTCCATGTCGGTTACCAGACGGGCTGGTTCGCCCTGCACCGCCGCGCCCGCCTGGAGGCCGGCGAGACCCTCCTCGTGCATGCCGCGGCCGGCGGTGTCGGCAGCGCGGCCGTACAGCTCGGCAAGGCGGCCGGTGCCACGGTCATCGGTGTCGTCGGCGGCGCCGACAAGGCCGCCGTGGCACGGGAGTTGGGCTGCGACGTCGTGATCGACCGGCGTACCCAGGACGTCGTCGCGGCCGTCAAGGAGGCCACCGGCGGGCGCGGGGCCGACGTGATCTACGACCCGGTCGGCGGAGACGCCTACACGCAGTCCACGAAGGTCGTCGCCTTCGAGGGCCGGATCGTCGTCGTCGGCTTCGCGAGCGGCACGATCCCCAGCCCCGCGCTCAACCACGCCCTCGTGAAGAACTACTCGATCCTGGGCCTCCACTGGGGCCTGTACGCCACCAAGAACCCGAAGCTGATCCTCGACTGCCACGAGCAGCTCACCGAACTCGCCGCCCGAGGTGTCGTCAAGCCCCTGGTGAGCGAGCGGGTGCCGCTGAGCGGTGGCGCCGCCGCCCTGCAGCGGCTCGCCGACGGCGTCACCACCGGCCGGGTCGTCGTCCTGCCGTCGCTGGACGCGGCACAGGCCGTCGCGCTGGAGAACGGAGCCGCCGCATGAGCGAAGAGACCACCGGAGCGGCCGCGGCCGAACTGCGCCGCCGCACCCAGGAGTTGCTGGCCGCGCACCCGCCGCTGGAGACGGACGGGCAGGACTTCCTCAAGGCCCGCTTCGACGCGGGTCTGGCCTGGGTGCACTACCCCGAGGGACTCGGCGGACTCGGCGCCCCGCGCGCCCTCCAGGCCGTCGTGGACGCCGAGTTGGAGGCGGCCGGGGCTCCCGACAACGACCCGCGCCGGATCGGCATCGGCCTCGGCATGGCCGCGCCGACCATCCTCCGCTTCGGCACCGACGAGCAGAAGAGCCGCTTCCTCAGGCCGCTGTGGATCGGTGACGAGGTCTGGTGCCAGCTCTTCAGCGAGCCGGGCGCCGGGTCGGACCTGGCCGCGCTCGGGACGCGCGCGGTGCGTGAGAGCGGGGGAGACTGGATCGTCAACGGGCAGAAGGTGTGGACGTCGAGCGCGCACCTCGCCCGCTGGGCCATCCTCATCGCGCGGACCGACCCGGACGTGCCCAAGCACGCGGGCATCACCTACTTCATCTGCGACATGACCGACCCGGGCGTCGAGGTCAGGCCGCTGCGCCAGATCACCGGCGAGGCCGAGTTCAACGAGGTCTTCCTCACCGACGTCCGCATCCCCGACGCCCATCGCCTCGGCGAGGTCGGCGACGGCTGGCGGGTCGCGCAGACCACGCTGATGAACGAACGCGTCTCCATCGGCGGCATGCGCATCCCGCGCGAGGGCGGCATGATCGGCCCGATCAGCCGGACCTGGCGCGAGCGACCGGAGCTGCGGACCCTCGACCTCCACCAGCGCCTCCTCAAGCTGTGGGTCGAGGCCGAGGTGGCCCGCCTCTCCGGCGAACGGCTGCGCCAGCAACTCGTCGCCGGCCAGCCCGGCCACGAGGGCTCCGGCATGAAACTCTCCTTCGCCCGCCTCAACCAGGAGATCAGCGGCCTGGAGGTCGAACTCCGCGGCGAGGAAGGCCTGTTGTACGACGACTGGACCATGCGCCGGCCAGAACTGGTGGACTTCACCGGCCGCGACGCCGGCTACCGCTACCTCCGCTCCAAGGGCAACAGCATCGAGGGCGGGACCAGCGAGGTCCTGCTGAACATCGTCGCCGAGCGCGTCCTGGGCCTCCCGGCCGAGCCGCGCACCGACAAGGACGTCGCCTGGAAGGACCTCGCCCGATGACGGATCTGCTGTACTCGGAGGAGGAAGAGGCGCTGCGCGCCGCCGTCCGGGACCTGCTCACCGACCACTGCGACGCGGCGAGCGTGATCGCCCGCACCGAGTCGGACGCCCCGCACGACCTGTCCCTGTGGAAGTCCCTCGCCGACGGCATGGGCCTCGCCGGTCTCCTGGTGCCCGAGGCGAAGGGCGGCCAGGGCGCCACCCACCGCGAAGTCGCCGTCGTCCTGGAGGAGTTGGGCCGCGCGGTCGCCCCCGTCCCGTACCTCACGAGCGCGGTCGTCGCCACCGAGGCCCTTCTCGCGTCCGACGCGGACGACCTCCTCGCCGAGCTCGCCTCGGGCCGGAGGATCGGGGTCCTCGTCGTCTCCCTGAGCGTCGCGCCCGGCGGCGCCCACAAGACGGTACGGCTCGAAAACGGCTCCCTGCATGGTGAGTTGACCGGCATCGCGGACGCGGCCGCCGCCGACGTCCTGCTGGTGCCGGGCGACGACGGCGGGCTGTACGCCGTCGACGCTGGCGCCGTGACCGTCGTACCGCAGGTGTCCCTCGACCTGACCCGGCCGCTGGCCCGCGTCGTGTTCGACGGAGCCGCCGGACGCCGGATCGGGGACGCCGGACCCGCCGTACGGCGTGCGCTGCGGGCCGGGGCCGGGCTGCTCGCGTCCGAACAACTCGGCCTCGCCGACCGGACGTTGACGGAGACCGTGGGGTACCTGAAGGAGCGCAAGCAGTTCAACCGGCCGGTCGGCGGGTTCCAGGCGCTCAAGCACCGGCTGGCGCAGCTGTGGCTGGAGGTGGTCAGCCTGCGGGCCGCCGCGCGCCATGCGGCCGACGCGCTCGCGACCGGCGAGGACACCGATGTGGCGGTCGCCGTCGCACAGGCCTACGCGGCCGCCGTCGCCGTCCACGCGGCCGAGGAGGCCGTCCAGTTGCACGGCGGCATCGGCATGACCTGGGAGCACCCGGCCCACCTCTGCCTGAAGCGGGCCAAGGCCGACTCGATCGCCTACGGCACCGCGGGCGCCCACCGCGAGGCACTGGCGGAACTGGTCGATCTGCGCGCCCCCTGACCGCCGGTCGTCCCCGCGGTGAAGCCCGTCCCACCTGGGGCGGGCTTTTCCGCGCGCTCCCGCCGAAGGAGTGAACAAGCGAGGGCGGTCCGGCCAACTCCTGGCATGTACAGGTTCGTTGGAGTGCTCACGGCCTCATACTCCCTGTGGTTCTGACCCGCCCCACACGGAGGAACACCATGGCCCTCATCACCCGCCGCAGAGCGCTCACCGGGCTCGGCGCCACCCTCGCGGCCGTCCTCGCCCCGCCAGCGGGCAGCGCGTTCGCCGGCGAACAAGGCCACCGCCCGCGGCCGTTGTGGCGCGCCCACGCCCACAACGACTACGAGCACCCCCGCCCCCTCTTCGACGCCCTCGACCACCGCTTCGGCAGCGTCGAGGCCGACATCTTCCTCGTCGGCGACCAACTCCTCATCGGTCACGACGCGTCCGAACTCGACCCGAGCCGCACCCTCGAATCCCTGTACCTCGAACCACTCTCCGCCCTTGTGAAGGCCAACCACGGCTCCGTGTACCGGGGTTGGCACAAGTCGCTGCAACTCCTGATCGACATCAAGACCGAGGGCTCCTCGACGTACCTCGAACTCGACCGCCATCTCCAGCGCTACCAGCACCTGTTCACCACCTACGCCCACGGACGCGTCCACCCCGGCGCCGTCACCAATGTCATCTCCGGCGACCGCGCCGCCCGGATCCCGATGGAGGCGCAGACCGTGCGCCGCGCCTTCTACGACGGCCGGCTCGCCGACCTCGGCGGCCCGGCGCCCGCCTCCTTCATCTCGCTCATCAGCGACGACTGGCAGGCCAACTTCACCTGGCTCGGCACCGGCACCTTCCCCGACGCCGAGCGGCAGAAGCTGCGCTCCGTCGTCCGGCAGGCGCACGCGCACGGGCAGACCGTACGGTTCTGGAACACCCCCGACGCGGCGGGCCCCGCCCGTGACGCGCTGTGGGCCGAACTGTTCACCGCCGGTGTGGACTTCCTCAACACCGACGACCTGGCCGGCCTGGAAGCGTTCCTGGACGCGCGCCGCACGGCGTGAGACCACACGGACGGTCACCACACGTTCGGGGGACACGTCGGTAGCCCGGATGAACCCTCCGCTACGCCACACTTGCGGCCGAACGCCGTGAAACAGACATGGCGGCGTGGCGGAGGAGGGTGACGATGGCCATTTCCATCTCTGTGGTGCTGCTGCTCCTGATCCTTGCGGTGATCTTCACGCGCAGCGGCGGGCTGAAGCTCTCCCACGCGCTGGTCTGCGCGCTGCTCGGATTCTTCATGGCGAGCACCAGCATGGCGCCCACGATCCACAGCGGCCTGACGGCCACCGCGGACCTGGTGAGCGGCCTGCGACCGTGAGCCCGGCCGATCGGTCGGACGGTCAGTCGGCCGGCCGGTCGGTCAATCGGTCGGACGGTCAGTTGGTCGGCCGGCCGGTCAGTTGGTCGAGAAGACCCCGACACCGTTCGGTACGGGGCGTTCGGCGCCGCCGCTGGGGTGGTTCCGGACCGTGACGGCCGGCGCGCCGGCCGCGCGGGCGACCAGGGTCGTCGAGCCGCCGCCGTCCAGACTGAAGGCGTCCACCGAGCCCAACTTTCGCATCTGGGCGGCGACTTCGGCGATCGTGAGGCCGCTGCGGTAGGCGACCGCGCCGTCCGTCGCGAACAGCACCAGACGGTGACCGCCGTCGGCGATGCCCACGGCGGTGCGCACGGCCGAGGTCCTGTCGTCGAGACCGGCCAGCGGCTGACCGTGCCGCAGCACCGGGTAGCCGCCGATGGCGAAGCGGTACGGCACCCGGGACCGCGACGCCACGAGCCGGTGCCACACCTGGACCCGCTCACCCTTGAACAGCTTCCGCAACCGCTGCGCCCCCGCCTCACGGCCGACCAGGACGGTGGTGCCCGCGGCGATGGCACCCCGGCCGGGAGTGTTGGAGACCGACACGACTCGGCCGCCGCGAACCGCGACCTCATAGGTGTCCGTACTACAGCCGGCGGCCCGGTCCGTGTCCGAGCCGCAGGTGGCGCGCATCCGGGAGACAGTGCCCCACTGCGAGGTGAACGCGCCGACGGAGTTCTCCGGCAGCGCGTACTGGTTGAACCCGCCGAGCGCCAGCCCTCCGTGCGGGGTGCGGACCGCCCCGTTCAGGGCGAGGCTGTCCAGCCGGGCGACCCGGTCGACGCCCACACCGAGCACCTCCCGGGTGTTCGTGCCGGGCGGCAGAGCGGGCCCGAAGCGCTGGCCGTCCGGCACCGCCCCCTTCAGCGCGACACCACCGGCGATCGCCGGTCCGTCGGTGGCGCCGGTGGCCTCGACGCCCGGGTGCTGGGTCTCGGTGATGTCGAAGAAGTCACCGTTGACGCCCGCGACGGCGTGGGCCGAGTCGGCGAGCCGGGACACGGGCTCCCGGGCCCCGACCGCTCCCGGGTACAGCAGGTTGACGCGCACATGGGCGTTGCGCAGGTCGACGGCGACCACATGCGCGTGGGTCACACCCTTGGCCGCCGTGATGTCGAACTGCTCGTAGGTGACACCCGGCGCGAGCCGCGTCACCCCCGGCGCGGCGACGGCCGGCGCCGCCCCGACCAGGGCCGCACCGGCCAGCGTGCCGCATGCCGTGAGATACGCGAGTACGGATCTGCCTGCTCTCGAACGTGCTCGACGGTGCGTCACGGAATCCCCTGATGTCTCGTCAACTCTCTCTGGTCTCAGGGGAAGTGCAGCAGATCGTGGTGACCGGTGGGGCTCCTAGGCGCCGACTACACGGGAACGGGTGAGAAAACGCACCCCCTCGGGTGCCTCCAGCGAGAAACCGCTGCCGCGCCCTGCTACGACGTCCACGATCAGCCGGGTGTGGCTCCACGCCTCGTACTGGCTGCGCGACATCCAGAAGCTCACCGGCTCCGGCACGCCGTCGACCTCCAGCTCGGCGAGCAGCACGTCCGAACCGCCGGTGCGGAACTCGCCCTCCGGGTAGCACATGGGCGCGCTGCCGTCGCAGCAGCCGCCGGACTGGTGGAACATCAACGGGCCGTGCGTCGAATGGAGTTGGCGCAGCAGGTCGGCCGCGGCGGGGGTGAGTTCGACGCGCGGGGTGGTCTCGTCCATGTCAGCCGTCCCAGGGAGCCGGTGGGGTGGTCCAGGTGCCCCAGCGCATCACACCCAAGGTTGCGAGAGGGTTGCGCGCCGCCCGGCCGGACGGGGAGAACGGCGGTGGGCCCGTCGCCGCGAGCGCGACAGCCGAGGGTGGGCGCTCCGCGACCGGGCCGGAGGCCGTCGTACGGGAACTCCCGCCGCCGCCGTCTCTCACCCGGCGGTGATCGGGCCGCACATCAGGTTGCCGGGTTCGGTGGGGTCGTCGCTGATCCAGAACTGGGCCCAGAGCGCGGCGAACTCGGGACGGCTGAGGTAGCCGTCGGCGTCCTGGTCGAGGCGGTCGAAGACGCCGTCGGTCTCCACGGGCCGCCCGTGCCAGGTGTCGACGAGGCGCTGGTGCTCGTCGCGCGAGATGCGTCCGTCGGCGTTCTCGTCGACCGCGTCGAAGATGGTGTCGGCGGTCGCGGTGACGGCGTCGGGGATGGTCGGCAGGTGGTCCACCATGGCGAGGATGTCGTCCAGGTCGATCCGGCCGTCCCGGTCCGTGTCCACCGTCTCCGACAGATGCCGCCACCAGCCCTTCAGTACGCCGTCCACGCGGGCCGCCAGTTCCGAGCCCTCCCTCCGCACGCGCGGCAACCGGCCCCAGCGGTCCGCCAGGGCCACGAAGTCCGCCTCCTCCAGATAGCCGTTGCCGTCCGCGTCGAACGCCTCGAACATGGCCCGGAGCTTGGTCCGCTGGAACTCGCTGGACATCACGTGTCTCCTCGCTCGCAGTACTGCGGTGCTGAGGACATGCTTTCCGCGCCCGGCCGCCCCGCAACGGCGCGCACGCTCACTACGGCGGGCGGCCGAGCGTCCGCGCGCCCGGTCGATGCGCTGGGCGCCGGTCATGGGTCGCGGGTCGCACGGGAGCCCAGGTGCCCGGGGCGGACGGGTGCCCGGGGCGAACGGCGGCTCGCGGCGGACGGAAGGCGGAGGGCCGTACCCCGCGACCTTCACGCCCGCCGCGAGCCGCCGCCGATTTCGTACCCTTGCGGCATGCGCATGCGCCCCACCCTGAGCTGGACCCCGACGACGGACCTGCTGCCGGGCACCACCGATCTGGAGCCGGTCGTCGACGCGCTGAGCGCCGGCGGTGTGCTGGTGCTCAGCGGGGCGGGCATCTCCACGGAGTCGGGCATCCCCGACTACCGGGGCGAGGGCGGGAGCCTGAGCCGGCACACCCCGATGACCTACCAGGACTTCACCGCGAGCGCGGACGCCCGGCGCCGCTACTGGGCGCGCAGCCACCTCGGCTGGCGCACCTTCGGGCGGGCCCGCCCGAACGCGGGACACCTCGCGGTGGCCGCCTTCGCCCGGGACGCCCGTGTCTCGGGTGTGATCACCCAGAACGTCGACGGCCTGCACCAGGCCGCCGGCAGCGAGGGCGTCGTGGAGCTCCACGGCAGCCTGGACCGGGTCGTGTGCCTCTCCTGCCGTGCCATGAGCCCGCGCCGTGAACTCGCCCGGCGCCTGGAGGCCGAGAACCCGGGCTTTGACCCGGTCGCCGCCGGGATCAACCCGGACGGCGACGCGGACCTCACCGACGCGCAGGTCGGGGACTTCCGGGTGGTGCCGTGCGCCGTCTGCGGGGGCGTCCTCAAGCCGGACGTGGTGTTCTTCGGCGAGGCGGTTCCGCCGCGGCGCGTCGAGGACTGCCGGCAGCTGGTCCGGGAGTCGGCCGCGCTGCTGGTCCTCGGCTCCTCGCTGACGGTGATGTCCGGCCTGCGGTTCGTCCGCCAGGCGTCGCAGGAGGGCAAGCCGGTCCTGATCGTCAACCGCGACCCCACCCGCGGCGACCCGCACGCCGTCACCCGGATCGCCCTGCCGCTGGGCACGGCCCTGACCGCCGTCGCCGAGCGGCTGGGGATCCCGGTCGGTGGGGCGGCGGACTGAGGCGGGCGGGACGGTGGGGGTGAGGCTGCGGCCCGCCCCCGGAAGGCGCGTTCCACGTCTTCCCCGCTGACGTGACCGGTCAGGCGGTGCGGTACAGCTCCGTGAGGAGTTCCACCGCGGACTGGGTGCGGGGGTGGGGGTCGTCCCGCCACCAGGCCAGCCGTACGGCGATCGGCTCGGCGTCGAGGACCGGGAGGTAGGCGACGCCGGGGCGCGGGTACTGGTGGGCGGTGGAC
Organism: Streptomyces sp. NPDC090083; assembly: GCF_044747445.1. Classification (NCBI taxonomy): domain Bacteria; kingdom Bacillati; phylum Actinomycetota; class Actinomycetes; order Kitasatosporales; family Streptomycetaceae; genus Streptomyces; species Streptomyces sp. NPDC090083. The sequence continues at coordinate 23,810 of NZ_JBIVED010000015.1, read as the reverse complement.
TCGGCCGTCATGCCGATGCACCGGCCGCCGGCGATCACGGTGAGCCAGTCGTCCACGTCATGGGTGTCCTCGGTCGCCGGACGGGAACCGGGCGGCCACAGTTCCGGCGTGGTCGTCCCGGTGCGCCGGTCGACCAGCAGGGTGCGGGAGGCCAGGTCGGCGAGCCGGACGGGGTCGTCGCCGGTGGCGAGCACGTCGTCCGTGGAGACGGCCGCCATCCGCCGTTCCAGGCCGACGATGGCCGTGTCGAACCGGCGGTCGTCCAGGTCCCGGCGTACCACCGCCAGGTCGCAGGCGCCCTCCGCGAGGCCGGCGGTGGCGGAGTTGAGACGGACCAGACGCAGGTCGGTGGCCGGATGCGCCGTCGTCCAACGGCGCTGGAAGGCGGAGGTGTGCCGGCCCAGCGCCGACCAGGCGTAGCCGACCCGCAGGGTGCTGTGTCCCGAGGTGGCCTCCTGGACGAGGTCCGCCGCCTCCGCGAGCACCCGTCTGGCGTGCGCGACCACCCGCAGCCCGGTGGCGGTCGGTGTCACCTCGCGCGAGGTGCGGCGCAACAGCCGTACGCCCAGAGTGCGTTCGAGTGCTGCCAGGGTCCGGGAGACGGCCGCCTGGGAGACACCGAGGGCGATGGCCGCGTCGGTGAAGGTGCCCTCGTCGACGATGGCGACCAGGCAGCGCAGGTGCCGTAGCTCCAGATCCATGACTGAAGTGTATGGATCGTGCCGTGGATGCATTTTGCGCAGCGGTCCGGCCGTCGCACGATCGGTACATGCGAGCCGCCGCCCTCCCCGCCTCCGCTCCCGTGCCGCGCCGTTCCGCCGTCTGCTCGTCCACCGAGCCGTCCCGCGGCCGACTGGCCGGTGTGGCCACGATGGTCGGGAGCGGGCTGTCGAACCAGACCGGAGCTGCGATCGGCTCGCTGGCTTTCCCGGTGCTCGGGCCGGTCGGGGTCGTCGCGGTCCGGCAGTACGTCGCCGCCGCTGTCCTGATGTCCGTGGGACGGCCGAGGCTGCGCAGCCTCACCTGGTGGCAGTGGCGACCGGTGCTGGCGCTGGCCCTGGTGTTCGGCACCATGAACCTCTCCCTCTACACCGCCATCGACCGCGTCGGACTCGGTCTCGCGGTGACCCTGGAGTTCCTCGGTCCGCTCACCATCGCGCTGTGCGGGGCGCGCCGCCGGATCGACGCGGTGTGCGCCGTGGCCGCCGCCGCGGGCGCGGTCACGCTGATGCGCCCGCAGCCGTCCACCGACTACGTCGGCCTCGGGCTCGGGATGCTCGCCGCGTGCTGCTGGGCCTCGTACATCCTGCTCAACCGGACCGTGGGCCAACGGGTTCCCGGCGCGCAGGGATCCGCGGCGGCGGCCCTCGTCTCCGCCGTCACCTTCCTGCCCGTCGGGGTGGCCGTGGCCCTCGCCCACCCCCCGACCGCCGGTGCCGTGGGCTGCGCGGTCGCGGCCGGCGTACTCTCCTCGGCGGTCCCTTATCTCGCCGACCTGTTCACCCTGCGCCGGGTGCCCGCCCAGGCGTTCGGCCTCTTCATGAGCGTCAACCCGCTGCTGGCCGCGCTGGTCGGCTGGATCGGGCTCGGCGAGGGACTGGGCGGACTGGAGTGGGCGGCGATCGGGACCGTCGTGGGGGCCAACGCGGTGAGCATGCTGACCCGGAGCTGAACCGGGCGCTGCCCAGCGGGCGTTGGCCCACGGACGGGGAACGGGCGGGAGAGGAGAGGGAGACGGGAGGGGAATGCGCTGGGTCAGACGACTCCCTGGGCCGCCATGGCCGCCGCCACCCGCAGGAAGCCCGCCACGTTCGAACCGAGCACGTAGTCCTCGGCGTTCCCGCCGTACGTCTCGGCCGTGGCCCGGCACTCGGCGTGGATGCCGCGCATCACGGTCGCCAGCTTCGCCTCGGTGTCGGCGAAGGACCAGGTCGTACGGGAGGCGTTCTGCTGCATCTCCAGTGCCGAGGTGGCCACACCGCCCGCGTTCGCCGCCTTGCCGGGGCCGAAGAGGACCCCGGCCTCCCGGAACACCTCCACCGCCTCCGGCGTGCACGGCATGTTCGCGCCCTCGGCGACGGCCAGGACCCCGTGCTTGACCAGCGCGACGGCGTCGTCGCGGCGCACCTCGTTCTGGGTGGCGCAGGGCAGGGCGACCTCGCACGGGACGTCGTACACCGTGCCCCGGGACGAGAAACGGGCGGTCGGCCGGGCCTCGGCGTAGGCCTGGATCCGCTCCCGGCGGACCTCCTTGACCTCCTTGAGGAGCGCCAGGTCGATGCCGTCCTCGTCGACCAGATAGCCGGAGGAGTCGGAGCAGGCGACGACCGTGCCGCCGAGCGCGTGCACCTTCTCGATGGCGTAGACGGCGACGTTGCCCGAACCGGACACCACCACGCGCCGCCCGTCGAACGAGTGGCCCCGGCCGGCGAGCATCTCCTCCGCGAAGTACACCGTGCCGTAACCGGTCGCCTCCGTACGGACGTTGGAGCCGCCCCAGCCGACGGGCTTGCCGGTGAGGACGCCTGACTCGTAGCGGTTGGTGATCCGCTTGTACTGGCCGAACAGGAAGCCGATCTCGCGGGCGCCGACGCCGATGTCACCGGCCGGCACGTCGGTGTGCTCGCCGAGGTGGCGGTACAGCTCGGTCATGAACGACTGGCAGAACCGCATCACTTCGCCGTCGGAGCGGCCCTTGGGGTCGAAGTCCGAGCCGCCCTTGCCGCCGCCGATGGCCATCCCGGTCAGGGCGTTCTTGAAGATCTGCTCGAAACCGAGGAACTTGACGATGCCCAGGTTCACCGACGGGTGGAAGCGCAGCCCGCCCTTGTACGGGCCCAGCGCGCTGTTGAACTCCACCCGGAAGCCCCGGTTCACCCGGACCCGGCCCGCGTCGTCCACCCACGGCACCCGGAACATCAGCTGCCGCTCCGGCTCCACGAGCCGCTCCAGGATGCCGGAACCGGCGTACTCCGGATGGCGTTCGAGCACGGGCCGCAACGAGGTCAGCACCTCGGTGGCCGCCTGGTGGAACTCCGCCTCTCCGGGGCCGCGCCTGCGGACCTCCTGGTACACGTCCTCGATGTACGCGCTGACATCCATCGCTCTGTCTCGCTCTCCCTGAGGACCCCGGACGACCGGGACCCGACTGCCGGGCGGGTGACTTGCGGCCACCCGCCAGTAGTACGCGATCAGGGCCATCAGAAGCTCAATGAGAGGGTCGGCCGGAAACGCGAACTCCTTCAGCGGGCCGAACTCCCCGACGCGTTACCTGCCTTCGGCGCCGGTCTGCACCCACAGCGGCACGCGGTGGCCCGTGACCAGGGCACAGGCCGCCGCCACTCTGACCAGCTCCCCGCGGCGATAGCCGGCACGCGCAACGCCGGCCGGCCCGGCTCCGTCGTCCGCGCCGGGCGTCTCCAACTGCCCCGCCACCAGGACAGACACCCGGCGAATGAGGAATCCAGGACCGAACCGCACGCGGCTGACGGCTCAGGGGGTCCACTTCCATGCGGCGCCGCTCCACAGGCCGGCGGGCACGGTGAAGCCCCCGCACGGTCCGCATCCGGATCGCGGGCGAGTTCGTGCGCCTCCTGAGTCCGTCGGTTCGTCGGTCCGTCGTCCCCCGGGCGAGCGACATCCGATGTCCCCCCACGGGTGAAGCGCCGTGACGGCGTACCTGGTTGACTCCTCGGCAGTCGCGTCGACGTCGAGTCGATGTCGAGGGGACGTCGAGCGAACACCGGGGCCCGTGGCCCGCCGGTGCCGAGCAGTCAACGAAGCACCAGGGGAGCCCGCACAGGTGTCCGGCGTGAGGAGCGCTTCCCGGGGCCGGTCCGACGGGCCGTGGCCGGGCCGCGATGGAATGCCGGCCCGGGAGCCGGGATCGGGCGGCCGCCGATCGGTGCCGGCCTCTGACTCCGGTTCGTGGCTGCCGCGTGCGGTCACAAGAGGGCGCGGGTACTCATGCGACTGGGCGCGGCCGTCCGGAGCGACCTCGGCCTTCTCTCCGTCACCGTGTCTCCGGCACCGCGTCTCCGCCGCCCGTGTCCGGCGGCCTCCCGTCTCGGCGCACCCGGTCACCCTGAGGCAGGGAACCGACCGTTGTAGTTACCACTCTTCGTCACCGAAACTGGGTTCCGGAAACAGGCTAGGAAGGGCGTGGGCAGCGTGACGGAGGAGCTTCGCTTTGCTGTGCTCGGCGCATTGCGTGTGCACCGCGGCGGTGCGGAACTGCCCATCCGGCAGCCCCAGTTGCGGGCCGTGGTGGCGGTCCTGCTGCTGCGGCCCGGACACGTGGTGTCCAAGGCGCAACTCGTCGACGCGCTGTGGGGACTCACGCCCCCCAGCAGGGCCACGACCACGATCCGCACCTACGCCTGGCAGTTGCGGAGCCTGCTGGAGCCGGACCGTTCCCGGCCGAGCGTCCTGGTGTCGGTCGGGGACGGCTACCGGTTGGTCGTACCGCCGTCCGCGCTCGACGTCGCACAGGCCGAACTGCTCACCCGGGAAGCCGCGTCGGCGCGTACCTCGGGTCGGAACCGGGAGGCGAGCGACCTGCTGGCGCGGGCGCTGGGCATGTGGCACGGAGAGACGCTGGCCGGTGTCCCCGGGCCTTTCGCCACCCGGCAGCGCGACCGGCTGGAGGAGTTAAGGATCTCCATCCTGGAGGAGCGTTTCGATCTCGATCTCGTCCTGGGCCGTCACCGCCAGGTCATTCCCGACCTGGCGGACCTCACGGCCACCTACCCCTTGCGCGAGCGTCCGCACGGCCTGCTGATGCGCGCGCTGTACGGGGCGGGCCGGCAGGCCGACGCGCTCGCGGTGTACAGCGGCGCCAAGAGGCTGCTGCTGGAGGAGCAGGGCATCGATCCGGGGCCCGAGTTGACCACCGTCTACCGGCACGTCCTGGAGAACAGTCCCACGCTCTCCATGGCGACCGCCGAGGAATCCGCGACGCGTGACGAGCCCGGGGCGCGGACGGGGTCCGCGGCCACCGCCGTCCGTGACCGGAACGCCTTGCCGGTGCCGGCGCATCTCCCTCCGGATCTGCCCGACTTCGCCGGACGTACGGACGCCGTGAGCGATATGCGCACCGTGCTGACGACGCCCGGCCGCCAGGCGCTGACCATCGTGGCGATCGCCGGGATGGGCGGGATCGGGAAGACCTCGCTGGCCCTGCACACCGCGCACGGGGTGTGCGACGCCTACCCGGACGGGCAGCTCTACGCCGACCTGCGCGGGAACGACGACAGCCCGGCCGAGCCCGCCATGGTCCTGACGGGCTTCCTCTTGGCGCTGGGTGTCGAGGCCGGGTCCGTGCCCGATGCCCTCGACGACCGGTGCAAGCTGTTCCGCTCGATACTGAACGGCCGCAGGGTACTGATCGTCCTGGACAACGCGCGTGACGTGTCGCAGGTCAAGAACCTGCTGCCCGGTTCGGTCGGCTGCGGGCTCGTCATCACGAGCCGATCGCGGCTCTTCGGCCTGCCGCTCACGAAACAGGTCAGCGTGGACACGTTCCGGCCCGACGAGGGCCTGTTGCTGCTGAGCGCGGTCGTGGGACCCGAGCGGGTCGAGGCGGAACGGACGTCGGCGCTGGAACTGCTGCGGCTGTGCGGGTTCCTGCCGCTGGCCGTCCGGATCGTGGCCGCCAAACTGGCGTCCAGGCCGCAGTGGACCATCGCGACGCTGACCGCCCGGCTCTCCGACGAGCGGCGGCGCATCGAGGAACTGCGCGTGGGGGACGTGTCGATCCACGCGGCCTTCGAGGTCGGATACCGGCAGTTGCCGCCCCAGCAGGCCCGTGCCTTCCGGCTGCTGGCCGTCGCGGGTCCGCCGGATTTCGGTCTCCCCGCCGCCGCGGCGGTGCTCGCCGTGGACGAGGAGACGACGGAGGAGCTGCTGGAGTCCTTGGTGGACGCCGCCATGCTCGAATCCCCGGAACCGGGCCGCTACCGCTATCACGACCTGCTCCGCGTCTTCGCCCAGCGGACGGGGAGCGGTCATGGGGCCGAGGCCGAGGACGCCTTCGGCAGGCTGCTCGACCACCTGCTGGCCACGGCGTGCAACGCGTTCGCGCACGCCGTACCGGGAGACCCCGTCTCCGACGCGCTCGGGCCGCTGCGGACGCAGGGGCTGCGGTTCCACGACGTCCAGGAGGCGCGGTCCTGGATCACCGGCGAGATCGCGGTGGTGACGAGCGCGGTACTGCGCACGCTGAGCCGACCGGCGCGGCCGGACGACGGCCGGCTGCAGACCGCCGTGGACATACTCATCGCGGTCAGTCCCTTCTGCGTCGACGCCCGCTTCGAGGAGCTGGGGTCCGCCGCGTCGGAGCTGGCGCGGGAGGCCGAACTGCGCGGCGACCGACGGGCCTTCGGCCGGGCGCGGTTCCTGTGCAGCGACGTCGCGTTGCAGGCGGCCCGGCCCGTCGACACGGAGGAGCACGCACGCCACGCCGTCGACGCCTCACGCAGCACCGGGGATTCGGTGATCCTCCGCCAGGCGCTGAACAACCTCGGTGTGGCCGTCATGTTCCAGCGCCGGTACGCGGAGGCGGTGGCGTGCTTCGACGAGGCGATCGCGCTCGCCCGGGTACTGGGTCACAGGTCCGGTGAGGCGGCGACCACGATCAACGCGGCGCTCGCCCGTCTGCGCAGTGGCCTGGCGGCCGAGGCGGCAGCCGACTGCGAGGCCACGCTGGCGGTGCTGCGCGACATGGGTGACCTGCCGGGGGTGGCGTACGCGCTCTATGTGCTGGCTCTGGCGTTGCACGAGGAGGAGCGGTTCGACGACGCCGTGGCCCGCTACACCGAGTGCCTCGTCGTGTGCCGGTCGGCGGACATCCGCGGACGCGAGGCGCACGCCCTCTACCGCCTCGCCGAGACTCTCCGCAGGACCGGACGACTTGAGGAGGCGGTGCGGTACGTCACCGAGGCCGTTGCCCTGTGCCAGGACATCGGCGCCGTACGGGACCACGCGTACGCCCTGAAGGTGCTCGGCGAGGTCGAGGCCGATCTCGGCAGGATGGAGAGCGCGCGCGTCCGGCTGGAGGAGGCGAAGACGCTGTTCGCCCGTCTCGGACTTCCGGACGCGAACGAGGTCAGCCAGATCCTGGACCGTTTGGCACCCCAGGGCTGACACCGGCCGGAAACAATTCCTGGGAATTCCCGGCGAAAGGCAAATATACCGGGGGTGGACCGCACGTATGGCCCGACATGGAACAGTGGTCATCAATAGTCGGAATGTGCGTCAGAAGAGCGGCGGAACTCTCTGCAATTCAGTTCCGCGGCGGCACGGACCGAATTCGGCCCATTCTCAGGAGGCGTTGAGATGCCCAAACCTCGCGAACAGAAGGACAACCACCTGATCTACGCCGACGCGGTGGGGTCGCGTGGGAAGTCGGGTGTGTGGTTCGGCGAGCGCGAAGACATCAAGGCCAAGCAGGTCACGGTGATGGAAGCCGTGAAGGAGCGGGTCGAGTGGGTGCCGGTCGAGGACGCCGTCATGGCGATCAGCCTTGACCCGCCCGGCATCGTCCTGATGGCGCCCAACCCCTCGCTGCCGGGCATCATCGTCCTCGCCGACGGCGCCACCGCCGAGAACACCGAGCACCTCAAGAAGCACTACACCGAGATCGTGCAGGACGTCCTGAAGGACGCGAAGATCGCGCAAGAGGACTGACAATCCATTCTGCTGCGGTGTCATCGGCGATCGGCGATGACACCGCAGCAGTCTTCTCGCCGTGCGCGATTCGACGCATGACTGGTTCCGCGTTTTCAGGAGGTCACCCGTGATGAATGACGCCGATCGGCTCTGGAACAAATACCTACTCGTCGCTCAGGGAGCGGAGGGCATCGTCTTCGATCCCGTCTCTCTCGGGAGCGCCAGCCTCACCGCCGACGAGATGCGGCGGATCCGTGCCGAAGAGCCCGGGATCATGGCGGAGATGAAGCAGCTCGGCTTCACTCCGGATCCGGCGACCGCACCGCAGCGCGATCAGATCCTCGACCGGGTCAGCGGGCTGGGGATGACGGGAAAGCCCCCGCGCATCAGCGGCTACCGCATCGTGGTGACCGACCGCTGCAACATGACCTGCACGTACTGCTTCGTCGACACCAACACGGGTGCCGACGACATCACGATCCCCGAACTCCGTGAGGGACTCGAATACCTCTTCGAGCAGAACGCCGGCCAGGAGGAGGTCACGATCCAGTGGTTCGGCGGAGAGCCGACCACACGGTTCGACCTGATGAAGTACGGCGACGAGTACGCCCTCGAACTCGCCGCGAAGCACGGTGTCGGCCGGGTGCAGTTCACCGTCGTCACCAACGGTGTCCTGATCAAGGACGCCATGATCGAGCACTTCAAGGAGTTCAAGTACGGCGTCGGCGTCTCCTTCGACGGCACTCCGGACAACAACAAGCTCGAACGCTTCCTGCTCTCCGGGAAGCCGGCCGACGAGCGGATCCACCGGAACATCCAGCGGCTGATCGCGGCCGGTGTGTACGTGGGCTGCAACCTCACGCCCACGCCGACCAACGTGAGCGACCTCCCGAACACCGTCGAGTACGTGCTGTCGCTCGGCATCAACTTCATCTACGTCAACACGCCGATCCCGATCTCGGGCCGCTGGCACGTCGACGGCGAGGCGCTGTGCCGCGCGGTCTTCCGTTCGCGTCTGCTCGCCCTGTCCCGCGGCGCCATGCTGTTCTCCTCGCTCGACCGGATCTACCAGGCACTCGACACACGCCTGCCGAAGATGTACGAGCACATCCAGCAGGACGGCGGCCTCAACGCGGCGCTGCTGTCCCGGGGGCGCATCTCCGTCCTGGACCTCAACTGGCGTGACGAGTCGTTCGTGTTCCCGATCAGCCGGCTCCGCGAGGAACCGGAACTGCTGGCCGGGGCCGCGAAGAACCTGCTGCCGGCGAAGGAGTGCGGCGACTGCCCCGCCGCCGCCGTCTGCGGTGGGCCCTCCCGCAACGACGTCTCGCTCCGGAACAACCCCGAGCCCGACTCCCAGATGTGCGACTTCTTCCAGGTGGGCCTCGAACTCGCCCTCACCGACCACACGGGACTCCAGTGACCGGCCGTATCGGGGCACTCAGCGGGCTGCTCGTCTCGACAGCCGACAACTGCGAGGTGAACTGCCGGTTCTGCTTCCGGGCCGACGTGGGACGCGACGTCCTGAGCCTCGACGCGTACTCCCGGGCGCTGTCGCGTCTTCGTGAGTTCGGTGTCGACGAACTGTGCCTCTCGGGCGGCGAACCGACCGATCATCCGGAGTTCCGCCAACTCGTTCGCGTGGCCCTGCAGTTCGGCTTTCGCGCCTCGGTGGTCACGGCGGCCAGGACCGGGCCGCGCCTGGACGCGCTGGCCGACGTGGCCGGCATGCTCAGCCATGTCACCGTCTCCGCCGACAGCCGCAGGGCGGACGAACTGGGCCGCACCGGGCGGACGATCCCCTCGACGGCGGCCGTCTTCGAGGCACTGGGGCACCGCCGGGCCAGCCTGCACGTCACCGCGTACGAACTGGACGAGGACGACCTGAAGTCGATCGTCGACGTGGTCGAGACCGCCGATGTCCCCGTCGAGGTCAGTCCACTCCTGCCGTCACCGACCTTCCGGTTCGAGAATCCTGACCTCAAACGCGACCTGGCGCTGATCGAGACGTTCTTCGGCATGTCGGAACAGTTGAGGACGGTGGTGTCGGACTACCACGCGTGGCTGCGCGATCCGGTCCTGCGTCCCTGCGAGTCCGCGCGGCTGTACCTGTCCGCCGACGGATTCCTGCGCCGCTGTCCGTACGACAAGGCCGGCCAGGTGTCGGTCTTCGCGACCCGCCAGGCCATCAACGACGCGCTGGAGCAGTCGTTCTGCGAACCACCGAACACGAGCCTCGCCTGCATGGCGATCTGCCGTTCGGAAAGCCACGAGGGATGAGGTGCCGATGAGTACGACACAGGACCGGCCGACCGTGGTGATCGGCACCATGAGATGTTCGGGATCCTTCAACGGCCTGATGGTGCTGGGCCGTGACACGCACGACGGCCGGGCGTTCGTCGAGGGAGCGATCGCACGGGGCTTCACCACCTTCGACACCTCTCCCGTGTACGCCCGCGGGAACGCGGAGGAGGATCTCGGCGCCGCTCTCCCCGCGGACGCGGCGGTATGGACGAAGGCCGGCATCGACACGACGACCCCGCTGCCCACGCTGGACTACAGCCTCGACGGCCTGACCAGGTCGCTGCGGGGGAGTCTCGGACGGTTGAGGCGCGATCGCGTCGAGGTCGCCTTCGTGCACAATCCGGAACCGAAGCGGATCGGGGACATCGACCTCGCCGGGTTCGCCCGGCACTGCGCGGACACGGGCCGGGCGGACCTCGCGGGGGTCAGTGTGCTCCTGCCGGAGGTGAGCCTGCCCCAGATCGCCGGCAGACTGCCCGTCGGCAGCGTGATCATGTGCGAGGCGGACCAGCTGGATCCCGACGACAGGACCACGATCGGCCTGCTCGCCGACTACCGTCTCGTCGTCCGCAGCCTGTTCTCCGGCGGCGCGCGGCTGCGCGCCGTACAGCCGGACCGCAGGCCGGAGTCGATCGCCGCCAGGATCGCCGAGATCAGCGAGGTCTACGCCCCCGTGGCCGTCGTCGTCGGTCCCCGGACCGCCGAGCAGCTGGACGACTACGCGGCGGTGGCCGGGACGTCGTCGGGCCCGCTGTCGCCGGTCGGGAGGGCGCATGCCGCTCCGTGACGCCGAAGTGGTCAGGCAGCTCCAGGTGTTCGGGTTCGCCCACCTCCCGCAGGTCGCCGCGGACTCCGTCGAGGACTTGCAGCGCGGATTCGGGGACCTGATCGACCTGGCCACGGACGGCACCCCGAGCGAGCGGGTGACCAGGTTCGACATCCTCACCGACCTGCCCGAACTCGGCCGGATCTCCCGGTCGTCGTGGGCCCGCGGCATCTGTGAGGCCTACTTCGGACGACACCACCAGGTCATCACCAGCGACGCGAACGCGCTGGTCGGGGACTCGTACTGGCACTCGGACGGTTTCTACAACACGCCGTTCCTGCGCTTCGTGCTGTACCTCGACGCCGCCACGCACGACACCGGCGCACTGCGCTTCCTGCCCGGGTCGCACCGCGCCGACAACGGCTGGCTCGGTGATCCGACCCGGCACGTCATCAGACACCGGCAGGATCTCGAACTCGAAGGCGACGACGTTCCCTCCGTGGTGGTCGACTCACGGCCCGGGGACGTCATCGTGTTCGACACGAACGTGATGCACGCGGCCTGGAACGGCCACGTACGACGGCAGTTGGCCTTCAACTGCGTCGGCGAACCGGTCACCGAGGCCGAGCAGCTCGACACACGTCGCTACTTCCTCAACCGCTACGTCTCGGGATCGGTGCTGATCGGATGAGCCTCGCCCCTCTGTCGGCGACCGCCGCCGAGATCACCCACTTCAGGACGTTCGGATTCGTCCGCCTGCGGGGAGCACACGACGACGTCCTCACGCCGGTCACGGAAGCCTTCGAAGACGTCCTGAGCCGACCCGCGCAGGACCGGTCCGGCGACAGCGTCTCCCGTGTCGCCGAGCGCAGTGACGTACTCCGGGAGGTACTGCTGGCGGACCACCGGTGCCCGCGGCTGGCACGCCAGTTGCTGGGCACGGACGTCGTCCACGCGGGCGGAGACGCGGTCCGCGGCGAGGCCGCCGCCGGGTGGCACCGGGACGGCGACCACCGCGCGCTCCGGCTGCTCAGGATCGTCCAGTACCTCGATCCGCAGCACGGCCCCACCGGAGCCCTGCGGATCATTCCGGGCACACACCGGCGCGGCGGGAGCTGGGACACGTTCGCCGCGGAGATGGACGACCCGCTCCGCTTGCTCGGCATGGACCCGATCGATGTGCCCGCCTTCACCGTCACATCGTCCCCGGGCGATCTCGTCGCCTTCGACCCCCACTGCTACCACGCGTCGTTCGGTGCCGGCGCCGGGCGGCGGATCACCACCACGTACGCCTCCGCACCGGAGTCGGACGAAGCCCGGCGGGAGCTGAGCGGCCATCTGCTCGCCGCCCGGACGGGACCGCGGGAGTCCGGCGGTCTCCCGGCTCTCACATGACGTACGCACGGACAAAGGGTGGTTGGGGATGGACGACGTGACGGCGGGAACCGGGCTGTCGACGCTCCGGGCCGACCGGGAAGTGACGCCGCTGGAGTGGTTCGACGAGCTGCGCGAGTCGCACGGCATGGGCTGGGACGAGACCACGGGCACGTGGTACGTGACACGGTACGACGACGTGTACGACCTGCTGCGCGATCCCCGTCTGGGCGCACAGGTCGAGACGTACTGCCCGCCCGGTCTGACGGAGGAGCAGCAGAAGACCTACTGGCGGGTGACCGAGTTCATCGACCGCTGGCCGGTGTTCTCCGACCCACCGCGCCACAGCGGGATGCGGCGCCTGCTCCTCCCTCTGTTCACGGCCGCCGCCGTGGCACGGGCAGCCGCCGCGGCGGCCGACACGGTCGCCGTCGCGGGCCCCGCCGCCGCGCCGGACGGTCTCTTCGCCGACGTGGTCAGGCCCGCGCTCGCGGCCGGCCTGTGCAGCCTGCTCGACGAGCCGCCCGAGGCGCTGGCCCAACTCGGCGACTGCGCCACCCGGATTCTCGCCTTCGGATCGATCGAGACGTACGACCCCGCCGCCGGCCTGCGCGCCGAGAAGGCCCTCGACGAGCTGACCGAGCTGGTGCGGCAGCGCTGTGCCGCCCCGGCCGGGGTCCTGGCCACCGCGCTGAGCCGCTCCCTGTCCGACGGGACGCTGGACCTGCTGGACGCCACCGCGGTGTACGCCCAGCTCGTCAGCGGCGCGCTGGAACCCACGGCGGCGGCCGTCGCACACCTCCTGGAGGTGGTGACGGGACCGGAGGGCACCGGACTCGACATCAAGGCGGACGTCGACGGCACCATCGACGAGGCGCTGCGGCTGGTCACCCCTTTCCACCTGGCCATGAGACGCGCCCTGACCGACGTGCACATCCACGGGCACAGGGTGCGGGCCGAGTCGCGCGTGGTCCTCGTCCTCGTGGCGGCGAACCGGGACCCGAGGCAGTTCGCGGAGCCGGACGCGTTCCGCCTCGACAGGGCCGGGGCGCGTCATGTCGCGTTCGGACGCGGCCGGCACGCGTGCCTGGGAGCCGCACTGACCCGTCAGGTCATGCGGGAGATGGTGCTCGAACTCGCGGCGAGCGGAGTACTGGAGAAGCTGCCGCCTCTGCGGGCCGTGTGGAACACGGACTTCGGAGGGCGCTTCGTCCAGGACGTCGTGGTCGCACAGGACGCCTGAGAAAGCCGGACGACAGGCGACGGACGCACACTCACCACCGAGGATATCGATGCCCAAGACCATCACGAGTACCGGCGAGTTCATGGAACTCTGGACGACGCCGCCCAACTTCGCCGTCGGCCACGATTTCTACCGGCCGGAGTTCTCTTTCCCCAGCGCGCTGGAAGTCCTTGACGCCGTCCGGCACGACGAGGAAGCGCGCGTGACGCTTCTCGGCGCGGACAGCCCCGCCGTACGGACGGCCAAGACCATGTCCTTCACACGCGCGCCCGTCGAGGAGGTCGCCACCTGGTCGTTCAGACTGGCGCACTTCAACCTCTCCCGGCTGTACGGCGGTGTCCTGCACGGCTTTCACGAGCAGGTGATGATTCCCTGGCGGATGTTCCTGGCGGCCCAGGGATTCACCTGGCAGCGCTGTGCGCCCGATCTGTTCATCTCCGGCCCCGGCGGGAGTTCCACCTATCACGCAGACCAGTCGCACGGTCTGGTGTGGCAGGTCGAGGGGGTCAAGACCTTCCACAGCTACCTCGACCCCGACAGCGCGGTCCCCGCGGACGCCGCGGTGAGCGGCGACTTCACGGCCGAGGACCCGCCACCGCACGCCGACGAGGAGCGCCAGGACGCGCGGATGGAACCGGGCGATCTGCTGTGGAGCCACTTCCTGACCCCGCACTGGGTCACCGGTGAGTCGCCCCTGAGCATGAGCGTGACCCTTTCCCACGGCGGCCTGTGCCACCAGGGCCGCTATGCCGGACGGGAGACCGCCCTGCGCGGCCACTGGGACCGCCATCCCGAACAGGCGTGGCTGACCGACCTGCGCAACACACGTTTCTGAATCGGGCACGCCGACACCGCATCGCGTTTCCGAGATGCGGTGCCCTTTCCTGCCGTTCGGTGAAACGGGCCGGGAACTCCATGGGTTAGGGGAAACACTAATCTTGTCCGCACCCTCTTCGTGGAGCGGATTTCCATGGGAATGTAGATCGCGAATTGCTTACATCCTCCGCGCTTCTTCATATCGGTCGATCCGGTGACTCCGGTGAATCCGAAGTGGCCATTCCTGTGGCATGAAGAAGTTTCACCGAAAGGGAAAAGTCATGGAAAACTTCGACGACATCGACATTTCTGAGCTGTCCGACGAGGAGCTGGACGACATCGTCGGCGGCCTGTTCGCCATCACCAACGGCTGCGTCATCTGACGCGCGTTCCGCTGACTCCGTGACCCGTCCGCCGGAGGAGCGAAAGTCTCTTCGGCGGACGGGGCACGGCTCACCACGGGAAGGGGACCCATGCCTGGCGAATCGCGTTTCAACGCCGAGGCGCTCGAACACCATCGCAGAGGCGATGGCCTCGGGCCGGTGTTCGGTCACTCTCCTCTCCCGACTCCGTCCAGAGGGCCGGCCGAGCGGATCGCGGCGGTCCGCGAGCGGCTCCGGCGCCGCGGTCGCGCACGGCGCCTTGAGGTCTGCTTCCAGACCCAGGTCAGCGACTGCGGCCCCGCCGCCCTCGTGAGCGTGCTGCGCTACCACGGCGTGGACGTCTCCCTCGACGAGATCCGTGCGCGAGCCGGCTCCGGACGCAACGGCGCGTCCGCCCGCACCCTGCTGGAGATCGCCCGCGAGTACGGCGTCAAGGGCCGTGGGGTGCGCGCCACCACGGAGGCCCTGGCCCGGCTGTCGCCCGGCTCGATCCTGTTCTGGAACTTCAGCCACTTCGTCGTCCTGGAAGCGGCCGGCAAGGACCACGTCGACGTCATCGACCCCGTGCACGGACGCCGCAGGCTCGGCATGGCGTCGGTCGCCGAATCCTTCACCGGCGTGGCCCTGGAGTTCGAGACGCCGCTCGACAACGGCTCCGCCCGGGTCCGGCGCGGCGGCGAACTGCGGGGTCCCTGGCACCGGTTGCGGCAGTTCCTCCCGCGCGGACGGGAACTGGCACTCCTCCTCGCGGCCTCCACCGGGCTCATGGCGTTCGAACTCGCGCTCCCGCTCACCACCGGATTCCTCGTCCAGCGGGTCCTCGGCAGCCGGTCGCCCGGCGGAACATGGACGGTCTGGGGCGTCCTGGCCGGGCTCGTCGTCCTCTACTTCACGCTGTACGCGGCACGGTCGTTCCTGGTGACGCACCGCCAGGCGGTCATCGAGAAGCGGCTCACCCTCGGCATCGTCGGACACATGGCGGACCTGCCGTACGACTTCTTCACCGTGCGCAACTCCGGTGACCTCGCCCTGCGCGTCCGCACCAGCAACGTCCTGGTCCAGGTCCTGAGTCTCACCGCGGTCTCCGCCGTCTTCGACAGCCTGCTCATCGTCTTCTACCTGATCGCGATCGCCGTGGCCAACCCGCTGCTCGCGCTCGTCGTCACCGTGCTCGTCGTGGTCCAGACCGGCATCCTCGCGCTGACCTGGCGGCGCCAGACGGGACTGAGCCAAGAGGTCCTGGAACGCCAGACCAAGGCGCAGGAGGAACTCGTCGAGCTGCTGGAGAGCATCACCACCCTCAAGGCCGGCGGCATGGACGGCAGAGCGGTCGAACGGTGGTCGCACACCCTCGTGCACGAGGTCAACAAGCGTCTGAGCGCCCGCCGCAACCTCGCCCTGTTCGCGTCCCTCAGCCGCACACTCCAGTTCGCCGCCCCCCTCATCGTCCTGGTCGCCGGGATCTGGCTGGTCCTGAGCCGCCACTACCCGCTCGGCGAGGCCATGGGCTTCATGACCCTCACGATCGCCCTGTTCATCCCGCTGGAAGGCCTCTTCGACGCCGGCTCCCAGCTGGCCGCGGTCCGCCCCACCGTCGCCAGACTCGACGACGTGCTGCGCTCGTCCCCCGAACCGCGGGGCGCCTTCGCCGGTACCGGCGTCGCCCGGCCCGGCCGCATCAAGGCCGAAGCGGTCGGCTTCCGCTACCCGGGCGCCCCCCGGCCCACCCTCGACGACATCACCTTCGACATCGAACCGGGCCAGTTCACGGCCATCGTCGGCCGTTCGGGCTCCGGCAAGTCCACCCTCGGCATGCTGCTCGCCGGACTCCACACCCCCACCAGCGGCACGCTCACCGTCGACGGGACCGACCTGGCCGAACTCGACCGGCCCACGCACCGGCGCCGCATCGGCTACGTCAACCAGAACGCCCACCTGTTCGGCGGCTCCATCCGGGACAACATCGTCTTCGGCGCCGACGAGATCACCAAGGAGGAGCTGATCACGGCGGTCGGGCTGGCGCATATCAACGAGGAGATCGACGCCATGCCGATGGGCTACAACACCCTTGTGGCGCCAGGGGGTTACGGCCTGTCGGGCGGACAGCGCCAGCGGATCGTGCTGGCCAGGACACTCGCGAAGAAACCCGAACTCCTCATCCTCGACGAGGCGACCAGCGCCCTGGACCCCGCCCTGGAGGAATCCATCATGCGAGGGCTGCTGGACGCCGGCATCACCGTCGTCGTCATAGCCCACCGCCTGACCGTCCTGGAGGAGGCCGACCAGGTCGTCGTCATGCGCGACGGACGCATCGTGGAGACCGGACCCCCCGCCGTCCTCAAGGAGAGCGGAACGGAGTACCTGTGCCTGGCCTGACGGCCCTCGGGGCCGGAACGCCCTTCCCGCTCACCTACGAACAGGACCGGTTCCACACCAAGACCCGCTCCGACGGCTGGTCCCACAAGAACGTCCAGCTCGGCTTCGAGATCCTCGGCGACCTCGACACCGACGCGCTGACGGACGCGGTGCGGGCCTTCGTGGTCCGGCACGACGCTCTCCACCTCCAGATGGACCCGGTCCCGGGCCCGCACCCCCAGCAGTGGACCCGGCCCATCGCCGCCGACGAGGAAGTCGTCCGGCGCGTGAACGTGAAAGCCGCCTCGCCCGCTCAGTTCTCCCGCTACGCGTCGGTCCTGCTGTCCCGGGACTGCGTCACCCCGTGGTCGTACGGCACACAACGGCCCTTCAGCATCCGGCTGCTGCGCCACGACGCGCACCACCACGCCCTGCTGGCCACCTTCCAGAACCTCGTCTTCGACGGACGCGCCCACCACCTCTTCGGGCACGAGGTCTGGCGCCACTACCAGGCACTCCGCGACGGCGAACCCCTCCCGGACACCGCCCCCTCCTTCGCCGAGGCGGCGGTCCGCCAGCGGGCCGGGACCGGCGTGCGACAGCGCGAGCGGGCCCTGGCGAGCTGGCGGGAACGCCTCACCGCCCTCACCCGCCTCTCCTGGTCCGCTCCCGAGGGAACCGGTCACAGCGAGGCGGGCGGGACGGTGGGCGGCGAACTCTCCGGCGGGACGGTCGCGGCCCTGCGCGACACCTGCGCCGAGTTCCGCTTCACCGTCCTCCAGACCACGGTCAGCTTCTTCGTCGCGGCACTGGCCGCCCGGACCGGCAGGACCGAGGTCGGGCTGTGGACCTCGATGGACTCGCGCTCGTCGCGGGACGCCGACGTGGTGGGCATGTTCGCCGGGTCCTGCCCCCTGGTCGTCCGCGACGCAGCGGCCGACACGCAGTCCGTACGCACCCAGGTGCGCGACCAGTTGCTCACCGCGCTCAGACACCAAGGGCTGACCGCCGGGGACATCGCCACCCTGACCCGGGAGGCGGAGGAGGAGAACGCAGCGCCCGTCAGCCGCGACGTCTACGTCAACCTGCGCCGCTTCGACGGGAACTCCACGGTCGCGGACGACGCCGGCCGCCTGCGGATCACGGACGACGCCTACCCGCTGCACCGGATCACCTTCCAGGACGGCTTCGCGCTCCACCTGCGGTGCACCGAGTTCCGCGATCGCCTCTGCGTCGACCTCCTCTACGACGGCCGCCGCGCCGACCGCCTCCTGGCGCGGTCGATCCTGGACGACGTGCTCGCCGGGATCACGGCGGTCGCGGGCGGCGCCCGCCCCGGAGCAGCCTGACCCGGCCCGGCCCTCGTCCCCTCACTCAGCAGAGAAGGCACCATGCCCGACACACCGATCGACGAAGTACTGGCCGCCGCGAGCCTGGTGTTCGGCCACCCGGTCGCACCCGAGGACGACTTCTTCTCCCTCGGGGGCGATTCCGTCACCGCCGTCGAAATGAGCCTCCGCCTGGAGGAACGCCTGGATGTCGACGTCGACATCCAGCTCATCGTCGACCTCCCGAGCCTCGCCGCCCTCGCCGCCGCCCTCCCGCAGCCTTCTCCCGTCCCCTCGACCGCCGAGCACTGAGGAACCATGAAGCCCTATCTCTGCGACCCGTGGGCCACCGCGCGGACCTACCCGGACCGTGCGGCCGTGATCGCGGACAGCGAGGAGACCACCTACGGCGACCTCACCCGCCGTGCCGACGCCCTGGCCCAGGGCCTGCGGGCCCGCGGGTTTCCCGACGGCGCGACGGTCTCCACCGACATCCCCACCGGGCCGGCCTTCTTCGCCCTGGCCCTCGCCGCCCTGCGGCACGGCTTCGGACTGTTCCCGATCGACCGCGACCTGCTCGACCTGCCCGCGGGATCGGCCCTCCTGGCATCGGTGGCCACGGTCGCGCACATCACCGCGGAACCCTGGACCGACGGCCCGGCCCTGCCCTGCCCCGTACTCACCGACACGGAACTGGTCGACACCGCGGCCGGCCGACCGGCGCCCCCGACCCCCGCGGGCCGCCTGATCTTCGCCACCTCCGGCACCACCGGACTGCCCCAGGCCGTGGCACGCGCCCGCCCGCGCAGACCGTACCGGGGAGTCGCGGTCGTCGAACGCTACGGCGCGGGCGCCGGCAGAGGCCCCTTCCTGATGGCCAACCCCACCTACCATCTCGGCACGCTGGGCCCCGCTCTGTACGCCCTCCAGGCCGGCAGCACGGTCGTCGTCCAGCGTTCCTGGTCCGCCGCCGGCTTCGCCGAACTGGCCGACCGGCACCGTGCGGACAGCGCCATGCTCAGCCCGGACCGGCTGACCGACGTCGTCGAGGCAGGCGTGGCACCGAGGCGCCGTCTGCACGTCGTCTTCCACGGCGGGGCCGCCTGCCCGCCCGCCGTCAAACGCGCGGCCATCGACCTGTTCGGTCCCGTCCTGCACGAGTACTACGGCACGTCGAACGGCGTCGTCACCGAGATCACCACGCCGGAATGGCTGGCCCGGCCCGGCTCGGTGGGCCGGCCACTGCCGGGCATCCGCATCGACATCACCCGGAACGGCCGACCGGTACCCGCGGGGGAGACGGGCGACATCGGCATCCGGCTCCGGGCGGCCGACCAGGACCAGGGCGACGGCGTACTGAACACCGGCGACGTCGGCCATGTCGACGACACGGGCCACCTGTTCGTCCTGGGACGGGCCGCGAGCCCCCGGGAGCTACGGACGGCGCGCCTCGAACACGACATCCGGCTGCTGCCCGGAGTCACCGACGCGGCGGTCCTCGACGGCACCGACGACGCACCGGTGTGCTTCGTGGAACACACCGGCACGAGCACCTTCCGGGACCCGGTGCCCGCCATCGAGGCCACGGCGGACCTGCTCGAACTGCCCTGCCCGCGTGTCGTCCTGGCGGCCTCGGGCTCCCTGCCGCGTACGCCCAGCGGCAAGCTGAGGCGGGCCGACCTCACGGCCCTGGCACGGAGCGCGCCCCATGGCAGGACGTGACCCCGGAGCCGTCCAGGACCGTGACACCGTCCCGGTACGGCACCGGCAGCATGCGCGGCACAGGCCGGACGCCACCGCGTCGACCCGCCGGGGCGCAGGCGGGGCCGGTCACCGTCCGACCTCCGGCGAACTGGACCGCGTCGCGGGCACGGCCGCCCGCGTGCCGCGCCGACTGGACGCGGAACCCGTTGGGCGGGTGCCCCCTGGTGCCCCTGGCGCCGCCGAACGACGAGACCTCCGCCGCCGTCCCGCCGGCCGCGATCGCCCAGGGACTCATCGCGGCACCCGCCCCTGCCACGCGTACGACGCGCACCGAGCAATTCGAGCAATTCGAGCAACGATTGCGCGCCCTCGGCCTGCACGTGTCGGAGGTGGTCCTGATGCCGAAGGGCCTCCTTCCCGTGACTACCGGCGGAAGGGTCCGGATCTTCGAGACGCAACGACGCCGGTTCTAGCAGCGAGCCCCGACCGCACGCCGGCCCCACGGATCTCGGCGGACGCCGTCCAAGTACGCGAAGGAAGACCCCACATGAACATCGCTCACGCCACGACACTGGCCCAATGGGTCGGCGACCCCGCGGCCTTCGCCGCCGATCACTGGCGCCGCCGCCCCGGCATCTTCACGCCCGACGGTCCGCTGGCCAGTCCGTTCACCCTCACCGACGTGGACGACGCCCTCGCCACCGGCTTCCTGCACGAGCCCTACATGGAGATGACAGGCCCCGAAGGTCCGCTTCCCGCCGACGAGTACTTCTCGGCGCGCTCCGTGAACAACACTCCCTACGCGGGGTTCGCGGACCAGGGGAAGATACGGGCGCTGATCGAGCGGGGCTCGACCCTGCTCATGCGCCGGATCGACCAGTGGCACAGCCCCACCCGTGATCTCCTCGCCCGGCTGTCGGCCGAACTCCAGCGACCGGTGGAAGCCTTCTGCTTCGTCACCCCGGCCGGCGCCCAGGGGGCTCCGCTCCACCGCGACGACGCCGACGTGCTCGTCCTTCAACTGGGCGGCAGCAAGGACTGGCGCGTCCGTCAGGGACCGACGGACGGCAACTGGCAGGAAGGACGGCTGCACGACGACGGCAACCTGCCCCCCGAGGTGCTGCGCGGCACCGTGCGCGAGGGGCAGGTCCTCTACATTCCCCGCGGATTCCCGCACGAGGCGGTCGGCAGTGGCGGCCTGTCGGCGCACCTTTCACTGACGATCCGTGAGGTCCACAAAGGCGACCTGTTCCGCAGCCTGCAGAAGCTCTCGGCCAAGGCCCTGGCCGTCGAGGCCCGCCCGCTGGACGAGGACGCCCTCCTCGCCGCCGCCACCGCCATGCTCGACCATGTCGGCAAGACGGTGGCGGGTCTGACCCCGCAGGACCTGGTGGACCACGCCCGGCGGAGCAGGCTCGCGACACTGCCCGCGCCGGGCGTACCGGTCTCGCTCAGCGACCTTGCCGACGAGTACACCGATCGCCGGTGAACGGGCGGCCGGCGCCAGGAGAGCATGTCCCTGCCACCGTCACTGCGCGCTGCACTTCTCGCAGTCGGAACCCGTGCCGTTCCAATCGATCCGAGGGTTTTCCATGGCCAGCGTGCCGTGATTCGTCACGTTCGAGGACAACCGGACCGGCGCCGTGAGCGCCGGCGAGCCGCCGACGGATCCGGTCAGGACGACCGTCAGTGCCAGCGTCGCGAACGAAGGACGAATGAGCGACGATAGTTGGCTTTTGAATGAAGTCACTGATTATGCTCGTTTCTCTGCTGTTTCCGGACTGCGAGCCCGCCGGGTCTCGCAGGGCTTCGTCATGATGGCAGTCCGCGATCAACTGGCGATCAATCCGCAGGTGAGGCAGTGGATTTGGCCCGGCGCGCGTGCGTGAGTGCACAGCGCCGGGGACGATCAGGCAGGGGCGGATAGGCACCCGCTACAGGCACCGGCTCGCGTCGCTCCACAGGCCTTCCGTGTCGTCGGCCAGGACTGCCTGGTGCAGGGCGTGCAGCTGCCGGCCCGGGCTGATTCCCAGCTCGTCGGCCAGGAGCTGGTACGCCTCGCGGTAGGTCGCGAGTGCGGCGTCGCGCTGTCCCGACCGCCACAGGGCCAGCATGAGATCGGCCCGCAGCCGTTCCTGGTGCGGGTGGTCGGCGACGGCGGCGAGGAGCTCAGGGATGATCTCGAAGTGCTGGCCGTTCGCGAGCTGCGCCTGGAAGTAGTTCATCAGCAGACCGAGCCTGAACTGTTCCAGCTTGGCGGCCTCGCCCTGCATGAACAGCGTCTTGGTGAGGCCGCTCAGGGGCTTGCCCCGCCACAACTGGATGGCTTCGCGCAAGAGCCTGCCCGCCTCCTTGGGCGCGCCATGATGGAGACGTTCCTTGCCGAGCCGCCACAGTCGCTGGCACCGCTCCAGGTCCACCTGGTCCGACTCGGCCGACAGCTGGTAGCCGTCGCCGGTCGTGATCAGGTGCACGTCGGTCGCGCGCTTGAACTGCCCGCGCAGCCGGCTGACGTACAGCTGGAGGTTCTTCCTGGCGCTCGACGGCGGCCGCTCGCCCCAGGTGGCCTCTATGAGGCTGCCGACCGAGACGTGCCGGTTGACGTTGAGACACAGGTAGGCGAAGAGGATCTGCGGTTTCGCTCCGCCCGGGGACATCGTGACGCCCGATACGAGGATTTCGAGCGGGCCCAGGAGATTCAGCTGCGTCGGACCGGCCTCGGCGGCTCTGCCCCGGTCGGCACCTGTGAGAAGCATTCCGCCTTCCAGCCATGCGCTGTCGGTGAGCTCCACTCCTACCCCATTCTGTGAAACGGTGACACGTGATCGGCCGACAGACCTACGGGGCCGCGGAGCCTGATCCGTCAGGTCCCCTATTTGATGCGCTCGTCCGCGACGCGCGGCGGCCAGGAATTGGTCCGGAGCATTCCCGTCGAATAGGCGTGGGCGATGAGGGCCACTCGATTCGGTGTCTCGAACTGCCGCAGCATGCGCGAGATGTGGTACTCAACGGTCTGACGGCTGACGAACAGGCGCGCGGCCAGGAATTCCGTGGTCAGGCCGGCCGCGGTGCCCTCCAGCACCCTGGCCGCCATCTCGCTGATGCTCGGGCCGTCGCCCGTCGCCGCCTCGGAGGGCTCGTCCACGGGCCGGGCGAGCTGTACGACCACGGCCCTGTCCGGCGAACTCCCGTAGAGGGCCGTGGCGGTGAGCGCGGCGTCGAGCGGCGAGGCGGAGCGGCGCAGCAGCGCTATGTGCCGACTGAACTGGTCCCGAGTACCGGCCAGCAGCTGATTCAGATGCTGGTTGAGAGTCTCGCGCAGATGCGGTGCTATGAGGTGACGGAACGGCTTTCCGTGCAGCTCCTCGGCCGAACCGCCGAACTGACGGAAGAACTCAGGACTTCCGTACTGCACCTTTTGCCTTCGGTCGAGAAAAACCAGGACCTCTCTGTCCGTGATCAGCGAAGAACGATTCATTCGTGCTCCTGTGACTTTTGACTGCACGTCATACACCAGTGCCGAACCCATGCTGACTCACGATGATCAAATCCTGATCAGTGGGGAATCTATCGACACCGAGCACGACGAAACCCTGACCACGGCGTCTGAACCTCCGAGGTCCGGCGTCCGAGGCGCGCCAGGCCTGCGGCGGCAGCCCAGCCGCGGGAGGAAAGGGAGTGGAGGGGGGTACTTCTCGTAGCCGCCCGAGTGGTCACAGCAAAGGGTGCCTGACGGGAGTCATCCCAGTTCAGGCACCCTTATTTGTGCGAGTTCTAGTAGTGCTTCGTTAGGTTCTGGTTCTGCTGGTGGTGAGGGGGCGGCCGCAGGTGGTGCAGGTGCCGGTCCAGCACATCAGCAGGTTTTGGAG